>AKXM01000042.1 GCA_000277545.1 Enterobacter sp. Ag1 | reverse complement strand
GGGATTGAAGCGAGGCACGGTTCCGGCTTAAATCGCCTCCGTTTTCTCTCCGACTGGCCAGGGTCCGGCCGTCGGGAACGGCCGGAGGCTGAGAGCGTCGGGAACGCATCTCAGCCGATCCAGAACTGGGAGATAAAACGGAGGTTTGCCGCTCACGCGGTCGATTTATTTGGCCGGGAGTCCGGATTCTCAGGGGAGTGACGGTGACTCCCCTGAGACGTTCACCAGCTCAGAAGCTACATAGGAATTAGGACTTGAAGTGAACGGAAGCTTAGCCGTTCCTCCATAGAACTTATTGGTCACTACAAGACAGCCTCAAAAAAGTAAGCGAATGAAATCGTAGCTACAGCGTTGAGCACCAGCCCTCTCACCTCTCTGGAGTGAGAGGCATTCTCCCTTAGCCTTTCGACAGTTGGCTATCTAAAGGATTTTTAGCCAGGAAATCAGCGCATTCCGGCGTCAAACGATCCACACGCTTCAACGTCATCCCGGCGTACTCCAGCGTGTCGCCGTTTAGGCCGATGTCGTAAATCTCGCGCTTGACGGTGACATTACGCAGATCGCCAGACAAATGCGTCAGCTTACCCGGAACCCCAATCACCCGCTGCCACTGGCGGCAATCCAGCGTATCGCCCTGCGGCGTGACCACCAGCGAAGCAATCGCCTCCGGGCTAACCAGCTCGCTCTGTGGCCCGCTGGACTGCCAGTAGCCCGCCATACCCGCCGGTGCTTCGGTACGAACGACCTGCTTATAATCTCTGATCTCGGTGCAGCCGCCCAGTGCTACCAGCGCCGCCAATACTAAAAGCTTCTTCATCGTCTATCCTGACTGCGGAGAAAAAATAATTCTGGCATTAAAGCCCGATGCCTGCCAGCAATTCCGCCTGGGGCACAAAAATTGATCCAGATTGTTTTTTCGTCTTTTCAGCCTGTTAAGCCCAAAAGATGGGCGTATGATGGCGCCTTCTTTTGCCCTTCGCGGCACGTTCTTCTGAGTTCAGAGGCGAAAACAATGACCTGGCACTCCTTTAAACACCAATACCTGGTAACCTTCTGGAAACCAATGCCCGCGGTGATCGCGGCCGGGATCCTCTCCACCTATTACTTTGGCATCACCGGTACCTTCTGGGCCGTCACCGGCGAATTCACCCGCTGGGGCGGCCAGCTCCTGCAGCTGATGGGCATTCACGCCGAAGAATGGGGTTACTACAAGCTAATTCACCTCGACGGCAGCCCGCTAACCCGTATCGACGGCATGATGATCATCGGCATGTTTGGCGGCTGTTTCGCCGCGGCCCTGTGGGCCAATAACGTCAAGCTTCGTTTGCCCCAGCACCGCATCCGCATCATTCAGGCCGTGCTCGGCGGGATCATTGCTGGCTTCGGCGCACGACTGGCAATGGGCTGCAACCTCGCGGCGTTCTTTACCGGGATCCCACAGTTTTCGCTGCACGCCTGGTTCTTCGCCCTTGCCACCGCCATCGGCTGCTGGTTTGGCGCGCGCTTCACGCTGCTGCCGATGTTCCGCATTCCGGTCAAGCTGCAAAAAGTCTCCGCTGCCTCCCCGCTCACCCAGCAGCCGGATCGCGCTAAGCGCCGTTTCCGTATGGGAATGCTGGTGTTTATCGGCATGCTCGGCTGGGCGGGTTTCACCGCCATAAACCAGCCAAAACTCGGCCTCGCCATGCTGTTTGGCGTCGGCTTTGGCCTGCTTATCGAACGCGCACAGATTTGCTTCACCTCCGCCTTCCGCGACATGTGGATCACCGGCCGAACCCAGATGGCCAAAGCAATTATTCTGGGGATGGCGGTCAGCGCCATTGGCATCTTTAGCTATGTTCAGCTTGGCGTAGAAGCCAAAATCATGTGGGCAGGGCCAAACGCCATCATCGGCGGGCTGTTGTTTGGCTTTGGTATCGTGCTGGCCGGAGGCTGCGAAACGGGCTGGATGTATCGCGCGGTTGAAGGTCAGGTTCACTACTGGTGGGTCGGTCTCGGCAACGTGATTGGCTCTACGCTGCTGGCCTGGTTCTGGGATGATATTTCTCCGGCGCTGGCCACCAGCTGGGATAAAGTCAACCTGCTGAATACCTTTGGGCCACTGGGCGGGCTGCTGGTGACTTACCTGATGCTGCTCGTCGCTTATCTGCTGATTGTCGGCTGGGAAAAACGCTTCTTTCGCCGTAAAAACCAGGCTATCGGCACCACAACAGGAGAAACCGCATGAGTCAGAACATTGTCCCGGATTACCGCCTGGACATGGTAGGTGAGCCTTGCCCTTACCCGGCTGTTGCCACGCTGGAGGCGATGCCGCAGCTGAAAAAAGGCGAGATCCTGGAAGTGATCAGCGACTGCCCGCAGTCCATCAATAACATCCCGCTGGACGCCAAAAACCACGGCTACACGGTGTTGGATATTCAGCAGGACGGCCCCACCATTCGCTATCTTATTCAGCGTTAATCATGCAAGGGGCAAAGCTGCCCCTTATTTCAACGAACCGGCTTCACCCACGCCCCGGAATCCAGCAGGAAACGCTCTGCGCTGGCAATTTTCTGTACCGCCCTGTCTCCGTGTTTAGCCACCAGCATCGCCAGCAAGCACTCGGCAATGCCCATGGCCGAGACTACGGAAGGAAAGAACGACGGGCTGTGCGCGGAGAAATAAAGCGTGCTGGCGGCGTGTTTCGCGAGTGGGGAGAGTGGAGAGTCTGTCAGCGCAACAATTTTGCTTCCGGCCTGCCGCGCCGCGCCCAGCACGTCCAGCGACTCACGCGAGTAAGGGGCAAATCCTATCATCAACACCACATCTTTGGGCGTCAGTTCGCGGGTGAAAATTTCGTAATTGCTCGCCTGGCCGTCGATAAGCGACACGTTCTTATTAAACAGGCGATAGATATAGAACAGCGTGTAGGCCACCGAATAGCTGGCCCGAAAGCCGCACACATAAACATGTTCGGCCGCATCCAGGACATCAACCGCCTGTTCCATTGCCTGCGGATTTTCAGCCTCGGTATGGGATAGATTTGCCGCATGGGCGTCAAACACTTCCTGATAGAGCGACGCCGTGCTGCCCTTATCGACCAGCTTTTCGGCCCTTGCCTGATGGGTTTCAATATTGAGGCCAAGCTCCTGAATAACGGCGGCTTTGAACTCTCCCCAGCCGACATAGCCCAGACGCTGAGCCAGGCGCAGCAGCGTGGCGGGCTTGACGCCAATGCGTGTGGCAAATGCCCGCATCGAAAGCGCAATTAAGTCCTTCATGTTATGCAGGCTCAACTCTGCCGCCCGCTGCAGCTCGGGGGTTAATGTCTCGTAATGTTCTTCTAGCTTTTGTTGCGGGGTCATAGGCTGACAGGACGCTCCCATTTAGACCGGAAATCCCTTCCGGTGTCTTGAAGGTATCGTCCTGATAGTGCAGTGAAATTACTTTTGACGTCAAATAAATAAGGGTATCAGGCAGGGATTAGCGTTAAAACGCTATTTTACTTAACATACTAACGTTGTGAAAACGCGGATGTGCGTCGCTTAACGTGCAGATAAGACACAAGCTGGATGAATGAAAGAGTCAAAGGCGGGGCAAAAATACAACGCACGGTCAAATACCAGACAAGAGCAAACAAGGCTTGCTCCTGTCTGAAATCAATCAGCCCATGCACTAAACCTGCATGTTCATCATATGAGGAGTTAAATTGTAAGATAGAGAAAGAACAGGAAACATCACGTTTAAGACAGAGATTTAGCGCGAGAGTGTTTGGACTGTTGGGAAGTTCACGCAACCTCGCGCTAGTTTTTTGTCCCATCAGTGCCCCATGCCATGAAGATGGCGCACGGCATTAGCGCAAGCCAACCCTCACCAGCACCGGTGTTGAGTTGCTTTGTGCTAATTTTTTCCTTGGATGCCCAGCAGGTACAGATGACAAAATGCCCACCTGAGTGGGCTATATTTTAAAGCATCTTTAATTTATGCAAATGATATTTTTGCTAATTAACGGTCCGACTTTTTCCGGAATAGTACTAGCCTTGAAGTAATCAAATTTACTAACATTCCTGCAATGCTCCCAGCAGCTACGCCTATAATCGGATTTTCATTAACTAATTTATAAGAGGATATAAGCCAACTATAAAGACCATAATTTACCACTCCGCCTGCCAGCATTAACGCGAGGTATGATACAAATTCGCTTTGCGGCTTCATGCCAGAGCTATTTTCCTTAAATGTGATCCTTCTATTGAATAGCCATGTCACAATAACTGCGCAGAAAAATGAGAATCCTCGAGCTGCATACGGCCCGAGGAACTCACGCAACATGTAAAGCACCGAGGTATCGATCAAGAAACCGAATACCCCACTAATTCCGAAGAAAAAAAATTCTCTCAGAACTTTTCTCATTTATCTTCTCTGGTATCTGGAAGAGCAATACCAAGGTAGACCAGCCGCTTCATTTCATGACGCCCTCTTGTGACATTATCCAGAACCAAACCGCAAACGAACGACAATGCAGCTGCTATCATGATAGAGGCTGCCAACACAGCCGTTGGCAGCCTGGGAACTAATCCTACTTGAAGATATTCAGTTAATATTGGGAATCCCAACACTAGCGAAACCATTGCCATGATCAAAGCAAAAATTCCAAAGAAAGAAAATGGGCGTTCACTTATATATAGTCGACCAATTGTTTTTAATATCCTCCACCCATCTCGATACGTAGACAATTTACTCACAGATCCTTCTGGACGAGCCCCATACGATGTCATTATCTCACCATATGGCATGCGAAGTTCTAACGCATGAACTGTAAGTTCTGTTTCAATTTCAAAACCATTGGAAAGCGCCGGAAAAGACTTAGCATATCTACGTGTGAATACCCGATATCCTGAAAGCATATCAGTAAAGTTTCCACCGAATATTTTAACAACGCTTTGAGTTAGTAAATAATTACCCCATTGGTGGCCGCGTCTGTATGCCTCTCCAGCAATTTCTTCTTTGGTTTCCCTACACCCGACGACCATATCTAGTCGGTTATCAAGAAGCTTGTCAACAAGAGACTGAACTGCGCTTGCATCATATGTTGCATCCCCATCGACCATCACGTAGATGTCAGCATCAACATCGGCAAACATTCTTCGTACAACATTCCCCTTTCCAGGAAGTTGCACAGAAACTACTTTTGCTCCAGCGCTGGAAGCAACAAGTGTAGTGCGATCACTTGAATTGTTATCAAAAACGTAAACATCAATCTCTGGCATAGCATCACGAAATCCGTGAATTACGGACTCTATCGCCGCCTCTTCATTGTAACAGGGAACGATTAATGCTACATGTTGACCACGATAATACATTACAACCTCGTTAATATGATTTATTTGTTTTTATAGAAAGCATAATAAAAGGAATGCTCGCTGACGTTGCCAGTATTGACCAATATGCGTATCTAAAGTCAGAAGCTACACCAACAAAAAGGTATGCAAGAAGGTATAAGAAACTTGATGCATTTAATGCCAGAAACATATCCCTTGTAAAACATTTTTTGGCAAACAACCCATATATAGAAAACAAAAAAGATGCTAAAAGCCAAAAACCAGGTTTGAAAACAAAACTGTCTTTTAGTAGATTAGTTGTCACCTCAAGAGTTCTGAACATACCTGTTTTTTCAAATTTAAAACCCAGATCATTATCTGCAGTTTGGCCACCTAATATTAAATTAGGATTCCACAATAAAATCATGAAGTTTTCATATCGGTGATGCAGGTATGCACCAGGTTCATTGTAGATTGCAGTAACCCATTTTTTCAATAAGGTTCCATCTGCCCATGCTCCTGATGCCTGAATATCGCTAAGCACATACTTGCATTCACCCCATGCATATACATCCCATGCTTTTGAGTTGTAGCAAATTGATGTTACTTTATCACTTTCAGAATTAGACCAATTCTCTTTGAAGTAATCTTTACCAGAGAAATGAGATATCCCTCCAATATCAAAGACTATTAATGATTGATAAGCCCTGCCCTTTGCCGCATTAAGAAAACCGTAATTAAATACCGACGTTAATAGAATGGTGCATGCTGGGAATAAGATAAGTATTATCAACCACTTTTTCCAGGATTGAATAGTTATCTTGCTAAAAAGAAGCCATACCAAAGGGAGCAAACCAAAAATTGCATTAAATCGAACCATGGTTCCCGCAGCTAACATTACCCCCGATGCAAGCAGCAGTTTTTTAATTCTTCTGTCCTTTTCATTATCTAAGTAGGAATACAATCCAATAATACCAACAGCAAATAACCACATGACTCCATGAAGTACGTCTTTCCATATGTGACTAAGCGTACCAACGGTGAATGGCATGAAGCCAGCAACTATAACCGCTAAAGAAAGTTTTCTATGCGATTGTGGAATGGATAAAGAAAGAAGAAATAACCCACCCCAGTACAAAATGCACTCAAGTAACAGCATTCCAAATGGGCCTGGTATCCAGTCGTTAACAACTGACCAAATAAAGCTCATTATTGGAGGGTGCCAATCACTGAAAATAAAACTGGTCGCTTGCTGGTATTGATCAATCGCGTCGCTACTGACTATCCCAGGGAAGAAAGCCCGCAAAGTTAATGCTAAGCCAATTGCTGCCAGGACTGCTTGCGGGGTTCTTTTTTTTATGTCGATGGTTGACATTGTCATTGATTTCCGTTGACTTGACATACAGCAGGGCGGGCATTATCACACAGTAAACGCACTCAGGCAAGCATTCATAAGTCAATCGTTTTATTCAAAAAACTGAGTTTTATGTACCCAGACATTAATTTACATGTTAAGAAAATGATTTCAGCATAGAAATTAATATAGAACAATAATATCTATTTATGTGATTGGAGGCTCGAAAAGCTTAAAATCTGGTACTTAGATACAGAACAGTTATTTAGCAAAAAACGTTTTAATACAAATAAGGGCAAGCAAAGCCTTTTTTGTGTCCACATTTCTGCCTCCAGGCATGAAAATGCCCCCACAGTGCCACCAAATCACCTCTAATAAAATACCATCACAACAGAGCATTAGCTTAAGACAAATCGAACCCATTCCCTGCCTGAGTTGTTTTGCGCTAATTTTTTGCCCCACGCATACCCCATGAGGATGAAGGAAAAACCCACCTGAGTGGGCTGTTTGTGCGGTCGGCGGCAGGAATCCTGACTATCCATTATTGGTAAAGGTGAGTACATCAGGCTGCGCTTTCAGCCTTCTTTTCTCTTGAAGATAATTTCGACCACGCGGCTCTAATTAATCTGTTGGCTGGCATTTCAATAAATTTAAATGAAACTATTGAAATTGCTATTGATAGCGCCAGGCACGCAAAAATATACGTAATAACGGATATTGCATCATCTTTTTCAGGGTTAATGATTTCTATGAGCTTAGATATGACCATCCAGTGAAACATATAGAATGAAAATGAAGCTTCACCAAGAAGAATGAAATATCTTCCAGATAACAGCTTAGAGATAAATCCATTATTAAATGAGAACGCGATAACTATGAAAGCCATGCATGGAATATACAATAAATCATATTTAACATTCATGTTTGAGATATGATTTGTTGCGAGATAAATAGTCAATGCAAGGGACGCCAAAGATAGAACCTCCATAGCACTGCATACGCTAACCTTTGGCTTCACAGGGTTATCTATGAAAACCCTACAAATTATAACGCCAATTATAAAATCACCAATTCTAAAGAATGGATTAATGTAAAACAACCAATGAGGGGTAACGTTAAATAATGGATTTATCATTGAGTAGATGCTGATTGCTAAAATAGCAAACAAAACAAACACAAGGTATCTAGTTTTTACTTTTACGAGCAAGCAGAAGCAAGCATAGAAGAACATTTCACATGAAATGCTCCATGAAACAGGGTTAAAAGAGAAGTAATACTTAACGTCTGGAATGAAAGCATGAAGCAATAGTGAATTGTAAACCAATGCCTCTTTATTTACGGCCTCAAAGTTTGCTGTATATCCAAATAAAAAAAGCACACATAACAATGACACTAAATGCACAGGGAACAACCGTGCCAGCCTGTGGACAATGAAATCTTTTTTACTGAACTCTCCACTTGCTATGTTTTTGTTGAAGCTGTAGTTAATAATAAACCCTGAAAGTATATAGAAGAAAGTTACCCCAACATAACCGTTAAAGAAGTAACGGGATACTTCGTGAAACTGAGGTATCGAGGATAACGACAAAATCCCGAGATGACTCACAAAAACACCTAGTGCCGCAAGCATTCTAAGAGATGTAAGGCTGTGAATTATATTTGTTTTTTTAGACATAAAACTGCCAGAAAGTTAAATATTTCTGGCAGGTTAGTTTCATATGGCTTCTATGTCAACGAGTGTAAATCAGAATTCCTGAACATCAGCCCCGGCAGCGATGTTCCATGTTGATTTCGGAGATCCATTGACACCTATGAGTCTGACTTTTTGGCCTGATCCGCTAGCTCTTGGTACTGTTAAGTTTGGTGCAGAAGGAGATATTGCCCAATCCCCGCCATTTATAACTACGCTAGATTCAATCAATCCAGCATTATCTATGTTGATTATGGGGGTGGGAGCAAGTGGGTTATGTTGTGATATTGGCAGATATCCGTTCACAATCAGGGATGGCCTAAACGATGGATTTCCTTGAACTGTAGCCCTTAGTTGCCCACCGACACACTCTTCCGTTGCGCAAGTATTCATCACTATGCAGTAAGGATTAACAAAATCAAACGCATAACTAACAGTTTCTCCGGCCATTGGAGTGCAGTTTTCTGCTGTGCAGTTTGTCATTGTTGTGTATTGCATCCCAGACATTCTGAAGCCGAACTGATACCCGTTGACCTGCACTAAGCGCATATCCATAGATGTTTGACCTGCTCCCCGTTGATTAATACACCGCGATGTTAGTAATGTCTTCATAAGCCACATGAGGACATCCCCATGAAGAAGCGTTTTTCCGACGAACAGATCATCAGTATACTCAGCGAGGCTGAAGAC
>AKXM01000041.1 GCA_000277545.1 Enterobacter sp. Ag1 | reverse complement strand
TTTGGCGTTTTTGTCATCCATCTTTTTCTGGGTTTCAAATATCTTGCAGGGAAATTGCAATGCCGACATAAATCACGTCCTTGTATATTTTGGTCTCTACCATCCCGGTAGCCAGGCATGATAAACAGTCGTTAGCCACTGTGTAAGTGTTGTACCTTATTAAGAGTCTGAATTCAGATTTCTTAATTGGGATTTTATTCATATCAGAGATGTTGATTTACGTCGTTCCCCAGCGCCACTGCTAGATCGGAGCCGGTACCCTGAAAGGCCTGCCGCCGGGCATTCACGGCTTCCACGTGCACACTAGTCCGAACTGCGGGCCAGGCATGCAGGACGGCAAAATGGTGGCCGGCGCGCTAAGCGCCACTCGCCCGTCGAAAGATAAAAACTCGATTCCATGACTGCTGCTGACCGGTGCTTCCGAAGCGCAGCCAGGCCTGTTTGCCAACGTGAGCAGCATCCAGCGCGTGGACACTCGCGACGGCGTAATCGGCCCCACGGTTTGCGACCCGGCGACCTTCGTCGCGGCGCTGAAAGTGCCTTACACGGCAACCTACAAGTTCTATACGAAGTAGCAGCCTGAAAAGCCCTGGCCTTACTGCCAGGGCTTTATGTTGCTGGGATCAATTCAGAGAGTAAGCACTAATTCGGGTGCTGAATACTTATTCCGCCGGAAGCGTTCTCCGTGACAGAAAACTCTGCGGTGACCAGATAAGAGGAAGAATTATCAGATTTTACATCGTAAGCGGCTGAGTATTTTTTGCCGGGAGAGAAGGTAAAACCAAAGGCTGGCAGACAGTCTCCCTTCGCGACATAAACTGGAGCATCATCGAAAGTCTTGTACTGCACGTTCCCATGCCCTTCGTTAATTTGTACGGCCGTTATGCGCTCGCCGCTGCCAAGCGGAGACACCACGCAAACAATATTACCTTTGGCCACGACTTCTGCAGGCTGACGCGGCACCATTCTGTCGCCCGGACCAGGACACCCGGCCAGCAAGAGCACGGCAGCGGCTAACAAACATTTTCTCATAGCGTTGTTCTCACCTTCCCTGTGACTATTTTGCGATACAGCACCGGAACTTCACGGCTACTTTCTGTACCTCTGTATTTCCCCATCCGCCCGGACCTTTGGTAGTAGGACCACGCGTCTATACCATAAACCAATAACAGCCAGTAATCCGCTAAAATGGAGGCCTGCTGCTCCAGGGAATAATCTGTTAGCGCCTCTTTATCTAATTTATAGGTATATTCAGCCGCCCAGCTAAAAGCCCCCCTTAGCCTTACCCATTGCCCGTGTTGATGTTGCCACACATGGCCCAGCTCATGGATAAAAACATATTTATCTTCAAGAAAGACGCTGCCAGATGAGAAATCATCTTTATACATCGTCTTGCGGTACCACAATTCTCCGTTTGGCGTCATCGCGTAGTTTTGTTTCTGCAGGCCGAACGGGAGATAGCTGTCGCAATGAATCCATACTCGGCTGTAAGAAATTGAATCGCCGAAAACCCGGCGAGCCATTGCAATTTCGCCCAATGTCATTCTTCTGAGGCTGCCCTCTTCCGCCTGTGCGCTCATTCCTTTTCCTTAAGGTTTGCTTTTCCACAGCATAAAACCAACGCTCAATATAATCTATGTCCCGATTTCTTATTTTTCGATAGTCAGAATTTGGCGCTTAGAAATTTATGGGATAAAAATGTTATGCAGCCGTTGGACAGTGACTTCTGTCTAATGGAGACCACTTTATTCGCCAGGACAAACCAAGATGAAAATCCTGAAAAGAGGCATCCGCGACGTGATTGCCAGCGAAGTCCTGCCGGAAGGCCGGGGCTTTGTGCTGATGGAGTTGTCTTCAGGGGAACGGGCGTTTACAGATATTTTATCAGCTCCCCTTTTTCGCCTAATCGATATTGACCATCACGAAAAA
>AKXM01000040.1 GCA_000277545.1 Enterobacter sp. Ag1 | reverse complement strand
GCACGATAAACCTCCTCACTCAGTTTACCGTACCAGTTATAACCTGTTACCCATGTGCCCGGTTTAAAGTGTTACCTATGTGCCAGTTCATACAGCGTAATGCCCCCTGACACGTTCACCGTGCTCTGAGCCTAGAGGGAAAACAAATCTACAGGTGAACGGAAAAACGACAGGGCAAAAGATCTCTCCCTGAAGATTTAGAAAGAAAAATATAGTCACCGCCCTGGACAGCGGAATTTAAAGAAACATTGCCGCCGTTCCAGGGACGGGTATCCACAACTTAAAAACTATAATCCAGCGCCATAAAGTAGCGGCGACCGTCTTCGTTATAGCTGTAGATATCACGATTCAGATCTTTGTCGCCAAGGTTCAGAACCCCTGCCCGCACCTTCACGTTCTTGGTCGCTTTCCAGGCTCCGCCGGTGTTCCACACGATGTAGCCGCCGGGCGTTTTATCCGTTGCAGAAACCGCACGCTGCTTGCCGGTGTAGTTCGCCGACACATAGAACGACCAGTCTTCCAGCGGCGCCCAGTCAACGGTGCCGTTTGCGGTGTGGAACGACTGCTGCTGCAGCGGCTTATTGCCGCCGTTGCTCAGGTCGCGTCCGTCGTTATAGGTGTAGTTCAGCGACAGCTTCCACTGGTCGTTAAACGGTATTTTCAGCTCGGTTTCTACGCCGCGGATGCGAGCTTTGTTCACGTTGTAATAGCGGAAGATCGGGTTACCGCTCTTATCAAAGCCCACAAAGTTTGAGTAAGACGGTGCCACGCTACGGTTCGCGGTACGCTGAATATCAATCATATCCTCAACGTTGTTCTGGAAAGCGGTCACGCTGCCGCTCACGCCGTCCAGAATGCCTTCGTCCCCGGCGTAATACAGCCCCAGCTCAAAGCTTTCGCTGGTTTCCGGCTTCAGGTCAGGGCTGCCGACAATCTGGCAGGCACCACGGCAGGATTTACTGGTCCAGTCCGGGCTAAGCTGCAGCAGAGACGGCGCTTTGAAGGCCGTGGCCCAGCCACCTTTGACGGTGACGGTATCCGTCGCGTTATAAACCAGATAGGCCCGCGGGCTCCAGTGGTCACCGTAGGTTTCATGGTCATCCATACGAATGCCGGTGGTCAGCGCCAGCGGCTCAAAGATGCGCCATTCGTCTTCAATAAACAGGGCGTACTGGCTGGCCGAGGTTTGCGAGCTATTACCGCCGGTAATATTCACCGGATCGCTCAGCTTGTCATGCCGCCACTCCCCGCCGAAGGTCAGGAACTGGTTGATGTCGCTGAGCGGCAGCACCAGCTTGCCGTCCAGGCTGTTGTTGCGTGAAGTGATTGCCCCGCTGTTGCCTGGATTCAGGTTATCGATTTTGTCGCCATAGAAACGCAGTTCGGTATTGCCGAAGCCCCAGCGGCCGTTATGCCCGAGGGAGTAATCCTGACGTTCGATGCGATTCTTATCCAGCGAGTCAGATTCCCTGTCATGACGGTCAAAGCCGTAGCCCACGGTGACATCCTGATTTTCAGCCGGCGTCCAGGCAAACTCGGTGCTGGCATTGCGGGAAGTGAAGCCTTCAATCTGCGGCGTCAGGCCGCTGGCGTTGGTCGTTGACGCCTGTTGGCCGTCCTTCTGGCGCTTGCCCAGGCTGCCATAGACTTTTACGCCCAGCACGTCGTCAATTAGCGGGCCGCTGGTGAAAAAGTTGCCGTTATAGGTGTCGCCGCGATCGCGGTGTTCTTGCACCGTGGAATCTACGGTGAAGGTGCCGTGCCAGGCTTTACCAACTTTACGGGTGATGATGTTCACCACGCCGCCGAGGGCGTCGGAACCATACAGGGAGGACATCGGCCCGCGCACCACTTCGATGCGCTCGATGGCATCCGCCGGGATCCAGTTCAGATCGAAGTCGTTATGGCGGAATACCGCATTACGGGAGTTGACTCGTTTACCGTCCACCAGAATCAGGGTGTAGCTGCTGTCCAGGCCTCGCAGACTGACGCCCCGGCGGTTATCCCCTTCGTTGGTCAGCTGGACGCCAGGCACGTTCTGCAGCACATCCTTCAGATTGTTAACCGGTTTTTTTTGCAGTTCGTCCCGGGTGATGACGCTGATACTGGCGGGCGCATCTTTGAGGTTTTGCTCGGTGGCAGACGCGGTGACAACGAGGGTTTCTTCGCGATCGTCGGCGATGACGGGAAAAGCCAGACCA
Source organism: Enterobacter sp. Ag1 (assembly GCA_000277545.1). Classification (GTDB taxonomy): domain Bacteria; phylum Pseudomonadota; class Gammaproteobacteria; order Enterobacterales; family Enterobacteriaceae; genus Cedecea. Next base: position 248,965 of record AKXM01000040.1, on the reverse strand, counting down.
AGTACAGACGCACAAAGTCCTCCCCGGACAATGGGATTCAACCTTAACATTTCTTTCTCTCCATGAGGTGAATTACAAACGAAACAACCGTTTAGCGCTCACATTGCACTATGCGCCAGCGGCTACATTGGCCGCCGGCTGCATACTGTGTTCCTTAGTATTTCTGAAATGCGTTGTTATACGGTGGGCGTTTCCACCAGGCCATCGATCAGCACCTGGGCAACACCCTGTGAGCAGCGTTCAATGCGCCCCTTCACGCCGTAAACCTGGGCCAGACTGCGCGGAGTAATCACTTCCTCCGGCTCGCCGCTGGCAACCAGTTTGCCGTCGCGCAGCATGAGAACGTGCTCGCTATGGCGTAAAGCAATATTGATGTCGTGCACCACCACAACGGTGACGATATTACGCTCGCGGGTTTCGCGGGCGACCAGATCCATGACGTGGAACTGGTAATTTAAATCCAGCGCGCTCAGCGGTTCGTCGAGCAGCAGCAGGGACGGACGGCGAATCAAAGACTGCGCCAGGCCCACCAGCTGTTTTTGCCCGCCGGAAAGCTGGTCGAGGTAGCTCAGCGCCAGGTGCGAGATCCCCAGCTGTTTCAGCAATTGCATGACCTGCGCTTCGCTTTCAGCGCTATGGCGGCCACCGGACGCGCGCTGGGCCACGATAATGGACTCCAGCACGTGGAGATGGACGCCCTGCGGCAGCGACTGCGGCAGATAAACCACTTTTTCGGCGCGTTTGGCGAACGGCAAAGCCATTAAGTCTTCACCATCAAGATACAGCTGCCCTTCCGCGCGATTCAGCCCCGCCAGCGAACGCAGCAGCGTCGATTTCCCGCAGCCGTTCGGCCCCAGCAGCACGGTGATTTTGCCCCGCGGCAGCGTTGGCACGCTCAGGTTTTCGATGATTTGACGCTTCGGGTAACCGGCGTTGAATGCATCAATCTTTAAGCCCTGCATCACACGTTCCCCTTATGGCGCAGAATAATACTCAGGAAGAACGGCACGCCCACCAGCGAGGTGACAATCCCCACCGGAATAATGACGCCAGGGATAATGTTTTTAGAGGCAACCGACGCCAGCGACAGCACCAGAGCACCGACCAGCACGCTGCCCGGGAGATAGAAACGATGATCTTCGCCAAACAGCATACGGGCGATGTGCGGTGCCACCAGGCCGATAAAACCAATGGGGCCGACAAACGCCACGGACAGCGCGGACAAAATACTGATGCGCAGCAACGTGCCTAAACGCAGACGCTTTACGTCGATGCCAAAACTGACAGCACGATCTTCGCCTAAGCGCAGCGCGGTCAGCTTCCAGGAACTCAGCATAGAAATCGGCATGATGATGGCGAAGGCCAGCAGCAGCACGCCGAGCTTGTCCCAGGAGGCTCGCGCCAGGCTGCCCATCGTCCAGAACACCAGCCCCTGCAGCGTGTCTTCGCTGGCGATAAACTGCAGCATCGACACCAGGGCGTTAAAGGTGAACACCAGCGCGATACCAAACAGCACCACGCCGGAACTTGCCACGCGGGTCCAGCGGGTAATGGCGTCCAGCATCAGCGCGGCAAACAGTGCAAAGACGAAGGCGTTGGCGGAGATAAACCACTGATCGGGCACCCCAGGAATACCGATGCCGAGGATAATCGCCAACGCGGCACCAAAGGCCGCGGCGGAGGAAACGCCGAGGGTAAACGGGCTGGCTAGCGGGTTATTGAGGATGGTTTGCATCTCCGCCCCCGCCAGGCCCAGCGCCATACCGACCAGCAGCGCCATCAGCGCATAAGGCAGACGAATGTCCCACACGATCACCCGCGTACCGGCGTTAGCGCTGGCCGGGTCAATCAGAGTCTGCCACAGCGTATCCAGCGGCAGCCCGGACGGACCAAGGGTAAAGTCCAGCAGCAGCGAGGCGAAAATCGCAATAACCAGCGCCCCCATCAGCAAATAGCGGTGACGTAGCACCTGCTGGTATCGCCCCATGATGGTGGCAGGCTGCGCCTCGTTTGGCATTGGATCGGTGGTGGCACTCATTAAGTCTTACCTTCGTTACTTCTTAAGATCGGTCCAGTACGTTCCCGTTGGCTCGACCGCCAGGAACTGTTTATAAAGTTGCTGCATTGTCTGTTCCGGGTTCACCTCAGCAAACTGCTGTGGATGGAACCAGGTTGCCATCGCCTGAATCGCGAGGATGTTGTACGGCGAATTGTAGAAATTGTGCCATACGCCATAGGCGCGCCCTTCTTTGACCGCGGTTAACTGGTCAATGCCTTTACGCTCCAGCACGCTCTTGAGGCTGGCCTGCGCTTCGGCTTGAGTAGCCTGAGCGCCAAGCACTACGCCCGGAGAGGTTGAGCCAGGTGCTTTACCGCCGCTGGCGATATAAACCTGCGGATCAGCGGCAAGCACTTTTTCCAGGTTTACGGTGCCCAGCGCGCCCGGCAGCAGATTTTTGGCAATGTTCGTGCCGCCCGCCAGGTCGATGAAGTCGCCCATGTTACCCTTGCCCGCCGAACCACAGCACTCTTCCATGGCCGCCGCACGCAGTTCTATGAACACGGATGGCTTGTCTTTTTCCGCCATCTTGCCGGTGACGTCGGTAATTTTTTTCAGGTTTGCTTCATAAAAGGCGATGTAATCATCGGCCTGTTTCTCGCGATGCAACACTTTGCCCAGCACGCGCATGCTCGGCAAGGTATTTTTCAGCGGCGAGGTACGAAAATCAACGAAGACCACCGGGACGCCCGCTTTTTCAAGCTGAGAGACCAGCTCGCTGTGGCGGCCAGGGCCGTGACCAGACAGGCCAAAAATCGCCACATCTGGGTGTAAAGTCAGCACTTTTTCCGGGCTGACGCTGTCGGCGGTGGTACTGCCAATCAGCGGAATGTCATCAATTTTCGGGAATTTCGCTTTATATTCCGCGTAAGTCTGCGTATCTAACTTACGGAAATCGCCCTGCCAGCCGACGATACGGTCAATCGGTTTTTGCCCTTCCAGCAGCGCCAGAGCATAAAACAGCCGCCCTTCCCCCAGCAAAATGCGGTCAACCTTCTGCGGGATGGTCACTTCACGCCCCACGATATCGGTCACCGTCGCGGCCAGTGCGGCAGGCAAACCAGCGGCGGTTAATGCCAGGGCAAGACAAATATTCTTGAATTTAATCATACGCTTCACGCTAACACTCCTTCGTTCCTTAAAGAATGGCGTTAACGATAAAGCAAATGATAATGGTTATCAATTTAATTGTTCTCTACTATAACCTGGAGGAATTATTGCTGGCGAGAGCGAAATAAAAAAGGGCGTGATGATCACGCCCTCTAAAGAGTAACTTATTGTTGCTAAGGCTTATTTCTCACGAAATTTCGGGAATTCCATTTCGCTGTAGCGCACAAAGCGGCTGCCCTTCGTTATCTTGTAGCCAAACCAGATAGCCAGGAACAGCGGGATGCCGATATAGGTCGCCGCCACGCCGCCCCAGTCAATGGTATCCGACAGGAACGCTTCGTAGTTCTGGCCCAGCGTGATGATCAAGCACAGCACGAACGCGAAGATCGGCCCAATCGGGAAGAAGCCCGAGCGGTACGGCAGGTCGTTAATGTCGTTGCCCTGCAGCACGTAGCCGCGACGGAAGCGATAGTGGCTGATGGCAATCCCGAGCCAGGCGATAAAGCCGGTCATCCCCGAGGTATTCAGCAGCCAGAGGTAAACGGTCTGGTTGCCAAACATAGACGTCAGGAAACACAGCGCGGCAATAACGGTGGTCGCATACAGCGCGTTACGCGGCACGCCACCTTTGGACAGCTTCGAGAAAATACGCGGCGCTTTGCCGTCGCAGGCCAGGGTGTAAAGCATGCGCGTGGAAGCGTACATCCCGGAGTTACCCGCAGACAGCACCGCCGTCAGGATAACGGCGTTCATCACCGCCGCCGCAGACAGCAGGCCCGCGTGCTGGAACACCAGAGTGAACGGACTGACGCTGATGTCTTTCACGTCATTGCGCAGCAGGCTTGGATCGGTATAAGGAATGATCAGGCTGACAATCAGAATCGCGAACACGTAGAACAGCAGGATACGCCAGAACACCTGGCGCACGGCGCGAGGAATGTTTTTCTCCGGGTCAGCGGATTCACCGGCTGCAATCCCGATAAGCTCGGTGCCCTGGAAAGAGAAGCCGACGATCATCGCCACGCCGATCATTGCGGCAAAGCCCCCGGCAAACGGCGCGTCGCCGGTTGTCCAGTTGCTCCAGCCTACCGGCTGCGCCCCTTTGAAAATACCCACGATCATCATCACACCCACAATGATGAAGATGATGACGGTGGTCACTTTTATCAGCGAGAACCAGTATTCCGCTTCGCCAAAGCCCTTCACGGAGATCCAGTTCAGCAGGAACATAATGCCCAGGAACAACGCGCTCCAGATCCAGCCAGGGGTGTCGGGGAACCAGTAATTCATCACCAGCTGTGCGGCCACGAGGTCAACGGCGATGGTCACCGCCCAGTTGTACCAATAGTTCCAGCCGAGCGCGAAGCCGAAGCCGTCTTCGACATATTTCTGGCCGTAGGTCGCGAAAGAACCGGACACCGGCATAAACGCCGCCAGCTCGCCGAGGCTGGTCATCAGGAAGTACACCATCAGGCCAATCAGCATATAAGAGAGCAGCGCCCCGCCCGGTCCTGCCTGAGAAATTGTTGCCCCAGAGGCAACGAAAAGCCCCGTGCCGATGGATCCGCCGATGGCGATCATCGTCAGGTGGCGCGCCTTTAATTCGCGGCGTAAGCCAGGCGCTTCTGTCGTTTTATCTTGTGAAACCATAGGAAATTGTTGCCTATCCAAAAAATGAGGCAAGATTGTAACAAAACGTCTTTGTTCAGATAGCAGAAATCCCGGGTTATAAGAGAGCTTCATGATCGCCCGGCGATTATTAGCGAGGCACTTATCAGGCCGATAAGTTGAGGGGAATTAAAAAACCGCCGGCGCGCTCAGTTGCCCGGCGGTCAAAGATTAACCCAGCCCGCGCACGGACGAAATAAACTGCTGCAGTTCCTGAGTCCGGGGATTGGCGAAGAACGACTTGCTTTCCCCCTGCTCCCACACTTTGCCCTGGTGCATAAACACCACGCGGTCGCCGACTTCCCGGGCAAAGTTCATTTCGTGAGTGACCAGAATCAGCGTCATGCCTTCTGCCGCCAGCTGCTCCAGTACTTTCAGCACTTCGCCCACCAGTTCCGGGTCAAGCGCCGAGGTGATTTCATCGCACAGCAAGACTTTTGGGTTCATTGCCAGCGCGCGGGCAATGGCCACGCGCTGCTGCTGGCCGCCGGACAGGTTAGCCGGGTAGTAATCCACCCGCTCGCCCAGGCCGACTTTATTGAGCATCTCCAGCCCCAACTCGCGGCATTCGGCGGCGCTTTTATTCAGCGCCCGGCGCGGCGCCAGCATCACGTTTTCCAGCGCGGTCATGTGCGGGAATAGGTTAAAGTTCTGAAACACCATACCCACGGAACGGCTGATTTCACGCGCCTGCGACTCGCGGTCGGTAATGGTCATGCCGCCCAGCTTGATGCTGCCGTCCTGGTAGCCTTCCAGCCCGTTCATACAGCGCAGCAGCGTACTTTTGCCGGAGCCGCTGCGGCCGATGATCGACACCACTTCGCCCATGTCGATATCCAGGCTAACGCCCTTCAGCACGTGATTGTCGCCATAATATTTCTGTACATCATTAATGGTGATGAGCGGCATTAAATTTTTTCTCCAGGTAGCGGCTGTAGCGCGACAGCGGATAGCAAAGTAAGAAATAGCCGAGCGCCACCAGGGCAAAGACTTTAAACGGCTCAAACGTGACGTTGTTCAGCATGGTGCCGGCTTTGGTTAGTTCGACAAAACCGATGATCGAGGCCAGGGCCGTGCCCTTAATGACCTGCACCGAAAACCCAACCGTGGGTGCCACGGCGATACGCATCGCCTGCGGGGCAATGACCCGGCACAGCGTCTGCCCGAAGCTCAAACCGAGGCAGCGGCAGGCTTCCCACTGGCCTTTAGGCAAAGCACGAATGCTGCCGTACCAGATATCCAGCAAAAACGCGCTGGTAAACAGCGTCAGAGCAAGCGTGGCCGCCGTCCAGGGGCTGACATCAATGCCAAACAGCGCAATGCCGAAGAAAGCGAGGAACAACTGCATCAGCAGCGGCGTGCCCTGAAACAGCGCGACGTAGGCGCTGATGAAGCGTTTGGGCCATTTCCAGCGGCTCATGCGCAGCAGCAATAAAGGCAGTGTCACCAGAGTGCCGCAGAAAAAAGCAATCAGCGACAGCAGCACCGTCCAGCGGGCCGCCAGCAGCAGGTTGCGCACGATATCCCAGTCGGTAAACGCCATCATCCGACATCACTCCCCAACCATTTCCGCCCTGCCGCCAGCAGCAGTTGACGCATAATTAACGACAGCACCAGGTACATTAAGGTCGTCACCAGATAGACCTCGAAGCTGAGGAAGGTACGCGACTGAATGAGGCTGGCCGCAAAGGTCAGATCTTCACAGGACACCTGGGACACCACGGAAGAGCCCAGCATCACGATGATGCACTGGCTGACCAGCGACGGATAAATACGCTTCAGCGACGGCGGCAGCACCACTCGTAAAAAGGTCTGGCTACGGCTTAACCCCAGCACGCGAGCCGCTTCCCACTGCCCTTTCGGCGTCACCTGAATACCCGCGCGAATAATCTCGGTGCTGTAAGCCCCGAGGTTAATCAACATCGCGATAAGCGCCGCTTCCCCGGCGTTGAGCTTTAACCCCAGCGCAGGGAGCCCAAACACAATAAAGAACAGCTGCACAACGAACGGCGTGTTGCGAATCAGTTCCACGTAGCCGCCCCACGCCAGGCTTAACAGCCCCGGCTTTCCGCTGCGAATGGCCGCCCCGGTAATGCCGATAGCCACGCCACCGACCGTCGCCATAAAAGTGAGCCCCAGCGTCACCCACAGGCCGGACAATAACTCCGGCCAGTAAGGCAGCAGACCGGCAAAATCAAGTTGCGTGGTCATCCCCGGCACCTCAAGCGCCGAGGTTGGCAGGCAGCGGCGCCTGCATCCATTTCTGCGACAAGGTGTTCAGGGTATTGTCCTTCAGCGCCTCACCAATCAGCTCGTCCATCTTCGCTTTCAGCGCAGGTTCATTCTTTTTCAGCCCGATGTAGCAAGGGGAATCCTTGAGCATAAATTTGCTGACCGGCGCTTTGGCTGGGCTCTGGCGGGCAATCGCCGCCACAACGAGGTTACCGGTGGCGATGTACTGCACCTGGCCTGAAAGATAGGCGGATATGGTAGTGTTATTGTCTTCGTAGCGCTTCACGTCGGCGTCTTTCGGCGCGAGGTCGGTTAATACCATGTCCTCTACTGCGCCACGGGTCACGCCAATGGTTTTCCCACTAAGCGCTTTAGCTTCTGTCACTGCGCCATCTTTCGGCCCGAACACGCCAAGGAAGAACGGGGCGTAAGCGCGGCTAAAATCGATGACTTTTTCACGTTCAGCGTTCTTGCCGAGGCTGGAAATGACCAGGTCAACTTTGTCCGTCTGCAGATATGGCACGCGGTTCGCGCTGGTGACCGGCACCAGCTGTAGCTTGACCTTCAGACCTTTCGCCAGGTAGGCCGCCATATCAATGTCGTAGCCCTGAGGTTTCAGGTCAGCGTTCACTGAACCAAAAGGCGGGAAATCCTGCGGAACCGCTACGCGCAGCACGCCGCGTTTTTCGATATCCTGCAGCTGATCGGCCATTACCGCCCCGGCCTGAGCCAGCAGCACCGTTGCGCCAACTAAAGAGAACAACCATTTTTTCATCGTCATGTGCAGCCTCGTCGCCTGATTGAAACAAAAGATTCTTTGAATTCAATTCTGCAACTAATGTGCCAACGACGATGAATCGCGAAGATCGCTGCTACATTGCGGTGAAAAAGAAGTTAACGGGCGTGAGGTTGCCTCGCAGCCACACCCCAATCAGGTGCAGCTGCAAGATTTTGGTGCATTATGCTTCGCAGTAGCGCAGAAAACGCAGCAGCGCGTTAGAGATATGCTTCTGGCGATGGTGGATCCGGTACAGCGTCCGCACCAGACGAGGGAGGGGAATAGCCACTTCAACCAATGAGCCGCTCTCCAGCTGCTCGGCAATCACCCGGCGAGACAGGCAGCTGATGCCCAGCCCGTGGCGCACCGCATGTTTGATCGCCTCGGAATTGCCCAGCTCCATACCCAACTGAAACTCTGGCAGATGCGAAAGCAGTAAATAGTCGACGATTTCGCGGGTGCCTGAACCGCGCTCACGCAGGATCCACGGCTGCTTTGCCAGGCTTTCCAGCGTTACCGCCTGGTGCACCAGCGGGTTGCCCGGCGAAGCAAAGACCACCAGCTCATCGTCGAGCCACGGCTCGGTCACCAGCTCCGCCATATGACAAGGCCCTTCAATCAGGCCAATATCTACGCGAAAATCCGCCACCGCGTTGATCACGTCCTGGCTGTTGCCGACGCTAAGCTCCAGCGGCAGCTTCGGGAAGTCGCGCCGGTAGCGGGCAATCATCTCCGGCAGAATATAGTTGCCAATGGTGCTGCTGGCATACACGCGGATCGCGCCGTTATCTTCCCGAAACAGCTGTTCTATTTCACCGGCCTGCTCCAGCAGCCCGACAACTCGCGGGTAGAGCAGCCTGCCGTGTTCATTTACCACGAGGCGCTTCCCCACTCGGTCAAAGAGCTGAACCCCAAGCTGACCTTCAAGATCGGCAAGCGCGGCGCTGACCGCCGACTGAGAGAGGGACAGCATCTGGGAAGCTTGCGTGGTCGAACCGCTTTTAAGCACTTCAGCAAAGACTTCCAGCTGCCGCAGCGTGATATGCATGAGAGAGATTTCCTGTGGTGGCAGCCGTCGCTTACCACTTATAAAGATTAATTATAAATATATAATCAATTTTATTTTTATGCCAGCCAGGCGTAGCCTTTTCCCTAAGACAGAGGAGAAGGTTATGACAGTACTCACCGTACAAGCTCGCCGCCACACGCTGTGGCATTTTTTACCGGGGCTGGCGCTTTCCGCCGCCATTACCGGCCTGGCGTTATGGCTTGGCAACATTCCTGCGGTGGCCGGCGTCGGCCTTAGCGCCCTGACGCTCGCCATCCTGTGCGGCATGATAATCGGCAACACCGTGTATCCCAAAATCTGGCAGCAGTGCGACGGCGGCGTGCTGTTCGCCAAGCAGCACCTTCTGCGCCTCGGCATTATTCTGTATGGCTTCCGCCTGACGTTTTCGCAGATTGCCGACGTTGGCGTCAGCGGTCTGGTGATTGACGCCCTGACGCTGTGCAGCACCTTCGCCCTCGCCTGCTGGCTCGGCCAGAAAGTGTTTGGTCTGGACAGACAAACCAGCTGGCTGATTGGTGCGGGCAGCAGTATTTGCGGCGCGGCGGCTGTACTTGCCACCGAACCGGTGGTGAAAGCCGAAGCCAGTAAAGTCACCGTGGCCGTAGCCACCGTGGTTATCTTCGGGACGCTGGCTATCTTTATCTACCCGATGATTTACCCGTTCGTCAGCCACTGGTTTACGCCGGAAGCCTTTGGGATTTACACCGGGTCAACGATGCATGAAGTTGCCCAGGTTGTTGCCGCAGGGCACGCCATTAGCCCGGAAACGGAAAATGCGGCGGTGATTGCCAAAATGCTCCGCGTGATGATGCTCGCCCCGTTCCTGATTTTCCTGGCCGCCCGCGTTAAATCTCTGGCACCGGCTGGCTCGGCGCAAACCGGTAAAATCACCATCCCGTGGTTTGCAATACTCTTTATCGTGGTGGCGATCTTCAACTCCTTCCACTTCCTGCCACAGGCGCTGGTGAATGTGCTGGTCACGCTGGATACCTTCCTGCTGGCAGTGGCGATGGCGGCTCTGGGCCTGACGACCCACGTTAGTGCCCTGAAAAAAGCCGGGGTTCGCCCGCTGCTTATGGCGCTGGTGCTGTTCATCTGGCTGATTGTCGGCGGCGCGGCCATTAACCTGGCAATTCATCACCTGTTAGCATAATTCAATACGGAAAAAAGCCTCCTGACCCGCTATCATGACGGACTACCGATAGCGGGTTTTGCCCGTCAAGAAACAGGAGAAGACAGATGAAGTTTATTGGAGCGCACGTTAGCGCCTCGGGTGGCCTGGAAAACGCCGCCATTCGCGCCCACGAACTGGAAGCCACCGCTTTTGCCCTGTTCACCAAGAATCAACGCCAGTGGCGCGCCGCGCCGCTGACCAGCGAAGTTATCGACAACTTTAAGAGCGCCTGCGAAAAATACCATTATGGCCCAGGCCAAATCCTCCCCCACGACAGCTACCTGATAAACCTCGGCCACCCGGTTGAAGATGCGCTGGAAAAATCCCGCGAGGCGTTTATCGACGAAATGGTGCGCTGCCAGCAGCTGGGGCTGACGCTATTGAATTTCCATCCGGGCAGCCACCTGAAGCAGATCCCGGAAGAGGAATGCCTGAAGCGCATTGCAGAGTCGATTAACATTGCGCTGGAGAAGTCCGAAGGCGTGACCGCAGTCATCGAAAACACCGCTGGCCAGGGCAGTAACCTTGGTTTCCGCTTTGAGCATCTCGCGGCGATTATTGACGGCGTGGAAGATAAATCCCGCGTTGGCGTCTGCATCGATACCTGCCACGCCTTTGCCGCCGGGTACGATCTGCGCACAGAAGCTGACTGCGACAAAACCTTTAGTGAGTTCGAACGTATCGTCGGGTTCAAATACCTGCGCGGGATGCACCTCAACGATGCCAAAAGCGAGTTTGGCAGCCGCGTTGACCGCCACAACAGCCTCGGCCTCGGGAATATCGGCCACACGCCGTTTAGCTGGATCATGCGTGACGCCCGTTTTGATGGTATTCCGTTAATTCTGGAAACTACCAACCCGGATATCTGGGCCGAAGAGATTGCCTGGCTTAAAGCACAACAGCACGAGGAAGCGACGGCATAACGCTGTCGCTGGATGCGTCAGGGTCATTGCTGGTAGCTGCACTCAGTGCGCTGCCAGCTCATAATAAAATGCAGGATTGCTTTGAATGGTAGCCAGTACCTTGGCCGCTAATCCGGTGGGATTGCGACGTTTTGACTCCCAACTTTTGATCGTGTCAACGCTGGTGCCTAAGGCCTGAGCCATTTCACTTTGCGAAACCTTCAGCTGTTCCCTTATCGCCCGAACATCCGCCACGTCATAACGCACGACCTTCGCGGGTAATTTTCCCCCGTTTTTAATTTCCACCGCCTCTTCAAGCGAGGTTTTAAGGTCATTAAAGAAGCTCATTTTCTACGTTACCTTTTAGTAATTTAGTCAGCCTCCTGAGTTCAGCTTTTTCTGCTGCCGTCAGGTTGTCTTTTACGTGCTTCGGCCACGCCATGATCAGCCAAATCATCTCTGCCGTTGCAAAAAAATAGATTACCCGAGCGCCCCCGCTTTTACCCCGAACGCCGGTTGCCATTCTGATTTTCCGTAACCCTCCGGTGCCCTGAATCAGATCACCTTTCTCCGGGGAGCCAATTAAAACCTTTTGCAACGCGCTAAGTTCATCATCTGTCGCAAACTGTTTAATCTGCCGGGTAAATAACGTCGTCTCAATAAAAGTTATAGCGTGCGTCATTGCGCCCTCATCCTTAAGGGTACTACGTACACCAATGGGTACATAGTACACTCTCATTGTGTGCCAGGCCAAAATATTTATTTTTATTCACTCAGAAACAAGCTTGAAAAAGCAGGTGTGTGAAAAGTGAGAATAAATGGGGTGCAACGACCTGGCAGGTTTTCAGTCAGGCTCGAGACATGCCTCAGGAACTGACTTAGCGGCCTTTAAGGATTGTTCGGAGAGCAACATTGATCATAGATTGATCATAGAAAGAAAAACGCCCCGCATTAGCGAGGCGTTTTTTAGCTGTGCGGAAGATTAAGCGACCTTCGCCGCCAGCTCCGTTTCAGGACGTTTGAGGAAGGCGTAGGACAGGCCCGCCACCAGCGTACCGGCGACAATCGCCAGCAGGTAACCCAGCACCGGAGTAATCGCGCCAGGGATCAGCAGGACAAACAGGCCGCCGTGCGGGGCCATCAGTTTCGCGCCAACAGCCATGGACAGCGCCCCCGTCAGCGCCCCGCCGATGATGCAGCAAGGCAGCACGCGCATCGGGTCACGGGCGGCAAACGGAATCGCCCCTTCGGTAATAAAGCACAGCCCGAGCACCAGCGCCGCTTTGCCCCCTTCCTGCTGCGCCTTATCAAACTTACGGCGAGCCACCAGCGTAGCCAGGCCCAGCGCCAGCGGTGGCACCATGCCCGCGGCCATGATCGCCGCCATTGGTGCGTAGGTCTGGGTACTGAGCAAGCCGACGCCAAAAGCGTAAGCCGCTTTGTTCACCGGGCCGCCCATATCGGTACACATCATGCCACCCAGAATCGCGCCCAGCAGAACCGCGTTCGCGGTGCCCATGGTTTGCAGCCAGTGGGTCAGGTCCGCCAGGATTTTAGCCACCGGGGTGCCAATCAGGTAGATCATTGCCAGGCCAACAACCAGGCTTGAGAACAGCGGAATGATCAGGATCGGCTTCAGTGCTTCCATGCTTGGTGGCAGCTTCAGCTTCGAGCTAATCAGCTTCGCGATATAACCCGCCAGGAAACCGGCGATGATGCCGCCGATAAAGCCCGAACCGGTGCTAACGGCCAGCATGCCGCCGATAAGACCCGGCGTCAGGCCAGGACGGTCCGCAATCGAGAAGGCAATATACCCCGCCAGAACCGGGACCATCAGCGCAAACGCAGAGCCACCACCAATTTGCATCAGCGCCGCGGCAAGCGTACCAGGTTCCTTAAAGGCAGTGATACCGAAGGCAAAGGAGAGCGCAATACACAGGCCGCCCGCAACCACCATCGGCAGCATGTAAGACACCCCCGTCAGCAGATGGCGATACGCCCCGGCGCTTTCTTTTTTGCCGGATTCCTGAGCCGCGCTGGCTTTACCTGCGGCTTCGTAAGGTTTGGCCTCGACCAGCGCCTTATCCAGCTCCTGAGCCGTTTTCTTCAGCGCCAGGCCAGTAGACGTGCGGTACATCGGCTTCCCGGCAAATTTAGCCAGATCCACTTCAATATCCGCCGCCACAATCACCAGATCCGCCTCGGCCACTTCTTCAGGGGTAATCGCGTTCCCTGCGCCAACGGAACCACGGGTTTCAACCTTCACCCACCAGCCGCGTTTTTTCGCTTCGGTTTCGATGGCTTCCGCCGCCATAAACGTGTGCGCCACGCCGGTCGGGCAGGCCGTTACGGCGACGATACGCTTCGGCCCTTTTGCTGGGGCGGTTGCAACAGCTGTCGGCGCGGCGTACGTATGAGCCTTACCTTTCGCTTCGTTCAGGAACAATTCCGGGTGCTGCACCGCGCGATCGATATCGCCCAGGAACACCTTTTTGCCGTTCAGTGAAGTATCAGCGGGAATGGCGTTGCCAACGACAATCGCCAGTTCGGCATCGTTCGGGTTATCAATAATGTCGAGGTGCGCTTTTGGCGCTGCGGCACCGAGCAGCGTCTTCGCGAGATACGCGCGCGCCTGCCCAAGTCCCGGTTCAATAATTAACAGCGTTTTCATTGCCTGTCTCCTGCTGTCAGTGGAAAGGTTTCAGGTCGACACGAGCCATCATGGCGGCCAGCTGTGTACGATCGGTAATGCCTACGTTGCTCTGGCTGACGGCCAGGGCCGCAACGGCGGTAGCAAGGCGCAGCGTGTGTTCGCTGGACTCGCGCATCAGCAGGCCATAAATCAGGCCGCCAACCATGGAATCTCCTGCGCCAACGGTACTAACAACTTCACAGGTGGGTGGTTTGGCAATCCATTCCCCTGAAGCGTTAACCCACAGCGCGCCTTCCGCGCCTAGAGAAATCACCACATGCGCAATCCCCTGCTCACGGAGCGCATGCGCCGCCTCAATCACATCCTTCAATTCAGGCAGCTTGCGACCGGCCCAAATTTCCAGCTCGCGACGGTTCGGTTTGACCAGCCACGGTGCCGCCTTCAAACCGGCAACCAGCGCTTCGCGGCTGCTGTCGAAAATGATGCACGGACACTGGCTGCGCAAACGGGTCATCCAGTCCGTGAACGCTTCCGGGGAAACGCCCGCAGGCAGGCTGCCGCTGACGCAAACCATGTCGAACTGGCCCAGCCAGCTCAGGGAGTCCGCCACAAAGCGTTCCCAGTCCGCGCCGGTGACTTCAAACCCGGAAAAGTTCAGGTCGGTGACTTCCCCGTCTTTTTCGGTCAACTTAACGTTGATGCGGGTACGGCCCTGTACGACCTGGAAGCGGTTGGCGATTCCCAACTCGCTAAACAGCTGCTGGAAGCCGTCCTGGTTGTCTTTGCCGAGGAATCCGCCTACGGTCACGTCGATGCCGAGATCTTTCAGTACTTTAGCGACGTTGATGCCCTTGCCAGCCGCATGCAGACCGGTGGTGCGCACCAGGTTTACTTCTCCACGCTCGATTTCCGGGCAAAAGCCCACCAGGTCATAGGCCGGGTTCAGGGTGATCGTTGCTACACGTCTGGTCATTACGCGCCCTCCCCCAGTCCTTCAGAGATGGCTTCGCCAATCGCTTTCAGCGCCTGTTCAGCATCTTCACCCTGCGCGGTAAAGCGCAGTCGGTGGCCTTTTTTCACACCCAGAGCAACAACTTTCATCAGGCTACGTCCATTTGCCGGTTTCCCGGTTCCATCAAGGTTTGTCACGGTAATTTCGCTATTGAATTGTTTTATGGTGTTGACCAGCGCCGTACCCGGCCGGGCGTGCAGGCCGTGTTCATTACGCACGGTAAACTCGGCGCTCAGCGCTTCTTCTGCCGGGGCATCATCGCTGGTCAGCAGCGTCAGCAACGCCGGCGCATCTGCGGTTAAAAGCTTGTCGGCACGGTTGCCAATCAGCATGTCGCTCAGGCGGTTCAGCACCTGCAAGGGCTGGTCGTCGGCCACAGCGACGGTCATCAGGAGAGAAACCGGGTTTCCATCCGCTTCAAAACTGGCCGCCGGACGGCTGACAGCAACCGCGCTGGCCAGGTTGCCTGCCGCGCTGTCGTTCAGCCAGATACCCTGACCGAGATACAGTGGATTACCGGCAATCACGTTGCTGACGAAAGCGGCATCAACCGCACCCGCCTGCTTCAGGCGGCCCGCGTTCAGCGCCTGCAGCGTCATCAAATCGCTGGCCTCGACGTTCAGCGCCAGCAGGCTGTTGTCCAGCAGCAGCGCGCTGCTTTGCTTTTCGCCCATCAGCAGCGCCCGGAGTTCTTCCGCGCTGGTGGCGGATTTCAGCTGTGCAGCAACTTCGTCGTCACTCAGCACATGCGTCAACTGGCGCAGCAGGCCGAGGTGTTCGTCGGAACTGGCCGCAATACCGATCGCCACGTAAGCGGTCTGCCCTTCGCCCCACTCCACGCCCTGCGGGAACTGAAAAACCTGAACGCCGGTTTTCAGCACCAGATCGCGCGTGTCGGTGGTGCCGTGCGGGATAGCAATCCCGTTGCCTAAATAAGTGGTGGTTTGCTGCTCACGCGCCAGCATACCGTTGACGTAGCCTTCACCGACGTTGCCTGCCTGCACAAGGGCGGCGGCAACCTGGCGGATAGCGTCTTCTTTGCTCCCGGCAGCTTTGCCCGGGTGAATATCCTGCACAGATAACTGGAACATAGATCGCCTCTCTCGCTGAATTGAAACGATTCAGCTAGCTTGAGAAAAAATGCGCCATCTCGAGCTGCGGGATGCAAAAAGATGACGCTGAAACGTTTCAAGGAGTGTTGCGCTAATGCTGCATGACACGCAACATTTCTCGCATTTCTGTTTGCGAAATTTAGAGCTTCAGCACATTTTCAGTTTAGCAGGCCGGGTGTTCAGCACACTGGCAACAGTTTACAACCCGGCATCAGCAAATTTCAGCTTTGGCAACGTATCGCCAAAGCGGCCTTCGCTTGCTGGATAATTTGTGCGAGTTCCCGCGCAGGACTTAAGGGTAAATCTGTCTATTTAGGGGTAACGAGGGTACACTCCGCGCATTCTTTTTCCTGCCGTCCAAAAGTATGCAAAACGCTCCCGTTACCGCCGCCCGTAAGCCTCTGGACTTCACCTCAACCGCGTTTCTGATTGTGGCTTTTTTGACCGGCATCGCCGGGGCACTACAAACCCCAACGCTAAGCCTGTTTTTAACCGATGAAGTCCACGTTCGCCCTGCGCTGGTCGGCTTTTTCTTCACCGGCAGCGCGGTGATTGGCATTCTGGTGAGCCAGTTTTTAGCCGGGCGTTCCGACCGCAAAGGCGACCGGAAAACGCTGATTTTTGCCTGCTGCCTGCTCGGTGCGCTGGGCTGCATTCTGTTCGCCTGGAACCGTAACTACTTTATTTTGCTGTTCGTCGGGGTGTTTCTAAGCAGCTTCGGCTCCACCGCCAACCCGCAGATGTTTGCGCTTGCCCGCGAGCATGCCGACAGCACCGGGCGTGAAGCGGTGATGTTCAGCTCTATCCTCCGCGCACAGGTGTCTCTTGCCTGGGTGATTGGGCCGCCAATTGCCTACGCGCTGGCGATGGGGTTTGGCTTCAAGGTGATGTACCTGAGTGCGGCGTTTGCCTTTGTGATTTGCGGCGCGATGGTGTGGCTCTTTTTGCCGTCCATGCGCAAAGAACCGGTGGCAAAAGCAGAAGCCCGGCTCGAGTCACCGCGTCGCAACCGCCGCGACGCCCTGCTCCTGTTCGCCGCCTGTACCATGATGTGGGGCTGTAACAGCCTCTATATCATCAATATGCCGCTTTACATCATCAATGAGTTACACCTCCCGGAGAAGCTCGCCGGGATCATGATGGGTACCGCAGCCGGGTTGGAAATCCCGACCATGCTGATTGCGGGCTACTACGCCAAACGCTTCGGTAAGCGCTTCCTGATGCGCTTTGCCGTTGCCGCCGGGTTGCTTTTCTATGTCGGAATGATAACGCTGACCAATGAATATATGCTGCTGGGGCTGCAGCTGCTAAACGCTATCTTTATCGGGATTCTGGCCGGGATCGGCATGATCTATTTTCAGGATCTTATGCCTGGCCAGGCAGGGGCCGCCACCACGCTGTATACCAACACCACGCGCGTAGGGTGGATCATTGCCGGTTCGCTCGCCGGCGTGGTGGCCGAGATCTGGAACTATCACAGCGTCTTTTTCATCGCACTGGGGATGATAGCCGTCAGTATTTATTGCATGGCCCAAATCAAAGATATTTAAGGTGCCGTCGCGGCTTCAAGGTGGATCAGGTAGGCCATTGCCTGCTGGCGTGAGGTACCGCACATCTCTCTGGCAGGCTGGAGGCCGCCGCAGACTTTAGGCCGCAAAGGCGATCCAAACAGCTTGCAGCGCAGGCGTTCGTCCAGCTGAATACAGGGCGTGTTGGCGGGCTTCCCCTCCGGCATACCGGGGATAGGCGTTGATATAGAAGGCGCAGTACAGCAAGCGCCGCAGTCAGGACGACAATCCATTTACGTTTCCACCGGCGTCAAAAGGTGCGTGACAATAGCAGACCCACTGCCTGCGTCAATCTAACAATTCATTTAACATCATTCCTTCTTTCAGGATACACTTGCGCCACAACGACTACGGATCGGTAACGTTTTGTCACGGCGCAATCACTTTCACCGAACAGCCTGCTGGCTGGCGCTGCTTGCCGTTGCCATGCTGTTTATTGCACCGGTAATTTCAAAATCGCTGATGCACCATTCAGCCTGCGAACACAGCAGCATGATGATGACAATGGACATGTCTGACATGGACCATCACATGCCTGTGCCCGAACCGTGCCCTCAGGCGTCAATGCCGCACAATATGCTGATGTCCGGCCCGGGCATGTCGCCGGGAGAAGAGATCGCCTGCGGCTATTGCCAGCTGCTGATCCACCTGCCTTTTATTGAATTCTGCCTCACCGTTTTACTGCTGTTATTGTTGATTTGCGTGCGCCGGACGCCGGTGGTCGCACTCTGCTGCGCGGCGATTTCTCGCCCCTGGTCACCTCACCCGGCCCGCGCCCCGCCCTCTGCTGCCTGTTACTTCGCTTAAAACACCAATAATTAACCGCGTAATGCCGCAGGCGACGCTGAAGCGTTGTCTCGAGCTGTTCTTTTTATAAAGAGCGGCAACGTTACGCCTGAAGGACAGTAAGGCAATGATGAAAACACATTTAAAGCCGCTGGTATCCTGGATACTGCTGGCTATCACTCCTCCCGCAGCCATCGCGGCGGGTTCGCATGACACGATGACTATGCCGGACGATGCCGTGATGATCGTCACCTCTCCGGCATCATCACCGCTGGAAGTTGTGACGTCCCCTAAAACGCCGCGTCAGCCTGTGCCAGCCAGCGACGGATCTGACTACCTGAAAACCATCCCCGGTTTCTCGCAAATCCGCAACGGCGGCACCAACGGCGACCCGGTTTTTCGCGGCATGTTCGGTTCTCGCCTGCGTATCCTGACCAATAATGGTGAAATGCCGGGGGCCTGTCCGGCCAGAATGGATGCCCCAAGTTCATATATTTCACCGGAGAGCTTTGATCTGCTGACGCTGATTAAAGGGCCGGAAAGCGTGCTATGGGGGCCGGGTAACTCCGCGGGAACCGTCCGCTTCGACAGGGAACCGCCGCGCTTTGATAAAGCTGGCATCCAGGGCACGGCCAGCTTGCTTACTGCCTCTAATCAGCGCTGGGACAGCAATGCAGACGTCAGTCTGGGGAGTGAGGACGGCTATTTACGCCTGATCGGCAATAAGTCCCATTCCGGCGATTATGAAGACGGAAACGGCAACCGGGTGGCTTCAAAGTGGGATAAATGGAACGCCGACGTTGCGCTGGGCTGGACGCCCAACAAAGATACATTGCTGGAGCTAACGGCGGGTAAAGGCAACGGTGAAGCCCGCTACGCGGGCCGCAGTATGGACGGCTCCCAGTTCAGGCGCGACAGCCTCGGGGCGCGCTTTGAAATGTCGAACATCGGCGAGGTGTTCAACAAGTTTGAAAGCAGCGTCTACTACAACTACGCCAATCATATTATGGACAACTATTCCCTCCGCTCGCCGGGGACAATGTCCAGCGGCATGTCCGGCGGGCATATGGCCTCCTCGATGGGCATGGATATGGGTAGTTCGATGGACATGGGTTCATCCATGAGCATGAATATGCCAATGGCGATGCAGCTCGATCGCCGCACGGTTGGCGGGCGCATGATGGGCACGTGGCTGTGGTCTGACTACGAACTGCGCAGCGGTATCGACGGGCAGCAAAGCACCCATCGCAGCAAACAGGACGCCGGCTGGAAGCAGGATGCCCGTTTCCAGGACGCCGGTATCTTTAGCGAACTGACCTGGAATGCCACCGACAGCAGCAAAGTTATCGGCGGCGCGCGCCTCGATCGAACTCGCGTCAATAATGATACGGACGCAGGTGCCAGCGTGCGGAGCAAAACGCTACCGGCAGGTTTTGTGCGCTACGAACAAACGCTGAGCGATATCCCCGTCATGCTGTACGCTGGCGTGGGCTACACCGAGCGCTTCCCGGATTACTGGGAGCTGTTTTCCCCCACCTACGGGCCGGACGGCACTAAAAATGTCTTCGATAAGCTGAAAACAGAAAAAACGACGCAGTTGGATATTGGCGCCCAGTACAGCGGGGAGCGCTTCAACAGCTGGGTTTCCGCCTACCTTGGCCGGGTGAATGATTTTATTCTCTTCCGCTATGACCCTAATAACGCCCGCGTCAGTCAGGCAGATAACGTGGACGCCACCATTATGGGAGGCGAAATGGGCATGAGCTACGCGCTGACCGAAGCCTGGAAGACGGACGCAAGCCTGGCGTATGCCTGGGGGCAAAACACCAGTGACCATCAGCCGCTGCCGCAAATAGCCCCGCTGGAAACGCGCCTGGGCCTGACGTGGGAGCGAGGAGACTGGAGCAGCACCGGCCTGCTGCGGCTGGTCAGCGGCCAGCATCGCGTGGCGCTGAATGAGGGTAACGTGGTCGGGAAAGACTTCGATAAAAGCAGCAGCTTTGCGATTTTTTCCGCCAACGCGGCTTACCGTCTAAGCAAAGCCATCAAGCTCAGCGCAGGGATCGATAATCTGTTGAACAAAACCTACAGCGAACACCTGAACCTGGCGGGCAACAGCAGCTTTGGCTATTCGTCCAATACCCCGGTCAATGAACCAGGCCGGACGGTCTGGGGCAAAGTGAACGTCACGTTTTAATAACCTGGCCCCGGTTGTCGGGGCCATTACGCTTAATCATTTCCCAGCCAGGAGGCTGATATGCTTGCAAAACTTCGTACGCCAGAAGGTAAAAAGTTCCTCATCGCGGTTGCCATCGTTTTCACTATTGTCGTGTCACTTATTTCGAAGGTGACCTTTGAAGGCGTGGAAGAGCAGTACAACTGGCCAATGGAACAGTGGACGCTGGACATGTTTATCATGCAGGGCGCGTGGGTCACTATCTACACGATCATGTTCACTATTCTATGTTCGCTGCCGTTTGCTTTCTATTTCT
Source organism: Enterobacter sp. Ag1 (assembly GCA_000277545.1). Lineage (GTDB taxonomy): Bacteria > Pseudomonadota > Gammaproteobacteria > Enterobacterales > Enterobacteriaceae > Cedecea. Next base: position 228,350 of record AKXM01000040.1, on the reverse strand, counting down.
TAGCGCCTAAGGATGGCCGCGGCTAAGGCGCTTTAAGCCACCGACGTGTCGGCAAAGCAGGATGTTGCCGGCACGTTTGCCTTAAGCCCCTTACTTTTGTGCTTCTTTATTAAATCCACTTGCCTGAAACGCGCCTCACGAGTACTTTGACGCAATATTTTCGCATCTCAATTTTTGACAGGAAACACCGATGGCAAGAGCTAACGAAATCAAAAAAGGCATGGTACTCAATTACAACGGCAAGCTACTGATTGTTAAAGACATTGATATCCAGGCTCCCAGCGCACGCGGCGCAGCAACCCTGTACAAGATGCGTTTCTCCGATGTTCGCACCGGGCAGAAAGTGGAAGAGCGCTTCAAAGGTGATGATATCGTTGACACCATCACCCTGACCCGCCGCTTCGTTGACTTCTCCTATATCGACGGCAACGAATATGTGTTCATGGATAAAGAAGATTACACGCCGTACATCTTCACCAAAGACCAGATCGAAGAAGAGCTGCAGTTCATTCCCGAAGGCGGTATGCCGGACATGCAGGTTCTGACCTGGGACGGCCAGCTGCTGGCGCTGGAGCTGCCGCAGACCGTGGATCTGGAAATCATCGAAACGGCTCCGGGCATCAAAGGCGCTTCCGCCAGCTCCCGTACCAAACCAGCAACGCTGTCCACCGGCCTGGTGATTCAGGTGCCGGAATACATGGTTGCCGGGGAAAAAATCCGCATTCATATCGCAGAAAAACGCTCTATGGGCCGCGCAGACTAATAATAAATGACGCTCCTTCGGGAGCGTTTTTTTGTTCTCACAACCAAAGTTATTATACCAATTGCATCATCCTGCTTTATTATCAGACCTGCATCACACAAAAGTGATTAACTAAACAGACCAATTTTATTTCCTGTCATACAGCTTTACACTGCATAGATTCCCACCTCCCTACACAGGATGCGACTCTATGGATACCCTTGCCACTGCTTCACTTCCGGATACCGTTCAACGGCCAAACTACGACCGCCGCGCGCTGAAAACCCGTATCGTGCATTTTGGGTTTGGCGCTTTCCACCGTGCGCATCAGGCCCTGCTCACCGATCGGGTGCTCAACAAACTGGGCGGCGACTGGGGGATCTGTGAGATCAGCCTGTTTAACGGCGATAAGCTGATGCACGATCTCAGGCAACAGGACCATCTTTTCACGGTGCTGGAAAAAGGGGCGGCGGGAAACCAGGCGCGAGTCATCGGTGCCGTGAAAGAATGCCTGAATGCGAAGCTGGATGGCATGGAAGCCATCATAGAGAAGTTTTGTGAACCGCGGGTCGCCATTGTCTCCCTGACCGTGACCGAAAAAGGCTACTGCATCGATCCCGCCAGCGGAAAACTTGATCCCACCAATGAGCGGATTATTCACGATCTGACGTCGCCGGAGTCTCCGCATTCCGTACCAGGAATACTTGTGGAGGCGCTAAGCCGTCGCCGTGAGCGTGGGCTTAGCCCGTTTACGGTCTTATCCTGCGATAACATTCCTGATAACGGGCACCTGGTTCGCCAGGCCGTTCTGGGTATGGCCGCGAGTCGAAGCGCCGGGCTGACAGAATGGATTGCCAAAGAAGTCACCTTCCCCAGCACCATGGTCGACCGCATTGTTCCGGCGGCCACGGAGGAATCGCTGCAGGAAATTGCGGAAATACTGGGCGTACAAGACCCCTGCGCCATTGCCGCCGAGCCGTTTATTCAGTGGGTCGTCGAAGATAATTTCGTCGCCGGACGCCCGGAATGGGAAGCCGTCGGGGTGGAAATGGTTGACGATGTGGTGCCCTACGAGCAGATGAAGCTGCGGATGCTCAACGGCAGCCACTCATTTATGGCTTATCTCGGCTACCTCGCCGGTTACCCGCATATTAATGATTGTATGGCTGACGAACATTTTGCCCGTGCAGCAAAGCACCTGATGCTGCAGGAGCAGGCGGTGACGCTGAACATTCGGGGCATCGACCTGAATCAGTACGCCGCCAGCCTGCTCGAGCGGTTCGCAAATCCGGCGCTGAAGCACCGAACCTGGCAAATCGCCATGGACGGCAGTCAGAAGCTTCCTCAGCGCTGGCTGGAAAGCGTGCGCTGGCATCTGGCAAACGGGAGCAGTTGGCCATGCCTGGCGCTCGGGATCGCAGGCTGGATGCGCTACGTTAGCGGCCTCGACGAACAGGGCCATGCGATTGACGTTCGCGATCCGCTCCAGGGCAAAATCCAGATGCTGGTGAGCGACAGCGGCGAAAACGAACGCGTCAGCGCCCTCCTCAGCCTGAACGAAATTTTTGGTGATGACCTGCCCAAAAACGAAAAATTTGTCGAAAACGTGCGGCAAGCCTGGCAGCAACTCATCCGCCTGGGCGCACGCGGCGCGGTCGAAAACTTGCGCTTAAGTTAACAATCAATGCGCTTAACGTGGTCTTACCGTGCGGTAAGCCGCGTTAAGGCTTCTCTTTTCTCCGGGTTGTCGTCAGGATAGTCAGCGTAAATAATGAATAATCACTGATAGATTGACGTGGTTTGCAGGCAGTAAACCCCCGGAGTCACCGTGACAAAAACGAATTTAATTACCGGCTTTCTGGGCAGCGGTAAAACCACCACCATTTTGCATTTACTGGCCAACAAGCCCGCCGATGAAAAATGGGCGGTGCTGGTCAATGAATTTGGCGAAGTGGGGATTGATGGCGCCCTGCTGGCAGATAGCGGCGCGCTGCTGAAAGAGATCCCTGGCGGCTGTATGTGCTGCGTTAACGGCCTGCCGATGCAGGTCGGCCTCAATACGCTGCTGCGCCAGGGCAAGCCCGACCGCCTGCTGATTGAACCTACCGGCCTTGGCCACCCAAAACAAATCCTGAACATGCTCACCGCCGACGTATATCAGCCGTGGATTGACCTGCGGGCCACGCTTTGCCTGCTCGACTCGCGCCAGCTTCTGGATGAAAAAGCCCTGAATAATGGCAACTTCCGCGATCAGCTTGCGGCGGCGGACATCATTGTAGCCAACAAGCAAGATCGCGCCACGCCGGAAAGCCAGGCCGCTTTAGCGCGCTGGTATCAAAACAATGGCGACAGCCGCGAACTTATGCACGTAGAAAAAGGAGCCGTCAGCATTGCGCTCCTCGACAAACCAAGACAGAACCAACGCGAGCTGCCGCAAAGCTCTGAGCACCAGCATGCCCAATCGGTTCCTCATGGTCTTGCTGCGCTGAGCCTGCCGGGGCATCAGCGCTGGCGCCGGAGCGTGAACAGTGGGCAGGGTTATTACGCCTGTGGCTGGATTTTCGATGAAGAAACCGTGTTCGACACCATTGGCCTGTTGGAGTGGGCGCGTCTTGCCCCGGTTGAGCGAGTCAAAGGCGTGTTGCGTATTCCCGAAGGCCTGGTACGTATCAACCGCCAGGGCAACGACCTGCATATTGAAACGCAACCCTCGCCGCCGCTGGACAGCCGCATCGAATTGATTCACCCGGCTCAGCCCGACTGGAACGTTCTGCAAGCCAGCCTGTTGAGCTTACGTTTAAGTTAGCGCGTCTACCTTCGCGCACCCAGAATGAGATTTAGAAGCTGTATCATGATTAATCGCCTCCCTCTTCTCCTGCTGCTGAACGTCCTGGGCATTGCCCTATTCTTTAGCTGGTACCTGCCAGAGAACCATGGATTTTGGTTCAACATTGACGCCACGCTGTTCCATTTCTTTAATAATGAATTGGTTAAGAGCCATACCTTTTTAACGCTGATTGCCATCACCAATAACCGGGCCTTCGACGGCATTTCGCTGCTGGCGATGGGCGCGCTGTTTTCCTGGTTCTGGCTGCATGAAGACGCCGCTGGCCGCCGCCGCCTGGTGCTGATGGGCGTAGTGATGCTGCTGTGCGCCGTGGTCATCAACCAGCTCGGCCACCTTATCCCGGTGGTGCACGCCAGCCCTACGCTGTACTTTAAAGACATTCATCGCGTCAGCGAACTGCTGCACTTCCCGACGAAAGACGCCTCGAGCGATAGCTTCCCTGGCGATCACGGCCTGATGCTGCTTATCTTCACCGGTTTTATGCTGCGTTATTTCGGCCCACGAGCGTTTCTTATTGCCCTCGCGATCTTCTTTATCTTCTCTTCGCCAAGAATAATGATAGGCGCGCACTGGTTTACCGATGTCTACGTCGGGTCAGTCTCTATTGCTCTGGTTGGCCTGCCCTGGGTGCTATTAACCCCAGTCAGCGACCGGTTAATTTCTATACTGAACCGCACTGTTCCGGGAAAATATAAAGCGTCCCGCTGACGGTTAATAAGTGATGAAGATAGTCACCGAACAGAGGCCCACCCGGGCCTCTGTTTATTTTTTCAGCATCATGACAACCAGATGAATATTTACTCATACAAAATCCGCTTCAATTTGAATGACCTGACGATAAAATCAGCAGCATTGCCGATCATTTGTTCGAAATAACCTTTCGCGACGAATCATCACAATTTCTTATAAAAATAAGAATAAAAACGCTCGCATAGCCTGGTTTTATCGGGTAGTCTCGGGAAAGTTTGCTCTACGGCTGATCTATTTGTGCTGTGAATAAAAGTGTGCGATGTTCCACATTTTTGTGCATGAATAATTGTCTCGTGGCTTTTAGGTAATTAGTCTCGTCACGTTGGTATTTTTGTATAACGAATTATTCGTTAAGGACATCAAGGGAAAACAAACAAAATGGTCAAATCTCAGCCTATTTTGAGATACATCTTGCGGGCGATACCCGCGATTGCGGTGGCAGTTATGCTTTCCGCCTGTAGTTCGACTAACACAGCAAATATGCATTCTGAGACGCATGCAGTCGGTGAAAAAGATGGTTTTTTACTGCAAGCCTCTCAGGATGAATTCGAAGAGATGGTTCGTAATGTTGACGTGAAGTCACGCATTATGGATCAATACGCGAGCTGGAAAGGTGTACGCTACCGTCTTGGCGGCAGCAGCAGAGCTGGTATTGATTGTTCTGCCTTCGTGCAGCGCACTTTCCAGGAACAGTTTGGTTTAACCCTGCCTCGCTCAACGTCTGAGCAGCAGGAGTCCGGTAAATCTGTCTCGCGTAACAAGTTACGCACCGGTGATTTAGTGCTGTTCCGTGCAGGCTCAACTGGTCGTCACGTAGGCATCTACATTGGCAATAACCAATTTGTACATGCTTCCACCAGCAGCGGTGTTGTGATCTCCAGCATGGACGAGCCTTACTGGAAGAAGCGTTACAACGAAGCGCGCCGGGTGCTAAGCCGCAGCTAACGCCGCCACAAGATATGTTTTGTTGAGAGTTATTCCCTTGGCTACTCAGCAAAACCACCAACGTTAAAAACGCTGCCAATGCAGCGTTTTTTTATGCCTAAAATTCAGACGGTTACTCTTTCCTCTTAAAATTGAAAGATGAAATAGTTACCCTGTGAAACAAGTTAAACAATTTCCTGGTTATGGGTTATAGTCAGAAAAAAGCACAAAACAAACGATGATTCGCTTGCCCCTGCGGGACTCATAATTCCATGTCTTATAGAAATATTTTTTCACGCTACTTTAGCACCCCAAAGCAGATAGTCGCGTTTAGCCTGCTAATGGGATTATTTGCCGCATTATTTATCGGTGGGCTAACCAGCCTGGCGCTCCATTCAAAGCGTGAGTCCGCCTATAACCTCCTCTCTCACGACATCAGTAACTACCTGGATACCTTTTTTAAAGAACTTCACGCCACCGCCGAGGGTATCCAGCCTTTAACCATGAACGAGTGTGAAAGGGTCAGCGGCGAACTGACTTCACGTGCGGCTTTTAATCCTAACGTACGAGCCTTTTTGCTGGTGCGTAACGGCATTGCCTACTGTTCTTCCGCCACCGGCAACATGGAAATGTCGATGGATGCGCTGGAACCCGAGATCAATATCAATAAAACCGTCGACCTGGCGATTATGAACGGCACGCCAATGATGCCGGGCAAGCCGGTGATTGCCGCCTGGTTTCTTAACCCGCTGGCCTCGGGGCGCGGCGTTTTTACCACCCTAAACGTCAATCTTACGCCCTACCTGGTTTTCACCTCCCGTCAGCAGGACATCAGCTCCATGGCCCTGGTGGTGGGCAACAAGGCTCTCACATCCTATTCACCGGACGTGATAAATACCGATGAGCTTCCCCCCTCGCCCACCAGAATCTCAGTCCTTAATGGTTACCCGATTAAACTCTACATTTATGGTACACCGTGGCCGCTGGAGGATATTCAACTGGCCATTCTGGCCGGGCTATTATCCGGCCTGCTGAGCGTCGCGCTGTGCGGTTACTTTCTGTCGGTCAAGGTACGGGCGGGGAAAGAAATTCTTACCGGCATCAAGCGGGGGCAATTTTTTGTTGTTTACCAGCCCGTGGTCGACTCACAGGCTCTGCAGATGCGTGGCATAGAGGTGCTGATGCGCTGGGAGCACCCAACGGCGGGTATGATCCCCCCGGATGCGTTTATCGGCTTTGCCGAAGCTCAGCAGTTGATTGTGCCACTCACGCGCCATTTGTTTGAATTGATTGCCCGGGACGCGCCAACGCTGCAAAAAGTTCTGCCCGCCGGGGCCAAGCTCGGCGTGAACCTCGCCCCAAGCCACCTTCACTCCCCGACGTTTAAGCAGGACATCCAGGCCTTCGCCGCGTCACTGCCGCCGCACCATTTCCAGTTAGTGTTTGAGATAACCGAACGCGACATGTTGAAAGAAAAAGAGGCGATGGGCATTTTCGCCTGGCTGCACGAGCAGGGATTTGAAATTGCGGTGGATGACTTCGGCACCGGCCACAGCGCCCTGATTTACCTCGAGCGTTTTACTCTGGATTATCTGAAAATTGACCGCGGCTTCGTCAACTCTATCGGTATGGAAACGGTGACCGCGCCGGTGCTGGACGCCGTGCTGACGCTGGCTCAGCGCCTGAATATGAACACGGTAGCGGAAGGGGTAGAAACGCCGGAGCAGGCGAAATGGCTTATCGAACGCGGCTGTAACTTCCTGCAGGGGTATTACTTCAGCCGCCCTCTGACCTTAAGCCAGCTTGTCAGTTGGAATCCTTCCCACACGCTTTATGACGAATTGAAAGACTGACAGGCATTGCGCAATCTTCACTGGCTAACTTATGATTAACCATCATGGGTTTACCGGGCGCGGAGCGTGACGCCTGCGCTTTCCCACCCACCGGGCAAGGAATGAAGATGACAAAAGCTGTACGTGCACTGATGCTGCTTTGCCTGAGCACCTTTTCCCTTACGCCACGCGCCGCAGAGATAAACGAAAGCTACTCTTTTGCCGTCCTGGGCGAACCTAAATATGCCGTCAACTTCACGCAGTTTGATTACGTCAATCCCGCAGCACCCAAGGGCGGCAATATCACGCTCTCGGCCATTGGCACTTTTGATAACTTCAACCGTTTTGCCATGCGGGGTAATCCGGGCGTTCGCACCGACACGCTGTATGACACCCTGTTCACCACTTCCGATGACGAACCCGGCAGCTATTATCCTTTGATTGCCGAGATGGCCCGCTACCCGTCCAACTTTGCCTGGGCGGAAGTGTCCATTAACCCGCGCGCCCGCTTTCAGGACGGCAGTCCGATTACCGCCGAGGATGTCGCCTTCACCTTCAATAAATTCATGACGGAAGGCGTGCCGCAGTTCCGCCTGATTTACAAAGGGGCAACGGTACGCGCCATTGCGCCGCTCACCGTGCGTATTGAGCTTGCCACACCAAGCAAAGACCGGATGCTGGGCCTGTTTTCGCTCCCGGTGTTCCCGGAGAAGTTCTGGAAGGATCATAAGCTGAGCGACCCGCTCTCTACCCCACCGCTTTCCAGCGGGCCCTATAAAATCACCGACTGGAAAATGGGGCAATACATTACCTATTCGCGAGTGCGGGATTACTGGGCGGCAAACCTGCCGGTAAACCGCGGGCGCTGGAACTTTAATACCATCCGCTACGACTATTATCTCGATGATGACGTGGCTTTTGAGGCGTTCAAGGCCGGGGCATTTGATTATCGTACTGAAGTCTCAGCCAAAAACTGGGCCACGCGCTACATCGGGAAAAACTTCAGCAACCATTACATCGTCAAGGATGAGCAGAAAAACGAATCCGCCCAGGACACCCGCTGGCTGGCGTTTAACATCCAGCGCCCCCTTTTCAGCGACCGCCGGGTAAGGGAAGCCATCGGCCTGGCCTTTGATTTCGAATGGATGAACAAGGCGCTGTTTTATGGCGCATACAGCCGGGCCAACAGCTATTTCCAGAATACGGAATACGCCGCTCGCGGTTACCCGGACGCCGACGAACTGATGCTGCTGGCGCCGATGAAAAAGGATCTCCCGCCGGAGGTCTTCACCTCAATCTATAACCCGCCGAAATCAGACGGACGCGGGTTTGACCGGGAAAATCTGCTCAAGGCGCTCAGCCTGCTTAAAGACGCGGGCTGGGCGTTAAAAGACCAGAAGCTGGTGAATGTCAGCACCGGCCAGCCGTTTGTGTTCGAACTGCTGACCGGCACGGCCGGCAACACGCAATGGATCCTCCCTTTCCAGCGCAATTTGCAACGCCTGGGCATCACCATGAATATCCGCCAGGTCGATAACTCGCAGCTTTCAAGCCGCCTGCGCAGCCGCGACTACGACATGATGCCAAGTTTATACCGCGCAATGCCTTACCCAAGCCCGGATTTGCAAATTATCTGGGCCTCGGAGTACATCAATTCCAGCTATAACGCGCCGGGGGTACAAAGCCCGGTGGTCGACAAGCTCATTGAGATGATTATCGCCAACCAGGGCGACAAGAAAAAACTGCTGCCGCTGGGCCGTGCCCTTGACCGCGTGCTGACCTGGAACAACTACATGCTGCCGATGTGGTATATGTCGGCCGACCGCCTGGCCTGGTGGAATAAGTTCTCCCGCCCCGCCATTCATCCGCTCTACAGCACCGGGTTTGATAACTGGTGGTATGACGTCAACAAAGCGGCGAAGCTGCCTGCCGACCGGCGTCAGGGGGAATAACGTGGGCGCTTATATTCTGCGGCGTTTGCTGCTTATCATTCCCACGCTGTGGGCAATAATCACCATCAACTTTTTCATCGTGCAGATTGCCCCTGGTGGGCCGGTGGATCAGGCCATTGCCGCCATACAAATGGGCCACACAACCGGCATGCCAGGCATGAGCAACGACGCTATGGGCAGCGGTCATGCCCGAACGGGCGTGGGTGACGCCACCAGCAGCCAGTATCGTGGGGGCCGCGGCCTTGACCCGGAAGTCATTGCCGATATTGTGCATCGCTACGGGTTCGACAAACCGCTACACGAGCGCTATTTCACTATGCTCGGCGACTACTTGCGTTTCGACTTTGGCAACAGCCTGTTCCGTAGCTCCTCGGTGATTAAGCTGATAAAAGACAGCCTCCCCGTTTCCATTTCCATCGGACTATGGAGCACGCTGATTATTTATCTGGTGTCGATTCCGCTGGGGATCCGTAAGGCGGTCAGCAATGGCAGCAGCTTTGATATCTGGAGCAGCATTTTCATCATTATCGGCTACGCCATTCCGGCTTTTTTGTTTGCCATCCTGATGATTGTGCTGTTTGCCGGCGGGACTTATCTCGACTGGTTCCCGCTGCGAGGACTAACGTCGGCCAATTTTGACGCCCTGCCCTGGTACAGCAAAATCACTGACTATCTGTGGCACATCACGCTGCCGGTGCTGGCGACGGTTATCGGCGGCTTTGCCACGTTAACCATGCTGACGAAAAACTCCTTTCTCGATGAAATTCGCAAGCAATACGTGGTGACGGCGCGAGCCAAAGGGCTGGATGAGAAAAAAATTCTGTATCGCCACGTCTTTCGTAACGCGATGCTGCTGGTGATTGCCGGTTTCCCGGCGACGTTTATTAGCATGTTCTTCACCGGCTCGCTGCTGATTGAGGTGATGTTCTCCCTTAACGGGCTGGGCCTGTTGGGCTACGAAGCCACAATTTCCCGCGACTACCCGGTAATTTTCGGCACCCTTTATATTTTTAGTCTGATTGGCCTGCTGACCAACATCATCAGCGATGTCACCTACACGCTGGTCGACCCCCGTATCGATTTTGAGGGACGCGGATGAGCCGATTAAGCCCGGTAAACCAGGCGCGCTGGGCGCGCTTTCGTCAGAACCGTCGCGGCTACTGGTCGCTGTGGATCTTTGCGCTGATTTTTGTCCTGAGCATGGGCGCAGAGCTGGTCGCCAATGAGTGCCCGCTGGTGGTGAACTACGAGGGCAAGCTCTGGTTCCCGGCGCTGAAAAACTACAGCGAAAGTGATTTTGGCGGCCCGCTCTCAACCCCTGCGGACTACCAGGATCCCTGGCTAACGGAACGCCTGAATGAAAAAGGTTGGATCCTCTGGGCGCCGATCCGCTTTAGCAGCAACACAATCAACTACGCCAGCAATGTCCCTTTTCCTTCCCCGCCCAGTGCACAAAACTGGCTTGGCACCGACGCCAACGGCAGCGATGTGCTGGCGAGGATCCTCTACGGCACGCGCATTTCCGTGCTCTTCGGTCTATTACTGACCTTTTTCTCCAGCATCATTGGCGTGCTGGCCGGGGCGGTACAGGGCTATTACGGCGGACGCATTGATCTGTGGGGGCAACGGTTGATTGAAGTCTGGTCCGGCATGCCGACGCTGTTTTTGATCATCATGCTCTCCAGCGTGGTGCAGCCCAATTTTTGGTGGCTGCTGGGTATTACCGTCCTGTTTGGCTGGATGGGGCTGGTGAGCGTTGTGCGGGCAGAGTTTTTGCGCACCCGCAACTTCGACTACATCCGCGCGGCACGAGCCATGGGCGTCAGCGACTGGTCAATCATGACCCGGCATATGCTGCCCAACGCCATGGTGGCTACCCTGACCTTCCTGCCGTTCATTCTGTGTGCGTCGATAACGACATTAACCTCGCTGGATTTCCTCGGTTTTGGTCTGCCGCTGGGGTCGCCCTCTCTGGGGGAACTGGTGTTACAGGGCAAAAACAACCTTCAGGCTCCATGGCTGGGCATCTCCGCGTTCTTATCTCTGGCCATTTTACTCTCCCTGTTAATTTTTATTGGCGAAGCGGTTCGTGACGCCTTTGATCCGGCTAAGGCGCGCTGACCATGACCACTCCGCTTCTCGCTATCAACGATCTTTCTATTGCTTTCCAGCAGGGCAGAAACCTGCGGCAGGTGGTGGACTCGGTTTCGCTTCAGGTGGAAGCGGGTGAAACCCTTGCGCTGGTCGGCGAGTCTGGCTCAGGCAAGAGCGTGACGGCGCTCTCCGTGCTGCGCCTGCTGCCGTCTCCGCCGGTGGTTTATCCCTCAGGGGACATTTTGTTTCACGGCAAAGACCTGCTAAACGCACCGGAAAAGACGCTGCGTGGCGTGCGCGGCAACAAAATCGCAATGATATTTCAGGAACCGATGGTGTCGCTGAATCCTTTGCACACCCTCGAAAAGCAGCTGTATGAAGTCCTCTCCCTGCACCGAGGAATGCGGCCTGAACCTGCTCGCGCGGAGATCCTCACCTGCCTCGATCGCGTGGGTATTCGCAACCCTGCAACCCGACTCCAGGACTACCCTCACCTGCTGTCCGGCGGCGAACGCCAGCGCGTAATGATTGCGATGGCGCTGCTGACTCGCCCTGAATTGCTGATTGCCGATGAGCCGACGACGGCGCTGGATGTTTCGGTTCAGGCGCAGATCCTGCAGCTGCTGCAAGAGCTGAAGCAGGAACTGAATATGGGCCTGCTGTTTATCACCCACAACCTGAGTATCGTGAAAAAGCTGGCGGACAACGTGGCGGTGATGCGTCACGGCAAATGCGTGGAGCAACAGCCCACCACCGATCTGTTCAGTCATCCACAGCATCCCTATACCCAGCAGCTGCTGAACGCTGAACCGTCCGGCGACCCGGTGCCGCTGGCAGCAGACGTTATTCCCCTGCTCAAAGTTGAGGATCTGCAGGTTGCGTTTCCCATTCGCCGGGGCCTGCTGAAAAGAACGGTGGGACACCACTACGGGCTTAAAAATCTTAGCTTTGAACTGCGGCCAGGGGAAAGCCTCGGGCTGGTTGGGGAATCAGGATCGGGCAAAAGCACCACCGGCCTGGCGCTGCTGCGATTGATTCATTCCACGGGCACTATTTGGTTTGACGGCCAGCCGCTCCACCAGCTCAACCGTAAGCAGCTGCTGCCGCTGCGCCGCCAAGTGCAGGTGGTGTTCCAGGATCCTAATTCGGCACTGAATCCACGCCTGGATGTGCTGCAAATTGTAGAGGAAGGCCTGCGGGTGCATCATCCGGCGTTAAACGCCGCAGAACGTAAGGCCAAAGTGGTTCAGGCGCTGGAAGAGGTCGGGCTGCAGGCGGATATGCTCCACCGCTACCCGGCTGAGTTTTCCGGTGGCCAGCGCCAGCGCATCGCTATCGCCAGAGCGTTGATTTTGCAGCCGCGGCTTATCGTGTTGGATGAACCGACCTCTTCGCTCGATCGCTCGGTTCAGGCTCAGATTCTGACGCTGCTAAAATCTCTGCAGGAAAAACACCGCCTGGCTTATATCTTCATCAGCCATGATTTACAGGTAGTGAAAGCACTTTGCCATCAGATGGTGGTACTGCGTCAGGGAGAAGTGGTCGAACAGGGAGACTGCAGGCAGATCTTTAGCGCCCCACAAAGCGACTACACGCGTCAGCTTCTGGCGCTCGCCTGAGATTCAGAAAGGGTTATGGCTGGAAAAAGATTCAGCGATAGCAACGCCCACGTTTTTCAGGCGACAGGTTGCCGCCAGCTCGTCCTGCAGGTTAACGAACAGGCACGGCTCGCCTTCACACTCCACGACGGAGCTGTCCACTTCAATATCGCTTAATGCCTGGCTGAGCGTATCCATGATTGGCCACGCCTTTTCCCCGTCCGGGCTAAGCAGCTTCAGGCCAATCAGGCAATCGTCATCCTGTTGCGCATTTTGCGGAATCGGTTCAACTCTGGAGCCTGCAAAACCCGTCAACCAGCGGTAGCTCTGCGGCAGACGATGCACGATGGACAGTTGTATGGTGTTCAATTTCATTTCCCCGGAAGTTCCAATCGGCAATTTATCTCAAACTCTTTACACAAAGGTTAACACAATGTTGATAAATTGCGTTTAAACGAGCATTAAAACGGCTCACATCTCATGTAGAGATTTCAAAACTAACGCTTTATTTTTGTGCTATGGCACGCGTTTCGGCGCTATATGTATCGCTTTCTGAGATCTAACTCAACCTTTTTAACTACAAAGTTGTGACTTTTTACAGTTGAGCCTTTTACATATGCGAAACATATATCCTATATCAACAGAGATTATACGGGAATTTTCGGGAAGAGTACGGGCGTTTCTGAACAGAAACGCCCGCAGTTTTCAGGCTTTCGAGTGGCGGGCTTTGCTGGCGTAGAAGTAGAACAGCACGGAGGCCGTCGCACAAATAGCGATGGACCAGATCATCGGCCACGCGGTGTTAAAGGTGGCCACCGAGAGCAGCGCCCCGGTTAACGCGCCAATGCCAAAGCGGAATGTTCCGGCCAGCGAAGACGCCGTGCCGGCCATATGCGGGAATTCATCCAGAATGACCGCCATCGCATTGGATGACACCAGCGACACGCAGCTGATAAACACCGCCACGCCAAGCACCATCGCCCAGAAGCCAAAACCCAGCTGGCTACTGACCACCAGCCATACCGCCATGGCAAACTGAATGCATAGCCCGGTACGGAACATGTTGATCGCCCCAACCCGACGCACAAAGCGGCTGTTGATCATGGTCATGAAGAACAGAAACACAACGTTCAGCGCAAAGTAGTAGCCAAAGTGCTGCGGTGATACATGGTTTAATTCGATGTAGACGAACGGCCCGGCGCTGAGGAACGAGAACATCCCGGCAAAGCTGAAGCCGCTGGCCAGCATATAGCTCAGCACCCGCTTATGGCGGAAAAGCGTGGCGAAATTGCCCGCCGTGGTGCGCAGATTAAACTTCTGCCGCATTTCTGGGGCGAGCGTTTCGTGAATAAAGAAGAAAATCATCGCCGATGCAAGCAGCGCGGCGGCGGCCAGAATCCAGAAGATCGTGTGCCAGCTGTACCACACCAGCACAGCTCCCCCGATCATTGGCGCCACCAGCGGCGCAATAGTGGTAATCAGCATCACGAAGGACATCATCCGGGAGAACTCTTCCTTCGGATAGATATCGCGCATCAGGGCGTTGATCACCACGCTCGCCGCCGCGGCCGCGAGGCCGTGCAGAAAACGCATCCAAATTAGCTGATCGATAGTCTGTGAAAGCGCACAAGCAATTGCCGCCAGCGCGAACACCAGAGTGCCGCCCAGTACCACCGGCTTGCGCCCAAGGCTATCGGCCATCGGCCCGTAGAAGATCTGCCCGATGGCAAAGCCCAGAATATAGGTACTGAGGGTCATTTGTGCGCTGCCCGCCGGGACATTAAAGCCCTGGGCTATCATCGGCAGCGCCGGTAAATACATATCAATGGACAGCGGCATCAGCATCGCCAGCAGGCCAAGGATTACGATAATACCGACAGAAGAGTTCTGTTTACGGCTCAAAAGTGACTCCGGTGATTAGGGCATGCCGACGCTGGCAATTTCCTGTTCGGTTAACGGGCGGTACTCCCCCGGCGCCAGTTCAGCATCCAGGGCGATGCCGCCAATGCGCTCACGGTGCAGGCCAACCACATGATTGCCCACGGCGGCAAACATGCGTTTTACCTGATGGTAACGGCCTTCGCTGATGGTCAGACGCACTTCCGTCGGCGTAATCACTTCCAGCACGGCAGGTTTGGTGAGGTCTTTCTCATTATGCAGTTGAACGCCTTTGGCGAAGTGTTCCGCCGTGCCTTCTTCAACCGGTGATTCCAGCGTCACCAGATAGGTTTTCTCGCAGTGATGGCGTGGAGAGGTAATGCGGTGTGACCACTGGCCGTCGTCCGTCATCAGTACCAGGCCGGTGGTGTCAATATCCAGACGACCTGCAGCATGTAACTTGTGCGCCACCGGCTCGTCGAGGAAGTAAAGCACCGTTGGGTGATCGGGATCGTCGGTAGAACAGACGTACCCCTGCGGCTTGTTCAGCATGAAGTAGCGCGGGCCGTGCTGCTGGGTCAGTGAATTACCGTCAAACGCGACCTGATGTTCCGGCAGCAGTTTAAAAGAGGCGTCGCGCACAACTTCACCGTCAATGGTGACGCGGTTAGCACGGATTTCACGGCCAGAAATAGCACGGCTGATGCCGAGCTGCTGAGAGATAAATTTGTCGAGTCGCATTAGTGTATTGCCTGTTTCATGAAGGTGCCGACAAGTGAGCGTGCGGCAGGGGCTGGAGCCCACATTCAGGTGGAAATTGGTTTGCCTGATAATTAGTTTGCCAGTATAGCGACATCAAAAACTCTCTCAAGGTAAAACGGTGCTTTATGGCATAATCGTTGCAGTCATTTGATAACAAGGTTGAAAAACCGCTCGGCCATGTCTTTTACTCTTCGTCCTTACCAGCAAGAAGCGGTGGATGCCACCCTCAGCTACTTCCGCAAGCATCCTGAACCTGCCGTCATCGTGTTGCCCACCGGTGCGGGCAAAAGCCTGGTGATTGCGGAGCTTGCAAAAGTGGCGCGCGGGCGCGTGCTGGTGCTGGCTCATGTGAAAGAGCTTGTGGCGCAAAACCATGCGAAGTATGTCTCTCTCGGGCTGGAGGCAGATATTTTCGCCGCTGGCCTGCAGCGCAAGGAAAGCCAGGGCAAAGTCGTGTTCGGCAGCGTTCAGTCCGTGGCCCGCAACCTCGAGCATTTCCACGGTGAGTTTTCCCTGCTGAT
Organism: Enterobacter sp. Ag1; assembly: GCA_000277545.1. Lineage (GTDB taxonomy): Bacteria > Pseudomonadota > Gammaproteobacteria > Enterobacterales > Enterobacteriaceae > Cedecea. The sequence goes on along the minus strand of AKXM01000040.1, from coordinate 212,449 downwards.
TGTCGATGAGTGCCACCGCATCGGCGACAGTGACGAAAGCCAGTATCAGCAAATTCTGGCGCATCTGCGCGGCAACAATCCCCGGCTGCGGCTATTGGGGCTGACCGCCACGCCCTTCCGCCTCGGCAAAGGCTGGATTTATCAGTTTCATTACCACGGCATGGTTCGCGGCGATGAAAAGGCGCTGTTTCGCGACTGCATTTACGAGCTCCCGCTGCGCTATATGATTAAGCATGGTTACCTGACGCCGCCGGAACGGCTGGATATGCCGGTGGTGCAGTACGATTTTAGCCGTCTGCAGGCGCAGTCCAACGGGCTGTTCAGCGAAGCGGATCTGAACCGCGAGCTGAAACAACAAAAACGCATCACGCCGCATATCATTAGCCAGATCGTTGAATTTGCCGCAGACCGACGCGGCGTGATGATCTTTGCCGCCACGGTAGAGCACGCGAAAGAGATAACCGCCCTCTTGCCCGCAAACGATGCAGCCCTGATCACAGCCGACACGCCAGGCCCTGCGCGCGACAAGCTCATCGACGCTTTTAAAAATCAGCAGTTCCGCTTTTTGGTGAACGTGGCGGTACTGACCACCGGCTTTGACGCGCCGCACGTGGATCTGATAGCCATTCTGCGCCCTACCGAGTCCGTGAGCCTTTACCAACAAATTGTTGGTCGCGGCCTGCGTCTCTCTCCGGGGAAAAAAGACTGTTTGATTCTCGACTATGCCGGAAACCCACACGATTTATTCACGCCCGAAGTGGGCCACGCCAAAGGGAGAAGCGACAACGTGCCGGTGCAGGTTTTTTGCCCTGCCTGCGGGTTTGCCAATACCTTCTGGGGAAAAACCACCGCTGATGGCAAGGTGATTGAACACTTTGGCCGCCGCTGTCAGGGCTGGTTTGAAGACGATGACGGCCTGCGCGAGCAGTGCGATTACCGCTTCCGCTTCAAAAACTGCCCAAACTGCAATGCTGAAAACGATATCGCCGCCCGCCGCTGCCATCAGTGTGACCACGTCCTGGTCGACCCGGACGATATGCTTAAAGCGGCGCTGAAGCTGAAAGATGCCCTGGTGCTGCGCTGCAGCGGCATGACGCTTCAGTCCGGCGGAGACGCTAAAGGCGATTGGCTTAAAATCACCTATTACGACGAAGATGGCGCAGACGTCAGCGAGCGCTTCCGTCTCCAGACGCCGGCCCAGCGCATGGCGTTCGAACAGTTGTTTATCCGCCCGCACTCGCGCGCGCCCGGCGTGCCGTTACGCTGGATCACCGTCGCGGATGTTGTGGCTCAGCAGCCGCTGCTACGCCATCCAGATTTTGTGGTAGCCCGTAAAAATGGCCAGTTCTGGAACGTCCGTGAAAAGGTTTTTGACTACCAGGGGCGCTTCCGCCGGGCCAACGAATTACGCGGCTAACGGGTACTTTTCATTGCCGACAGAGCCGGATACGGCTATAATGCCGCCCGCTTTTGCATCCGCAAAGCAGAAAACTTTACCTGCTGCTGGGTCGCCTGTAGCAGGCTTATTTAAAGAGAAACAGTCAATGTTTACTATCAATGCAGTAGAACGTAAAGAGCATGGCAAGGGTGCGAGCCGCCGCCTGCGTGCAGCAAACAAATTCCCAGCTATCGTTTACGGTGGCGCGGAAGCTCCTGTATCCATCGAACTGGATCACGACGCCGTAATGAACCAGCAGGCTAAACCTGGTTTCTACGAAGAAGTTCTGACCCTGTCTATCGACGGTAAAGAAGTAAAAGTGAAAGTTCAGGCTGTGCAGCGTCACCCGTTCAAGCCAAAACTGACTCACATCGACTTCGTTCGCGCTTAATCGCGAGTTAAGTTCGAAAAAAACCCCGCTTCGGCGGGGTTTTTTGTTATATAAGCATTTCCGACGCCACGCCTGGCCAAAAGAGACAAATTCCATGGTTGAAAAAATCCCTGCGGGTGCATCGCGGGTACCCGCCGTAGAGAAGGATATCCAGGCTATCAGGACGATACAAAGCTACCACGCCCATATCTATTTCGAGACGCCTGAACAAAGGCTGATTGCGGAACGGATTCGGGCAGAGATTGCGCTGCGTTTTTCAGTCCTGCTGGGGCGCTGGCACGATGTGCCCGTTGGCCCTCATGCGCTGCCAATGTATCAGGTTGCTTTTATGCCGGAGGCGTTTGCGCGATTTGCGCCGTGGTTGATGCTGAACCGCTGCGGGTTAACCGTACTGCTGCATCCCAACACCGGGCAACCCAGGGCCGATCATACCGATCACGCCGTCTGGATGGGGCAAAAGCTGGAGATCCGCCATTTGCAGCAACTGCCTGAAAACGGAGGACCGGAGCCAGACTACATCCCGAATACTGCCCCGACGATGTCGCCTTAAGCATCAGCAGGATGATACGGCCCGGCTAAAAACAGGCGGGCCGTGTTGGCAGGTTATTTACCAGAGGAACGGCGTTGAAGCTGATCGCGCAGATTCGGCGGCGTCCCTTTAATGGTTAGGGTGTCGGTTGCCGGATCCCAGAAAATACGCTCCCCCAGCAGCATGGCATCGAAGTTAATCGTCAGCCCACCGCCGCTGCCAGCGTATTTGGTCAGCTGCCGCAGCGTGCCGCGATCCGCCGGGAAGCTCTCTTCCAGCTCATAGCCTTTTTCGGCGGTGAACTGCTGGAAGTTTTTGTCATCAACCGCCCACGGCAGCTCATCCGCCAGCGAAGAAAGTTCAATCTCTTCCCCCGCCTGAAGCTGTTCGTTGCAGTAAGCGTAAACCTGCTGGCGTGCGGCCTGGCGTTCGTTTTTGTCCAGCTGAGCTTCGTTCGTGAAGTCGTCCAGCGCCTGCAGCAGACCTTTGTTCTGCGCTTTGGCGTTCAACCCTTCGCTGGCGCCCAGGAAATCCATAAAGAAATCGGCCACTTTGCGCCCCACTCTGCCCTTCAGGAAGGTCAGGTAGCGGGTAGATTCCGGGTTGGTTTCCCACTCGGTCAAATCAATACGCGCCACGATATCCGCATGGTTGATATCGAGATAGTGAGTCGCGCTGATATCCAGCTCTTCGTTAACGCGCATGCTGCTCAGATTGTTCAACACCGCCACCAGCAGGTATTCGACCGCCAAATATCGATAATGGCAGAACAGCACGATACCGCCGTCGGCAAACGGGTATTTTGCCAGCTCATCGCGAAGACGACCGGTCGCCGCACGGGTAAAGGCAAGAAAATCCTCATCGCCATTTCGCTGCAGGCGCAGCGCTTCGGCCAGTTCGCTCTCTTCGCTGAACAGGCCGTAAGCTTTATTTTTAGCGCTATATACGCGATGCAGTTCCGCCATCATCTCTTCGACGGCACCGTCAGTTGCCAGCAGCGAGTCGCGCAGCACGACGTCCAGCGTCTGCTCATCGCGCTTAATCAATTGATGCAGGGCAATCTGGTTGATATCCAGACTCATGTTAAACTCTCCTTTAAGACCGGGCGGTATTCAACCACTGCCGCTCCCGGGACGCAAGTCGTGATAAAAAAGCGGAAAAATCGTCCCTGCTACGGTAAGATAATGCCCTTTCCCGAATACGAATGATTTTTAATTTATGCCACAAACATCCCGCTACAGTGACGAACAAGTTGAAGCGATGCTGACCGAACTGGCAGCCGTGCTGGAAAAACACCACGCGCCTACCGATCTTTCCCTGATGGTATTGGGAAATATGGTCACCAATCTGATAAACACCGACGTGGCGTCCGCTCAGCGTCGTCCTTTGGCTCGCTCCTTTGCTGAGGCGCTTCAAGCTTCGGTGAGCGAAGATAAAGCCCACTAAGGAACTATCGTAACAAGTTATGGTGACTAACCGTCAGCGCTACCGCGAAAAAGTTTCCCAAATGGTCAGTTGGGGGCACTGGTTCGCCCTGTTTAATATCCTGCTGGCCATGCTGCTGGGTAGCCGCTATCTGTTTATCGCCGACTGGCCAACGACGCTTACGGGGCGAATTTATTCGTACGTGAGCGTTGTTGGGCACTTCAGTTTTTTGGTGTTTGCCGCCTATTTACTGCTTATCTTTCCGCTGACGTTTATCGTCATGTCGCAGCGCCTGCTGCGCTTTATCAGCGCGGCCCTGGCCACGGCGGGCATGACGTTACTGCTGATAGACAGCGAAGTTTTCACGCGTTTCCACCTCCACCTGAATCCCACCGTCTGGGAACTGGTGATTAACCCTGACCAGGGGGAGATGGCCCGTGACTGGCAGCTGATGTTTATCAGCGTGCCGGTGATTTTGCTTATTGAGATGCTGTTTGCGACATGGAGCTGGCAAAAACTGCGCAGCCTCGGGCGTCGTCGGCAATACGCGCGTCCTTTAGTGATTCTGTTCTTTATTTCTTTCTTTAGTAGCCACCTGATGTACATCTGGGCGGATGCTAACTTCTATCGCCCGATTACCATGCAGCGGGCTAATCTGCCGCTCTCATACCCAATGACCGCCCGTCGTTTCCTTGAAAAACACGGCCTGCTGGATGCCAAGGAATACCAGCGCAGGCTGGTGGAGCAAGGTAGCCCGGCAGCGCTGTCGGTCCAGTATCCGCTGAGTAATCTGCAATTCCGCGATATGGGTCTTGGTAACAATGTGCTGCTGATTACCGTTGACGGGCTGAATGCCGCAAGCATGAGCAAAGATATGCCGGCGCTGAAGGCATTTGCCCACGATAATATCCGCTTTACTCAGCACATGAGTTCCGGGAATAACACCGATAGCGGCATGTTCGGCCTGTTCTACGGTATCTCCCCGGCTTATATGGACGGTGTGCTGTCAAACCGCACCCCTGCCGCACTGATTACGGGTTTAAATCAGCAGGGCTACCAGCTTGGCCTGTTTGCATCCGACGGCTTTAACTCGGCGATGTACCGCCAGGCCCTGCTGTCTGATTTCTCGTTGCGCCCGGCCAAAAACCAGACCGACGGCCAGACGGCAACACAGTGGATCAGTTGGCTTAACCAGTATGCTTCCGAGGACAATCGCTGGTTCTCCTGGGTCGCCTTTAACGGCACCAGCATCGACGACAACGGAAATCAACAGGGCTTTGAGCAGCGCTATTCCCGCGCAGCCGGTAATGTTGATGAGCAAATTAAACGCGTACTGGATGCGCTGGAAGCGGCAGGCAAGCTGCAAAACACGGTGGTTATCATTACCGCAGGCCACGGGATTCCGCTCGGCGACCAGCGTGACTCTTTCGCCTGGTCACGTGCGCGGATTCAGGTGCCGCTAGTGATTCACTGGCCGGGCACACCTGCGCAGACCATCACCAAACTGACCGATCATCAGGACGTGATGACCACCCTGATGCAGCGTCTGCTGCACGTTAAAACGGCGGCCAATGAGTACTCTCAGGGGGAGGATTTATTTGCCGCGACGCGCCGTAACAATTGGGTGATTGGTGCCGACAATCAAACCCTGGCCGTGACAACGCCCGAGATGACGCTGGTGCTGAATAACAACGGCAACTATCGGATGTACGATCTGCAGGGTAAACGGATCAATGAAACCAAGCCGCAGCTTGATTTGCTGCTGCAGGTGCTGACTGACGAGAAGCGCTTCATCGCCAACTAATTGTTTATTTATAAGACAGTTAGCTGCGTATTCCCTTGCAATCAACGCGGAAAAGTGTACTATGATTCTTCTGCGTCGGCACGTAGCGCAGCCTGGTAGCGCACCGTCATGGGGTGTCGGGGGTCGGAGGTTCAAATCCTCTCGTGCCGACCAAATAAACATTGAAAACCAGCCTCTTATGGCTGGTTTTTTTGTGCCTGGATTTTGCCTGAACAGCCAAAAGAAAAGCCGCCTGAACTGGCGGCTTTGTGCGGTGTTTTACACTTACAACAGAAACAGCGTAGCCAGCCCCAGGAAGATAAAGAATCCGCCGGTATCGGTAATGGCGGTGATCATCACGCTTGAGCCGACGGCAGGATCTTTGCCCAGTTTGGTCATCGTCATTGGAATCACGACGCCCATCAGCGCCGCGACCAGAAGATTCAGGATCATCGCCAGCGTCATCACGCCGCCCATCGCCGCGTCGTTGTACAACAGCCAGGTGATGCCCCCCATCACGCCCCCCCAGACCAGCCCGTTGATCAACGCGACGCCCAGCTCACGCAGCATCAGGAAGGAGATGTTTCCGGCCTGAATATGCTGCAACGCCAGCGCACGCACAATCATGGTGATCGTCTGGTTACCTGTGTTACCACCGATGCCCGCCACGATCGGCATCAGCGATGCCAGAGCCACTAGTTGCGAAATGGTATGTTCAAATAATCCAATCACGCGTGAGGCCACAAACGCCGTACAAAGGTTAATGGCAAGCCAGGCCCAGCGGGTGCGCACGGCTTTGCTGACGGGTGCAAAGACATCCTCTTCGGTGCTCAGGCCGCCCATGCGGCGCAGGTCGTTGTCGGTTTCCTCGTACACCACGTCAACAATCTCATCCACCGTTAAGCGCCCCATCAGCTTGCCGGTACTGTCAACCACTGCGGCGCTGATCAAGTCATCGCGTTCAAAGGTACGCGCGGCCTGCTCGTCATGATCTTCCGGCGCGAAGCAGGTGGGGTTGTCGTCCATCACCTTCAGCACCGGCGTTTGCGGCGAATGCAGTAGAATCGCGGTGAGGTCCAGCTCACCCAACAGCGTTTTGTCCCGGCTGGTGACAAACAGTTTGTCGGTGTTCTGCGGCACTTTGCCGCGAATACGAAGGTAGCGCTGCACAACGGCAAGCGTGACATCTGGGCGCACGGTGATCACTTCAAAATCCATGATTGCGCCAACGCTGTGCTTGTCATAATGCAGGATCTGGCGAACTTGCGTGCGCTCATTCTGCGGCAGCGTGGCCAGCAAACGCCCGACCAGATCGCGAGGAAGGTACTGCGCCAGATAGATCTGATCGTCGATATCCAGCGGGCGCAGCGCATTAAGCAGCGCTTTATCGCTCATATCTTCAATCAGGTCATCCCAGACCGTCTCTGAAGCCTCAACCAGCACGCTACCGCGTCGGTCTTCGGTGACGAGGCTCCATAGCGCTAAGCGCTCTTCCGTTGGCAAGGCTTCCAGGACATCGGCGAGATCCGGCGCGGGCAATCGCTCAACCAGCGTCACTATCTCGGCGATATCCTGCTCGGCGCTCTGTGTTTCAGCGAAAGGTTCTTTGGCCAGAATACCGCTGGCGACGGCTTTGTTGGTCAACAGAATTTGCAGAATACGTGCCCTGTCCTGGTCACGCTCTTTGGTGCTGTACTTCTGAGTGGCGGTCATAAAATAATTCCCTGGAAACGACGAGTTAGTTTATAGCCTGACGGGATGAAGAAAACAAAAAACCAGCCTTAATTGGCTGGTTTTTTTACTTTGTTTAGGTGGCGCTGACTCAATGACCCGTTCTTGCCACGGCATCGCGTGAAGCTTGTGCCCGCTCGTCGCCGGTCAGATCGCTGAGTTGGCCCTGGCGCATTTCCAGAAGCCGGTCAGCGTGAATAAAGTAGTGATCGTCATGGCTGATGGCAAAGACCGTTTTCCCCATTTGCTGCATTAACGGCAGCAATACCTGGTAGAATTCACGCCGGAAATGAGGATCCTGGTCTGCGGCCCATTCGTCGAGCAGGATGATATCTCGCTCTTCCGCTATCGCCAGCAGCAGCGCCACGCGCTTGCGCTGCCCCTTCGAAAGCTTGAGGTTGAGAATGGTGCCGTTGTCCAGCTCTAGCTTACTGCTCATTTTCAGCCGCTCGAGCCAGCTGTTTACCAGCTCAGAATTAGCCGGTTTACCCTGTGCCCCCAGAAGGCGGTCAAACAGCCAAACGTCGGTGAATACCGCTGAGAATAGCCGACGGTAGTCATCCTGCGTCCGGGCCTCAACGCGCTGGCCATCAAGATAAATCGCCCCGCTGACCGGCTGATAAAGTCCTGTCAGCAACATCGCCAGGGTCGATTTTCCGCTGCCGTTACCGCCAATCAGAAACAGCAGTTCCCCGCGCTTGATAGTGAGGTTCAGCGGGCCAACGCTAAAGCTATTATCCCCGTATTGAAACACTACATCGCGCATTTCAATCTGCTGCCAGTTCCCGGCGGCCTTCGAACGGGGGAACGCAGCATCGTACGGGGCGAGCTGGAACTTATTCAGCTTATTGAAGGCAACCTGGGCGCTCAGCAGCGTCGGTAACGCCCCGACGGCGGAAAGGAGTGGCGTACGCAAAAATAGCAACGTTAAAGAAAAGGTTGCCGCTACGTTGGTGTCGGACCAGCCCAGGCTATTAGCCATATAAAACACCAGCCCAATCGCACCCAGCATCATAATGTTGGACCAGTTCACGGCGCTAAGGTGGTAGGTATCTGCGCGGATAATATTGTTTCGATAATCGGCAGCGTGAGGCGTGTAGGTGTCTTCGTACATCCGCTCCGCACGTTCGCGGTTCAGGGCCAGTTCCTTACGCCCTTCGATAACGGTTTGATAATCGTGATAAAGCTGGTCTTCAATTTCACGAAGCTGGGCCATGTGTTTGTATACCCGCGCCACCAGCAGATAACCGCCCACAATGGTGATAACCAGCCATACGGTGGTCACGCCCAGCATTTTAGGTGACAGCCAGGCAAGGTAAGCGGCGGAACCGATAGCCAGAATAATGCCTTGCACCAGTTCCGGCAGGCGAACAAAGGCAATCGTAATGTTGCGCACGTCGCTGGTTAGCCCCGCCAACAGCGCAGCACTGCCCAACTGCTCGACGCGCTCTACGTCGGTGTCCATCAGGCGCTTGATAAACTCGCTACGCAGACGAAAAACAAAATGGTGTCCAAGGGTGGTTAACGCCAGCTGCGAACCCAGCGTCACGGCCATCAGCAACAAGAGTAATCCCATGAACTCTGGCAGAACCGCGAAGGTAAGATCGGGTGTCTCAATCAGACGCTGGTTAATGAACGCAATCAGGCCAATGCCTAGCGCCGCACTGGCCAGGCTTAACGCCATGACCATTACAAAAGGCCAGCGATACTGGCGATAAACCACACGAAGTAGCTCCATAATTCCCTACCGGCAAAATAAAACAGCGAGCAGTTTAAACGGCTCGCCGCCCACATCAAGAATAATTCTTATTTTTATTCGCCTTACGAGGCACGGCGAAAGGTCAGGTTGTAGCGGAATTGGTCGGTGAGAGGATGAAAACCGGGTTTGAGCGGCAGAATACCGTGATAAAAAAGCCGTGACGCGCCCCCCCATACCACAACGTCACCATGCTCCAGCATGATACGTTGCAAAGGGTCTCCGCGCTGCAGGCCACCAAACTGAAATATGGCAGGCAAGCCAAGCGAAACCGAAACAATGGGCTGGCGCAAATTAGGCTCGTCTTTATCCTGATGAAGAGAGAGTTTGGTGCCTGCGGCATAGCGGTTGATCAGGCAGGCATCGGGTTCAAAATCCAGATAACCCGCCGCGCGCGAGGCTCGGTGGCAAATGGACAGAAATACTTCCGGAATCAATGGCCAGCCCTGCCCGGTCAGCGGATCCTGTGGCGAATAGAGGTAACCATTCTGATTGGTGCTCCAGCCTAATGCGCCGCAGTTGGTCATAGCCACCGACATGGTGTAGCCGCCAGGCGTCACCATATGGCGGAAAGGCGCCTGCTGAGAAACCTGCCCAACACCGGCCAGCAGCGCGGCGGCCTCTTCCCGGGCAAAGCGCCGCAGAATTGTCGCGCCCTCGGCAAGCGGCTCTTCCCACGGAGATTCATCAGCAAACAAATCCAGCATTATTCTTTCTGCCTTCTCGTTTCGTTTTCCAGCAGCTGACGCTTGCGCTCCACGCCCCAGCGATAGCCGGACAAACCACCGTCGCTGCGGATCACCCTGTGGCAGGGAATGGCGACTGCAAGCGTATTAGCCGCGCAGGCTCCGGCCACCGCCCGCACGGCAGCAGGTTTACCGATACGTTCCGCCAGTTCGCTATAGCTAACGGTAGTTCCTGGCGGAACGGATCGTAACGCCTGCCATACCTGTTGCTGAAATGCCGTCCCGCGAATGTCCAGCGGCAGCGAAAACTCAGCAGTAGGCGATTCGATAAAACCAATGACCTGTGCCACGCGTGAAGCGAATGCCTCATCGCCCGGAGTAAGTTGTGACGAAGGAAATTCAGTTTCCAGCTCACCGATAAGCGTTTCGGCGTTCTCACCCAACAGGATTGCACAAATACCGCGCTCGCTTTCCGCCACCAGGAATTCCCCCAGTTGGCAGGTGCCAACTACAAATTGGACATGAGCACGGGCACCACCTTTACGATACTGGCTTGCCGTCATGCCCAACGCAGCATCCGCCTGATGGTAATACGCGCTCCCTGACTGAAAACCCGCATCAAAAATGGCGTTTGTCACCCCTTTCCCTTGTGCCAGGCCAGCACGTAAACGACGAGCGCGATGCGCTTTTTGCCATGCGTTTGGCGTCAGGCCCGTGACACTTTTAAAGAGGCGGTGGAAATGAAAGCTGCTCATGGCGACCCGCCCGGCTAGCTCATCCAGTGTCAGCGGTACTTCGCTGGATTCAATAATCCGGCAAGCTTCTTCAATGCGCGCCACTCGCTGGCGCTCAGGGGCAAGCTTATCCGGCTGACAGCGCTTGCAGGCGCGAAACCCGGCTTCTAGCGCCGCTTCGGGTGTGGCGTAGAAAGCGGTATTTTCACGTAGCGGACGGCGAGCGCTGCAGGAAGGCCGGCAGAAAATACCGGTGGTTTTGACGGCAAAAACGAATTGCCCGTCGGCCTGCGTGTCGCGCTGTTCCACCGCCTGCCAGCGCTGCTGCTCTGTAATATACCCGTTTGTCTGCTTCATCATCGCGACCTCATGCTTAATTTAACGATACCATCATGGCAGCACAGGCCGGATGAAAAACTCGGGTTCTTGCTTTTTAATTTTTTTCGTCAAGCAAGAAGGTTTTGAACTGAGGTGACATCCAGCTCCGGAATCCGTCCCCTTCTTTGCTGATAAGGTAAACGGCCAGGCCTTCTTTCTCCGCAACCTGTTTGGCTTTTTCTTCTCCTAAGACCATCAACCCCGTGTCCCAGCCATCGGCTTCCATCGCCGTTGGTGCAATGACGGTAGCGGAAACTAATTTATGTTCAATAGGCCGCCCGGTCTGCGGGTTAATGATGTGGGAAATACGCTTGCCGTCCAGCTCGTAATAGTTGCGGTAACTGCCTGAGGTACTGATCCCGTGGCCGTTGATATCCACCATTGCCTGCACGGCATTCTCCCGATCGGTCGGTTTCTGAATAGCCACCCGCCAGGCTTTTCCCGCCGGATTAGTGCCGCGAGTGGTGACCGCGCCTCCGACAGAAACAAGATAGCGGCTAATGCCATTTTGCTCCATCAGGCGGGCCAGATGGTCGGCGGCGTAACCCTCCCCGATGGTCGACAGATCGACATACAGGCCGGGAAGATCTTTTTGCAGCCATTGCTTACCGGCAGCATTCACCACCTTCAGGTGCTGCAAACCGGTTAAGGCTTTGGCGGCATCAATCTGTGCCTGATTCGGCGTGTGCAGCGGCTGTTTATCGGGCCCGAAGCCCCACAGATTGACCAAAGGCCCGACTGTAATGTCCATCGCCCCATCGGTTTTCGCACCGATGCGCAGCGACATCGTGACAATATCACTCATCGCCTCACTCACCGGATACGGTTCAGTGCTGGCGGACTGGTTAAAAAGGGAAAGCGCCGAGTCTTTTTTCCAGGTGGACATTAGCCGATCGTCGGCATCGAGCTGATCCTGAATTTTTCTCTTCAGCGAGGCTTGCTGTGCATCATCAACGTCCGCCAGGCTCACGCGCCAGTAAGTTCCCATGGTTTTCCCCTCAAGCACCATGGCCTTTGTGGCGTCAGGCTGAGCGTTATCGCAGCCTGAGAGAGCGAAAAGAGCGACGGCAAGCCAGCCGTGACGAATAATGCGTGAATCCATGGTGTCAGTCTCCAGTTTCGGGAGCGTAAGGGTACAGCAAAAGAGGCCGGGAGAGGGAGCAAGCGGCGAGCCATTGAGGTTTGAGACATAAAAAAGGCGCCTTGCGGCGCCTTTGTTAGCTTGAGCTAAATTAGAACTGGTAAACCAGGCCTACACCCACAACGTCGTCGGTACCGATGCCCGCATTCTGAGTGAAGGTATTTTTGTCCAACAGGTTGATTTTGTAGTCAACGTAGGTGGACATATTTTTGTTGAAGTAGTAGGTCGCGCCCACATCAACATATTTCAGCAGGTCCTGGTCGCCGTAGCCGTTTTCCAGGTCTTTGCCTTTAGACTGCAGGTAAGCCACGGATGGACGCAGACCGAAGTCGAACTGGTACTGAGCTACAACTTCGAAGTTCTGTGCTTTGTTAGCAAAGCCCAGGCTGCCAGCGCGGGTTGCGTTGTAGGTCTGGGTGTACTGAGTAGCCAGGTAGATGTTGTTCGCGTCGTATTTCAGGCCACCGGTGTAGGTGGTTGCATCGTCACCGTGACCCAGTACGCCAGCAGCATTCTGAGCGGTAGTACGTTTAGAGCTGGAGATCGCTGAACCAACGCTGAAACCTTCACCCAGGGCGTAAGTTACAGAACCACCGAAGCCGTCACCATTCTGACGCTGGAAGTCACGACCGTTGTTGGTTTGACCTTCGCCGCTGGCGCTGCCGTTTTTACCCTGATACTGCAGAGCAAAGTTCAGGCCATCAACCAGACCGAAGAAGTCAGTGTTACGGTAGGTTGCCACGCCGTTAGCACGAGACTGCATGAAGTTATCAGAACCGTAGGTATCGCCACCGAATTCTGGCAGAACGTCGGTCCAGGAAGTGACATCGTAAACAACGCCGTAGTTACGACCGTAGTCGAAAGAACCTGCGTCACCGAACTTCAGACCAGCAAAGCCCAGACGAGTCCAGGATTGGTTGCTGGAGTTTTCAGTGTTGTTCGCCTGAACGTTGTATTCCCACTGGCCGTAACCGGTCAGCTGGTCGTTGATCTGGGTTTCGCCCTTGAAGCCAAAGCGAACGTAGGTCTGGTCGCCATCAGCGGTTTTATCGTTGGAGAAATAGTGCAGACCATCAACTTTACCGTACAGGTCTAATTTATTGCCGTCTTTGTTGTAAATTTCGGCTGCATTTGCAGCGCCTGCTACCAGCAGAGCCGGTACCAGAAGGGACAGTGCTTTAACTTTCATCTTATTAACCCTCTGTTATATGCCTTATTTTATTTACCACTGCTTACTGATTAACCCTCTAATCAGTCGGCAAATTCATTGTCCAAAACAAATACTGAATAATCCAACGAGAATATGATACGAAAACTATATAGATGTTTCATTTATCAATATAGATGTATCAAAATGTAAATTAGAGGGAACTTTTTTTAGCACGAATAGCTAAAAATATAAGCATTAATAATCAAAAAATAATAACAACACAATTAAATCAATAAGTTATATCTAAAATAAAAAAGTAGCACTCAATGATAATTTTTTTATTAACTTAGGCGATAGAATCATTATCGCTATCATCATTAACTTTATTTATTACCGTCATTCGAATCTGAATGTCCGTTTACCCCTATTAGTACCGGATGCTTGCATCCGGTTTTTTTTACTCATCTTTACACAAATTTAATATCTGTGTGCTAGCTATGCAATTTATAACGTCTGTTAATTAATCAGCCTGCTTTTTTTCTCCATATTTCATACAGAATGCGGATTTTTCTTAAACAATTCTATTTCCCACGCCCAACATACCCTCAGCGAATATTTGTACAAATCTCGCCCAGCTGTACAAATTACCAACAAGACTTAAGGTAAATTATTATTTAAGGATTTTTCCTAATAATCAGTCACCTGAAAAAAAACAGAGAACACCTTATACTGCGTCAGATTGCTGACGACACCGCCATATAAAGGTATTCTTAGCATCTGCAAGCGCTAAACCGCTAAGGCGAAACGGCTCACTCAAGCAGTTGGGCTACCTATCATCCAGGATTGGCGAGGCTTCGCCGGGTTGCATACATACAATGAGCCAGTCTGAAAATACGTCGCTAAATAAGTTTTCACTGTTCCCCGGCAACATTACCCGCTTCTTTTTGCTGCTGATCGTCGTTCTGCTCGTCTCGATGGGCGTCCTGGTGCAAAGCGCCGTTAATGCCTGGCTAAAGGACAAAAGCTACCAGATTGTCGATATCACCCATGCTTTGCATAAACGTGTAGAGACCTACCGTTACGCTACGTGGCAAATCTATGACAATATCGCGACTGCCCCGGCAGCCTCTGGCGAAAATCTCCAGGAAACCCGGCTGCGTCAGGACGTCTATTACCTCGATAAACCGCGAAGCAAAACCGAGGCGCTGATTTTTGGCTCCCATGACAGCTCCACGCTGGAAATGACGCAGCGGATATCCGGCTACCTGGACACGCTGTGGGGAGCGGAAAGTAGCCCCTGGTCGATGTACTACCTTAACGGCCAGGACAACAGCATGATTCTGGTCTCAACGCTGCCGCTCAAGGACCTGTCATCTGGTTTCAAAGACTCCGGCGTCGGCACCATCGTGGATTCACGCCGCGCGGAGATGCTGCAGCAGGCTAATGCCCTCGATGAGCGGGAAAGCTTCTCGCCTCTGCGCAAACTTAACTGGCAGAACGGTCATTATTTCACGCTGAGAACCACCTTTAACCAGCCTGGGCATCTGGCAACCGTGGTCGCATTCGATCTGCCGATTAACGATCTTATCCCGCCCACTATGTCCCTGGACAGCTTCCAGTTGGATCCTGACGAACGCCAGCGGACAGCCGCGACAACTTCAACGGATAAAGACGATCCGGACAGCGTCAGCATTAACTTTAATAGTGCACGAATTGAAATTACGGCTCCGGTAGCGACGACGCAGCTCCAGCTGGTGTGGCAAGTTCCGTTTGGGACGCTGATGATGGACACGCTGCAAAATATTCTTCTGCCGCTGTTGCTGAACATAGCGCTGCTCGGTCTGGCCGTTTTTGGCTTTGCAACCTTCCGCCAGCAGCCTCAGCGGCAGGCGGAAAGCAATTCGGGGAATGCCGAGCTGCAAATACTGCGTGCGCTAAATGAAGAGATCGTCGCGATCCTGCCCCTTGGCCTGCTGGTTCACGACCTCGACGCGAACCGTACCGTGATCAGCAATAAAATTGCCGATCACCTGCTCCCCCACCTGAATTTGCAAAATATTATTTCGATGGCGGACCAGCATCAGGGGGTCATTCAGGCCACGGTCAACAACGAGCTGTATGAGATTCGCCAGTTCCGCAGCCAGATAGCCCCGCGCACGCAGATTTTTGTGATCCGCGATCAGGATCGCGAAATTCTGGTGAACAAAAAACTCAAACAGGCCCAGCGTCTGTATGAGAAAAACCAGCAGGGCCGGGCCGCCTTCATGCAGCATATCGGCGAAGCCCTGCAGCTTCCGGTTAAGCAACTGGCGGAACATGCCGCAGAAATTAACGACAGCAAACATCTGCAGCTGGCAAATGATGCCCAGATCATTGTCCGTCTGGTCGACGAGATCCAGCTCCTCAACATGCTGGAAGCCGACAGCTGGAAAACCAGCGTCAGCGAGTTTTCTATTCAGTCCCTGATTGATGAAGTTGCCCTGTCGATGCTGCCGATTATCAAGCGTAAAGGGCTGCAGCTGCTCATCAACAATAACCTGCCGGCCGATGAAAAACGCCACGGCGACAAAGACGTGCTGCGCAAAATCCTTGAGCTGCTGCTGCACTATTCCGTGACCACTACGCAGATTGGCAAGATCACGCTTGATATTAGCGAGGAGGAAGCCGGGCCAGATCGCCTCTTGTTCCGCGTCCTGGATACCGGTAACGGTATCGGCGGCGGTGAAATTGATAACCTGCACTTCCCGTTCCTCAACGAAACCAGCGAAGACCGCTATGGGCAGGCCAACGGGCTGGCTTTCTACCTTTGCGATCGCCTTGCTCGTAAGCTCGGCGGGCATCTGAACATCAAAACGCGCCCGGACATCGGCACACGCTATAATTTACATATCAGGATGGCCGCAGAGTCACAGGCAGATTCGCGGGATGAGAGACTGCTGGATGACGTTGTGGCGATGCTGGATATCACCTCCAACGAGGTCCGAACGATTGTGACCCGCATGCTGGAAAACTGGGGCGCGAACTGCATTTCCCCGGACGAAAGACTCGCGAGTCAAGACTTTGATATCTTCCTCACTGATAATCCGTCTAATCTTACTGCTTCGGGCTTGCTTTTAAGCGATGATGAAAACGGGATGCGGAAGATTGCACCTGGCCAGTTCCGGGTAAACTTTAATATCAGCAACGCGATGCAGGACGCCGTTCTGCAGCTGATTGAAAACCAACTGGCGGAGGAAGACACACCCGATTCGCCTCTGGGCGGCGACGAAAACGCTCAGCTGCACGCCAGCGGTTATTACGCGCTGTTTGTCGACACGGTACCGGAAGATGTCACCAGACTGTATACTGAATCTGCAGCGGGCGACTTTGCCGCTCTGGCGCAGACTGCGCACCGCCTGAAGGGCGTGTTTGCGATGCTGAATCTGGTGCCCGGCAAACAGTTATGTGAAACGTTGGAGCACCACATTCGTGAAAGTGATGCTTCAAACATACAAAAATATATCAGCGACATTGATGCTTACGTCAAAAGTCTGCTGTAGCAAGGTAGCCTATTACATGAACAACATGAACGTAATTATTGCTGACGACCATCCGATTGTTCTGTTCGGCATTCGCAAATCTCTTGAGCAGATCGAATGGGTGAATGTTGTCGGTGAATTCGAAGACTCCACGGCACTGATCAATAATTTACCAAAGCTCGAAGCCAACGTACTGATAACCGATCTGTCCATGCCAGGCGATAAATATGGCGACGGCATCACACTGATCAAATACATCAAGCGCCACTTCCCTAACCTGTCGATCATCGTGCTAACCATGAACAACAACCCGGCAATCCTAAGCGCGGTGTTGGATCTCGACATTGAGGGGATTGTGCTGAAACAGGGTGCGCCAACCGATCTGCCAAAAGCGCTCGCCGCGTTGCAGAAGGGCAAGAAATTCACCCCTGAGAGCGTTTCCCGCCTGCTGGAAAAAATCAGCGCAGGTGGCTATGGCGATAAGCGCCTGTCGCCGAAAGAAAGCGAAGTTCTGCGCCTGTTCGCCGAAGGTTTCCTGGTGACCGAGATAGCCCGTAAGCTGAACCGCAGCATCAAAACTATCAGTAGCCAAAAGAAATCAGCGATGATGAAGCTGGGCGTCGAGAACGACATTGCCCTGCTGAATTACCTTTCCTCAGTGAGCCTGACGCCGGCGGACAAAGAGTAATCTCCGCCACGGCCACCAAGAAAAAGCCCCGCATGAAAATGCGGGGCTTTTTTATGAGCTTAGTTTACGAGGCATCGCGTGTACTTCGCACTCGGGCAGCATAAACCGCCAGCGTCTGTTTAATCACATCCAGCGTGACCGGTTTAGACAAGCAGCTGTCCATACCGGATTCCAGACAGCGCTGCTTCTCTTCCGCCAGCGCGTTTGCCGTCACGCCGATGACCGGCAGCGTCAGCCCCAGTTGGCGAATGCGCTGCGTCAGGCGATAGCCGTCCATGTTCGGCATGTTGACGTCACTGAGTACGATATCGATATGATTTTTGCTGAGCACGTTCAGCGCATCGATCCCGTCATTCGCCGTTTTGCACTGATAGCCAAGCGATCCGAGCTGATCGGCCAGCAAGCGACGGTTGATCGGATGGTCATCCACCACCAGGATCATCATGTCATCGTTTCGCTCGCTTATCTCACTGGCCGCCGTCAGCGCCGGAGAACTGCCAGGCACATCCACAGTAATGCTGTAAATCCGCCCCAGCAGCGGCAGCAACTCGTGCGGCGCTGCGACGCTGTGCACCCAACGACCAGGTTCAAATTCAACGGGAATACCTATATGGCGGCGGCAGAAGACAATTGCCGCCCGGCCGCCCCACGGCGCCACCAGATTATCATCGGTAATCAGAATATCGTCGCTGCCCGGCGTTTCACCCGACCAGGACTGCGCCTGTAGCCCGTTTTTGATCAGCAAAGATTCCAGGTAGCTACTGAGATAATCATTGCGAATAGCCAGCCAGCAGCGCTTGTCCGCCAGCCCTTCAACATTATTCTTCGGCGCAAACTGCGCTTTATACAGCGGGATACGCACCGTAAACTGGCTGCCCATTCCCGACTCGGTATCCACCGAAATATCGCCATCCATCATGCTGATTAGCTTTTCGCAAATCGCCAGCCCCAGCCCGGTTCCCTGGAAATTACGCTGCACGCCGGTCCCCACCTGGAAGAACGGGTCAAAAAGTCGGGTCACTTCTTTGGTCGGGATCCCTACCCCGGTGTCGCGCACCCGGAAGCTCAGGTAATCACCGTTGATAGAAACATGCAGGATAATACAGCCAATATCGGTGAACTTAATCGCATTACTCAGTAAGTTGGAGATAACCTGCTGCAAGCGCATAGGGTCACCCTGCAGCGTGAGCGGTACATCATCGTCGATAAAGCAGTACAGCCCCAGCTGCTTGCGAACCACCAGCGGCAGATAGTTAGCGGTAATGTGGCTCATCACCTCGCGCGGAGAAAACTCACGCGGCTCAATCTTCAACTGTTCTGACTCGATTTTCGAGAAGTCGAGAATATCGCTGATGATTTTCAGCAGCAGGCTGGATGAGTTGTTCATCGCCGTGACCAGCCTGTCCACGCCCTTCGGCAGTTCTTTGGTCTGCAGGAGATCCAGGTTACCGATGATGCCGTACAGCGGCGTACGCAGTTCATGGCTGACAGTGGCGAGGAACATAGATTTAGACTGGCTCGCCTGCTCCGAGGCCTGAGCCATCTCCTGCAGGGACTCCTCCATCTTCACGCGGGCGCTGACGTCAACCAACACGCAAATTGCCACGTTCTCATTGCGGTAGCGCGAATGCACAAAGCTGATCTGCAGATTGGTGTGGTTGCTGGTCATGACATCGACAAAGTTGACCTGCTGGCCACAAATAATCTGCGTCAGCCGCTGCCTGTCCTCGTGCGTCAGCATATTGAGGTAATTGTGCGCCAGTTCGTTACTCAGAATATTAGTGCCGTCCTGGGTGCGCAAAATACAGATACCCACGGGTGCAGACGCGACGATCTTCCGGTTGAACTGCTCGTGCTCCTCCAGCCGCTGGGCATCGCTCTCGGCCGGAATAAATATCCGGCGCTCATACATTCGCGCCAGGGTAAACAGCACAATGCCTACCAGGACGTTGAGTAAAACCGCATTGAGGATAAGCATTCTGATGCTTTCCAGCACCAAATCGACAGGCACAGAGTAAATCACGCTCAGCGAGGACGGCGGCAGGTTTTTCTTTAGTACCAGCGCCTTAAAGCCAGAGGTATAGCCGAACCAGGAGCGATCCTGAATCCAGCGACTTTCCGGTTCAATGCGCGATTCCGGGCCGGTCAGCGATATCAGCGGGTGCCCGTTTTCATCCAGGATAGTGACGCCAATAGGCAGCGTGCCCGGCGTCAGGAAGTTCTCCATACGCACCGTTTGCTCAATCCCCAGCAGCGCCTGGAGGCGGTTCGCCAGATAGACCGGCGTCAGCGTGTAGAAATAGCCAATGCCGGGGCGCGGCCCCTGCCCAATCCAGTAAATGCTGTTCGCCCGTTCATCCTGGGGCGCGGTACGATACTTCATGATGCGTTCATGCAGCGTTTTCAGCGCGTTTTCCCGTTCCAGCGGCATATCACGCAGCCCAAAATCTGCCATGCAGAGATTATCGCCGCCAATCAGGAACACCCGGTTGAGGTCGTACGCCGCGGAGAAGTTATCGCGCCAGTAGCGCAGGAACCAGGAGAGAGACTGCAGCGAGCTTCGCCAGGTCACGCTCACTGCCGAACAGTCAGAGTCCGGGAAGAGCGGCATAAACGTTGGCGCCTCGGTTTTATCCGCGCTTTGATCGAGCGGAGGAAGCACGCCATTGGGCGCCGTGAGACGGTTTTCAGCAATGTACTTCAGCTCTTTCACCACGTCCGAAGTGCGCTGGATGTAGCGCTGGGCCTGGTCAAAGCTGATGTTAAACTCCTGGCGAATCTCCGACTCTTTATCGTGCAGCGCGTTGACGATGTAAAACACGGAAAACAGCGCGATAAGCAGCCAGAGCAGAAGCGCCAGCGCCCTGAACAGGTAGCGCGAAATTTTAAGGGTGCTGCGAAAAGAGACGAAGTATTTCAAATTGGGCCTGAAAGTACGCGAGCGAGTGAACGAAGATGCGCTTAAGGTAGCCGCAAAACCTTTGTCCCGCAACGGCAAACAAAAAGGGCCGCCAAAGCGACCCTTTATTTACGACTATTCTGGATTATTCGTCCGCTTCGTCGGCAACATCATCATCGGTATCCGCTTCAGGCGCGATATCATCGTCCCCTTCCGCCACGCTACCGTCGATGCTGTCCAGCTCTTCGTCATCCACAGGTTCGGCGACGCGCTGCAGGCCCACAACGCTTTCGTCTTCCGCAGTACGGATGAGAATAACGCCCTGGGTGTTACGCCCGACCACGCTGACTTCAGACACGCGGGTACGCACCAGCGTACCGGCATCGGTGATCATCATGATCTGGTCGGTATCCTCCACCTGCACCGCCCCAACGACGCTGCCGTTACGTTCGGTGACTTTGATAGAGATAACGCCCTGCGTTGCACGAGACTTGGTTGGATACTCGGCCGCAGCGGTGCGTTTACCGTAACCATTCTGGGTAACGGTCAGAATCGCGCCGTCACCGCGAGGAATGATCAGAGACACCACTTTGTCGTCACCGGCAAGCTTGATCCCGCGAACGCCCGTTGCGGTACGGCCCATGGTACGAACGGCGTCTTCTTTGAAGCGCACCACTTTACCTGCCGCCGAGAACAGCATGGCTTCGTCGCTACCGTTAGTTAAATCAACGCCAATCAGCTCGTCACCCTCGTTAAGGTTAACGGCGATGATGCCCGCTGAACGCGGACGGCTGAAGTCGGTCAGCGCAGTTTTCTTCACGGTACCGCTTGCGGTCGCCATGAACACGTTGATGCCTTCTGCGTACTCGCGCACCGGCAGAATCGCGGTAATACGCTCGTCCTGCTCAAGCGGCAGCAGGTTCACAATTGGACGGCCACGCGCGCCACGGCTCGCTTCCGGCAGCTGATAAACCTTCATCCAGTACAGGCGACCACGGCTGGAGAACAGCAGGATCGTGTCGTGGGTGTTGGCCACCAGCAGGCGGTCAATGAAGTCTTCTTCTTTAATACGGGCGGCCGACTTGCCTTTGCCACCGCGGCGCTGCGCTTCATAATCGGTCAGCGGCTGATACTTCACATAGCCCTGGTGAGACAGGGTGACCACCACATCTTCCTGGTTGATCAGATCTTCAATGTTGATATCTGCGGTGTTGGCGGTGATCTCGGTGCGACGGTTGTCGCCGAACTGATCGCGCATCGCTTCCAGCTCTTCGCGAATCACTTCCATCAGACGCTCTGCGCTGCCCAGGATGTGCAGTAATTCAGCGATCTGCTCCAGCAGTTCTTTATACTCGTCGAGCAGTTTTTCGTGCTCAAGGCCGGTCAGTTTCTGCAGACGCAGATCCAGAATCGCCTGAGCCTGCTGCTCGGTGAGGAAGTATTTACCGTCGCGGATGCCAAACTCTGGCTCCAGCCACTCAGGACGTGCGGCATCATCACCCGCACGCTCAAGCATTGCAGAAACGTTGCCCAGGTCCCAGGAACGGGCTACCAGGCTCGCTTTCGCTTCGGCAGCATTTGGCGAGTTACGGATAAGTTCAATGATCGGGTCGATATTCGCCAGGGCGATAGCCAACCCTTCAAGGATATGCGCGCGATCGCGGGCTTTGCGCAGTTCGAAGATGGTACGACGGGTCACCACTTCGCGGCGGTGGCGCACGAACGCAGACAGGATCTCTTTCAGGGTCATGATCTTCGGCTGACCATGGTGCAATGCCACCATGTTGATACCGAAGGAAACCTGCAGCTGAGTCTGGGAATACAGGTTATTGAGCACCACTTCGCCCACGGCGTCGCGTTTAATCTCAATAACAATACGCATACCGTCTTTATCAGACTCATCGCGCAGGGCGCTGATGCCTTCCACGCGTTTGTCTTTCACCAGCTCGGCGATTTTCTCGATCAGGCGAGCTTTGTTCACCTGATACGGAATTTCGTGAACGATAATGGTCTCGCGGCCGGTCTTCGCGTCCGCTTCTACTTCAGCACGGGCGCGAATATAAATTTTACCGCGGCCGGTGCGATACGCTTCTTCAATACCGCGGCGGCCGTTAATGATAGCGGCAGTCGGGAAATCCGGGCCTGGAATGTGTTCCATCAGCCCTTCAACGCTGATGTTCTCGTCTTCAATATAGGCGAGGCAGCCGTTGATCACTTCGGTAATGTTGTGCGGCGGAATGTTCGTCGCCATCCCGACTGCGATACCGGATGAACCGTTTACCAGCAGGTTAGGAATTTTGGTTGGCATGACGTCTGGAATTTTTTCGGTGCCGTCGTAGTTATCGACGAAATCAACCGTCTCTTTTTCCAGGTCTGCCATCAGCTCGTGGGCGATTTTCGACATACGGATTTCCGTATAACGCATCGCCGCGGCGGAGTCGCCGTCTACGGAACCGAAGTTACCCTGGCCGTCGACCAGCATGTAACGCAGGGAAAATGGCTGTGCCATACGGACGATGGTGTCATAAACCGCGGTATCACCATGAGGGTGATATTTACCGATAACGTCACCAACAACACGGGCGGATTTTTTGTATGCTTTGTTCCAGTCATTGCCCAATACGTTCATCGCGTAAAGCACGCGACGGTGTACCGGCTTAAGTCCATCGCGGACATCTGGCAGTGCGCGGCCGACAATAACCGACATCGCATAATCCAGATACGAGCTCTTTAGCTCTTCCTCAATGTTGACCGGCGTAATTTCTCTGGCAAGGTCGCTCATGTAACCGCTATCCCTCTACTGTTTTCCCGGATTCAAAGGTCGCAAATTATAACACATCCAGCCCTGTGTGGGGAAACCTCAACGCAATTGTCGGCGCTTTATTCACGCCGTTAGCCTGATATACTGCCAGCCTTAACATCTGCAAGGAGTCACCGCTGTAATGAATGCTGAAAACCAACCGGTTACGCAGAACGTCGACCACGAGGAAATCGCCAAATTTGAAGCTGTCGCTTCCCGCTGGTGGGATCTGGAAGGTGAATTTAAGCCGCTGCACCGCATCAACCCGCTGCGTTTGGGCTATATCAACCAGCGCGCCGGTGGGCTGTTCGGTAAAACCGTGCTCGACGTTGGCTGCGGCGGCGGTATTCTGGCGGAAAGCATGGCTCGTGAAGGTGCCAACGTCACCGGCCTGGATATGGGGTTTGAACCGCTGCAGGTGGCCCGCCTTCACGCACTGGAAAGCGGCGTTAAGGTGGACTATGTCCAGGAGACGGTCGAAGAACACGCGAGCAAACACGCCGGGCAGTACGACGTCGTAACCTGTATGGAAATGCTGGAGCACGTGCCTGACCCGCAATCGGTGGTTCACGCCTGCGCGCGTTTAGCCAAACCCGGCGGCCACGTCTTCTTCTCTACCATTAACCGCAACGGCAAAGCCTGGCTGATGGCCGTCGTCGGCGCTGAATATGTGATGCGCATGGTGCCGAAAGGCACGCACGATGTTAAAAAGTTTATCAAGCCCGCCGAACTCTTACGCTGGGTGGATGAAACCCCGCTGCGCGAGCGCCATATGACCGGATTACATTTCAACCCAATCACCAACGTATTCAAGCTGGGCCCAGGGGTAGATGTTAATTATATGCTGCATACTGAAGCATAAATCGGCATATCGTATAAGGATTGATTATCGATAATTGCGCCAGAACCGTTGCGCAATTATCGATGAAGTTTAAGAAATCAGCACCCGATCAAAATTTTCATTTTTTTTGCATCCCATTGACAATTCCCTCAAGCCTTATGTGACGTGGACTTACGAAAAAAGCGCTCCGCCGAACCTCATTTTATTGACGAAATCAATACTTGTACTGAACGGATTCCTTACTAGAATACTCACCATCTAGTGACCATTTTGTCACCCACCCCCTATATATAGTATTTATCCACAGAGTTAGTCACAGGCTGGCGGATGTGTATAAATCAGGGGAAAACTCATCTCACGGACAGGTAAAACTCACATGAATCAGAGTCTGCTGGTTACAAAACGCGATGGCAGCAAAGAGCGCATCAATCTGGATAAAATTCATCGGGTACTCGACTGGGCCGCTGAGGGTCTGAACAACGTCTCCGTTTCCCAGGTTGAACTGCGTTCCCATATCCAGTTTTACGACGGCATCAAGACCTCTGACATTCATGAAACCATCATCAAGGCCGCAGCTGACCTGATCTCCCGTGACGCACCGGATTATCAGTATCTCGCCGCTCGCCTGGCAATTTTCCACCTGCGTAAAAAAGCCTACGGTCAGTTTGAGCCGCCGAAGCTTTACGATCAGGTTGTGAAAATGGTTGAGATGGGTAAATACGATCGTCACCTGCTGGAAGACTACACGGAAGAAGAGTTCGAGCAGATGAACGATTTCATCGATCACTGGCGTGACATGAACTTCTCTTACGCGGCGGTGAAGCAGCTCGAAGGCAAATATCTCGTGCAGAACCGCGTTTCCGGTGAGATCTACGAAAGCGCGCAGTTCCTCTATATTCTGGTCGCCGCCTGCCTGTTCTCCGGCTACCCGCGTGAAACCCGCCTCAGCTACGTGAAACGTTTCTACGACGCGATTTCCACCTTCAAGATTTCCCTGCCTACGCCAATCATGTCTGGCGTGCGCACCCCGACCCGTCAGTTCAGCTCCTGCGTACTGATCGAGTGCGGCGACAGCCTGGATTCCATCAACGCTACCTCCAGTGCGATCGTGAAATACGTTTCCCAGCGCGCAGGTATCGGCATCAACGCCGGCCGCATTCGTGCGCTGGGCAGCCCGATTCGCGGCGGTGAAGCGTTCCACACCGGCTGTATCCCGTTCTATAAGCACTTCCAGACGGCAGTGAAGTCCTGCTCCCAGGGCGGCGTGCGCGGCGGGGCTGCAACGCTGTTCTACCCGATGTGGCATCTGGAAGTGGAAAGCCTGCTGGTGCTAAAAAACAACCGTGGCGTGGAAGGTAACCGCGTGCGCCACATGGACTACGGCGTACAGATCAACAAGCTGATGTATACCCGCCTGCTGAAGGGCGAAGAGATCACCCTGTTCAGCCCCTCTGACGTGCCGGGACTGTATGACGCTTTCTTCGCCGATCAGGACGAGTTTGAGCGCCTGTACACCAAATACGAGAAAGACGACAGCATCCGTAAACAGCGCGTGAAAGCGGTGGAACTGTTCTCCCTGATGATGCAGGAACGCGCCTCCACCGGCCGTATCTACATCCAGAACGTTGACCACTGCAACACCCACAGCCCGTTCGATCCGGCGATTGCCCCAGTGCGCCAGTCCAACCTGTGCCTGGAAATCGCCCTGCCGACCAAACCGCTGGACGACGTCAACGACGAAAACGGCGAAATCGCCCTGTGTACGCTGTCTGCGTTCAACCTTGGCGTGATTGAAAGCCTGGACGATCTGGAAGAGATGGCTGTGCTGGCTGTGCGCGCACTGGACGCTCTGCTCGACTACCAGGATTACCCAATTCTGGCGGCAAAACGCGGCGCAATGGGCCGTCGTACCCTGGGTATCGGCGTGATTAACTTTGCCTATTATCTGGCGAAGCACGGCGTGCGTTACTCCGACGGCAGCGCAAATAACCTGACGCACAAGACTTTCGAAGCCATTCAGTACTACCTGCTGAAAGCGTCAAACGAACTGGCGAAAGAGCAAGGTGCCTGCCCGTGGTTCAACGAAACCACCTACGCAAAAGGCATTCTGCCCATCGACACCTACAAGAAAGACCTGGATGCTATCAGCAACGAACCGCTGCATCTGGACTGGGAAGGTCTGCGTGAGTCCATCCAAACTCACGGCCTGCGCAACTCCACGCTTTCTGCCCTGATGCCGTCTGAGACCTCATCGCAGATCTCCAACGCCACCAACGGCATCGAGCCACCGCGCGGCCACATCAGCATTAAAGCGTCGAAAGACGGGATCCTGCGCCAGGTTGTGCCGGATTATGAAGCGCTGAAAAACAACTACGAGCTGCTGTGGGAAATGCCGAGCAACGATGGCTATCTGCAGCTGGTTGGCCTGATGCAGAAGTTTATCGACCAGTCGATCTCTGCCAACACCAACTATGACCCAACGCGCTTCCCGTCAGGCAAAGTGCCAATGCAGCAGCTGCTGAAGGATCTGCTCACCGCCTATAAATTCGGCGTGAAGACCCTGTACTATCAAAACACCCGTGACGGCGCGGAAGACACTCAGGATGACCTGGCGCCTTCCATCCAGGACGATGGCTGCGAAAGCGGCGCATGTAAGATTTAACGCTTAATCCCCTCTTACGAGGGGATTTTTCCGACGTATTACAGGATTTAACCTCATGGCTTACACTACTTTTTCACAGACGAAAAACGATCAGCTCGCCGAGCCTATGTTCTTTGGCCAGTCGGTTAACGTGGCGCGCTACGACCAGCAGAAATACGACATCTTCGAAAAGCTGATTGAAAAGCAGCTCTCCTTCTTCTGGCGCCCGGAAGAAGTGGACGTCTCCCGCGACCGCATCGACTTCCAGGCGCTGCCGGAGCATGAGAAACACATCTTCATCAGCAACCTGAAGTACCAGACGCTGCTGGACTCCATCCAGGGCCGCAGCCCGAACGTCGCGCTGTTGCCGCTGATCTCCATTCCAGAACTGGAAACGTGGGTTGAAACCTGGGCGTTTAGCGAGACCATTCACTCTCGTTCTTACACCCACATCATCCGCAACATCGTGAACGATCCGGCGATCGTCTTTGACGACATCGTCACCAACCAGGAAATCCTCAAGCGCGCCAAAGACATCTCTGGCTACTATGACGACCTGATTGAGATGACCAGCTACTGGCACCTGTTGGGCGAAGGCACACACAACGTGAACGGCAAAACCGTCACCGTGAACCTGCGTGCGCTGAAGCGTCAGTTGTACCTCTGCCTGATGAGCGTTAACGCCCTGGAAGCGATTCGCTTCTATGTGAGCTTTGCCTGTTCCTTCGCCTTCGCCGAGCGCGAGCTGATGGAAGGTAACGCCAAAATCATCAAGCTGATCGCCCGTGACGAAGCCCTGCACCTGACCGGCACCCAGCATATGCTGAACCTGATGCGCAGCGGTGAAGACGATCCGGAAATGGCGGAAATCGCCGTTGAATGCCGCCAGGAATGCTACGACCTGTTCGTGCTGGCCGCCCAGCAGGAAAAAGAGTGGGCAGACTACCTGTTCCGCGACGGCTCGATGATTGGCCTGAACAAAGACATCCTTTGCCAGTATGTGGAGTACATCACCAACATCCGCATGCAGGCCGTGGGCCTTGATCTGCCGTTCCAGACTCGCTCCAACCCGATTCCATGGATCAACGCATGGCTGGTGTCCGACAACGTCCAGGTTGCGCCGCAGGAAGTGGAAGTCAGCTCCTACCTGGTGGGCCAGATTGACTCGGAAGTCGATACCGACGATCTGAGCAACTTCCAGCTGTAAACAATGGGCCGCATTACGCTCAGCATTACCGGCGCGCAGTTGATGAGCGAAGAAGAACACCCTTCGCTACTGGCGGCGCTGGAGTCACACAAAGTCTGCGTAGAGTATCAGTGCCGGGAAGGCTATTGCGGTTCATGCCGCACTAAGCTGCTGGCGGGGGAAGTTCAGTGGCTGACCGAGCCGCTGGCGTTTATCCAGCCCGGTGAAATTCTTCCCTGCTGCTGCAAAGCACGGGGAGATATCGAACTCGAGATGTAGTGATGTAAAAAAGGCCGCAAATGCGGCCTTTTTCATTAGCGATTACGGCTTATTAAGAAACCGTACGGCTTTGTCCGGGAAGTCGGTAAACAGCCCATCTACGCCCGCCTGGTTATACAGCACGTCGTACAGCTGATTCACATCGCTCACGTAGTCCGGCAACGCGTCCGCCCTCACCGTATAAGGATGCACGGTCAATTTGCTGGCGTGTGCTTCGGTCACCATGTCGGTGAGCTTCACGTTCCCTTTGGTTGACGCCTTCTCCACCAGCATATGGTAGTCCGGGCCAATGCCGTCAGCATACTGGGCAATTTGCTTCATCGCGCCAGGCTTAAACATCCAGTCGTAACTGTAGTTCACCCACTTGCCGTCCGGCTGTTTTTCCTGAGTCTCATTCCAGTCGGTATAGGCGATAAGCTGCA
This sequence comes from Enterobacter sp. Ag1, assembly GCA_000277545.1. GTDB lineage: Bacteria > Pseudomonadota > Gammaproteobacteria > Enterobacterales > Enterobacteriaceae > Cedecea. The sequence goes on along the minus strand of AKXM01000040.1, from coordinate 184,033 downwards.
CCAGGTTAAGGTTCATGCCCATCTTCGGCTCAAGCTCGTTTTTAATGCGCTTCAGCTCGGCGGCGTCAAAGCACTGAAGATAGACCTTATCCTGCTTGCCGGTGTAGCCGTACTGCTTCAGTACCTCAAGGGTTTTTGCCGCGATATCTTTGCCTTCCTGATGGTGGAACCACGGCGCTTTTATCTCAGGATAGATACCGATGTTTTTCCCGGTGGAATGGTTCAGCCCCTGAACAAACTCGATCTCTTCTTCAAAGGTGTGCACCCGGAAGTCGGACTTGCCCATCGGGAAACGCCCCGGATAAGTTTGCACCTGCTTGCCGTTAACGATATCGAAGCCCTCGGTGAACTTCAGGGACTTGATTTCCGCCAGCGTAAAGTCGATGGCGTAGTAGCGCCCGTCTTTGCGCGCCCGATCCGGGAAACGCTTCGCGACGTCGGTCACCCTGTCCAGATAGTGGTCATGCAGCACCACCAGCCTGTCGTCTTTGGTCATCACCAGGTCTTGCTCAAGGTAATCCGCGCCCTGGGCATAGGCCATCGCTTTTGCCGGTAACGTATGCTCAGGCAGATAGCCGCTGGCGCCCCGGTGGGCAATCACGATTTTGTCCGTGGTCTGGGCGAAGACGCTGCTGGTCGCCACCAGCACCACGCCCGCCAGTAAAGATTTTGCCATCAGTTTCATGGTGCTCTCCTTAGCCGTTTTTCAGCATTTTTTCATCGTGGTGTTTGCGCTCGCCAATCATCACCACAATCAGCAACAGCACGGCCAAAATACTGCCGCCAATCATCACGATAAAGCCGCCGTCCCAGCCGAAGAAGTCCACGGTGTAGCCGACAATCGCGCTGGCCGCGACCGAGCCGCCCAGGTAACCAAACAGGCCGGTAAAGCCCGCTGCCGTCCCTGCCGCTTTCTTAGGTGCAAGCTCAAGCGCATGCAGGCCAATCAGCATTACCGGGCCGTAAATCAGGAAGCCGATAACAATCATACAGGCCATATCCACGCCCGGATTACCCGGCGGGTTGAGCCAGTAAACCACGGTGGCAATCGTCACCAGCACCATGAAGAACACGCCTGTCGCGCCGCGGTTACCTTTAAACACCTTGTCCGACATCCAGCCGCACAGCAGCGTGCCCGGAATACCCGCGTATTCATAAAGGAAGTAGGCCCACGAGGATTTATCCAGCGCGAAGTGTTTTACTTCTTTCAGGTAAGTTGGCGACCAGTCCAGGATGCCGTAACGCAGCAAATAGACAAACACGTTGGCAATGGCGATGTACCACAGCAGACGGTTCGGGAAGACGTACTTCATGAAGATCTGCTTAGCCGTCAGCTCTTCTTCCGCTTTCTCGCTGTAATCGTCCGGGTAGTCGTTTTTGTACTCTTCAACCGGCGGCAGGCCGCAGGATTGAGGCGTGTCGCGCATCAAACCGAAGGCAATGATTGCCACAATAATGGCGGCGAAAGCGGGCATATACAGCGCCGCATGCCAGTCGTTAAACCACGCCATCCCCAGCAGGAACAGCAGCGGAGGAATACCGCCGCCAACGTTATGGGCGCAGTTCCACACGGAAACAATGCCTCCACGCTCCTTCTGCGACCACCAGTGTACCATAGTGCGTCCGCACGGCGGCCATCCCATGCCCTGGAACCAACCGCAGGCGAACAGCAGCACAAACATAATCGCGATGCTGGACGTTGCCCACGGTACAAAGCCCATAAACAGCATCACGGCGGCGGCAAGAATCAGTCCTGCAGGTAGAAATACGCGCGGATTCGAGCGGTCAGAGACCGAGCCCATGATGAATTTCGAAAATCCGTAAGCGATCGAAATCCCGGAAAGTGCAAAACCGAGATCGCCTCGGGAGAAGCCCTGCTCCACCAGATACGGCATCGCGAGGGTAAAGTTTTTCCTCACCAGATAGTAAGCGGCATAACCAAAAAAGATACCCATGAAGATTTGCCAGCGCAGTCGGCGATAGGTCGGGTCTATCTGCTCCTTTGGCAAACGCGCCTGGTGCGCGGCAGGTCTAAAGATACTAAGCATACGAGCCTCCGTGGCCTGGATTTGCGGCGGGAGCAAACGGCTCCTGCCAAATGTTCTTTTGCGAGCGCATGGTAGTGATCTGGGCGCGTATTTACTGTGAAACATCGCACACAATGTTACATTTTTATTACAAAAAGGCGAAATGGTGCATATTCCCATTAATAATTTTCGTTTATTGCTCGAATTTGCTCGCAATCAAACATTCCACACTTTCTTTGTGGCTGAATAACGGTAATTAAAAAGAGGATAAAGGAGCGCCATGTGAGCAGAGAAACGGACGTGATAATCATCGGCGGAGGAGCGACCGGCGCCGGGATTGCGCGAGACTGTGCCCGCCGTGGGCTGAAAGTCCTGCTGCTTGAGCGTCACGACATCGCAACGGGTGCCACCGGCCGCAATCACGGCCTGCTTCACAGCGGCTCACGCTATGCGGTCACCGACGGGGAATCCGCCAAAGAGTGCATCGAAGAAAACCGCATTCTGCGGCGTATTGCCCGCCACTGTATCGAGCCCACGGATGGCCTGTTTATCACCCTGCCGGAAGATGATCTGGCGTTTCAAAGCGGGTTTATCGCCGCCTGCCACCGGGCCGGTATTCCCGCAGAAGCGTTGGATCCCCGAGAGGCATTGCGGCTGGAGCCGTCAGCCAACCCTTCGCTTCTCGGCGCGGTTCGTGTCCCGGATGGCACGGTCGATCCATTCCGCCTCACCGCCGCTAACATGCTTGATGCCAAAGAACACGGCGCAGAAGTGCTGACGGGCTGCGAGATCGTCGGGCTGATTCGTGAAGGCTCACGCGTTTGCGGCGTGCGCGTATTCAACCACCTTACCCGACAGGCAGGCGAGTTCCGGGCGCCAATGGTCGTGAATGCGGCAGGCATCTGGGGGCAACGCATCGCGGAATACGCCGATCTAAGCGTAAAAATGTTCCCGGCCAAAGGGGCGTTACTGATCCTCGGGCACCGCATCAACAACATGGTCATCAACCGCTGCCGTAAACCGGCAGACGCCGATATTCTGGTCCCCGGCGATACAATTTCGCTTATTGGCACCACCTCCACGCATATCGACTACGACCAAATCGACAACATGTGCGTCACACCGGATGAAGTGGACACGCTGATTCGTGAAGGGGAAAAGCTGGCTCCGGCGCTTGGCCGAACCCGTATTCTTCGGGCCTACGCTGGCGTCAGGCCTCTGGTTGCCAGCGACAACGATCCCACCGGGCGCAGCGTCAGCCGTGGAATTGTGCTGCTGGACCACGGGAAACGCGACGGCATGGACGGCTTCATCACCATTACCGGCGGCAAACTGATGACCTATCGTCTGATGGCGGAGTGGGCAACGGACCTGGTTTGCGAGCGTTTAGGGAATACCACGCCCTGCTCCACCGCCTCGGCGTCGCTGCCGGGCTCCGAACATACGGCAGAACAAACGCTGGGGAAAGTTATCTCCTTGCCACCGACAATTCGCGGTTCCGCCGTCTGGCGGCACGGCGACCGCGCCACGCGGCTGCTTAATAACAGCCGACTCAGCAACAGCCTGGTGTGCGAATGCGAAGCCGTCACCACCGGCGAAGTACGCTATGCCATTGATGCCCTCGGCGTAAAAAACCTGGGAGATTTGCGCCGCAGAACGCGCGTGGGCATGGGCACCTGCCAGGGCGAGCTGTGCGCCTGCCGGGCGGCCGGTCTCCTGCAACGCTTCCAGCTCACTACGCCTGCCCAATCGCTGGATCAACTCTCTCACTTCCTCAACGAACGCTGGAAGGGCGTTCGCCCTGTCGCCTGGGGAAATGCACTGAGAGAAAGCGAATTTACCGCCTGGATTTATCAGGGACTATGCGGTCTGGACAACGGAGAACAGGGATGAAATTTGACACGATTATCATCGGCAGCGGCCTGGCCGGGCTGACAGCCGGCATAAAGCTGGCGGAAAGCGGCCAGCGCTGCGCCATCGTCAGCCGCGGGCAAAGCGCGCTGCACTTCTCTTCTGGTTCGCTGGATTTGCTTTCAACGTTACCGGACGGCACGCCCGTTCACCAGCCAGAGACGGTGCTGGAAAACCTGGCGGAGCAAGCGCCTCAGCATCCTTACAGCCTGATGGGCAAAGAGCGGGTGCTGGCGCTCGCTGCAGAGAGTGAGCAACTGCTGGCCAGGGCTGGCATTCCGCTGGTGGGTCATCATGGCCAAAATCACCTCAGAATCACGCCGCTGGGCAAGCAAAGAGCCAGCTGGCTCAGCCCGCCGGAAGTGCCGCAGGCGCCGTTGCCCTGGCAAAAAGTGACGGTAATTAACATTGCTGGCTTCCTGGATTTTCAGGCAGAGCTGGTGGCGGGTTCACTGTCTGCCATCGGCTGTAACGCGCACGTCGCCGAGCTCACCCTGCCCGTACTGGATGTCTTACGTAACAACCCAAGCGAGTTTCGCGCCGTGAACATCGCCCGGGTGCTGGATCTGCCGGAAAATCTTCCGGCGCTGGTGGATGAACTCAGGCTGCTGCTGGGCAGCGGCGAGGCTATGATTCTGCCCGCTTGCCTGAACCTGGAAGCACGAACGGTAGCCGCCGTTGAGCAAGCCCTCGGCGTGCCGGTAAAACTCCTGCCAACGCTGCCGCCTTCGGTGCTTGGGATGAGGCTACACAATGCGCTCCGCCGCCGTTTTCAGACCCTGGGCGGGCTTATTATGCCCGGAGATACCGTAACCGGCGCTCAGCTTGAACAAGGGCGTATCAATGCCCTGTTCACCAAAAATCATCGTGAAGTGCCGCTGCGGACCCGGCATGTCATCCTGGCCAGCGGCAGCTTTTTCAGCGGCGGGCTGGAGGCTACCCGGCAACATGTCATCGAGCCCATCTTCGGGCTGGACGTGAACATCGAGGCCGAGCGAGCCGCCTGGAGCAAAACAGATTTCTTTACGCCGCAGCCCTGGCTGCAATTTGGGCTAACCGTGAATAACCACTTCCAGCCGTTCCATCACGGGGAATACACCAAAAATCTCTACGCTATTGGCTCGGTGCTGGGGGGTTTTGATCCTATTCATCAGGGATGCGGAGCCGGCGTATCGATGCTCACGGCGCTCTGTGTGGCCAATCAAATCCTTGTTGCCGCGGAGGCTTGCCATGAACCTGCTTGATGAAACCAGCTTTGAAAGCTGTATTAAATGCACGGTCTGCACCACGGCTTGCCCGGTAAGCCGCGTTCGCCCGGAATATCCGGGGCCAAAACAGGCCGGGCCCGACGGAGAAAGGTTGCGCCTGAAAGATCCCTCCCTGTACGACGACGCGCTGAAGTACTGCACCAACTGCAAGCGCTGCGAAGTCTCCTGCCCGTCCGAAGTCAACATTGGCGATATCATCCAGCGGGCGCGGGCCAGATATGGCGAACATAAACCTTCGCTGCGCGATGCTGTTCTCAGTCATACTGATTTACTCGGTACGCTCTCCACGCCTTTTGCCCCGCTGATCAACGCCGCGACCGGTTTGAAGCCCGTACGCAAGCTGCTGGATAAAACCCTCAAAATTGATTCCCACCGCGAGTTGCCCAAATATTCCTTCGGCACATTTCGCCAGTGGTATCGGCGCCAGGCCGCGCACCAGGCCAGCTTCCCGCAGCAGGTTGCTTTCTTCCACGGCTGCTTCGTGAACTACAACCATCCGCAGCTCGGCAAAGACATGGTCAAAGTGCTTAACGCGATGGGCATCGGCGTCCAGCTGTTGCAAAGAGAAAAATGCTGCGGCGTGCCGCTTATTGCCAACGGCTTTATCGAAAAGGCAAAGAAACAGGCAAGGATAAACGCCAGCTCGCTGGAAGAGGCCGTCATACAGCGCGGGCTGCCGGTCATTGCGACCTCGTCAACCTGTACCTTCACGCTGCGCGATGAATATCCGCATATTCTTGGTATCGACACGGCCCCGGTTCGCGAGCAGATTGAACTCGCCACGCGTTATATCTGGAAACTGCTGGAAGAGGATGGCAGAACGCTACCGTTAAAAAACACGCCGCTGCGTATCGCCTATCATACGCCTTGCCATATGGAGAAAATGGGCTGGACGCTCTATTCCATTGAGCTGCTGCGCCGCATTCCCGGCGTGGAACTGGTGATGCTGGACTCCCAATGCTGCGGCATTGCCGGGACCTATGGGTTTAAAAAGGAAAATTACCCGACTTCCCAGCAAATTGGCGCCCCGCTGTTCCAGCAAATAGAAGAGAGTGGCGTAGACCTGGTGGTGACGGACTGCGAAACCTGTAAATGGCAGATAGAAATGTCGACCAGCAAACGCTGCGAGCACCCGATCACGCTACTTGCCCGGGCGCTCGCCTGAAGGTTAGAGGCTGACTGACTCTACGACCTTAATCCAGCCGTGTTCGCTTTCCAGCGGCTGGCCGTTGAACCAGCGGCGCAGCACGTTCAGCGCCATCATGGCGCAAACTTCCTGGCGTATTGCCAGCGCGTGGCGGCTGGTGCCAAACTTCACGCCCAGGCCAAAAGTGCCGTCTGGCGTGGAGAGCGCAAAATTTATCTGCTGATCTTCTTCGCCAGAAATCACCAGGGCCAGATCGCTCTGTTGATTCAGGCGCCATTCTGCGCTGGATGCTAATGCCTCAGCCAATGTTTCAGGTGCCTGCGGTAAAACCCGGCTCGCCCGGAGCACGGCCTGCGCCCGGTTTAACTGCAGCGTCAGCAGGCCTCCGGTGAACTGTTCGCTCACGGCCAGAGTCAGGGAGCGTTCGCCCAGGCGGCGCGCTATTTGTGCTGGAAGCCCTTCGGTGCCCTCAAAAATCAGACTCTCACCTGCCACGCGGCGGACTTCCGGCCAGACGGCCTCCATCGCTTCACGCTGGCCGGCCGGGCCGGTAAGTTTAAGCTCAATAATCGGCATCGATGAGCGATAGCCCATCACCACGCCCTTCGGCAGCACCAGCGGCTCAAGCGATTGCGCCAGCTCGCTCTCTGAGCGTCCAAAAGTCGTTAAACGCAGGCATATCGGCGGTTCAGGGAGGGTAAAACGTTCACGCAGCCGGGGCATGATTTGTTTGTCCACCATAGCCTTAAACTCTGACGGTACGCCGGGAGTGAAAAACATCAGGCAGCGGTTTAAGGTCAATGCAAAGCCGCAGGCGGTGCCGACGGGATTGTCGATCATTTCACTGTTAGCCGGGATTAGCGCCTGCTTGCGGTTACTCGGCGCCATCACTCGCCCGCGCTCGGCAAAAAACTGCTCCATATAGGTTAACCATTCCGCGTGCTCGACCAGCTCAACGCCCGCCGCCGTCGCCGCCGCCAGCGCGCTTAAATCATCGCTGGTTGGTCCCAGGCCGCCGTTAACAATCAGCACATCCGCTTCGTGGCTGCGCTCTTTCAGCACGGCAACCAGGTCAGGCAGACTGTCGCCGACCGTATTGCGGCGCGACATGGGTAAACCCTGATGAAAGAAATAGTCGGCAAGCCAGGCCGCATTGGTATCGGTAATTTGCCCGTACAGCACTTCGTCGCCGGTGGACAGCATTTCTACTTTTAACATCTTTTACTCCGCAGCAGGGGAACGCCCCACTATAGCGCAGGCACCAAAGAACGGCAGACATAAAAAACGCGGCTAAAAGCCGCGCTTAGACTACTGACCAACCTCTGGGCATAGAAAAAAGGCCAAAGGATTCGTCAAAAAACGGAAAATCAATTCATTGATTTTCGGCTGATAACCGCAAAGAGGGAAAAACCACGCTTTTTTCCTCTTTGTCTGCAACATTAACGCGGCTAAAAGCCGCGTTAATGGATTAGAAGCTGGCGCTCACGCCCACATACGGACCGTCGGCCACGGTGTCGGTACGATCGCCGTCTTTGCCGCCAAGGCTAATATAGCGGTAACCCACTTGCGCTGAAAACGGACGCATAAAGTTCCAGCTTGCACCGGCGCTGGCCTCTTTGTAGTCCTTCACGCTGCTGGATAGAGAGTCCGGGGAATAGTAGTAATCGCCAAAAATGGCAATGTCAGAAGTGATTGGCCATCTCAAACCGCCACCCGCCGCAAGCGCATAACCTTCTTTGCGATCTTTTGCGTGCAGGTAAACGCCACGACCGCCTACGGTTGCCATCATCGGCCCCAGAGGAATATTAAAACCGAGGCCAAGGCCTACGGTATCACCGTTGTCGTCGTTATGCGCATAGTTACCGGTTACCGCGATGCCGCTACTTTCGGTGCCAAAACCCACGCCGAGGTTAGTGTATTCTTTGCCGACTTCAGCACTCACGCCAATTGCGCTGGCACCTGCGGAAACCAGCAGCAAACCCGCGCCGCCGGCTAAAAGTAATTTATTCATTCCTTGGTTCCTGAAAAAGAAAAAGGGCTGCCCTTAAAAATGCCATTGGATGGCGTGGCGCATTATCTTATTAACACGCTAGAAAATGCCAATATTTCCTTGATTGTAAGAAAATGAAAAGACGCCTTTTTGTGTGACAAGATCAATGCAGCCGGGTAGCGCGAAATGACACATTGAGCAGGTGAATAATAAACACAGTAAAAAAGTGGATTTAAATAAACGCTTTTTTACTGTGAAACCTGGCTCCCAAGGAGGCATTAATGAGCAAGAAAGGATTAACAACCGGCGCAGGCGCTCCCGTTGTAAACAACAACAATGTTGCTACCGCAGGCCCGCGAGGCCCGATGCTACTTCAGGACGTCTGGTTCCTTGAAAAACTCGCCCACTTTGACCGCGAAGTAATCCCTGAGCGCCGCATGCACGCTAAAGGCTCCGGCGCGTTTGGTCATTTCACCGTGACGCATGACATCACCCGCTACACCCGGGCAAAATTATTCTCAGAAGTCGGCAAAAAAACTGAGCTGTTCCTGCGCTTTTCCACCGTGGCCGGTGAGCGCGGCGCGGCGGATGCCGAACGAGATATTCGCGGCTTTTCCATGAAATTCTATACCGAGGAGGGCAACTGGGACCTGGTCGGCAACAACACGCCGGTGTTCTATCTCCGTGACCCGCTGAAATTCCCCGACCTGAACCACGTCGTCAAACGCGATCCACGCACCAACCTGCGTAACCCTACGTATAAATGGGATTTCTTCTCGCACCTGCCGGAAGCCCTTCATCAGTTGACCATTGATTTCAGCGACCGTGGCTTACCGCGCTCTTATCGTCACATTCACGGTTTTGGCAGCCATACCTTCAGCTTTATCAATAGCGACAATCAGCGTTTCTGGGTGAAGTTCCATCTCAAATCCCAGCAGGGTATTGAGAACCTGATGGATGATGAAGCCAGCCGTCTGATCGCAGAGGACCGCGAAAGCTCCCAGCGCGATCTGTACGAATCCATTGAGGCTGGTGATTTCCCTCGCTGGACGTTGTTCGTGCAAATTATGCCGGAAGCCGAAGCGTCACAAACGCCGTACAACCCGTTTGATCTGACCAAAGTCTGGCCACACGGCGACTATCCACTGATAGAAGTGGGCGTGCTGGAACTGAATCGCAACCCGGAAAACTACTTCTCTGACGTTGAACAGGTGGCGATGTCCCCGGCCAACGTCGTACCGGGCATTGGTTTCTCACCCGATCGCATGTTGCAGGGTCGCCTGTTCTCCTACGGTGACGCACATCGCTACCGCCTGGGCGTGAACCATCATCAAATTCCGGTGAACGCGCCAAAATGCCCGTTCCACAACTACCACCGTGACGGAGCCATGCGGGTGGACGGCAACAGCGGCAATGGCGCAACCTACGAGCCAAACAGCTTTAACGTTTTCCAGGAACAGCCAGATTTCAGCGAGCCGCCGTTGAGCCTGGAAGGCGCAGCCGACCACTGGAACCATCGCGAAGATAGCGACTACTTCAGCCAGCCGCGCGCGCTGTATAACCTGCTGAGCGATGAAGAGCATCAGCGTATGTTTGTACGCATTGCGGGTGAGATGAAAGACGTCCCGGAAAGCATTCAGAACCGTCAGATTTGCCTGTTCAGCCAGGTACATCCTGAATACGGTGCCGGGGTAGCGAATGCACTTCAGGCACTGAAGAACAATAAGTAATACCTTGCAGGGGTTATGCCCCTGCAGCCCACTCTTTCAGCCTGCGGCGGGAGATTTTAATCCCGCCCTGTTTTAACTCCTGCGGCAGCGCCAGCCAGCGCACAGGCCTCTGAAAACGTGGCAGTTTTCCGTCAAGCCAGGCGGCAATGTCGTTAAACTCACATCCGGAACTAATCTCAACCACGGCAACGGGCCGCTGGCCAAATTCAACGTCGTCCACCGGCACCACAAACACTTGCTGAACCGCTGGATGCGCGGCAATTACCCGCTCAACCTCTTCCGGCTGGATGCCCTCCCCGCCGCTGAAAAACTGGTAATCAAGACGCCCGACAATCGTCAGGCGGCCCGAATGCAAAACGCCCCTATCGCGGGTAGCAAACCAGCCCTGTTCATTCACCAGAGGAATAAGTTGCCCGTCCCGCCAGTAGCCGCTGGCCAGGCTATTCGCCTGTATCCACACTTCTTCATCGACGATTTTTACCTTCCGGCCTGGCAATGGAGCCCCCACATCTGGCTGACCATCGGCGCGTTTGGCGCAAACCGTAGAGGCCAGCTCGGTGAGCCCATAACCACACCAGCAACGCACCCCACGCGCCTCCGCCTGCTGCGTCAGTTCAACGGGGATGGCTGCCCCGCCAAGGAGCACTTCACGCAACGCCAGAGGTTCCTGTTTTTCCAGCAGCCGCCAAAGCTGTGTGGGCACTAAGGAAGCGTGGGTACAGCCATGCAACGCCTCGTTTATCGATTGCGCGCTTGATATCGCCAACTGGCCGCCGGCATACAGCCAGCGCCAGAGGATCCCCTGCCCGGAAACGTGAAACAGCGGTAAAGATAAAAGCCAGCTATCGTCGGGGCCGTAATGCATCATCGCCAGGACACCCGCTGCGCTGGCAAGGTGGGCCGAGAATGTATGCACCGCTGCTTTGGGTAACCCGGTTGAACCAGAAGTCAGCGTCATGGAAGCCAGACGCATCGGCTGCCAGCTTTCGTGCCAGGCAAGTGCACTAGTCAGCGATAATGGAACCACATCCGGCAGAGGTTCGCTGTCGGTCAAAGTTAACCCGTAGCTCAGCGTCATCGACGGTAAAAGCTGCGCCAGCAAACTATCAGGCAACTGAGGATTTAACGGCAGAATGCGCGCCCCACACTGCCATAACGCCAGCCAGGCAAGCAGCGTTTGCGGGCCATTTTTCGCTTTAAGCGCAACGCCATCGCCTTCTTTTACTCCTTGCTGGCGAAAACCTCCCGCCAGCGTATCCACGCGCTGGCACAGCGTTTGCCAGGTTAATAGTTCATCGTCGAGACGGAGCGCAACACTTGTGCTCCTGGCATCGGCCCAGTGACGCCACGGCCAGTCGGGAAAGATCATCGAATACGCTCGAGTCCGTCCACGGTAACACACGGCAGAGGGCTGCCGGGCCAGCTGCGCTCAAGCTGAGACTGCATCAGGGATAAAGTATCCAGCCCAGGCAGGGTTCCCGGCGTGAGCCAGGCGGCGATGCGGGCCAGTTGAGTCAAACCGAGGCTGGACTCAATGGAGGAACTGATCACCGCTTTCAGCCCCAGACAATGTGCCGCCGCAACCTGCTCACGCACTTTGTTCAGGCTACCGGTAAGCATCGGTTTAATCACCACTGCTGAAACGCCCGGCTCAGCGCTGAAAGTAAAATCAGCCTCCCGCAGGCTTTCGTCCCAGGCAATTGCAATTCCCGTATCCCGGCTGAACTCTCGGGACTGCTCGCGGGTTTTGCACGGCTCTTCAATAAAATCGATGCGCGAGCGATGATCCGGGTTGACGTATTTAGCGAACTGCTGCGCTTTGAGCGGGGTCCAGCTGCGGTTAGCATCCAGACGCAGACGAAGTTCAGGCACGGCTTCAAGCAATAAATTAACCACCATGCCATCGCGAACGGCCTCGTACAGCCCCACTTTCACCTTCGCGATTTTTTCGCCCGACCTTTCTGCCAGTGCCAGGATCAGCTCGTCGGGGTCGCCGGTGCACAGCGGGGCGGCGCGGTAGTCAGCGGCCTGTGGCAGCGTACCTTCTGCCTCAGCCAGCGCACAACTCAAGCCAAAAGCGACCGACGGCAACTCGGGTAACGGAGTCGATTCATCTGTCAGCCATTGTTCAAGCCAGCGGTCGACCTGCGCCTGAGCCTCCGCGAGTGTTTCCTGGCTAAATCCCGGCAGAGGGGAAATTTCGCCCCATCCGCTGCGTTCGCCCACTGTCAGGCGCACCAGAAGCCCATCTCTAAATTTGAGACGCTGGTCGCGAAGCACTACGCCAGCCTCCATCGGGATTTGAAAGCGCCACAGCGCCGCGCTGCGCATCACGGATTCCGTTTAAATTTGCTGAAGTCCGGCTGACGCTTCTGGTTAAACGCGTTGCGCCCTTCCTGGCCTTCTTCGGTCATGTAGAACAGCATCGTGGCGTTCCCGGCCAGTTCTTGCAGCCCCGCCTGACCGTCGCAGTCAGCATTCAGCGCCGCTTTCAGGCAACGCAGCGCCATCGGACTGTTCTGCAGCATTTCACGGCACCAGCGAACCGTCTCTTTTTCCAGATCGGCAATCGGTACAACGGTATTCACCAGGCCCATATCCAGCGCTTCTTTCGCATCGTACTGGCGGCACAGGAACCAAATTTCGCGAGCTTTTTTCTGGCCGACAATACGCGCCATGTAGGAAGCGCCCCAGCCGCCGTCGAAAGAACCAACTTTCGGGCCAGTCTGGCCAAACACGGCGTTTTCCGCCGCGATAGTCAGGTCGCACATCATGTGCAGCACATGGCCGCCGCCGATGGAGAAACCCGCCACCATCGCCACAACTGGCTTAGGGCAGGTGCGAATTTGGCGCTGGAAGTCGAGCACGTTCAGGTGATGTACGCCGCTTGCGTCCTGGTAGCCGCCGTAGTCACCACGCACTTTTTGGTCACCGCCCGCACAGAAGGCTTTTTCTCCTTCGCCGGTCAGAATAATGGTGCCAATGTTGTCGTCATAGCGCGCATCGGCCAGGGCATTGATCATCTCTTTGACGGTCAGCGGACGAAACGCATTACGCACTTCCGGGCGGTTGATGGTGATTTTGGCGATACCGTCGCTGGATTTGTGGTAGCGAATATCGGTGTAACCTTCGGAGCAATCCAGCCATTCAATCGGGGCATAAAGCATTTGTTCATCAGGATAAATCATGAAAGATCCTTACAGGTCATATTGACGAAAGAGGGTTAACAGAGCGGAACTAAACGCGGCGGGAGCTTCACGGTGGGCGTTGTGTCCTGCCCCGGAAATAAGAGCCAGGGAACAGTTAAGCTCGGCGGCAACGGCGCGAAACTTTTCGTCTCGTTCACCGCAAATAAAATGAAACGGCGCGGCTAGCTGGCCAAGTGGCTCACGTAAATCGGGCTGTCGGGAAAGCGACGTTGCCTCAAGCATCCGGGCTAGCGTCTCGGGATTGTTTTGCGCACGCAGGGCGACTAAGTCAGTGCGTTGCGCGCGGCTGAGGGAACGGAAAACAGGCTGCTGATACCAGTCGTTCAACACGGTCTGGATATCTTCGTGCATCAAACGCTGCGCCCAGCGGGCATCGTTCAGCGCTCTCGCCTCGCGATCTGCCCCACTTATCAGGCCAGGATGACTGCCTTCTACCACCAGGCCACGCAGCCCTTTCGACTCAGCCTGACTGGCGTGATACATCGCGATGCGCCCGCCCAGGGAGTAGCCCACGAGCCAATAGTGATTTATACCGTGATGTTTGAGGGTATTTCGTAACGCGTTATCAACCTCGGCAAAACTCTGCACGTGAAGATCGGTGGAACCACCGTGGCCGGGCAGGTCTACGCACAGCTGCGGCCAGTCGGAAAAGTGCGGCTTAAGCGCCTGCCACTCATGATGGCTACCAAGAAAACCGTGCAGCCAGACTATGTGTGGCAGAGTTGAACGGTGGCCCGAATGCGGCGCGGCATGAAGGATCATGCCTGGCTAACCAGGGCCAGCAAATGCTGCAGCGTCTGAGCGCCGGCGGTTTCCGGCACGCTAATTTCAATCACCGTCGCGCCAGGGCGCAACCAGGCCCGACGAACGGCCTCTTCAAGCGCCTGCCAGTTTTCAGGGTTCTGATACCCCAACTCAAACATGGCGGCTGCGTGGGAGAAGTTCACGTTTTGCGGCATACAGTAAAAACGCTCACGCTCTTCGGCAGGCGTCGGCAAAAGTGAGAAGATCTGGCCACCGTTATTGTTGACCACCAGCAGCACAAACGGTGCCGAGGCGTGACGCAGCAGTGCAAGGGCATTAAGATCATAGAGCGCCGAAATGTCGCCGACTATCGCGAGCGTGGAGCGCGCCGTTGCCCGCTGAACGCCTGCGGCGGTTGACAGCAGGCCATCAATGCCGCTCGCCCCTCGATTGCTGTACACCGGATACCCCACGGGAAGCTGGGCAAAAGCATCGATCAAACGCACAATTAAACTGTTGCCCACAAACAGCTGGCCGCCTTCCGGCAGCAGCTGCGACAGGCGCTGGGCAACCTGTGCCTCACCAAATTCTCGGGTTCCTTGCTCAACCTTTTCCAGCGTCTGCCAGGCCAGAGACGTTAGCGCTTCGGCCCAGGGCAGGCGTTTTTCTGCCGGATGTTTTTCCAGCCAGGCTTCAACGCTGGCAACCAGACGGCGGCCACGGTGGTTGGCAGGATCGAGACGCCCGGGCTGCTTGTCCACCAGCCAGTACTCTTCCGGCCTGCAGGCGGCCTGCCACTGAAGAACCCGTTTTCCGGTCAGACTGCCGCCAAACTGGATGACAATTTGCGCCTGTTCAAGACAAGTCACGGCCTGGCTATTGCTCAGCCACAGATCCGCACACGGCAGAGGCTGTCCGGTCTGTGAAAGCACATCGCCGATAAGCGGCCAGCCAAGCATTTGCGCCCAGGCCGCGACCTGCTCACCTTCGCTGGCAGAAAGCCGTCCGGCCACTACCACGCCGCGTTTTTGCCGCCAGAAGAACCAGTCTCTTTGCTTCGGCACGGCATTGTCGTGCACTTCACGCAGCCAGGGCGTGTTGCCTTCCCACCAGCCTTCAAGCTGGTTTTGCCAGTCGACGCCGGTATCGTCCGGCGCGCCATAAAGTGGCTCAGCAAAGGGGCAATTGATATGCAGTGCGCCCCCGTTGAGCTGGCCGACGGCGCTGTCAATGGCAGAGACCAGCCAGCTGGCGTGAATATCATGCGTTGGGCGAGGCAGATTGAGTGCAGCGGAAGGATGGGAGTTAAACAGTCCCGGCTGGCGAATCGCCTGGTTCGCACCACAGTCGATAAGTTCGGGCGGGCGATCTGCCGTCAGCAAAATCAGCTTTTCGCCGGTCAATCCGGCTTCTATCACGGCAGGATAAAGATTGGCCACGGCGGTGCCGGAGGTGACAATGATTGCCACCGGCTCGCCGCTGGCTTTTGCCAGCCCAAGCGCCAGATGGCCCAGGCCCCGTTCATCAAAGTGAGTATGGCAAATGAAACTGCGGTTTTCCGCCGCGCTGAGCGTCAGCGGCGTGGAGCGGGAGCCGGGCGCGATACACACATGCCGCACCCCATGTCGGGTTAATGCTTCGAGTATGACGCCCGCCCAGCGGCGGTTAAATGAGCTTATCGACATAATATTGTCCGCAGTCAATTTCGACTTTCGATTATAAATACTATGGCAAGGGTTAAATTGATTTGCGTCGTGAATAGCTTATTCAGTTACCACTGCCGATCAGTAACGTCTTCAAACCGGCCGCTTTGTTTTCAATTTCCTGCCACTCTTCTGCGGCAACCGAGCCGGCGACAATGCCCGCCCCGGCATAAAGGCGAACGCCGGTATGGCTCACTTTTGCCGAGCGCAGCGCCACACAAAACTCCGTTTGATGGCGGGACAGATAACCCGCCGAACCTGCGTACCATTCACGCGCAAAAGGCTCATTCGCGGCAATAAATGCCCGAGCCAGCTCACGCGGTAACCCCGCCACGGCGGCGGTAGGCTGCAGCTGTTTAAGGCAAAGCGCATCGTCCTGACGCTTCAGCCGCGTCCAGATGCAGCGACGCAAATGCTGCACTTTGCGCAGCCGCATAACCTGCGGCGGCAGCACATCCAGTGCACCAACCGCAGCCTGTAAGCGCTGGCAGATGTCTTCGACCACCAGCATATTTTCACGCTGGTTTTTGTCATCTTTCAGCAGCCACTGGCCTAGTGTAGCGGCCTGAGCATCGTCCGGGTGGTTAGCTACCGTTCCGGCCAGGGCCTCCGTTCGCAGCGCATCGTCGATTCTTCGCCACAGGCGTTCCGGGCTGGAGCCAAGAAAGGCATTTTTCGCATCAAACGCCATCAGGAAATGGTAGCAGTTCAGGTTCACCCGGCGGCTGGCGGCCATGAATCCTGCGGCAGAAACCGGGGAAGAAAACGCCAGATCGGTGGCCCGGGCGAGCACGACTTTATCCAGCGCTTTCTGGCTGATGGCGCTGACAGCCTGATCCACCAGGCGGTTCCATTCGGGCTGCTCCGGCAGATGGCTTTCACCCAGGCATTTGAGATTGAGCTGCGGGAGAAGTTTCGCCGGCAGAAGCTGCTCAATAAAAGCCGCAGCCGCCAACGCATCCTGCTTCAAGGAAGTTTCGCTGTACAGATGCAGCCAAAGAAACGCCTCCCCACCTACTCGCCGCCATTCCAGCCGCGAGAGAAAAAGAAAACCGTGGGACGGATCAAAGGCATTTAATCCCCAGACGCGCAGGAAAGGCTGTTCCGGGTGGGACTGCAGAAAAGCCTGGGCGTCTTCCAACGCAGAAAAACTCAGCAATGCCCCCAGGGCAGCCACTTCTTCGTTACCGTTGCGCTGCTGCCAGTAAAATTGGGGATAACGTGACTGAGCCGTGAGCCAGGCGAGAGGATCGGAGGCGTCACTCAGCGTGACCGGCACGCACAGGCGCTGAAGGCCCGGCTTATCCGCAAATTCCCCTGCTAATTCCTGCTGCATTTGCTGCAGTGCGACGGCTACTGAATTCACGTTTACCTCACGCCCCGTAAAAACCCCTGATTATACGTGGTCGTTCCCACAAAAAAAAATCCTACCCAGGGGGTAAGATTTTTTATTTGCCATTTGCAGGCGCGATCAAGATTATCGGCGAAGCAAAAGCCCAACCATCAACCCGACTGCAGCCCCGATGCCAATACCTTGCCAGGGCTTTTCATGCACGTAATCATCGGCGCGGTAGACTGCTTTTTTGGTGCGGTAATAGTAAGTGTCGGAAGCGTTGCTGATGCGTGCTTTGACGTCATTCAGCGCCTGCTCGGCCTTTTCCTTTAGCTCAATGTACTTCTGGTCAGCCGGGTCGCCGGAGGCGCGAAGCACTTCTTCAAGCGTGTCGCTTAAAAGTGCGAGGTCATCATCGAGACGAGATTCATACGGTTGCATCACTGTTCTCCGTGTTAAAAAATTTCTCGTCCGCTAACTATAGACAACCGGAGCTGATTTCGCCTGCGTTAGCCGTTGGCCATCCCGACATGCGGAATACCATCTTCGTCATACACTTCGGTGACCGGGTAGAAGCCGAACTGGGCATAAAACGCCTGTAAATGCGCCTGAGCGCCCAGGTAAATTACACGGTCAGGCCATTGGCGCTGGCAGGCGGCAAGCGCCTGAGTCATGAGCTGTTGCCCAAGCTTTTCGCCGCGCACCGACGCATCAACAATAACCCGGCCAATGACCACCGGCTCCAGCTCGTTGTCACTCTTTAGAATGCGGGCATAGGCAATCAGTTTGCCGTCCCGCCAGCCGAGGATATGGCGGTTCTCTCCCACCAAGTCCTCACCATCAACATCCAGATATGCACAACGCTGCTCAACAATAAAGACTTCGCAGCGCAGGGCCAAAAGGGCATAAAGGTCGGTGGCGCTCAGTTCAGAATGGTGTAAATCCTGCCAGTTAAGCATTGAAAAACTCCTTTTGATTCAGGCGCCACCTGACGGATTACTGGTGCCGCTCAAGCAACTGTTTTAGCACAGTTTCCAGAGGCGTGGCACCTTTCACCGTATCGCCGGTGAAATCAATCCAGCCTTCGTTAAAGCCGTCCAGCATCTGCATGCGTGGGAGCGGGTTTTTCATGCCCTGAGCAAGGAAATCTGCCTCCCAGTTTTCCCGCGGCACGGCTTTTACCGTTACCGGCCGCCCCAAAACTTGAGAGAACGCTTCGGCTGCCAGCTGCGGGCTGTAGCGCTGCGGTCCTTCCAGTTCCACAATCCGGGTTCCTGATTCTGGCTGAGTCAATAATTCGGCGGCAAGCTGGCCGATATCGACTGTCGCAATCATTGGGATAACGCGCTCAAGCGGCTGCAGGTGGCTGTAGATAGTCCCGGTCTCTTTGGCACTTTCTACATCCCAGAGGAAGTTCTCCATAAACCAGCCCGCGCGGAGGAACGCGACGGAATCACAAACATCCGTCAGCTCTTTTTCCATCAGGCCCAGAGCATTCAGCAGGTTTGGCTGCGTTGCCTGCGCCCCGATGGTTGAAAGGCAGACCACGTGCTGCGGGCGCGCAGCCAGCAGTGCGTGCCTGATGGCCGAGATGTGGGCTCTTGGTTCAGCCATATTCCCTGAAGGATCGAACACCGGCGGCAGCAGGATAAAGACCGCTTCGGCCCCGGTGAAGGCTTGTGCCAGCGCTTCGCCATCGAACATTTCAGCCAGCGCAACGTCTGCGCCCTGCTGTGCCTAGGGCTGTCCCTTAGCTTCAGAGCGGACGACGGCCCGAATCTCATGCCCTTGAGCAAGCAATGCTTCTGCCAGTGCACCGCCAACTTGTCCGGTAATACCTGTAATTGCGAACATAATGTTTCTCCAGTTAGAGATCCCCCGCAGGGTGTGGACGGCATTATGCGGATGCAGCTATGTTGTATCGATAGCACCTAAGACAATTCACTGATGACTGCGGAGCACTAATATGATTTTTAACGATCGGACCTTTAATGGTCTGTCCGTGTTTACCGCCGTAGTGGAAAGCGGCACGTTTGCCGCCGCCGCGGAGGTGATCAATATGTCCCCACCCGGGGTCAGCCGGGCGATTGCCCGCCTGGAGAAACGCCTCGGCATCCGCCTTTTTGACCGCACTACCCGCGCAGTGGCATTGACCGTTGAAGGCAAAGCGTTTTATCGTCAGATCCTTCCGCTGCTGGCCGCGCTGGAGGACGTGACCAGCACCGCGTCGCTAGCCACTAAAGCCATTACCGGCAGACTTCGGGTCAACATCGATCCGTTCTTCTCTAGCCTGATCCTGGGGCCTCAACTGGAAACTTTTATGTCCCGCTATCCCGATCTTAAACTGGATCTGGTCACAAGCGATCGGCTGGGGGATATGATTGGCGATGGTTTCGATCTGGCTGTTCGTTTTGGCGTGCCTCGAAATAGCACGCTGGTGGCACGCAAGCTGCTGGAAACTCGCATCATGACGGTTGCCACCCCGGCCTATCTAGCGCGGCACGGCAGGCCTGAAACACCACAGGCGCTATTGGGGCATACCTGCATTCATTTCCGCGATCCGGAAACCGGCAGGCCGTTTGAATGGGAGTTTCATCGTAAAGGAGAAGTGATTAAAGTCCCGGTCAGCGGCCGCCTGACGCTGAACGACGCCCGCACTTTGCATGAAGCCTGCCTGAGCGGGCACGCGATTGCCCAGATGATGACGTTTGGCTCTGACGATCTTGTGAAACAGGGACTGTTGGTGGATTTATTTCCCGACTGGCCGGACGAGCGTTTTCCGCTTTATGCTTACTACCCTTCACGTATCAATCCCGCCGCACGCACCCGCTGTTTTCTGGATTTTATCCTCGAGCTAGCCAAAAACTAAGCCCATAAAAAAACCGCCAGCAAGTGGCGGTTTTGAACTGTCTTGTTAACCCGATTACATCAGCGGCTGCGCCAGCTGCACCAGGCTGATAAGCGGCTGCGGATAAATACCGAGCAACAGCACCAGCAGGGAGGAGATCAGCACCACTACGCCGCCCGCAGTCAACGCCCAGTTAGATGGGGTGTCGCGGTTAAGCTGCTGAGGCGCGCTCAGGTACAGACTCACGGTCACGCGCAGGTAGTAGTACAGGCCGATGGCACTGCCCAGAACCACGGCGCCGGTCAGCCACCACAGGTGAGCCTGAACGCCCACGGCAATGATGTAGAACTTACCGATGAAGCCCAGGGTCATTGGGATACCCGCCAGAGAAAGCATCATCACGGTCATCACCGCCGAAAGCACCGGCTTGTGCCAGAACAAACCGCGGTAGGAGAACAGTGAGTCGGCATCCGGGCCACGGTACGGGCTGGACATCAGGCTAACCACGCCGAATGCACCCAGGCTGCTGAACAGGTAAGCGGCCAGATAAACCCCTACCGCTTCCATCGACATGTTACCGGTTTGCAGCGCAATCAGTGCCACCAACAGGTAACCGAGGTGTGCGATGGAAGAGTAG
Source organism: Enterobacter sp. Ag1 (assembly GCA_000277545.1). GTDB lineage: Bacteria > Pseudomonadota > Gammaproteobacteria > Enterobacterales > Enterobacteriaceae > Cedecea. The sequence continues at coordinate 163,486 of AKXM01000040.1, read as the reverse complement.
CCCAGCAGACGCTTAATGTTGGACTGGTTCAGCGCCATCAGGTTACCGAACAGGATTGACGCGAAGGCGATAATACCCAGCACGACGCGAACCGCTTCGCTGTTGCCCACTGGGGCGTACAGGAACAGACGCATCACCACGCCAAAGATGGCGATTTTGCTGGCGGTTGCCAGGAAGGTGGAAACCGGGGCAGGCGCGCCCTGGTATACGTCTGGGGTCCACAGGTGGAACGGCACCAAAGAAAGCTTGAAGCCAAGACCGACGATCATCAGACCCAGGCCCGCCAGCAGCAGAGGTTCGTGCAGCATGTTGTCCGCCAGGCTCTTGCCGAGGCTAACAAACGACAGGCTACCGGAATCAGCGTATACCAGCGCCATACCGAACAGCAGGAAGGACGATGCCGCCGCTGACAGAATGGTGTACTTGATGCTCGCTTCCAGAGAACGCTTCTGGCGGAAGGCGTAGCCAACCAGGCCGAACAGCGGCAGAGAGATCAGCTCAATGCCGAGGAACAGCGCCGCGAGGTGGTTCGCATTAGCCAGCAGAATACCGCCCAGGGCAGCAATCAGGACCAGCAGATAGAACTCTTCGCGGTTGTCGGTGTAGCCCTGCAGCCACGGATAAGCAAAGGTACAGGTTGCCAGGCTCGCCAGCAGTACCAGCCCGGTGTAGAGCATGGCGTAGCCGTCAACGCGCATCAGCGGGGTGACATCCATCGCCCCTGCCTGACCGACAAACCACAGTGAAATCAGCGCGGCGTTAAGGCCGATAACCGACAGCGTAGCATTCAGAAAATGGTCGCGTCGCCACGCAATGGAGAGCATCACAACCACCACCGTCAATCCGACGATCAACAGCGGTAGCAGCGCGATCAAATGTTGAGGAGTTATTGTCATGGCGAATTACGGCCTTGTAGTAGAAAGTGAACTGGTAAACCACTGCTGAATATTGCTCATCGCAGAATGCGAGGTATCCAGAATCGGCTGCGGGAAGAAGCCCAGCAGAACTAACAGCACCACCAGCAACAGAATGATAAAGAACTCGCGCATGGACATGCCAGGCAGTTGTTTATCGCTGATTTCGCTCTTAGCTTTCCCGAAGTACGCGCGATGCAGCATCGCCAGAGAGTAAACAGAGGCAAAGACCAGACCGAAGGTTGAAATCACGGTAATGACCGGCACAACGTGGAAGCTGCCGAACAGGATCATGAATTCACCGACGAAGTTACCGGTCCCGGGCATACCCAGCGTGGCAACAGCGAAGAACATCGACAGACCAGGCAGCCATTTAATTTTGTTCCACAGGCCGCCCATCATGCGCATGTCACGCGTGTGCAGACGCTCGTAAAGCTGACCGCAGATGATGAACATACCCGCCGCGGACAGACCGTGAGCGATCATCTGAATTACCGCGCCCTGGTAAGCCAGCTGGTTGCCGGTGTAGATAGCAATCAGCACGAAGCCCATGTGGGAAACGGAGGTATAAGCTATCAGGCGTTTAATGTCGGTCTGGGCAAAGGCCATCCACGCGCCGTAGAAGATGCCGATGACACCCAGCCACATGGCGATTGGTGCAAATTCAGCAGACGCTTCAGGGAACAGCGGCAGAGAGAAACGCAGCAGGCCGTAGGCCGCAGTTTTGAGCAAGATACCTGCCAGGTCAACGGAACCCGCCGTTGGTGCCTGGGAGTGCGCATCCGGCAGCCAGCCGTGAAGAGGAACCACCGGCATTTTTACCGCGAAGGCGATAAAGAAGCCCAGCATCAGCAGCCACTGTACACCGTGGGACATCGGCGTTTTCAGCAACAGCTCATAGTTGAAGGTCCATACGCCGGTCGCATTGTAGTGCACAAACACCAGACCCAGGATAGCAATCAGCATCACCAGGCCGCTCGCCTGGGTATAGATGAAGAACTTGGTCGCGGCGGTAATACGCGTCTTCCCGTCGGAGGCTTTGTGGCCCCACAGCGCAATCAGGAAGTACATCGGCACCAGCATCATTTCCCAGAAGAAGAAGAACAGGAACATGTCGATGGCAAGGAACACGCCGATAACGCCGCCGAGGATCCACATCAGGTTGAGGTGGAAGAAGCCCTGATATTTTTCGATTTCATTCCAGGAACAGAGCACCGCCAGCACGCCAAGCAGGCCGGTCAGCACCACCATCAGCAGCGACAGACCGTCGAGCGCCAGGTGAATATCAATGCCAAAACGTGTGATCCATTTCAGAATGTACTCTGACTGCCACTGCGGCAAACCCGCCGACTGCGTCAGAGAATAGCCACCCTGCAACCACAATTGCAGAGACAGTGCCAGTGTCAGCCCCATGGTGATCAGCGCAATCCAGCGAGGCACTTTCACGCCGAAGCGTTCGGTCTGCCAGCAGAAGAAGCCGCCGATAAAGGGGATTAGTATTAGCCAGGGTAATAGCATGGCGTTTGAGTCCCTAAGTCAAAATAATTCTTAAACATCGCTCACTTCCCAGCGCCAGAGGAGGTATTAAGCCCCACTCCGACCCTCTCTCAACAGAGAGAGGGGGATGGAAGAAATCCTGTTAACGCAGAACCAGCAGCAGGCCGAGAACTACAACGGCACCGATGCTCATGGACGCAACATACCAGCGCAGATAACCGTTCTCGCTCACCAGCAGGCCGCGGCCAGCAAAGCGGGAGAGAACTGCCGGAATGTTCATCAAAGCATTCAGCGGGTCACGGCGCAGCAGCCACGCAATACCGAGGAATGGCTTGACGAAAATCATGTCGTACAGCCAGTCGAAGCCCCAGGCATTGAACCACCAGGTACCGAAGAAACGCCCCAGTGCGCTGTTCGCAAGCGACGTCACCAGAGTACGTTTACCCAGCCACAGGAAGGCGGCAATCAGGATACCGGCAATGGCGACGACGCCGGAGATGATCTCCAGGGTCAGCACGCTGCCGTGCGCAAGTTCAGTGGTTTCCGGCAGTACGCCGCGCAGCGGTGGCACAATCATTGCGCCAACGAAGGTGGACAGCACCAGCAGAACAACCAGCGGCAGGTGGTGGGTAATCCCCTTCCCTGCGTGAGCGTGAATTTTTTCTTCACCGTGGAACGTAATGAAAATCATGCGGAAGGTGTAGAGCGAGGTCATAAACGCCCCGACCAGGCCCGCAACCATCAGGTTGATGTGGCCGTTCGCCATCGCACCGGCAAGAATTTCATCTTTACTGAAGAAGCCTGCGGTAATCAGCGGCAGAGCGGACAGCGCCGCGCCCCCAACCAGGAAGCAGACATACACCAGCGGAATAGACTTACGCAGCCCACCCATCTTGAAGATGTTTTGTTCGTGATGGCACGCCAGAATCACCGAACCGGATGACAGGAACAGCAACGCTTTAAAGAACGCGTGGGTCATCAGGTGGAAGATTGCCGCATCCCACGCCTGCACGCCCAGCGCCAGGAACATGTAGCCAATCTGGCTCATGGTGGAGTAAGCGAGTACGCGTTTGATGTCGGTCTGTACCAGCGCGGCAAAGCCTGCCAGCACCAGCGTGATCGCACCTACGATACCCACCAGATGCAGAATTTCCGGGGTCATCAGGAACAGGCCATGGGTACGGGCAATCAGGTAGACGCCCGCGGTAACCATGGTAGCCGCGTGAATCAGCGCAGAAACCGGGGTTGGGCCCGCCATCGCATCCGCAAGCCATGTTTGCAGCGGAAGCTGTGCAGACTTACCGACCGCACCGCCTAACAGCATAAGGGTTGCCCAGGTCAGCATTTGGTTGCCGGCAGCGAAGTGCTGCGGTGCCAGCTCAACCATTTCGCGGAAGTTCAGCGTGCCCAGCTCGTTGTAGAGGATGAACAGGCCGAAGGCCAGGAACACGTCCCCGACGCGAGTCACCACGAACGCTTTCATTGCCGCCGCGTTGTTCTTCGGATCGGTGTAGTAGAAACCGATCAGCAGGTAAGAACAGAGGCCCACGCCTTCCCAGCCGAGATACATCAGCAGCAGGTTGTCGGCAAGGACCAGAACCACCATGCTGGCGATGAACAGGTTGGTGTAGGCGAAGAAGCGGGAATAACCCTCTTCACCGCGCATGTACCAGGAAGCGAACATGTGGATCAGGAAGCCGACACCGGTAACCACAGAAAGCATGGTCAGGGACAGGCCGTCCAGCACCAGGTTGAAGCCGATATTAAAATCACCGACCGCCATCCAGGTCCACAGCGGCTGAGTGAACGCCTGCTGCCCGTTGTTAAAGAAATCAACCCCGGCAATGGCGGTGACTACCGCCGCCAGACCTACAGAGCCCATCCCGATGGTTGCGGACAGGTTTTCTGACCAGCGGCCGCGGGAAAATGCCAACAGTAAAAAGCCAATCAATGGCAGAACAATGGTTAACCAGAGAAGGTTCATCCACGCATCTCACTTACTGAATCGATATTCAGATTCTGGCGACGACGATGGAGCTGCAGTAACAGCGCGAGGCCAATACTGGCTTCGGCAGCAGCTAAGCTAATCGCGAGTATATACATCACCTGACCGTCAGCCTGGCCCCAGTAGCTGCCGGCAACCACGAAGGCCAGCGCGGCGGCGTTAATCATCACTTCCAGGCTGATCAGCATGAACAGCAGGTTGCGGCGGATGACCAGCCCGGTCAGTCCCAGCACGAACAGAATGGCGGCGAGGATCAGTCCATGTTGCAGCGGGATCATACGTTCTCCTCCGTTTTTCTTCTCACGGCCATGTCAGCAGGGCGATTGCTCAGCACCTCACCGGCACGGTCTTCACGACCCAGGTGGAACGCAACGACCAGACCCGCCAGCAGCAGCATGGAGGCCAGCTCCACCGCCAGTACGTAAGGCCCGAACAGCGCGATACCGACCTGCTTCGCATCGATGGACGTGCCATCAATACCCTGGTCGTTAACGGTGCGGATGGCGTAAATCAGAACCACCAGCAGCACTGCAGACAGGACGCCAGGCCCAATCCACAGCTGCGGTTTCAGCCACTCGCGTTCCTGCTGCTGAACCGCGTTACCGAGGTTAAGCATCATCACCACGAAGACGAACAGCACCATGATAGCCCCGGCATACACGATGATCTCCAGCGCACCGGCGAAGTAAGCTCCGAGGGAGAAAAACACCCCGGAGATCGCCAGCAGCGAGATGATCAGGTACAGCAGCGCATGCACTGGATTGGTGTGAGTGATCGTCCGAAGGGTCGTCAGGACGGCCACAATGGCGCAGATATAAAAAGCGAATTCCATTCCTGACTCCTTAAGGTAACAGGCCTTTGACGTCGATAGGCTTAGCTTCATTTTCCGCTTCGCCCTTATCTTTGCCGTCGATTGCCATACCTGCCATCCGATAGAAGTTATATTCCGGGTATTTGCCCGGACCGGAGATCAGCAGATCCTCTTTCTCGTACACCAGATCCTGGCGCTTATACTCACCCAGCTCAAAGTCCGGGGTAAGCTGAATCGCGGTGGTTGGACAGGCTTCTTCGCACAGGCCACAGAAGATGCAGCGTGAGAAGTTGATGCGGAAGAACTCCGGATACCAACGACCGTCTTTCATCTCGGCTTTCTGCAGGGAAATACAGCCTACCGGGCAGGCTACCGCACACAGGTTACAGGCAACGCAGCGCTCTTCACCGTCCGGGTCGCGCGTCAGCACGATACGGCCACGGTAGCGCGGCGGCAGATACACTGGTTCTTCCGGATACATGCGGGTTTCGCGCTTGGCGAAAGCGTGCATGCCGATCATCCAGATACTGCGTACCTGGGTGCCGAAACCAACCACTAACTCTTTCAATGTCATGGTTTTTTCACCCCTTATGGTGCCTGGTAAAGAATGACCGCGGCGGTCACCAGCAAGTTGATTAGCGTCAGCGGCAGGCAAACTTTCCAGCCGAAGGACATCACCTGGTCATAACGTGGACGAGGCAGTGCGGCGCGAATCAAAATGAACATCATCATGAAGAACGCGGTTTTCAGCGCGAACCAGATGAACGGTGGTAACCACGGGCCATGCCAGCCACCAAAGAACAGCGTCACAATCAGTGCAGAAACGGTGACGATGCCGATGTATTCCCCGACGAAGAACAGACCGAACTTCATACCGGAATACTCGATGTGATAACCATCGGCCAGTTCCTGCTCGGCTTCCGGTTGGTCAAACGGGTGACGGTGGCAAACCGCAACGCCGGCAATCGCAAAGGTCACGAAGCCGAAGAACTGCGGGATGATGTTCCACAGATGTGCCTGGTTGTTGACGATGTCGGCCATATTAAAGGAACCGGCCTGCGCCACCACGCCCATCAGGGAAAGCCCCAGGAACACTTCATAACTCAGGGTCTGCGCGGAAGCACGCATCGCACCAAGCAGGGAGTATTTGTTGTTACTGGACCAGCCAGCGAACAGCACGGCGTACACCGCCAGGCCCGCCAGCATCAGGAAGAACAGGATCCCGATGTTCAAATCCGCCACCACCCAGCTTGGGCTGACCGGCACAATAGCAAAGGCCAGCAGCAGCGAGGTGAACGCGATCATGGGTGCAAGCGTAAAGATCACGCGGTCAGAAAACTTAGGGATCCAGTCCTCTTTAAAGAACATCTTGATCATGTCCGCAACCAGCTGGAGTGAACCACCCCAGCCTACGCGGTTCGGTCCGTAGCGGTTCTGGAACAGACCGAGCAGACGACGTTCGCCGAAACTCATGAATGCCCCACAGGTCACCACGACCAGTAGAATGACAACCGCTTTGAGGATGCTCAGCAGAATGTCGATAACTTCCGGTGTCAGCCAGCTCATTGCGCAGCCTCCTGCAGATTTTCAAGACGAGCACCGGCAAGCACTGGCGCAATCCCCGGCATCCCCATCGGCAAACCAACCTGCCCTGCAACCAGACCTTCGGACAGCTGCAGCGGCAGACTCAGCGTCTGGCCTTCGTAGCTGAAGGAGATCAGGCTTCCGGCGTTAACGCCAAGCTTCGCGGCATCGGCCGGGTTCAGCTTGATGTAAGGCTCAACCATACGCTTCTGGAACACAGGAGAACGCTGGGACAGCTCGTCGCTACCAAACAGGTGGTAGTACGGCGCGATTCGCCATTTGCCCTCTTCCGCGTGGAAGGTATCCGGCACGGAAGTGAAGTAGTCCAGGCCCGTTTCAGAGGCTTCGATCAGGCGCACGCCCGGATCGCCGTGGCGCAGATGACCGCCCACTTCGGCCTGGAATTTGTTCCATGCTTGCGGGGAGTTCCAGCCTGGAGCCCAGGCAAACGGAATCTGCTGACGGTCGGCCAGCGGGCTGTTGTTCCCTTCCATCGAGAAGGCAAACATCGTGTCTTTATCCTGCGGCTGACGCGGTTCGTGCACGCTGATATTGGCGCGCATAGCGGTGCGTCCGCTCGAACGGATAGGAGAACGGGACAGCTTCTGACCTTTGATACGGAAGGAAGCATCCGGCGCGGCATCTTTAATACCGGCTAACTGAGGCAATACCTTCACGCAGGCGTCAATCACATGGTCAAGCTGCGTCCAGTCAACGTCACGGCTCTGCACGGTGCTGTGCAGCGAGTGCAGCCAGCGCCAGCTTTCGAACATCGTCACGCTGGTGTCGTAGTAAGCCGGGTCATAAACCTGGAAGAAACGCTGGGCGCGGCCTTCGTTGTTGATCACCGTCCCGTCGCTTTCTGCAAAGCTCGCCGCGGAAAGTACCAGGTGTGCTTTGTCCATGATGGCCGTACGCTGATGGTCAATAACCATTACCAGAGGGGCTTTACTCAGCGCCGCATCTACACGGGCAGCGGAAGCATGGCGATGGAGGTCGTTTTCCAGCACCACTACCGCATCGGCAGCGCCGCTTTCCAGCTCGCTCAGAGCCTCTTCCAAAGAGCCACCGCCGATCATGCCGAGGCCAACGCTGTTAACCGCGCGAGCAATCATGGTGACGCCGACGTCTGCACCGCGGCCCTTCAGCGCTTTAGCCACGTTGGCTGCCGCCTGAATCACAGCTTCGCTACCGGCGTTCGTCCCGGAAACAATCAGAGGTTTCTTCGCACCGGCCAACGCCTGCACGATAACGTCCACTTTGTTTTTCAGGTCACGATCCAGTTCAACCGCCGGAGAGTTGATGTCCAGCGCATTGGCAATCGCAAAACCAAGGCGAGCCTGATCTTCAACCGGCGCACGGTAAGTCCATGCGGCGATATCATCCAGGCGAGTGCTATCCACGTTGGTGACAAACAGCGGATGCTTAGCGTTCTGACCGATGTTCAGGATTGCGGCGATCTGCCAGTCAGCCACTTTCTGAGCCGCTGCCATTTCACGCGCCTTGCCTTTGACCGCCTGACGGATAGCCAGAGCAGCACGAGCGCCGGTCTGGGTAACGTCTTCGCCCAGGATCAGCACCGCATCGTAAGATTCGATTTCACGCAGCGCAGGCGTGTGAACGCCGCTGTCACGCAGCACTTTCAGCATCAGCTGCAGGCGAGCCTGCTCACCTGCCGCAATACCGGTGTAGAAGTTTTCAGCGCCAACCAGCTCGCGCAGAGCAAAGTTGCTTTCCACGCTTGCGCGCGGAGAACCGATGCCGATCACTTTCTTCGACTGACGCAGGATATCCGCCGCACCCTGCATTGCCTGTTCGGCGTTCAGGGTAATGAGGTCATCACCACGGCGCTGAATTGGCTGACGCGGACGGTCTTTCAGGTTCACATAGCCATAACCGAAACGGCCGCGGTCGCACAGGAAGTAGTGGTTCACGGTGCCGTTGTAGCGGTTTTCGATACGACGAAGTTCGCCGTAACGTTCACCCGGGCTGGTGTTACAGCCCAGCGAGCACTGCTGGCAGATGCTCGGTGCGAACTGCATATCCCACTTACGGTTGTAGCGTTCGGAATGCGTTTTGTCGGTGAATACGCCGGTCGGGCAAATTTCTACCAGGTTACCGGAGAACTCGCTTTCCAGCGTGCCGTCTTCCGGACGACCGAAGTAGACGTTGTCGTGCGCGCCGTAAACGCCCAGGTCTTTACCGTCTGCGTAGTCTTTGTAGTAACGCACGCAGCGGTAGCAGGCGATACAGCGGTTCATTTCATGAGAGATGAACGGACCGAGATCCTGATTGCGGTGAGTACGCTTGGTAAAGCGGTAGCGACGGAAGCTATGACCGGTCATCACGGTCATATCCTGCAGGTGGCAGTTGCCGCCCTCTTCACAGACCGGACAGTCGTGCGGGTGGTTAGTCATCAACCATTCCACAACGCTTTCACGGAACTGTTTCGCTTCGCCATCATCAATAGAGATGAAGGTCCCGTCGGAGGCCGGTGTCATACAGGACATCACCAGGCGACCGCGAGTGTCTTCCGCGTTCTGATATTGCTTCACCGCACACTGGCGGCAAGCACCGACGCTGCCCAGCGCCGGATGCCAGCAAAAATAAGGAATATCAAGACCGAGGGAGAGACAAGCTTCTAGCAAGTTGTCTGCTCCGTTGACCTCGTATTCTTTGCCGTCTACATGAATCGTAGCCATAGTCAGCATGCTTCCAGTTGGCCTGAATAACTTCAGGCGTTAATCAAAAATTCTTGTGCGAACCACCTTCGCCCTCACCCCGGCCTTCTCCCCCAGGAGAGGGAGAAAATCACCGGTCGATCCCCTCTCCCTCAGGGTGAGGGGTAGGGTGAGGGTGAAAAGCTGTCTATCACCAGCGCGTTTTTAACAGGTTCGGCTGAATACCATTAATGGCACGCAGATTTCCGTAATCCTGTTTGGCAATGCCTGCTTCGAATTCGTCGCGGAAATATTTAATCGCACTCTGCAATGGCTCAACGGCACCCGGCGCGTGGGCACAGAAGGTTTTACCTGGACCCAGATGGCGGCAAAGCTGCTCCAGGGTTTCGATATCCCCCGGCTGTCCTTCGCCGCGCTCAAGCGCGCGCAGGATTTTTACGCTCCACGGCAAACCATCGCGGCACGGTGTACACCAGCCGCAGGATTCACGGGCAAAGAACTCTTCCAGGTTACGCACCAGCGGCACCATACCAATTTCATGGTCAACCGCCATTGCCAGCGCCGTACCGAGACGGCTGCCTGCTTTACCAATACTTTCAAATTCCATCGGCAGGTCGAGATGAGCTTCCGTCAGGAAGTCGGTCCCCGCCCCACCCGGCTGCCAGGCTTTAAACTTCAGGCCATCACGCATGCCGCCGGCGTATTCTTCCAGGATTTCGCGAGCGGTTGTGCCGAACGGCAATTCCCAGACGCCAGGGTTTTTCACGCGGCCAGAGAAGCCCATCAGCTTGGTGCCGGCATCTTTACTCATGCCGCCGCCAATGCCCTGATACCACTCCACGCCGTTAGCCAGAATAGCCGGGACGTTACACAGGGTTTCGACGTTGTTTACACAGGTCGGTTTACCCCAAACGCCGCTTGATGCCGGGAACGGTGGCTTAGAACGTGGGTTCGCACGACGGCCTTCCAGGGAGTTAATCAGCGCGGTTTCTTCCCCGCAGATATAACGCCCGGCTCCGGTGTGTACGAACAGTTCGAAATCGAAACCGGAACCCAGGATGTTCTTACCCAGCAGGCCCGCTTCGGTGGCTTCGGCAATCGCGCGACGCAGGTGGTCTGCCGCCTCGATGTACTCACCACGCAGGAAGATGTATCCACGGTATGCTTTCAGCGCAAAAGCGGAAATCAGCATGCCTTCCACCAGCAGGTGAGGCAGTTGCTCCATCAGCAGGCGGTCTTTATAGGTGCCTGGCTCCATTTCATCGGCGTTACACAGCAGGTAACGGATGTTCATGGACTCGTCTTTCGGCATCAGGCTCCACTTCAAACCGGTGGAAAAGCCCGCGCCGCCGCGCCCTTTCAGGCCAGCGTCTTTTACCGCAATCACGATTTCATCTGGCGCCATGCCGGTCAGCGCTTTACGCGCGCCTTCATAGCCGTTTTTGCTACGGTATTCGTCAAGCCAGACCGGCTGTTTGTCATCGCGCAGACGCCAGGTCAGCGGATGGGTTTCGGCAGTACGAATAATCGTCTTCATTTATACTGCTCCAGCAAGTCAGGGATGGCTTCCGGCGTCAGATGGCTGTGAGTGTCCTCATCAATCATCATGGTCGGCCCCTTGTCGCAGTTCCCCAGGCAGCAGGTTGGCAGCAGGGTAAAGCGGCCGTCAAACGTAGTCTGGCCCGGCTTGATGTTCAGTTTGGCTTCGATAGCCGACTGAATGCCCTGGTAACCGGTGATATGGCAAACCACGCTGTCGCAGTAGCGAATCACGTGGCGGCCAACCGGCTGGCGGAATATTTGGCTATAGAAAGTGGCCACACCTTCTACATCGCTCGCCGGGATACCCAGCACGTCAGCAATCGCGTAGATGGCACCATCTGGCACCCAACCGCGCTGTTTCTGAACGATTTTCAGCGCTTCGATAGAGGCCGCACGGGCATCTTCGTAATGGTGTTTCTCGTGCTCAATCGCCTCACGCTCTGCCGCACTCAGCTCAAAAGCTTCAGCCTGGTTTTGTTGGTTATCGTGCATAGTTAGCGATCCACATCAGACATTACAAAATCGATACTACCCAGATAGACAATCAGGTCAGAAACCAGGCTGCCGCGGATCGCCGCCGGAATTTGCTGCAGGTGCGCAAAGCTCGGGGTACGGATACGGGTACGATAGCTCATGGTGCTAGCGTCGCTGGTCAGGTAGTAACTGTTAATCCCTTTCGTTGCCTCAATCATCTGGAAGGATTCATTGGCCGGCATGACCGGGCCCCAGGAAACCTGCAGGAAGTGAGTGATCAGGGTTTCGATATGCTGCAGCGTGCGCTCTTTCGGCGGCGGCGTAGTCAGCGGATGATCCGCTTTGAACGGGCCGGCTGGCATATTTTTCAGACACTGCTCAAGGATGCGCAGACTCTGGCGCAGCTCTTCAACTTTCAGCATAACGCGGGTGTAGCAGTCGCTGATGCCACCGCCAACCGGGACTTCGAAATCGAAGTTCTGGTAGCCGGAGTAAGGACGAGCCTTACGCACGTCGAAGTCGATACCGGTGGCGCGCAGGCCAGCACCGGTGGTGCCCCACTCCAGCGCTTCTTTCGCGGTATAGGCTGCAACGCCCTGGGAACGGCCTTTCAGAATGGTGTTGCGCAGCGCGGCTTTCTCATAAGAATCCAGGCGCTTCGGCATCCACTCCAGGAACTCTTTCAGCAGGCGTTCCCAGCCCTTCGGCAGGTCGTGTGCAACACCGCCAATACGGAACCAGGCCGGGTGCATACGGAAACCGGTAATCGCTTCCACCAGATCGTAGATTTTCTGACGATCGGTAAACGCGAAGAAGACCGGCGTCATGGCGCCTACGTCCTGAATAAAGGTGGAGATGTACAGCAGGTGGCTGTTGATACGGAACAGCTCAGAGAGCATAACGCGGATAACTTCAACGCGTTCCGGCACGACGATGCCAGCCAGCTTTTCAACCGCCAGCACGTAAGGCATTTCGTTGACGCAACCGCCGAGGTACTCAATACGGTCGGTATACGGAATGTAGCTGTGCCAGGACTGACGCTCACCCATCTTCTCAGCACCACGATGGTGGTAGCCGATATCCGGCACGCAGTCGACGATCTCTTCGCCGTCCAGCTGCAGGATGATACGGAAAGCACCGTGCGCGGAGGGGTGGTTCGGCCCCAGGTTCAGGAACATGAAGTCTTCATGTTCGCTGCTGCGCTTCATGCCCCACTCTTCAGGCTTGAAGGTCAGCGCTTCCATTTCCAGATCTTCTTTCTGTTTAGTCAGGATAAACGGATCGAATTCGGTGGCGCGCGCCGGGTAGTCTTTACGCAGCGGGTGGCCTTCCCAGGTCGGCGGCATCATGATGCGCGTCAGGTGCGGGTGACCATTAAAGGTGATGCCAAACATCTCCCAGGTTTCACGCTCATACCAGTTGGCGTTCGGGAAGAGTTTGGTCAGCGTCGGCAGGTTGAGATCGTTTTCAGACAACGCCACCTTGAGCATGATATCGCGATTGCGTTCAATGGAAATCAGGTGGTAGAAAACGGAAAAATCCGCAGCCGGTAAACCGTTGCGGTGTGTGCGTAGACGCTCATCCATGCCATGCAGGTCGAACAGCATAACGTAGGGTTTTGGTGATTTCTTAAGGAAATCGACCACTTCCAGTAACTGTTCACGCTTAACCCAAACGACGGGCACCCCGGTGCGGGTTGGCTGAACGGTAAAGGCATCCGGCCCAAAACGGTTACGCAATTCGCCAATGACCGGATCATCCAGGTGATCCCTTGTCTGCCAGGCTGGCATAGCGGCGTCTTGCGCGGTTAAATCGGTCATAGTTCTCACCATTGCAAATGGTTCTGTGGTGACTGCGTTCAGTGTCTTTGTTTTTATATTATTGATATACAAAGACGCTCACTGACCGCAGGCGCTAATTAAATCTCGTCCGGCGTCCGCAGGTTGGTGACCGCGATACGCTCGCCGCGCTTACGCTCACGCTCGGACTGCATGTTGGCGCGGTAAACGCCCTGATCGCCAACGACCCACGACAGCGGGCGGCGCTCTTTACCGATAGACTCCTGCAACAGCATCAACGCCTGCATGTAAGCCTCCGGACGCGGCGGGCAACCTGGGATGTACACATCAACCGGGATAAATTTATCGACACCTTGCACAACGGAATAGATGTCGTACATGCCGCCAGAGTTAGCGCAGGCGCCCATGGAAATGACCCATTTAGGCTCCAGCATCTGATCGTAAAGGCGCTGAATTACCGGAGCCATTTTGGTGAAGCAGGTACCGGCCACCACCATCAGGTCAGCCTGACGAGGAGAAGCACGTAAAACTTCTGCACCGAAACGCGCCACGTCATGTACAGCGGTAAACGAGGTCACCATCTCTACATAGCAGCAGGAAAGGCCAAAGTTGTATGGCCAGATTGAGTTTTTGCGACCCCAGTTCACCACATCGTGCATAGCATGCTCGAGCTTGCCCATGTAAACGCTGCGGTTAATCTCTTGTTCGAGGGGATCGGTTACGATCTCCTGCTTTTGCAGGGGGTAACGGTCATTCTCACCGTTGGGGTCTATGCGGGTGAGCGTATAGTCCATCTTATTGCCTCGCTATTACTGCGTATGACGGTTAGTGAGACTGTCTGTTTCCGGGTTGATTTTCTCACGACGCGAACGCGCAGGAGTCCAATCCAGAGCGCCAACGCGCACCAGATAAACCAGACCAGCCAGTAGCACTAAAATGAAAATTGCGGCCTCGACGAAGCCAATCCAACCGCTTTCACGGATAGAAGTTGACCACGCGTAGAGATACAAGGCTTCCACGTCAAAAATAACGAAGAACATGGCGACCAGGTAAAACTTGGCGGAGAGACGTAGACGCGCCGTACCAACGGAGTCGATGCCCGACTCGAAGGGGGTGTTTTTGTGCCGTGCCTTAGCTCGTCCGCCAAGGAACCAGCCCCCGACAAGCATCAAACAACACAGGCCAACGGCGACAATAAGAAAGACAGCGAACGCCCAGTGATGAGCGATAACTTCAGTGGATGTTGACATACTCATTGCTTACTCATCAAAAGTGGCGCCAAAGTCTCTGCTCTTGTTGGCAGATGAACGCCACATCGATTCATGGGGAGGAACAATCAACCGTACAATAACTACCGGAAATAATACGTAGGCAGCCAATTGATGGGGTTTTTTACTCCTTTCTATAACCTTTTGTCAACTTTAACAAAAGTATCCACACATTAATTTACACCGACAGCAATTCATTAACATTTAATGCGTTAAAACTCATCAACACTCGCGTAAAGACCAGATTTAGATGAGGGTGAATCGTGTCCGTTCCGTGTGAAAAAATAAACAGCCCCTATATTTTGGCAGGAAATTACAACTATTCCTCCCCCCAAGAGGGAGTATTTTCTTGATCTGAGACACGCTTTTGTTAATCCACTTCAAAAAGAAGCAACATTGTTATGCGTTTTTTAACATTACTTGGCCTTTGCATGAAGTTTTTGCGCATAAAACGAGCGAAAATAAACATGCAACCAATATATTGAATTTGTTAGAAAAGATGAGCACCCACGTGATTTAATGAAAATCAGGTATAAAAAATGGGCCGTTGGCGTAAAAAAAACCACCAACGACCCATTTTGTATCTTTAATATTTTGTTACTAACTAGTCGACCTGCAGCTACTCAAAATCCCCTTCAACCAGCAGCGTGTCGTCCCCTTCACTTCCCACGGTGTTATAACGGTATGGGTTTTCCGGCGTAGCCAGCGCACTGAAGATCGCTTGCGCCAGCTCATTACCACTTTCGGGGTTTTTACACAGCAGATATTGGGTTTCAGGTAAAATAGGCAGTCCTTCTGACGCCCCCAGCACACGAAGTTCCGGACTCATCATTTCAACCGGCCTGGCCGTTACGCCTAATCCCGCTTTTACGGCGGCCCTGACCGCGGCAAGCGTAGAGGCGACATAAGAAATACGCCATGGCGTCTGGCTGGCATCAAGATGTTCGAGCATCATATCGCGGTACGGGCTTGGATCGTCCAGCATCACCAGCGGCAGCGCTTCCCCACTTTGAAAGACATAATCGGCGGCGCAGTACCACAGCGTAGGCGAGGTTCGCAGGACAATGGCATCAAAGTTAGAAGGGTTTGATGTCGTCACCACCAAATCGACCTCATGCTGATTAAGCATTTCGATCATAAAGGGGTTGCGTTTGACCCTGACATCCAGCGCAAGCTTGGGGTAAACCGAACTGATGCGGTTTAACAGGAACGGCAGGATGGTGTCCGCCGTTTCATCGGAGGCGCCAAGGGTAAGCGACCCTTGCAGGTTGTTAAACATCAGCGAAGAGCACGCTTCATCATTAAAGCGTAGGATTTTACGCGCATAGCCCAGCAGTTGAATGCCGTGCTCGGTGAGCAGTTTATTGCGGCCATGTCGGGCAAAAAGCTCTTTCCCAACTAATTGCTCGAGGCGCTGCATCTGTTGGCTTACAGCGGATTGAGTACGGCACACTGCCGCTGCCGCTGCCGCAAAGGTATTGAGATCGGCGACCGCAACGAATGTCCTCAGCAGATCGAGGTCGAGGTTCAGTATCGGACGATTTGCGTTAATCATAATTTATTCACTAATAGGTTGCTCTTTCGAGTCTGCCCTGGTTGTATTGCTATGATTTATCAAAGAGATAAAGCAATTCCTTTTACCGAATGTCTCCGGTAGTCTTGGCCGCATACGTTAGCGACGGTTCTGTTTGTTATTTTTGTATTCCCCGGCATGTCCCAATAATCTAAAACACACCCAAACGGGATATTAAGCAGGTCAGGATAAGAAAAAAACCACCAACTCATCGTACCAGTCGACTATTTTAAAACTGCGTTAGAAAGGTAAGTCAGCTTCAAAAAACGACTTTTAATAAGCTTTTATATGATTATTTAACGGGCTGGAGTGCAGCGGCAGGCTTAAACCGGCCAAAACACACAACCAGCTGAATAATAATGGAAATATTTTAATTTTCCGGCAAAGCCATGTCGTTGGCACAGCTACTGGCATCCAAAACCTACCATTTTTCGTAGTGTATCTTACAGTAAAACATGATGTTTTATAACACTTATTGCGAATTATCTGATCTTATTCTCTTTTTGTGGTTTCCACTCTGTTGATTATTTACAACGTTTTTTGAAGTCAGCCACACACTATAATAAAAGACACTTAATTATTGCCGAGGTATTTATCTATTACATTGACCAATCTTTTGATATACATCTCTTTAACTACCTTTTCATTAATCCCTTAATGTTTCAGGCATGAATATTAATTTTTACTTATGTTTAGCGACAACGCATTTACGTCGGCAGCACCTCTCCCTCCGCAGTGAGCAAGAAGCAGTGAATACCTTTGCATCACGGCGATATAATTAGACAATAAAACCACAATAACTAAAATTCATAGTTTTTTTAACCATCAGTATTTTTAAATCGCGTTCCGTGCTTATACATTGTGCTGTAAAGATAAATTGCATTTCTTCAGGCCCCATCCTTCAAATCTCGCTTAAGCAGGAGTACATTGTGGCGGTGCGCTTCCACGGCAGGACGCGAAATTAACAACAAAGGTCGAAGCTTCATGTCCCCCATCGAAAAATCCAGCAAACTTGATAATGTCTGTTATGACATCCGTGGCCCGGTACTCAAAGAGGCAAAACGCCTTGAAGAAGAAGGCAACAAAGTGCTTAAGCTCAACATCGGCAACCCCGCGCCGTTCGGTTTCGAAGCGCCGGATGAAATCCTTGTTGATGTGATCCGTAATCTTCCAACCGCCCAGGGATATTGCGACTCCAAAGGGCTTTTCTCTGCCCGTAAAGCAATCATGCAGCATTATCAGGCTCGTGGGATGCGGGATGTGACTACGGAAGATATTTATATCGGGAACGGCGTTTCCGAACTGATCGTCCAGTCGATGCAGGCGCTGCTAAACAGCGGTGACGAAATGCTGGTTCCCGCGCCGGACTACCCGCTTTGGACAGCTGCCGTTTCTTTGTCCAGCGGCAAAGCCGTGCATTATCTGTGTGATGAGAGTTCTGACTGGTTCCCGGACCTCGACGATATCCGCGCTAAAATCACCCCACGCACGCGTGGCATTGTGATTATTAACCCAAACAACCCTACCGGCGCCGTTTACTCCAAAGAGTTGCTGTTAGAGATTGTCGAGATTGCACGCCAGCATAATCTGATCATCTTTGCCGATGAGATTTACGACAAAATCCTTTATGACGATGCCGAGCATCACTCGATCGCAGCCCTGGCACCGGATCTGTTAACCATTACCTTCAACGGCCTGTCAAAAACCTATCGCGTGGCCGGTTTCCGTCAGGGTTGGATGGTGCTCAACGGGCCGAAGAAACACGCTAAAGGCTATATTGAAGGTCTGGAAATGTTAGCCTCTATGCGCCTGTGCGCCAACGTCCCTGCCCAACATGCTATCCAGACAGCGCTGGGAGGATACCAAAGCATTAGCGAGTTTATCGTGCCTGGTGGCCGTCTGTACGAACAGCGTAATCGTGCCTGGGAGCTGATCAACGAAATTCCTGGCGTCTCCTGCGTTAAGCCTCGTGGGGCGCTGTACATGTTCCCGAAAATTGACGCAAAGCGCTTCAATATTCATGACGACCAGAAAATGGTGCTGGACTTCCTGCTGCAGGAAAAGGTTCTGCTGGTTCAGGGTACGGCATTTAACTGGCCGTGGCCGGATCACGTGCGTATTGTCACTCTGCCACGCATTGATGATCTGGAAATGTCGATAGCTAAGCTGGGACGTTTCCTCGGACACTACCATCAGTAAGCCGTTCGGGGGCATTTGCAATGCCCCCTTTCTCCCCTCACAATGACGTCACCAAGTTGTTACCGCGAGAACGTCATGAGTCAGAGCCATTTCTTTGCCCACCTCTCCCGCCTGAAACTGATTAGCCGCTGGCCACTAATGCGGAATGTCCGCACCGAGAACGTGTCTGAACACAGCCTGCAGGTCGCCATGGTTGCCCACGCCCTTGCCGCTATCAAAAATCGCAAGTTTAACGGCAACGTAAATGCCGAACGTATTGCGCTGCTGGCGATGTATCACGACGCCAGCGAGGTGCTGACCGGGGATCTCCCCACGCCGGTAAAATACTTCAACTCGCAAATTGCCCATGAATACAAAGCCATTGAAAAGATTGCGCAGCAAAAACTGATCGAAATGGTGCCGGAAGAGCTGCGTGATATCTGGGCGCCGTTGATTGATGAGCACAGCTACAGTGAAGAAGAGAAAGCGCTGGTGAAGCAGGCCGATGCGTTATGCGCTTATCTGAAATGCCTGGAGGAGCTGTCGGCCGGGAACAACGAGTTTCTGCTGGCGAAAAGTCGCCTGGAAAAAACGCTGGCCGACCGCCACAGCCCGGAAATGGATTATTTTATGCAGGTCTTTGTGCCAAGCTTCCAGCTTTCGCTGGATGAAATCAGCCAGGATTCGCCGCTTTAAACACGTCCATCTGCCGAAGCGAAATCAGGATAATGTTTTCCCCTTCTCCCTTACAGGGAGGAGGCCGGGATGAGGGTAAATATCAGAACGGGAATAACATCGGTACCATCACCACGCTCACGATCATCACAATGACCGTAAACGGCACGCCGAGCTTCACGAAGTCGCTGAACTTATAGTTTCCTGGCCCCAGCACCAGCGTGTTCACTGGCGAAGAGACTGGCGTCATAAACGCCGCAGAAGCCGCCATCGCCACAATCATCGCAAACGGATACGGCGACACCCCCATTGATTTAGCCGCAGCCAACGCAATAGGCGCCATCAATACTGCCGTGGCGGTATTAGAAATAAATAACCCGATAGCCGCACACATCACAAACAGGCACACCAGCATGATATATGGGCCGTAGCCACCGCCAAACTCCATCAGCCCATGAACGATCAGATCCACCCCGCCGGTTTTCTGCAGCGCTAAAGCGAAAGGCATCATCCCGACAATCAGAATAATGCTCGGCCAGTGAATCGCCTTATAGGCACTTTCCATATCAATACAGCGGAATTTGCCCATCAACAAACAGGCGATAATCGCGGCGATTGGATTGGGTATTTCGTCGGTCAGCATCAGCGCCACCATCAGCGCCAGGCAGAAAATCGCATGAGGTGCCTGGCTGTGGGCCGGGGAGGCATCCTGCTCTTCCACAGGCAGACTCAGCACCAGGAAATCACGGTTCTGCTGTGAAAGCTGGTTGATCAGCTTCCAGTCACCAACCACCAGCATAATGTCGCCCAACTGGATAGGTTCATCCACCAGCAATCCTGCCATGGCTTCACCCGCCCGCCGCAGGCCAACAACGTTAAGGCCGTAGCGGGTTCGGAAAGCCATTTCTCGCAAAGTCTGCCCGGTAAGCCCTGACTCTGGCAGCAGAGAAACTTCTGCCATCCCCACATCCAGCGCCTGATCGGAAAAATACTCTCCCCGCAGGATCATTGGCTCCAGCATTTGCTCCCCGCAAAACTCTCGCAAATCAACCTCAGAGGCGGACATGTCAATCAGCAGTACATCGCGGGCGCGGAATTCCGTACCGCCGGTCACGTTGACAATAACGCGCCGAAAGCGGCGCCAGCGCTCCAGGCCAATCACGTTCGCGCCGTAGCGTTCACGCAGCTTTAAATCGTCCAGACGATGGCCAACCATCGGTGAGCCAGGGCGAATAGCCAACCGGCGAGCCCGCCCGGTCAGGCGATATTCTTTTATCAGATCGCGAAATGAACGGCGCTTCCAGCTCTCTTTGCCTGCCTCTTCGCCCTGGCCTTTGAGCGCAAAACGCGCCACCAGCATATAAAGGATGCCCAGCACCAGCACCGCCAGGCCAATCGGCGTCACGCTAAAGAACTGGAACCCCTCCAGCCCTTCACGAAGCAGTTCGCTGTTGATCACCAGGTTAGGCGGCGTCGCAACCAGCGTCATCATGCCGCTTATCAGCCCGGCAAAACTGAGCGGCATCATCAGCCGGGAAGGTGAGATTTTCATGCGCATAGAAACGCTGAGCACCACTGGTATAAAAATCGCCACCACGCCGGTGGAGCTCATAAATGCCCCCAACCCGGCCACCGTCACCATCAGCAGGACCAGCATTTTGGTTTCGCTGCTGCCCGCCACGTCCACCAGCCAGCTTCCCATCTTGGTGGCTACACCGGTGCGCACCAGCCCGTCGCCAATAA
Source organism: Enterobacter sp. Ag1 (assembly GCA_000277545.1). Taxonomy (GTDB): domain Bacteria; phylum Pseudomonadota; class Gammaproteobacteria; order Enterobacterales; family Enterobacteriaceae; genus Cedecea. The sequence continues at coordinate 142,742 of AKXM01000040.1, read as the reverse complement.
TGAACAGCGCGGCAATCAGAATCACGTTGGGATCGCTAAAGCCGGAAAATGCTTCGCTGAGGCTTAATGTTCCGCTGAGCACAAAAGCGACAATCACCAATAACGCCACCGCGTCCATACGCATTTTTCCGGTGGCGAACAGCAGAACGGCAACCGCCAGTAGCGACAACACCCAAATGAGTTCCGAATTCAAAACGAGTCCCTGAATGGCTGAATATTGGTGAATTGAATGTAGACGAGAATGCCATAAAAAAACCCCGCAAATGCGGGGTTAAATCATGGGATTAGTGTTTTCTTAACACTTCGACGACTCCGTCCGGGGATTTCTGGACGAGCAGTTCGGTGAGGGACGTCAGAACGTAATCCACGTGCTCAAGCCGGGGTGTATCCGCCGGGGCGTTAACGGCTATCACGTGGCAACCGGCAGCCAGCCCTGAAAGCACGCCTGCTGGCGCGTCTTCAACGACCACGCACTCTTCCGGCTCCAGGCCAAGCAGCTGCGCTCCCAGCAAATAGGCATCCGGCTCAGGCTTACCGCGTGCGACGCGTTCCGCCGTCACAAACACGTCCGGTTCTGGCAGCCCACCGGCCAGGCGACGAGCGGATGCCACCGGCACGGAACCTGAAGTGACAATGGCCCACGGAATACCCGCTTCGTTAAGATGCGCCAGCAGCTCCGCAGCTCCCGGCAGCGCGACAATGCCGTCGGTATCTTCAGACTCAAGCTTCTCCAGACGCAGGAACTCTTGCTGAATCTCTTCCTCAGAAGCACCGGCCATAAAGTGGCGCAGTGAGGTAATCGCCTGCTTGCCGTGGATGAAGCCTAATACTTCTTCCGGGGAAATATTAAAACGCTTTGCCCAGTTTACCCACGCGCGTTCAACGGCGGGAAGAGAGTCAACCAGCGTACCATCCAAATCAAACAAGAAACCTTTACACTTCACTCCGCGTCTCTCCTCAGGCGTTAATGATCTGCGCAATCTCGTTGGCGCTTAAGTGATACTGACGTGGGCAGGCGTGCCACACTTTCAGCATTCGTTGGTATTTGTCCCACATTGGGGTTTGGGCGTTGAAACCGTGGGTGCCGGCATCAAAATGGGTATAGCGGCCTTCAATATTCACCATAAAGCGAACATAGCCGAGGAAGCGGGCTTCGGTGGCAGCATCAAACCCCATAAAGGTGACGCGGCGTTCATCGATTTCTTTGCTGTCTTTCAGGTTGGTCCAGGAGACATGCATCGCGTGATACATTTCCATGATGTCGATAACGATGCGGCATGTTTCTTCTTTTAGCTCGCCAAACTCGCGATCCAGCTCGCGCATTTGCAGGCCATAGCCGCGTTCGATGATGGTCTGCAGACGGCGATAGCGTTCGGCGTTATCCGGGTCCATCATCGTCATCATCTTATACTGGTTAGATAAAATCAGACGTTGCGCGTGGGTCATTTCCATTTCCTGGCTCCTTTGGTACATGGAAAAATGCAGGTTACGACGAGGATAACCTGTAAGAAAGTGTGCCTTCCTTTATATGCGCAACCGCAGGGTAATTACAAATCATCCAGGAAAGTTTTATCCAGCTGCTTAAACGCGCGCTTCAGCACGTCCGCCAGCGCCTGGTAGTCTGGCTTGCCTTCCACCGGCGCCAGCGCCTGCCCGGCTTCCTGAAGCTTCATGCGAACGTCATAAAACCACTGTAACGTCGACGGCGGTAATGGCGTGACCGAGCGCTTACCCAGCCACCACAGCCCTTGCATCGGCAGGCTACAGGCAAAGAGTGCCGTCGCCACCGCCGGGCCAAGCTGGCCACCCAACGCGATTTGCCACGTCAGGGTAAATACCGCCAGCGGCGGCATAAAGCGGATGGCATAGCGGGTGGCGCGTATCACGCGGTTTTCGATAAATACCGGCGCCAGACGCTTATCCAGCGGCCAGGTCTTCGAGTAGTGTTGCCCACGTCCGAACAGGCTAAACCAGCTTACATGGCTATTCTGGGGTGTCGACATGGCTCATACCTCAACTCTACGTATAAAAAATAAAATAATACTGTAACTCAACAACTCTAAATGACATCGTTCAAAAAATTTTGTCTTTCCGAGCCGCTATCTGCTACCCTGTGCCGGCCTTTGATGGCCGTAGTTGGGAAACCACAAGCTGTCAAACATTCTTTTACATCGCCGTGACCTGCAGCTTCAGGAATATGGCGTAAACTCTGAGTAATTTTATTCGCCATGCCGAAAAACGCTTCCGGCATGACGTTAATCATAAATGTCCGCGTCATCATGCGCTACGCTGATAGACTCACTGACGTTTTTTTAGCCACGTATCAAAAATAGGTACTTCCATGTCGAGTAAGCTAGTACTGGTTCTGAACTGCGGTAGCTCATCCCTGAAATTCGCAATTATCGATGCTGTAAACGGTGAAGAGTACCTTTCTGGTTTAGCAGAGTGTTTCCACCTTCCTGAAGCCCGTATCAAGTGGAAGCTGGACGGTGCTAAACAAGAAGCGGCTCTGGGTGCAGGTGCCGCTCACAGCGAAGCTCTTAACTTCATCGTTAATAAAATTCTGGCAGAAAAACCAGAATTGTCCGCTCAGCTGACCGCAATTGGTCACCGTATCGTACACGGCGGTGAAAAATACACCAGCTCCGTAGTTATCGATGATTCCGTGATTCAGGGTATCAAAGATTCAGCCTCTTTTGCACCGCTGCATAACCCGGCTCACCTGATCGGTATCGCTGAAGCCCTGAAATCCTTCCCTAACCTGGCTGATAAAAACGTTGCCGTGTTCGACACCGCGTTCCATCAGACCATGCCGGAAGAATCTTTCCTCTACGCTCTGCCGTACAAACTGTACAAAGAGCACGGCGTTCGTCGCTACGGCGCACACGGCACCAGCCACTTCTACGTGACTCAGGAAGCCGCAAAAATGCTGAACAAGCCGGTTGATGAACTGAACATCATCACCTGCCACCTGGGCAACGGCGGTTCCGTTTCTGCAATCCGTAACGGCAAATGCGTTGATACCTCCATGGGTCTGACCCCGCTGGAAGGTCTGGTGATGGGTACCCGCTCCGGCGACATCGACCCGGCTATCATCTTCCACCTGCACGATGCCCTGGGCATGAGCGTAGAAGACATCAACAAAATGCTGACCAAAGAATCCGGCCTGCTGGGTCTGACCGAAGTGACCAGCGACTGCCGTTACGTTGAAGACAACTACGCAACTAAAGAAGACGCTAAACGCGCAATGGACGTTTACTGCCACCGTCTGGCGAAATACATCGGTTCTTACACCGCGCTGATGGACGGTCGTCTGGACGCCGTTGTCTTCACCGGCGGTATCGGTGAAAACGCCGCAATGGTGCGCGAGCTGTCCCTGGGCAAACTGGGCGTACTGGGCTTCGATGTTGATCACGAGCGCAACCTGGCTGCACGTTTCGGCAAGTCTGGCTTCATCAACAAGGAAGGCACCCGCCCTGCGGTGGTTATCACCACCAACGAAGAGCTGGTCATCGCTCAGGATGCATCCCGCCTGACCGCCTGATTCCCTCACCGCCAGCCTTAGCTGGCGGTGTTGTTTTCTGAGTCGAGTGAGCATATCTGCTCGCGAAAACGAAAGAGGTTATACCGTGTCCCGTACTATTATGCTGATCCCTACCGGAACCAGCGTCGGCCTTACCAGCGTAAGCCTTGGCGTTATCCGTGCTATGGAACAAAAAGGCGTTCGCCTGAGCGTGTTCAAACCTATCGCCCAGCCGCGTACCGGCGGCGATACGCCGGACCAGACCACCAGCATCATCCGTGCTAACTCCACCATCCCGGCCGCTGAGCCGCTGCACATGAGCCACGTTGAGTCTCTGCTGTCCAGCAACCAGCAGGACGTGCTGATGGAAGAGATCATCGCCAACTACCACAACAGCAGCAAAGATGCTGAAGTTGTACTGGTTGAAGGCCTGGTCCCAACCCGCAAACACCAGTTTGCGCAGGCGCTGAACTATGAAATCGCTAAAACCCTGAACGCAGAAATCGTCTTCGTGATGTCTCTGGGCAATGACTCTCCGGAGCAGCTGAAAGAGCGTATCGAACTGACCCGCAGCAGCTTCGGCGGCAGCAAGAACACCAACATCACCGGCGTCATCATCAACAAGCTGAACGCCCCGGTTGATGAGCAAGGCCGCACCCGTCCCGATCTGTCTGAAATCTTCGACGATTCCAGCAAAGCAAGCATCGCGAACATCGATCCTAAGCTGCTGTTTGCCGACAGCCCGCTGCCGGTTCTGGGCTGCGTGCCGTGGAGCTTCGAGCTGATTGCCACCCGCGCAATCGACATGGCTCGCCACCTGAACGCGACCATCGTTAACGAAGGCGACATCAACACCCGCCGCGTGAAGTCCGTTACCTTCTGTGCGCGCAGCATTCCGCACATGCTGGAACACTTCCGCCCTGGCTCTCTGCTGGTTACCTCCGCAGATCGCCCGGATGTGCTGGTTGCTGCCTGCCTGGCCGCCATGAATGGCGTGGAAATCGGCGCTATCCTGCTGACCGGTGGTTACGAAATGGACCCTCGCATCAGCAAGCTGTGCGAACGTGCTTTTGCTACCGGCCTGCCGCTGTTCATGGTTGAAACCAACACCTGGCAGACCTCTCTGAGCCTGCAGAGCTTCAACCTGGAAGTCCCAACCGACGACCATCAGCGTATCGAAAAAGTGCAGGAATATGTGGCCAGCCACATCGATGCTAACTGGATCGAATCCCTGACCGCGACCTCCGAGCGCAGCCGTCGTCTGTCTCCTCCAGCGTTCCGTTACCAGCTGACCGAACTGGCTCGTAAAGCCGGTAAACGCGTCGTGCTGCCGGAAGGCGACGAACCGCGTACCGTTAAAGCGGCAGCCATCTGTGCTGAGCGCGGTATCGCTACCTGTGTTCTGTTGGGTAACCCGGATGAAATCACCCGTGTTGCTGCGGCGCAGGGCGTTGAGCTGGGTGCAGGCATCGAAATCGTTGATCCAGAAGTGGTTCGCAAAAGCTACGTTGCCCGCCTGGTTGAGCTGCGTAAGAGCAAAGGCATGACCGAAGCCGTTGCCCGCGAGCAGCTGGAAGACAACGTTGTGCTGGGCACCCTGATGCTCGAGCAGGACGAAGTTGACGGCCTGGTTTCCGGCGCGGTTCACACCACTGCCAACACCATCCGTCCACCGCTGCAGCTGATCAAAACCGCACCGGGCAGTTCTCTGGTCTCTTCCGTGTTCTTCATGCTGCTGCCTGAACAGGTTTACGTTTACGGCGACTGCGCGATCAACCCGGATCCAACCGCAGAACAGCTGGCAGAAATCGCGATTCAGTCCGCTGACTCCGCTGCCGCTTTCGGTATCGACCCACGCGTCGCAATGCTCTCCTACTCCACCGGTAACTCCGGCGCGGGTAGCGACGTTGAGAAAGTGCGTGAAGCCACCCGTATCGCTCAGGAAAAACGCCCTGATCTGGTCATCGACGGTCCACTGCAGTACGACGCTGCGGTTATGGCTGACGTGGCTAAGTCTAAGGCACCAAACTCTCCTGTTGCGGGCCGTGCGACCGTGTTCATCTTCCCTGACCTGAACACCGGGAACACCACCTACAAAGCGGTACAGCGTTCTGCAGACCTGATCTCCATCGGGCCAATGCTGCAGGGTATGCGCAAGCCGGTTAACGATCTGTCCCGTGGCGCGCTGGTGGACGATATCGTCTACACCATCGCGCTGACCGCGATTCAGTCCGCTCAGCAAGCGTAAGCTCACTGAGACGCAAAAAAGGCAGCCATCTGGCTGCCTTTTCTTTTTCTGTCACCTTTAACCGCTACAGCAGCTCTTTCGCCGCCTGCACGATATCTGCCGCCGTCAGGCCATACTCCTGCTGCAGGAAGTCCTGAGTCCCGACCTGGCCGTAACGCTCCTTCACGCCCACTCTGCGCATCGGCACCGGGCAGGTTTCCACCAGCACTTCCGCCACCGCTGAGCCCAGCCCGTTGTGAATACTGTGGTTTTCACAGGTCACAATTCGGCCGGTTTTTTCGGCGTAGTTCTTCACCAGCATGCGGTCGATAGGCTTGAGGGTAAACATGTCGATGACCGCCGCGCTAACCCCTTCCTGCTCCAGCTGCTGAGCCGCTTTCAGCGCTTCCGCAACCATAATTCCGTTGGCGATTAGCGTGATATCCGTTCCCTCACGCAGCACATTACCTTTGCCGATGGTGAAGGTTGAACCTGCCTCATAAACCGTCGCCGCCTGCTTGCGAATAGTCCGCACCCAGTAGAAGCCTTCCAGCTCGATCAACTGACGCAGAATGTCTTTAAACATCACCGCATCAGTCACTTCCAGCACAACAGAATGCGCCAGCCCGCGAACAATGCCCATATCTTCAAACGACATATGGGTTCCACCGTTATGGCAGGCCGTCACCCCGGCGTCGGAAGCAATGACCTTGACGTTATTCCGCTGGTAATCCAGCGACATAAACAGCTGGTCAAAGCAGCGGCGGCTGGCGAAGGCGGTAAAGGTGTGGACGAACGGTTTGCGGCCGGTCAGCGACAGCCCGGCCGCCACGCCAATCACGTTGGCTTCCATGATGCCGCAGTTAATCACATGCTGCGGGTTATCTCGCTGCACGCCATCCATCGCCATCGAACTCATCAGGTCAGCTTCCAGCGCGATGATCCCGCTGCCTTCGCCAATCTGCTGCTGAACAAACCCGGCGTAGACTTTACGCATTTCTACGGCGTCCTGGCCGCCGCTCTGACTTACCTTAATCATGTGCCGCCTCCAGTTGCGCGATGGCCTGCTCCAGCGCCTGTTTTGACTGCTCCGTCAGGCGGAGATGGTGGGAGTTCCCCAGTTGCTCAAGGTACGGCACCCCCTGCCCTTTAATGCTGTCGAGGATCACCAGCAAAGGGCGCTGTTCGCCGCTGCGAACGGGTTTCACCGCCGCCAGCAAACCGGGAATGTCATCGCCTTTCACCTGCACCACGTCAAACCCGAAGGCGCTGAACTTCTCTGCCAGATCGAAAGCACAGATGATTTCGTCCAGCTCGCCGTCCAGCTGCTGTTTGTTCCAGTCCACAAACACCGTCAGATTGTTAAGACGGTGATGAGCAATAAACTGGAAAGCCTCCCAGCACTGCCCCTCGTTCAACTCGCCGTCGCCGACAATGCTGAAGACCCGGTTGCGACGCTGCGCCAGTTTGTGGGACAGCGCCATGCCGGCAGCAATCGAAATCCCTTGCCCTAACGAACCTGTGGTCGCATCCACACCGCGCGTTTTCAGCCGATCGGGGTGGCTGGGCAGGCTGGTACCGTTCTGGTTTAGCGTGGCCAACTGCTCCACAGGAAAATACCCTTTCAGCGCCAGCGTGCTGTACAGCGCCGGGCCAGCATGCCCCTTCGACAGCACAAAGTAGTCGCGTTCAGCCCAGTCAGGGTCGCCCGGATCGATATTCATCACGTCGCCGTACAGCACCGCCAGCGTCTCGACCACCGACATGCTGCCGCCGTAATGGCCAAACCCCAGTTGGGTGAGCGCTTTCAGCGTCTCTACCCGGATGTCGCGCGCAAACCGCGTGACGTCAGCCAGTTCATTCATTATTTAGCCCCCGTCTTGTCTTCAGTATGTACGGCAGGAGTGCCTTTTCCTTTGCCCAGATAGTTGAACCCGACCAGTACCGCAAACACGGCGACCACTACTGCGGTAATCGCCGCAGGTGACAGGAAGCGTGCAAGGTTGCCGAGGATAATCCCCACCACGCCAAAATCGGCGTCGGAGAAGGTTGTGTTGGCGAAGCCCAGCGCGCCCAGAACAGGCAGCAGCAAGACCGGCAGGAAGGTGATCAGCAGCCCGTTGGCAAAAGCCCCCACCATCGCGCCGCGACGGCCGCCAGTAGCGTTACCAAACACGCCCGCTGTCGCCCCGGTAAAGAAGTGAGGCACCACGCCCGGCAAAATCAGCACCAGCTTCATCTGCCCTAAAAGGAACAAGCCCACCAGGCCGCCGAGGAAGCTGAACAGAAAGCCCACCAGCACGGCATTCGGCGCATAAGGGTAAACCACCGGGCAGTCCAGCGCCGGACGTGCATTAGGTACCAGCTTCTCAGAGAAACCGGTAAACGCCGGGACGATTTCCGCCAGAATCAAGCGCACGCCCTGCAGGATGATGAACACCCCGGCCGCAAAGGTAATCGCCTGAATAATGGAGTAAACCAGGAAGTTCTGGCCGCCGCTGAGTTTCTCTTCTACATAAGCCTGGCCTGCACAAATCGCGAGGATCATGTAGATGACAATCATGGTCAGGGAGATGGAGATTGAACTGTCACGCAGGAAGCTGAGGTTCTTCGGCAGGTTCATCTCTTCCGTTGAGCGCGAACCTTTCCCGCACTTGCTGCCGATCCAGCCGGACAGGACGTAACCCAGCGTACCGAAGTGGCCAAAGCCGATATCATCGGTGCCGGTGATGCGGCGCATATAGCGCTGCGCAATGGCCGGGAAGAACGCCATTATCAGCCCGAGGATCAGCGACCCAGTGAACACCAGCGCCACGCCTTCAAAGCCCGCCACGGTGAGGATGACGCTTATCATGCACGCCATGTAGAATGTGTGGTGCCCGGTCAGGAAGATGTACTTCAGGCGGGTAAAGCGAGCCACAATGATGTTCGCCACCATCCCGAAGGCCATGATCAGCGCCGTGGATGCCCCGTATTTCTCCAGTGCGATAGAAACAATCGCTTCATTATTCGGAATAATACCCTGGATATTAAAGGCGTGCTCAAACATACCGCCCAGTGGATTCAAAGACCCCACTAATACGGTGGCACCGCCGCCCAAAACAATAAAACCTAATACGGTTTTAATTGAGCCTTTCACCACATCAGAAAATGACTTCTTTTGCGCTACCAGACCAATTAAGGCTATCAGCCCGACGAGAATGGCCGGGACCTTCAGAATATCAACAATAAAATTCAGCGTGCCAAGGATAAACATATCCGCCTCCGCTTATTATTATGATTAACGACCGGCGAAATAAGCGCTCAGCTTATTTTCCAGCTCATTGATATCGATGATGTTGTTGATCACCACCAGTTGGCTATCCGGCAGGCGCGCGCTGGCGGCAATATCTTTCGCCATCACAAACACATCCGCCGCGTCCGGCGTGGCGGAAGATAAATCCGAGTGTTCAACCTCTGCCTCAATATTGAGTTTTTTAAGCACCTTTTTAATATTCATTTCGACCATAAAACTACTGCCGAGGCCGGAACCGCAGATTGCCATTATCTTCATTTTGTGTACCTTATATTTTTAGTAGAGTAAGAGCGCATCGCATTTTTCAATGCAACGTAAAAACCTATGGTGTTAAATTAAAAAATTAGAATCGATTAATGATTTTTTGTATTTCCTCCAGGTTATTGGCCTGATGCAGTAACGCCATGTCCTCGTCGCTGGAAAATAGCTCAGCGAGCGCAGAAATCATTTCAATATGGCTATGGCTGTCCGGGGCCGCCAGCATAATAATGACGTCCACCGGGTCGTTCCCCTCAGAATGAAAGCTCACGCCCCGCTTCAGCTTCAGCAGCGACAGGCCAAGCCCGGTCGCGCCCTCTTCCGGACGCGCATGCGGCATCGCCAGGCCCGGTGCCAGCACATAGTACGGCCCAAGCTTCTGGTGCTGCTGCATAATAGCCGTCAGGTAATGAGGGGCAATAATCCCCGCGTCCAGCAGCGGCCGGGCGCTAATCTCCAGCGCCTGCTGCCAGTTTGCGACCTCGTCCTGAAGCTGAATAGTCTGCGGATGCAGCCATTGGTTGAGCACGATAACCTCTCGAAATCGACATTGATGATGGGCAAACTTTATTCAACGGCCCTGGGTTTAACTGTGATTGATATCACAAAGATAGCGCTACCAATAACTATCACTCGATTTTGTGATAGCGCTATCAAATTGCAATCATTGTGTTAAATCGCATTTAGGCGCACGATTTCAGGCGTATACTTGAGCGATATTTCCCCTTCGTTTTCAGGGGCCAACGTCAGCCTGGCGTTTTTCAGGTCGAGAATCAGGAATCACAATGTCCATAACCCGAAAGCGGCGAAGTACCGGTAAGGTGACGCTTGCAGATGTGGCTCAGCTCGCCGGAGTTGGTACTATGACCGTTTCGCGAGCGCTAAGAACCCCGGAGCAGGTTTCCGACAAATTACGCGAAAAAATCGAAGCGGCGGTTTCCGAGCTGGGTTATATGCCCAACCTTGCGGCAAGCGCGCTGGCCTCCGCCTCCTCGTACACCATTGCAATGGTGGTCCCAAGCCTGGCAGAATCCGGCTGCAGTGAAATGTTTGCCGGCCTGCAGCAGGTGCTGCAGCCTGCGGGGTATCAGATAGTCCTGGCAGAATCCCAGCACCGGCTGGAGCAGGAGGAGAAGCTGCTGGAAACCCTACTGGCGTCCAATATTGCCGCGGCGATCCTACTGAGCGTGGAACACAGCGACACGGTGCGAGGCTGGCTGAAACACGCCAGCATTCCTGTGCTCGAAATCGGTGCCACCCGCGCCGATCCGCTGGACATGAACATCGGCATTGATAACGTCGCCGCCATGTTTGAACTGACGGAAATGCTCATCCATCGGGGCTATCAGAATATCGGGCTACTGTGCGCGAACCAGGAACAGTGGATTTTCCAGCAGCACCTTCAAGGCTGGTACAAAGCGATGCTGCGCCACCATATGTCGCCCAACAGGGTGATCAACGCTGCCGCGCCGCCGAATTTCTCCACCGGGGCCGCACAGCTACCCGAGTTTTTGCTGGCCTGGCCGGAGCTGGATGCGCTGGTTTGCGTGTCGGATGAGCTGGCCTGCGGCGCGCTGTACGAATGCCAGCGCAGGCGCATCAAAGTGCCTGACGACTTAGCCATCGTCGGGTTTGGCGACAGCGACGTGAGCCGCGTGTGCCAGCCAGCGCTGACCACCATTGCGGTACCGCATCGTAAGATTGGGATTGAAGCCGGGCGAGCGCTGTTGGCAAGAATTAACGAAGAAGAATGGGACAGAAGCCCGACTATCGCGTCATCGCTGTGTATGCGGGAGAGCTGCTGATTTTCCCTCACCCAGGTCCCCTCCTGGCTGGAAAAGGATCGGGGTGAGGGCCAACAATTACTCGCTTTCTTCGCTGTGTGACTCGTTTTTGGCGTTGCGGGTCATCCACAGCGCCAGCGCCTTCAGCGAATCAGGGGTAAATTCGTCACAGCGCGCGGTGATCTCTTCCGGGGACATCCAGCTCACTTCGCTGACTTCTTCTTCCTGCAGCGCGAAAGGCCCGTGGGACACGCAGCTAAAAAGCCCGCCCCAAACGCGGCAGCTATCGTCTTCGAAGTAGAACTGCCCGTGTTCCGCGAACGGCACGCCGGCAATACCCAGCTCTTCTTCCGCCTCGCGGCGAGCTGACTCGAGCATTTGTTCATCCGCCTGTACTACGCCGCCTGCGGTAGCATCCAGCATGCCCGGCATGAAGTCTTTAATTTCGGTGCGACGCTGCACCAGAATTTTGCCCATACCATCGTGAACAACAATATAGGTCGCGCGATGACGCAGCCGCTGCGCACGCATTTGCTCGCGGCTTGCCTGTGCGATGACCTCATTGTCCTCATTAACAATATCTACCCATTCCGTGCCGACAAAATGACTCTGTTCCACCATCAGGGAAACCTTATTCAGGGGCGCTCTTACGGCGCGTTATTGGATTAACCTGTCAACGTTACGGGGTAATACGCACCTGTGCAATAACCCCATCACTCTCCAGCGTGCGAACGGTCAGAACACCATCATCCAGCATCCCGTAACTGGCCTCAAAACCGCCCTTCGGTATGCTGACAGAGCCTGGATTAAACAAATAGATCTGTTCGTGCTTTTCTGCAACCGGAAGATGCGTATGGCCGAAAATCAGAACATCGCCAGCGGACAGCGGCGGCAAATGCCCAGGATGATAAAGATGCCCGTGGGTCAGAAAAAGCCGCTGCTCCGCCAGCAAAACCTGCTGCCAGGGCGCGGTAATCGGAAACTGGAGCAGCATCTGGTCCACTTCGCTGTCGCAGTTTCCGCGCACCGCGATAATCTTATCGGCAACGCTATTCAGGCACTGCGCCACCGCCGGAGGATTATAGCCTTCGGGCAACGCGTTCCGAGGACCGTGATTCAGTAAGTCGCCCAGAATAACCAGCCATTTCGCGCCGCTGTGTGCAAAACGTTCCAGGACTTTTTCCGTAGCGGGTAGCGAACCGTGAAGGTCCGAAGCAAACATCAGTTTCATTTATCCCTGGCTCCAGTAATGACAATCCGCCAATGATAACGAATTCCCCGCCCGCTATCAGCCTGCGTTTTTGGCCGACTGTGCCAGCCAAAGCTGCACCGACGCGCGCTGCCACTGAAAGCTCGCATACTCTTTCAGCCGCTCAGGCACTTCATCCCCGTTCAGGATCAGACGGTTGAGCATTAGCGCCAGGTCGGTGTCGGCGATAGACCATTCACCAAACAAATTTTGCTGCCCTTGCGGGAGCAAATGCTCTGCGGTAGCGATTAACTTCTCTGCAGCCCGTTGGCCCGCCGGGCTTAGCGCCGGTTTCTTCTCGCCGGCAAAGACCACGGCCGTGGAGCGCTCTTCCCGAATGGGCATTAAGTCGCTGCGCAGCCACGCCTGCACCTGCCGCGCCCGGGCGCGTTTTTCAATGTCATGAGGATAAATGCGTTCCCACGTCGGCGGCGCAAAACGCTCTTCCAGATATTCATCAATGGCGGAGGATTCGCTGAGCACAAAATCGCCAACCGCCAGCACCGGCACGCGGCGAGTCAGATCAAACCCCTTCCAGCCAGGCTTTAAATTCTGGCCACTGGCGAGGTCGATGGTTTGCAGCGCAAAGGCGAGTCCTTTCTCTTTCAGCGCAACAAAAACGGAAAGCACATAGGGGCTGAAACACTGGCTATCGGTCCACAACGTAATGGCAGGCTGGCTCATCATATCCTCACTTATTCGCGCGACAGGTTATTGAACATAGAGCGAAAAAAGCGTTTTGTCATCCGCTTAAAACGCACCATTGCGGTGCAGAAATAGCAATAACTTCTATACTCGAAACATTTGCCAAAATGGACTAACCCCTGGAGTGACCATGATCGAACTTTATTATGCGCCTACCCCAAACGGCCATAAAATTACCCTGTTTCTGGAAGAGACCGGCCTGGAGTACAAAATCCACCGGGTCGATATCGGCAAAGGCGAACAGTTTCGCCCGGATTTTTTGGCTATCTCGCCGAATAACAAAATTCCTGCCATCGTGGATAACAAACCGGCCGACGGCGGCGAGCCTTTAAGTCTCTTTGAGTCCGGCGAAATTTTGCTTTATCTGGCGGATAAAACCGGGTTACTCCTCAGCAAAGAACTGCGCGCCCGCCATGCCACGCTGCAGTGGCTTTTCTGGCAGGTCGGCGGCTTCGGCCCGATGCTGGGCCAGAATCACCATTTCAACCACTTTGCTCCGCAGCCCGTCCCTTATGCTATCGAGCGCTACCAGGTTGAAACCCAGCGTCTTTACGGCGTACTCAATAAACAGCTGGAGAAAGCCCCGTGGCTTGGCGGCCACGATTACAGCATTGCGGACATCGCGACTTATCCCTGGGTGGTGTCCCATGAGCGCCAGCGCGTTGACCTCGCCAATTTCCCGGCGGTTAGGAACTGGTTTGAGCGGATCCGCACCCGGCCTGCCACCGTGAAGGCTTATCAGCGGGCAGAGAAGGGATAATCCCCGGTTCAGGTTTTTTCCCGCGCTGGTGTATCCTGTGGCGGGAAAAGACTAATAAGGAACCTGCAATGTCATCCATGCAACCAGACGCCATTATTCGCATTAAAAACCTGCGCCTGCGGACTTTTATTGGTATCAAAGAAGAAGAGATCGCCAACCGGCAGGATGTCGTGATTAACGTCGCTCTCCACTACCCAGCGGGCAAAGCCAGGGAGAGTGAAGACATCAACGACGCGCTGAACTACCGCACCGTGACCAAAGACATCATCCAGCTGGTTGAGAATAACCGCTTCTCCCTGCTGGAAAAATTAACTCAGGATGTGCTGAACATCGCATGCGCCCACCCGTGGGTGACATATGCTGAAGTAGAGATCGATAAACTTCACGCGCTCCGCTACGCCGACTCGGTATCCATGACCCTGAGCTGGCGGCGATAAGCGCGTCCAGGTGGGAGGAAAGTATGGAGATCCTGATTACCGGCGGCAGCGGGCTGATTGGCCGCCACCTGACAGCTCGCCTGCTCGAGCTGGGCCATACTGTTTCGGTCGTCACACGTGAGCCGGAAAAGGCCCGCAAGCGGCTGAATAATCGCGTCGTACTGCTCAAAGGACTCGACGGCTTACAGAATCTCGACGCCTTTGACGCGGTCATCAACCTGGCCGGGGAGCCGATCGCCGATAAGCGCTGGAGCGAGGACCAAAAGCAGCGCCTGTGCCAGAGCCGCTGGCAAATCACCGAGCGGCTGGTCGAGCTGTTTAAAGCCAGCCAGCAGCCGCCCAAAGTCTTCATTTCCGGGTCAGCCACCGGCTATTACGGCGACCTTGGCGAAGTGGTCGTTACCGAAGACGAACCTCCCCACAACGAATTTACCCACAAACTTTGCGCCCGCTGGGAGCAAATCGCCTGTGGTGCGCAAAGTGAAAAGACGCGAGTTTGCCTGTTACGTACCGGCGTTGTTTTAGCCCCCAAAGGCGGAATTCTGGCCAAAATGCTGCCGCTGTTCCGGCTGGGGCTCGGCGGCCCCATCGGCAATGGCAGGCAGTATCTGGCGTGGATCCACATCGACGATATGGTAAACGGCATTCTCTGGCTGCTGGATAACGACCTGCGCGGGCCGTTTAATCTGGTTTCCCCTTACCCGGTTCGTAACGAACAGTTTTCCCATGCTCTCGGCCATGCCCTCAAGCGCCCGGCGATACTTCGCGCCCCGGCCACGGCCATTCGTCTTCTGATGGGGGAATCTTCGGTGTTAGTGCTCGGCGGGCAGCGGGCGCTGCCTAAACGCCTTGAGGAATCCGGCTTTGGCTTCCGCTGGTTTGATTTAGATGAAGCTCTGGCGGATGTGATTCGCTAACGGCAAAAAGCCGGGTTTATCCCCGGCTTTTTCATTTTACTGCTCTACAGGGCTCATTTTCCCCGCGTCAGCTTTACCCTTCATCCGTTTCGGCTGCGGAACTTTGATGATAAACGTCAGCACGCCCGCGAACAGATACAGCCCGGTGTACACCCAAACTACGCCCACAATGTCGAAAAACGGCAGGATCAGTGACGCAATAGCCGGTGCCACAAAGTTGCTCATCCCCGCCGACAGATTATAGATGGAAATGGCCGCCCCGCGATGATGCGGCTCCAGGGTTGGAAACACCGCCGTCATCGGCACAAACGCCGCGACAAAAGTGCCGAGCATGACCGCCGGGATCAGCGCCACCCAGAAGTTATGCCCCACCCACACCGGCAGGTAATAAAACGTCAGGCTGGAGATCGCCATACCTAAACAGCCGAACCAGCGAACCTGGCGGATCCAGCCGATGTACTCCCCCATGATTCCCCAAAAGATATTGGTGAAAATGGTGACGAAGAAGAACACCGCCCAGATTTGCAGCCATTCTGAAATCGTAAAACCGAGACGGTCAACAAACAGCAGCGGCATCACTATCGCAAAGCCAAACAGCGACAGCGTGTTAATAATGCGGATAAGACAGGCGTAAAACACGTCACGGTTGCTGAACAGAATGGTCACGGCCCGCGACATCTCCGTCATTTTCTCTTTCAGCGGCAAATTAACCCGCGAACGGTCAACCGGCACATTACGCAGGCTGAAGAAGGCTATAAGCCCCCCGCCCGTGACCCAGGCAATGGCCATCCACAGCGTCCCCGTTTCGCCAAATGCCGGGATAGTCAGGCTGGGCAGATAGCTCCCTACCACGCCGATGCCGATAGAGTACATCGCCCAGAACCAGCCCGTTGCCGCCGCCAGCCTCTCACGCGGTACCACCTGCACCAACATCAGCATGAAGGAGTAGATAAACAGCGGATAAGCCAGGCCGCGAATGCCGTAAAACAGAAGCATCAGCGGGTAGTTACGCATCCCGAGGCCAAGCGTCATAAACAATGCATGCATCACGACCCAGGTCACAAAACCAATCAGCATTGCTTTTTGCGGGGTGATAAGCTCAGCGACTACGCCGGAAGCCCAGGCCGCCAGACCTGCCGCAAGGCCATACAGAGTAAACACCATCGCTGATTCCGCGGGCGTAAAGCCCATGTCGGTAATGTGTTTAGACAAAAACGCCATCTCGAAACCATCGCCGCTCATAAAAATAGCGATGGCGACAAATCCCCACAGCAGATGTTTAGGTAAACCAAACCAGTAGTGTTTAGATTGCATCACACTCTTCCTCGTTCACGGGTACAGGGGTTTCCGGCGGCAGAGAGGCCGCCGGAAGGGCCGTCAGGGCAGCAGCTTACGAGCGGCTTTTTGTTGTTGGTAAAGCAGATGGAACACGGACAACCGCTGCTGCAGCACACTTTGCAGTTTTTTACGCGGCGTGAAGCGCTGTTGAACAGGAGGCTTGCGGCAAACAACTTCTTCTACGCCGCCGTCGGCCAACCAGCCAAGGCGAGCAGCACCGAGCGCTCCGGAGGAACTCGCCGGATGGGTCACAATCGGCACATCCAGCACGTCGGCAATCAGCTGCGCCCAGATAGCGCTACGCGCCCCTCCGCCGGTCAGGCTGCATTGGGTAATCTGGCTGCGGGACGTCTCCAGCACCGCCATGCCGTCCGCCAGGCCAAAAGTCACGCCCTCAATCACCGAATACCCCAGTAAGGCACGGCTGGTTTCATGGTTGAGTGCGAAGAAACTCCCCATGGCGTGAGCATCGTTATGCGGCGTGCGCTCCCCAGACAGATAAGGCAGGAAAACAGGCGCATGCTTTTTCTGCTCGTCGCTCAGATCTGCCATTTCCTCCATAAGCTGGCTTTCGGTGACCGACAGCAGATTGCACACCCAGCGCAGGCAGCTGGCGGCGCTGAGCATTACGCTCATCTGGTGCCAGCGCTGAGGTAGAGCGTGGCAAAAAGCATGCACGCCGGATTCAGGGCGGGTTTGCAGCTCGTCGTTTACCACGAAGATAACGCCAGACGTGCCGAGCGAAATAAACGCATCGCCGCTGTTCACCGCGCCAACGCCCACTGCCGAGGTAGCATTATCGCCACCGCCGCCGGCGATGTTAACGCCGGAGCTAAGCCCCCACTCGGTCGCCAGGGCGGAACGTAAAACGGCGCTGACTTCGCTGCCCTCTACCAGGCGCGGCATCTGGCTGCGGGTTAGTCCGGTCGCCGCCAGCAGTTTGTCTGACCAGTCACGTTTTGCCACGTCCAGCCACAGCGTTCCGGCGGCGTCCGACGGGTCAGAAACGAACGCGCCGCTCAGCCGCCAGCGCAGGTAGTCTTTCGGCAGCAGCACCTTATCCACGCGGGAAAAGATTTCCGGCTCGTGCTCTGCCACCCAGCGTAGCTTCGGGGCGGTAAAACCGGGCATCACCAGGTTGCCGCTGATGGTCAGAAATTCAGGGTGTTCTGCCGTGAGCCGAGCGCATTGTTCGGCGCTGCGCGTGTCGTTCCACAGAATGCAGGGGCGCAGCACTTTTCCCTGGTCGTCCAGCAGCACCGCGCCGTGCATCTGCCCGGACAAGCCAATAGCGCGAATTTTCGCCCAGGCATCAGGCATTTGCTGGCGCAGCGTAGAGACCACCTGCTGCGTCGCCTGCCACCAGGCCTCAGGATCCTGCTCCGCCCAGTGCGGATGCGGGCGCTGAACGGTTAATGCCGCGTGAGCAGAGCCTAAAATTTCACCCTGCCCGTCAATCAGCAAAGCCTTTAGTTCAGAGGTGCCGATATCGATGCCAAGATACATAGCGCCTCCTTAAGCTGCTGCCAAAGGCGATTGAGGAGACTTGATCCACGCCTCAAGGCGAGTGACCGTCCACGCCATCAGCTCATGGAAAGCGGAGGAATGCGCGAGTTCAGCAAACAAAGTTTCGTCGCTGACAAAGGCTTTGAGCGGCTCAGGAGCGGCGAACAAGGCCCGAATCGCGTCGTCCTGCATGACGCCATCCTGGTACTCATAAGGCAGTTGACCTTGCGCCCAGCGCTGCAGGAAGAGGAAGAACAGTGCGGGCAGAATCGCCGTGGCCGCAGGCTCCTCACCTCGCTGATAGCACTCCATCAGCGTAGGGGTAATAAAGCCAGGGATCTTGGACAGGCCGTCGGCCGCCACGCGCTGGTTGGTGTCTTTGATATAGGGATTGCTAAAGCGGGCCAGCACCACATCTCGATACTCAGCCAGATCCAACGGGCTTGGCGACAGTGAAGGAATAACATCCTCCGTGACGTAGTCCCATGCCATCTGCCTAATCGGCTGCTGCACGGTGCTTTCATCAATGTAGTTCAGCCCGGTCAGCGTCCCCGCCCAGGCAATGCAGCTGTGACTGGCGTTCAGAATGCGAATTTTTGCCTCTTCATAGGGCAGCACCGATTTCACCATTTCGACGCCAGCGTTCTCAAGCGGCGGGCGACCGTTGATAAAGTCGTCCTCGATAACCCACTGAATAAAAGACTCCCCCATCACCGGCACCTTATCGTCGAACCCCGTCGCCGCTTTAACCCGTGGAGCAATGTCTGCCGTAGGACGAGGGGTAATACGGTCAACCATGGTGTTAGGCGACACGGTGTGGGTGGTCACCCAGTCAAACAGCGCGTGGTCGCCCTTCGCCTTCAGGAACGACAGAAAGCCGTGGCGGAAGCGTTCGCCGTTGTGGCGCAGGTTATCGCAGTTGAGCAGCGTTACCGGCTCACCGCCGTTGCTCATACGCCGATGCAGAATGCGGCTGAGCGCGCCGTAAAGCGTGGTCATACCCCCGGCAAGATCGGCTTTGACATCCGGCTGATGAACGTCCAGCTCGTGCTGCGGCGTGAGATAATACCCGGCTTCGGTAACGGTGAAGGCGATCACGCGGGTCGACGCCCTGGCCCCCTCTTCAACCAGGGCTGTAATCTCTTTATCCCACGGCAGCACTTTTCGGATAGAGGTAATCTTTTCGTAGGCTCGGACACCTTCCGGCGTAACGGTTTCCAGCACATATTCGCCGTGCTGCGCCGCCAGTTGACTCAGCAACTCGCCGGCATCATCGCGGATGTTGCCCAGCGAAATACTCCAGCCGTCATCGCCCTGCTCGCGCAGCTGATTGAGATACCACGCCTGATGGGCACGGTGGAAAGAACCTGCGCCAATATGCATCCATACCGATTTCGTCGTCATGATTCACCTCAGAATTAAGCATTTGTCATTTTCATGGGCATTTGCCCGATTGTTATAGTCTAGTTGCGGCAGGTGCCGTCTTTCTGAGATCAAACTCACACAGACAACATTTGCCCATCAAAATGACTTTTGCCCAATTACCAACGAAACGCGCGCGGAGTAGAATGTGTTTCAAAGAGTCATAAGGTGTCGCCATGAGCAGAGAAGAGAAAAAACAAGAGCAAGCCGCACGCGTTGCCTGGATGTATTACGTGGCAGGTATGACGCAGCAGGATATTGCCCGCGAACTGGGCATTTCCCGTCAGGTCGCTCAGCGGCTGGTTTCTTCCGCACGCGAGCAGGGTATGGTAACGGTGAAAATTGCCCATCCGGTCGCCCGCTGCCTGAAGCTGGCGCAGCAAGTCCAGGAGCGTTTCGGCCTGGAAATCTGCCGCGTGGTGCCTTCGGAGGGGCTGGATGACGAAGCTATCCAGCAGATGCTGGCGGTGGAAGGTGCCGAAGTGATGTCACAGTTTATCGCCGACGAGCAGCCGCAGGTTTTCGGCATCGGCTCCGGGAAAACGCTGCGCTCAATCATCGACGTCCTACCGTGGATCGAACGCCCGCAGCACCACTGCGTCTCAATGATTGGGGCGATTGCGCGCGATGACTCGGGTACGCGCTATGACATGCCGCTAAAAATGGCGGAAAAAATGCAGGGCAAATATTATTTCATCCCCGCCCCTCTGTACGCCGACAGCGAAGAAGACAGAGACATGTGGTGCCGGCATAAAGTGTACCAGCGAGTAACAGACCGGGCGCTGGCGGCCAATGTCGCGTTCCTCGGTGTTGGCGAGGTGGACATAGGCTGCCCGCTGAACGCCGAGGGTTTTATTACCGACGAGCAGGTCAACATGCTGCACCGCCAGGGCGTTGCCGGTGAAATGCTGGGGCATTTCTTTGACCACGGTGGCCAGCGCGTTTACAGCGAGCTGGATGCTCTGCTGACCAGCGTGCCTCTGCAAAGCGATAACCCACGTAAGATCATCGCTTTTTCCGGTGGAGCGCGAAAATTTGCCGCCATCAAAGCAGCATTGACCGGTCGCTGGATGTCAGGCCTGGTAACGGATGAGAGTACGGCGGTAAGGTTGTTGGCTGAGAGGTGAGGCGTTATTCACCCTCACCCCGGCCCTCTCCCAGAGGGAGAGGGGGAAAACAATGAATGCCCACTCCGATTGGGAAGGGAGAAAACCATAAGTCCCCTCTCCCTTTGGGAGAGGGTTAGGGCGAGGGATTACTTCAACGAACCAGAAAGGAACTGCTGCAGGCGAGCGCTCTTAGGGCTGCCAAACAGCTCGGCTGGCGGGCCTTCTTCTTCAATGCGGCCCTGATGCAGGAAGATAACGTGGCTGGAAACATGCCGGGCAAAGTCCATCTCGTGGGTGACCACCACCATGGTTTTCCCCTCTTCCGCCAGCTTCTGCATAATGCGCAGGACTTCGCCCACCAGCTCCGGGTCAAGCGCCGAAGTAGGCTCGTCAAACAGTAGCACTTCCGGCTCCATCGCCAGCGCACGGGCAATGGAAACGCGCTGCTGCTGGCCACCGGACAGATGCACCGGGTATTTAACGTACTGACGCTCGTCGATGCCGACTTTGGCCAGGTACTTAATCGCCCGTTCTTTTGATTCCTGCTTGCTCAGTCCAAGCACCTGAATAGGCGCTTCCATCACGTTTTCCAGCACCGTCATGTGGCTCCACAGGTTGAAGTGCTGGAACACCATCGTCAGGCGAGTGCGCAGCAGGCGCAGCTGGTTTTTGTCGGCGACTTTGAGCTGGCCGTCTTTGTCCCGCACCAGATTGATGTTCTGGTTGCTGACCACAATCGTGCCTTCACTTGGTTTTTCAAGGAAGTTAATGCAGCGCAAAAAGGTACTTTTGCCCGAGCCAGACGAACCGATGATGCTGATCACGTCCCCGGCGTTAGCCTTCAGAGACACCCCTTTGAGCACTTCATGTTCGCCGTAGCGTTTGTGCAGATCCGTTACGTTTAATTTAATTTCAGCCATCAGAAGTCACTCAGTGCGAAACGGGTTTAACGTGCTGCAGCCAGCGTTTTTCCGCTTTGCGGAACAGGCTTATCAGCACATAAGAGATAATCAAATACAGCACGGCCGCGATGCCAAACGCGGTAAACGGCTGGTAGGTTGCGGAGTTGATATCACGGGCAATCTTGAGCAGATCCGGCACCGTGGCGGTAAACGCCAGCGCCGTAGAGTGCAGCATCAGGATCACTTCGTTGCTGTAGGCCGGCAGCGCAATACGCAGGGCGGAAGGCAGAATAATACAGCGGTACATTTTCACTTTTGAGAAGCCGTAAGCGCGCGCCGCTTCAATATCACCGTGCGGAACCGAGCGAATAGCACCGGCGAAAATCTCCGTGGTGTAGGCGCAGGTGTTGAGCGTCAGCGCCAGTACGGTACAGTTCAGGCCGCTGCGGAAGAACGCGTTCAGCAGCTCCGTCCCTTTGACTATCTCCAGCGTGTACATCCCGGAATAGAACACCAGCAACTGCACGTAGAGCGGCGTACCGCGGAATACGTAGGTAAAGAGCCAGATGGGGAACGAAATAAATTTGTTGCTGGACACTCGCCCAATGGCGAGGAACAGCGCCAGAATCCCGCCCATCACCACCGACGTAATCAACAGCCACAGCGTAATGGCGACGCCCGTAAAGCGGTAACCGTCCGTCCACAGCAGCGACTGCCAGTAATCGTGAATAATATCGATCATAGCTCGGCCCTCTTCACGCCAACGGAATAGCGGCGTTCAAGCCAGAGCAGCACTCCGTTTGAAACCGTGGTAAAGACCAGGTAGATAATCCCGGCGACAATCGCAAAGTAGAACGGCTGCCAGGTGCTTTTCCCGGCGAGCTGCGTGGCTTTCACCACGTCTTCCAGGCCAAGCAGAGAAACCAGCGCGGTGGCTTTGAGGATCACCTGCCAGTTGTTACCTATGCCCGGCAGCGCGTAGCGCATCATGGCCGGGAACAGAATACGGCGGAAAGTTTGTGATCCGGTAAAGCCAAAGGCAGTGGCCGCCTCAATATGGCCCTTCGGCACGGCAAGATAGGCCCCACGGAAGGTTTCGGTGAAATAAGCCCCGTAGATAAAACCGAGCGTGATGATCCCGGCGATCATTGGATCGATATCAAACTGCGCCATTCCCAGCGCATCTGTAATGCTGTTGAGCAGCATCTGCAGCCCGTAGAAAATTAACAGCATCAGCACCAGATCAGGCACGCCGCGAATCAGCGTGGTGTAGCCTTCAAACAGCAAAGCGAGCGGGCGATTTTTGGACAGTTTTGCACCAGCACCGGCAAGCCCAATCAGCACGGAAAGGACAACCGAGGCGAGCGCCAGCTCAAGCGTAACCAGAGCCCCTTTGAAAATTACTTCGGAAAAGCCATACAACATGGTGCGTATCCTGTCGTCAGTGTTTGCTGCTTATTGGGCCCCGTCTGACGCGGGGCCTTTGTCACCGGTAAGGCTTATTCACCATACACATTAAAATCAAAGTACGGCTTCGCTAACTTGTCGTAAGTGCCGTCTTTACGCATCTCCGCGAACGCCTTGTTCAGCGCCTCACGCAGTTCGTTATCTTCTTTACGCAGGCCCATGCCGGTGCCTACGCCAAACAGCTTGTCGTCTTTGATGGACGGGCCACCGAACTGATAGTTTTTGCCCACCGGCTGCTTCAGGAAGCCTTCGCTGGCGGCGACTTCATCCTGGAAGGCGGCGTCAATACGTCCGGCAGCCAGGTCGGCGTAAATGGAATCCTGTCCCTGATAGGAGACAATTTCGATGCCTTTCGGCGCCCAGTGTTCATTGCCGTAGGTTTCCTGCGTGGTGCCCTGCAGCACGCCGACGCGCTTGCCTTTCAGCGACTCAAGGGTCGGCTGAATCGGGGAACCCTTGGCCACCACCAGACGAGAATCTGCCGCGTACAGCTTGTCGGTAAACGCAATTTCCTGCTGGCGTTTCTCGGTGATGGACAACGAAGACATGATGGCGTCGATCTTCTTCGCTTTCAGCGACGGGATCAGCGCATCCAATGGGTTTTCAACGAAGGTACATTGGGTGTTAATGCGCTTGCAGAGTTCTTTCGCCAAATCGATATCAAAGCCGATCAGCTGGCCCTGAGCATTTTTGGATTCAAATGGCGCATAGGTTGGGTCCGTGCCAATCCGCAGGGTTTTCGGAATGGCAGCGAATGCTGTGGTCACGCTGGAAAACGCCAGCACCAGAGAAAGAGACAAAACCAGCTTTTTCATAATTATCCTCAATAGACTGTCCGTTACTTAAGGCTCACACCCACTACAAACAGGGAAAACTTACGCAACACGTTGCGAACAAACCGTTTTCGCACCATAACGGTGCAGCCGGAACGGGGCTGCACCACTGCATAGTTATCCTGCCCGGTTAAGAATATATTCAAAACCGGGCTACAGACTAAGGGATAAACTTATTCGCCGTAAACATTAAAGTCGAAGTACTTTTTCGCCAGTTTGTCGTAAGTCCCGTCTTTACGCATTTCAGCCAGCGCTTTGTCAAACGCGGCCTTCAGCTCAACGTCATCTTTACGCAGGCCGATCCCGGTCCCATCGCCGAAGTATTTTTTGTCCTTCACGGACGGACCGGCAAAGGCATAGTCTTTCCCGGCAGGCTGTTTCAGGAAGCCTTCGCTCCCGGCAACTTCGTCCTGGAATGCCGCATCCAGGCGCCCTGCAGCGAGGTCAGAGTAAATCAAATCCTGGTTGGCGTAGGCCACCACATCAACGCCTTTCGGGCGCCATTCAGCGTTGCCGTAGGTCTCCTGAATGGAGCCCTGCAGCACCCCAACGTGCTTGCCTTTCAGCGATTCGAGCGTCGGCTGAATCGGGGAACCTTTGGCCGCGATCAGGCGGGAATCCGCCGCGTACAGCTTGTTGGAGAAAAGGATCTCCTGCTGGCGTTTTTCAGTGATCGACAGAGACGAGATAATGGCGTCAATTTTCTTCGCTTTCAGCGACGGGATCAGGGAATCAAAGTCGCTGCCAACCCAGGTACATTTGGTCTGAATGCGCTTGCAAAGTTCGTTACCCAGATCGATATCAAACCCAACAAAATCGCCTTTCGCGTCTTTCGAAGAGAATGGCGCGTAGGTCGCGTCGGTACCAATGCGGACGTTTTGCGGAATCGCTGCAAACACGCTGGCTGCGCTGGACAGGCCGAGCAGTAAAGACAGTGCAAGAACCGACTTCTTCATACGATACCCTCAAGTTTGGCTTTCTTATTTGTGATGTCTTGTTGTGTGGTAATGCCTTTGCATACGGAGAGTTGCAGTTCTCATGCCACTTTTCCCTGCGTGGAAAAAAGCCGCTGATTTATGTTAATAAAACGTTGCAACTTCGCGCTAGTTTGAAAGATAGCAGGTCTGGGAAGCGGGACTAGAGGGGAAGGCGGTTTTCGAGGATTAAATCTTCTAAAAGCGATCGGCGTTGCAGAATTGCCCCATAATGAGGCAATCATTTTGTGATGCACCGCAGCAGTGCATTACTTGTGTTCACCCCAGCGAACGAACAGGTCTTCGGGCAGCTCAAGGTCAAACTGATCCAGCACCCGGTTGACCGTCTGGTCGACAATATCCTGCAGCGTTTGCGGGCGATGATAAAAAGCCGGCACTGGCGGCATGATCACCGCGCCCAGCTCGGACGCCTGGGTCATCAGGCGCAGGTGCCCGAGGTGCAACGGCGTTTCGCGAATGCAAAGCACCAGCGGGCGACGCTCTTTCAGCACTACGTCCGCCGCACGGGTCAGCAGCCCGTCCGTATAGCTGTGCACGATGCCGGACAGCGTTTTAATCGAGCACGGCAGCACCGCCATCCCCATGGTCTTAAACGAACCAGAGGAGATGCTGGAGGCGATATCCCGTGAGTCGTGCACAACATCCGCCAGGGCCTGCACATCACGCAGCGAGTAATCGGTTTCCAGCGCCAGCGTCTGGCGCGCCGCATTGCTCATCACCAGGTGGCTTTCCACCTCCGGCAGCTGCTGGAGGATCTGCAGTAAACGCACCCCGTAAATGGCGCCGCTTGCGCCGGAAATACCGACAATCAGTCGTTTCATTCATCACCTTTTCTCACCCTTTCAGGATGACCATTTCGACTCAACTCGCAACCCGGCCGCCTGCCAGCCAGGAAAACCATCATCCACGCGCTGCACCATAAAGTCTTTCTGGCGCAGAAACGCCACTGCCTGTCTGGAAAGTACGCAGAAACGCCCGCCGCAGTAGGCCAGAATATCCCTGTCGCGAGGTAAATCAGACAGGTGCTGCTCCAGCTTCTCCAGCGGAATATTCAGCGCACCGGGAATATGGCCGGCGGAATAATCTTCCGCGGAGCGAACATCCAGCAACAACGCGCCCTGCTCCAGCCTGGCCAGCAGCGCTTCAATGGAAACCCCCTCCAGCCGCAGCGGGTTGTAGAGACTCTCCGTCGCAACGCGCTGCATTTCGCTGTGCTGCCAGGTATTAAAATTGTGCAGAGCAGAAAGCACGTTTGCCACCGGCCCTTCGCCTTCGCGGTAAAAAACCTGCTTCCCGACGCGCCGCGACTGTACGAACCCGGCCCGCCTGAGCTGCTGTAAATGCTGGGAGGTATTGGTCACGGAAAGGCCGGTTGTCTCTGCCAGTTGCTCAACTGAACTTTCGTGCTGAAAAACGGCCTCCAGCAAGGCAAGACGATGGGGATGCGCCATCGCGCGAGCAAGACCTGCCAGTATTTCTAGTTGGCCCTGCGGGCTCCCCATCACTTTTTTCATCCACGCTGCCCGTTATCCGCCAAACGCCGCCGATGTTAGCATTGCCGCCCCTAAAGTGACAGATATCACCTGGCCTGCCGACTCAGGCGTATTGCTAAAAGCGTCGCACCGGCCGGCGCCAAAGCGAAGACCCCAAACAACGCCATACTGGCCGCGCTGGCCCCTTCAACCCCTCCGGGTGAGGTGATGCCGGCCCCGTTAGTAATAACCCCGGCCAGGGCGGCGGCGAGCGCCGTCGCGTAAAGCTGCACGGTGGTAATGGAGGCGGACGCCAGCGTTTCTTCCCCGGGCGGTGCCGCCTGAAATACCTTCGTTAAGAGATGAGGCCAGGCAAGACCAATCCCGAACCCAACGCCCGCCAGCGCCGTACCGCAGGCAACCACGCCCGCCGGGCCGTTAAAAGGTGTCGGCATAATAATGGACAGCGTGACCAACGACACAAGCACCACCAGCGGCCCGACGCAGATTATCCGCTGCGACATTTTTGAACTGACTGAAGCGCTACAAAGCGCCGCCAGCGTCCAGCCCCCGGCCATCATTGCCGTCAAATAACCGGCAGACAACGGGCTGAATAGATGGATGAGCTGCAGAAAGTATGGCACGTAAATTTCCGTCGTCAGGCCAATGACCAGCAGCGCCATCATCGCATAAAGCAGGCCAATACCGCGCGTCGGGGAATAAGCGCCGCGAGGCAGCAATTTTGCCGCGTCCGGCCTGCTGTCCAGGCGAGCGATGAGCCACCCTAGCCCCAGACCAACAGCTATTCCGGAGATATTCAGGGCCAAAGAGCCGCCCAGCCCGGCGAGGGAAATGGCTAGCACAGACAGGACCAACAGCGAGATGGTGAGTACGGGCAATCGTGCCTCACCGGCTTCAGGCTTCGACATGCTCCTAAATTGCACCATCACAATCAGGGCAAGCACGGCGGCTATCGGCAGCAACGCCCAAAACGCAAGGCGCCATTCGCCGATCTCCGCGAAAACACCGCCGATCGCCGGGCCGCATAGGGTTGCGATACCCCACATGCCGGAAACCAGCGCCATAGCCCGGGACCATAGCGGAGCCTCAAAGGCGACGCGGATCAGCGCGTAGCTCAGCGCAAACAACACACCACCTCCGAGTCCCTGCACCACTCTCCCCAGGAGCATGACCGGCATGGAGGGTGCCAGCGCGCAGATTACCGCCCCGCAGGAAAACAGCAGCAGGGCCGACAGGTAGGCCATCGCCGCGCCCTGCCGCGCAATCAGCTTCGCAGAGACGGCGGAGCCTACAATCGACGCGGCGACAAAGAGCGTGGTGTTCCACGCATACCAGGCCAGGCCGCCAATCTCCTGAATGACGGTCGGCAAAATCGTGGTGACGATATAAATATTAATGGCATGCAGCGCCACGCCGCCGGCGAGGGCCAGGGATCGCAGCCCGTTATGGCCGCTAAGCAGCGTGGCCCAGGAGGCATTTTGACTCGTAATGTCTGACATTCACTCTTCCATCTATCATTCCATAAAGTAATGGAATGATAGAATGAAAAACCAACCACAATTTGTCTCTCTGTGCATCGGGCATAAAAAAGCCCACGGGGTAAACCGTGGGCCTGTAAACGAGGGCGGCTTAGCTTAGCCTTCGTTGTGCATCTCTAAGTTTTCCACTTCGTTCTGACGCGCCAGCGCTTTGGAGTCGTCGTTACGCAAGGATTCGAGATACTGCAGGTATTTGTGGTCAACGTCTTTCGTCACGTAGATGCCGTTAAAGACGGAGCATTCGAACTGGGTGATGTCCGGGTTTTCCACGCGTACCGCTTCGATCAGATCGTCCAGATCCTGGAAAATCAGGCCGTCGGCGCCGATGATCTGGCGAATTTCATCCACTTCGCGGCCGTGAGCAATCAGCTCGTTGGCGCTCGGCATATCAATGCCGTACACGTTAGGGAAGCGAATTTCCGGCGCAGCGGATGCCAGGTAAACCTTTTTGGCACCGGCTTCACGCGCCATCTCGATAATCTGCTCAGAGGTGGTGCCACGCACGATGGAGTCATCCACCAGCAGCACGTTCTTGTCGCGGAATTCAGCGCGGTTGGCGTTCAGCTTGCGGCGCACGGATTTACGGCGCAGCTGCTGGCCCGGCATAATAAACGTACGGCCTACGTAGCGGTTTTTCACAAACCCCTGGCGGTACGGCTTCTCAAGAATGCGGGCGATTTCCAGCGCGATGTCGCAGGAGGTTTCTGGAATCGGAATGACCACATCGATATCCAGATCTTCCCATTCACGGGCAATTTTTTCGCCAAGTTTTTTCCCCATCTCAACGCGCGCACTGTAGACGGAGATCTTGTCGATGAAGGAGTCCGGGCGAGCAAAGTACACGTACTCGAACAGGCAAGGATTGCTGACCGGGTTGTCGGCGCACTGGCGGGTGAACAGCTGGCCTTTCTCGGTAATGTAAACGGCTTCGCCCGGCGCGATATCACGCAGGAATTCAAAGCCCAGAGTGTCCAGCGCCACGCTCTCGGAGGCCACCATGTATTCGGTGCGGCCATCGCCCAGATCGCGTTTGCCGATCACTAGCGGGCGGATGCCGTTCGGGTCGCGGAAGGCAACCATGCCGTGGCCGATAATCATCGCCACGCAGGCGTAAGCGCCGCGAATCTGGCGGTTAGTGGCGGCGATAGCAGCAAAAATGTTGTCTGCTTCCAGCGGATAATGGCGGAAGTTATCCAGCTCACTGGCAAAGATATTGAGCAGGATTTCAGAATCAGAAGTGGTGTTAATGTGGCGGCGCTTTTCTTCGAACAGCTTTTTGCGCAGCTCGTGGGCATTGGTCAGATTACCGTTATGCGCCAGCGTAATCCCGTAAGGCGAGTTGACGTAGAAAGGCTGAGCTTCAGAAGCGCTGGAACTGCCGGCTGTGGGGTAACGCACGTGGCCAATACCCATATTCCCCTGCAGACGCTGCATGTGACGGGCTTCAAACACATCGCTCACCAGGCCATTCGCTTTACGCAGACGGAAGCAATTTAACGCGTCGATGGTGACGATGCCTGCGGCATCCTGGCCACGGTGCTGAAGCACCGTTAACGCATCATAAATCGACTGGTTTACCGGCATGAAACCGGCGATACCGACAATACCGCACATGTTGTCTTTTCCTCATTAAGCCACATCCCCACTACGATTAGCGGGGCAAGAAACTTGACGAGCTTTGCAGATAGTCAAAGAACCATCTGATGATGAAACTGAATTGCGGGATAAGCTGCGACTTTTGCCAGTCATCGCTTTTCGAAAAACCGGTAAAGGTATCCAGGAAGAACAGAATGGCGGAGACGATCAGTACGCCACGCAAGGCGCCAAAACAGATCCCCAACACCCTGTCTGTACCCGACAGGCCGGTTTTTTGCACCAGCGCGCTAATCACATAATTGACTATCGCACCAACAATCAGCGTCGCGATAAACAGCACCGCGATAGCTATCCCATTACGTACCAGTTCGTCTTCAAAGCCAGTGAACCAGACTGACAGATAAGTGTAGTAATGACTGGCGACAAAGAAAGCACATCCCCAGGTCACAAGCGATAACGCTTCCTTCACAAACCCACGTATTACGCTTACCAGACAAGAAAAACCGATAACCGCAATGATGGCGTAATCTATCCAGATCATGAAAAAATCTCGTGATAAATTGCCCTGACGTCCAGTTCGGGGCGAATTCTAACAGAAAAAGAAAACGTTTGCGTAGGGATTTCCTTCCCCCGCGTAAATAAATAATGGCGTTGAAAAAAGCATCAACGCCATTAAAAAAGTGCCTGTTTTGCCTTCACTCCGTCGGGGGGAAGCGAGGCTATGCCGTCGTTTTTCCCCTCACCCTAACCCTCTCCCCAAAGGGGCGAGGGAACAGTATGGTGCAATATTTTTCCCCCTCTCCCTTCCAGGGAGAGGGCCGGGGTGAGGCTCACTGGCGACTACCTTGGCGAGTAATTCATCACCACGCCGTTCAGACCAGAAAGGGAATTCAGCTCGCCCAACGAAGACTTCAACTTATCCTTCGAGGCATCCGGCCCGACCAGAATACGGGTAATTTTCCCCTGCACAGGCGTGGTCGGCGAGGTGTAAACCTTGAACCCGGCCCCGCGCAGTTTACCAACAATTTCATTCACTTTGTCCGCATTTTTCAATGCGCCAAGCTGCACCACATAGGCTTGCCCGGTCGGGGCTTTGTCGGCAGTTTTTTCCGCCTTCGACGGCTGTTCGGAGGCCATCGCAAGCTGCTGACCAGTGTTATCATCAGCGGCAGGTTTAGGCTGCGGTTTTTCCACCGGCTTAGGCTTTGGTTTTTCCTGCACGGGCTGCGGCTTAGGCTGTTCGCGCGCGAGAGGCACTTCGTCAACGCCCGCTGAGCCTTCATTCGGGATAGCCCCACTGTTCAGCCCCGGCGGTACGGAAGCGCCCGCCCTTACCTCTTCCGCCGCGCCTTCCGGCGGCTGCGCTGGCAAAGCCTGAGTAGCCGCAGGCAGCATATCGGGCTCGTCGCTGTCTCCAGGTTTTGGCACCAAAGGAATGGCCGCGAACTCATCCTGATAATGTTTTTTCTGCCCGTCCAGCAGACCCGGCAGCACAATCACGCCCAGTGCGACCAGAATAATGGTTCCGACTAATCGGTTTTGAAACTTACTCGCCACCTGCTCTCCCCGCGTCCAGTACTTCCATTACATGGGCCACCGTGTGGAACGAACCACACACCAGCACGGTATCTTCGGCCGTTGCTTCCGCCATGGCGGCATGCCATGCGTCCGCCACGGTTGCAAATGCTTTGCCGTGACCAAGATGGGCCATAAGCTGCTCTGCGCTTGCGCCTCGTGGCCCTTCCAGCGGAGCACAATACCAGCTATCGACCTGAGGCGACAAACAGGCAAGCGTTCCGGCTATGTCTTTATCGTGTAGCATGCCAATCACCGCCAGCACACGACCCTGTTTTGGTAGCGCCGCCAGGCGACCCGCAAGATAAGCCGCCGCGTGAGGGTTATGGGCAACATCAAGAATCACGCACGGTGCCTGAGACACAATCTGGAAACGCCCCGGCAGCGTGGCATGTTCGATGCCATAGCGTATCGCGTTTTCACTCACGTTCAGTTTGCTGGCACGTAAAGCGGCCAGCGCCGTGGCGGCATTGGGCTGTGGAACCAGCGGCAGCGGCAGATCTTTAAGCTCGCCGTTAGCGTCCCGGAACGTCCAGCCTGTGCCGTTAACTTCATAATCCCAGTCAACGCCGCGGCGCAGTAATTGCGCGCCCTTCTCCTGCGCCACATCGGCAATCGTCTGCGGCATATCTGGCTCGCCCACAACCGCAGGGTTATCTCTGCGGAAGACGCCGGCTTTTTCACGGCCAATGCTCTCACGGTCCGGGCCAAGCCAGTCGGTGTGATCGAGCGCAATGCTGGTGACCACAGCCACATCGGAATCCACAATATTGGTGGCATCCAGACGCCCGCCAAGGCCAACCTCAAGAATCACCACGTCTACCGCCTGCTGCTTAAACAATAGCAAGGCCGAGAGCGTTCCGTATTCAAAATAGGTTAAGGAAATATCTCCGCGAGCGGCCTCAATTTCGGCAAACGAGGCGGTATGCAGGGCTTCAGGCAACTCTTCACCCTGAATACGCACGCGCTCGGTGTAACGCACCAGATGCGGAGAGCTATAAACCCCTACTCGATAGCCGTCGGCCATCAGCGCGGTTTCAAGCGTACGGCAGGTGGTGCCTTTCCCGTTCGTGCCGGCCACGGTAAAAACCGTTGGCGCAGGTTTCAGCACATCGAGCTTGCGCGCAACGTTGCTGATGCGCTCAAGGCCCATATCGATAGTGGTGGAATGAAGGTTTTCAAGATAGCAAAGCCACGTGGCCAGGGGCGACGTGGCTTGAGGAATAAGGTCTTTGTCCATGATGCCCACTTAACATGCACATAAAGAAAAGGGCAGAACCTGCTGGCCTGCCCTTAGTTGCGAATCAGGCCTCTTGACCCTGTTCCGGTGCTGGCGGAACCACGATGGGCTCACGCGGGGCTTCCGGGTTTGGCGCTGGCAGATTCATGAACTTCGCCAGGATGCTCGCCAGTTTCAGGCGCATTTCCGGACGACGAACGATCATGTCGATAGCGCCTTTTTCGATCAGGAACTCACTGCGCTGGAAGCCCGGCGGCAGTTTTTCACGAACGGTCTGCTCGATAACGCGTGGACCGGCAAAGCCAATCAGCGCTTTCGGCTCGGCAATGTTCAGGTCACCCAGCATCGCGAAGCTTGCGGAAACGCCGCCCATGGTTGGGTCAGTCAGCACGGAGATGTACGGCAGACCGCGTTCCTGCATTTTTGCCAGCGCAGCGCTGGTTTTCGCCATCTGCATCAGCGACATCAGCGCTTCCTGCATACGCGCCCCGCCGGAAGCGGAGAAGCACACCATCGGGCAGTTGTCTTCCAGCGCCTGCTCAACGGCACGAACAAAACGCGCGCCAACTACGGAGCCCATTGAGCCGCCCATAAAGGCGAACTCGAAGGCCGCAGCCACAACAGGCATACCGTGCAGGGTGCCTTTCATGACAACCAGCGCGTCTTTCTCGCCGGTCTCTTTCTGCGCGCTAACCAGACGATCTTTGTACTTCTTGGAGTCACGGAACTTCAGCAAATCTTTTGGCTCAAGCTCGCTCCCCAATTCCACCATTGTGCCTTCATCTAACAGGCTATGCAGGCGATCGCGGGCCGACATACGCATGTGGTGATCGCACTTAGGGCAGACACCAAGATTGCGTTCCAGCTCGGCGCGGTACAGGACCTGGCCGCAGCTGTCGCACTTGGTCCACACCCCTTCAGGGATGCTCGCCTTGCGGGTGGGAGTAATATTGCTCTTATTGAGAATTCGTTCAATCCAGCTCATTGATGACCTTTCTGCTTGAACCTGGTCGATACCAGCTTTTCTGCGGCAGTTTTCCCTGCCCCAGACCATAAATGGTGCTCATTAAAACACAACGGCCCGCTACTTTGGATAAAAAAGTGGTCGAACCGCTGCCACGTATTATTTTGACTGCCGCGACGCCGCGCGTTTGTGGCGGATAACTTCCACCACGCCAGGCAAAATCGACACCACGATAATTGCCACAATCAGCAGCTTCAGGTTTTCCTGTACCACCGGCAGGTTACCGAACAGGTAGCCCGCGTAGGTGAACAGCAAGACCCACAGCAGTGCGCCGACCACGTTATAGAACGCAAAATGGCGATAGGACATGTGCCCCATCCCGGCGACAAACGGTGCGAAGGTTCGCACAATCGGCACGAAGCGCGCGAGGATAATCGTTTTTCCGCCGTGACGCTCGTAAAAAGCGTGAGTTTTATCGAGATAACTGCGGCGGAAGATTTTTGAATTCGGATTACTGAACAACTTCTCACCAAACAGCCGCCCGATAGTGTAGTTCACCGCATCGCCGATGATGGCGGCAATCACCATCAAAATGACCATGTAATGCACGTTCAGGTCGTTGGTTTCCAGCGACGCCAGCGCGCCCGCCACAAACAGCAGTGAATCACCCGGTAAAAACGGAGTAACTACCAGCCCGGTTTCGCAGAACAAAATCAGGAACAGAATAGCGTAAACCCAGACACCGTATTGTGCCACTAGCTCGGCCAGATGCACGTCGATATGCAAAATGAAGTCGATGATAAAACGGATGAAATCCATCAAAGTATCCTTTCTTAAGCAGCAATCAATCGGCTAAAAAAAGCGGCCCCATCGGCAGACGCGGCAGCGCAAAGTGGTCGGGGTAATCCACCGACACCAGGTACAGCCCTTCCGCCTTCGCGGTGGCAGCGGCCTTAGTGCGGTCCTTCATTGCCAGCAGATCGGCCATCCAGGTTTCAGCCTGGTTACCGCAGCCGACTTCCATCAGGCTACCGACGATGTTGCGCACCATGTGGTGCACAAAAGCGTTGGCCTTAATGTCCACCACGATGTAAGCGCCGTAGCGGTTTACCGTAATGTGCATCATATTGCGCCACGGGGTGCGGGACTGGCACTGCACCGCACGGAACGAGGTAAAGTCATTTTCCCCCAGCAGGCTCTGCGCGGCGCGGTGCATTTTATCCGCATCCAGAGGCAGATGAAAATGGGTTACGCCCTGCTGCAGAATGGCCGGACGCAGGCGGTGATTATAAATCACGTAGCGATAGCGGCGAGCCGTGGCGCTAAAGCGGGCGTGGAACTCAGACGGCACATCTTTTACCCAGCGCACGGCGATGTCACCAGGCAAATTCGTATTGACGCCCATCGTCCAGGCCGCATCTTTGCGCACCGCGCTGGTTTCAAAATGCACTACCTGGCCCGTGGCGTGAACGCCCGCATCGGTGCGCCCTGCGCAAAACACGTTAATCGGCTCATTGGCCACCTGAGACAGCGCTTTTTCCAGCTTTTCCTGCACGCTGCGCACTTCGTTTTGGCGCTGCCAGCCGTAATATTTACTGCCGTCGTACTCAATGCCGAGCGCGATTTTATGAAGCGGAATTTCGCTTAGCACTTCGGACATCAGTACATATACTCCTGCACCAGTTTCTCAGCGGTTTTTATCGCCATCAGCGCGCCGCCAAAGCGAACGTTATCGGCGACTGACCAGAACTGGATTTGCTCCGGCATACCGTAATCGTTGTGTACGCAGCCAATAGAAAGATGGCCGCTACCGGACGCATCCGCCACCTGAGTCGGGAATTCTCCCTCTTCAGACAGCTCAATATCTTCTGCCTGAGCAAACGCATCGCGGGCTTCTTCTGCCGCCAGCGGGCGCAGCGCTTCAAAGTTGACGATTTGGGCATGGCCATAGAACACCGGCGACTGCACAAGGCTGGCGGAGATCATTAAGCCATCGTCCTGCAGCACTTTACGCACTTCATTCACCAGGCGACGCTCTTCCCGCACGCTGCCTTCGGCGTCCGGCACCAGCGGCAGCATGTTGAACGCCAGCTGGCGGCCAAACAGGTCTTCTTCATCAATAGGAATGCCGTTCAGCAGACGGGCGCTTTGCCCGGCCAGCGCGTCTACGGCCACTTTGCCGCGCGCAGAAGCAGACAGCAGGCTGGTCACCTGAATACGTGACAGGCCACCCTGCTCAATCAACGGTTTCAAAGCGCTCAGCAGTTGGCTGGTCAGGCTGTCCGCCACGGCCACCAGATTACGGTTACGGTAATCGCTCAGCACGAACGGGTTCACATCCGGCACAACCAGCGGCACGTCCGGCTCCAGCGAGAAAAGACCGCTTGAGTCAATCACCAGACAGCCCGCGTTGGTCGCTTCTTCCACATAGCGAGCGGAGGCTTCAACGCCCGCCACGAAGAACGCCAGCTGAGCCTGCGTCCAGTCGAACTCTGCCGCGTCCTGCACCAGGATAGTTTTGCCTTCATAACGCAGATTTTCACCAGCGCTCTCGCCGCGCGCCAGGACATACAATTCACCAACCGGGAACTGACGTTCAGCAAGCAGTTCAAGCAAAGCTGAGCCTACGGCACCGGTGGCGCCTAAAATGGCAATATTCCAGCCTTCGGACATGTTGGTTTACTCCAGAAAATAGAACAGATGCTCCCCAGGACGTCGCCCCAGGGAGCCAGAAGATATTGCTCAGCGAAGCGGGTGATGTGCCGCGCTAAAGCCAAGTTTTTGCAGCATGCCTGCCGCGTCGGCATCGTCACACTGCACATACAGCGATGACCACTCGCGGCGCTCCAGGTAGTTCTTACGCAGCTTGTCGAATTCACCAGGCTGACCGGCTACCTTTCGCAGCGGCGCGTCGTCGCGGCGAACATCATACACCAGATGCACCAGTCTTTTGAGCGTGGGCTGATCGAGCGGGCCTGCCAGCGTGATGCGGCCAAACTCCGGCGCAGGCAGAAGTGAATCCAGCGCCACTGTCTGAGACTGGCCGATAAAATCGCTAAAGGCTTCAAAGACCTGAGTAGTACCGCGAGCCTTACCTTCAAGCGTATAGCCCGCAATGTGCGCCGTGCCAATATCGACCTTGTCGAGCAACTCGACGTTGAGATCCGGCTCCGGCTCCCAGACGTCCAGCACAACGCTGAGATTCTGCCCTGCTTTTAAGCATTTCAGCAATGCGTTGTTGTCCACTACCGGGCCACGACAGGCATTAATCAGAATAGCGCCAGGCTTCAGGCGGCTAATCAGCGCCTCGTCCGCCAGATGCAGCGTTTTATACTCGCCGGATTTAAACAGTGGCGTATGGAAGGTGATGACGTCGGCTTCCTGCACCAGCGTTTCCAGCGAAACGAAATCGCCTTCATCACCGCGATCGGCTCGCGGCGGGTCGCACAGTAAGGTGCGCACGCCCCAGGCTTCCAGGCGCGCCTGAAGACGGGAACCAACGTTACCCACGCCGACGATGCCGACTGTCCGGTTTTTCAGCTCAAAACCATCACGTTCGGCCAGCATCAATAAGGAGGAGAACACATACTCAACCACGGCAATCGCGTTGCATCCAGGAGCGGCAGAGAAAGCCACCCCGGCACTTTGCAAATACGCTTCATCAACGTGATCGGTTCCGGCCGTGGCCGTCCCGACAAATTTGATCCCTTTACCGTCCAGCAGTTCGGCATTCACTTTGGTGACCGAACGAACCATTAACGCGTCAGCATCCGTTAACGCATCCACCGGAATCGGACGTCCCGGCACGGCAGTCACCTCGCCCAGGCGGCTGAAAAGTTCGCGGGCATAGGGCATATTTTCATCAACGAGGATTTTCACCTGAGTACCTGTCTGTTAATCGTCGAGATAAGGCCGGATAGTGTGCCATAATCTGACGTCCGGGCATAACGAACTACTTGCGAATGTTTTGTCGCACTTAAGGATCATTTAATAATGCAACCCATTCAGGGCGCCACGCCGCGTCCTCCGGGGGAACCTCCCTCCGCACCGTCTGCCGCCGGCGAACAGCCGCTTTCCACCCAGCAACGTACCGTGCTGGAGCGCCTGATCACCCGGATCATTGCGCTTAGCCAACAGCAGAGCGCTGAAGTGTGGGCGGGCCTTAAGCACGATCTGGGACTCAAAAGCGAGACGCCGCTGCTGTCTCGGCATTTCCCCGCCGCTGAGCAAAACCTGAATCAGCGCCTGACCAGTGCGCAAACCACGCTAGCAACGCGTCAGATCATTCAGCAACTGAGCGATTTGCTGCCCCAGGGCAATAACCGCCAGGCGGTGAGCGACTTTATCCGCCAGCAGTTTGGCCAGACGGCGCTGAGCCAGCTCACGCCGGACCAGCTCAAAACCGTGCTGACGCTGCTGCAAAACAACCAGCTCGCCATCCCTCAGCCGCAGCAGCGCCCGGCCACCGACCGCCCGCTGCTCCCCGCCGAGCACAACAGCCTGAACCAGCTTGTCACCAAACTCGCCGCGGCAACGGGCGAGTCCGGGAAACAAATCTGGCAGTCAATGCTGGAGCTGTCCGGCGTGAAAACCGGTGAACTCATTCCGGCTAAGCACTTTGCTTTGTTGACAACCTGGCTCCAGGCAAGGCAAACGCTGAGCCAGCAGTCTGCGCCTACTTTGCACAGCGTGCAGGCGGCCCTAAAGCAGCCGCTTGAGCCGCAGGAGTGGAAAGAGATGGTGGATTACAGCCAGCAGCGCTTCCAGGCCACGCCGCAAACGATACTGACGACCGCGCAGGTACAGGACATTCTCAATCAGGTGTTTTTAAAACGCGCCGAGCGACAGCCAACTACGATTGAAGTGCGTGATATTCAGCCGATCTACAACCCGATGTTTAGCGCAATTATCGAGCCGATAAAGACGCTGAGCGCGAGGCCTGGTCTGGCGTTGATCGCGCTGGTCGTGGTGGTGATTTTGCTCTGGCTGGTGATCTAGTTCCTCACCCCAACCCTCTCCCAAAAGGAGAGGGAAAAAACGGGCAACAAGCAAACCTACTTCCTGAACGCCACCAGCGTCACGGCAATCCCCAGCACCGCAGAAACGGCCCCGGCCATAAACACCGACGAATAGCCCATAGACGTTGCCAGAATTCCGGTCAGCGGCCCGGTCACACCGTATGAAATATCCTGGAAAGCAGCATAGCCGCCCAGCGCCGTGCCGCGCACCTGAGGCGGAACACGCTTAACCACTTCAACGCCAAGCGCGGGGAATATAAGCGAACAACCGCAGCCGGTCAGCGCCGCACCCAGCAGCGCGGTCCAGGCTCCAGGCGCGTGCCAGAGCAGCAGCAAACCCACGGTTTCAACCGCAAGGGAAAACAGCGCCACGCGCACGCCGCCGTAGCGATCGGGCATCCAGCCAAACAGCACGCGCACCAGTACAAAAGCGCCGCCAAAAGCCGTCAACGTGAAGCCTGCATGGGCCCAGCCGTTTGCGGCAAAATAGAGCGAAACAAAGGTGCCGATAACCGCAAAGCCGACGCCCTGCAGAGCGAGACCCAGCCCCGGCTGCCAGATAAGTCCGATCACGGTCAATAACGAAGGCCGCTCGCCTTTATGGGCCGGAACAGGTTTCACGGTGCCGTTAAACAGCAGCCCAATCAGCGGCAAAGCAATGGTTGTCACGCCCAGCGCCACAAAACCCCACTGGCTGTTAAGCATCAGCCCCAGCGGTGCACCGGCAGCCAGCGCGCCATAAATCGCCATCCCATTCCAGGACATCACCTTACCCGAACGCCCCGGGCCAACCAGCCCCAACCCCCAGGTCAGGTTGCCGGTCAGCAGTTGGCTTTCGCCAAAACCAAGAATCAGCCGCCCAACGATCAGCAAGGCAAACTTCACCGCTGGCTCTACCGGCAATAGCGCAGCGAGCAGGTAGGCAGCGCCCGCCAGTCCGCAGGCAAACATCCCTTGCAGGACGGAGCGTTTAGCGCCCATCTGGTCGGCGAGTCGCCCCGCGTAACCCCGGGTCAATACGGTGGCGAGAAACTGAATGCCCACCGCCACGCCAACCATCATGTTGCCGTAGCCCAACTGCTGGTGAACAAAAAGCGGGATAACGGGCAGCGGCAGGCCCACCGTCATATAGGTAAGAAAGACCGCAAAGGTAATTCTGAAAAGCGATGTATTTGCCGATTTCGACGTTTTAAGAGTGGAATCAGGTACTGCAGACATACTGCTTACTCCATAAATTCAGAGCAAGGCGCAAGTTACCCCGCGCCCTTTCCTCTGAGTGTTCAGATGACAGGGTGCGTTGGTTAACGTTAAACGCTTACGCATTATCAATAATGATAATGGAGGGGAATGCATAGTGCCTTTCGGTTAACCGACTGTCAATGCTGAACAATGGGCAAAAAAATGGGGCCCCCGCAGGTGCCCCATTCCGAATGATTATGGCGATTAAGCGTTCAGCTTACGCATCACCAGCGTGGCGTTAGTGCCGCCGAAGCCGAAGCTGTTGGACATCACGGTGGTCAGCGCTGCATCCGTCGCTTTAGTGACGATGTTCAGGCCAGCAGCCTGTTCGTCCAGCTCTTCCACGTTAATGCTTGGCGCGATGAAGCCGTGTTCAAGCATCAGCAGAGAATAGATGGCTTCCTGTACGCCCGCGGCGCCCAGAGAGTGGCCGGTCATGGCTTTGGTCGCAGAGATCGCCGGGCTGCGATCGGCGAACACTTCACGAATCGCACCCAGCTCTTTCACGTCGCCTACCGGAGTAGAAGTACCGTGGGAGTTCAGGTAGTCGATTGGGGTATCAACGCCGTGCATCGCCATCTTCATGCAGCGCACCGCGCCTTCACCGGATGGGGCAACCATGTCTGCGCCGTCAGACGTAGCGCCGTAGCCAACGATTTCAGCGTAGATGTGTGCGCCACGAGCCAGCGCGTGCTCCAGTTCTTCAACCACAACCATACCGCCGCCGCCTGCAATGACGAAGCCGTCGCGGTGCGCGTCATAGGTACGGGAAGCTTTTTCTGGCGTTTCGTTGTACTTGGTGGACAGCGCGCCCATCGCATCAAACTCACACGCCATTTCCCAGCCCAGTTCTTCGCCGCCGCCGGCAAAGACGATGTCTTGTTTACCGAGCTGAATCTGCTCTACCGCGTTACCGATACAGTGGGCGGAAGTTGCACAGGCGGAGCTGATGGAGTAGTTCACCCCATGAATTTTGAACGGCGTTGCCAGGCAAGCGGAAACCGCAGAGCCCATGGCTTTGGTCACCACGTAAGGACCCACGGCTTTCAGGCCACGCGGGCTACGCATGGCGTCAGCACCAAAGACCTGCGCTTTAGAAGAGCCGCCGGAACCGGCAATCAGACCAACGCGTGGGTTGTTCTGGTAAACCTCTTCGCTCAGGCCCGCATCGGCAATCGCTTCACGCATGGAGAGATAGGCATAGATAGAGGCATCGTTCATGAAACGAACCACTTTACGGTCAATCAAACCAGTGGTATCCAGCTTGACGTTACCCCAGATGTGGCTACGCATTCCCGCGTCTTTAAACTCTTCCGAGAAAGTGATCCCTGAGCGTCCTTCTCGCAGAGATGCCAGGACTTCCTGCTGGTTATTACCAATGCTGGAAACAATGCCCAGGCCAGTAATCACTGCACGTTTCATTCAAATACCTCGTTCACTGCACTATGTAGGATTTCGTGTCGCACAATAGCGTACAGTTGTAAGCCGAACAAGTCCGATCAGCCAAATTGTGCGGAAATTTGCGCCGCTCCGCTCACGCCGTTATGATCGTGCCACTGCCTGTCAGACGAGCAACTTACGTGAAACATTCCCCTATACAATCCGCCAACCTCGGTTTTAACGAAGAAGGTACACCTGTATCCCGAGATTTTGACGACGTTTACTTCTCTAACGATAACGGACTGGAAGAGACGCGATACGTCTTCCTCGGCGGAAACCATCTCCCTGAACGCTTTGCAACCCACGAAAGACCGCTTTTTGTGGTCGCAGAAAGTGGGTTTGGTACCGGCCTTAACTTTTTGACTTTATGGCAGGCGTTCGATGAATTTTGTGTGAAACGTGAAGATGCCTGCTTAAAACGGCTGCATTTTATCAGTTTTGAAAAATTTCCCCTGACCGCCGCCGATCTGGCGCTGGCCCATCAGCACTGGCCGGAGCTCAGTCGCTTCGCCACCGAGCTTCAGCAACAATGGCCGCTGCCGATTCCCGGCTGCCACCGCCTGCTGCTGGACAATGGCCGCATCACGCTTGACCTGTGGTTTGGCGATATTAACGAGCTGATATCTCAGTTAGATGACACCCTTAATCAGCAGGTCGATGCCTGGTTCCTGGATGGCTTCGCGCCCTCCAAAAACCCGGATATGTGGACGCAGCAGCTCTTCCAGGCCATGGTTCGCATGGCTCGCCCTGGGGGCACGCTGGCGACCTTTACTTCCGCAGGCTTTGTACGCCGTGGCTTAATTGAAGCGGGCTTCACCGTGACACGCAGCAAAGGGTTTGGCCGCAAACGCGAAATGCTAGTTGGATCTCTACAACAGCCCGTGGATACTCCTGCCCGCGCACCCTGGTACGCTCGCCCTGGCACAAGTGAACGTGAAACCGCGATTATTGGCGGAGGCATTGCCAGCGCCCTGCTCGCCCTGGCGCTGCTGCGTCGAGGCTGGAAGGTCACCCTGTATTGCGAGGATGAAGCCCCAGCCCAGGGCGCATCCGGCAACCGTCAGGGCGCACTTTACCCGCTGCTAACCGCGCATGATGCGGCGCTAACCACCTTTTTCCCGGCGGCATTCACCTTCGCGCGCCGACTGTACGATGCCCTTCCGG
Organism: Enterobacter sp. Ag1; assembly: GCA_000277545.1. GTDB lineage: Bacteria > Pseudomonadota > Gammaproteobacteria > Enterobacterales > Enterobacteriaceae > Cedecea. Next base: position 100,748 of record AKXM01000040.1, on the reverse strand, counting down.
TAACTTTTGATCATGCCTGGTGCGGCGTAACCCAGCTCGCCTGGGATGAAAAAAGCGCCCATAAAATCGAACAGATGCTCGGTCTGAACCTGCCAGACTTACTGGCGAAGGCGGTGGATGCTGAAACGGTGGCGGAAGCCTGTGGCGTTGAAACGCAGTGCGGTGGCATCAGCTATCCGCTGGGCGGCTGGCTCTACCCGGCGCAGCTTACCGCCGGCGCTCTTGCACTAGCCGAACAGCAAGGATTGAAGATTCATTATGGATACCGGGTGACCGACTTAACGGCCGCGAATGGCGGCTGGAAGATAGATTTTGCTCAGCAGGAGACCGCCCAGCATGCCGCCGTCGTGCTGGCCAACGGACATCAAATAAGTCGGTTTTCTCAAACTCAGAACCTGCCTGTTTATTCAGTCGGCGGCCAGGTCAGCCATATTCCTACCACGCCGGGATTAAGCCAGCTCCGCCAGGTGCTGTGCTACGACGGCTATCTGACGCCGGTCAACCCGCACAACCAGCAGCATTGTATTGGCGCCAGCTATCACCGTGGCCGGGATGAAATGACCTGGAATGCAGAAGATCAGCAGCATAATCGCCAGCGCCTGCTCGACTGCCTGCCGAATGCCGAATGGGCAAAAGAAGTGGACGTTTCAGCCAACGAAGCCCGCTGCGGCGTGCGCTGCGCTTCACGCGACCACCTTCCAATGGTGGGCAGTGTGCCAGATTATGACGCCACGCTTGAGCAATATATCGGGCTGGCCGAGGATCGTGCAAACGCAGAGCCTGCACCGGTTTACGACAATCTTTATATGCTGGGTGCATTGGGCTCACGCGGGCTGTGTAGCGCGCCGCTGGCTTCTGAGATTCTGGCAGCGCAGATGAGTGAAGAGCCTATTCCGCTGGATGCAGTCACGCTCGCGGCGCTAAACCCGAATCGGCTTTGGGTAAGGAAGCTATTGAAAGGAAAAGCGGTGAAGTGATCTTCCCTTCATCAGCTTCTCTGTAACGCTTTTATCCCCTCTCCCTTTTAGGGAGAGGGTTAGGGTGAGGGTTAAAACTTCGCCTTCTCGAAAAGCGTTTCCCACATGCCCAACACCAGCGCCTGGTCGCGCGGCGAAAGCTCACCGGCCTGAATCGCCTTTTGCAGGCTATCGCTCACCACCACATGCAGCGCGTCTGGCGTATGGTCGTCGCCGTTTTCCAGTTCGGCTACCGCCAGAGTCAGGTGCCCACGCAGATAACCGCTGGCAAACAGGTCGTCGTCACTGGCGTGCTCCACCATCTCATCAATCAACGCCAAAATACGTGACTCAAATTCCGCGATCATCATACATCCTCTTCATACAGGTGATTTTTAGTTTAGGTCTTCTGGCCAGGCAAACTGCCCGGCTTCGAGCGCAGGGGTGCCATAATACGCCCTTAGCGCGTCAATCAAACGAGCCGGGCGCTCGGGGATCCCGTCTTTCAGATAAGTCATAACCTGGGCATGAACCCGGCGCTGAAACGCAATGCGGTCAGGCTCAAAATCGCCGCTCAGGTTGTCGCAGCTGACGTTAAACGGGAAGCCCGCGGCGGTGCTGAGCATCCACTCCAGCGCCTGCGGCTTCACTTCCACATCTTCGAACTTGCCCTGGGTTTCGGCGTCTCGCCCGTCCGGGCAATACCAGTAACCGAAGTCCACCAGCTTGCGGCGCTCTGCGCCCGCCACGCACCAGTGGGAAATCTCATGCATTCCGCTGGCGTAATAGCCGTGCGCGAAGACGATGCGGTTATACGGCAATTCGTCATCCGCAGGCAGATAAATAGGCTCGTCATCGCCCTTGATCAAGCGGGTATTAAACTCTGCCAGGAAGCAGCTATCGAACACGTCAATCAGTTCCTGGTAATGGTGTTGTTTGCTCATAGTGACATCATTCATTTCAGGCTATCCCTAACCAATGGAGAATTTCCGGTCCGTGGCTGTCATACAGCAGCTTGGCGCTCATTACCGCCGAAACAACGACAATCATTGGGCGAATCAGCTGCTGCCCTTTACTTAAGACGAGGCGCGAACCCGCCCTCGCCCCTAAAAATTGCCCGGCCATCATCACAAAGCCGGTGCCCCAAATCACCTTGCCGCCGATGATAAACAGCAGCAGCCCGCCAAGATTGGAGGTGGCGTTCAGGACTTTCGCGTGGGCGGTGGATTTGGCGAGGTTGAAGCCGCAAAGCGTCACAAAGGCCAGCGCGTAAAACGACCCGGCGCCGGGGCCAAAGAAGCCATCATAAAAACCGACGCAGCCCCCGGCAATTAACGCGAACGGCAAACCGTGCAGGCGGCGCTGCCGGTCTTCTTCCCCGAGCTTTGGCATCAGCAGGAAATAGAGCCCGATGCCGATAATCAGCAGCGGCAGGATCTGGCGCAAAATATCGGACTTCACGTGCTGCACCAGCAATGCGCCGCAGGTAGAGCCGATAAAGGTCATCAGAATATTGAGCTTCTGATCGGCAAGGCTGACCACCTTGCGGCGAATGAAATAGAGAGAGGCTGAAACCGAGCCGCCGCAGGCCTGTAGCTTGTTGGTTGCCAGGGCCTGAGCCGGAGACATGCCTACCGCCAGCAAAGCAGGGACCGTCAGTAACCCGCCGCCGCCTGCAAGGGCATCAATAAACCCGGCCAGCATGGCGACAAAAAACAGCGCCAGCAGCAGCAGCGGGGAAACCATAAACCATTCCATTTACAGAGCGTGCTCATCCAGTAATGCCTGACAGGAGGCGGGTAGCGGCGGTGGCGTTGTCTTTTTCGGCGGCGTGCTGCCCGGTGCAGGCGGCGCGAACCAGCTTTGCAGCTCGGCCCCGCAGCCGTCTCCCGGAGGAGGCAGAGGCTGATCCTCACACTCAAGGCTGTTAGCCGGGCAGCGCAGGCGAACGTGCATGTGGGCGCGGTGGGCAAACCACGGGCGCACCTTACGCAGCCAGTCACGGTCAGCGCCCGCATCTTCGCAAAGCCGCTGCTTAATAGCCGGGTTCACGAAGATGCGCGTCACCTCGTTATCTTTAGCCGCGAGCTTAATCAGGCTGTCGATTTCCGGTTTCCACAGCGAAGGCACCACGCGCTTGCCGTCGGCAGCAACCAAATCCAAAGCCTGAGGGCGCAGCAATTGCGCCGACGTCCAGCGAGTTTTTGGCAGTTGCAGGAAAATGTCGACATCAAGCCCGGTCTGATGGCTGGCGTGGCCGGAGCTAAAACGCCCGCCTGCCGCCATGCCCATGTCACCAATCAACACTGTCCCCAGGCCGAGCTGATTGACCTGATTACTCAGGCGCTGAATAAACATCACCAGATCGGGATGACCAAAGTAGCGACGCTGATCCGGGCGCATCACCTGGTAGCGGGCGTCCTCAAGCGGCAACGCGTGAGCCCCGACGATGCAGCCGTTGGAAAACGCGCCAATAGACTGCGCGCTACCGGCAATCGGGTGGTCGATTTTTTGCCACGGCGTCGCCGCTAGAGCCTGGGCGCTGGCGGCCAGCGCCAGCATCCCGATCAGGAGTTTGTTCATCGTCTTACCAGCGAGGCAGCGGGGAAGAAACGTCAGCGTTCTGAGCGCGCTGGCGCAGCAGGTGATCCATCAGCACGATAGCCAGCATTGCTTCTGCGATCGGCACAGCGCGGATCCCCACGCAAGGATCGTGACGCCCGCGGGTGATCATCTCCACTTCTTCGCCTTCGCGATTAATAGTTTTGCCCGGCACGGTAATGCTGGAAGTTGGTTTCAGGGCCATATTAGCCACAATCTGCTGGCCGCTGCTGATGCCGCCCAGAATGCCGCCCGCGTGGTTGCTCTGGAAACCTTGCTGGGTGATTTCATCCCGGTTCTGGCTGCCGCGCAGGTTCACCACGCCGAAGCCTTCGCCAATTTCCACGCCTTTCACCGCGTTGATACTCATCAGCGCGTGGGCAATGTCTGCGTCCAGGCGGTCAAAGACCGGCTCACCGAGGCCCGGCGGCACGTTGTCAGCCACAACGGTCACTTTCGCGCCGATGGAGTCGCCCTCTTTTTTCAGGCCTCGCATCAGCTCGTCCAGCGCGTCGATTTTATCCGGATCCGGGCAGAAGAACGGGTTCTGCTCAACCTGATCCCAGTCTTTGATTTCCAGCGGAATATCGCCCATCTGCGTCAGGCAGCCGCGAATTTTAATGCCGAATTTCTGCTCAAGGTATTTCTTGGCAATGGCGCCCGCTGCAACGCGCATGGCGGTTTCACGGGCAGAAGAACGGCCGCCGCCGCGGTAGTCGCGCAGGCCGTATTTTTGTTCGTAGGTGTAATCCGCGTGTCCCGGACGGAACACGTCTTTGATGGCGCTGTAATCCTGGGAACGCTGATCGGTATTTTCAATCAGCAGGCCAATGCTCGTGCCGGTCGTCACGCCTTCAAACACGCCGGAGAGAATTTTGACCTGGTCAGGCTCACGGCGTTGAGTGGTGTAGCGCGAGGTGCCCGGACGGCGGCGATCGAGATCGTGCTGCAGGTCGGCCTCCGTCAGCGGGATGCCCGGCGGGACGCCGTCAACAATGCAGCCCAGCGCGATGCCGTGAGATTCACCAAATGTCGTTACGCGAAAAACCTGTCCAATACTGTTACCAGCCATCACGGCTCCTTAATCACCGTTCTAGTTATTGTGTTGTGCGCGGGAAGTAAAACGAGCCCGAAGGCTCGTCTACGTTCGGCAATTAATCTTTGTAGATACTGAAATACTCGCGAGCGTCAATCAGCTGCGCTTTAGTCAGCATAAATACGCCGTCGCCGCCGTTGTCGAACTCAAGCCAGGTGAACGGCACCTCCGGGTACTGCTCCATCAGGTGTACCATGCTGTTCCCCACTTCACAAATCAGGATCCCGCCGTCGGCCAGGTAATCCGGCGCGCAGCCAAGAATACGACGAGCCAGCTTTAGACCATCGCTGCCGGCCGCCAGGCCCAGCTCAGGTTCGAAGTGGTATTCGCCCGGCAGATCCGCCATGTCTTCTTCATCAACATACGGCGGGTTCGTCACAATCACGTCGTACTGCACTTTAGGCAGGTCGCGGAACAGGTCAGAGCGAATCGGCGTGACGTTGTGGTCCAGGCCGTGCTCGGCAATGTTCTGCTCGGCCACGGCGATAGCGTCAGGGGAAATATCAACAATATCCACTTCCGCATTCGGGAATTCATAGGCGCAGGCAATCCCGATGCAGCCGCTGCCGGTGCACATATCCAGAATGTGCTGCGGCTCGTGGTCGATCATCCCGGCAAAGCGGTTGTTAATCAGCTCTCCAATCGGCGAGCGCGGCACCAGTACACGTTCGTCCACGTAGAACTCGTGGCCGCAGAACCAGGCTTTATTGGTCAGGTAGGCAACCGGAATACGTTCGTTGACGCGGCGAATCACGCGTTCGACGATGCGGTGACGCTCGCTTGGGGTCAGACGCGCGGTGCGCATGTCTTCAGGAATATCCAGCGGCAGGTACAGACTTGGCAGAACCAGCTGAACGGCTTCATCCCATGGATTGTCGGTGCCGTGCCCATACCAGATGTTGGCGGCGCTAAAGCGGCTGACCGACCAGCGCAGCATGTCCTGAATGGTATGCAGCTCGTTTACTGCCTCATCGACGAAAATTTTATCCACGTGCCCTCCGCAGGCGACTCACGCTAGTTCAATAATAATCGGTTAGTTTGCCATGAAGGAGGCGACAAATCAGCATCCATCGACGCCGGGAGGCCGCGAAATTTGCGTTTTCTTTATTGCTGCCGGGTAAAGCAGGTAAACTGGCCGCAAAGCGAATGCGAGATGAGAGAAACATGAAAAAAAAATCACCGCTCAGTTCCGAAGATGAGGCGCTGTTTCGCGGCCTGATGGGCGGCACGAAAAAACTGGCTCAGGACACGATTGTCCACCGCCCGGTGCGCAAGAAAATAACGGAAGTGCCCGTGAAGCGTCTGCTGCAGGAGCAGGCCGATGCCAGCCACTATTTTTCCGATGAGTTTCAGCCACGCCTGGCGACCGAAGGGCCAATGCGCTACGTGCGCGAAGGCGTGAGTCATTTTGAACTGAAGAAACTGCGTCGCGGGGATTATTCTCCGGAGCTATTTCTTGATTTGCACGGTCTGACCCAGCTTCAGGCCAAACAGGAGCTGGGCGCGCTGATTGCCGCCTGCCGCCGCGAGCACGTTTTTTGTGCCTGCGTGATGCACGGCCACGGTAAACACGTCCTAAAGCAGCAAACGCCGCTCTGGCTGGCGCAGCATCCGCATATTGTGGCGTTTCATCAGGCGCCGAAAGAGTACGGCGGCGATGCCGCGCTGCTGGTGTTAATAGAAATTGAAGAGTGGCAGCCGCCGGAGCTGCCATAAGCTCAGCGCAAGGGATTCCCCTCACCCCGGCCCTCTCCCAGAGGGAGAGGGGGAAAACGATCGGGAGCAGTCCCCTCGCCCCTTTGGGGAGAGGGTTAGGGTGAGGGGGAAAATCCTGAGCACCTTAAAAGCAAAAAGAGCCGCATTCGCGACTCTTTTTTTCATGCTCACAGCAATCAGATAGCCTTAGCCACCTTGAAGTTGCAGGGGCTCATCTGCCAGTTAAACACACCTTTACCGGAATCCGGGTCCAGCGTGACGTTGGCAATGGCCGAAGTCGTAAACATCGGCGGAGCCTCTTCCGGGCAAAGCTCGGAAACCAGATAACCCACGAGCGGCAGGTGGGAAACCACCAGCGCAGATTCAACACCTTGACTTGCCAGCGCCAGCAGGTAATCCCCCACCAGGCCTACATCACCGCAGGGCCGCAGCTCTGGCAGGATGTCTTCTTTTTCCGGGAGGTTCAGCGCTTCCCGCACCACGTCCAGGGTCTGTTCAGCTCGCAGGTAAGGGCTCACCAGAACACGTTCGATACTTGCCACTTGACCCGTTAACCAGGTCGCCATCAGACGGGATTCATCACACCCACATTGGGTTAAGGGACGAACCGAGTCGCTGGCAGCGTCGAGTGCTGCGTCGCCGTGACGCATGATAAAAACTTGCATATTGCACCGCTTTTGTTAACCAGGAACGCCTGAACCCGCACGCTGAAAAAGTGGGGTTCACGGCAGCCGGGCATTGTGCCTTATCCGTACATCGAATGAAACGCTGTCTTTTACCTCAATGCTGCAAGTATAGTCAATATCTGTTTACAAAATGACCTTGCAGCGTACATTTACCGGTTTTAGCTCAGCGCTTCGTCAAGCTCGGTCACCGGCTGCGACGTCAACGCGGGCCAGAAACTAAGGTGTTGTTCAGCCATAATAATCAGCCTTTCACAGGGGCTGAACCGCTCCCCGTACTGGCTCGCTAAACGCTGTAATTTTGCCACCACATCGGCGGCCCCCAGGCTGTCCATATACCTGAACGGCCCGCCTAAAAACGGCGGAAAACCAATGCCGAAAACGCCGCCAATATCGCCATCACGTGCGCTTCTGACCACACCCTCATCGAGGCAGCGAGCGGCCTCGTTGAGCATCATCATGACGCAGCGCTCGGCGATGTGTTCCGGGGTCTGACGCCCGTTCGGCGTCACGCCTAATAGCGTGTAAATCGCTGTGTCAGGCTGTTTCTTGCTTTTACGCCCTTTTGCAGGATAAAGATAGAAACCGCGACCATTTTTTCTTCCTTTGCGATCGTCCTTCAAGATTGCATCCACGGTATCAGGCGCGGCAAAGCGATCGCCGAAAGCCTGCTGCAGAATCGGGATAATCTTCGTGCCGACGTCTATCCCAACCTCATCCAGCAATTGTACCGGCCCCACCGGGAAACCGAACTTCACCAGCGCATCGTCAATGCGCTCGATCGGCTCACCTTCCGTGAGGCAGCGCAGCGCTTCATTAACATAAGGCGCAAGAATGCGATTGACGTAAAACCCGGCGCTGTCGCCTACCACAATCGGTGTTTTGCCCTGTTTTTTCGCCAGCTGCACGGTCGTGGAAATGGTTTCCGCGCTAGTCCCTGCATGAGGAATCACTTCGACCAGCGGCATTTTGTCTACAGGGCTGAAGAAATGCAGGCCAATAACCTGCTGCGGGCGCGCTGCCTGAGCGGCAATATCGGCAATCGGCAGCGAAGAAGTATTCGAGGCAAAAACGGTGTGCGGTGCGGCATACTGTTCAACCTCAGCCACCATTTTTTGCTTCAGCGCCAGATCTTCAAACACGGCTTCCACCACAATATCTCTCTGGCTAAAGCCGTGGTAATCGGTTCCACCGGAGATACGTGCCAGTTCGCGCTGGCGCTCAGCAGGCTTCATATGGCGGCGACGGACTTTCTTCTCCAGCAGATCCCAGCTGTATTTCAGCGCGTGGTTAATGCCTTCGTTGTTAATGTCCTTAATGCGCACCGGAAGCTTGCCTTTGGTGGCCGTCACATAGGCGATCCCGCCGCCCATTAATCCCCCCCCCAGCACGCCGACAGAATTTAGTTTGCCGGGTTTTGCTTCACCGCCATACTCTTTTTTCAACTCCGTACTGGCAAAGAACAGGCCGCGCAAAGCGGCAGATTCGGGAGACATGGCCAGCTCACCAAACGCTTTGGCTTCGGCCTCATAGCCGCTTTTGCTCCCTTGCTCCAGCCCGGTGCGGATAACCTGGATAATGCGGCCCGTTGCCGGGTAATTGCCCTGCGTCTTCTCTTCGGTCTTCTTGCTGACCATGCTGAACAAGAGCGAGCGCCCCAGCGGCCCGGCGAGTACGCGTTCTTTTACCGGCAGTTCACGCGAAGGTTTCCGCCCTTTAAGCGCCAGCTCAACAGCGGCCTCAAGCAAAATAGATTCGGGCACCACGTCATCCACCAGCCCCAGCTTCAGGGCCTGACGCGGGCGCAGCTGCTTGCCGGTCAAAATCATGTCCAGCGCATTGCTGACGCCTATCAGGCGAGGTAAACGCTGAGTGCCGCCCGAACCCGGCAGCAGGCCCAGTTGCACTTCCGGCAGGCCAAGCAGCGTTTTAGGTGAATCGGTGCAAATGCGAACGTGACAGGCAAGCGCCATCTCCAGGCCACCACCCAGGCAGGCGCCGTGAATCGCGGCCACCACCGGGATCGGCAGCGCGGCGATTTCTGCCATGATCTGCTGCCCCTGCCTCGCCAGCTCTTGCGATTCTGCAGCCGTTTTGCAGCCGCCTATCATGTTGATGTCGGCCCCGGCGATAAAGTTGTCCGGTTTGCCGGAGATAAATACCAGCCCCTGCACGCTCGGGTTGTCGCGCAGCTTTTTAATAATGCTGTGTACCTGCGCCCCAAATTCGGCCTTCAGGGTATTCATTTTTTCGCCCGGAACGTCGATGGTCACTACGGCAACGTTATCCAGTCGGATGTATAAATCGAATGCGCCTTGCTGTGCCATCACTCCACCTCCAGAACCATTGCCGCACCAAGCCCACCGGCCGCACACGCGGTAACGAGGCCAAAGCCTCCCCCGCGGCGACGCAGTTCATGCAGCGTCTGGGTAATCATCCTTGCGCCCGTCGCCGCAAACGGATGCCCGTAGGCGATCGACCCTCCCAGCACGTTAAATTTCGCGTCATCGACTTCGCCCGTGGCGTGAGCCCGGCCCAGCACATTGCGGGCAAAGTTTTCACTGGAAAGCATTTTCAGGTTGGCTAATGTCTGCGCGGCAAAGGCTTCGTGCATATCAAACAGGGTCAAATCATTCAGCGTAATGCCCGCGCGCTCAAGCGCCAGCGGCGTCGCCCACGCCGGGCCAAGCAGCATATCCTGCCAGACATCAATGGCGGTGAACGCGTAGCTGCGCAGGAAACCGAGCGGCTTGAGGCCAAGCTCTTTTGCCCGGGATTCGGTCATCAGGATCACGGCCGCAGCGCCGTCCGTCAGCGGCGTACTGTTAGCCGCGGTCACGGTGCCGTGCTTGCGGTCAAACGCCGGACGGAGTTTTGCATAATCGGCGAGGCTGGAGCCTTTACGCACGTTGTTATCTTCAGCGAACGGCTGACGATAGGGAGGAATAAACGCCGTCATCACTTCATCGGCCAGCTTTCCTTCCTGCCAGGCCTGGGCGGCACGCTCGTGGGAACGATGTGCCAGCGCGTCCTGCTGTTCGCGAGTGATGCCGTGAGTTTTCGCCATCTGCTCAGCGGTATCCCCCATACGCAGACCGGTAGAATATTCAGCCACGGCGGGAGGAACTGGCAAAAGATCGCGAGGACGTAATTTGGAAAACAGTTTCAGCCGCTGCCCGAGCGTGCGCGCTTTGTTCACGTCCACCAGCGTGCGGCCCAGCTTTTTGCTGACGCCAATAGGCAGCACTGAAGAGGAATCTGCGCCACCTGCAATCCCGGCGCGAATGGTACCAGCCATCAAACTTTCGGCTACGTTTGCAACGGCCTGGAAACTTGTGGCGCAGGCACGGCTGACGCTGTAGGCATCGGTATGGACGCTCATGCCGGTCGCCAGCACGATTTCACGGGCAATGTTTGGCGCTTCCGGCATTTGTACCACCTGGCCAAAGACCAGTTGCTCAATCGCCTCGGGCGGTACTTCGCTGCGGGCCATTAGCTCGCTCACCACCATATTGCCGAGATCGACGGCGGGAATACCATGAAAAGCCGTGGCCTGACGGGCAAACGGCGTGCGTAAACCACTGACAATGGCAATACGATCGCCCTGGCGGGTAATCAACGGCAGTGCCTGACTCATAACGCTCCCCTGCTAAAAAAAGTGAATACAGACAAAAAGTGGTCTGACCTGATCACAGTCTTAACTAAAAATTCACATCCAGCCAACCAGCGGGCGAGAAAAATGGGAGAAGCGACACGAATTATTACATAACGAAATGAACGCCCCCGCTTTACACGGGGGAATTAGAGAGCGGGAACTTAACGCAGGCCGAGCTGGAAGATCATCGTTTCAGCCTGGCAGCTAAACTGGAAATCGATATCCAGCTGCACGCCGTCGGCGACTTCGGTGTAGCGCGGTGTAATCTGGCAAGGTTCAGACTCAACGTCACGGGCTTTAGCCGTTAACGCAGCCAGCACTTCATCGGCTTCTGTTTTGCTAGTAAATACACGGCTGTAGGAGGCGATGCAATCTGTGTTGTCGATAATGGAACCGACATCAATGCAGCAGCAAACCGGGGTTTCATCGGCGGTATTTTTACTCATCACGCTTTCCTCTGTAATGCGGCTTAAAAAAGGAGAATGGTTAAAATAATTGTGGCTATTTTACGCCCGCCGTTGCATCTGCTCCAGTTGATAATCCTCACAAAACCGACAAGTGACGGAAATCACACTTAAAAATGATCTAAAACAAATAACATCCCCGCTTTGATGAGAAGTTCCCCCCAATTTTGCCACTCAGATCCCGTTTTCAAGATCAAACATGAAAAACTTTAGAAACAAACTTGCAACATCCTCGCTGGTCAGACCTATACTCTCGCCACTGGTCTGATTTCTCTGTACCCGATCAGTCCCTACTATTCGCGCTCCTGTTACGGTATGTAACATTGTTTGCATAAAAATAAATCAATGAGGTTTTGGTCATGAGCCAGAAAAACCTGTTTACAAAGTCAGCCCTCGCGGTTGCAGTGGCAATAGTCTCCTCCCAGGCGTACGCCGCCGGCTTTCAATTAAACGAGTTCTCTTCCTCTGGCCTTGGCCGAGCGTATTCGGGGGAAGGTGCAGTTGCGGATAATGCGGGTTCAGCAAGCCGCAACCCCGCTACCATCATGATGTTCGATCGCCCTTCTTTCTCCGCTGGTGCTATCTTCGTTGACCCGGACGTTGATATTTCCGGCCGTTCGCCGTCAGGCAAAAGCCTGGATGCGAAAAACATCGCGCCAACCGCATGGGTCCCTAACCTGCACTTTGTGGCGCCGATCAACGACCAGTTTGGCTGGGGTGCGTCCGTCACCTCCAACTACGGCCTGGCCACCGAATATAATGACAGCTACGCAGCAGGCTCGATGGGCGGTACCACCGACCTGACGACCCTGAACCTGAACCTGAGCGGCGCCTACCGCCTGAACAGCAACTGGAGCTTCGGCCTCGGTTTCGACGCGGTTTATGCTAAAGCGAAGATTGAGCGTTACGCAGGCGACCTGCCGCAGTTGATTGCTGGCAACCCTGCGTCTCCACTGACTCCAGCTCAACGCCAGGCTATCGGGACACTGCCCGCCGATACTCAGATTGCCCACCTGAAGGGTGATAAATGGGGCTTCGGCTGGAACGCCGGTATTCTTTATGAAATTGATAAAAACAACCGCTACGGCTTTACCTACCGTTCAGAAGTCAAAGTCGACTTTGACGGTGACTATAAGAGCAGTTTACCTGCGGCGTTTAACCCGCTGCTGTCTAACTTTGGTCTGCCTTCCGGAACCAACGGTGCAACCGTTCCTGGCTCTCTGAGTCTACACCTGCCAGAAATGTGGGAACTGTCCGGCTATAACAAAGTGGCGCCTAAATGGGCCGTTCACTATAGTCTGACCTACACCAGCTGGAGCCAGTTCCAGGAGCTGAAGGCAACCGGCAGCAACGGCCAGACGCTGTTCTATAAAGATGAAGGCTTCAAAGATGCTTACCGCATCGCGCTGGGTACCACCTACTACATGGACGACAACTGGACGTTCCGTACCGGTATCGCGTTCGATGACAGCCCGGTGCCGGCTAACAAGCGTTCTATCTCCATTCCGGACCAGGATCGCCTGTGGCTGAGCGCCGGTACCACCTATGCGTTTAACAAAGACGCGTCTGTGGACGTAGGCGTTTCCTACATGCACGGTCAGAAAGTCAATATCGAAGAAGGCCCATACACCTTCAAATCAGAAGGTAAAGCCTGGCTGTACGGCGCTAACTTCAACTACGCGTTCTAAGTTACTGCCCCGAAAAGTAAAGCGCCTTCATCAGAAGGCGCTTTTTTTATGCCTGCTCGTTTAGCTTCTCTTCAAACCGCAGTAATCTTCCCGCATTGCCGAGCACCAGCAGCGTGCTGAGATTATGCAACAGCGCAGCAATAACTGCGCCAGAAGCGCCAAGCCAGCCAAAAGCCGCCATCGCGACAATGGCCAGCGTCCAGCCCAGGCCGATAAACACGTTGACCTGCAAAGTCCGACGGCAGCGGCGGCTCAGGCGCACGCAGGTGCCCAGCCGGCGAAGATCGCTGCCAATCAAGACAATATCCGCCGAAGACATCGCGATGTCGGACCCACCGGCCCCCATTGCCACGCCCACCACGCCAGCCTTTAGTGCCAGCGAATCGTTGATGCCATCGCCGATAACCATAGGCCGGTAGCCGCTGTCGATTTGCCGTTTCACCTGCGTCAGCTTATCCGCGGGCAGCGCCCCGGCCACTACGTCAGCGATCCCCACCTGGTGCGCAATTTTGTCCGCAACCGACTGGCGATCGCCGGTCAGTAAAAGCTGTCGGTTTAGCCCAAGATCGCGCAGCTCGGCCATCGCCGTTGCCGCCTCACTTCGCAGACTATCGGCCAGCAGCAGCCAGCCAAGAAAACGGCCATCCAGCGCCAGCCCGACAATCGGGCCATCGTGCTCAGGGGCTGCAGGTAAGACGGTCAAAGTGGAGGCTAACAGCTCACGCCTGCCAAGCACCGCTTCTCCCTGCGGTGTAGAGGCGGAAACGCCTAGCCCCTGATGCTCACGCACATTTTCGAGAGGCAGCCAGGCTTCCCGCGAAACAATCTCGCTTACCGCGCGGCTGACCGGGTGATTGCTGGTCGCGCCCAGGCTGGCCGCCAGGGTTTGCAGCAAAGTGGGATCGGTATCGCCATAAGGCGCCACGGCCTGCAGGTGTAGCCTGCCGTGGGTTAGCGTACCGGTCTTGTCGACCACCACGGCGTTGATCTCCGCCAGCTCCTCAAGAAAGGCCGCGCCGCGAATTAAAATGCCGTGGCGGGCGGCCACCGTCAGCCCGGCAATAGATGATGCCGGGGCGGAAAGCACCAGCGCGCAGGGACAGGCTGCCACCAAGACGGCCAGCATCGCCTGGGCATCCTGCGTCAGGAACCAGGTGCTGGCGGCAATCATCAGCACCAAAAGCAAATAACGCGCCGCGTGGCGCTCGAGCAAACGCGTTATCGGCGGGCTTGCCTGTTCCGCGCTTTGCATCAGGGCGATCACGCGCCCCAGCGTCGAGGTCTCTCCGGTACGCGTAACCCGGATGCGCAGCAGACCATCCAGATTTATCGCCCCGCCAAAAACTTCCGCACCCGGCACAACTTCCTGCGGTACGGACTCCCCGGTAATCGGTGCCGTGTCCAGGCTGGCTTTGCCTTCCAGCACCAGGCCGTCGGCAGGAATATGGTCCCCGGCACGAACCTCGACCACATCGCCGGGTTCGAGATCGTGGTTGTCAATATCCTGTAATTCACCGTCCGCGCTTAAGCGCCGCGCCCGGCTGCGCGTGAGTTTGCTCAGCGCGGCAATAGCTTCCTGCGACCCAATCACGCTGCGCTCTTCGAGAATATGCCCGACGATCATGATCAGCGGCAGCAGCGCGGCGGTCAGAAGATCCCCGGTCGCCCAGGCACCCAGCAATGCCAGCGCGATAAGCTGGTCGGTCAATCCGTGCAGGCTGGGGTAGCGCAGGCTATGCAGCGCGTGGCGCAGCACCGGAACAGCCACAACAACCGAGGCAGCGCCCAAAAGTAAATCGCCGACGGCAACCTGCTGAGGTGCCAGCCACCGCCAAAGCAGCCCCAGAATCAGCGCCCCGCTGGCCACCAGCGCCAGCATCAACTGGCGGGTAATATGCCGCTGCTCCTGGCGGGTCAGTGCCCCACCGGCTTGTACAGAAGAAGTCATGGTTTCGTCGCCTCTTGTTGCGCTACACCCTGTAGGATCAAATGCGCATCATCCTGCGGCGACACGGTGATTACCGACCCGGCCTGGGACAGGATCCCGGCTATTCGCTGGCGATAAATACGTCCCAGCAAATCAGGATCGTCATGGTTGCTGGCCAGACGGGCAATTGTCGCCGTGTCCGACTGCGCCTTCGCCACGCTCTCCTGCGCTTTTGCCTGGGCAGTTTGCAGCATCTGGTCGGCCTGTTGAACCGCCTTTTGCCGCGTTAATGAGGCATCGCTTTGCGCCGTCGCGATCGCTTTCGAGGCCTGCTGGCTGGCGGTTAAGACCGCATTGAATGCCGCCACGGTCGTCAGCGGTAAAGCAGACTGCACGGTCACCCGCTCAAGAGTAATCCCCGCATCGCTCCCCGACTGCTGAAGCCGCAGCAAATTCTGTTCGATATTCCGCTGCACGTCGCTCCGCAGCTGTTCGCGCTGCTGCGCCACGTTCATATCGTTGCCGGGCATTTCGGGCCGGGCAACCAGAATGGTATCCAGATCGCGGGAAGCACAAACCGCGACCGCCGCGCGCTCGACCAGCCGGTCCAGCAGCGGCAGGACATGCTTGTCCTGTAAGACGTAAGCAGTTGGCGTTCTGACCCGATAAAATACGCTAATATCCAGTTGCACAACGCCCGCATCACCGGTGAGCAAGAAACCAGAGCCCGAAACAGCATCATTGCCGGGGCCACCGTTGATATCCAGGCTTTGCGCTTCGGACGAGCGCAGCAGCGCGGTCACCCGGTGTTCAATCACCCGATCCGGTCCTGGCACCATCACTACTTCATTTACCGGCGCGGGCCAGGCAAGCAGCAAGCCAGGCTCGGCCACGCGCTGCTCAGCGCCGAAGCGCAGCACCACGGCCCTGCTGCCCGGCGGAATTTGCCGGACATTCGACAGCAACCACGCCCCGGCGGCAAACAGCGTCAGCACAAAGATCGCGATAAACGCCAGCCGAATCGACTGCGTCCACGGCCCACCGGGCTCAAGTTTTTGCCGTTCAGTCATGGTTTTTTATCCGCCGCTTTATCCATTTGCGGCCCGTCAACTAGCAGGCTGAACGGTTTGGCATCGGTACGCAGCACCAGTCGGGTTTGCGCATTCACCATGCCGCTAAGCGCGTCAATCTGGCGCAGCAGGCTATAAAGCTGCGGGGCGCTGGCATAAGCTTTACCGTAGATGGACGCCGTTTGTACCTGGGCCTGGGCTTCGATATCCGCCGCTTTCACTGAGGCCTGAGCTTCGGTGATGCGAGCATCGCGATCGGCGGCGGAACGAATCTCTGCCGCAGCGCGCTTACCTTCCGCCGTGCGCTCAATCGCAATGGTTTCACGCTCTGCTCGCATACGGTCAACCGTGGCGTTGAGCGTCACGGCCGGCAACGTCAGGCGTTCGGTGCCCATCTGCACCAGCCTGATGCCGTAACTTTGCAGCAGCGGCTGGCTGATTTGCTGTTGAAGATGCGATTCAAACTCCGCCAGCTGAACCTGCTTGCCGTCGGTGTTCACCAGTTGAGAAAGCGTGAAGCCGCTGGCGGTGGTTTCCAGCGCTGAGCCTAAGTAGGTGCGAATTTGCCGGGCCGCTTCATCCGGCTGGTTTTGCACCGCCCGCATAAACCGCTGCACGTGTTCAGGCGTGCTGTCCACTTCCCATACCGCGTAGGACTGAACGATGATCCGCAGGCCATCGCGCGTGCCGACATCCTGCAGCCCGCTGGACGTCGTCCGCAGGCGCAGATCCACCACCGTTGCCGTTTCAAAAGGGGCAGGCAGCCGCCAGGCAAGCCCCGGCTCCAGCAGCACGCGGACGGGTTTGCCGAAACGGGTGATCACCAGTGATTCACCGGATCTCACCTGCACCAGGCTCGCAGCCGCAAGCAGAATAACGACCAAAAAAACGGCGGCGGTAATACGCTTCCAGGCGCCTTTTTTACCCCCTTCCGGGGCGGAAGAGTAGCCATGACTGCAGCCGTGGCCGTGGTGGTGATCATGATGTCCATGAGAGTGGGAATGGCTCACCGGGAAAGCTCCTGTGCGGGTTTAGCGGGCGCGTCACGCCGCGCCGCATCGGTAGAAGTAGGGAAATCACGCAGATCGAGCGTGGGCGGCGAACCGGCACCAATTCGCTGGTCAATGACCAATAATGGGCGGCCGCTGAGGGCCTGCTGAAGCTGTTTAAACCAAAGCTCGTCGATAAAGACCTGCCCTGCCTGCTGGTAAGCATTCTTCTGCGCGGCAAAGCGGGTGGCCGTTGCCTGAGCTTCGCTTAGCGCTTCGGTAGCATTAACCTGCGCCGTGTTTTCGCGCACTGCAGCATTGGTCGCGGCAATCGCGGCTTTTTCTGCCGCACTTCCCTGCTCTCTCAGAATCAGCGACTGCGCGGCAATCTGCGCGGCCTGTACACCATGAAAAGCGTCGGCCGCCCCGGCAGGCGGATGAATCGCCTCCACGACGGTAGAAAGGATTTCCACGCCGCTGTGCAGGTTATCCAGTTGCTGCTGCACGGCCTGGTTAATCTGCCCGGCCAGGTCGTCACGCCGCTCGCTCAGGACATCATCCAGCGTTAAAGACGAGAACTGATGTACCAACACCTCATTTGCCGTGCTGCGCACCAGATCAGACAGGTTCACTGCCCGGTAGGTTGCCGCCAGCGCGGCGTTATCAGTCAAGCCAATACGCCACATAAAGCGCACGTCGCTGTTAACGATCTGTAGGCTTTGCCGATCCCCGCTCTGGCTGGCGATAATTTGTGCTTTGTCGAAGTTGTGGGTGGCATCCCAAAGCCTGTCGGCGCTGGCGGGCGCGGGGCCTTCAGCATCGGCGCGTTTTACAGGAGGTTGGCTGGCTGGATCTTCCCCGGCAGCCAGCTCATGCACCTGCCCATTTTCGGTCAACTGCACCCGACCAAACGGCCAGGGCAGCCCCAGATGCAGCCCCGGCTCCAGCACCGCCACAGAGCGGCCAAAGCGCTCATACACGCCGCGTTCGGTGGCTGAGATTTGCTGCAGCCCGGTCAACAACCAGCCGCAGATCACCATCAGGGTCACCATCGGGATAAACGCGCGCTTCAGGACGCTGAAGGCCCAGACCTGGCGAAGATCGATGCCAAACCGCTGGTGCAGCTCCTGCTGTAAAAACCCGAGCGGGCGCGGCGGCCAGGTTAGCTGGGCGGCCAGTTGGCTTTTGGGGATAAGCCTGGGCTCTGTCGTGCCGTCTCCGGGGGGTGCGAACAGAGAAAACAGCCCGCGCAGCATAAACTCGACGGCAACCAACAGTACCAGCGCAGCGGGCAAGTTTATCGCCAGTGCACTGTTGAGCTGTGGCCAGACAAGTCCCGGTAAACTCAGTACCTGTACCGCCATCACCAGGCGCAGCAGCGGCGCTATCGACCCGGCTTCCGGGGAAGCTTCTTTCGATACCGCACTGAGATGCCGTTCGGCCACCAGCAGCACAAAGACGGATCCTGCCAGGCACGCTACAGCTATCCAGCGGTTATTATTGTCCAGCAGGGGAACGTAGCGGCTACTCCAGCCAGAAAACGCAATATAGAACGCCAGCGCGGCAAGCGCCCCGGACCAGATGCCTTCTGCCTTAAACAAAGCTTCAGCCCGGGCAAAATTTAACGGCACCAGGCCCGTAAGCCAGCTTAAAAGAGGATTCTTGGGCGCTTCTTCCTCCTGAACCGAAGGCTCAATCGGTGGGGAAAACTTAAAGCTTCGCCACTGGCAAATACGCTGCGTCGCGTGCAGCGAAACAACCAATAACAAAAGCGCTGCGGCATTGCTGCAGAGTAAAGCGACCCAGCGGGAAGCTGGCTCCAGGATACTGACCGTCAGCGCCAGCAGGAGCATCATAAACAGCAAGAAGGTTAAGGCGAACACCGCACGCGCGGCGAGTCGGGCCTGCGCGCCGGCCAGCGAATAGCGAGCGGGCAGCGCCTGAGGCAGCAGTTCAGCTTCGGGTAACCGGGTAGGTGGCATGATGTTTTAAGCGTGAGGTGCGCAAGAGTTGCGCAGTATTTTTGGATTGTTATTTTATAACATACCAACACAAAATGCTGGCGAGTAAAGATGTGTCATTTTATGTCAGTGTTATGACAATAAAAAAGCGAACATCAATGTTCGCTTTTTCACATCCAGGTAGCACTTACTGGGAGTCGATATCTTTCAGGTCATCCTGAATAGCCGCCGCGTTCGGGTTCGCCTCTGGCTTAAGCTGGCCGCCGTTAGCCAGGAAGTCATGGCGCTGGAAGTAGGCTTCACGCACGGTGATATAAGGATCGGCTGACTGGCGCAGCAGGCCGTCGGAATCCAGCAACTGGGCGCGCGTTTCGACACCTTCGACCGCCCATTTACCGATGGACATCGGCCAGGTCAGCCAGGAAAGCACCGGATACAGCGTATCGACAAAATCACCGCCGTCTTCGCGCAGCGTGAAGCTGCCATAGCCCGGTAACATCACATAAGGACCGTAGCCTACGTCGTAATGGCCCAGCGTGCTGCCGAAGCGGTGAGGCTCGACGCGCTGAAGTTTAGGGTTAGCCATCCCGGCCACGTCGATGAAGCCCCCCATCCCCAGCAGGGTGTTCAGGAAGAAGCGCGTAAAGTGCACCATCCCCTGATACGGGTCGCCCTGCACGAAGTAGTTCACCATCGTGGCGGGCTCTTCGAGGTTGCTGGTGAAGTTGCTCAGGCCGTTGCGCGCGGGCACCGGCACATAGTCACGCCACGCTACGGCCACCGGACGTAATACATACGGGTCCAGCACGTTGTAGTTGAAGTTGAACATTGAACGGTTGAACCCTTCGAGCGGGTCCGAACGCCCCTGAGGCTGCTGGCTACCAGAACTGGCACATCCCACTAATACCGTTGTTGCCAGAGCAAGTCCGGTCAGGCGGAAATTCATTAGCGTCTCCCTATTATTGTTTGTCTGCGCTTTCAGTGGTGCCCGGTTCAAGCTGGGCCCTCGCCTGATCGATGCTGCGCTCAATGACGGCGCGGCGCTGGTCGTTTGCCGGTAAAATTTTCAGCATCATGTCCCACGCCCCAATCGCCTCACGGTAGTTCTGGCGCTCAAAAGCATTGAACGCCAGCAGGCTGAGCACGCGAATATTCGTGTGATCATCTTTTAACATTTCGCGGAGCAGAAGCCCACCAAGCTGGTTATCCTGAGCGTCGGCAGAGCGGGTCAATACTTCAGCATAGCCCAGCTTTGCTTCGCCGTTTGTGGGCGCAAGTTTATAGGCGTGAGCAAAAGCCTGTGTCGCCGTTGTGGCGTTATTCAGCACCATGCCAATGCGCCCAAGCATCATCCAGCCTTCAAGATTATCAGGCTGTTGCTGCAATCGCGTGCGTAATCCTAACCCAAGACGCGCCATCTCTTCCATAGTCAGCGGCGCGGCCTGCGGGTCAAGAACACGTTTTAACAACGCTGGCGTCTCGGCCGTCGCCTGCCGCCAGGCCTGCACCTGCGCCAGCCCGGACGTTTTCAGATAACTGCCAGCGCTGACCGCCAGCAGCAGCACGCCCCCCGGCAAAAAGACCCACAGCGAGATTTTCCCTGAGGTTATCCCGCCGTTCAGCGCCGGATTTTCTTCCGTGAGCAAAATCTTTTGCCGCCTGCGGCTGCGCAAGACAATCACCGCCGCACCACCGACAATAAACAGCCCCGGCAACACCCAGAGGATCACCGTGGCCGGCGTCAGCGGCGGCTCATAGGTCACAAAATGGCCGTAACGCTCCACCATATAGTCCACAATCTGTTGCTTGCTTTTGCCCTGCTGCATCAGCTCGTAGACTTTAAGCTTCATGTCTGAGGCAATCATTGCGTTGGAATCCGCAATACTGTTGTTCTGGCATTTCGGGCAGCGCAGCGCCTCGGTTAGCTGGCGGAACTGCTGCTCCTGCGCTTCATCTTTAAAGGTGAAGGTATCAATGGCCGCCGCCGCATTTAGGCTAAACAGCATCCCGAGCAAAAAGAACATTGCGCGCATCATGAGCCCGTCTCCTGGCTGTATTTCTCCCAAAGCGGCTTCAGCTCCTGCTGCCAGACGCGATCGTTCAGATCGCCCGCGTGGCGGTAGCGGATGATCCCCTTGCCGTCGATCAGGAAGGTTTCCGGCGCGCCGTACACGCCGAGATCCAGCCCCAGCATGCCGTTGCCGTCAAACAGGCTTAGCCTGTACGGGTTCCCGAGATCGCGCAGCCAGGTAATCGCTTTATGGCGATCGTCTTTATAGTTCATGCCGACGACGCGGACGCCCTGCGCGGCAAGCCCGTTAAGAAACTTGTGCTCGGCGCGGCAGGTTGGGCACCAGGTCGCCCAGACATTCAGCAGCAGCGGCTTGCCGTCCGCCAGCACTTCCCGCCCCCACTCTTTACCCGGCTCATCGAGGGATTCCAGGCGGAACACCGGCACCGGTTTACCAATCAATGCCGACTCCAGATCCGTGGGCGCTTCGCCCTGGGCATTGCGCGCCAGTTGCCAGAGCAGCAGCGAGGCCAGCAGCAGAAACAGCGCCAGCGGAATAAAAAGATAGCGGCGCTTCATGCTGCGGCCTCCGGCTTAACTTTACGGCTGCGATAACGCGGGTCACACAGGCAGCAAAGCCCGCCGAGGGCCATCAGCAGCCCGCCCGCCCAAATCCAGCGCACGAAAGGTTTGTAATACAGGCGCACCGCCCAGCTGCCATCGTCCAGCTCTTCGCCCAGCGCGGCATAAAGGTCACGGGTGAAACCGCCGTCGATGGCCGCCTCGGTCATCATCGCCCGATTGCTGTTATAGAAACGCTTTTCGGCGTGCAGCGTGGCTTCCGGCTTGCCGTGGCGGGTGACGTCAATCACGCCCACACCACCGCGGTAGTTAGGGCCGGTGATGTCCCGCACTTCCCGGAACACAAAGTGGTACTGATGAATATCAATGCTGTCGCCGGACTTCATGCGCACATCGCGCTCGACGCTGTAGCTCTGGCTAAAGGCGATGCCAACCACCGTCACCGCCAGGCCCAAATGCGCGGAAACCATCCCCCAGTGGCTGGCAGGAATTTTGCGTAACCCATCCCAGAAGCCGTGGCGATGCGTGGCGCGTTGATAAACCTCCATCAGCGCCAGCACAAAGACCCAGACGGCCATCAGCAGGCCGACCACCGTCATTGCCTCTACGCTATCCTGCATCAGCCACGGTAAAAGCAGCGACAGAATCAGCGTGATAACCACCGCCGCCAGCAGATGTTTGCGCAGCTTGCCCGGCTCGTCGCGCCGCCAGCGAACCAGCGGCCCAATGCCGAGCATCAGCGCAAACGGGGCCATCAACGCAGTAAACATCGTATTGAAGAACGGCTCCCCGATGGAAATGCTGCCGAGGCCAAGCTGTTTATGCACCAGCGGCAGCAGCGTGCCCAGCAGAACCACCAGCATGGCGGCAATTAGCAGGACGTTGTTGCCGAGCAGGAAAGACTCGCGCGACCAGAGATCGTTGCTCACGCGGGAGCGGACTTTGCTGCCTTTGACCGCATACAGCAGCAGCGAACCGCCGATAACGACCACCAGGAAAGCCAGAATAAACATGCCGCGCGCCGGATCGGACGCAAAGGAATGCACCGACACCAGCACGCCGGAGCGAACCAGGAACGTCCCCAGCAGGCAAAGCGAGAAGGCGCTTATCGCCAGCAGCACCGTCCAGGCTTTAAAGCTGCCGCGTTTTTCGGTAACGGAAAGCGAGTGGATAAGCGCCGTGCCCGCCAGCCACGGCATAAACGAGGCGTTTTCTACCGGGTCCCAGAACCACCAGCCGCCCCAGCCCAGTTCGTAATAAGCCCACGCCGAACCCAGCACAATCCCCACGGTCAGGAAAGCCCAGGCCGCCAGCGTCCACGGGCGAGTCCAGCGCGCCCAGGCGCTGTCCAGCCTGCCGCCCAGCAGCGCCGCAATCGAGAAAGCAAACGCCACAGAAAAACCTACATACCCCATATACAGCAGCGGCGGGTGCAGAATCAGGCCGATGTCCTGTAGCAGCGGGTTTAAATCTCGCCCTTCCAGCGGGTAGTCCGGCAGCGTGCGGATAAACGGATTGGAGGTGAAAATAATAAACAGCAGGAAGCCGAAGTTAATCATCCCCATGACAGCCAACACGCGGGCGTGATCTTCTTTTGGCATGCTGCGCCCGGTGAGAGCAACGGCAAACGTCCAGCCGCTCATCATCAGCACCCACAGCATCAATGACCCTTCGTGCGCCCCCCAGGTGGCCGCCACGCGATACCAGACCGGCAGCTCGGTATTCGAGTTGTTGGCGACGTAAAGTACGCTGAAGTCGTTCACCACGAAGGCGTTAACCAGTATCAGGAATGATGCGCAAAGGGTGATAAACAGCGCCCAGCTAAACGGCCGCGCGGAGGCCATCAGCCGCTTGTCACCGCGCGCCACGCCCCAGAGTGGATAAACGCTTAATAGCAAAGACCAACCAAGCGCCAGGCTTAGCAGGAACCCACCGATTTCCGGCATCATGAGGCGTTATCCTTATACACTTCCGGAGCCTGCTGGTGATTTTGCTCCATCGCCGCTTTCACCTCCGGCGGCGTGTAGTTTTCATCGTGTTTCGCCAGCACTTCTTTGGCGTGAATAAGCGTGGCACCTTCCATCACGCCCTGGGCAACCACGCCCTGCCCCTCGCGGAACAGATCCGGCAGAATGCCCTCGTAGGTCACGTCCACCACACCGCGCGCGTCATACAGCTTGAAGCTGACCTTCAGGCTTTGGCTGTCGCGCTTCACGCTGCCCGGCATCACCATGCCGCCGATCCTCAGGCGCTGCCCGGTTTCCGGCATTAAATGACTTTCGCCTTTGCCGTAGATAATTTCGCCGGGGGTATAAAACAGGTCGATATTGCTGCGTAGGGCGTACAGCACGAGCGTTATTGTCAGCCCAAGACCGGCCAGCACCGCCACGGCCAGATAAAGCCGGTTTTTACGACGCGGATTCACTTAAACTTCCTCCTGGCGCTGACGAGCGACACGAATACGCTGCTCTCTGGCCTGCTGGCGCGCCACCGCCCGCAGAATGGCGCGGTGCTGGTAGCGGGTATGAAAAATCAGCCCAAGCAGCGGCAGAAGCGTAAAAGCCACCGCCAGCCAGACGTAAAAGGCGTAGCCGCCCATGGCGAAAAACTCGCCCCAGTGTGTGAACGCCCACGTCATGATTTTGCTCCTTTGCCGTTAGCAAGCGCTAACACCCACGGACGGCGGCTTTCCTGTAACAGCAGCAGGTTACGAAGGCGCATCAGGGTGAGCGTGATAAACAGCGCGAGGAAGCCGAAGATAGTCCAGCGCAGCGGCGTACGCATGGAAGGGTCGATGGACTGCTGCATATTGGTCGAGCCCTGATGCAGCGTGTTCCACCACTCCACCGAGAAGTGAATAATCGGCAGGTTCACCACGCCGACCAGCACCAGAATCCCGGCGGCACGGCCTGCAAGACGACGATCGTCAAACGCGCTGTACAGCGCGATGGCCCCCACGTAGAGGAACAGCAGCACCAGTTCGGAGGTCAGCCTCGCGTCCCAAATCCACCATGTGCCCCACATTGGCTTCCCCCAGGCGGAGCCGGTGACCAGGGCGATAAAAGTAAATGCCGCCCCGATGGGGGCCATCGCCATCACCGCCAGATCGGCGGTTTTTATCTGCCACACCAGGCCAATAAAGGCGGCAATCGCCATGCTGGCGTAAATGCCCATCGACCACATCGCCGCCGGGACGTGAAGGTACATGATCCGGTAGCTTTGCCCCTGTTGGTAGTCCGCCGGGGCAATACCAAAGCCCCAGACGCAACCGACCACCAGCAGCACCGCGCTGAGGATAGCCAGCCAGGGCAGCAGGCGGCCACAAAAGTGGTAAAGCCGCTCGGGTTTAGCCAACTGATGTAATGTTTTCCACATAGGTTTTGCTCACAAAACAAAAAATAAAGTTATGCAACGCTTACCCGCAGCGCCGCCGCCGTAGCGAACGGGCTTAGCGTGGCGCTGCCGGCCAGCAGCGCGCCAAGAATTGCCATATAGCCCTCCACCGGCAGATGCATCGAGGCGGCATCCATCGCGGCGGTGGCAAAAATTAAAAGCGGGATAGTCAGCGGCAACACCAGCAGGCTGAGCAGCACCCCGCCCCGCTTCAGACCAACCGTTAACCCCACGCCGGGCGCGCCGAGAAAGCTCAGCGTCGGCGTTCCCAGCAACAACGTGGTGGCCATCACCTGCCAGCCATAAAAATCCAGCCCGAGCAGCAGGGCCGCCAGCGGTGAAAGCAATAACAACGGCAGCCCGGTCACAACCCAGTGAGCGGTCACTTTCGCCAGCACCACCAGCGGCAAAGGCACCGGCAGCAGCATCAGCTGTTCCAGCGAGCCGTCCTGAAAGTCATCCCGGAACAGCCTGTCCATCGCCATTAAAGAGGCCAGCAAAGCCGCCACCCAGATAACCCCCGGCGCAATGCGCACCAGGAGCTGCGGCTCCGGGCCAATGCCGAGCGGAAACAGGGTTATCACAATCAGGAAGAACCACAGCGGGTTGGCGATTTCAGCCCCGCGACGAAACACGACCTGCAGTTCGCGCCAGAAAATGCGCCTAATCATAAACAGCTTCCTGCAAATGAATCTGCCGTATAGCGCAACTTAGCGGCTGATGGCTGGTGAGAATAACTATCCCGCCAGCTTCGGCGTGCTGCTGCAGGCGCAGGGTCAAGCGCTCAATGCCGGCGGCGTCCAGGGCGGTAAACGGTTCATCCAGAAGCCAAAGCTTTGCCGTGGAAAGCCACAGACGAGCTAGCGCGGCGCGGCGCTGCTGCCCGGCGGAAAGCTGGTTGACGGATAAATCTTCGAAGCCGAGCAGCCCGGTTTGCTCGAGCGCATCCCACAGCTGTTCTTCAGCAACATCGGCATGAAAAAAGGTGAGATTTTCAAAAGGGGTGAGAACGGATTTGATCCCCGGCTGATGGCCAATCCACAACAGGTCACCGTGGAAATTATCGCGCTGGCGGCGAAGTGGCTGATTTTGCCAGAAGACTTCGCCCTCATCGGCCTGCGCCAGTCCGGCCAGAATACGTAACAGCGTGGTTTTCCCCGCGCCGTTTTTGCCCGCCACCTGCACCATTTCTCCCGGCTCAACGCTAAACGACAGCGCGTTGAACAGCGTGCGATCGTCACGCTGGCAGGTCAGTTGTCGGGCTTCTAGCATCAGGAGGCGCTCCTTGTCTCGGGTGACGCTAAGCATATCATATCGCCCTGTTTTCTTCAGGTTACCCCCGACGCCTTCGGCTACTCCATTAGGGTTAATTGGCTTATTCAGATCAAATCTGGGGCGATTATTCCCATTCGTCAAAAACGTGGGATAAAAACCGCTACGCTTAAGTGAACATTTTCCGACCAGGAACCGCCCTGATGGACAAGATCGAGCCCGATGAAATAGCTAAGACCGATGAGCTGGCAGTGGACAGCGATGAGAAATCGAGCGGCAAGAGAATAGAAGTGGACGAGGATCGCCTGCCCTCCGGCGCGATGGCGATTCACGAGCACATTCGCCAGGACGGGCAAAAAGAGCTGGAGCGCGACGGCATGGCGTTGTTCTGGTCAGCCGTGGCGGCGGGTTTATCGATGGGGGCTTCGCTGCTGGCGAAAGGCATTTTTCACGTCAACCTGGTCGGCGTGCCCGGCAATTTTCTGCTGGAAAATCTTGGCTACACCTTCGGCTTTATCATCGTCATTATGGCGCGCCAGCAGCTGTTTACTGAAAACACCGTCACCGCCGTGCTGCCGGTGATGCAGCACCCGACCACCAGCAATTTGGGGCTGCTGATGCGGCTGTGGGGCATTGTGCTGTTCGGGAATATCGTCGGCACCGCGATGGCGGCGCTGGCCTTTGAATTTATGCCGATATTCGACGAAGCCACTCGCAAAGCCTTCGACGATATCGGCATGAAGGTGATGGCAAACCCGCCCGGTGAGATGTTCGCCAATGCCATTATCTCCGGCTGGATTATCGCCACCATGGTGTGGATGTTCCCTGCCGCGGGCTCGGCAAAAATCTTTGTTATCGTGCTGATGACCTGGCTGGTTGCGCTGGGTGATTTAACCCATATCGTGGTCGGCTCGGTCGAAATTCTTTATCTGGTGTTCAACGGTACGCTGCACTGGAGCGAGTTCTTCTGGCCGTTTGCCCTGCCCACCTTAGCCGGGAATATCTGCGGCGGAACGTTCATTTTCGCGCTGATCAGCCACGCGCAGATCCGCAACGATATGAGCAATAAGAAGAAGGCCGAGGCGAAGCGGAAGCAGGAGGAAATGAGCCGAAACTCAGCGAAGAGCGGAAAATGTGACGGGTAAATTGTTCATCTTCCAGGCAAACGGACCGCCAACCCCTTAACCTGCCTCGAAAAGCGGGTATACTACGCCCGCCGCGTTCCCTTAGTTAAATGGATATAACGAGCCCCTCCTAAGGGCTAGTTGCAGGTTCGATTCCTGCAGGGAACGCCATTAGATTTCACCTTTCTGCTCTGCCTTTCTTTCAGACTCGTCATTAAAAATACCTTCTGCTATCAATGCGGTGAGCTTTGCATATCCACAGCATGGAATCACCGGAAGCATTAAGGATATAATCCCTGCAACGATCCCTCAGCCGTCGAAAAGAACATGACAAAACTTACGTTACAAGAGCAGATGCTCAAAGCAGGCCTGGTCAGCAGCAAAAAAGTGGCTAAAGTGCAGCGCACCGCGAAGAAATCACGCGTGCAGGCTCGTGAAGCTCGGGAAGCCGTGGAAGCCAACAAACAGGCTCAGGTTGAGCGCGATAAAGAACTCAGCGAACAGCAAAAGCAGGCCACTTTAGCCAAAGAATATAAAGCGCAGATCAAGCAGCTGATCGAAATGAACCGCATTGTTATTTCGAAGGGTGATATCGGCTATAACTTCACGGACAATAACTTAATTAAAAAAGTCTACGTCGATAAAGTAACCCAGACTCAGTTGATTAAAGGCCGCCTGGCCATCGCCCGCCTGATTTCAGATAAAAATCCTGAAGGCGAATACGCCATTATTCCCGCAGGCGTTGCCGATAAAATTAAACAGCGCGACACCAGCTTTATCGTGCTGAGCAGCGACCTGGCTCCGGAAGACAAAGACGAAGACGATCCGTATGCGGACTTCGTGGTGCCTGATGATTTGATGTGGTAAGGATGTGTTGAGTTCAGGCGACCAGATATTACTGAGTCGCCTGAGTTCTGGCATCGGTTCACCCATTTTTATTAGAATCAGAAGTATTCTGTTTCGTGACTAGTCATCCACAACTGTGTTGCACCGTGATAATCATCCTTAACAGAGGATATCATCGAGCATTTGTCTGCATTACCATCATCGGTATAAGTACAGCTTTGCTTCACCCTGACGGTGAAGTACTGACTTTTTGATACTAGCTCCGAGTCCATGAATTGCGCGCTTCCTGATGGATAAAAAAAGCGATCGTCTCTTGGTTCATTGTAATCTCTTATACGCTCAGGGAATTGGCTATTGCGATACTCATATAGCGTTGCAACTTTGCCCGTATTTTTGTCCACCATTTTTTCAAGCAAACCGTGCACATTATAAGTGAGAGTATATTTTCCCTGATCATTCTCAAGCTCAGTTATTTCGCAGCTCTTATTAACCTTTCCAGTAATACTCTGACCTTCAAAAGAGCTTAGTACTCCATCTTTATTGACTACATGGAAAATTCGACCATTGACCATATCAACCATATTGATATTAGTGAAACACCCGCTGCGATCGTACTTAACCTCCGTCATCACCAGAAGTTTTCCTTGCTCATCTCTAATCGACTGAACACTATGCTTTACGTGACCGGTAGTTGGATTATGATCAAACAAAAGAGCAGCATTTAAAACAGCCGGTTTGAATTGAGTCAATGCATCGACATTAAATGACACTGCCAAAACTGATAAGATAAATAACATTCTTGCCTTCATTGGTAATTCCTTTTTTAGTAGTATTGCCCCCTGGGTGACAGGGTTATTATTTAATTTCCGAAAAGCTACTGTGCGCGAAGTAGTAATTTAAAAAAGTTATAAACCTATCATTGCTGTATAAACGATTGTGCCTATACAGTGACCTTATTCTTTTTACGTCTAATCATGAATATGAATAAACCACTTAATCTGCGGCCAGAGTCACATCAGCAGACCAGGCTGAGTTGCAGCATCCGTGAGAAGAGAATGCTGCTGTCAGATATGAAATGCTGGAAATGACGCTAAACTACCGCACCACGTTCACATCGCTATAGATAAACCGCTTCGCCTCACCCCTCTCCTGATAACCAAAGCGAATAAACATGCGCAGGTCTTCAAAATAGGCATAGTCACCGCTGGCTTCTTTGCCGTCGCCGAGATCCTGTTTACAGATTAACTCCAGGTAGCGGCCAGGGAAATTAGGATGAATATCGGCAGCATTTTGCCATTCTTTACCGGCCACGCAGGTCTGGCTTAGCGTTTGCTCTGTATCAGGCTTATCCTGGTTGTAAACCTGGCTGCGTGAGGAATAAGTTTTGCCCGGTTTCACCGGGAGCGTGAAATTGCTCTCCAGATTTTTGCTAACCCACGGTGCTTCGGACATGGTTTCCCACTTTTTCACATCCACCATGTTAAACAAGCGCTGATACTGGGAATAGAAATCGGCATTGCCGAGGCTAATCTTCGTCACGGTGAGCGTCGTGCCGTCCGGCTGAGCATCGACTTTTGCCCTAAGCGTAAGGCCGTCTCCTTCCTGGCTTACCTGAGTAAAACTTATCGAGCGAAAAGCCGGTTTTTGCTGCGGATCGGTAAAGATTTTATCAATAGCATTTGTCACCTGCTCCGGAAGGGCAAACCGCTGCAATGCCGCCGGGGTGTTATTGTCTAAATCCGGCTTAGCGGGCGTGGTATCGGCCGCCTCTTTGTCACGACGGACAAGCGCGCCCGTGCCTTTGTAGCTCGACAGATTGCTGACGCCACAAAGCGTTTTTGCAACGCTTGCAGTTTCCGGCGAGAGGACTTTATTTTCCCCAGCTGAGGTGTCCGTTGCCATTCCCTGGTTATCCAGCGAGAAAGTACGGGTTGCGATGCCCTCCGCTTTTACGCAGTTGAAGACCACATCCTCGATTTTTACCGAGTAAGGCGCACCGTATTTTTCTTCGTGATAGATTTTGTCGAAGTCTGTCGCCAGCCGGGCTTTCAGTATTGCCCCTTCACGCTGGCTGTTAGAGACATCAACAAACCGCTTTTCACCGTTCTGACTCGCGGAAGGGACATCGGCCCACTTCGCTTCCGGCACATTCTGCTTACAGAGATCCAGCCCTGGCGTGGTCATAAACGGACTGTCCGCATCCGGCTCGAATGCCGTCCCCGGCGTATAGCGGTTGATGGAGCTGACCGCGTAGACGCGCAAACTTTTATTCGCCTGCGCATTAATAAACAGCAGCGTTTTATCATCGGTCCGGCAGTCGGTGTATATCCAGACTTCGCTGCTCAGCCCTGCCATAGTCGTCACGCGATAAGCCGCATTGATCCCAGGCCCTAAGCGTACGGTCGTACCGGGCACTACTTCGATGCTTTTAACAGGCGCTGGTTCGGGCAAGTTTATGGCGAGAGCTGGTGAGGTGAGCGTAAGTCCCAAAATTAGCGAAGCAGTCCATTTCATGGCAAGTCGTTATTCATCATTATCCGAAAGTAGACCCAGAATAGCGCAAAGATCCTCAACAAGATAATGCCAGAAATGAGGGGGTTAGCCGGAAACTGCCTCGCGAAACCTGCTCTACTCACATTTTAATCCATTGATTTTACTGCTACGGTTGTGCACTGACTGAGTTTTTCTTTCTGCACAACACAGGTGAAAACAATGCCGGACGCCATCAAAGAGACCGATATCCACACAGTCGCTCAGAAACTCAATGCTATTGCCCAGAACGGGCTGACATACGCCAAAGATGTGTTTGACAAGGAACGCTATGAAGCCCTCCGTGACATCGCCGAAAACCTGCTCCGCTCCCGTTTTAACATTAATTCAGAAACCTTGAATCCTGTCTCTGAGTCCGGGTACGCCACACCGAAAACCGACGTTCGCGCTTTTATTATTCGCGACGGTAAGGTGCTGATGGTCAAAGAAGCGGAGGATGGGAAATGGAGCTTACCCGGCGGCTGGGCCGATGTGGGCGATACCCCGTCCGCTGCCGTCTGCCGGGAAGTAAGGGAAGAAACCGGGCTGGAAGTGAAGGTGACCAAACTGTTGGGCGTGTGGGACCGTAATCTGCACGGCCATCCCCCGCTGCCCTGGCACGTCTACAAGCTCATTTTTCTGTGTGAAGAAACCGGCGGCAACCTTGCCCTCAGCCACGAATCCACCGATATCGGCTTCTTCGCCATTAACGATCTGCCGGAGCTGTCGTTGACGCGCATTGTCCCGGAAGAGCTGATTGTCAGCATGGAAATTGCCACCAGCGATAGGCAACCGTGGTATGACTAGCAGCTTGACGCGAGCAAACAGGCAACTTCAGGCCCGCTATCATGACGATAAACAGGGCCTGAAACAGTAAGATCGGATTACAGATTCGCGCTGCGTAAAGCGGTGCAAAAAGCGCAGTTGCAGCCCGCAATCGGGATGATTTTGGTGATGTCGTAGTTGGCTTCGGAAGGAATGGCATGCCCATTGGCGGCGTTATTGTTCACATTCGCCGTCTGTTCAGGGCGAACCGAGGAATTAGAAACGAATGCCGAGGCATGGAATGAGGTCGCTAACAATGTCGCCCCCACGATACTTAATACTTTCATTTTGTCACCCAGGCTAAAAACCAGACCATCACTCTAACGTGGGCAGATTTTGAACACCAGATGCCACGGCTGAAATAAAGTGTGCATATTTATGTCTAAACGTTCAGCACTGCATTATATCGATTAATGCCATTAATATTAATAAATTACCATAAAATAACTCATCGCATTTTTGCAAATAAGCGCTGTTAGCTGTATAAATCCCGCCGCTGCGGGATTGTTATATCGTCCTGTTTTTAATCGGCAAATTTCAATAATGCCTCACCATCCAGGCGGTAGCGAACCCATTCCGATTGCGGCAACGCCCCGATGCTCAGATAAAAATCAATCGCGGGCTGGTTCCAGTCCAGGACAGACCATTCCAGGCGGCCACACTGCCGCTGCACCGCGCACTGCGCGATATATTTCAGTAACGACCTTCCCGCTCCCCTGCCGCGATACTCAGGAGAGATGTATAAATCCTCCATGTAGATACCATTCCTCCCAAGCCAGGTCGAGTAGCTGGTGAAGAAAACGGCGTAACCGATAATTTTGCCTTCTGTCTCGCAGATCAACGCTTCAGTTTTACTGCCTGCGTCAAACAGCGTCGCCCGGATCTCCTCTGGCGTGGTGATCACTTCCTGAGGGGCTTTTTCATACACGGCCAGCTCATAGATCATGTCGTAAATAGCCTGAGCGTCTTCCGGGCGGGCCTGACGAATCGTCATACTCATTGGTTTTCCTGTTATTTCTGGATGGCGTTAACGTTGCTGGCCCCAAGCATAAAGGTTATTGTCAGGCGAATTAAGTGTAATGAAATCACCAGATGATGAATATTATGCATCCAACCTTAAGGCGTATCGATTTAAACCTTTTGCCTGTTTTTGACGCGATTTATCGCCATCGTTCCGTCCGCCTGGCGGCCGATGAACTGGCGATGAGCACCTCGGCGCTTAGCCACGCGCTGTCGAGACTGAGAGCCTCGCTCAATGACCCGCTGTTTTACCGGGAAGGGCACCGGATGTGTCCCAGCGTGTATGCCACGCAGCTCGCCCCTTCTATTGCTTCGACGTTGAAATACCTGGATCAAGAGCTGACTCAGCAGCCGGAGTTTGACGCATCCCGGACGACAGAGCGCCTGCAGATAGCGATTACGGATTTTACCGCTTTTTGCATTTTCCCTGCCCTGATGCACAAACTGCAGCATGAAGCGCCCGGCCTGAGCTTCGAGTTACTTTACTTGCCTCATACACCGGCACTGACGGAGCTTCTGGCGGGCGAAGTGGATTTGGCGCTGGGGTTCAGTACCTCAGAAGATATCCGGCATCCGGAGCTGGAAGAAATTAGCTGGTTTACAGATGAGTATGTCGTCATCAGTCACCCAAGCCGGACACGGCTGACATTTGAGGATTATCTCGCCGCAAGGCACATCGTTGTCACGCCGTGGAATGAGAAGCAAGGTGTGTTGGACAGGCAGCTTGAGCAAATGGGTTACACGCGGCAAATAGCCATCAAGACGCCATCTATGCTTAGCGCGCCGTTTATTGTGGCAGAAAGCAATCTGCTAATGGCGCTGCCGCGCTTTGCCGCTGAAAAACTGATGCCAGCCACGAATATAAAGATTTTTTCATTACCGTTCGAAATACGTCCGTTTGAAATAAAAATTTATTCACACAAACGAAGCGGGAAGCGGAGCGCGACCAACTGGCTGAAATCGAGGCTGCAAACGCTGGCGAAGGAGATAAACACCGGGCAGTGAAAGCTGTTCGGCGTTTAGCTCATCCCGCTTTACGCAGTCGGGTTACCAGGGCCTGAACCGCCGGGGACGTTTTTCCTGCCGAAGAACACACCAGGCCAAACTCGCGATGAAGCCCCGGCGTCAGCGGCACCACGCACAGGCCGCGCATATCTTCAGGCAGCGTGGACGCAGGCACTATCGCCACACCCATGTCTTCACGCACCAGCATACAGGCGCTGACCCAGTCCCGGACCGTGACGCGTATGTCAGACAAGCGCAAACCGGCCTCTGCCATTAAACTGCCGCCGTTTACCACACAGCCTCCAGTCGCCAGCACGAAGGGCTGCTCCGCCAACGCTTCAAGGGTTATTCCCCGGGATCTTGCCCCACGCGCCATGGCGTGGCTGGCAGGCAACACCGCCATCCAGGCATCCTGCCCGAGAATAACGTCAGCCCGGCCGGGACCGGGGTTCATCACCACACCCAGTTCGACGGTATCTGCAGCAATCCACTGCTCGACTTCTTCATCAATACCTTCGAGTACCACGACCTCAATGCCGGGATGCAAACGCCTGAAGTCACGCAGCAGGCCGGGCAGCAGCGTCGATGTCACCGACGGGAAGCTGCCGAGGCGAATACGGCTCCCGCTTAAGTCCCGACACGACTCGGTCAGCGAGCGGATCGCCTCGAGATACAGCTGCATACTTCTGGCATGAGCGATAACCTGCTCCCCCAGCGCGGTAACGCCAATGTTCCTGCGCTCGCGGGTAAAAACCGGGAACCCCAGGGAAGCTTCAAGCTGCGCGATGGCCTGGCTGGCACCTGACTGAGTCATGCCCACCTCCTCCGCCGCACGGGAAATGTTGCGGGCATCGGCCACCGCGACCAGCAACCGCCAGTGCAAAAGGTTCATCATCGTTATCAGTAGCTCAACTAATAGTTATTTAATGAATGATTAATTTTACAGAGGTGGCGGGCTAAATCATAGTGCATCCAGGCGCCGGGTCGCGCGCTGTACAGCTGTTTTTAATTTGTTGGAGATGCCATGAAACTGTATTACGCCCCAAAAGCTTGTTCGCTCTCGCCCCACATTGTCCTGCGTGAATTAGAGCTGGAATTCGAACTCATCAAAGTGGATAACAAAACTAAGATCACCGCCGACGGGCGAGACTTTTTCACCGTCACGCCCAAAGGCTATGTTGCCGCGCTGGAGCTGGACAACGGGGAGATCCTGACGGAAGGCACGGCTATCGTGCAGTACCTGGCCGATCTTCGCCCGGAAAAAGGGCTAGCGCCTCTGGCAGGAAGCTGGGCACGGGTTAGATTGCAGGAGTGGCTGAATTTCATCACCAGCGAACTTCATACCGCGTCTGCCCCGCTGTTCAACGCCTCGCTGCCGGAAGAGGTTAAAGCCATCTTCCGCGAAAAATTTTTCAAGCGGCTCGATTTTGTTCAGGATGCGCTCTCGAAAACTGTGTACCTGACCGGCTCCACTTTTAGCGTGGCTGATGCCTATCTTTATACCGTCCTGAGCTGGGGCAAAATGTTATCAATCGACCTTAACCAGTGGCCCGCTATTACCCGTTATATGACGGCGATAAACGCGCGGCCAGCGGTGCAGGAAGCCCTCCGTGTGGAAGAAACTCACTGATCCCTTTTGCCCGCTGAACAATGCTATTATCGCGGCCAGGCTAACAAACCCAGAGATAACCATGAACAACGAAATCGACCTGAAATATTACGACATCGCGGACGAATACTCGACGGAAGCGGCAAAGCCCGTTGCCGAGGATGAGCGTGATGCCGTGGCGCACTATTTCCAGCTGCTGATTACCCGCTTAATGAATAACGAGGAAATCAGCGAGGAAGCGCAGGGTGAGATGGCCGTTGAGGCTGGCCTTGCCGAACAGCGCATTGACGAAATCGCTGAGTTTCTGAATCAGTGGGGCAACGAGTAATGTCTGCCGCAACACATTTTCTCGTCAGAATGGGCTGTCGCATCTGGCAGCCACCGGTTCGCCGCTGACCGGGTGAACAAAATGCAGTTCGCTGGCATGCAGCATCAGCCGCGGCACTCGTTCAGTGCCTGACAACGCCAGCCCGCCATACAGATCGCAGCCCAGAATCGGGTGGCCAAGATATTGCGCATGGATGCGCAGCTGGTGGGTCCGCCCGGTTTCAGGCGCAAGCTGTACCCTCGTTAACGGCAGCCGAGCACCATTTTCAAGTTCCCGATAAATCCGCTCAATCACCGTGTAACGCGAGCGAGCAGGTTTGCCGCTGACGGCGCAAATCGACATCAGTGGAAACAGCGCCGGATCTTTGGCAATCGCCGCGTCGATCATTCCTTCCTCTTTTTCAAGATGCCCGCAAAGCAGCGCGGTATACACCTTGGCAACAGAACGCTGGCTGAACTGCTGGCAGAGCAACGCATTGATCGCCTTATTCAGCGCAATCACCATCAGCCCGGAGGTGCCGAAATCCAGGCGATGCACCAGCGTGCAGCCGGGGAATATCTGCACCAGCCGATGATGCACCGAGTCAAGATTCTGCGGATTTTTCCCTGAAAGGCTGAGCAAGCCGGAAGGTTTATCGATCAACGCCAGATGCTCGTCCTGATAAAGAATTTCTATCTCATCAAAACAAGGCGGGGCAATAAACGTATCAATAATCGTAGACATTGGGCTGCCCGGCTGGAGAGTGGAGCCGGATGATAGCGAATTTCACGAGGCCAGGCGAATCTAACCCCGATAAAGAGGGGCCATCAAGGCCCCTGTTTAAACTTATCTGGCTGAACTATTTGCCCTCGCCGGTTATCTTCTTCACCTCAGCTTCGGTTGCCGCAGGCGCACCGTTACCCCAGGAACCACGCACGTAGTTCACCACATCGGTCATCTCTTTGTCCGACAGCACGCCTTTATAGCCGGGCATCATGAACGGAATAGTGCCCTGGGTTTGCGGCGTGTGCGCCCCGTCGGCGATCACGCTGATAAGCGAGGACGGATCTTTCGCCATCACCGCCGAGTTGCCCACCAACGACGGCACGTTAAAGTCAGTCCCCTTCCCGTCCGGGCTGTGGCAGGTTGAGCAGTAGCGCATGTAGAGGGTTTTACCGTCGGACGGCTGAGAAACCACGGCAGCATTCACCGGCGTGGCGGCTGGTTTTTGCGGCTTGAAGTTGGCGATATACAGCGCGATAGCTTCCAGGTCGGCATCCGTCAGGTACTGGGTACTTTGGGTGACCACTTCCCCCATTGGCCCGGCAATAGCGTGATGCTGGCTGCGGCCTTTGCTCAGCAAGTCTTTCACTTCCTGGGTGGACATATTCATGCCGCGCAGGGAAGGCGCATACCAGCCGTCGATCATCGCCCCGCTCAGGAATTCCGGGCTGGAATCATCGTAGCCTTTCTCCTGCATCGCCATGCCGCGTGGAGTATGGCAGGCGCCGCAGTGGCCCGGCCCCTGCACCAGATAAGCCCCACGTTTAATTTTCTCCGCGTTATCCCCGCGGGCCTCAACCACCACACCGCCGGATTTCACGTCATCCACGAACAGGCCGTTCCACACGCGCAGCGGCCAGCGGGCCGACAGCAGCAGCGGAATATCATTCTCTTTATTGGCGGTCGCCGCCGGGGCAACGTCCTTCATAAAGTAGTCGTACAGCGCCTTCACGTCTTCATCGGTCATTTTGGCGTAGGAAGGATAAGGCATCGCCGGGTAAAGGGCGTGACCATCTTTGGCTATCCCCTGGCGAACCGCCTTCTCGAAATCTTCGTAGCTGTAATCGCCAATGCCGTGGGTTTTGTCCGGCGTGATGTTGGTGGAGTAGATATCCCCCACCGGCGTAGAAAACTTTTTGCCTCCGGCCATCGGCTGGCCGCCGTCTACGGTGTGGCAGGCGACGCAGTCTGACGCGCGCGCCACATACTCACCTTGCGATACGGCAGCGTAGCCGCTGGCAGAAAAGAGGATCGAGATAGCCGCTAAAATACGTTTCATTTCCTGGTTACCCCATCGCCACAAGTTCGTTGACCGCACGCCATGCCTGGTCGATAGCCGCGTGGGCGTAAGCGCTCCAGTCTGAGTCAGAGTTAGCAATCGTGATGCGGCCTATCGGCTGGCGGGCACGGTTGATAATTTCCGGCATTTTCTCCATGTCATCGCTCAGGGCGTTAGCATAGTAGGCATAGCCGTGCGCCCAGCGGTTGACCGTGATGGCCGCAATATCGCGTTCGTGGTCAAAGCCAGTGTGGCCCAGCATCTCCTGCAGCTGAGAGCGGATCATCTGCTCATGGGCTTCAAAGGAAGAACCGAGCAGGAATGCACGGCCCCGGCGAAACTGCTCGCGCGGAGACATGTTGCTGCCCGGATAAGTCGGCACATACACCATGTGGATACACATCGGGTCGTCCGGCGTTTGCGGGTGATGGTAGTCGCCCATGCTGACCGGGTAATCAAGCTTCACGCGGCTGTACGGTGCTGCCGGGGAATAGAATTCATGCACGCCGGTGTTTTTGAAAGCACGCCAGTTGTTGACCACCACGTTGGTGTAGACCAGCGGCGCTTTGACGTTGAGGCGCAGATCTTCTTTCTGCTGCTCCGGTGCCTCCGGCACGATGTACGGGATCATCATATTGTAGCCCGCCATAATGGCGTTGCGGCTCTTCACGCGGTGCAGCTTGCCGCTCTGATTGTTGATATAGCTCACCACCACGCCGTTATCGGCATTGGCGGCGTTAATCACGCTGCTGTTGAGCCGAATGCGGGTACCGTTTTCCGGCCTGTCCAGCAGCTCGTAGTGCAGCCTTGCGGTGACGGAATCTTCCATCGTACTGCCCGGCAGCGCGTCAGGAATCAGTTTTCGCACCATCAGGCGCGTCAGCCCGGCGTTGCCGTCCGGGAAGTGGTAGGTGTACGGCTCTTCAAGGTCGGCCAGCGCTTCGCCATCCAGCGGCGGCAACCCCATTGCCTCCATGCCCGGCAGCGCACAGGCGCGCGCGTCGCTGCAGCTCACGCCTTCAATCCCGATGGCAAAAAAGTCGTTGGTACGCTGCTGGAAGTACATCAGCGCCATTTTGCTTAAGCCGACTTTCTGCTCGAGGAACTCATGATAGCTGTGGACATCCAGCCATTCACTTTTCTGCTCGACCGTCATGCCCGGCAGGTAATCGGCAGGGTTGACGTGCAGATCCAGCAGCGCCTTGCGGTCTGCCTCGCTCAGCGGGAAGTCATTGATAAAGGCTTCGATGCTGCGGCCATTGAGCCTGTCCGGCGGAATATCGTCCGACACCGCGCGACCTGGGTCGCCGCTGACGATTTTGGTTTCACCGAAGTTCTTTTTGTCGAAGAACACGCCGCGGCTCAGGTTCTGGTCCGGGTAGAAAGTAGCGTCAAAGCTGCTTTTCATTCGCGTGATGCTGACGCCCAGGGAATCCATCAGGCCGTGAACCACCGGGCTGAAGTTGCTGTTCGGCGACTGGAATGATTCGCTGCCGCCGTAGCCCAGCAGCGTTTTGCCGCCGACGTTGAACTGGTTGCGCTTGGCGTGCCCGCCGAAGTCGTCATGGTTGTCGAGGATCAGGATTTTGGCCTCCTTCCCCATTTTTTCGCGCCAGAAGCAGGCTGCCGCCAGGCCGCTGATCCCGCCTCCAACCACCACCAGGTCGTACTCTTCTTCTACCGGCAGCTTACCGAAGTCGAATTTTTCGTGCTCGCGCCCAAGGGCGTGCGCCATTTCGAACGAGCCAGGGTGGTTGCCGCGCAGACCAGTTAGCCCCGGCGGGTAGTAATCTGCATTTATCACGGCGCTGCCGGATGCTTTGCCGTTTGCCCTCACCAGTTCCAGAGGCGTTAAACCAGAGACAATTGCAATTGCCATCCCGTTAAGAAAGTCACGTCGGGTAATAGACATAGATAACCTTTTTTATCAGTCCTTTATACCCGTCATACTTCAAGTTGCATGTGCGTTACCTGCATCAGTCACATAGTTATCTATGCGCCTGAGGATTCACGGCCTTGGTGCCTTCCTGCAACTCGAATTATTTAGGGTATAGACATATTGTTAACCAAATGATAACAAACTCCCTGCCGCTTCGCTACGCGATAAGCCTGTTAACTATAGTGTCTTTTCTGGTAACGGGTTGCCGGTGCGCCGCCCGCGGGTAACGACCAGTAAGCGGCGTGCTATTGCCGAGGTTTGAGCTCTTCGTCGAGTTTCTTCGAGTCGTAGTAATCGCCCTGCCAGGTAATTTTGCCGTGGCTGACTTTGATAAAGCTCACGCCTTCAAACTTGATCGGGTTGTTGGTTGCCGGGCTGCCGCCCCACTCGCCGCTGTTGGTGCCGGTGAACGTCCAGCGGAAAGCGATGGTGTCGTGGTTATAAACCGGCTCGCTGGTCATCTGCCAGTGCAGGTCCGGCACCGCTTTAATAAACGCGCCAATCACCTCTTTCTCGGCTTTTTCTTTCCCTTCAACCGGTGTGCCGACGGCGGCGTCGTAATAAACCATATCGCTGGCAAGATACTGGGCCGCCTGCCCGGCCTGGTGGGCATTCCACGCGGCCATATAATTTTTCACGACGGAAAGCGGAGCGCTTTCGGCCAGCGCCAGGGTTGAAAAGAAAAACAGCGACAGCGCAACAGCATTAACTCTTTTCATCGCAGGGATCCTTATTCAGTGATATCGCACATAATGTGTTTGAGGCGGGTGTATTCGTCGAGGGAGTAAGACGAAAGGTCTTTGCCGTAGCCGGACTTTTTAAATCCGCCATGGGGCATTTCCGCGCACAGCGGGATATGGTTGTTGATCCACACGGTGCCGAAATCGAGACGGGTGCTAAAGCGCTGCGCCCGGCTGTGGCTGCTGGTCCAGACGCTTGCCGCCAGGCCGTATTCCACGTCGTTGGCTCTGCTGAGCGCCTCTTCTTCGCTGCTGAAAGACTGGATAGTCATCACCGGGCCAAAAACTTCATGCTGGATGGCCTCATCGCGCTGCTTCAGCCCGGAAATGATCGTCGGCTCAAAGTAGTAGCCGGGGCCCGCGCCCTTTTTGCCGCCGGTTTCAATTTTTGCATGGGCAGGCAGCCGTTCAATAAAGCCCGTCACCTGCTCCAGCTGGTTGCGGCTGTTGAGGGCGCCATACAAAGCCTCGCGATCGTCCGGCTCGCCGAAGGTGATTGATTTGGTTTTCTGAATCAGCTTTTCAAGGAAAGCGTCGTAGGCGGAGGCTTCAACGATGATACGCGTGGCAGCGGTGCAATCCTGCCCGGCATTAGAGAAACCGGCGGCGGTAATCACCTCGACCGCTTTGTTCATGTCCGCATCGGCAAACACCACCACCGGCGCCTTGCCACCCAATTCGAGATGCGCTTTGGTCAGGTTGGCGGCAGCAGAGGCGGCAACCTGCAGCCCGGCGCGAACGGAACCGGTAATCGACACCAACGAGGCTTCCGGGTTGGATACCACCAGCGAGCCCGTCCCCGCTTTGCCCAGCACCACGTTGAATGCGCCTTGTGGGAACAAAGGTGCCGCAATTTCGGCCAGAATCAGCGTGCTGATAGGCGTCGTATCGCTCGGTTTCAGCACCACGGTGTTGCCCGCCGCAAGCGCCGGAGCGATTTTCCAAACGGCCATCATGAATGGGTAGTTCCACGGCGTCACCTGCCCGACAATCCCCAGCGGTTCGCGGCGAATGGTTGAGGTAAACCCGGCGGCATATTCCCCGGAAGCTTTCCCCTCAAGGCAACGGGCCGCCCCGGCAAAGAAGCGGATAGCGTCGCAGGACGCCGCGATTTCATCGCGCTCGATAAAGTGTTTAAGCTGCCCCGTTTCCTGACTTTGCACCTCCACAATCCGCGCGGCATTACGTTCAATTTCATCGGCAAGCTTCAGCAAGGCACGCTGCCGCTCGGACGGCAGGGAATGTTTCCATACCGCGAACGCCGCTTTTGCCGCCGCGTAAGCCTGGTTAACTTCTTCCGCGCCGCCGTCAGGGGATTGCGCATAAACCTCGCTGTTGACCGGGCTGACCAGGTCAAACAATGTGGCTGGCTGGCCCGCCACATAGTGCCCGTTGATAAAATGCTTCAGGGTTTGCATCGCCTTTTCCTCAGATTAAACATAAACAATATTATGTAATATCTTTTGAGTGGCGACTTTTCAATCTGCGCTTGATAGCAACATGATCGACCCCACAATTTAACAATATTTTTACATTGCAATGCCGGGCAAGCGGTGAAAACCGCCGTTTCTGGTAGCCTGTCGATGCCTTTCTTAAAGGCCCGGGCTGTGCTATCAATAACCGTTGATTCAGGGAATTTTAATCAGAGAGCACTATGATTACTCACGCAGTAATATTCGCACCTATAGGACAGGCAAGTCGATCCGATCAAATTGTGCAGCGGCTTTCAAATGCAATTATTACTGGTTTGCTTGAGGCAAATGAGCAGCTTCCTAATGAAGCCGACCTTGCCAAAATGATGGGCGTTTCCCACATAACAATACGCGAAGCCTTAAATACTCTGCGGGCGAATAATTTAATCCACACCGTTCGTGGGCGAAATGGCGGCAGCTTTGTTTGCGAAAATAGCGGCGAATTTCAGACGCCGCTCCACCCTTTTAAGACCATCAGCTCAGACTATATTTCTGACCTCGGCGAAATGCATTGCGCCATAATTAGCCACAGCGCCAAACTGGCCTCCAGACGCATGACCAGCGCGGATATCACCCGGCTACAGGAGTTTGTTGAGGCGCTGAAATCGGCCAGCACGCCGGAGCTAAAAACTCAGGCAGATATGCGCTGCCTGCTGGCACTTTCCGCCAGTTCTCAGTCCGCAAGGCTTGCCAACCAGGAACTGCTGCTGCAGGC
This sequence comes from Enterobacter sp. Ag1, assembly GCA_000277545.1. GTDB lineage: Bacteria > Pseudomonadota > Gammaproteobacteria > Enterobacterales > Enterobacteriaceae > Cedecea. The sequence continues at coordinate 58,491 of AKXM01000040.1, read as the reverse complement.
CGAATGGGCTTCACTGGTGGCCATTCTTTACCGTGATGAAGCCATTCATCGGGAAGTGATTGATGTTTATACCGAATTGATCGCCGCGCTAGAAACCCATCACGAGCAGGAGGCGGTGCGATTAGCCACGCAACTCATCGACACCTTCACCTTCTATCTCATTGAAAGCAAATTAAAATATAAATAAAACTGACACAACAACACGGGCATCGCCATGAATGTACCTGCAAGCCTCATCCCTTTTACCCGTAAGATTGACGACATCCTTACCACCACCATCCAGGCAACCATTGCGCTTGCCGGGCAGGTTGAGTCCACGCTGGCAGCGTTTCACGGCGGCGATCATAAATTGCTGCTGGATCCCGCGGTAAAGCGAGCCATCCAGGAACACATCAAAGAGACGCTGAACGAAACGCCTTATTGCTCAGGCTCTGGCTTTGCCAGCCACATTGCAGGCAGCACGGAAGAGAAAGAGTACTGGCTGCTGGAGTGGTGGTACAAAAAGGCCGACGGCGTGAAAAAGGTGAATCTCGACCTGGATCAGGCCACCCAGCAGCGGCTGGATTTCAGGACCTTTGAGTGGTTTAAAGATGCTCAGGAAAACGGCCAGGCGTATATTCACGGCCCTTATGTCGATTACGTTTGTAATACGTCTTATACCTTAACCTCTGCGATGCCGGTTTATTTGCACCAGCGTTTTATTGGCGTGGCGGCAATTGATGTGCTGGTCAGTGAAGTCGAGGAAGAATTACTTCCGCTGTTCAATAACCACAGAGTTATGCTGACTAATTTAGATAAGCGGATTATTTTCTCTACTTATCCTAAATACCGCGTGGGTGAATTACTGAATATCGCTGAGGCGGCTGAAGTCTATAACACAGAATACTGCACGTTATATGAGCTTATTAAAAAAGGGTCATAAGACCCTTTAATACTGTGGATAAATGCATACAAAAAAGGGCCATAAGGCCCTTTGGATTAATACTCGCGGGAAAGATTTAGCCGTTTGGCGTATTCAATGGCGTCATTTTCAGGCGCATCAGAATGGCCGAACGGTCTGGCAATCGTCATGTAAACCAGCCCCGAGCCGATGACCAACGCCAGGCCAATCAGCACCGTCCAGCGGTCAATAAAGGTTGCGCTGTCCGCAGGCTGGGCCAACAGCCAGATCCCGCCGATACCGTAGGCCAGCGCCAGCACATTCACCAGCGTGCCCCATGCCCCCAGCGTCCATTCTCCCGCAGGCTTCCAGCCCTTAAAGCGCTGGCGCAGCGCGGCCAGAATCACCATCTGGAAGGAGACGTATATCCCTATCACGGCAAACGCGGTGATGCGAGCAAGGTTATCCGGCTGGAAGTAGACCCAGACGCAAATCACCATCGGCAGCAGGCAGCTCACCAACATCGCGTTGTCCGGCACGCTATGCTTCGAGATCTTCGCCATCCACTCGCTGCCCGGCAGCATTTTGTCGCGGGAGAACGAGAAGATCAGGCGGCTCAGCGCGGCCTGAAGCGACAGGATGCAGGAGAGCATCGCCACAATGGCAATCACGATAAACAGCGTGGCGCCCTTCTCGCCCAGCGCATCGTTCAGAATCGCCGGGATCGGATCGGCTATTTTGCCGTTCACAATGTTCATCAGATCCGGGGATGACAGCAGGTAACCCAGAATGGAGATCACCGCAGAGATCGCGCCGAAAACGATACTGAGGATCATCGCCACCGGGATCTTACGCCCCGGGTTTTTCACCTCTTCCGCCACGTTGCCGCAGGCTTCGAAGCCGAAGAACATAAACAGCCCCATCAGCGACGCCGACATAAAGGCCGTGCCGTAGCTGCCGTCTTTTGCCAGCGCGCCCATGGCGTCAAACACCACGGAGAAAGGCTGATTGCGGTGGAAAATCAGCAGGTAAATGCCGAGCGCAATCACGCTGATAATTTCGCACCAGAAGCCGAAGCGGGCGACCCTCGCCAGGTTTTTCGTCCCGGACATGTTGACGCCCATCATGATGGTGAGCAGCACCACGGAAGTGAGCAGCATCGCAATTGGCGTATCGCCGTAATGAAAAAGCGAGGCGACGAAGGTGGAGGTGTATTCCACGATAGACGTAATGGTCACCACCAGCGCCCAGAGGTAAATCCACGCGGCAATCCAGGCGTATTTCTTCCCCCACAGCCTTCTGGCCCACGGATATAGCCCGCCGGTGATGGGATACTGCGAAGCCACCTCGCCAAACACCAGGGCAACCAGCAGCTGCCCGCAGGCGGCAATCAGGATCCACCAGATGGCTGGCGGCCCGGCGAGGGTTATCGCCAGCGCAAACAGGGAATACACGGCGGTCAACGGCGAGAGGTAGGTAAAACCGAGCGCAAAGTTAGACACCAGGCCGATGGAGCGGTTGAACTGCTGGCCCTTCTCCGGCAGGGAATCGGTATTTTTTGTAGCAGATGTCTGTTCCATATGTCTTTCTCTTTAGGGGGCATAGTTGCAGGCAATAGCTACATTTTATAAAACATATTAAGTTATATGTATATTGTGCCTTGTCACAATTTTGTTAGATATAATGTTATTGTATTGTTAATAATAAAAGACAGAAGAAGAGCGAATGAAAGCAATTTCAGAGATGGAAAAAGCGCCAGCCACAATGTTCGCGGAGAGCCGGTCACCCCGCACTCCGCCTGCAGCGCAAAACGCGTTTATCTGGCAAAAGCCTGCACCTCTATTTCCTGAGAAATAAACAGATTGCGGATTGCCTGCGCCATAGCAAGCGCCCCCGCGCTATCGCCGTGCACACAAATGGAGTCGGCCTGGATGGGGGTAAATACGCCTTCGATTGACTCCACGCCACCCTCAGTAATCAGCTGCAGCATACGTGCGGCAACCTGCCCGGCATCGTGTAACACGGCACCAGGTTCACGTCTTGACACCAGAGAACCATCAGCATGATAGGCCCGGTCGGCAAAGGCTTCGCTGACGGTCGCCACCCCTTTTTGCTGCGCCCATGCCAGCAGGGGCGAGCCCGCCAGCACCACCAGCGGCAAGGAGGCGTCAAACGCCAGAATGGCATCCAGCACCGCTTCGGCCTGGCGCTTGTCATGCGCGATGGTGTTATACAGCGCCCCATGCGGTTTCACATACCGGACGCGCGTTCCCACTGCCTGTGCCAGCCCCTGTAGCGCGCCAATCTGGTAAATGACGTCCGCCGTCAGTTCGTCGCTGGCAATATCCATATTGCGCCGGCCAAACCCGACGAGATCCGGATACGCCACGTGCGCGCCCACGGCAACGCCCTGAGCTTTTGCGGCGCGAAGTGTTTCGAGCATGCCCGCAGGCGATCCGGCGTGAAAACCACAGGCCACGTTGGCACTGCTGACAATTTGCAGGATCGCGGCATCATCCCCCATTGTCCACTGCCCGAAGCTTTCACCTAAATCACTGTTTAAATCGATGTTTTTTTTCATAGTCAGCCTTTACGCAGCGGCTCATTTTTCATCAGCAGCGCGAGGACAAAGCCCAGCACCACAACGCCCGCCGAAATTATAAACACGGAATGAATCGCTGAGCCAAAAGCCTGCAGATAATCGTTACGGATCGCCACGGGCAGTTCGTGTACCGCCTGCGCACCAAGCTGGCGCGGCAATTGAGTCCCCTCCGGGATCAGCGTCTCAAGATTACTGCGCAGCACGGAGGTAAAAACCGCGCCAAACGCAGCCACGCCAATTGAACCACCGATGGAGCGAAACAGCGTCGCGCTTGAGGTCGCTACCCCGATAAGTTTTATTTCCACGCTGTTCTGCACGGCCAGCACCAATACCTGCATCACCATGCCGAGTCCCAGCCCTAAAAGACCAACGTACAGATAAAGCGTGGTCAGCGGCGTCTCCAGCTTTAGCGTACCGAGCAGCGCCATCGCGATAAAACTTAACAGCGTTCCGATAATGGGAAAAATGCGGTAGCGGCCTATTTTACTGATAATGCGCCCGCTGATGATTGAGGTCAGGATAAGTCCACCCATCAGCGGCAGCATTTGCATCCCCGCCTGGGACGGCGTTGAGAACTTTACCACCTGCAGATAAAGGGGCAAAAAGGTCATCGAGCCAAACAGCGACATGCCTATAATAAACCCAATCAGGCAGCTCAATAAAAAAGTACGGTTGCGGAACAGGTGCAGCGGGATCATCGGCTCAATCGCCAGTCGCTCTTCATAAATAAAGCCAATGAGCGCCACGACAAAGAACGCAAAGATGCACCACAGCTGCGGATCAGTCCACGCCATGACCGTGCCGCCTTCGCTGGTGAATAAAATCAGGCAGGTCAGAGAAATTGTCAGGTAGCCCGCGCCAAGAAAATCAATTTGATGCCTAATTCGCGCCGTCTGGGATTTCAGCACCGCGCCGATAACCAGCAGGGCAAAAATCCCCAGCGGCAGGTTGATATAGAAAATCCAACGCCAGGAAAAATGTTCAACCAGAAAACCGCCAATCAGCGGGCCAATGACCGTCGCCAGGCCGAAAACACCGCCAAAAAGCCCCTGGTATTTACCGCGTTCGGCGGGCGGGATCACGTCGCCCACCGCCGCCATGGTGACTACCAGCAGCCCGCCGCCGCCCAGTCCCTGCAGCGCGCGCATTAAAATAAGCTGCGTCATATTTTGCGCGAGGCCGCACAGCGCGGAGCCAAGAAGAAAGACCACAATCGCCGTTTGCAATACAACTTTGCGCCCGAGCAGGTCGCCAAACTTGCCGTAGAGCGGCACGACTATCGTGGAAGCCAGTAGATACGCAGTGACAACCCAGGAAAGCCTGTCCAGGCCGCCCAGTTCACCCACGATAGTCGGCAAAGCCGTAGAAACGATGGTTTGATCCAGCGCGGCCAGCAGCATGACTAGCATAAGCGCCGCAAACAGCAGGCGGACGGAGGTTGTTTGCGGCGAACCCGATGAAGCAGTTTCGGTCGTTGTCATGGTCGTTTTCATTAAGGGGAATAAGTTCGCCCTGGCGATTTGCTGAGAGTGTAAAGATACCTGCTTAACCGCCGCCTGAATTGCATCCAAACTCTGAAAAGCGCGATTAATCCGTTACTGGCAAATTCACCCTGTCGCCTCGGGTCGTTGGCTGCGAGATAACAAGAAATTCAACCTCGTTATCGGAATCATTGCGAGCCTGATGTTTTGCCTGCGGCGGAATCGGGATCCCCTTCCCCGCGGGTACAACGTAGCGCTCTCCTTCCAGCTCCATCGTCAATGCCCCGGTTAACACAAAAAAGAATTGCTGCGCCACGGAATGGTAGTGCCTTTGTTCCGTCCGCCCCGGCGGCATACGTTCATGAATCACGCTCAAAGCAGGATCTTTTAACAGATGCCATCCATCACAGTCTGTTCCCCACAAATAGTGTTCCGCATTTTCTTTTGAAACGATCATCTTTCCCCCCTGTTCAGCGAAAAAAATTAATAAAATTTAGCGTAAGCAAAAATACTTATTTTCAGACAAAAAATATCACTGAAAATGCGATATATCTTAATGTTTTTAATGAAGTAAATAAGGGATCACCCACACCTAATTAAAGTTCAAAAAACAGACAACTGTCACAATTTTGAGACACTTGTTTTCATTTTTAATTTGGGAGTACATTAGCGCCGTCCGGGTAAGGTTTTACCTCCGAATACCAGATGAAGCGGCACCCTAAAAGCAGTTTGCGGCTTCAGCTTATTATGTACCTGTTGAGATGCGCGTCAGCGCGGAGCGATGTGAAGTGAAATATTTTCTGATGGGTATTTCTGTGATTGTTGTGTTGTGGGCCGGCACCTTCTTCCTGATGGTTGAATAAGCCTTCACAAACAGCAGCGCAAAAAGAACAGGAGCCAAAGGGCTCCTGTTTTCGTTTCATTATTCGGCGTTTTCCGCCGCGTTTTTCGGCAGCGGTGGCAGCAGCCCGTCAGCCCTGAACATCGCCTTAATACCGCGCACGGCCTGACGGATACGATCCCGGTTTTCAATCAGCGCGAAGCGAACGTGAGTGTCACCGTAGTCGCCGAAGCCAATCCCCGGTGAAACGCAAACTTTCGCTTCCTGCAGCAGCTTTTTGGCGAACTCCAGCGAACCCATCGCCGCGTAATGTTCAGGAATTTTTGCCCAGACGTACATGGACGCTTTCGGGCATTCCACCATCCAGCCCGCTTCATGTAACCCTTTTACCAGTACGTCCCGACGGCGTTTGTATTGCTCTGCGATATCACGCACGCACTGCTGATCGCCTTCAAGGGCAGCAATCGCCGCCACCTGCAGCGGCGTAAAGGTGCCGTAATCGTGGTAGCTCTTGATACGCGCCAGCGCGCTGACCAGTTCCTGGTTACCGACCATAAAGCCGATCCGCCAGCCCGCCATATTGTAGCTTTTTGACAGCGTGAAGAACTCAACGGCCACGTCGCGCGCGCCGGGCACTTCCATAATGGAAGGCGCTTTCCAGCCGTCATAGACAATATCGGCGTAGGCCAGATCATGAATCACCAGCACGTCGTACTGCTTCGCCAGGGCAACAACCTTCTCGAAAAACGCCAGCTCCACGCACTGGGCGGTTGGGTTAGACGGAAAGCCGAGGATCATCATCTTCGGTTTCGGATAACTTTCGCGAATCGCCCTCTCCAGCTCGGCAAAGAAGTCCACGCCTTCCACCAGCGGCACGGAGCGAACCTGCGCCCCGGCGATCACCGCCCCATAAATGTGAATCGGGTAGCTTGGGTTCGGCACCAGCACGGTATCCCCGTGATCCAGCGTCGCCAGCATCAGGTGCGCCAGCCCTTCCTTCGAGCCAATGGTCACAATGGCTTCGCTTTCCGGGTCGATATCCACATCGTAGCGATCTTTGTACCAGCGAGAAATGGCGCGGCGCAGACGAGGAATGCCTCGCGAAGTGGAATACCCGTGCGTGTCTTCACGCTGGGCCACGGTGCAAAGTTTCTCGACGATATGCGGCGGCGTCGCCCCGTCCGGGTTGCCCATGCTGAAATCAATAATGTCTTCGCCGCGGCGTCGCGCAGCCATTTTCAGCTCGGCAGTGATGTTAAAAACGTAAGGGGGTAAGCGATCGATACGCGAAAAACGACGTTTTGGACTGGAGTCAGCCATAAATTCCTCAGAGTAACGTGAGCGCCCGGACCGTCCGAGCGACGCTGCCACGTGATGTGGCCTGTTTTGAAAATAGCCTGAATAAAAATCGCCTGTCGAGGGGGAAATGAAAATATTTTTTCCGCGACACAAAACGGGAAGTTTCGAATGAAACACATCACTATTTCATTTAATAATTCAGGCATACATTAACCAGGTAGCAACAACTCAGTAACTTATTCTCTGAAAGAGGGCGTCACCTATGCACCTGGACATTAACGATCTGCCAAAAGCTATCCGCGAGATAAAACAAAAGCTGCGCCGCGATCTGCCCCACTATCAATCGGCGTTTACCGAACTTGAAGCCAATATTCGCCAGCAGATCGAAACGATCCGCGAAGAAATGGCGCGCGGCGAGAACCCTGTTCCGCAGCTCGACGCCGACGACATTCTTCAGGGCCACGTGAGCGAGCAACAAAAAGCGCTGATTCGCCAGCGCGGCTGCTGCACGATCCGGGGCGTTTTCCCGCAGGAACAAGCTCGTGGCTGGAATGAAGAGATCGGCAATTATCTGGCACGAAATCATTTTGTCGAACGCCTGAAAAATGCGGCGGAAGACAACTATTTCGGCACGCTTGCCGACAGTAAGCCGCAGATTTACGGCATTTACTGGTCTAAACCACAAACCGAAGCCCGCCAGCATGAGCGTATGAAAGCGTTGCAGGTGTTCCTCAATAATCTGTGGCAAACGGAAAGCCACGGCAGGCAACACTTCGATCCAAATCGCGTCGTTTCTTACGCGGATCGCACTCGCCGTCGCCCGCCCCGCTCAAGCTCGCTGGGGCTTTCTCCGCACGTTGACGGCGGATCGGTTGAGCGCTGGCTGGACGAAAACTTCCGCCACGTTTACCGCCACGTATTTTCCGGTAACTGGAAAGATTACGACCCGTTTGCCGCCGAAGGCAGAACGGAAGTAAGGGAGTTCCCGTCCCCTGCGGTCTGTTCGATGTTCCGTACTTTCCAGGGCTGGACGGCGCTCACGCCCCAGCGCAAACACGGCGGCACGCTAAATTTGCTGCCGGTGGCTAATGCCATGGCCTGGATCTTGCTGCGGGCGCTGCAGGACGATGTACCAGAGGAATCGTTGTGCGAAGCTAAGCCAGGCAGAGCATTATCCATTAACAAAGAGTGGCATCCCCTTTTACTGACTGGGATTTCCTCAATTCCCGATATGGAGCCGGGCGATACCGTTTTCTGGCACTGCGATGTGATTCATGCCGTCGAGAACGAGCACCTCGGTGAGTTCGATAGCAACGTGATGTACATCGCCGCCGCGCCGTGGTGCGAGAAGAATGCCGGGTATCTGCCGCGCCAGTGGGACGCATTTGTTGAGGGTAAAACGCCGCCGGATTTCGCCGCCGATGATTTTGAGGTGGATTTTGCTGGTCGTGCGACCACGCAGGATTTGACGCCTGCTGGGCGGGAACAGCTTGGCGGGAAGTAATGATCCTCACCCAGGCCCTCTCCCTGGAAGGGAGAGGCAATAAACCATGTTCCTCGTCACCTATTTTCTCCCTGCCCCTTTGCGGGGAGGGAGTAGACTGCATGCTGTTGTGACCTGGTATTTTCTCCCTCGCCCCCTTGGGGAGAGGGTCGGGGTGAGGGGTGTCCTCAACTGGAAACCCCCGCCAAATTTCCTTATCATTGGCGCTTCCCCTCTGAGCCACGCGAGTGACCCGTGCACGAAATTTTTACTATGCTGCTGGCGGTGTTCGATCGCGCGGCGCTGATGCTTATTTGCCTTTTCTTCCTGATTCGAATTCGTCTGTTCCGCGAATTGCTGCACAAAAGCGCCCATACGCCTAAAGAGCTGCTGGCGGTCACCGCTATTTTCTCAATGTTTGCGTTGTTCAGTACCTGGTCAGGCGTGCCGGTTGAAGGCTCGCTGGTCAACGTGCGTATTATCGCGGTGATGTCCGGCGGGATCCTGTTTGGCCCCTGGGTGGGGATTATTACCGGGCTTATCGCCGGGACACACCGCTACCTGATTGATATCGGCGGCATCACCGCTATCCCCTGCTTTATCACCAGCATCCTGGCCGGGATAATGTCCGGCTGGATCAACCGCAAAGTGCCGAAAGAGAAGCACTGGCGGGTCGGTATCATCGGCGGCATGCTCTGTGAAACGATGACCATGATTCTGGTGGTGCTCTGGGCGCCAAGCACCGCGCTGGGCCTTGATATCGTGTCCAAAATCGGCGTGCCGATGATCCTCGGCTCGGTGTCAATCGGCTTTATTATCCTGCTGGTGCAAAGCGTCGAGGGCGAGAAAGAGGCCAGCGCCGCCCGCCAGGCCAAGCTGGCGCTGGATATCGCCAACAAAACGCTGCCGCTGTTCCGCAAGGTTAACAGCGAGTCGCTACGCCAAGTTTGCCAGATTATTCGCCACGATATCGATGCGGATGCGGTGGCCATTACCGATACCGAAAAAGTGCTGGCCTACGTCGGGCTGGGGGAAAATAACTATCACGAGAACGACCAGGCTTTCAGCCCGCGCACCCGTCAGGCACTGAAAGAGGGGCGCATCATCATTCGCAACGATGACGAAGCCTGGCGAACGCCGGAAATTCACTCCTTAATCATCATCCCGCTGTGGGAAAAAGGCGTGGTGACCGGCACCCTGAAAATCTATTACCGCCATGCCCACCAGATCACCTCCACGCTACAGGAAATGGCGGTTGGCCTGTCGCAGATTATTTCTACCCAGCTTGAGGTTTCCCGCGCGGAGCAGCTGCGCGAAATGGCCAACAAAGCCGAACTCCGGGCGCTGCAAAGCAAGATAAACCCGCATTTCCTGTTCAATGCGCTGAATGCGATATCCTCCTCAATCCGTATGAACCCGGACACTGCCCGCCAGCTTATCGTCAACCTGTCACGCTACCTGCGCTATAACATCGAGCTGAACGACGACGAGCAAATTGATATCCGCAAGGAGCTGTATCAAATCAAGGATTACATTGCCATTGAGCAGGCGCGCTTTGGCGACAAGCTGACGGTGATTTATAACATTGATGAAGAGGTCAACTGCCGCATTCCCAGCCTGCTTATCCAGCCTCTGGTGGAAAATGCCATTGTGCACGGCATTCAGCCCTGTAAAGGTAAGGGTGTGGTGACGATAAGCATTGAAGAGAGCGGCAACCGGGTGCGCATTGCCGTGCGCGATACCGGCCACGGGATCGATCCTAAAGTGGTCGAGCGCGTGGAGAATAACGAAATGCCGGGGAATAAAATTGGCCTGCTGAACGTGCATCACCGAGTGCAGTTGCTCTACGGCGAAGGGCTGATCATCCGCCGCCTGGAGCCGGGGACCGAAATCGCCTTTTACGTGCCGCGCTATGTCCCCACCGCCGCGCCGCGCCCACTGGAAGGGAGAGAAGCATGAAGGTCATTATCGTAGAGGATGAGTTTCTGGCGCAGCAGGAGCTGAGCTGGCTTATCAAAAACCACAGCGACATGGAGATTGTCGCCTCTTTCGACGATGGTATGGATGTGCTGAAGTATTTGCAGCATCATGAAGTGGACGCCATTTTCCTCGACATCAATATTCCGTCGCTGGACGGCGTGCTGCTGGCGCAGAACATCAGCAAATTTGCCCACAGGCCGTTCATCGTGTTTATTACTGCCTGGAAAGAGCATGCGGTGGAAGCTTTTGAGCTGGAAGCGTTTGACTACATTCTGAAGCCGTATCAGGAGTCACGCATTATTGGCATGCTGCAAAAACTAGAGGTGGCTTATCAGCAGCAAACCTCTCAGCCTGCCGCCAGCCATGAAAACCGCGACGCCACGACGATTAACCTGATCAAAGACGAGCGAATTATCGTCACCGACATCAACGATATTTACTACGCGGAAGCTCACGAGAAGATGACCTTCGTCTATACGCGCCGTGAGTCTTACGTCATGCCGATGAACCTCACCGAATTCTGCAGCCGCCTGCCGGAGAGCCATTTCTTCCGCTGCCACCGCTCTTATGTGGTGAACCTGAGCAAAATCCGTGAAATAGAGCCGTGGTTTAACAATACCTATATTCTTCGCCTGCGAGATCTCGATTTTCAGGTGCCGGTGAGCCGCAGTAAGGTGAAAGAGTTCCGGCAGCTAATGCGCCTGTAGAGAAGGGAAACTGGCGGGCGCAATCGCAGTGCGCCCGCGCGGTATTACAGGACGTGACCCAGCGTCTGACGCAGGTGTGCCCCGGCGCCCAGCAGCCCAGGCTGATCGTGCACGATGAGATAAACGGGAATATCCTTCACGAACGCTTTGAAGCGGCCTTTGTCTTCAAACCCGCCGCGGAAGCCCGAAGCCTTAAAGAACTCCAGGAAGCGCGGCACGATACCGCCGGCGATATACACGCCGCCAAACGTACTCATGTTCAGGGCCAGGTTGCCGCCGAAACGCCCCAGGATCACGCAGAACAGCGACAGCGCGCGGCGGCAGTCGGTGCAGGTATCGTCCACGGCTTTTTCGGTGATGTCCTTCGGCTGGTAGTTTTCCGGCTCACGGCCATCGGCCTTAACGATGGCGCGGTAGAGATTCAGCAGACCTGGCCCGGAGAGAATGCGCTCGTTGGAGACGTGCCCAAGTTCATTGCGCAGCTGCTCCAGGATAATGCCCTCTTCTTCGCTGTTCGCCGCGAAATCTGAGTGGCCGCCTTCGCCCGGCAGGCTGATCCAGCGTTTGTCGACATGCACCAGGTGAGAAACGCCCAGCCCGGTGCCCGCACCGTACACCACCACCGGTTTGCCTGCCACAGGCTCGCCACCGCCGAACTGAATCAGATGCTCTTTTTTCAGCGCCGGGATGGCCATGGAAACGCCGGTAAAGTCGTTGATAATTTCCAGATGATCGAAGCCCAGGTTTTGCTTCATTTCGGCGGTGGAAAATGCCCAGGTGTGGTTGGTCATTTCCACCCAGTCCCCGTTTATCGGGCAGGCAATCGCCACACAGCCTGACTGCACGCTGATGTTATGTTCTTTGAGGTAGTGCTGAATCACCGCTTCCAGGCTTGGAAAATCAAGGCCGGAGTAAGTCTTTGCCTGTGAAATATCACCCGTGTTCAAATCGCATAGCGCCAGACGTGCATTGGTGCCGCCGACATCTCCCACCAAAGCATATTTTGTCATTCTCAAACAGCTCCGCTAAAGTCAGAATAAGTTCTGGCAACACTGTAAAATTAGCCAGCCGAAACAACAATGACCATCATCCAGGTGCGGCGCGATTGTTGAACCAGGTCACATTCTGGCTTTACCGTTTCAGCTCTATTTGCAATGCGGCTTAAGACTTTCCGTTTTTGCGCCGTGCGACTTCCTATTGTAAGGATTGACTATGCTCCATCCGCGAGCCAGAACCATGCTGGTACTTTCCATTCCGGCTCTGATTATCGGCGTCTTATCCAGCCTGGTATTAATTGTCGTTATGAAGGTTGCCGCTGCGCTGCAGGAATATCTGTGGGCCACGCTGCCAGCGGCGCGCGGGTACGATCCCCAGTCCCCATTTTGGATACTGCTTATTTTGACCCTGACCGGCGTCGCGGTTGGGCTGGTTATCCGCTATTTGCCTGGCCACGGCGGGCCCGATCCCGCGACCGAACCGCTTATCGGGGCGCCCGTGCCAACGATGGCTATTCCTGGCCTGGTGATGGCGCTGGTGATTGGCCTTGCCGGTGGCGTGAGCCTGGGGCCGGAGCACCCGATTATGGCGGTGAATATTGCGCTCGCGGTGGCGCTTGGCGCCCGCGTTTTGCCGAAGGTCAGCCCGCTTGACTGGACTATTCTCGCCGCGGCGGGCACCGTCGGCGCTTTATTCGGCACGCCGGTGGCCGCGGCGCTGATCTTTTCGCAAACCCTGGGCGGAAATAATGAAGTCCCGCTGTGGGACAGACTGTTCGCGCCATTGATGGCCGCATCCGCCGGGGCGCTGACCACCAGCATTTTCTTTCAGCCGCACTTTGCACTGCCGGTTGCCAGCTACCCCGAAATGCACATTGAAGACCTGTTCAGCGGGGCGGTTGTCGCGGCTATCGCCATTGCGATGGGCATGGTGGGCGTCTGGTGTCTGCCAAGGCTGCACCGCCTGATGCACCAGCTCAAACATCCGGTGCTTATACTCGGTGCAGGCGGTTTTTTGCTAGGCCTGCTGGGGGTAATCGGCGGTGAGGTGACAATGTTTAAAGGCCTGGATGAGATGCGGCAGCTGGCTATCGCCGATTTCTCCGTGTCGTCGCTGCTGCTGTTTGCCGTGGTGAAGCTGGCCGCGCTGATTATCGCTGCCGCCAGCGGTTTCCGGGGTGGTCGTATTTTCCCGGCGGTGTTTGTGGGCGTGGCGTTAGGCATGATGCTGCACCAGCACGTTGAGGCGGTCCCTGCCGCGATTACCCTCTCCTGCGCCGTCCTTGGCATGGTGCTGGTGGTCACGCGCGACGGTTGGCTGAGCCTGTTTATGGCGATGGCCGTGGTACCGGACGTCAAACTCCTGCCCTTGCTGTGCATCGTGATGTTGCCCGCCTGGCTCCTGCTGGCGGGTAAACCGTTGATGATGGCCGGGCGGCCAAACCGCTAATTAATGTTCCATTTCCGAGTTGCGTTTACCCAGCGAGGTGGTGACCGCTCTGAGCAGCTCGGGAATGTCCTGCTTAGGCAGCACCACCTCCACCAGCGCCAGCCTCTCCGGGCTGGCCAGCTTTTCCAGCACGGCAGCAAGCTGTGATGTTTCCGTGACACGCCAGCATTCGGCCTGGCTATCCACGTTCATTGCCTGCGGCAGGCGGGTCCAGTCCCACGCGGCAATGTCGTTGTAGCGCTGTTCCGGGCCATGGATCGCGCGCTCAACCGTGTAGCCATCGTTATTCAGCACCATGACCACCGGCTTCTGGCCGTCACGCTGCATGCTGCCCAGTTCCTGAATAGTCAGCTGGGCGGAGCCGTCGCCTATCAGCAGAAGCACACGCCTGCTCGGCCATGCGGTTTGCACGCCAAATGCCGCAGGCAGCGTAAAACCAATCGATCCCCACAGCGGCTGGACGATAAAGGTCACACCTGCGGGCAGCGTTAAGGCCGCGGCACCAAAGGCCGCCGTGCCCTGGTCGGCCAGAATGATATCGCCGGGCTGTAAGGCGTCCTGCAGGGTTTGCCAGAAAGCGTGCTGGTCCAGCCGGTCGCTGTCGCAAACGGGAAGCTGCGGTGGCCTTTGCGTGGCCTCCGGCCAGGACGCAGCCTGTTGAGCACACAGCGGCTGCAAAATGGCGATGGCCTGCGCCATCGAGATCCCGCTAAACCAGCGCTCGCCTACCCGCACCGCCTCCGGCTGAACCTCAATTGTCTGCTGCTGACTTAGCTTCTGGCTGAAACCGGCGGTGATGGTATCGGTAAACTTCACACCCACGCAGATAACCAGCTCCGCGCTCTCAATCCCCTGCTTCACCTGCGGCGGGCTGGCTGCCCCGCTGTAGGTGCCCAGAAAACCAGGCTGGCTTTCATCGAACAACCCTTTCCCCATCAGCAGTGAAGCGTGAGGGATGGGCGTGCTCGCCATCCACTGCTGGAGCGTTTTTTGCTGCCCATAACGCAGGGCCAGAAAATCGGCCAGCAGCGCTACGCTTCGGCTTTCGGCAATTTTTGCCTGCGCACAATGACGAAACGCTTCCAGCGTTGCCGGTTCAGCCACCGTTTCAGGAGCCATTAGTCGTTTTAAAGGCCGCGTTGCTGGCGCCTCCGCCACATCGCTCGGCAGCAACAGGTAACCGGGGCGCTGCTGCTTGAGCGCTTCAAGAATTACGCGATCAATTTCGCTGCAGGCATTGGCGGGGGTGAGCGAAGCCTGTGCCACGGAAACTTCTTCGGCAATACGCAGGAAATGGCGGAAATCCCCGTCGCCTAATGTGTGATGAAGCAGTTCACCGCGCTGCTGGGCGCGGCTATTGGGCGCGCCAACAATATGAATGACAGGAAGATATTCGGCATAGCTGCCCGCTACGCCATTCAGCGCGCTCAGTTCGCCCACGCCAAACGTGGTCAGCAGCGCCGCCGCGCCTTTGCAGCGGGCATACCCGTCGGCGGCGTAAGCCGCATTCAGCTCGTTAGCGCAGCCCACCCAGGCAAGCCTCGGATGCGCAATCACGTGATCCAGGAAAACAAGGTTGTAGTCACCGGGGACGCCGAAGAGGTGCTCGATCCCGCCTTCGTTAAGCCGGTCAACAAGATAGTCTGCCACACAGTAGCGCATAGGATTTTCCTTCTATGAGGGCTTGCTGTGAGTATTAAGTAACCGGGATCGGTGTCGAGAATATATCCGATTTAAGGGGTGGCACGTGGAATTTACAGTGAAATACGGCGTATTCTGGGTTGTGAAAGCGTATACACTGATTTCTCTGTTACCTGTAAGGATGACAATAATGACCTGGCAGCCCCACCCTGAACGCTATTCGTCTATGGAGTACCGTCGCTGCGGCCGCAGCGGCCTGAAACTGCCCGCTATTTCCCTTGGCCTTTGGCACAATTTTGGCGATGAAACGCTGCTGGAAACCAGCCGTCAACTGCTGAGAAAGGCTTTCGATCTGGGCATTACCCATTTTGACCTTGCCAATAATTACGGGCCACCGCCTGGGTCAGCTGAAGCCAACTTTGGGCGCATTTTGCGGGAAGATTTTCAGGCCTGGCGCGACGAGCTGATTATCTCCACCAAAGCGGGTTACACCATGTGGGACGGGCCTTACGGCGACTGGGGTTCACGCAAATATCTGATTTCAAGTCTCGACCAGAGTCTGAAGCGCACGGGGCTGGAGTATGTCGATATCTTTTATCATCACCGCCCGGATCCTGACACGCCGCTGGAGGAGACCATGCGCGCCCTCGACCATGTGGTGCGCCAGGGCAAAGCGCTGTATGTCGGGATCTCAAACTACCCGGCCGATCGGGCGGAGAAAGCTATTGATATCCTGAACGATCTCGGTACGCCTTGCCTGATCCACCAGCCGCGTTATTCCCTGTTTGAGCGCTGGGTCGAAGGTGGCCTGCTGGATCTGCTGCAGGAAAAAGGCGTAGGCAGCATCGCTTTTTCCCCGCTTGCCGGGGGCCAGCTAACCGACCGCTATCTGAGCGGCATCCCTGCAGATTCACGCGCTGCCAGCGGCAGCCGTTTCCTGAACCCCGATCAGATTACGGCAGAGAAGCTGGCAAAAGTACGGCAGCTCAACGCGCTGGCGGAGAAACGCGGGCAAAAGCTGTCGCAGATGGCGCTGGCCTGGGTACTCCGCGATGAAAAAGTGACTTCGGTGCTTATTGGCGCGAGTAAAACCAGCCAGATAGAGGACGCCGTGGGCATGCTAAGCCAGCGCCATTTCAGCGAACAGGAACGAGCAGAAATCGAGGCGATCTTAGTGTAAACGTTTAACTTTCCCTCCGGGTTCACGCCAGTGACTTGTGCAATAAGTGCTATGGCCGATGATTTAGGAATTGTGTAATTCATCAGCCCGGTTGTCGGTTTGTAAGATTGTGTTAACAAGCCGCAACACGGCTCTGAGAACCAGGGAGAGAAAGTATGTTCAGGTCACTAATGCTTGCCCTTGCCTTACTGGCCGCGGCGCCGATGGTCGCAAACGCGGGTGAAATCACCCTGCTGCCGTCGGTGAAATTACAGATTGGCGATCAAGATTATCGCGGTAATTACTGGGACGGCGGCAGATGGCGCGACCGTGATTATTGGCACCGCAATTATGAATGGCGCGATCGCGGCTGGCATCGCCACCGTGGCTGGGATCGAGGCTGGGACCGCGGACGAAATAGCTATGAACGCGGCTATCGCGAAGGCTGGAACGACCGCGACGACCATCGCGGCAGAGGTCACGGACACCGTCATTAAATAAAAAAGGGCTGGATAATCCAGCCCTTCTCACTTTCTTTGGCAAGATTAGTTGCCAAACAGCGTACTAAAAATTAACCACAGGTTGAGCGCCACCACCACCGCGACTATCGCCCAGCCAACCAGCTTAACCCAGCGCACGTTAACCAAATCACCCATCAGCTTTTTGTCGCTGGTAAACACCAGCAGCGGCACCAGCGCCAGCGCAATCCCGAAGCTCAACAGCACCTGGCTCATGACCAGAATACGCGTTGGGTCGAGCCCCATCATGATGACCACGAAGGACGGCGCCATGGTAATCGCCCGGCGAACCCACAGCGGAATATAAAAACGGACAAACCCCTGCATCACCACCTGCCCGGCAAGCGTGCCCACCACCGTGGATGACAAACCGGCCGCCACCAGGCTAAGCCCGAAAATCGTGGCTGCAGCATGGCTCAACAGCGGTTCCAGCGTTTTATAGGCATCTTCCAGCTCGGCAACGCCGGTATGCCCGGTGAAGTGAAACGCCGCTGCGGCGGTGGCCATCATCGCCAGGTTGACGAAGCCGGCAATCGTCATCGCTATCGCCACGTCCCATTTAGTGGCGGAATAGCGCTCTGCCCGGTTGCCCGCATGCAGGTGCTGAGTCAGAGAAGAATGCAGGTAAATCACGTGCGGCATGATTGTCGCGCCCAGAACGCCAGCAGCAAGGTAGACCGCCTCGGACGTCGGCAGACTTGGGATCAGCATCCCTTTGCCCAGCTCAGCTACCTTCGGCTGGGAAAAAATAAGCTCAACGATGTAGGCCGCCGCCACAAACAGCAGCAGCCCGCCGATAACTTTTTCCAGCGGCTTTTGCCCGCGGCTTTGCAGCATCAAAATCAGGAAAGTGGCTATCCCTGTCAGCACCGCTCCCTGGAGCAAAGAGACGCCCAGAATCAGCTTGAAGCCAATGGCCGCCCCGATAAACTCCGCGAGGTCCGTCGCCATGGCAATAATTTCCGCCTGAACCCAGTAAATCCACACCAGCGGGCGCGGGTAATGATCGCGGATTTGCTCGGCGAGGTTCTTGCCGGTGGCGATCCCCAGCTTGGCGGAGAGTACCTGAATCAGCGCCGCCATCAGGTTTGCCCACACCACCACCCACAGCAGTTGATAGCCATAACTCGCCCCGGCCTGGATATTGGTCGCGAAGTTACCGGGGTCGATGTAGCCGATAGCGGCGATAAACGCTGGCCCCATCAACGCCAGCCGCAGCTTACGCGCGGTACGTCCGGTATTGCTGTCAATGCGACTGCTTGTCATCTTCTGCCTCTGAGATATAGCCTTTGCTATGTTTTATGCTATCAAAATGAGAATGGTTATCAAGTTCATTTAGTGCGGGGAAATTGATTTCTCTGATAGCTGAAAACGATGTGCAGGAGGCGTGAGATAGTGAATCTGGATGCCGGTTAACGGATTAACATTTGGCCAACGTGTAAACTGTCGATGAGCCATCTTAACGTAACTTTTAGCTTCTTTACTTAACATAGCAGAAATGTATGGTGGATCACTATTTTTGCGTTCCGTCACAGCTCATCACTATAGTGTGGAATTGATCTCGTTTTCTTATTGCTTGTTACATAGAATGTGCAACGAAATTAAACCTGCCTCATATTTGGAGCAAATATGTCCCGCGTTTTGCACTTTGTTTTAGCGCTTGCTGTGGTCGCGCTGCTGGCTTTGCTGGTTAGCCCTAACCGCAAGCAAATTCGTATTCGCTTTGTCATTCAGCTGTTGGTGATCGAAGTGTTACTGGCCTGGTTCTTCCTGACCTCCGACGTCGGCCTGGGCTTCGTAAAAGGTTTCTCCGAAATGTTCGAGAAACTGCTCGGTTTCGCTAACGAAGGGACAAACTTTGTCTTCGGCAAAATGAACGATGAAGGCCTGGCTTTCTTCTTCCTGAAGGTGCTGTGCCCTATCGTGTTCATTTCTGCGCTGATCGGTATTCTGCAGCATATTCGCATTCTGCCGATTGTTATCCGCGCTATCGGTACCGTGCTTTCTAAAGTCAACGGTATGGGTAAGCTGGAATCCTTTAACGCCGTAAGCTCGCTGATTCTGGGACAGTCAGAAAACTTCATCGCCTATAAGGATATTCTCGGCAAGATGTCGCGCAACCGCATGTACACCATGGCGGCGACCGCTATGTCTACCGTGTCCATGTCAATCGTAGGTGCGTACATGACGATGCTGCAGCCAAAATACGTGGTTGCCGCGCTGGTGCTGAACATGTTCAGTACCTTTATCGTGTTGTCGCTGATCAACCCGTACCGCGTGGATGAGAAAGAAGAAAATCTGCAGATGACTAACCTGCATGAAGGTCAAAGCTTCTTCGAAATGCTCGGCGAGTACATTCTGGCAGGTTTCAAAGTGGCGATTATCGTTGCCGCCATGCTGATCGGCTTTATCGCCCTGATTTCTGGCCTGAACGCGCTGTTCGCTGCCGTGCTGGGTATCTCCTTCCAGGGCATTCTGGGCTATATCTTCTACCCGGTTGCCTGGGTGATGGGCGTGCCGTCCGCAGAAGCGCTGCAGGTCGGCAGTATCATGGCGACTAAACTGGTGTCTAACGAATTCGTTGCGATGATGGATCTGCAGAAGATTGCCGGCAGCCTGTCACCACGCGCGGAAGGCATCCTGTCCGTGTTCCTGGTGTCCTTCGCTAACTTCTCTTCTATCGGTATTATCGCCGGGGCCATTAAAGGCCTGAACGAAGAGCAAGGCAACGTGGTTTCCCGCTTCGGCCTGAAGCTGGTTTACGGCTCTACGCTGGTGAGTATCCTGTCGGCATCTATCGCCGCGCTGGTTATCTAATTTTTGCGTATTAAAAAGCCGGTGCTGGTCACCGGCTTTTTTATGCCTGCGATTCAGCCTCGCCGCCCC
Organism: Enterobacter sp. Ag1; assembly: GCA_000277545.1. GTDB lineage: Bacteria > Pseudomonadota > Gammaproteobacteria > Enterobacterales > Enterobacteriaceae > Cedecea. The sequence goes on along the minus strand of AKXM01000040.1, from coordinate 38,569 downwards.
AACACACTCTGTTTCTCCCCTGCTGTTTCGCCCTATACAGGCGAATATCCGCCTGACTCTGGATGTGTTCCAGGTCACCGTCTGGGGCTTCTTCATGGGAAGCCACGCCCAGCGAGGCCGTCACCAGCAGTTCAGACTCGTCCTCCAGCCTGAGCGGCGTGTTCACCAGCATTTTGCGCACCCGCTGCGCCACGGCAATCGCCGCATGCAGATCGGTATTAGGCAGGTAGACACAAAACTCTTCGCCGCCGATACGCCCGACAATGTCCTGGCTGCGGATCGCCTGCTGGATGCAGCGCGTGGCGTGAATAAGCACCCGATCGCCAACCTGATGCCCGAAGCGGTCATTCACTTTTTTGAAATGATCGAGATCCAGCTGAATCAGGGAGTAATCCACGTACTGCGGGCTGATACGCCCGGTTGTTTCAAAGAAGCCACGGCGATTTAGAACGCCGGTCAGATCATCGTGCAGCGCATGCCGGTGCATTTCCTGCTGCAAATGGCCCATGTTGCGAATCAGCCGGCAAATCATGCGGTGTGAACCAAACAGAATAAGGATCACCGTCAGCCACATCACTACCAGCAGCACGCTAAAACGCCCAAAGTCCTCGTGTAGCCCCTGCCGGATGGTCTGGACGCTGACAAGGATTGCCCCCGTCCCCGTGACATGGCCGAAAGTGGCATAAGCATAGCCAAAACGTAAGGTGCCCCGGGATTCATCGATCAACTTTTCAAGAATTGCCTGTCGCTGCTTCTCGCTGAGGCGATAGCCATTCTGCGAGCCAACGGGGCGAGTCAGCGGGTTCATCTGCTCATCAAAAAGCAGATAGGCGCTTTGCGTGTCCTCTGGCAAAGCGCTGGAGAGAAACAGCCGAAGCGTTTCGGTGGTGACCGCGATACCAAACAGCCCAATCCACCGGTCGTCAAAGTCCACCGGAAGAGAGCCATTAATCAGCGTTTTGCCGGTATCTGCAATATTTTGCCGGGTCCAGAAAGGATCGCGGCGCGGGTTCAACAGCGGAGAGCCAAGCACAAACGATCCCTGCATCGCCAGCGGGTTAGCACTTTCGATAAGCAGTTTGTTCACATCGGGGGAGAGCGACGCAATAAATGCCCCGGAGCGCGACATGTAATAAATGTTCGAAGAGAGACGGTTGCTCCCGCCTGCCAGCGGAAAGAGATCCTGAATGTCGCGCAGGGCCTGATATTCCCGCTGCGTGAGTTTTTCCCTTTCTTCTTTCGGCTTGTTTTTAAAAGGTTGCACGCTATCGGGGATCGGCAGGCTCTGGATATGCAGCGGCGACAGCGTCTCTTTATTGCTGGCCCGGGAAGCCAGCTGCGAGATCGGCGTGAACTGCGGCTCATTCAGCGTTTCAATGAACATGCGGCGGAGATAGCGCAGGTTGTCCATCTGATATTCAGATTTGCTTTCAAGCCTGGCGATCACGCTTTCGAGATGGCTAAGCTGGCTGGTGCGATAGCCGTGGTTGAACAGCTCCCCCTGCTGCCAGAAAAGAAAGGTGATCAGCAAAAAGAGCGACAGAAAGCACACATGGGTGATGCGCAGTGTTTTTACCATCGGCAGACGAATATGGCTAATCAGCGACGTGCTCACGGTGATTCCTTTTTAGGGTGCAAAGGAGAGCGTCAGTGCTTAAGCTGCTGCAAAGGCTTGGGTCTCCCCACCAGATACCCCTGCAGGTATTGGACGCCAAGCTGCAGCAGGATGTCGCGCTGCTCTTCCGTTTCGACATACTCTGCGACGACGCTGAGCTCTCTGGCCGCCGCCAGTTCGCAAATGGACTTCACGATAAGCTTATCCATCACATCGCCGGTGATATCGCGGACAAAGCAACCATCTATCTTAATGATATCCGCCTGCAGCTTCTTCAGGCGCTCATAGTTAGCGTAGCCTGTTCCAAAGTCATCAATAGCAATCTTAAAACCTTTCTCACGCAGCAGGGCAATATTTTGGTTAGAGGTTTCTGAGTTTGAAAATGCCTGCTCTTCCGTCACTTCAATGACGACCGCGCTGGTCGGCACCTTGTAAACGTCAAACTGGGCAATAATCTGCTGGGCAATCTCTTTTTGCATTAGCGTGAGCGGCATCAGATTGACCGAAAAGCGCGTCTGCTGCACGTTGCCTGGGTGCTTTGCAAGCCAGGTCAGCAGCATCTTCATCACCATCATGTCAAAACGGGTGCTGAGGTTAAATTCGGCAACAATCGGAATAAATTTATCCGGGGTGATGTGCTGCCCATCAATCACCAGACGGCTGAGGATTTCGTGATAGCCCTTCCCTTCGCAGTCGACAATGGGCTGCGCGTAGAGCTGAAAGGCTTCTTCGTCTATTGCCTGCTTAATCTTTTGCAGCAGCAGCACCCGCTCGGTTGTTTGCCCGGAGACCGCCTGCAGCCTGGCATCAAGGCCAAGTACGCGCTGCGTGTCGCTGGCTTTTTCAGCCAGATAGCTTAATTGCCCGAGCATGCGCTGCAGCTCTTTCGGTGAATCCACAATGCCCCAGGAAGCCCCATATTCAATTTCAAGGGTAACATTGTGCCAGGGGATTTTCTTATTATTCAGGTGTTCAACAAAATAGGTAAGCCGGGCTTCTGTTTCGCCTTCCCGTAAAAACAGAAGCAGCTCACTGCCCGGCAGCTGAAATATTTTTTCCCCTTCCAGCAGCCAGGGTTGTAATTCTCTGGCAATGGTTTTCTTGCAGTAAACACGCATCATCATGCCGTAATGTCGGCTAAGAAACTCAAAGTTCGCCATTCTCAGGCAGCAAAGTGCACCGGTTTGAAAGGTCTGAATATGTTCTTCAAGCGCGCGTAAATTAGGTAATTGCGTTAATGGATCTGTCTGCGCCTGGAGATGATAAACACGCTTCATCCATTCATTTTTATGGTATGAAGTGGCCATATACAACAGACATACGGTAAAGGAGATAAAGACTGACAGAATAAAGGAAAGAGCATATTGCGTATTTACGCCCTGCAAAAAACCCGTGTTGTAAGTCAATAATACCCATGCCGAAATCCCCCACAACAGAGAAACAGGCCTCGCACCAAGGCGACGGATCCCCAGGGTAAGCAGCACAAAGACCAGCGGAACCAGATAGCCGGCAATCAGTTCACTATGCCACGGCGAACACATCAGCAGCAAATACACCATCCAGACAACCAGCCAAATCGGCGTATAGAAACGGTTTTTATCCTGCCTGTAGTGCCAGACACAGCGCCGCCAGAAACCGACCGCAAAATGCGGGTTCAACAGCATACGCAGCGGGTAATAGAAAAGCGTTGTAAAGATGAGCGAGGCCACGACAAGATTCAGCACATCAACAATCATGTAGATAACGGAACCGCCACCAAAGAATGGCGCCAGTTCTGGTGGGTACTCAATCACATTGCCTGTGAGGTACATCAGCAGTTTGATGGTAAACGGGGCGACAAAACCAAGCCAAAAAATACGCTGCCCCATGCCTTTATTGGGCAGCCCAAAACGCCAGCGACGGCCCACGTAGTGGCGGGTAATTAAACTGGCAATCAATAAGGGGAATAGCAGACAGAAAATAAAAGCAACCAGCGGCACAACGGCTAAATCAAGCAGCCAGCTGTAAACAACCAGCGACCCTAGCGTGAGCGGAATAATCGCAGACCGGCCATAAATAATAATCATTGCCATTATAAAGCTGAGCGGCAGATAGGCGAGGTAGGTTTTATGTCCATCAACAACGGTTGTCGGTGAAATATAACGAGAAAAGGGAATGAGAAGTAAACACAGCGCCAGGGCAACCGCTATTTTTTTTATCATCTTGTAAATAATCATAGGCCCTGGTGTTAATTTTATGTGATTGCTTAAAAAGGGTTTTTCGCTGGCAAGGTTACGTTTATTTATTGAGCGAATCAAGTTTCAGGCCTGCACAAAAGCAGAACTTACCCTACAGCAGAAATAATAGAACAAGCGGACATAAGTTGAGGTTTTTTTACCGAGGGTAGCCAAAAGCAGGTGTGTTGGAGTCTGAAAAGCAAAAACCCCCGCCGAAGCGAGGGTTCAAATTTTGGTGGAGCTAAGCGGGATCGAACCGCTGACCTCTTGCATGCCATGCAAGCGCTCTCCCAGCTGAGCTATAGCCCCACTGACAGGTGCTGATTTTACGGTACCAAATCTGCTGGTGAAGATTTGGTGGAGCTAAGCGGGATCGAACCGCTGACCTCTTGCATGCCATGCAAGCGCTCTCCCAGCTGAGCTATAGCCCCAAACCGTAAAGACCTTGTCGTGTTGACGGGCGGCATAATATGAAACCCCACATAGCGTGTCAACGGCAATTTGTTCTTCCGCGATCAATCGCCTAAAAAGCCATCGCCTTCGGCAATTCTCGGTTGCATATCATCCCGTTGTAGTTAATTCTGTCACAGTTTCGCGTTAGTCAGTTCAATAAAATGAACCACTAATAAAGCCGTTTCGGTCGCAATGAAAAGGAATCACTGTGCTCAAGGAAAGAATGACACCAGAAGAACTGGCCGTGATCACCGGCTACAGCCGCCAGACCATCAATAAGTGGGTGCGTAAAGAAAATTGGGAGACCTCACCTAAACCCGGCGTTCAGGGAGGAAAAGCGAGGCTTATCCATATAGATGAGCAGGTCAGGGAATTTATCAATAGCACCCGACGAGTGACGGAAAATACAGCCCGCTACAGCACAACGGACGCCTCCCTGGAAAATCTACTGCTCAACTCAGTGCAGCAAATGTCCGACAGCGAACAGAAAAAGATGTCTGCCATGCTGCTGCGGGACGGGATTGCCGGTTTACTTGCGCGGTTGGGGATCAGCGATAACGAATAATTGCCCGGCTATTGTCTTGTTGGCGTCAGGAAAAATAAAGGATTACTGATGTTCAAGGAAAAAATGACCGCCGATGAACTGGCGGAGATGACGGGTTACACCCGCCAGACAATTAATAAATGGGTACTAAAACATAACTGGGAAACCAGTAAAAAACGAGGCGTACCGGGTGGTAAAGCAAGATTTGTTTATATCTCCGAGCCGGTGAAAACGTTTCTCTCCAACACCAGCAAAATGAGTGAGAGAGTGGCATCTTATAGCGTCCTTCGAACGCCGCTGGAACAGCTGATGCTAAACACCCTGCGTACCTTATCCGAAGAAGAACAGCATAAAATGACCGAGATCCTTGAGAGTGAAGGCAGCGAAGGTTTGCTCAAGCGACTCGGAATTCAAAAGAATAAGTAAATAAAAAAGCCGGTGACTGAGCACCGGCTTTTTGCATCTACATTTGCGATGTTTACTGCTGAGCTTCACGCTCGCTGATGAAATCGAGCGCTTTATTAATGCGCGCCACGGAGCGCTGTTTGCCAATGGCATGCACGGTGACATCAAGTCCAGGAGACTGACCAGCCCCGGTCACGGCGACACGCAGCGGCATCCCCACTTTCCCCATCCCAACTTCCAGTTCATCAGCAGTTGCCTGTATAGCGTGATGAACGTTTTCTGCAGTCCAGTCGCTCAGCGCTGCCAGCTTGTCTCGCACCACTTCCAGCGGCTGACGCGCTACCGGACGCAGGTGTTTCTTCGCCGCATCGGCATCAAACTCGCTGAAATCTTCGTAGAAGTAGCGGCAGGTCTGCGCCATCTCTTTCAGGGTTTTACAGCGTTCGCCCAGCAGTTTCACCAGCTCAGACAGCTGCGGGCCGTTACGGGTATCAATATTTTCCTGCTCGATGTGCCATTGCAGGTGCGTTGCCACGTACTCTGGCTCCAGCGTATTGATGTAATGGTGGTTCAGCCACTGCAGCTTTTCAGTATTGAAGGCGCTGGCAGACTTGCTTACCGCGTTCAGGCTGAACATCTCAATCATCTCTTCGCGAGAGAAGATTTCCTGGTCACCGTGGGACCAGCCCAGACGCACCAGATAATTGAGCAGCGCTTCCGGCAGATAGCCGTCGTCACGGTACTGCATCACACTCACCGCCCCGTGACGCTTAGACAGTTTTTTACCGTCGTCGCCGTTGATCATAGAAACGTGGGCATAAAGCGGAACCGGCGCGTTCAGCGCCTTCAGGATGTTGATCTGGCGCGGCGTGTTGTTGATATGGTCTTCACCACGGATCACGTGGGTGATCTCCATATCCCAGTCGTCCACCACTACGCAGAAGTTGTAAGTTGGGGAACCATCGGTACGGCGAATGATCAGGTCGTCCAGTTCCTGGTTACTGAATTCGATCGGGCCACGGATCTGATCATCAAAGATGACGGAACCTTCCTGCGGGTTGGCGAAACGCACAACGCACGGTTCGTCATCAGCATGATGCTCATGGCTATGGCGGCAGCGACCGTCATAACGAGGTTTCTCGTTATTGGCCATTTGCTCTTCACGCAATGCCTCAAGGCGCTCTTTAGAGCAATAGCACTTATACGCCGTGCCCGCAGCAAGCATTTCGTCGATGGCCTGGTTGTAACGATCAAAACGCTTGGTCTGATAGTACGGGCCCTCATCCCACTGCAGGCTCAGCCAGTTCATCCCGTCCATAATCGCTTCGATGGCTTCCGGGGTTGAACGCTCGAGGTCGGTGTCTTCTATACGCAGCACGAACTCGCCTTTGTTATGACGAGCAAACAGCCAGGAGTAGAGAGCAGTACGGGCACCGCCAACGTGCAGATAGCCTGTTGGGCTTGGCGCAAAGCGAGTTTTGATTTTCATTAAACGGCCTTAGTTACACATATTTGCCGGCAAAGCGGCAATTGCCAGGGAAAATTAACAGGCAACATTCTATCACTGTGCGCTAATTCCTCAATGTTGATGCCTGTAGATAGCGGTAAAGCAGAGAATTTGATGATAAATCAAACGCCAATGCCTGTTTCTTGATCGCATCGTTTAATTTTAAGACGAACGAATAAAAACTTTAGAAAATGCGTTGACTCATTTTCAACTGTCCCTATAATGCGACTCCACAAACCGGGGGTGATTAGCTCAGTTGGTAGAGCATCTCCTTTACACGGAGGGGGTCGGCGGTTCGAGCCCGTCATCACCCACCACTCTTTAGAGTGACCCGGAATGTGAAGTAAGAGATTTAGAGATGGGTGATTAGCTCAGTTGGTAGAGCATCTCCTTTACACGGAGGGGGTCGGCGGTTCGAGCCCGTCATCACCCACCATCTCCTCTTATGAAATTAGCAGTACCGAAGTTTGGGTGATTAGCTCAGTTGGTAGAGCACCTCCTTTACACGGAGGGGGTCGGCGGTTCGAGCCCGTCATCACCCACCATCGGGTCGTTAGCTCAGTTGGTAGAGCAGTTGACTTTTAATCAATTGGTCGCAGGTTCGAATCCTGCACGACCCACCAATGTGGAAAGGCGCCCTAAAGGCGCCTTTTTGCTATCTGCGATTCGGGCAGGGTTCGAGCCTGCAGCAGGTTCGACAAAATCGCTTTTGATTTTGCGCGTCGCTTGCGACGAGCCCGAAGGGCAATACCATCCTGCACGACCCACCAATGTAGAAAGGCGCCCTAAAGGCGCCTTTTTGCTATCTGCAGTATCTGAGAATCCCATCGTCAAAAAATTATCAACTTCCTCGCCGCCAGGCCGATAACTCCCTTACCATTCCATCAAAGGAGTTATGATGACTACAATATCCAGTAATGCTCTTCAGGGCTCTCAGCTGACCACCGGCACAGCTACCGGGTCCTCTTCTGCCTCCGGCGGCACTGATAACAGCACAGCCTCGCAGATTGCCCAAATCAGCAAAAAAATTACCCAGTTGACGGAGAAACTGAGAGAAGTCTCCAGCACGCCGGATCGTCCAGCTGAAGAGAAAAAGAAACAGGTCGAGTTACTTCAGACCGAGATTAAAATGCTGCAGGCCCAGTTGGCGCAGCTTCAGCGCAAGCAGGCTGAGGAAGCCCAGCAGAAGCAGGAACAGCAGCAGATCAAGGCCACCGGCGTGAACAAACCTTCCGACGATCACCAGATTGATATTTATATCTAGTCGTCCATAAATAGCGGGTCGCCAATCCGGGCCAGGGTTAACAGCCTGGCCTGTTCCCGCACCTCCTGCCAGATAGCTTCCGCCGCACGGGAAAGCGATCGGTTCTTTCGCCTGACCAGCATCAGCTGTCGGTTTATGACCGGCGTTAACCGCTTCACCACCAGCGGTCTCCCTTGTGGCAAAGGCAGCGCCAACGCGGGCAACACACTTAAACCAATCCCAGCTTCTACCATCGGGTACAGCGTTGCGGGGTGCCCAATCTGCTGAACAACGTTCACCTCGATCCCCTGCCGGACAAAAGCCTCATCAATCAACGGGCGGCTGCCCGAGGCATAATCTTGCAGCACCAGCTTTTGCCCCTGCAGCGCCTGCCAGTCAATCTGCTCCCTCTCAGCAAACGGATGATCGCTGCGGCACAGCAGCAGAAAAGGCTCAGACAACACCGTTTCACACTCCAGATCGCTAGCCTGAACCGGATCGATAACTACGCCAAAATCAACTTCGCCCTGGCGGATACTCTGCAAAACCCACTGCTGGGAAGCATCATGCAGCATAAATCGAATATTCGGATAAGCCTCCGCACTGGCAGCGATAGATTGCGGCATCAGGTGCGCGGATAGCGTCTGGCTGGCGGCCACGCGAACCGTGCCGCTAAGCTGATGCCCAACCACGCGAGCATCCAGCAACGTTGTGGTCAGCTCTTCCAGCAGCCGCTCAAGGCGAGGAGCCAGCAACTCTCCCGCAGGCGTAAGCACCACTTCCCTGGTAGTACGGTCAAGCAGCTTCACGCCCAGCTCGGCTTCCAGCTCCTTCAGGCTGTGGCTTACGGCTGACTGGCTAAGACCAATACTCTCCCCTGCCCGACTGAAACTGCCGGCATGGGCTACGGCCACGAATACGCGAAGCTGACGCAGGGAATAGTTCATCTATTTTCTTCATCAATGTATTTAATAAATCAATTTTATTTCTGAAATTAGCAGAAACACAATAGCGCCCTTCACCTTTGAGGAATGGCTATGAAATTGCTCCGCATTGTCGACCCCTTTACGTTAACGCTGGTTTGTACCGTCCTGCTGGCCTCTTTCTTCCCGGCACAAGGCAGTTTTGTCGGTTTCTTCGAGGGGCTGACCACCGCCGCCATCGCCTTATTGTTCTTTATGCATGGCGCCAAACTGTCTCGCGAGGCGGTGATCTCCGGCGGCGGCCACTGGCGGCTTCATCTGTGGGTGATGTGCAGCACATTCGTCCTGTTCCCGGTGCTTGGCGTGTTGTTTAGCTGGTGGAAACCGGTCAATGTCAGCCCCGAACTTTACAGCGGGTTCCTTTATCTTTGTATTTTGCCCGCCACGGTACAATCGGCCATCGCTTTTACCTCTATTGCCGGGGGCAACGTCGCGGCGGCTATTTGTTCAGCCTCGGCATCAAGCCTGCTGGGCATTTTTCTTTCGCCATTGCTGGTTGGCCTGGTGATGCACGTTCAGGGTGCAAGCGGCAGCCTGCATCAGGTGGGCAGCATTATGCTACAACTCCTGGTGCCGTTCGTGGCCGGGCATCTGATGCGGCCCTGGATTGGTGCCTGGGTGGCAAAAAACAAGAAATGGATCGGCAAAACTGACCAGACTTCGATTCTTCTGGTGGTCTATTCCGCCTTTAGTGAAGCCGTGACGCACGGCATCTGGCATAAGGTTGGCGCGGGTTCGCTGCTGTTTATCGTAGCTTCCAGCCTCGTGCTGCTGGCCATTGTGATAGCGGTAAATATCTTTGTGGCGCGGCGCTTTGGCTTTAGCAAAGCGGATGAAGTTACGATTGTTTTCTGCGGATCGAAAAAGAGCCTGGCCAACGGGATCCCGATGGCTAATATTCTATTTCCGGTTGCTGCCGTGGGAATGATGGTGCTGCCGCTGATGATCTTCCACCAGGTCCAGCTGATGATCTGCGCCGGTATGGCCCGGCGTTACCAAAGGAAATCGGCTGCAGCCGGTGAAAAACAGGCCGCAGCCATCAGAACCTAGTGCCGCTTGAGGGGCCGGACCAGGTTGTCCAGCCCTTCCACTTTAATCAGCAGCGTCAGGGCCATCAGCTCACCGAGATGGCCCACGGGGAACTCCCCTTTGCGGGAAAACCACAGCAAATACTCTTCCGGTAAATCAATCAGCATCCGGCCTTTGTATTTACCAAAGGGCATGGCCGTGTTGGCTATCTCAATGAGCTGTTCTTTGTCCATTTAGTCACCCAGCAAACGAATCATTTCCGCTTCGTCAATAACCTGAATGCCCAGCTCCTGCGCCTTGACAAGCTTGGAGCCGGCCGCTTCCCCGGCTATGACCAGATCGGTTTTTTTCGACACGCTTCCGGCCACTTTTGCACCGAGCGCGGTCAGCCGGTCTTTGGCTTCGTCACGGGAAAGAATGCTCAGCGAGCCGGTGAGCACCACGGTTTTCCCGGCAAACGGGCTGTCGATCTCTTCCGCTTTGACGACCACAGGCGCAGGCCAATGGACCCCGGCCTCTTCGGTGAGCTGACGGATAACATCCCGGTTGCTCTCTTCGGCAAAGAAGTTAAAGGTATGCGTCGCCACAACAATGCCGACATCCGGCACTTTTTGCAGCTCCTCAATGCTGGCCGAGATAAGCGCATCCAGCGTGCCGAAGTGCGCGGCCAGCCCTGCGGCGGTGGCTTCTCCGACTTCACGAATACCTAAGGCATACAGGAAGCGAGCAAAAGTTGTCTCTTTGGCTTTTTCCAGCGCATCCACAACGTTTTGTGCCGATTTAGGCCCCATGCGATCCAGCCCGGTAAGCTTACCCGCCGTCAGCTTGAACAGATCGGCTGGCGTGTGAACGTACTCTTTCTCCACCAGTTGATCGATGATTTTGTCGCCCATGCCGTCAACGTCCATCGCACGGCGGGACACAAAGTGTTTCAGCGCCTCTTTGCGTTGGGCACCACAAATCAGGCCCCCGGTACAGCGGGCAACGGCTTCGCCTTCCACACGCTCAACGTCTGAACCGCAAACCGGGCACTGCGTTGGGAAGACGATTGCCTGAGTGTCTTCCGGGCGTTCAGACTCCACCACGCCAACAACCTGCGGGATAACATCCCCGGCGCGACGGATCACAACTCTGTCACCAATGCGCAGGCCAAGACGCTCTATTTCATCGGCATTGTGCAACGTCGCGTTGCTTACCAGTACCCCAGCAACCTGCACCGGCTCCAGACGAGCAACGGGCGTAATTGCGCCGGTACGCCCTACCTGGAACTCCACGTCTCGCACGGTGGTCATCTGTTCCTGCGCCGGAAACTTAAACGCAACGGCCCAGCGCGGCGCTCTCGCCACAAAGCCCAGCGTTTCCTGCAGCGCAAGCGAGTCAACTTTGATAACCACGCCATCAATATCAAAGCCCAGCGTTGGACGATCGGCCTCTACCTGATGGTAAAACGCCAGCACTTCTTCCGGTGTGCTGCACAGACGGATGCGGTCGCTGACCGGTAATCCCCAGGCCTTAAACTGTTGCAAACGCGCCATGTGGCTGCCTGGCAGCTCACCGCCTTCGAGCAGCCCAACACCGTAGCAGAAGAAGGTCAGCGGGCGTTTAGCGGTAATGCGCGGATCTAACTGGCGCAGCGAGCCTGCCGCCGCATTGCGAGGGTTGGCAAACACTTTCCCGCCAGTACGGCGAGCTTCTTCGTTGATTTTTTCGAATCCTGCCTGCGGCAAGAAAACTTCTCCACGCACCTCAAGGCGACGAGGAATATTGTCTCCGTGGAGTTTAAGCGGTATCGCGCGAATGGTTCGGACGTTAGACGTGATATTTTCACCGGTTGTGCCGTCACCGCGCGTTGCAGCCCGCACAAGCACCCCATCTTCATACAGCAGGCTTACCGCCAGACCATCCAGTTTTAGTTCACAGCAAAACGTCAGAGCATCGCTGCTTTTGAGCCTGTCCAGCACGCGTTTGTTGAACGCCAGGTAGCTTGCTTCATCGAAAACGTTATCGAGGGACAGCATCGGCACTTCATGGCGTACCTGGGTGAACTCGCTCAGCGGCGCAGCACCGACTCGCTGGGTCGGTGAATCCTGGGTAATCAATTCCGGATGCGCTTCTTCAAGCGCACGGAGTTCGCGCATCAGCCTGTCGTATTCCGCATCGGGAATTTCGGGATTATCCTGCACATGGTACAGATATTCATGATGGCGAAGCGTGGTTCGCAGGTGGTTAAGTTGTTGTTCGATTGAGTCCATATCGCACCATCAATGATAAAAAACCCCCGACAGGCGGGGGTTTAGGGGGAAGATTCAGGCCGGGATTCAGGCGTTGGCTTCAACAACCTCGCGGATCCTGTCCTGGTACTCGCGCAGCTTTTGCGGAGTCATCATGCGACGCTGATCGTCGAGCACCACGCCACCGACTTCATCGGCGATGTGCTGCGCAGACTGCAGCATCAGCTTAAAGTTTTGCGCTGCATTGCCGTAGGACGGCACCTGCATAAAGATGGTCACGCCTGGCGTGGCGAAATCCGCCATGTTCTCTGGGTCGAAAGACCCAGGTTTAACCATATTCGCCAGGCTAAACAGAACTGGACCGCTGCCATCAGGGCTAAGATGGCGGTGGAAAATATTCATTTCACCAAACTTGAAACCGGCCTGCTGAATGCTGTTCAACAGCAACTCGCCGTTTAACATCGTGCCCGCGTGGGCAGCGACGTTCATCACGATCACCGTCTCTTTTTTCACTGGTGCAGGCTGCGGCACTGGTTCAGCAGCCACAGGCTCTGGCGTTGGTTCCACAGTGAACTGTGGTGCAGGCTGAACGGGAGCGACCGGCTGTGGCTCAGGCACTGCCGCCGGAGCTGGCGCAGGAGGTGCGACAGGACGCACTGGTTCCACATGCTGAGGCGCGGGCTCAAAGTGGTGCGGGGTAACCGGCTCAGGCTGGCGCGATTGCGGGGCAGGACGAGGTTCTGCTGACGCATACGGCGGCTCATAGTTGTGCTGAGGTGCCTGAGGTTGACGTGGCGCATTCGCTTCACGAGAGGCAGATTCCGGCACGGGCGCAGTACGACGCACGCGCACTTCACCGACGCCTTCTTCTTCCTCATCATCCTCTTCTTCGTATTCGTCACGCTTCGACTTCATACGTTTCAAAGGGCGATCGCGGAACACGGACGAGCGTTCCTTACGACTGGTCCACAGACCGTGAACCAGTAAGGCTATTATGGCGATTGCGCCAACAATGATTAATATCAGACGCAAATCCTGCATCATTATATTCTCTGTTGTTCTAACACCTTGCCACCGCGGCAAACATTTACTCACTAAGAGTATTTGCCCATCTGCTCAAGTGCAAGTGCGAGCACGGTTTTCTCACCATAAAGATAGCGTAAGCGCACCTTTTAGCTGATTTTTCGACCAATTCCTGGCAAGTTTTTCTGAATGCAGTCAGTTATGATAGCGAAGCAGCTAACTGCATTGACCTGATAAGGAGTCTGCTCAGATTATGGTTTCATCTTCCGGAACCCCGCCGCGCAGTGGCGTGTATTATTTTTCCCAGGGCTGGAAACTGGTCCGCGAACCCGGCATCAAGCGTTTCGTCGTGCTGCCGCTGTTGGTCAATATCATCTTGCTTGGTGGCGCTTTTTGGTGGTTATTCACGCGTCTTGATGTCTGGATCCCGTCGATGATGAGCCACGTGCCAGACTGGCTACAATGGCTGAGTTACGTACTCTGGCCACTGGTAACGCTCTCGGTGTTATTGGTGTTTGGTTACTTCTTTTCGACAATCGCAAACTTGATTGCCGCGCCGTTTAGCGGCCTGCTGGCAGAGCAGCTTGAAGCTCGCCTTACGGGCGCAACGCCGCCGGATACGGGCGTGCTCGATATAATGAAAGATCTGCCACGCATCATGAAGCGTGAGTGGCAAAAGCTAGCCTGGTATCTGCCGCGCGCGCTAGTCCTGCTTCTGCTCTACTTTATTCCCGGCATTGGCCAAACCGTCGCCCCGGTCTTGTGGTTCTTATTCAGCGCATGGATGTTGGCGATTCAATACTGCGACTACCCTTTTGATAACCATAAAGTGCCGTTCAAACAGATGCGAGTGGCGCTTCGCGAGCAAAAGATCGTCAACATGCAGTTTGGCGCGCTGGTGAGCCTGTTCACGCTGATCCCGGTTCTGAACCTGTTTATCATGCCGGTTGCCGTCTGCGGCGCGACGGCCATGTGGGTGGACTGCTATCGGGCAAAACACGCCATGTGGAAATAATGCTCTCAGGAAGGGAAGCGGCTTATGCTATGGCTTATTCCATGTTGCATTGGCTTATTTCCCTTCCACATATAGATATGCTATTTCCTTACTTCCGCATATTTCCTGAGCGGGTATGCTGGACCGGTATCCCAAAATTCAGACAGTTAAGGACGAGCCATGAGCAAAATTTATGAAGACAACTCCCTGACAATCGGCCACACGCCGCTGGTTCGCCTGAACCGTATCGGCAACGGACGCATTCTGGCTAAGGTGGAGTCCCGTAACCCAAGCTTTAGCGTCAAATGCCGTATTGGTGCCAACATGATTTGGGATGCCGAAAAACGCGGCGTGCTGAAGCCTGGCGTGGAGTTAGTCGAACCTACCAGTGGCAACACCGGTATCGCTCTGGCCTATGTCGCGGCAGCGCGCGGCTACAAGCTGACGCTGACCATGCCGGAAACCATGAGCATCGAACGCCGTAAGCTGTTAAAAGCGCTGGGTGCAAACCTGGTGCTGACCGAAGGCGCTAAAGGCATGAAAGGTGCCATCCAGAAAGCCGAGGAAATCGTCGCCAGCGACCCGGCTAAATACTTACTGCTTCAGCAGTTCAGCAACCCGGCAAACCCGGAAATTCACGAAAAAACCACCGGCCCGGAAATCTGGGAAGATACCGATGGTGAAGTGGATGTGTTTATCGCCGGCGTCGGTACCGGCGGTACGCTGACGGGCGTCAGCCGCTACATCAAAAATACCAAAGGCAAAACCTCGCTCATTAGCGTGGCGGTAGAACCAACGGATTCTCCGGTAATTACTCAAGCGCTGGCGGGTGAAGAACTGAAGCCTGGTCCGCATAAAATTCAGGGTATCGGGGCCGGATTTATCCCTGGTAACCTCGATCTGAAGCTTATCGACAAAGTGGTCACTATCAGCAACGACGACGCCATTGCGACCGCTCGCCGCCTGATGGATGAGGAAGGTATTCTCGCGGGTATCTCTTCCGGTGCCGCCGTGGCCGCCGCGCTGAAACTTCAGGAAGACGAAGCCTTTACCAATAAGAATATTGTGGTTATCCTTCCGTCCTCCGGGGAGCGCTATTTGAGTACTGCTTTGTTTGCCGATCTGTTCACTGAGAAAGAACTGCAACAGTAATGCCAGTATTTGATATATGCTTAAAAAAGCACCCGTGAGGGTGCTTTTTTGTGGCCTGCATCAAACTTTCACCCTCATCGGCATTGCGCTTACCCCCGCAGGTCTGGTATTTAACCAGCAATTATTTTGATGCGCGAAATTAATCAAGCTGTGAGATGCGCCTGCTGAATCGATTTAACGATTTGGTGCCTATCTGGTTTTCACGGCATAATGATGAAGAATCTGTGAAACACGCTGTTGGCGTTTTTTTCACGATTCCCATGCATCCAGTGCCCCGTTCCTTTGACGATGGCGCTAACGATACAGGCTAAAGTGTGGCCGCCAGGCTAGACTTTAGTTCCACAACACTAAACCTATAAGTTGGGGAAATACAATGTTCCAGCAAGAAGTAACTATTACCGCTCCGAACGGTCTGCATACCCGCCCTGCTGCTCAGTTTGTTAAAGAAGCTAAAGGCTTCACTTCCGAAATCACTGTGACTTCCAACGGCAAAAGCGCCAGCGCTAAGAGCCTGTTCAAACTGCAAACTCTGGGCCTGACTCAGGGTACCGTAGTGACGCTCTCCGCCGAAGGTGAAGATGAGCAGAAAGCCGTTGAGCATTTAGTAAAACTGATGGCTGAACTCGAGTAAGTTCTGGGTTCTTCGTAAATATCAGTCACAAGTAAGGTAGGGTTATGATTTCAGGCATTTTAGCATCCCCGGGTATCGCTTTCGGCAAAGCACTTTTGCTGAAAGAAGATGAAATTGTCATCGACCGGAAGAAAATTTCTGCCGACAAAGTTGAGCAGGAAGTTGAACGTTTCCTCAGCGGGCGCGCCAAAGCATCCGAGCAGTTAGAAGCGATCAAAATTAAAGCTGGCGAGACCTTCGGTGAAGAAAAGGAAGCTATCTTCGAAGGCCACATTATGTTGCTGGAAGACGAAGAGCTCGAGCAGGAAATCATAGCCCTTATCAAAGACAAGCTGGTCACGGCGGACGCTGCGGCATACGAAGTGATTGAAGGCCAGGCAACGGCTCTGGAAGAGCTGGATGACGAATACCTGAAAGAACGTGCGGCTGACGTACGTGACATCGGTAAGCGTCTTCTGCAGAACATTCTCGGCCTGAACATTATCGATTTAAGCGCAATTAAGGATGAAGTTATCCTGGTTGCCAAAGATCTGACCCCGTCTGAAACCGCACAGCTGAACCTGAAAAAGGTGCTGGGTTTCATCACCGACATCGGCGGCCGTACCTCCCACACTTCCATCATGGCGCGCTCCCTTGAGCTGCCAGCGATTGTGGGCACCGGTAGCGTCACCTCCGACGTGAAAAACGACGACTATCTGATCCTCGACGCGGTTAACAACAAAGTTTACGTTAACCCAACCAACGAGCAGATCGAAGAGCTGCGCGCCGTTCAACAGCAGGTTGCCTCTGAAAAAGCAGAGCTGGCTAAGCTGAAAGACCTGCCAGCCATCACCCTCGACGGCCACCAGGTCGAAGTGTGTGCCAACATTGGTACCGTGCGTGACATCGACGGTGCTGAGCGTAACGGCGCTGAAGGTGTGGGTCTGTATCGTACCGAATTCCTGTTCATGGACCGTGACTCACTGCCAACCGAAGAAGAGCAGTTTGCCGCGTACAAAGCCGTGGCTGAAGCCTGTGGCTCTCAGGCGGTTATCGTCCGTACCATGGACATCGGCGGCGACAAAGAGCTGCCGTACATGAACTTCCCTAAAGAAGAGAACCCGTTCCTGGGCTGGCGTGCCATTCGTATCGCCATGGATCGCAAAGAGATCCTGCGTGACCAGGTTCGCGCTATCCTGCGCGCCTCTGCTTTTGGCAAGCTGCGCATTATGTTCCCGATGATCATCTCTGTTGAAGAAGTGCGTGCCCTGAGAAAAGAGATTGAGATCTTCAAGCAGGAACTGCGTGACGAAGGCAAAGCATTCGATGAATCTATCGAAATCGGCGTAATGGTCGAAACCCCTGCGGCTGCGACGATTGCTCATCATCTGGCCAAAGAAGTCGACTTCTTCAGCATCGGCACCAACGATTTAACTCAGTACACCCTGGCAGTTGACCGCGGTAATGATATGATTTCACATCTTTACCAGCCGATGTCACCGTCCGTACTGACTCTGATTAAGCAAGTTATTGATGCTTCTCATGCAGAAGGTAAATGGACCGGTATGTGTGGTGAGCTTGCGGGCGACGAACGTGCTACACTTCTGTTGCTTGGGATGGGCCTGGACGAATTCAGTATGAGCGCCATTTCTATCCCACGTATCAAGAAGATTATTCGTAACACGAACTTCGAAGATGCGAAAGTGTTAGCAGAGCAGGCTCTTGCTCAACCGACAACGGACGAGTTAATGACGCTGGTTAACAAGTTCATTGAAGAAAAAACAATCTGCTAATTCACGAGATGCTGCCCAAATTACTGCTTAGGAGAGAAGGCTAATGGGGTTATTTAGTAAACTGTTCGGTGACAAAGGCAATAGCGACACCGGAACCATTGAGATCGTTGCTCCACTGTCTGGCGAAATCGTTAACATTGAAGACGTGCCGGACGTCGTGTTTGCTGAAAAAATCGTTGGTGATGGGATCGCTATCAAACCAACCGGCAACAAAATGGTTGCTCCGGTTGACGGCACCATCGGTAAAATCTTTGAAACCAACCATGCCTTCTCTATCGAATCCGATAGCGGCATTGAGCTGTTTGTTCACTTTGGTATCGACACCGTTGAGCTGAAAGGCGAAGGCTTTAAGCGCATCGCTGAAGAAGGCCAGCGCGTGAAGAAAGGCGACGTGGTTATTGAGTTCGACCTGCCGCTGCTGGAAGAGAAAGCCAAGTCTACCCTGACACCGGTTGTTATCTCCAACATGGACGAAATCAAAGAGCTGATCAAACTGACAGGTAGCGTGACCGTGGGCGAAACCCCGGTTATCCGCATCAAGAAGTAAGATTCATGCAGAGAAAAAGGCACCCTGGGGTGCCTTTTTTATTGGCTGCGATTCAGCGAGGAAGAATCAGTTCATCTGAGCGCTGCCCCTGAGTCCAGGTCATCACTTCAAACACCCGATGCGCAGCTTCTCCTGCGGCAACCGCCACCTGCTTGCCTGCAAGTATTCGGCTTACCAGCTCGGCGCAGAACAAATCCCCGGTGCCTTTCAGGTCGGTCACCACGCGAGCGTGGCTGGTCACATCGGCTTCATCAGCGGTCACCGTCACCACGGAAATAGTATCCGCGCAGTTCCCCGGCGCACTGGTTATTACCACCCAGCGCAGCGTTTCAGAGAGAAGACTTCTGGCCGCCATCACCGCCTGCTCCAGCGTATCGCAGGGCATTCCGGTCAGAATATGCAGTTCAAAGAGATTAGGCGTGATCCCCTGTGCATGAGGCAGCAGCGCCGTGCGATAAGCTTCAGGAATACCCGCCTTGACGTAAACACCGCTGTCGGTGTCCCCCATTACCGGGTCGACAAGTATCAACAGCTCAGGATGGCTTTTGCGTCTTTGACGCAGCCAATCCGCCAGCAGATGGATTTGCTCCGCACTGCCCATGTAACCCGTCGTCACGGCCTTCAGTTCGCGCAACGCATCCCGTTCTTCGAGCGCTCGCAGATAGCCGCTAAACCAGTCCGCCGGGATCACGCCGCCATAAAACGTATCGTAATGCGGCGTGTTGCTGAATAACACCGTTGGCACCGCCATCACCCGCCAGCCATGCTGCTGAATCGCCGGAACCGCGATACTGTTCCCGACGCTGCCGTAAACGACCTGAGATTGCACTGCCACAATATCGGCCTGCAGCGCCCGGCCTGCATCGTGAAACAGTACAGACTGTATATCGTTATCCTGACTCATATTTTCCCCTTGCCCGCCAGACAGCTAAGGTCTGAATTGCGAAGCGGCCATTATAGCCAGACCCGGGCGGTACAACCATGCTCAGAGCGCCCTCTTTATTCCGGCAATAGCAGAGATACAGCTACCATCCTTCAGATTTATCGAATGAACGATAAAAGTAATATTTTCTTTCAGCCGTTACACCTTGAAGATGTATCACCTGAATGATGAAGAAAACATTATTACCGATTAGTGCTGGATACCTGGAAATTAATAACCACCACTTAAACATTGCATCAACGAAATATCCATTACATTATGAGGATATATCTTCACCATCCTCTGTTTACATTGTCGACTCATGCCTGCCTTACAATTCCACAAGGTCAAACTCCATAAGTTCACCTATAACAAAAGTTCCCTCCGGAGAATAAACCTCACTCTGCATGAATATAAGGAAGCTATTATATGAAAGATATATCCAGAAGAAGCTTCATGGCCTTTGCCGCAGGCGGTACCGTCGTATTAGCGGCCGGGCAGGCCCATGCCCACGATGACAAAGTAAAATCCTATCCGGCAAGCGTGCGCGATCCGGGCCCTCACGACCCCATCCGGGAAGCTGAAAACCCTGACATTGTTAACCCGCCCGCTACCGACAGCGGCACGTTGCCGAACCTGCGCTACTCCTTCAGCGATGCCCATGTCAGAAAAGGCACCGGCGGCTGGACCCGACAAGTCACCAAGCGGGAGCTGGGGATTTCAACCACCATCGCCGGGGTAGACATGCGCCTGAATGCCGGAGGCATCCGCGAACTTCACTGGCACAAAGAGGGTGAATGGGCCTACATGACCTACGGCAATGCGCGGGTAACGGCCTTCGATGCAAAAGGAGGCTGGTTTGTGGATGATATCGGCGTCGGTGATTTATGGTATTTCCCGCCGGGCATTCCTCACTCCATTCAGGGTATCGGGCCTGACGGCTGTGAGTTTCTTTTGGCCTTCGACGACGGCGGATTTGATGAAGACAGTACGTTCCTGTTATCCGACTGGTTTAAACATATCCCTCCGGAGATATTAGCAAAAAACTTCCAGGTGCCCGTGTCTACATTTTCTAAACTGCCTTCACCTGCTGATGAATATATTTTCGCGGGTACAGTACCCGGCAGCCTTGCCTCAGACAGTATTAATGGCGCAGCTAAATCAGAGATTAATTTCACCCACCATATGCTGGCTCAGGATCCGATCAAAGCCCCTGGCGGCACCGTCAGAATAACGGATTCATCTAATTTCCCGGTGTCGAAGACTATTGCGGCAGCCCTGGTGGAAATAGAGCCCGGCGGGCTGAGAGAACTTCACTGGCACCCAAATAACGATGAATGGCAGTACTATCTTGAAGGGGAAGGCAGAATGGGCGTTTTCGCCTCTTCGGGCCAGGCCAGAACCTTTGATTACCGCGCCGGGGATGTCGGCTACGTTCCCTTTGCGATGGGGCATTATATCGAGAATACCGGCACCACAACCCTGCGTTTCCTGGAACTGTTTAAAAGCGACTATTACGCGGATATTTCGCTTAACCAGTGGCTGGCCAGCACGCCGCCTGAGCTGGTGAAACAGCATTTACAGCTTGATGATACCTTTATGAAGGCGTTGAGCCTGCATAAAAACCCGGTTGTGAAGTAAGCCTGCTCTCAGGAAAAGATCGCCTCAGGCGACCTTTTCCTGGCTTACAGCGTCAGATGCCAGCGCCCTGAACGTAGCTCTCTTCCCCGAACACGCCGGTAGAAAGATAGCGATCGCCTCTGTCGCAAATAATAGCGACCACTATGGCCCCCGGATTTGCTTTGGCTACGCGCAACGCACCCGCCACTGCCCCGCCGGAACTTACGCCGCAGAAAATCCCCTCTTCCATCGCCAGGCGGCGCATCGTCTGCTCGGCTTCGGTCTGCGCCATGTCGATGACTTCATCCACCAGTGTCGGGTTGAAAATTTTCGGCAACCACTCTTCTGGCCAACGGCGGATCCCCGGGATGCTGCTGCCCTCTTCCGGCTGCAGCCCGACAATTCTCACTGGCTTGCTTTGCTCGCGCATAAAACGACTCACGCCGGTTATCGTGCCCGTCGTGCCCATGCTGGAGACAAAATGCGTGATTCGCCCTTCGGTCTGCCGCCAGATCTCCGGCCCGGTCGTCGTGTAATGCGCCAGCGGGTTATCCGGGTTATTAAACTGATCGAGGATCTTGCCTTCGCCACGGTCGGCCATTTGCTGAGCCAGCTCACGCGCGCCTTCCATGCCCTGAGCTTTGCTGACCAGAATCAGCTCGGCGCCGTAAGCCTGCATCGCCGCCTTGCGCTCCATGCTCATGTTGTCCGGCATCAGCAGCTTAATACGGTAGCCTTTGAGCGCAGAGATCATCGCCAGCGCAATGCCGGTATTGCCGCTGGTTGCCTCAATCAGCGTATCGCCGGGTTGTATTTCCCCTCGTTTTTCCGCCTGAACAATCATCGACAGCGCCGCGCGATCTTTAACCGAACCTGCCGGGTTATTTCCTTCGAGTTTGACCCAAATCTCGCTGCCGTTCGTCAGCCCGCTGCGCTGCAGCCGGACCAGAGGAGTATTGCCAATAGTGCTTTCTAAAGTGATCACTTGCCTGCCCGCAATAAATGAAAAAGCGGCCTCGGTGGGCCGCTAGTGCGTGTCCTGTCGGGGTAAATTATCAGGCGGACTGCGCCAGGTCTACACCCTGAATACGGTTGGCACCTTCATACAGGCGCGCGTTTTGTAATCCCACAAACAGACGCTCACCGCGCTGCGGAATTTGCTGTTCCTTCAGAACCACCGTCAGCGGTTCGTCATACCAGCCCAGCGGCTGCACAACCAGCTGCATGTAATGCCCGCGCGGACTGACTTCCAGCACCTGCACCGGCAGAGGTGAATCAAGATTCGTGCGGCGGCTGACGTCCACTTCCCACGGACGCAGGAACAAATCAACATCCCCCTGATGGGCCGGCGTGAACCCCAGCGGCCAACGATGCGCGCCGACGTGGAACTGGCTCCCACGAATCACGCCTTTCAGGCGGTTAACCTCGCCGAGGAACTCCAGCACGAAGCGGGTCGCGGGCTCACGCCAGACCTGCTCAGGCGTATCGACCTGCTCGATATTGCCCTGGCTCATCACCACCACGCGGTCGGCAACTTCCATCGCTTCTTCCTGATCGTGCGTCACAAACACGCTGGTGAACTTTAACTCTTCGTGCAGCTCGCGCAGCCAGCGGCGCAGCTCTTTACGAACCTGTGCGTCCAGAGCGCCAAACGGTTCATCCAGCAGCAGGATTTGCGGCTCCACCGCCAGCGCACGCGCCAGGGCAACACGCTGCTTCTGCCCGCCGGACAACTGCGCCGGGTAGCGGTCGGCCAGATGGGAAAGCTGCACCATTTCCAGCAGTTTCGTCACTTTCTGTTTGATCGCAGAGGCGGAAGGCCGTTCGCGACGCGGCAGCACCGTTAAGCCAAAGGCGATATTGTCGAATACCGACATATGGCGGAACAGCGCATAGTGCTGAAACACAAAGCCGACTTTGCGATCGCGGGCATGCATCCGGCTGACGTCGGTGCCGTGGAAGCTGATGCGACCGCTGTTCTGGTGCTCCAGCCCGGCAATAATACGCAGCAGCGTAGTTTTACCAGAGCCGGACGGACCAAGCAGCGCCACCATCTGACCAGAAGGGATATCCAGCGAGATATCGTTCAGCACCTGGGTGCGTCCAAATGACTTCTTAATATTGGCAATATCAATGCTCATGATTTTCCTCCTGCTTCAGGCGTTTTTCCTGATTATTCAGACGCCACTGCACCGCACTCTTTAAGAACAAGGTCAGGACTGCCATCAGGGTCAACAACGCCGCGGCGGTAAACGAACCAACGGTGTTGTAATCCTGCTGCAGTAACTCAATCTGTAACGGCAACGAGAACGTCTCGCCGCGAATCGAACCGGACACCACCGACACCGCGCCAAATTCACCGATGGCGCGGGCGTTGGTCAGCACCACGCCATAAAGCAGGGCCCAGCGAATATTGGGCAGCGTCACGCGGCGGAACATCTGCCAGCCGGAAGCGCCCAGTAAAATCGCGGCTTCATCTTCCTGGCTGCCCTGGCTTAGCATCACCGGCACCAGCTCACGCACCACAAACGGGCAGGTGACGAAGATAGTCACCAGCACCATGCCCGGCCAGGCAAACATGATTTGCAGGTTGTGGGCATCGAGGAACCCCGCCAGCGGGCCGTTAGAGCCATAAAACAGCAGATAAACCAGGCCCGCAACCACCGGGGAAACGGCAAATGGGATATCCAGCAGCGTCAGCAACAATTGGCGGCCAGGGAAGTTAAAACGCGTCACCAGCCAGGCCAGCAGCGTGCCGAACACCAGGTTTACCGGCACGGTAATCAGGGCAATCATCACCGTCAGCCAGATGGCGTGCAGCATGTCCGGGTTAGCGATATTTTGCAGCGCGGGCATCAGCCCCTTGGAAAAGGCTTCTACAAAAATAGACGCGACCGGCACCACCAGAATCAGGAAAGAGACGAGCACACCGATGGCGATCAGCGCCCATTTTCCCCAGTTAATGCGGGAGCGGGTATAGTTTTTCAAAGCAGTGACGTCCGTCATCAGTGACCTACCACGCGTCGACCAAAGCGACTCTGCAACGTGTTAATGGTGAACAGCAGCAGCAGCGACGCCGCCAGAATCACTGACGCAATGGCGCTGGCCGCCGGGTAATCAAACTCCTGCAGGCGCACGAAGATCATCAGCGAGGTGACTTCCGTCTTCCAGGCGATGTTTCCGGCGATAAAGATAACCGCGCCAAACTCCCCCAGGCTGCGGGTGAAGGAAAGCGCTACGCCCGCCATCAGTGCCGGAGAAAGCTCCGGCAGCACTACGCGGCGGAAACTCTGCCAGCGAGTCGCGCCGAGCGTTTCAGCAGCCTCTTCGTATTCTGGCCCCAATTCTTCCAGCACGGGCTGAACGGTGCGCACCACAAACGGAATGCTGGTAAACGCCATCGCGACGGCAATACCCAGCCAGGTGTAAGTCACCTTAATGCCAAACTGCGCCAGCCACTCGCCGTACCAGCCGTTGACAGAAAACAGCCCGGCGAGGGTTAAACCCGCCACCGCGGTGGGCAGCGCAAAGGGTAAATCCATCAGCGCATCTAGCAGGCTGCGCCCCGGAAACTGATAACGCGTCAGGATCCACGCCATTAACAGGCCGAACACGCCGTTAAACACGGAAGCCAGCGCGGCGGAAAGCAGCGTGACTTTATAGGCGGCCACCACCTGCGGGTTGGTAATCACGTCCCAGTACTGGGAGAACGACATTTGCGCCAGCTGCATCACCAGCGCGCTCAGCGGCAGCAGCAGGATCAGGCAAACAAACAGCAGGCTGGTGCCGAGGCTAAGCGTAAACCCCGGCAATACGCGTTTTGAACGGCTGGCAAACATTAACTACGCCCCGTCGCTAACAGCTTGTCCAGCTCCCCGCCGGTAGCAAAATGCGTTTTCATCACTTCCGGCCAGCCGCCGAACGCATCTTCCACGCGGAACAGCTCGGTCTGTGGGAATTTATCTTTCAGCTTATCCATTACCTGCGGGTTATTCACGCGGTAGTAGTAATCGGTAATGATGGTCTGCGCCTGAGGGCTATAGAGATAGTTCAGGTAGGCTTTGGCCGCTTTTTCCGTGCCGTTGGCCTTCACGTTTTTATCCACCCAGGCAACCGGGAACTCGGCCAGAATGTTGACCTTCGGCACTACGACTTCATAACCGTCTTTGGCGTACTGGTTGCGGATATTGTTCACTTCTGATTCAAAAGAGATCAGCACGTCGCCCAGCCCACGCTCGACAAAGGAGGTTGTCGCCCCGCGGCCGCCGGTATCAAACACTTCGACGTTTTTCAGGAATTGCGTCATGAACTGCTCGGTTTTGGCTTTATCGCCGCCGTCAGCTTTGTCTGCCGCACCCCAGGCTGCCAGATAGGTATAACGAGCGTTACCAGAAGTTTTCGGATTCGGGAAAATGAGCTTCACGTCCGGGCGCACAAGATCGCTCCAGTCGTGGATGTTCTTTGGGTTGCCTTTGCGCACCAGGAAAGCCATGGTGGAGTAGAAAGGCGAGCTGTTGTTGCCCAGACGGCTCTGCCAGTCCGCCGGGATCAGGTTGCCTTTGTCGTGCAGGATCTGCACATCGGTCACCTGGTTATAAGTTACAACGTCAGCTTTTAAGCCCTGCAAAATGGCCAGCGCCTGTTTTGATGACCCGGCATGAGATTGTTTTATCGTCAGCTTGTCGCCGTTATTCTCCTGCGCCCACTGCTTTTCAAACGGCGGGTTAAGCGCGGCAAACAGCTCGCGGGACACATCATAAGAGCTATTCAGCAGCTCGGTTGCATGGGCAGAGCCTGCCAGCAGCAAAGAGACAGCGAGCGCGTTCCATACTTTTTTAACTGACCTGATTGCCATGCTTCGCCCTTATAAATGTGATGAATGCCATAAAGTCATGACAGTCAGTGTATTTATAACGAGCGATAAAGCTGTAACGCTTTTATATACCGTTTGGCGATTTACAAGAAGAAAGGGATATAAGAAAGCGGCGTAGCAAACGCTACGCCGGAGGGGATTACAGGCTCAGTAATTTATCGAGCGACGGCGCAAAGTAGTAACCGCCGGTGACCGGCTTAGTGAAGCGCAGCATACCGTCACGCTTCCCGTCAGCGTCGCCAAACATGCTCAACAGCTGCTGTTCAATGTTATGCAAACGCGCGCAATAGGCGATGAAATAGAGACCGTGCACGCCGCTGGCGGTGCCGTAAGGCAGGCTCTGACGCACAATTTTCAGCCCCTTGCCGTCTTCTTTCAGATCGACCCGGCTCAGGTGAGAAGTGGCTGGCCGCGCGTCGCCGTCAATTTCTTCGTTTTCCTGTTTGGTACGGCCGAAGATCATCTCCTGGTCGTGCACGCTCAGGCGGTTAAGCTGCCTGAGGTTGTGTTCCCAGCGCTGAACCAGCACGTAGCTGCCCCCGGCATCCACGCCTTCGTTGATCACCGCCACCTGGCGACGATTTTCTTCGCCCTGTGGATTTTCGGTCCCGTCAACGAAGCCGCTGAGATCGCGCTCTTCTACCCAGCGGAAACCGTGAATCTCTTCTTCAATTTTCAGCGCATCGCCAAACGCGGCCAGCGCGGCCTGAGCCACGGAGAAGTTCACGTCATGGCGCAGAGAAAGAATGTGGATCATCACATCGTGCTGGGTCGCGGGCGCCAGGCCTTTGCCTAGTGGCGTAAAGTTTTTCAGCTCTGCGGCACCTTCGCCTTTGCTGAGGTCGCGCCACAGGTCGTGCCCGAAGCCAACGGTCGCCCCCAGCATCGCGTCAGGGAATTGTTCCTGGAAAGCATTCAACGCTTCAATAAAGGTTTTGCACCCTGCGCTCAGCGCGCTGAAGTCGCCCTGGACAGAAGCTTCCAGCCAAACGGCGGCACGACAATGTTCCGGCAGAATGCCGCTTTGAACCCGAGACATGATTCCTCCTGAAAAAAATGCCACCAAAGGTGGCACATAACTATGATGACTCCGAACGGAGGCATTTATCGGGCTATTCTAACCTGATTTATTCACGCCGACTTGCGACGGCGCAAACCCGGCGCAAATTTTATCGACGCCAGATAATTTTGTTAAGCGTCCATTTCTTCAGCGTATCATCCGACGGCATCAATCCTTCCGGCCCGTGCCACTCGCCTGTAAACAGATAGCTGATGTGCTGGCTGTTCGGCGCCTGGCAGAGAACGCCTGCCGCATCGTCGCCGGTCGCTTTTTCGCAGACCCCAAACGCTTTCTGATACAGATCGCTGAAAGGCGTGCCGATTTTCACGCCGCTGGCGGTTTTGATGTCAGCATCCATCACATCTACGCGACTCACGGTGCCTTTTTCGCCGTTCACCACCAGCTTAACGTCTTTGTCTTTCATCGCCTCAAAGTAGCGCACGATGTTGCCGTTTTCAGTTTTCATGCCGCTGCGCAGACGATAATTGTCATTCAACCCCTCGCTCACGGCCTTCTCATCCATCGCGGTGGCTGAAGTCAGTTTCCCCACGCCCTGCTCGCTCACCTCAACGGAAGAGCCAAACCAGTTCCACGGATAAGCCGCAGACCAGTTAACGGAGGATAGCGTGGAACACCCGCTCAGAACCAGCGGCAGGCTTAGCATCATCAGGCGCAGAGATTTCATTGATCATTCCTTTTCAAAAAATGGTAACGGCCTTTGGAGTACGGGGACGTCAAAAAGTGCCGCTTAACTCGTTTTTCAGGGCAAAGTAATCCCGCAGCCGGCGGTTAGTCAGCAGCCACCAAAGCGCGAACAGATCGATAATCAGCAGAACAACGGTGGTACCGGTCAGCGTTTCATCCCCGGCCAGCAGCGCCAGTTGCCACGCCAGCAGCCCAACCTGGGCGGCAATCAATATCCAGCGAAATGCCCGCCAGAACCGGGGCCAAAGGTGGCGACGTCCGCTGAACAAAAAGGCCAGCGCAGCCGGAATACCGGGGATCAGCCCCAGCCAGAAGTTATCGCGATCGGGATAAAACAGGCCCAGCAGCGCATCGCCCTGCTGACGAGAAGCCCCCGCCAGCACCAGCAAAACCCAGGTGCGGGCCTGTAACAACAACACCGCCCAGAACAGCAGCGGTGCTTTTAAGTTGCCCTGTGAATCATAATCAGCAGGCAAATACATGGCATGAACACATTTGAAAATTAATATTCCTGATCTTCTATCAGCCGTTTGCCGAGCAAAATGGTGTCCTGATGCTCGTAATCGAGCTTTTCATAAAGGCCGATAACCAGATCGTTCTCTTCGCGCACCATGATGTGGATCTTCGGGCAACCGCGGGCAATCAGCTTCTTTTCCAGCCGGTTCAGCAAGGCGTTAGCAATGCCGCGGCCCCGAAACTCCGGGTGCACGCCCAGGTAATAGGCTGACCCCCGATGGCCGTCATACCCGCCCATCAACGAACCGACGATCTCGCCGCCCACCTCAGCGACTAAAAATAGGTCCGCATCGTGATGCAGCTTACGTTCAATGTCCATTTCCGGGTCATTCCATGGGCGCAGTAAATCGCAGCGCTCCCAAAGGGTAATGACCTCTTCGAAATCTTCCTGGCGAAAAACGCGAATTTCCATGGTATTAGCCACCTTAAGCCGTAAAAGGTTGATTATGGCGTTAACCGTCCGTTAAGCCAATAACTGCCGCAAAAGCGCGAAAAAAATGGCATAATCTCCGACCAGTCATGAAATGAAACGAATGGATATACATTTCTGACGCCAGAGTGTCGTTTGCATGAAGCCGATACGTTATAACTTCCCATCTGGACTCCATAAGATAAATAATTCATCCGCATGAGCAAAATTAAATCGCTAACGCAACTTACGACGCGCCGCCAGGTCCTGCTCACAGGTTTAGCAGCGTTGACGCTAACCGGTATGAACCAAGCGCTGGCAAAGGAAGAAGCCAAATCGCTGAAAACCACCAATTCCCACAGTAAAGTGGCCAAAAAATCCGGGGCAAAACGCATTGTTATGCTCGACCCGGGCCACGGTGGGATTGATACCGGCGCCATCGGCCACAACGGATCGAAAGAAAAACACGTGGTGCTGGCCATTGCCAAAAACGTGCGCAGCATCCTGCGCAGCAACGGGATCGATGCCAGGCTGACTCGCACCACGGACGAATTTATTCCGCTGTACGATCGCGTTGAAATCGCCCACCAGCACGGCGCAGATCTGTTTATGTCGATCCACGCTGATGGCTTCACCAGTCCCACCGCCGCAGGTGCCTCCGTATTCGCCCTGTCTAACCGAGGCGCAAGTAGCGCCATGGCGAAATATCTTTCAGACAGAGAGAACGCCGCGGATGACGTAGCGGGCAGCAAAGTGAAAGACAAAGATCACTACCTGCAGCAGGTGCTGTTTGACCTGGTGCAGACCGACACGATTAAAAACAGCCTGACGCTCGGCTCGCATATTCTGAAACAGATAAAGCCGGTGCATAAGTTGCACAGCCGCAACACGGAACAGGCAGCCTTCGTCGTTCTGAAGTCGCCGTCCATTCCGTCCGTGCTGGTTGAAACGTCGTTCATCACTAACCCGGGCGAAGAAAAGTTGCTCGGCACCACCGCCTTCCGCCAGAAGATTGCCACCGCCATCGCCTCCGGCGTGATGAGCTATTTCAACTGGTTTGATAACCATAAAGTCCACGGTAAGAAGCGTTAATTTTTATGACTGAGCCCGATATCCACGCCGTAAAACAGTTCCTGCTCTCCCTGCAGGATACGATATGCCAGCAGCTTTCCGCCCTTGATGGCGCCGTCTTCCAGGAAGACAACTGGCAGCGAGAAGGCGGCGGCGGCGGGCGCAGTCGAGTTTTGCGCGGCGGCGCGGTGTTCGAACAGGCTGGCGTGAACTTTTCTCACGTTCACGGCGACGCCATGCCGGCGTCTGCCACGGCCCACCGCCCGGAACTGGCGGGCAGAAGCTTTCAGGCCATGGGCGTTTCGCTGGTGGTACACCCGAACAACCCTTATGTGCCGACCAGCCACGCCAACGTGCGTTTCTTTATTGCCGAAAAACCTGGCGCCGATCCGGTCTGGTGGTTTGGCGGCGGCTTCGACTTAACGCCTTACTACGGCTTCGAAGAAGATGCGGTGCACTGGCACCGCACGGCGCGTGACCTGTGTCAGCCGTTTGGTGACGACGTTTTCCCGCGTTATAAAAAGTGGTGCGATGACTACTTCTTTATCAGACACCGCAACGAGCAGCGCGGTATCGGCGGGCTGTTCTTCGACGATCTGAACAAGCCAGACTTTGACTACGGCTTCCGCTTTATTCAGGCCGTCGGACAGGGATTCCTGGACGCTTATCTGCCGATTGTTGAACGCCGCAAGGATCATCCCTTCGGCGAGCGCGAGCGTGACTTCCAGCTGTATCGTCGTGGGCGCTACGTTGAGTTCAACCTGGTGTGGGATCGCGGCACGCTGTTTGGCCTGCAAACCGGCGGGCGCACCGAATCGATTTTAATGTCGATGCCGCCGCTGGTGCGCTGGGAGTATGACTATCAGCCTGAAGAAGGCAGCCCGGAGGCTGCGCTGTATCGTGATTTCCTGCCAGTGAAGGAGTGGGTGTAGCTTTCGCGTTTTTACCCTCACCCTAACCCTCTCCCTAAAAGGGAGAGGGGATTTTTAGTGCTCGCTGTACCCCATATCCCTTTGGGGAAAGATGACTCTATTATCCGCTTTACTCGGTTTTCCCCCTCGCCCCTCCGGGGAGAGAGGGAGTTCAATCACAGCGGTGCGGTTTGCGCCTCCACAACCGCCAGCGCCACCATATTCACAATGCGGCGCACCGAAGCAATCGGCGTCAACACGTGAACCGGCTTCGCCACGCCCATCAGGACCGGTCCAACGGTCACCCCTTCAGAACTCGACACGCGCAGCAGGTTGTAGCTAATACGCGCCGCCTCAACGTTCGGCATGATCAGGATATTAGCAGAGCCTTTCAGCGGGCTGTCCGGCATACGCTCATGGCGAATACTTTCAACCAGCGCGGCGTCTCCGTGCATCTCCCCGTCAATTTCCAGGTCAGGCGCACGCTCACGCACCAGATCCAGCGTTTTGCGCATTTTGCAGGCGGCTTTGCTGTTGGAAGAACCGTAGTTGGAGTGGGAAAGCAGCGCAACTTTCGGCTCAATGCCGAAGCGGCGCACCGTTTCCGCCGCCAGCAGCGTGATTTCCGTCAGTTCTTCCGGCGTAGGGTCATCGTTCACATAGGTATCCGCGATAAAGGTGTTGCCGCTCGGCAGCAGCAGCGCGTTCATCGCCCCGGCAGCCTTCACGCCTTCGCGGTAGCCAAACAGCTTCTCTACCACGTCAAAGTGCTCGTGATATTCGCCGATTGTCCCGCATATCAGCGCATCTGCTTCACCACGATGCACCATGATCGCCCCGATCACAGTCGTGTTGCTGATCACCGCCCGCTGCGCCTGCTCCTGAGTGATCCCACGGCGCTTCATGATGTTGTAGTACTCGTGCCAGT
The DNA here is from genome assembly GCA_000277545.1 of Enterobacter sp. Ag1. Lineage (GTDB taxonomy): Bacteria > Pseudomonadota > Gammaproteobacteria > Enterobacterales > Enterobacteriaceae > Cedecea. The sequence goes on along the minus strand of AKXM01000040.1, from coordinate 7,209 downwards.
ACTCTTTGAAACGCGGATCGGATTCGTTATTCACGATCTCAAAATCTTTGCCCGGCTGAATTTGCAGGCCCAGCTTTTTGATACGCATTTCGATAACGCTTGGACGACCAATCAGGATAGGCTTCGCCAGCCCCAAAGTGATCAGCTCCTGTGTGGCATGCAGCACGCGCGCTTCTTCCCCTTCACTTAACACCACGCGCTTCGGCTCTTTGCGCGCCTGGGAGAAGATCGGCTTCATAAACAGGTTGGTTTTGTAGACAAACTCTTCCAGCTTCTCGCTGTAAGCATTGAAATCCTGAATCGGGCGCGTGGCCACGCCGGAGTCCATCGCTGCTTTGGCTACCGCCGGGGCAATTTTCACGATCAGGCGCGGGTCAAATGGCTTAGGAATGATGTATTCCGGGCCGAACGTCAGTTCCTGCTCGCCGTAGGCGGAGGCCACCACGTCGCTTTGTTCAGCGTGAGCCAGCTCGGCTATCGCATGTACCGCAGCCAGCTTCATCTCTTCGTTAATTGCCGTGGCACCCACGTCCAGCGCGCCACGGAAGATGAACGGGAAGCACAGCACGTTGTTCACCTGGTTCGGGTAGTCCGAACGGCCGGTACAGATAATGGCTTCCGGACGCACCTCTTTCGCCAGCGGCGGCAGAATTTCAGGCTCAGGGTTAGCCAGCGCCAGAATCAGCGGCGCTTTGCCCATCTTCTTCACCATCTCCTGAGTCAGCACTTTCGGACCGGAGCAGCCGAGGAAAATGTCCGCGCCTTCAATCACGTCGTCCAGCGTCCGCTTGCCGCTGTCTTCAACGGCATAGGCGGCTTTGGTTTCGGCCATGTTCTCTTCGCGGCCTTTATAAATAACGCCCTTCGAGTCGCAAACCACGATGTTGTGTTTTTGCATTCCCAGCGCGACCAGCAGGTTCATACAGGCGATTGCCGAAGCCCCCGCGCCGGAAACCACCAGCCGTACATCGGTAATGTTCTTTTCAACCACGCGCAGGCCGTTCAGCACCGCGGCGGTACAAATAATCGCGGTGCCGTGCTGGTCGTCGTGGAACACCGGAATGTTCATGCGCTCGCGCAGCTTCTGCTCTATGTAGAAACACTCCGGTGCCTTGATATCTTCCAGGTTAATGCCGCCGAAAGTGGGTTCCAGCGCGGCCACCACGTCGATAAGCTTGTCCGGATCCATCTCATCAATTTCGATATCGAAAACGTCTATACCGGCAAATTTTTTAAACAGGACGCCCTTACCTTCCATAACTGGCTTGCCTGCAAGCGCGCCGATATTGCCTAGCCCGAGCACCGCGGTACCGTTAGAAACCACGCCCACAAGGTTGCCACGCGCGGTGTATTTGTAGGCGGCGAGCGGGTCCTTTTCAATTTCAAGGCAAGGTGCCGCTACGCCCGGTGAATACGCCAGCGCCAGGTCACGCTGGGTAGCAAGGGGTTTGGTCGGAGAAACCTGGATTTTCCCCGGAATTGGAAACTCATGGAAATCGAGGGCACTTTGCTTCAGTTGTTCATCCATTGCATCGTTCCTTTTTGGGTCTTCTTTATTGTTACGTCAGCCGCCTAGTATCACGCGGGCACGTTTCGCAAACTTTGAAGGTAGCCATACTATTAAGATTAGGCGTGATTATTGTTAGCTAACTATAGAACCAATGTTAGCGGCTGCCCCGTCATCGCCCCCATCTGCTATGCTTTTGGGTTATGCAAAGCGTAAGTTTTCACGGCGAGCGACACGGAACGCTCAGGTAAGACGTTGCTTTTTCAAGGAGATAGTAATGAATCAGTTAGACAGCATTAAACAGTACACCACCGTGGTTGCAGACAGCGGTGATATCGACTCTATTCGCCACTACCAGCCTGAAGACGCCACCACCAACCCTTCATTGTTGTTAAAAGCCGCGGGGCTTGAGCAATATCAGCCGCTGATTGATGACGCGCTGGCCTACGGCAAACAGCGCGGCGGCAGCAGGGAACACATTGTGGCCGAAGCCAGTGACAAACTGGCGGTCAATGTCGGTGCGGAAATTCTGAAAAGCATTCCAGGTCGCGTGTCTACCGAAGTGGATGCCCGTCTCTCCTACGACAAAGAAAAGAGCATCAGCAAGGCTCGTCGCCTGGTGGATCTGTACGCCGAACAGGGGATCGATAAATCCCGCATTCTCATCAAGCTGGCGTCAACCTGGGAAGGCATCCGCGCGGCGGAAGAGCTGCAAAAAGAAGGCATCAACTGCAACCTGACACTGCTGTTCTCTTTTGCTCAGGCGCGTGCCTGTGCGGAAGCGGGCGTTTTCCTGATTTCCCCGTTCGTGGGCCGTATTTACGACTGGTATCAGGCGCGTAAACCGATGGATCCGTATATCGTTGAAGAAGATCCGGGCGTGAAATCCGTGCGCAATATCTACGACTACTTCAAGCAACATAACTATGAAACCATCGTCATGGGCGCCAGCTTCCGTCGTAAGGAACAAATCCTCGCCCTGGCGGGCTGCGACCGGCTGACCATCGCCCCTAACCTGCTGCAGCAGCTGCAGGACAGTGAAGAAGAAGTTATCCGTAAACTGATCCCATTCTCACAGGGCTTCCGCCGTCCGGCCCCCATGAGCGAAGCGGAATTCCGTTGGGAACATAGCCAGGATGCTATGGCCGTGGAAAAACTGGCCGAAGGGATCCGCCTGTTCGCCATAGATCAACGCAAACTGGAAGACCTGCTCGCCGCCAAACTTTAACAAGACCTGGAGTGAAACATGTCATCACGTAAAGAGCTTGCCAACGCCATTCGCGCCCTCAGTATGGATGCGGTCCAGAAAGCCAATTCCGGCCACCCCGGAGCGCCCATGGGCATGGCCGATATCGCCGAGGTGCTGTGGAATGATTTCCTCAGCCATAACCCGTCTAACCCGCACTGGGCCAACCGCGACCGCTTCGTGCTGTCGAACGGCCATGCGTCGATGCTGCTTTACAGCCTGCTGCACCTGAGCGGCTATGACCTGCCGCTGGACGAGTTGAAAAACTTCCGCCAGCTTCACTCCAAAACGCCCGGTCACCCGGAAGTGGGCTATACCCCCGGCGTGGAAACCACCACCGGCCCGCTGGGCCAGGGGTTAGCCAACGCCGTGGGGATGGCGATTGCCGAGCGCACGCTGGCCGCGCAGTTTAACCAGCCGGGCCATGACATCGTTGACCACTACACCTATGTGTTCATGGGGGACGGCTGCCTGATGGAGGGCATTTCCCATGAGGTATCTTCCCTTGCCGGAACGCTGGGTTTAGGCAAGCTGATCGGCTTCTATGACCATAACGGGATTTCCATCGACGGGGAAACCGATGGCTGGTTTACCGACGACACGGCCAAACGCTTCGAGGCCTATCACTGGCACGTGATCCATGAGATTGACGGTCACGACCCGGCTGCGCTGAAAAAAGCCATCAAAGAAGCCCAGAGCGTGAAGGACAAACCGTCCCTCATTATCTGCCGCACCGTGATCGGTTTTGGTTCGCCAAACAAAGCGGGCAAAGAAGAGGCTCACGGCGCACCGCTGGGTGAAGAAGAAGTCGCCCTGGCGCGCAAGCAGCTCGGCTGGAAATACCCGCCGTTTGAGATCCCAAAAGAGGTCTATCACGCCTGGGACGCCAAAGAGGCAGGCGAAAAAGCGGAGGCCGCCTGGAAAGAGAAGTTTGCCGCTTACGCAAAAGCTCACCCTACCCTGAGCGCCGAATTTAAACGCCGTACCGAAGGTAAACTGCCGGATAACTGGCAGAAAACAGCCCAAAGCTACATTGAACAACTGCAGGCGAACCCGGACAAAATCGCCACCCGCAAAGCTTCGCAGAATACCCTTAACGCCTTTGGTCCGTCGCTGCCGGAACTGCTTGGCGGCTCCGCCGACCTGGCCCCGAGTAACCTGACCATCTGGAAAGGCTCGAGATCGATTAAAGAGGACACCGCCGGGAATTATATCCACTACGGCGTACGCGAATTCGGTATGACCGCCATTGCCAACGGCATCGCCCTGCACGGCGGCTTTATCCCTTACACCGCCACTTTCCTGATGTTTGTGGAGTACGCCCGTAACGCGGCACGTATGGCGGCGCTGATGAAAGCGCGGCAGATCATGGTTTATACCCATGATTCCATCGGCCTTGGGGAAGATGGCCCGACACACCAGGCCGTCGAGCAGTTAGCCAGCCTGCGCCTGACGCCCAACTTCAGCACCTGGCGGCCTTGCGATCAGGTTGAGGCCGCCGTGGCCTGGAAATCCGCACTTGAGCGCCAGACCGGCCCAACTGCGCTGATCCTGTCTCGCCAGAATCTGGCCCAGATGGACCGTACGCCCGAGCAACTGAAAGCGATCGGCCGAGGGGGTTATATTCTGAAGGACAGCGACGGCAAACCAGACCTCATCCTGATTGCCACGGGCTCTGAGATTGAAATCACCGTCGAGGCCGCGGCAGCATTGAGCAAAGAAGGGCATAAGGTTCGCGTCGTGTCTATGCCGTCCACCGACGTGTTTGATGCTCAGGATGAGGCGTATCAGGAGTCCGTCCTGCCTTATGCCGTACGGGCTCGAGTGGCGGTAGAGGCCGGTATAGCCGACTACTGGTACAAATACGTCGGTCTCAAAGGCGGGATTGTGGGTATGACAACCTTCGGCGAATCCGCCCCTGCCGGGAAGCTGTTCCCATTCTTTGGCTTTACGGTAGAAAACATCGTAGCCGTAGCGAAAAAATCACTCGGCAAGAAATAGCCTACACTGCCAGCCCTCTCCTCATGGGGAGAGGGTTCTTCTTATTCCATGAATCCACCCTATTTGGTGACCCACAGCGTCGGCCAGCCGCCCGCTTTATGCCAGCTATCACAGGCAGATTCAGCGGCATAACGCACAAGCCGGAAGCGCTGTCCGTCATAGCGCCAGCGCGTGGCCACGCCGCAGTCGCCAGGCCCACGCCCTTTCGCCAGGGTGGTTAACACTTTATCGTGCTCATCAAATCCCGCGTTCATTAGTTCCAGCTCAGCGCTGCCGCCGTCCGGTATAAAGGGTAATCGCAGGTGAATCGTCCTGGCGACAAACGGCTTTTGCCGGGAGATGACCCAGGCCAGATAAACCACGTTATAGGCGCCTGCTTCACAGCTGGTAAGCATCAAGGCTTTATCGTCAGTCAGAGGGAAAACGCGCACTTCCCGGCGCTGCGGATCGAGCGAACACTGGCTGTTATTCATCCGCCATGTGCCGTAATCCAACAGGTCGTTCAGTTCATCGTGTGAAAGTGGCGTTGTTGGTGCCGTAGCTGCAGCCACTTCTTTGAGCGGTGGAGCCGGAGGCACGCTGAGCGGAGGTCCGTCGCCTTTTTTAATCCATGCGGTTTCGCTGCCGATACGCTTTTGCTGGCTGTCGATAAAGAGCAGCGCCGCTTTGAGCCCGCTGAGTGAAATGATGCCCCTGCCGTCGGCAAGGGTAATTTTATCGCCGTTCATAACAGCGTCTAGCAGACCGTTAATCGCCTCCGGATTATTGGTCATCAAATGATGAGGCGACACTTTCCACTCGCTGGGCTGGATAGCAAGCGGCGCGTCGTCAAACCGCAGCCTCGGTGCTACAGGCGAGACTTTAACGTCCGCACTCTCCATATTCCCCAGGTCGATGCGCAAACTGGCGTCAGTGCGAGCCCCGGCACCCCGGGTAATCGTCATCACCAACCCCTGATGCAGTCCGGTATTACGGGTGCTGCAAAAGTTCTGGTTATTGCAGGTCACCTGCCAGTCGGAAAACTGCTTTTGCGCTGGCGCGGCAAATGCAGCATTGGCTACCAGCAATGCAAGCATAAGCAAGGAGGATGTCCGATAGAACATTGAAGGCAGCCCTAAAAAGCGAAGCGTGAAAAACGTACGATGGTGCGACGTATCTTCGGCCCACGAGACAGCCTGCTCAATCGGATTTGTCGGATAGCTTTATATCAATATTAAAAATCGCAATAACATGATTTTATGGAGTTTTACCCCATAATATTGCGCAACTGTAGCTGTTGAAGCAGTATCACTGTCTTCCCGTCGCGAATTTCCCCATTCTTCACCATCGCCATTGCCTGGCTAAACGGGATTTCCAGCACGTCGATATCTTCATCTTCCACGCCGCCGCCGGCGCCTTCTCGCTGAGAATCACTGTATTCTGCCAGATAGAAATAGACGATTTCGGTCACGCCGCCGGGAGACATATACAACTCAAAGACTTTCTCAACCTCTCCTACCTGAAAGCCCGTTTCTTCCATCGCCTCTTTGCGGGCGCAGACTTCTGGCTCGTCGGCATCCAGCAGCCCGGCACAGGCTTCTATCAGCATGCCGTCTTCATTCCCGTTAACCCAGGTCGCGACGCGGAACTGGCGTGTTAGCACCACACTTTTCTTTTCGCGGTTATAAAGCAGAATGGTCGCCCCGTTGCCCCGGTCATAAACTTCGCGCTTATGACGCACGCTTTCGGCCCCGTTACGAGACAGGTCATAGGTAATATTGCGCAGGATGAAGTAGTTATCAGACAGGACTTTATCTTTGATGACTTCGATACGTAACGACATACGGTCTCCACAAGGCGGTAAGGGAGCCGACAATCATATGCCGTTCTGTGAGCGTTGTCGCGTGGCGTTAGGTGTGTTTTTGTATGGGTGTTGAAACGAGAAGGAATATTTTAGTTCGCAGTTTTTCCGTTCACCGTAGCATCATTTATTTCTGCCACTTCCATAAATAGTGAACGTGTCAGGGGGCATTACGCTGTATGAACCGGTCACATGGGTTACAGAACTGACCGGTCACATGGGTTACACCTTTCTCTCAATCTAACCTCAGGATACGGTGATTGATTCTGTCGTAATGCGCCAGTATCAGTTCACCAAATCCTATTTCGTCGCATTGCTCATTCAACGGTTTCATCCAGACCCACTCATTTCGTAGCGCTTCACTCAGAAATATTCGGGTACTGTTGAACCATAAATCTCCTCTCTGCGCGACTCTCAACATTCTGGCATTATCCGGGACAGGCATTTCTGTTCGTGGCCCCGCAAACTGTCTTTCCGAAGGTTTCCAGACCGAGGCCGGCGTTTTACCCTGAAGCGCTTTATGCGGCCTTATCTCGTTGAATTCCTTTCGCCATCTGTCAAACCATTGTTGCTGTTCTTCCAGAGAAGAAAATGAGCAATGTTGGTTGAGCGCTT
>AKXM01000039.1 GCA_000277545.1 Enterobacter sp. Ag1 | reverse complement strand
CGGCGAGAGAGGATTCGAACCTCCGACCCACTGGTCCCAAACCAGTTGCGCTACCAAGCTGCGCTACTCGCCGAAATACTGCTTTTACTGCTGCTTTCAACACATCAAAAGCTTATTAGGGCTCCGGGCTGAAAGCAAAAACCCTTCTTCAGAAGGGCTTTTAAAATTTGGTCGGCGAGAGAGGATTCGAACCTCCGACCCACTGGTCCCAAACCAGTTGCGCTACCAAGCTGCGCTACTCGCCGAAATACTGCTT
>AKXM01000038.1 GCA_000277545.1 Enterobacter sp. Ag1 | reverse complement strand
GCAAGGCAGGCGCTCTCCCAGCTGAGCTATAGCCCCATCGATTTCGTAAAACCTTTGATTACCATGAATTCATCGCTGGTCAAGGCGCAACTTAGCGACGCATACTGAGGTATGCGAGTCTGAGGTGCAACGCAGAACAGGGGAAAATTTGGTAGGCCTGAGTGGACTTGAACCACCGACCTCACCCTTATCAGGGGTGCGCTCTAACCACCTGAGCTACAAGCCTATAAGGTTTTACTGCTCGTTTTCTATCAGACAATCTGTGTGAGCACTGCGCGGGTTGTATCTATTAGGTAAGGAGGTGATCCAACCGCAGGTTCCCCTACGGTTACCTTGTTACGACTTCACCCCAGTCATGAATCACAAAGTGGTAAGCGCCCTCCCGAAGGTTAAGCTACCTACTTCTTTTG
>AKXM01000037.1 GCA_000277545.1 Enterobacter sp. Ag1 | reverse complement strand
GTTCCCGACGGCCGGACCCTGGCCAGTCGGAGAGAAAACGGAGGCGATTTAAGCCGGAACCGTGCCTCGCTTCAATCCCGCAGCCACACGGGATGTTAACGTTGCTGCAAGTCATACAGCCACGCCCTTGTTCCCGGCTCTCATCGCCCCCGGCTATGACCCAACTCAGGCGGGGTTGAGCTGTCGGGAACAGCGAAAGAGAGCGATCGTCGGGAACGAATCGCGAACGACCCCGAATGTTTGGGTGATAGCCG
>AKXM01000036.1 GCA_000277545.1 Enterobacter sp. Ag1 | reverse complement strand
GTTTCTGATGTGGAGTAATCAACACCCTCTATTTTATGAACTTCTATGCCATCGAGTTTTAACTCAAGTATATCTTCCCTATTTTTCTTACGTGATAGCACCTTAAATTCACGACGAAAATCATCGGGAGTCGTCCTTATCTCTGGGTCAAAGTATGAAATATCCTCATCGTGCTGATACATATTTACTTCAGCTTCCCGGAACCTTCGGTCTGCATTCAGTACCCCAGATGATTTATGAAACAGGATAATATTCCTGACAGATGGGTCGGTGTTTTCCTTTG
>AKXM01000035.1 GCA_000277545.1 Enterobacter sp. Ag1 | reverse complement strand
CCCTGCACGAGGATGGGCATGCGACAAACGTGTGGGGAACACGTTTGAACGCCGCGTGCGGCGGCCCCGGAGGGGCGAGTATCAGGATGATACGCGTATTGTAGGGAACTGCCAGGCATCAAATCAGCATTAACCCCGACCGAAAGGCCGGGGTTTTTTGCTTTTTTAAAGCATACTTTTTCACAAAAATCTCCGCTTGCTCACAAAAGTTAATGTAACAACTCCGCAACAAGATACTTCACCTCACAAAATTTCTTTCTCCTGCTTTACTGGATCCTGGGTTATTAGACCCATTCAGGAAGACAGGAGAAGAAAATAAAATGATTGAAACAACAGGTGAATCAAATATTGTGCCGTCGGCGGCTGATACCCGTCGTCGCGTCTGGGCCATTGTGGGTGCTTCATCAGGGAATCTGGTTGAGTGGTTTGATTTTTATGTTTACTCGTTCTGTTCGCTCTATTTTGCTCATATCTTTTTTCCAACGGGAAACACCACGACTCAGCTTCTGCAAACCGCCGGTGTCTTTGCCGCAGGTTTTTTGATGCGACCCATTGGAGGCTGGTTATTCGGGTATATTGCCGATAAATATGGACGTAAAAACTCCATGCTTATCTCAGTGTGTATGATGTGTTTTGGATCGCTGGTCATTGCCTGCCTGCCAGGATACGCCACCATTGGCACATGGGCCCCTGCATTATTGCTTTTAGCACGCCTGTTCCAGGGGTTATCTGTTGGAGGGGAGTACGGCACCAGCGCAACTTACATGAGTGAGGTGGCGGTCGAAGGTCGTAAAGGGTTCTATGCCTCATTCCAGTACGTGACGCTCATTGGCGGGCAGCTGGCCGCGTTGCTTGTTGTGGTTGTTCTCCAGCAAGTGCTAAGTGATGAAGATTTGCGTAGTTGGGGATGGAGAATTCCCTTCGCGATTGGAGCCGTACTGGCGATAGTTGCTCTCTATCTTCGCCGTTCTCTGGATGAAACATCGGATAAAGCAAGCCGCGCACACAAGGATGCCGGTACGCTTTCCGGGCTGTGGAAAAATAAAAAAGCCTTCATTATGGTGCTTGGTTTCACCGCCGGCGGCTCCCTGGCTTTCTATACCTTCACCACCTATATGCAGAAATATCTGGTGAATACTGCGGGGATGCATGCGAACACGGCCAGCGCGTTGATGACCTGTGCGCTGTTTATCTTCATGGTACTTCAGCCGTTTTTCGGTGCACTGTCGGATAAAATTGGTCGTCGAAGTTCTATGCTTTGTTTTGGCGGACTGGCAGCGGTGCTGACTGTGCCTATTTTGACGGCACTGCAGAATGTTAGCTCACCTTATGCGGCCTTTGCTCTGGTGATGGCGGCGATGCTAATTGTCAGTTTTTACACTTCAATCAGCGGCATCCTTAAGGCAGAAATGTTCCCGCCGGAAGTCCGTGCGCTAGGTGTAGGTCTGTCTTATGCAGTTGCAAATGCCTTGTTTGGTGGCTCGGCAGAATATGTCGCCTTATCGCTGAAATCGATGGGCAGCGAAACGACCTTCTTCTGGTATGTCTCTGCGATGGGGGCGCTGGCATTTGCTGTTTCTCTGTTGCTGCACCGTAAAGGCAAAGGGATCAAGCTCTAGAAAGAAAAAGCCCTGCAGTGCAGGGCTTAAACGTTTAGAGAATACGGCTTATTAGTCGGTCGATACGGATACGGCGCAGGCGGCGAATCAGCTTGCGAACTTTCACCGGATATTCGGCGATGCTTTGCAGATCGCGATAATGCTTAACAGCCGTCGTATGGGTGCGGATAAGCTCCAGCTCCTTGGTGCGAATGCCTTCAAGCTCTCTTTTGGGATCGTGAATCAGCAGAGCATTTTCCAGATCCAGGCGCCACGCGCGCGGATTAAGGTTATTCCCGGTCAGCAGCATCCACTCGTTGTCCACCCACATGCCTTTCAGGTGGTAACTGTTATCCCCATCTTTCCACAAACGCACAATCAACTGCCCGGTATTCACATAATATTGCAGGCGGCTCAGGAAGCGGCGCAGGTTAATTTCATAGAGATAAGGTAGCGCGCCAATAATCTTGAACGGCTGATCTTCCGGAATATAAAAATCATTCGCTGTCTTATCGCCAACGATAATCTCAACCTGTTTACCGTCCCGCAGCAGCTGTATGATATTGCGGACCAGGACAGCTGGCAGGTTGAAGTATGGCGTGCAGATAGTCAGCTTCTGCTCTGCGCAAGGCATAAGATGGAAGATGGTTTTATTCAGCAGGCTGGATTTTCCCAGACCGACCAGCGGCGTAACCGAGAGCTGATCGTTATCTGCATCACCGTGGAAGATAAAGCTAGCGTCACGCAATTCCTGGCGGAAGAGACGGATATCGTTTTTGATTTCTGGGCTTTTTACGCGCTCAGCGACATCTAAGCGATGAACCGCCCGGCCATTTATCAAATTCTGGTTAACCCAGCCATGCATGATATCTGCCAGGGCGCGATTGCGAATGATTTGATAGCGGTCATAGCGATATTTATCGTGCTGATGCAGGTAAACATCGTTGAGGCTGGCGCCGCTATAGATGACGCTGTCATCAATAATAAAGCCTTTGAAATGCAGCACGCCAAGGGCTTCGCGAGTATTGACGGGAACGCCATAGACAGGAACATTCACGTCGGGGAACTGCTCGGCCATGCGGTGATACCAGTCCGCATTGGTGTTGGACGCGGCAACACCAATACGTCCGCGCTGGGCACGGTGCCAGTCAACCAGCACGGAAACATCTAAATCTGGCCGCTGCTGTTTGGCTTGATAAAGCGCGGACAGAATTCCTTTGCCGCCGTCATCCTGTTCAAGATACAACGCAATAATACAAATACGCTGCGTTGCGCTGGCGATTTTTTTCAACAGCGTTTCGCGGAAATCCGCAGGGGAGAACAGGGTTTCTACATCATCAACTGATTGAGAAAGCTTCGGTAACTGGGCAAGGTGTTGTTGATGTTTATTACGCTTAAATTTAGACAACATCACAGTGCTTATCTTCTCTCTTCATTGGATGGCCTTCTGCAAAATCCAGACGTCAGAACTTGCTGATAATACCACTACTACTGCGCAAAGTGAGTATGTTTTCCAGTACCTTACTCACGAATCTGCGCTTTTGCTCAATGGAAGCGTCAGACTTACAATACCGTCTTCCAGCTGAATATCGACGCTGAAACCCAGTTTGCGGGCCAGGGCAATCATGCCCTGGTTGTTCGGCATCGTTATGCCATTCAGTCGCTGAAGGCCATGCTCTCTGGTGTAATCGATGAGCTTAGTCAGTAAGCGTCGGCCGAGTCCGAGGCCTTTTAAGTCGGAGCGAACCAGCACGGCGAACTCGGCATCAACGTTGTCAGGGTCTGAAATGGCGCGTGTGACGCCGAGGATCTCATCGTTGTCTTTTATTCTTCTGACTGCAACGAACGCCATTTCTCGATCGTAGTCGATCTGCGTCATATTGGCTAAATCTTCGTGGGTAAATTCATTGATCTCGCTGAAATAGCGATAGTAGAGATCCTCTTTTGTTACCTGGGCAATAAAACGCTGCAGCTGAGGTTCGTCCTCGGGCAGGATCGGCCGGAACAGGCAGCGGTCACCGTTCTTAAGCTGCACCAGCTCTTCAAGCTGATGAGGATAAGGACGCACGGCCAGCCTGGCATCAGCATCCCCCGTAAATTCGGCCAATTCCAGAGTGACGTCGAGCAGGGTGAATTCACTGCCGGATGCCAGTAGAGGGTGAATATCGAGTCTGACAATCTCGGGGCAATCAACTATCAGGTTAGAGACTTGCACCAGAACTTCGCTGATCCCGGCGATATCCAGCGGGCGTAATGCGCTCCGGCTACGGATCTTGCCGCTTTTGATCGCCTGAATGACAAGGTATCGGGCCAGATTCATGTTTAGCGGGGGGAGGGCTACCGCCGCCTGCCTTTCAGGTCGCCACTCTACGCCGCCTTCGCCCAGCATGATCAATGGACCAAATACCGGATCGTGCTCAACGACGACTCTTAGTTCCTGCGCGCCTGCGCGGTTTGCCATGCTTTGCACCAGCAGGCCGTGAATACGAGCCTGGGGCCAGGCCATTTTTACACGGTCGATGATGGCTTCGGCGGCCTGTTGTACTTCACTGGCCGTTCTCAAATAGAGCATAACGCCCTGAACTTCCGACTTGTGGGGAATATCCGGAGAACGAAGCTTTAATGCGACGGGATAACCAATTTGCTCTGCGATATGCACCGCTTCTGCACTGTCTCCAGCAATCCATGTCGACAGGGTCGTTAAGCCATAAGCTTCAAGCACCGGCCTGACTTCATGGGTATCCAGCGTCGTGGCTCCCTGATGCAAGGCCTGCTGAATCAGATGGTGGGCGTCGCTGGTGTTTGCCGTCAGGTTAGCCGGCAGGGCCGGCGTTTCGCGCAATTGCTTCTGGTTACGGCGATACTCGACCATGTGCATAAACGCCGTGACCGCACCCTCTGGTGTTCTGTAAGTCGGAATACCGGCATCGCTAAACAGGCGTCTCGCTTCCTGGGAGGAATACTCCCCGCACCAGTTGGTGACAATGGTGAGATATTTGCCACGAGGATGCCGCTGCAGAAGATCGATCAGGGCAAGAGCGCTTGCGGTTCCTGGGGCGGCGGCACTGGGGGAATGGATAACCATTAAGGCATCAAAATCATGGCTATCCAGCAATTTCTCTATGGCCAGCAGGTATCGGCCAGGCGTCGCGTCATCCCTTAGATCTATCGGGTTTCCTGCCTCAACGCCAGGAGGAAGCACGCCCGCAAGAGCCTGCAGAGTTTCTTCACTTAACGTCGCTAGTTTGCCATTACGTATCCAAAGCTCATCAAGGGCCAGCGCCGCAGGTGCCGCGCCGTTGCTGACAATCATCAGTCGCTCACCGCGCAGAGGTCGCATGTGGCTAAGGGTTTCTACGGCGGAAAAGAGCTCATGCGTATCCTGGACCCGAAGTAAACCTGCTCGTTGTATCGCCGCGTCCCAGGCGGCATCCAGGCCCGGATGGGTTTTCAGTAGCGTTTGTGCTTTGCTGCTGCGCCCGCTTTTGATGACCAGAATTGGCTTGTTACGTGAAGCGCTTCTTGCGGCGGAAACAAAGCGTCGGGCATCGCTCAGATGTTCAAGATACAGCAGGATGGCGCTAGTTTTCGTATCCCTGGCCAGATAATCAAGCAGTTCATCCACGTCGATATCCAGGCTATCGCCAAGCGCAATAAACCAGGAAAAGCCCATCTCGCGCTGCTGTGCCCAGTCCAGAATGGTGTTGGACACTGCGGCAGACTGAGAAATAAACGCCAGTTTGCCCTTTTGAATCGGAACAGGGGAGAAGCTGGCGTTTAACCCTTGCCACGGGGCCAGCAGGCCAAGGCTGTTTGGGCCAAGCAGGCGAATTTGCCAGCGAGCGGCGCAGGCCAGCAATTCGGGTAATTGCTCAGGTGGGGCAGATAAAATAATGCAGGCCTTGCAGCCTTTATTACCCAGGGCTTCCAGTAGCGTAAGATTTCGCCGGGAATGCGTACAAACAATAGCGAGGTCAGGAGCCAGCGGCAGGCTGGCAATATCCGGCCAGGCAAGCACCCCGCACACGGCTTTGTGAGTCGGCGTCACCGGCATTACCGGGCCATTGAAGCCGCCAGCAAGCAAGTTGCGCATCATTAAATAACCGGCGCGGTCGGCTTTTGCCGAAGCGCCGATAACGGCAATGGATTTTGGACGCAGCAGCGCTTCCAGGCCTCGTTGACTCACGACGTTCTCCCCTGAGTGATGTTCAGGAGAGTCTAAACGTTTTCTTCCACTTCTGCTGTGACGCTGCCCTGATGATGGGGTTTCCCCGCCAGATAGCGCTCGCGGAAAAGAGTGAAATGCTGGGTTAATCCTTTGGACGCTACTACATCTCCCGCCAGTTCTAGCAGGGCTGCGGCGACTTCCGCGGTGCAATACTGGCCGTCCGCATGGGCCTCGCGCAGGCGATAAGCTGAGGTAATACTTAAATCTACGGAAATTATCGGCAGCGCATCGAGATAAGGGCTTTTACGGAACATTTTACGTGCTTCAGTCCACGTGCCATCAAGCATGATAAATAGCGGTGGCTTACCGGTGGTTGGTGGCGTGGTCAGTACCTCGCGACTTGCATCGGCATAAGAAGCGGGAAAAACTACCATTGGCTGGTAATCCGGGTTAGCGACAAGATCCAGCAGCGCCTGAGGGGGCTCCGTGCGCGACCATTGAAATGCCTCCGTTTCCGGCAAAATATCGGCAATAAGCCGCCCGGTGTTACTCGGCTTCATCGGTTCGGTGTCAAACATCACCAGGCAAAAGCGACTGCGGGCATGTTGTGGCTTAAGCGTCTCACACAGGCAATTTTTCAACGGCAGCAGGCAGCGCTGGCAGCGACGAACGCGATTACCACGGGCGAGAAAGGGACGAGTTGCGCGAGCAAGGCGGGCTGCACGAAGGCGAAGAACGGCGTTTTCGGTCATTAATGAAGGATGTCTGGCTAAAAACGCCATTCTACCGTAGATAGAGAAAGGGGGCTTAAAAAATGCCCCCTTATAATCAGATATTTTCGTCCAGCCAGCTATCAAACGGGGCTTTAGGCATGGCGCCATTCAGCATATCGACGACCTGGCCATTTTTGAAAATCATAATGGTCGGGATGCTTCTGATGCGAAAACGTACGCTCAGTTCCTGCTCCGCTTCGGTGTTCACCTTCACAAAGCGAACTTTACCGCTGCGTTCTTCGGCAACATCTTCAAAAATAGGGGCGAAGTTCACGCACGGGCCGCACCACGGCGCCCAAAAATCAACCACAACCGGCAGCTCATCTTTCAGGAGTTTATCCAGCGTCGCCGTCGTGGCGTTAACGACTTCACCGTCAAACAGTTCATGGCCGCAGCGACCGCATTTTGCACCGTCATCGATACGGTCGTCAGGAATGCGGTTAATGGCCTGGCAGTCGGCACAAACGGTATTCATAACTAACCTCAAAGAGAATGATTGAAATCGGTGCCATGCACCATGGATGTTTCAAATATGTTACATATTATCGGCGAAGATGGGGAGGCCAACAAAGTGATTTATTCGATGAGTACAATAGTTTTTAGCTTTTAAGCAAAGTTAATGGCTAACCCATGGCACATCAGGTAATCTGCGCGCTTCGCGCTCAGCCAGGTGGAGGAACAATGAACGACGAATTTAAAGGTAAAAGCGGCAAGGTCAAAGTGATGTATGTCCGCAGTGACGACGAAAGCGAACAGCGCAGCCAAAACCCGCGTACCGGGAAAGGCGGTGGGCGTCCTGCCGGTGCGTCACGTGGTGAAGGCGGCGGTCGCCGTCAGTCTCGTCACGATGATAAACCTCGCGGCGGGCGCGATCGTAATGAACGTAGTGACAGAGGCGATCGCGGTGAAGCGGCCTCGCCATGGCGTACGGTTTCCCGTGCCCCGGTAGACTCTTCGCTGTCGGCATCAGACAATGAAGGTACAACTAAACATATCGTTGATCCGGAAGTGATTCGTCGCCAGCGCGCCGAAGAAGCCCGTGTGTACGGTGAGAATGCTTGTCAGGCGCTGTTCCAGAGCCGCCCGGAAAGCATCGTGCGCGCCTGGTTTATCCAGAGCGTTACGCCTCGTTTTAAAGAAGCGCTACGCTGGATGGCGGCAAATCGCAAGGCTTACCACGTGGTGGATGACGCTGAGCTGACAAAAGCCTCAGGCACCGAACACCACGGCGGCGTTTGCTTCATTATTAAAAAACGCAGCGGCATCAGCGTGCAGACCTGGCTGAACAAAGCCGGGGAAGAAGACTGCGTGCTGGCACTGGAGGATGTGGGCAACCCACATAACCTGGGCGGGATCATGCGCAGCTGCGCACACTTCGGCGTGAAAGGTTTGCTGATTCAGGATGCTTCTCTGCTGGAATCCGGTGCGGCGATTCGTACCGCAGAAGGCGGGGCCGAGCACGTGGTGGCGATCAGCGGCGAGACGTTTGGCGATGGGCTGGAAGCTTTCCGTAAAGCGGGCTACACCATCGTGACAACCTCAAGCCACCAGGGCACCCCGCTGTATAAAGCTGAGCTGCCTAAGAAAATGGTGCTGGTGCTGGGCCAGGAGCGCGATGGCGTTTCCGACACAACTTTTGAAAACGCAGATATGAGCGTAGCCATTGAAGGTACAGGTAATGTTGAAAGCCTCAACGTATCGGTAGCGACCGGCGTGCTGCTGGGCGAATGGTGGCGCCAGAACAAGGCCTAAGGCCTTCTCCAACTATAAAAAAACCAGCGTAATTGCTGGTTTTTTTTCGCCCCGATTTTAGCCATTGTCCTGTGGCAGCTGCGGCACCCAATCGATGGGCTGTTCTCCGCGCCCGGCCAGATACTCATTCGCCTTCACAAAATGCCCGCAGCCCAGAAAACCACGATGCGCAGAAAGCGGAGAAGGGTGCGGTGCGGTCAGGACATGGTGGCGCTGGCGATCGATAATGCTGCCTTTGCGTTGGGCATGAGCACCCCACAGCAGGAACACCACCCCTTCACGGTGTTCATTAATGAGGGCGATAACCTTGTCGGTAAACGTCTCCCAACCAAAATTGGCGTGGGAATGCGCTTTACTCGCTTCGACGGTAAGTACCGTATTGAGCAGCAACACGCCCTGCCGAGCCCAGCTTTCAAGGTAGCCGTGCGTAGGGCGGGTAAAGCCTGGGACAGAAGCCTCAAGCTCTTTATACATATTGACCAGCGAAGGCGGGGGAGCGATTCCTGGACGGACGGAGAAAGAGAGTCCGTGCGCCTGGCCTGGTCCATGATAAGGATCCTGCCCCAGAATCACGACTTTGACATCGCCCAGCTCGGTAAAGCGAAAAGCGTTGAAAACATCCTTTTGCGGAGGGTAAACGGTCACGCCCGCTGCGCGCTCTGCCGAGACGGCGCTGAGCGTATTGATAAAGTAGGGCTGCTGTTTCTCTTCTGCCAGCACGTCGTGCCAGGTGAGGTGGGTCGTCATCTCGCTCTCCCGCGAATCTGTATTGCCCGATAGCTTAACTGCTTCTTCCTTCTGAGCAAAATAGTGCGTGGCATCAATGAGCTACAGTGATAAATAAAGTTGAAAATTTACAAAAGTTTTAGCATGGCGCTGACCGTCTAAGTTGATGTAAAACAAATAAAACCAGCTAAAGCCATTTTTAGTGTGTGGATTTAATTGATCTAAGTCAAAGAATCACGCCTGGCGGACTGATATAAGAACAACAAAGCAACAAAGGTTTTACCAATGAGCCAGAGCGCTGGCCCAAAGAATCAGCACATTACCCTGAGGGAGAAATAAAATGATTACTGGTATCCAAATTACAAAAGCGGCAAACGACGAACTTCTGAACTCTTTCTGGCTGCTCGACAGTGAAAAAGGAGAAGCTCGCTGCGTGTGCGCGAAAGCAGGTTTTGCGGAAGATGAAGTGGTTGCGGTCAGTAAACTGGGCCAGTTTGAATACCGTGAAATTCCAATGGAAGTGAAACCGGAAGTTCGCGTTGAAGGTGGGCAGCACCTGAACGTTAACGTTCTGCGTCGTGAAACGCTGGAAGATGCGGTTAAGCATCCGGAAAAATATCCGCAGCTGACCATCCGTGTTTCCGGCTACGCGGTGCGCTTTAACTCCCTGACTCCGGAACAGCAGCGCGATGTGATTACCCGTACTTTCACTGAAAGCCTGTAATTAAGTTCCTGCCGTTGAGAATAAAGAGCGCCTTCTGGCGCTCTTTCACGTTAATAGGATGCATAGTAAACCCGCATCAGCACCCGGTACAGGTTCCCTAAATTTCCTGGGGCTGCCAGCACTACGCTCATTTCTTCGATGTCACTATCTTCGCCGTATACGACAGGGCAGGAATGCCGTAAAGAATGATTGTTTGCAGGAAAACGCAGTACCCGGGCAATAAAAAACGCCGGGATTATCCCGGCGTTCATGTTATTCGTCGACTTTTGGCGACTCTGTCGTGGTAGCTGCCGTTGGTTTACGGCGCTTACCGATGTTTTTCTGATCGCGATGGCGCACTTTAACGCGCGGCTTCTCTTTGTCTTTCTCTTTCTTCTTCTCTTCGCGCTTAGCCAGCACTTTCTTGGATGGCTTACCGGTCAGCTTTTCGCTTGGCGCACGCGTCGTTGGGCGCAGTTCGTCGATAACGCGGGATTTCAGAGGCTCTTTCATGTAGCGGGTAATTTTACCCAGCAGCAGATGATCGTGCGCCTCAACCAGCGAAATCGCGGTTCCTTTCATGCCTGCGCGACCGGTACGACCAATACGGTGCAGATAGATATCCGCGGTACGTGGCAGGTCAAAGTTGAATACGTGGCTAACGTCAGGGATATCGATCCCACGGGCAGCAACATCGGTCGCAACCAGAACGTTTACGCGACCATCGGTCAGGCGCTTGATGGCCTCGTTACGCTTGGCCTGTACCATTTCGCCTTCGAGATAGCAGGTGTTGATGCCCGCTTCACGCAGCCAGGCAACCAGCTCATGCACACGCTCGCGCTTACGCACAAAGACGATAGAGCGGGTGGTATCCGGCTGGTTCAGCAAATGAACGAGTAACTTCGTTTTGTGCTCAACGTCATCGGCGCGATAGTACCACTGATGGATCTTCTTGCGCTCACGCGTGGATGGCGTGGCGGAAACTTCAACCGGATCTTCCAGCAGGCGTTCAGCAAAATCTTTAACCGCGTTGCCTTCCAGGGTAGCGGAGAACAGCATGGTTTGCTTGCGCCAGCGGGTTTCCGCGGCAATGGTTTCAATATCTTGCGCGAAGCCCATGTCCAGCATGCGATCTGCTTCATCAAGGATCAGCGTTTCAACCGCGCGGCAGTCGAAGTTCTCTTCCTTTATGTATTGCAGCAGTCGGCCGGTGGTAGCGACGACAATATCCTGATTCTCGCTGAAAACTTCAGCGTGGTTCATATACGCTACGCCGCCGGTGATGGTGGCGATATCCAGATGGGTATGTTTTGCCAGTTCACGCGCGTGGTCGGCGACCTGCATAGCGAGTTCACGGGTTGGCGTGACGATCAGAATACGCGGCGGGCCAGATTTCTTACGAGGAAAGTCGACCAGATGCTGTAGCGCTGGCAGCAGGTAAGCTGCGGTTTTACCGGTACCCGTCGGTGCTGAACCCAGCACGTCGCGTCCTTCAAGTGCAGGAGGAATGGCCGCAGCCTGGATGGCAGTCGGGCGAGTAAAGCCTTTCTCCTGGAGCGCGTCCAAAAGGCTTTCATCAAGTTCGAGTTCGGAAAAAGTGCTTACAGTCATGGTCTACCTCTGTTTGGGACGCCGATTATAGACATAATGACCGCGATCTTCATCTGTTTGTGTCTTTCCGTAGATGTCCGTTTCACTTATGCTACGGCGGTTTCTTTGCAAGGTAGATAAGATGTCGGATCAAAAAGCGGTATTACGTCGGGATGGTTTCACCTTCAAACAGTTCTTTGTGGCGCACGATCGCTGCGCCATGAAGGTGGGAACAGATGGGACGCTGCTCGGTGCATGGGTGCCGGTAGTTAATGTAAAAAGCGTCCTGGATATTGGCACCGGCAGCGGTTTGCTGGCGTTGATGCTCGCCCAGAGAACCGCTGATGACGTCACGATTGAAGCCGTGGAGCTGGATCCTGTTGCTGCAGAACAGGCGGCAGAAAACGCCAAAGGCTGCCGCTGGGCTTCGCGTATTCACGTTCACTGCGCGGACATCCGCGAGTGGGCGCAGCAGGCTACTCAGCGCTACTCCTTAATTGTCAGTAATCCGCCTTTCTTTGAGCAGGGCAGTAACTGCGCATCACCAGAACGAGCTCAGGCACGTTATACCACGACGCTGGATCACCAGGCCTTGCTCAGCAGCGCTGAACAACTGATCACCGAAGACGGTTTCTTCTGCGTGATTATGCCGGAAACTGCCGGGACGGCATTCAGCGAGCTGGCGAAATCACAGGGTTGGCATGTTCGTTACCGTACCGATGTGGCCGACAATGAAACTCGCCTGCCGCATCGGGTGATGCTCGCGCTTTCTCCTACGGGCGGAGAATACTACAACGACCGCCTGGTGATCCGGGGGCCAGACCAAACCTACTCTGAAGGCTATTGCAGCCTGACCCAGGACTTCTACCTGTTTATGTAGAGCGGGGAAAGCACGCTTGGGCCGGATTCAGCGAGCTGATCCGGATAATCGAGCGTGTAGTGCAGGCCCCGGCTCTCTTTACGCTGCATGGCGCAGCGCACAATGAGTTCGGCAACCTGCACCAGGTTTCTAAGCTCAAGCAAATTGTTTGAAACGCGGAAGTTGGCATAGTACTCATCAATCTCTTGCTGCAGCATGGTAATTCTTCGCAGCGCCCGCTCCAGCCGGCGAGTGGTGCGAACGATCCCAACGTAGTCCCACATAAAGAGCCGCAGCTCATGCCAGTTATGCTGGATAACAACCTGTTCGTCTGGATTATCCACACGGCTGTCATCCCAGTCGGGCAACGTTTTACTTTCTCGCGCGTACGGCAGGCGTTTCAGAATATCTTCCGCAGCAGACCAGCCATAAACCAGGCATTCGAGCAGAGAGTTTGAGGCCATTCGGTTAGCGCCGTGCAGGCCGGTATACGTCACTTCGCCAATGGCATACAGCCCGTCCACGTCGGTGCGCCCGTGTTCATCTACCATCACGCCGCCGCAGGTATAATGCGCGGCAGGGACTACGGGAACCGGATCTTTGGTTAAATCAATGCCTAGCCCAAGCAGCTTCTCATAAATAGTGGGGAAGTGCTGGCGAACAAACGCCTCTGGCTTATGGCTGATATCCAGATACATGCAGTCTGCGCCCAGGCGTTTCATTTCGTGATCGATAGCCCTGGCGACGATATCACGTGGCGCAAGCTCGGCACGTTCATCAAACTCCGGCATGAAGCGTGAACCATCCGGACGCTTCAGGTATGCACCTTCGCCGCGCAATGCTTCGGTAAGCAGGAAGTTTCGGGCCTGAGGATGGAACAGCGCCGTAGGGTGAAACTGGTTGAATTCAAGATTGGCGACCCGGCAGCCTGCACGCCATGCCATAGCGATACCGTCACCGGAGGCGATATCCGGGTTTGTCGTGTACTGGTAGACTTTTGAAGCGCCACCGGTGGCTAAAACGACAGATTTCGCACGGCAGGTTTCGACCTTTTCAAGGTTCCGGTTCCAGACCCAGGCACCGACGACGCGCCTTGTGCCCGGCAGGCCAATTTTGTCCGAAATAATTAGGTCTACGGCGTTGCTGCGCTCGATCACCCGGATATTGGGGTGATTGAGGGCTTTGCCGACTAGCGTGGTTTCAACTTCCTTCCCGGTGGCATCCGCCGAATGAAGAATTCGGCGATGGCTGTGGCCGCCTTCACGCGTCAAATGGTAGCTTTCTTCACCATTCGCCAGCGTGTGGGTATCGAACATGACGCCCTGATCAATCAGCCACTGGACGCAGTGCTTTGCATTGCTTGCCACAAATTCTACGGCGTCACGATCGCAAATTCCTGCCCCGGCTATCAGCGTATCGTCAATATGGGAAGCTATGCTGTCGGTTTCATCGAAAACGGCGGCAATTCCCCCCTGTGCATAAAAAGTTGAGCCTTCGTTAACTGGGCCTTTGCTTAGCACAATGACCTTGCTGGTTTGAGCCAGACGCAGCGCGAGAGAAAGGCCAGCAGCACCGCTACCGACAATTAATACGTCACAGATCAGATCGCTATTTTTGTTCATGGTGTTTAATTTACTAAACAATAGTGGCCCGAGCATAGCACCGGGTGGGACGCTGAACACGCTTTTTTTGTTTTAGTGTTGTGCAGACTAAACAGAGTGATCGGTAAAGTCATTGGGAGGGCTCGAGCAAACTGCGTAAATAAATCTCACTACGGAAGGATAAATGGCAGATTAGATGATGAAATACCCTGATTCATGAGATACTCTGCTCGCTAACTTTTTGAGCATTGATTCAGAAGAATCGGCGTTACCGTTTTGCGAAGCGGAACTTATAATGAAAAGATGCAATCCGCTAAACATGACAGAAAAACAAAGGCGTAACGGAACTTTGCTGGCCTCGGGCACTCAAACTCAAAGCTTGCTCAAAAATGCAGGGTTCGAGTGGCATTTCGATTACGCGTGGAAATTGGGTTTGGGGAGACATTACCTCGGATGAGCGAGCAGTTAACGGATCAGGTCCTCGTCGAACGGGTCCAAAAGGGAGATCAGAAATCATTTAACCTACTGGTGATACGCTACCAGCATAAGGTTGCGAGCCTGGTTTCCCGCTATGTACCTTCGGGAGATGTACCCGATGTGGTGCAGGAATCTTTTATTAAAGCTTATCGCGCGCTGGATTCATTCCGTGGCGATAGTGCGTTTTATACGTGGTTGTACCGCATCGCGGTCAACACGGCTAAAAATTATCTGGTTGCTCAGGGGCGGCGTCCGCCATCAAGTGATGTGGACGCCATTGACGCTGAAAACTACGAAAGTGGCAGCGCATTGAAAGAAATTTCGAACCCTGAGAACTTAATGTTGTCTGAAGAACTGAGACAAATAGTTTTCCGTACTATTGAGTCGCTCCCGGAAGATTTACGCATGGCAATTACGTTGCGGGAGTTGGATGGCCTGAGCTATGAAGAGATAGCCGACATCATGGATTGCCCGGTAGGTACTGTGCGTTCTCGTATTTTCCGCGCAAGGGAAGCTATTGATAATAAAGTTCAACCGCTTATCAGGCGTTGACGATAGCGGATTACTGGAAGGGTATTTAGGCATGCAGAAAGAACAACTTTCCGCTTTAATGGATGGCGAATCTCTCGACAGCGAGTTGCTCAATCGCCTGTCAAACGACAGTGAATTGCAGCAAAGCTGGGAGAGTTACCACCTTATCCGCGACACAATGCGCGGAGATACCAGCGAAGTGCTCCACTTTGATATTTCTGCCAACGTGATGGCGGCTATCGCAAATGAGCCTGTGCGTAATGTCGCGCCGCTCATTACCGAATCTCAGCCGCAGCCTCAGCAGTGGCAGAAAATGCCGTTCTGGCATAAGGTGCGTCCGTGGGCAAGCCAGCTTACCCAAATGGGCGTTGCCGCGTGCGTATCGCTTGCGGTTATCGTGGGCGTACAGCACTATAATGGCCAGTCTGACAGCACCGCACAGCCGGAAACGCCGGTCTTTAACACTTTGCCGATGATGGGAAAAGCCAGTCCGGTAAGTCTGGGCGTACCGTCTGACACGACCGCCAGCAACAGCAGTCAGCAAGTACAGGAACAGCGTCGTCGTATTAACGCTATGCTGCAGGATTACGAATTGCAGCGTCGTTTACACTCCGAGCAGCTCCAGTTTGAACAGGCGCAAACCCAGCAGGCCGCTGTGCAAGTGCCAGGAAACCAAACTTTAGGAACGCAATCGCAGTAATGAAGCAACTTTGGTGTGCCCTGTCTCTCGTGGCAGGCAGCCTGTTGTTCACCTCCAGCGCCTCGGCGGACACTGTTTCGTCCGGGGCGTTGTTGCAGCAGATGAACCAGGCTAGTCAGTCACTCAATTATGAGCTGGCGTTTATCAATATCAGCAAACAAGGGATTGAGTCCCTTAGTTATCGCCATGCACGTCTTGATAATCGCCCGCTTGCGCAATTCCTGCAAATGGACGGCCCGCGCCGCGAAGTCGTTCAGCGCGGCAATGAAATCAGCTATTTTGAGCCTGGGCTCGAGCCATTCACGCTCACCGGGGACTACATCGTCGATTCTCTGCCTTCCATCGTCTATACCGACTTTAAGCGCCTGACGCCGTACTACGACTTTATTTCTGTCGGGCGTACGCGTATTGCCGACAGACTATGCGAGGTTATTCGCGTCGTTGCTCGGGACGGCACTCGCTATAACTACATTGTTTGGCTCGATACCGAAACCAAGCTGCCGCTTCGCGTTGATTTACTGGATCGCGACGGCGAAACGCTCGAACAGTTCCGGGTTGTGTCATTCTCTGTTGAAAATCAGGCGAGCGGGCTTCTGCAGAATTTAGCAAAAGCGACGTTGCCACCTCTGCTGTCCGTACCGGGTGCGGAAAAGGCCAGTTTTACATGGGCACCGACATGGCTGCCGCAAGGCTTTAGCGAAGTGTCGAGCAGCCGCCGGCCACTGCCAACCGTGGGCGTGCCTATCGAATCCCGACTTTATTCTGACGGGTTATTTAGTTTCTCGGTGAACATCAGCCAGGCCCCGTCTCAGGCAAGTAATGGCGAACAGCTTGTGCGGACCGGTCGCCGGACTATTAGCACTGAAATTCGTGATAAAACCGAAATTACCGTTGTAGGTGAGTTGCCTCCACAAACGGCGAAACGCATTGGCGATAGCGTGAAGTTTAACGGAGCGACGCAATGATTAAAGAATGGGCGACGGTCGTCTCCTGGCAAAATGGTGAAGCATTGCTGCACTGTGATGTTAAAGCCTCTTGCAGCAGCTGCGCTTCGCGCTCTGGATGTGGGACTCGTGTCCTAAACAAATTGGGGCCACAAACCAGCCATCTGCTGTCTGTGCCAAGCGAACAGCCGCTGGTTGCCGGGCAAAAAGTGGAGCTGGGCATTGCGGAAGGCAGCCTGTTAGGGTCCGCGCTGCTGGTGTACATGTCGCCGTTGGTCGGACTATTTTTGTGTTCAGGTCTTTTCCAGACGCTGTTTGGTACCAACCTGGCCGCTATGTGCGGAGCTTTGCTTGGTGGCGTAGGGGGCTTCCTGCTTGCTCGCGGTTTTTCCCAGCATTTCAGCCGTCGTGAGAGCTGGCAGCCGGTGATTCTAAGCGTTGCGCTTAGCCCGGATGCAGTGCGCGTCGATACGTCCGCACCGCCGGCTGAAAATCAATAAATTCCCTTCAAATGACATCTCTTTGCACATCCTGCTTATGGCTTACCTAAGCTTGCAGGATGAGCAGTTTCCTCACTTTCTGGTTGTAGTGTAGAATGCGGCGTTTCAGGCAGAAGACAGTCTCTGACATCCTGCTCCGTACAGCGCGAAGCGCCGAGCTCACAGGCCATTTGTAAGGCATAAAACCTCTAACTATGAAGAATATACGTAACTTTTCTATTATTGCCCACATCGACCACGGTAAATCGACGCTGTCTGACCGTATCATCCAGATTTGCGGCGGCTTGTCCGACCGTGAAATGGCCGCGCAGGTTCTTGACTCAATGGACCTGGAACGCGAACGTGGTATTACCATCAAAGCGCAGAGCGTCACCCTCGACTACAAAGCCAGCGACGGTGAAACTTACCAGTTGAACTTCATCGATACCCCTGGGCACGTTGACTTCTCTTATGAAGTATCCCGCTCGCTTGCGGCCTGTGAAGGGGCGCTGCTGGTGGTGGATGCCGGGCAGGGCGTTGAGGCTCAAACCCTGGCGAACTGCTACACGGCGATGGAAATGGACCTGGAAGTGGTTCCGGTTCTGAACAAAATTGACCTGCCGGCGGCCGATCCTGAGCGCGTGGCGGAAGAAATTGAAGACATCGTGGGCATCGACGCCACCGATGCGGTTCGCTGCTCGGCGAAAACCGGCGTTGGCGTACCTGATGTATTAGAACGCCTGGTGCGCGATATCCCCGCACCGGAAGGCGATCCAGATGCACCGCTACAGGCGCTGATCATCGACTCCTGGTTCGATAACTACCTGGGCGTTGTCTCCCTGATCCGCGTGAAAAACGGCACGCTGCGTAAAGGCGACAAAGTCAAAGTCATGAGCACCGGCCAGGTGTACAACGCCGATCGTCTGGGCATCTTTACGCCTAAGCAGATCGACCGTACCGAACTAAAATGCGGTGAAGTAGGCTGGCTGGTTTGTGCCATCAAAGACATCCTGGGCGCCCCGGTAGGCGATACTCTGACCCTGTCCCGTAACCCGGCGGACAAAGCGCTGCCAGGCTTCAAAAAAGTGAAGCCGCAGGTTTATGCCGGCCTGTTCCCGGTCAGCTCCGACGACTACGAAAACTTCCGCGATGCACTCGGCAAGCTCAGCCTGAACGATGCCTCTCTGTTCTACGAGCCAGAAAGCTCAACGGCGCTGGGCTTCGGCTTCCGCTGCGGCTTCCTGGGCCTGCTGCACATGGAGATCATTCAGGAGCGTCTGGAGCGTGAATACGATCTCGACCTGATCACCACCGCGCCAACCGTAGTTTACGAAGTGCAAACGACCAGCAAAGAGATTGTCTACGTTGATAGCCCGTCTAAGCTGCCGCCGCTCAACAACATTGAAGAGCTGCGCGAGCCGATTGCGGAATGTCACATGCTGCTGCCGCAGGAGTTCCTCGGCAACGTGATTACGCTGTGTATCGAAAAACGCGGCGTGCAAACCAACATGGTTTATCACGGCAACCAGGTTGCGCTGACCTATGAAATCCCAATGGCGGAAGTGGTGCTCGACTTCTTCGATCGCCTGAAGTCCACTTCTCGTGGCTATGCGTCGCTGGATTACAATTTCAAACGTTTCCAGGCTTCCAACATGGTGCGCGTTGATGTACTGATAAATGGCGATCGCGTTGATGCGCTGGCGCTTATCACACACAACGACAACGCGCCATACCGTGGTCGTGAGCTGGTGGAAAAAATGAAGGATCTGATCCCTCGCCAACAGTTCGACATCGCGATTCAGGCAGCCATCGGCAACCACATTATTGCGCGTTCGACGGTGAAACAGCTGCGTAAAAACGTTCTGGCTAAGTGCTACGGCGGCGACGTCAGCCGTAAGAAAAAGCTGCTGCAGAAACAGAAAGACGGTAAGAAACGCATGAAGCAGGTCGGCAACGTCGAGCTGCCTCAGGAAGCGTTCCTGGCCATTCTGCACGTTGGCAAAGACAGCAAATAATCTAAGGAGTTGGCATGGCGAATATGTTTGCTTTGATCCTCGTGGTAGCCACGCTGGTGACGGGCATTTTGTGGTGTCTGGACAAGTTTATCTTTGCACCAAAACGTCGTGAAAAACAGGCGGCAGCGCAGGCAGCCACCGGTGACGCACTGGACAAAAAGACGCTGAAAAAAGTCGGCCCTAAACCAGGCTGGCTGGAAACCGGTGCGTCGGTGTTTCCGGTGCTGGCGATTGTGCTGGTGGTGCGCTCATTTATTTATGAGCCTTTCCAGATCCCATCCGGTTCGATGATGCCAACGCTGTTAATCGGTGACTTTATTCTGGTAGAGAAGTTTGCCTACGGCATTAAAGATCCTATTTATCAGAAAACCTTAATTGAAACCGGGCACCCTAAACGCGGCGATATTGCGGTATTTAAATACCCTGAAGATCCGCGCCTGGATTATATTAAGCGCGTTGTTGGGCTGCCGGGCGACCGGGTAAGCTACGACCCGCAGTCGAAAGAAGTCACCGTGCAGCCTAATTGCAGTTCCGGCCAGGCCTGCGACAACGCGCTGCCAATCACTTATTCCAACGTGGAAGCCAGTGATTTTGTGCAGACGTTTGCCCGCCGCAACGGCAGTGAAGCCACTTCCGGCTTCTTCCAGTTGCCTAAAGATCAGACCCGTGAAGACGGTGTCCGCTTGAGCGAGCGTAAAGAAACGCTGGGTAACGTCACCCATAACATTCTGACAGTGCCTATCGCTCAGGATCAGGTGGGGATGTACTACCAGCAGTCAGGCTTGCCGCTTGCGACATGGATTGTTCCGCCGGGTCACTATTTCATGATGGGTGATAACCGCGACAATAGCGCAGACAGCCGCTATTGGGGCTTTGTGCCAGAGCAAAATCTGGTCGGTAAAGCGACAGCAATTTGGATGAGTTTCGAGAAACAAGAAGGCGAATGGCCAACGGGCGTTCGTTTAAGCCGAATTGGCGGCATTCATTAAACAATTAATCCCACAAACTAACGACATCCCCTGTCGTTGTGTATAGAATATTCCCGCCTTTAAAGATTGGCTCCCGAAAGGGAGCCACGGCACACGAAACAGCGTTGGTTTCCTTTTTTCAGGTCTGTTCCGTGTGCTGAATAGTTGACGCATTCATTAATTTTGGTATCGCATGAATCCCATCGTAATAAATAGGCTGCAGCGTAAGCTGGGCTACACTTTTCAACATCAGGATCTGTTGCAACAGGCATTAACCCATCGGAGTGCCAGCAGCAAACACAACGAGCGTCTTGAGTTTTTGGGTGACTCCATTCTCAGTTATGTCATCGCGAATGCGCTGTATCATCGTTTTCCTCGCGTAGATGAAGGCGACATGAGCCGCATGCGTGCGACGCTGGTGCGCGGCAATACGCTGGCGGAAATCGCCCGCGAGTTCGAACTGGGTGAGTGTCTGCGTCTTGGGCCGGGTGAACTGAAAAGTGGCGGTTTCCGTCGCGAGTCGATTCTTGCTGATACCGTGGAAGCGTTGATCGGTGGCGTCTTCCTCGACAGCGACATTCAGAACGTTGAGCGTTTGATTCTCTCGTGGTATCAGACCCGTCTCGACGAAATCAGTCCAGGCGACAAGCAAAAAGATCCGAAAACGCGTCTGCAGGAGTACCTGCAGGGTCGCCATCTGCCGCTGCCGTCGTATCTGGTGGTGCAGGTGCGTGGTGAAGCGCACGATCAAGAATTTACCATTCACTGTCAGGTGAGTGGCCTGCCTGAGCCTGTCGTAGGGACGGGCTCAAGCCGCCGTAAAGCGGAACAGGCTGCGGCTGAGCAGGCACTGAAAAAGCTGGAGCTGGAATGAGCGAAGAAAAAACGTATTGCGGCTTCGCGGCCATTGTTGGTCGCCCGAACGTCGGCAAATCCACGCTGCTGAATCAGCTGCTTGGGCAAAAAGTTTCCATTACCTCGCGTAAGGCGCAAACCACGCGCCACCGCATCATGGGCATCCATACCGAAGGGCCATATCAGGCGATTTACGTCGATACCCCGGGGCTGCACATGGAAGAAAAACGCGCCATTAACCGCCTGATGAACCGCGCGGCAAGCAGCTCCATCGGTGACGTTGAGCTGGTTATCTTCGTGGTTGAAGGCACCCGCTGGACGCCGGATGATGAAATGGTGCTGAACAAGCTGCGCGACAGCCGTGCGCCGGTCATCCTGGCCGTCAACAAAGTTGACAACGTTCAGGATAAAACCGTTCTGCTGCCTCACCTGCAGTTCCTCGGCAGCCAGATGAACTTCCTCGATATCGTGCCTATCTCAGCAGAAACCGGGATGAACGTTGATACCATCGCGGAAATCGTCCGTAAGCATCTGCCGGAAGCGATCCACCACTTCCCGGAAGAGTATATTACCGACCGTTCCCAGCGCTTTATGGCGTCTGAGATCATTCGCGAAAAGCTAATGCGTTTCCTGGGCGCCGAGCTGCCGTATTCTGTGACCGTAGAAATCGAGCAGTTCGTGACCAACGAACGCGGTGGCTACGACATCAACGGGCTGATCCTCGTTGAGCGCGAAGGGCAGAAGAAGATGGTGATTGGCAACAAAGGGGCCAAAATTAAAACCATCGGTATCGAAGCCCGTAAAGACATGGAAGAGATGTTCGAAGCCAAAGTTCACCTCGAACTTTGGGTGAAGGTGAAATCCGGCTGGGCCGATGACGAGCGTGCGCTGCGCAGTCTCGGTTATACCGACGACCTGAGCTAAAACTTATGGAAGGCTGGCAACGGGCTTTTGTCCTGCATAGTCGCCCCTGGAGCGAAACCAGCCTTTTGCTCGACCTGTTTTCCGAAGAGTCCGGGCGCGTTCGTCTGATTGCCAAAGGCGCGCGCTCTAAACGCTCAAATCTGAAAGGCGCTCTGCAGCCTTTTACCCCTCTGCTGGTTCGCTGGGGCGGCCGTGGCGAAGTCAAAACGCTACGCAGCGCCGAAGCGGTTTCTCTGGCCCTTCCCTTAAGTGGTATCACGCTGTACAGCGGCCTGTACGTCAATGAACTGGTGGCTCGCGTCCTCGAGCAGGAAACCCGCTTCTCCGAACTGTTCTTCGATTATCTCCACTGCATTCAGGCCTTAGCTGGCGCTACGGGCACACCGGAGCCTGCGCTGCGTCGTTTTGAGCTGGCGCTGCTGGGGCACCTTGGCTACGGCGTGGATTTTCTGCACTGCGCCGGCAGCGGGGCAGTCGTCGATGACACCATGACTTACACCTACCGTGAAGAGAAAGGTTTTATTGCCAGCGTGGTGATCGGCCACAGCAGCTTTACCGGCCGCCAGCTCAGAGCGCTAGCCGAACGCGAATTTCCCGATGCCGACACGCTCCGTGCCGCC
Source organism: Enterobacter sp. Ag1 (assembly GCA_000277545.1). GTDB lineage: Bacteria > Pseudomonadota > Gammaproteobacteria > Enterobacterales > Enterobacteriaceae > Cedecea. The sequence continues at coordinate 111,229 of AKXM01000035.1, read as the reverse complement.
AAGCGTTTCACGCGTATGGCGCTCAAGCCGTATCTACAAGGGAAGCCCCTCAAAAGTCGCGAACTGTTCCGCCAGTTTGTGCCTAAAAAAACACCACCTGAGCCTTCAGATAGCTCACAGTAATCACAGACCGTAGCCAGGCTTTCCCCGGCAGGTGTACACTGCCCGGCATCTGTCTGCGAACTCTGAGGATTGTCATGGCTGAATTACTGTTAGGCGTCAACATCGATCACATCGCTACCCTGCGTAACGCGCGCGGTACGGCATACCCGGATCCGGTTCAGGCCGCGTTTATCGCGGAGCAGGCGGGTGCCGATGGCATTACCGTTCACCTGCGCGAAGATCGCCGCCACATCACCGACCGTGACGTTCGCGTTCTGCGTGAAACCCTCGATACCCGCATGAACCTGGAAATGGCCGTCACCGAAGAGATGATCGCTATTGCCTGCCAGACGAAACCGCATTTCTGCTGCCTGGTGCCGGAAAAGCGCCAGGAAGTAACCACCGAAGGCGGCCTGGATGTTGCCGGTCAGCTGGATAAAATGCGCGATGCCTGCCAGCGCCTGGCTGACGCAGGTATTCTGGTTTCTCTGTTTATTGATGCCGACCACGCGCAGATTGACGCGGCGGTGGCCGTGGGCGCGCCTTACATTGAAATCCACACTGGCTGCTATGCGGACGCTGAAAACGAAGCGACCCAGGCCAAAGAGCTGGCTCGCATTGCTGAAGCCGCGAGCTATGCCGCCGCTAAAGGGCTGAAGGTGAATGCTGGTCACGGGCTGACGTATCACAATGTTCAGGCCATTGCGCGGATCCCTGAAATGCATGAGCTGAACATCGGTCACGCGATTATCGGGCGAGCGGTAATGAGCGGGCTTAAAGAAGCCGTGGCTGAAATGAAACGCCTGATGCAGGAAGCGCGTCGCTAATGGCCATTCTCGGCCTCGGCACGGACATAGTGGAAATTGCGCGCATTGAGAGCGTCATTTCCCGTTCCGGCGACCGACTGGCAAAGCGCGTACTGAGCCAAAATGAATGGGTCTTGTACCAGGCGCATCAGCAGCCGGTGCGTTTTCTGGCGAAGCGTTTTGCGGTGAAAGAAGCGGCCGCGAAAGCTTTTGGTACCGGAATTCGCAACGGGCTGGCGTTCAACCAGTTTGAAGTGTTTAACGACGCGCTGGGCAAACCTCAACTGCGGTTTTGGGAAGAGGCGGAGCGGCTGGCTGAAAAAATGGGAGTGCGTTCAGTTCACGTTACCCTGGCGGATGAGCGCCATTACGCCTGCGCGACGGTGATCATCGAAAGCTAAAGTTTATCCGCATGGTGGAGCAGCACGAACTTATCCCACAGCTGCTCTTCATTCTCAATGTGCGCCGGGTCGTGAATTATCGTGCTGGGGATCGGGCAAACTTTCTGGCAGGTCGGGGTTTCGTAATGGCCCACGCATTCCGTGCAACGATCGGTATCGATCTGGTAGATAGCATCGCCCATGGAGATGGCCTGATTCGGGCACTCCGGCTCGCACATATCGCAGTTGATGCACTTCTTCGTAATTAATAACGCCATTTCAACCTGTTACCAGCCCCACCGGACTAAAAGATATATTCACATTTCGCGCTCAAAACATTGCAAAAGCCTGTATGTTTAACCAGTATTAAGTTTGATTAAATATAATGGATAAAGCAGGGACGTTTCGATGGCGCGCACTTTACCACAAAAGCAGATCATCCCCAATGATACTGCGCCTTTAAGTTTTGTGCTTTGTGTACTTTCAGTACGTGTTATCATTGAACTATTGGTCATGAAAAACACGACGGGGTCGTACTTATGGTACAGAGAGAACAACTGCGCGAAGCTTTTTCCCGCAGGCTGGCGCAGGCCTGCAGCGAAGCAAACCTCGATGAGTTCGGGCGCGGTATGGCGATAGCGCGCGCGCTGGGCGTTTCCTCCAAGGCCGTCAGTAAGTGGCTTAACGCCGAAGCCATCCCCCGGCAGGATAAAATGTACGAGCTGGCAACGTTTCTTCGGGCTGACGCGCTCTGGCTTCAGCACGGCAGTGAAACGGGCTATCAAAGCGAAGGGCGCGAGAATGCGGCCAGCCATGAAGAGGCGGCTATTTATCCTTTCCAGCCGCGCGAAGAGCAGGGCTTTCGCATCGACGTGCTGGACATTGAGGCCAGCGCGGGGCCGGGGCGACTGGTCTCCAGCGAAGTCACCGAAACTATCAACCACATCGTTTACGACAGCCAGGAAGCGCTGGAGCTGTTCGGCCACCGGCCGGCTTCAACGATAAAAGTCATCACTGTCACCGGTGACAGCATGTCCGGCACCATTGAACTGGGTGACTATATCTTTGTGGATATTGGCAAAGACTACTTCGATGGCGATGGCATCTACGTGTTCCTCTATAAGGGACAATTGCTGGTGAAGCGCCTGCAGATGACCCATGACTGCCTGCTGGTGCGATCGGACAACCCCAAATATGCTGACTGGCGCATTAGCGAAGAGAACGAACAGCACCTCAAAATTATTGGCCGAGTGATGTACAGCCATTCAATTCGCCGCCACGCCTGAGATAGCTCATCCTCAAGCTCCAGCCTCAGTCACTTACCCAAGTATGCTCCTGAGGCTGGATCCCTTGCCGCCTTACCGCAACTCGAATGCTAACCCATCTAAAAATAATCTTATAAATCAATAATTAATCATCAATACGATCTTTTTTTAAATAATTCGTACTTTTGGTTCTTGACGTAATTGTACTATTGGTTCAATATCAATTCATCGGCAGGACGCACCGACTCACAAGGCAAGTGAACGCTCCTTAACATCAGGCCCTGAAAAAGGGCACATACACCAAAGCAAGAAGCTTTGGGATATCAGAGAGATATCACCAAAGTTGATTGACAGGAGGTTGTATGGACGCACAGGCACGTCGCCGCCAGCGCCGCGAAGCTAAACAGGCCGTCTGGAAAGCTGCCAACCCGCTGTTAGTCGGGGTAAGAGCGAAACCTGAGGCACGGCTTATTCTCTCGCTGGTTCGTAAACCCAGGTCTCGCCCCGACAAGGCCCTGGAGGTGATTAACATTTATGGTCTGCAAATCATTCAGCAGGCAGAGCATTATCAACGACTGCGCCAGAAGTTAGACGCCAGGAAAAAAAGCGTTTATCAGGCCACGCCTCGCAGCGAATCCGGCTTACCGGCAGCGACCGGGAAGCAAACCCGACGCGGAAAACCTGTTCCGCTGATTTAACGCCATACCGCTTCTTTATCCCAACGGCAGTTCGACCCCTCAACCGAAGGTTCTTCCATGAACGACCAACCCGCAAATCTGGTCACGCAGTCTTTTGCGTGGCTGGCGGCGCTTGCCGCCGGTCTGGGTATCACGACACAGGATATGGTCTACATGATATTCGGACTGCTTAGCGTACTGATTTCACTGGCTTCGTGGCTGGGCGGCAGGCTGGATGCCCATCGACAGCATCTCGAAGATCAAAAGCGCACCCGCATCCTCCAGACGCTGGTGGATGACTTGCAAACCTTAAACCGAGCCGAGCAGATTGAGATTATCAGGGCAGTCAGCGAGGTACTGAAAAAGGCAGGTAACTAGTGGCTCTTTCTCCCGGACTCAGAAAAACATTACTCGGATTGTCAGGGGCGGGTGCGCTGACGATTGCAGGCACGCTCCTGCCCGAGCTGGAAGGCGTGAGCTACACGCCATATTACGACGTCGCCGGGGTGCTGACCGTCTGTTACGGCCATACCGGTAAAGACATTATTCCCGACAAAACATACACCCTGTCTGAGTGCAGGCGCTGGCTTGACCAGGATCTCGGCCCAGCGGCTCAGGCGGTCTCAAGGGCCGTCACCGTCCCGGTTAGTGAGTACCAACGAGCAGCTTTGATTAGCTTTACCTACAACGTTGGTACAGCCGCTTTTCTGCGCTCTTCCGTGCTCAGGATGTTAAACGCTGGCGAGTACAAACAGGCCTGCGCTGGGCTGAAAAAATGGATCTGGGCGGGTGGGAAGCAGTGGCAGGGGCTTATCAATCGTCGCGAGGTGGAGTACCAGCTTTGTACCTGGCCGGAGCCGGAAGAATGAAGCCGCTGACCTCACTTGTGCTGGCGGCCTTTACGCTGCTCATTGCCAGCAGCTGGTGGTTTCACCAACGCTATGCCGTGCAAAAACAAAGGGCAGAGTTAGCCCTGGAGCAGCTGGCTCAGCAAAAAAATGAGCTGCAAAACCTTGTCCGGCGCCAGCAGGCAATAGCTGACCTGGATATCCACTATAGCGAGGAGTTAACCCATGCCCGGCTCACCATTGAAAACCTGCAGCGTGATGTGGCTGCTGGTACTCAGCGGCTGCGCGTCAGCGCCACCTGCAAAGCAGTGCCTGGCACCGCCGCCGCCGCCAGGCTGGATGATGCAGCCGCCCCCGGACTTACTGACGCCGCTCAACGGGATTATTTCCGTCTCCGGGAGCGAATAGAAACGAGCAACAAGCAGCTGGCGGGGCTGCAGGAGTACATCCGCAATCAGTGCCTGAACTAAGCCTCGAATTTTCGAGGCTTTTTTATTCCTACGTCAAAGAGGTCATTCCTATGTCTACATCCCTGAAGTACCCGATTGTTCTGGTCCACGGTCTGTTCGGTTTCGACAAAATTGGCGGGATCTACCCCTATTTCTACGGCATCAAAGAGGCGCTGGAGAAAGCCGGGGCGAAGGTCTACATCGCCACGATTTCCGCACTGAACAGCAATGAAATGCGCGGCGAGCAGCTGCTGGAATTTATCCGTAAAGTCCTGGCCGAAACGGGTGCGGCAAAAGTTAACCTGATTGGCCACAGTCAGGGGCCTTTGGCCTGTCGTTACGCTGCGGCTACCCACCCTGAACTTATTGCCTCGGTAACCTCCGTGAACGGCGTTAACCATGGCTCCGAAGTGGCAGACCTTGTTCGTCTGGCGCTGAAGCCTGGCCGCCTGCCAGAGTCTATCGCCAATGCTGCTCTGTCGGCTTTCGGCCAGCTGCTTTCCGCTCTGGCGGGGGCACCTCGTCTGCCTCAATCCGGCGTGGATGCTCTGGATGCATTGACCAGCGAAGGCGTTGCCGCCTTTAACAAGAAGTATCCGCAGGGACTGCCTGCGCAGTGGGGCGGCCAGGGCAAAGAGCTGGATAACGGCGTCTACTACTACTCCTGGAGCGGGATTATCGACTACAACCCGCTGAATCAGGGCGCGAACAACCTGGATCCGCTGCATGTCGCCATGCTGGCGTTTTCCATCCTGTTCACCAACGAACGTTTCCAGAACGATGGCCTGGTTGGCCGTTACAGCAGCCATCTGGGCAAGGTGATTGGCTCCGACTATTCGATGGATCACGTCGATGCCATCAACCAGCTTGCCGGCGTGGTGGCCAGCAACAGCGACCCGGTCAAGCTGTACGTCGACCACGTGGCTCGTCTGCAGGCCAAAGGGCTGTAAGCCTTATCTGAACCGCCTTTGGGCGGTTTTTCTTTGGAGAAATCAATGAATGACACCACGCGTCCGGGCTTTCTGACGCCGATGGGGGCATCGCCACACTACGACGATGCACTTGATGTCGATCTTACCGGCTGGATTGTCGGCGTATCAGGCCTGCCGCCGGAAATGGTGATGGCGAAGTGGAGCGATCCACCACCTGCCACGCCTGAGGCCGGCATTACCTGGTGTGACTTTTTTACCAACGTGAAGCAGGCGGAAGCGTCTTTCTTCCACTCGCAGGACAGCGATCAAAGCGTACTTCAGAGCACCGAGTCCGTGGACGTGACCTGTGGCTTTTATGGCCCCGGCGCTCAGGCCGTTGCCGCGCTTTTTCGTGATGGCCTGAACGTGCCGCAAAACAACGCCGAGCTTAACCGACTGGGCCTGACGTTTTTGCAGTGCGGCGACATTACGCCGGACCCTGAATTTATCAATAACCAGTGGCTACGCCGCTACACCCTCACCGTGGCGCTAAAGCGCAGTATTGCCCGGCGCTACGGTATTCGTTCCATCCTTTCATCCGCAGTAAAAATCATTGGAGAGTAAGCTATGTCACAGGGTTTACCTGTATCTAACATTGTCAGCGTGACAGTGAATATGGCGCCGCGTGCGGCGCAGTCCCGTAACTATGGTGCGCTGCTGGTCGTAGGCGCGAGCAACGTTATTGACGCCAAAGAGCGTATGCGAGCTTATTCCAGCCTGAGCGGCGTAGCCGCCGATTTTGGTCTGGAAGCGCCGGAATACAAAGCCGCCAGCCTCTACTACCAGCAGTCCCCGCAGCCTGCCGACCTGTATATCGGGCGCTGGGTTAAAGAAGGCGGCGAGGGCAAAGCCGGAGAAACCATCGCCGAATGCGTCTCCGCGCTGAGTGCGCACTCGACCGACTGGTATGGTCTGGTGATTGCCGACGATACCCTTACCGATGAAGGCGTGCTGGCCGTGGCGGCGGTTATTGAAGGCGACGGCGTTTCCCGTATCTTTGGTCATACTTCCGCCAGCGCTAAAGTGTTGGATGCTAACGACAGCACCGATGTCTTCAGCAAGCTGAAAGCGGCTAAGTTCGCCCGCACTTTTGGTCAGTACTCCAGCGCCACGCCGTTTGCGGCAGCCTCCCTGTTTGGCCGCGCGTTTACCGTAAACTTCAACGGCAATAACACCACCATTACCCTGAAATTCAAGCAGGAACCGGGGATTACCGCAGAAACGCTGACCCAAACGCAAATCAATGCTCTTTCCGCGAAAAATGCCAACGTCTTTGTGAATTACAACAACGATACCGCCATTATTCAGGAAGGCGTAATGAGCAACGGCAGCTTCATCGATGAGCGCCACGGCCTGGACTGGCTGCAAAACTATGTGCAGACCAACCTCTATAACCTGCTTTACACCAGCACCACAAAAATCCCGCAAACCGATGCCGGTGTTACCCGTCTGCTGAGCAACGTTGAGCACTCCATGGCGCAGGCGGTCACCAATGGTCTGGTCGCACCGGGTGTCTGGAATGGCGCCGATATTGGCCAACTGGCCTCCGGCGACACGCTGACCAAAGGCTACTACGTTTACGCCCCAGCTGTAGCGACTCAGGCGCAGTCAGACCGCGAGGCGCGTAAGGCGCCAGTGATTCAGGTGGCCTGCAAACTGGCGGGTGCCGTGCACTTCGCTGACGTCGAAATCAATGTTGTTCGTTAAGGAGATTTAAATGGGTACTTATTCTTTTATGGATGTGACGGCTTCTCTTGTGGGGCCAACCGGCGTGATTGATTTGGGCGCGGGCAGTGCGAACGGTGATGCCGGGATCAAAGTGGAAATGGCTGGCACAAAAAACACGATGACCGTCGGCATAGACGGTGAGGTGATGCATAACCTCTCTCCGGCTAAAAACGGTTCGATCACCGTGACGCTGATGAAAACTTCCCCGGTGAATAAAAAGCTGATGCAGGCCTACAACGCCCAAACCCTCTCTTCGGCCCTGTGGGGTAAGAACACGATTGTGGTGCGCAACACTTCCTCCGGCGATTTGGTTTCGGCCAGCAGTGTGGCGTTTTCTCAGCTTCCAGCGAACAGCAATGGCAAAGATGCTGGCACCATGGACTGGAAGTTTGACTGCGGCAAAATCGATCAGCTGCTCGGGGAGTTCTAAGCCATGGAAATTACCCTGAAAGCGGTGAACTACCGCATTGGCAAGCTCGGCGTTTTCGAGCAACTTAGCGTTGCGCGGAAGCTACTGCCGGTTCTGGCTGGCGTTGTGGGTGATTTTCGCAGCTTGCAGGGTAAGGAGGGCGGAAACGCCCTCGAAACCGTGCTGCCAAAAATTGCCCGCACCCTTGCCGACCTCAGCGAGGAAGATTGCAACACCATTCTGTATCCGTGCCTCTCGGTCGTGGCGCGCGAACACATGAAGGGCTGGGTGCCGGTCTTTAGTCAGGGCGCATTGTCCTTTGACGATATCGACCTGATGACGCTGCTGCAGCTGGTGGCCCGGGTGGTGGCCGACTCGCTGGGAAATTTTTTGCAAGAACTCCCCGGGAGCGAAAACCCGGCCCCGCCAGCGGCCTGAGGCTGGAGGCGCTGCCGGGCGGGGAAGATTACATTCTTCGCCCGGCGGAGGTCTTCGGCCTCAGCTGGCTGGATCTGAAAAGCGGCGCGGTGGATCTCAACGACATTGCGCTGATGAATGATTACCTTGAGATGCAGGCCGAGAATAAGGCCTGTATCACACGCTGGAGAGAGGAAAATGAGCGCTAGCACACAGCTTGTTCCTTACGTCCCGATCCCAGATTTTTTTTATCAAGAAGACCTTAGCTCGCGAATCAACGCCGCTTTTGGGGAACTGGATAAAACGCTGAAAAAGGGAAAAGAAGAGGCGGCAAAAGTTGATTTTGAAAAACTGGCTAAAAGTTTCGAAAACTTCAGTAATCAGCTGCTTTCTCCGCTAACTAAAGCGGGATCCTGGTTTGAAAAGCGGCTGTCTGGCATCGAGAAGGATGCACAGGCAGCTCAATCTCTGAACGCCGATTTAGAGGCTTACAAGGCACTGCAATACGGTGCCAGTCAGTCAGGGGCGGACATTGGTGCGCTGCAAAAGTCGATTAAAAGCGTCAGTGAGTATGTGAACGGTGACTCGCTGCACGAGAGCCTGTTGAAAAGTCTCGGCGTAAAAACGCATGATGACGCTGGCTTAAAGCGGGATAACGCAGATATTTTCACGCAGGTTGCCCGTTCTTTGGGCACAGTGAACAGAGACAGCGCCGATTTCTATGCATTGAATCTGGGGATTGATGACGACACGCTGCATGCGATGCAGCGCGGATTAGGCCAGTTTGCCGAAGAGTATCAGGACTTGTCCCTCCGCATAGGCGGAAGCGCAGAGCAAAGCGCCGACCAGTCCGAAAAATTTATGCAGTCCTGGCGTAAAGCGGACTCCGTGTTTGATTTGTTAGTAGCAAAATCAGGCGGCGATCTGGCCGAAAAATTGGCTGAGCCCGTTGAGAGACTGGCCGAAAAAATGCTGGTTAAAGCGCCACAAATTGAACGCGTGTTGGACAAAATTGGCGCCGTCGTTGAACAGTTTGCTGACATTTTCGTTGATGCACTGAGCGGCACCATCGACTGGGTTACCGACGTGATGGCCTGGTGGGATCGCCTTGACGAAGGTTCTCAGGGGCTAATCGGTGGTTTAGCGTGGCTTACCGCGGCCTGGCTGGTTCTGAACAGCGCATTTCTCGCTTCCCCTGTCGGGATTATCCTCTGGCTGGCTGCGGCCATTGGCCTGCTTTATAACGACTACCAGAAATGGAAAGCTGGGCAAGAGAGCTTTATTGACTGGGGAGAGTGGGGACCGGTTATTGAAATGGCTGCGGACACGATCGGTAGCCTCGCGAAAACCATAAAAGATCTTATTGTTGATATTGGCAGCCTACTGGGCATCGATTTTAGCAAGTGGTCTATCAGCACCATCTTTAAGGGGCTTCTGGACAACTTTAATCAGTTAGGCGCCACGCTAAGACTGATTGGGAGTCTGATCAATGCGCTAAAAGAGGGGAACTGGGCAGAAGCAGCCAATATCGGAAAGTCATTGGTAGCAAACGGTCTGTTCCAGACGCCGGCGACCAAAATTGCGGATGGCGCAGCAGGCATTATTAAAGAGAAGCTCTCTAAGGGATGGCACACATTCCAGGGCTGGCTTGCTGGAGATGAAGAAAAAGGCTCTGGCGGTAAGTTATCCAATGCTGTCAATAATCTCAGTCAACCCGATCCTGTCTCAATGTTGCTTCCGGCGTGGGGGGCCAACAATGAACGCCTGGCGACTTCGGGAGATTTTTCCACGGCGAACAACAGCACTACGCATTCACCCACGATTAACAGTAATACCCATATCGTCGTGAATGGCGTCTCTGAACCTCGTCTGGCGGCGACCGAGACATCTCAGCGCTTGTTCAATGTTCATTCTCAGCTGGCGCAGCAGTATGACAGGAGGATGAGCTAATGGATATTTTTGGTGCTTACTTTCAGCCACGCACGAGCTTCTCCGGTTTTCTGGTGCCGGATGTGGTGATCAACGAACTCCACACGGACACGCTAAAAATTGCTTCTCATCCCGTCGAGTTTGGCCCGAATATCAGCGACCATGCCTGGGCAGAGCCCGGTGAGGTAACGATTGATTGCTTCTTTAAAGCCGGTGGTTCGATGGTCGATTTTACCAATACGATCGACATCAGCCCCAGACTCAACGCGGGCGCCAGTCCGGCACAGATTTACCAGCAGTTGCTTGATCTACAGACCAAAGCAGAACCCTTTAGGGTCATCACCCGCCGCCGCTCCTACGACAATATGCTGATCAAAACGTTGACGGTGACGACCGGCGTCAAATCGGAAAACATTCTTGGCTGCAAACTGGTGTTGACCGAAGTATTGATGACGGCCACGGAAGCACGCCCTGCGCCGCCTAAAACGGCGATGGATGAAGGGGTAACGACGGCTTCGGTCGGTGATAAGGGCGAAAAAGTGGTTACCACTCCCATGGGGGCGGGAAAAATTACGCCACTTCAGCCTGATAAAAAATGAGGAGAGACGATGTCAATTGCAGAAATTCCCCTCAGCGCGGATAACCAGGTCTTTACGATCCAACTTGCCGGACAGACCCTGCGCATGCGGCTGCTTTATCGGGATGTTGCCGGCTGGGTCCTGGATATTCTCGATGCTGACAATCAGCCTGTTGTGAACGGGATCCCGCTGGTGGCCGGTGCCGATTTATTGGTGCCATATAGCTGGCTTGGTTTTGGCGGAGGGCTATGGGTTGGCTGTGATAATGAGGCTCAGGATTACCCGAGCAAAACCGATCTCGGGCGCGGTAGCCATCTTTACTTCGTGACGGCAGATTAAGGAGGGGAGATGAATCAAAACTGGTCTCGCCACTTTGAGCTCCAGCTGCTGAAGGAAGACGGCAGCGGCATTGCGCTCTCTGGTTTTAAGGTGACGTTTAAAATCGACTGGCATGCCGGCAGCTCACCCAAAACGGCCGAGGTGAAAATCTACAACCTCTCGCCGGACAATGTGAATCGTATTGCTCAGAAGGAGTACAGCAAAATCCGGCTGATTGCGGGCTACAACGGATTAGAACCGGTGGTAAGCAATAGTGAAGTGGGGAAAATCCGGGTTGTTGAACCTGTCGAGTGGGGGCCGCGCGACGGCATGAACTTTGGGGTGATCTTCAGCGGCGACATTCGCATCTGGATGACGGGGCGAGAGGATACCCCTGATGACTGGATTATAATTCAGGCCATTGATGGCCATGAGGCGCTAATGTCCGCCGTGCTTAGCGCCACGCTTGCTAAAGGCTACACGGTATATGACATGTACCAGTTTGCGGCAGGGGCGCTGAAACCTTTTGGCATTCTGCCCGGTAGGCTGCCGCCTTTTCCCGAAACAAAGTTTCCCAGAGGGTATACCTTCCACGGCAAGGTTAGCAGTTATCTCGATCAAATCGGAAAGCTGTGCAAGGCCACCTGGAAGTTGTCGAATGACAGACTGGACTATTTCAACGCGACTGAAAAAGCACACCCGCCGGTGAGTCTTAACAGCCAGAGTGGCCTGATTGGACGGCCGCAAACATCAACCAATGCTGGCGTAACCCTGAAATGCCTGATTAATCCCACAATCCTGCTCCACGGTCAGGTGCAGTTAGATCAAAACACGCTCTATAAGCCTGAGCTGCTTGCTAAGGATGACTATATTCGCCCCTCGCCGGACGGCGTGTACGACATTTATGGCATTACCTACAACGGGGATACCCGTGGGGATCAATGGTATATGACCATGATGTGCTTCCCGGCAGGCCAGCAAGTTAATGATGTGGAAGAGGCGTGGAAAAAACATTCCGCCTCTAATAAATAAAAGCCAGACCCGCCTTTGCGGGTTTTTTTATCCCTGGAGGAATCATGGCTCTGACGACTTCGGCTCTCAGCGGTGAGCTGGCCGATACGCTTGCGTCCAGCCGGGCCGCATTAAGCAACGATCTTCGGGTCGCGTTACCCGGCATCATTCAGTCTTTTGATCCGCTATCAGTGACCTGTGAAGTGGCACCGGCTATCCGGGGCGCGAAGGCGAGCCGCGATGGCACAATTGCTTCAGTCGCCTATCCGCTGCTGGTGGATGTGCCGGTTGTTTTCCCGCATGGCGGAGGGTGCTCGCTGACGTTTCCGCTTAAAGCGGGAGACGAATGCCTGGTTATTTTCGCCGATCGCGCCATCGACTTTTGGTGGCAAAGCGGAGGCATTCAGGAGCCGGTCGATGCCCGTCAGCACTCGTTGTCGGATGCCTTCGTGCTGCCTGGCCCTCAGTCACAGGCGAAAAAAATCAGCGGCATCAGCACTTCGGCGGTTCAGCTACGCAGCGAAGACGGCAAAGCCTTTGTTGAGCTGGATCCTAGCAGCCACAGCATCATGCTCGCTACGCCGGGAAAACTTACCGCGACGGCGGCCAGCATTGACCTTACCGGTGAGGTCAATATCAAAGGCAACGTGACCGTGAGCGGAGATGTTACTGCCAGCGGGATAAGCCTGACGAAGCACCGCCACGGCGGCGTGCAGTCCGGCGGTGCGAACACGGGAGGTCCGGTATGAAATACCGCAGAGAGAGCAGCGACGGAGATTACACCTTTGGTCAGGGAGAAAACACCTTCCTGGAAAACTCGCCGGAGTGCGTGGCTCAGGCGGTGAGTACCCGGCTCAAGCTATGGCAGGGTGAGTGGTTTCTGGATAACCGGACCGGCACACCTTACCGCCAGTCCGTTCTTGGCAAACAGCAGGATGACACCTGGGTATTAATGCTGATTGACCGCGCCAGCCAGACCATGGGCGTTAAGTCCGTGCTGGATGTCACCGCCGCGCGCACTGAAAAACGCACCGTAACCTTCACCGCCACCATCGACACCGTTTACGGTCCTACCACTTTAAACAGCGAGGCATAAATGGCCCTCAATTCTGAAACGCTGGGGTTATCGGCAACGGTAACGGCCCAGGGGATAACCGCGCCTGATTATCAAAGCCTGTTAGGGACTTTGATGGATGCGTTCAGGCAAATCTACGGCACCGATGCGTACCTGGAGCCGGACAGCAAAGACGGGCAGCTCATCTCGCTGGTGGCGCTGGCCATTCATGACGCTAACAATGCGGCGATTGCTTCTTACAACAGCTTTTCGCCTGTGACGGCAATGGGGCGGGCGTTATCTAGCAACGTTAAGATCAACGGTATTGTCAGGCGAGCAGCGACCTTCTCGACGGTCGATCTACTGCTAACGGGCATCCCCGGTACGACCATAACTCGCGGCTCTGTCAGAGATGACAGCGGCGTGACGTGGTTTTTGCCTGAGGGAGTGTCGATTGGTGTTGATGGATCGGTAATCGCCACCGCAACCTGCGCCAGCAGTGGCGTAATGGCGGCACCTGCGGGGTCCATCACCATCATGGGCACTCCAACGCGTGGCTGGACTGCGGTCACGAACCCTCAGGCCGCTACGTCAGGTGTTGCTGCGGAAACCGATGCCGAATTACGCATCCGGCAGTCGCAGAGCGTTGCCTTGCCTGCGCTCACGCCGTTCGAGGCGGTCGAGGGAGCAATTGCCAATATAGCAGGCGTTACCCGGCATAAGCTCTACGAAAATGATACCGGTGCTATCAACGCCAATGGCCTGCCTCCGCATGCCATCGCTGCGATTGTGGACGGCGGGGATGTGACGGAAATTGCTCAGACGATCAGGGGCAAAAAAGGCCAGGGCGTCGCCACCTTTGGCTCGACGTCCATTGTGGTGCCCGATCTCTACGGCAATCCCCACAGCATTGCTTTCTCTCGGTCCGGCAATGTGCCGATTTACGTCGACATCGTGCTGAAAGTGTTCACCGGCTATACGTCGCAAATCGGCGAGCAGATGAAGCAGGCGATTGCCGACTATATCAACGGGCTGGGGATTGGCGACAGCGTGCTGCTGAGCCGCATTTACTCACCGGCCAACCTGGGCGTAGTCAGCGGCGGGAAAGCGCGTTATTACGACATCTCCGACTTGCTGATCGGTAAATCTACCTCTGCGGTCGCGGCGGCTAACGTCAATATCGGCTACAGCGAAGCTGCCTCCTGCAGCGTGGACAACATCAATATCACGGTGAGCTCATGAGTAAATATACCGGGCGCATCACCAGCTACCACGCCAGTAAACCCCTGTTTTTTGCCCACGTGGATCTGAGTACCCGTCCTTTCACTGAGACCGCAATGACCACCGAAAGCCTGATCGATGCGTTTGATATCGACACTGCGGTTGGGGTTCAGCTTGATGCGCTGGGGCAGTGGATTGGGCGAAGCCGCATCGTTAGCCAGCCGATTTCCGGCGTCTATTTTAGCTGGGACACCGACGGGCTGGGTTACGACCAGGGCGTGTGGCAGGGGCCTTACGATCCCGATGCAGGCTACACCTCACTGAGCGATGAAACCTACCGCATCATCCTCAAGGCAAAAATCGCGATGAACAACTGGGACGGGCAGAACGACACGCTGCCCGCGATTCTGGACGCCGCCACGGCAGGCGCGGGGCTGCGAATGCAAATCGTCGACAACCAGGACATGACCATTTCTATCTGGGTGCTGCCGGAAACGGACATTGCTGACGTGTCCCTCGAGCTTCTCGCAGCCATCAAACAGGGCTACCTGACGGTGAAAGCCGCCGGCGTTTGGGCCGGAGACATTCAGACGCCTTCGGTAGAAGCGCCGTCGCAGGGTGGCAAATTCTTTGGGTTTGATATCAACAATCACTATATCGCCGGTTTTGACGACGGCGCATGGGAGAGGAAACTTTAATGGCTACAAATCAGTTTAAACCTTTTGCAACCAGGCCTGACGCCAACGTCACGCCGCAAAATGAATGGGAAAATTTGCCCGCGCTGTTAAGCGGCTTTGCCGGCGGTAAAGCCAGCAGCGCTCAGGTGAACAAAGCGCTGCGCCAGACGTCATTTATTGCCGCCGCGCTGGCCCAGTTCGTGAGCGATAAAAGCGGGCAGGACGTGCTGGACGACGGTGATATCACCGCCTTCCTGGCGAAGCTTACTTCAGGTTTTGGTAACCAATATCTCAGCCGCCAGAATCCGTTTGCGGATATTAAGGCCGACGGTGCCGCCGCGATTTCTTCGGCTCTCGCAAACCTTGGTTTGGGGGAAGGATCGGCTTTGCCGGTTGGTGTGCCTGTTCCGTGGGCGTTGTCTGTAGCGCCGGCAGGATGGTTGAAATGCAATGGCGCAGCGTTTTCAGCGGCTCAATATCCAAAACTTGCACAGGTATATCCCGCGCTTGTATTGCCTGATTTACGTGGGATTTTTATTAGAGGGTTTGATGATGGGAGAAATATTGATCCAGGGAGAAACCTTTTATCATTCGCATCAGATAAATTTAGGTCACATACACATTCATTGTTATTTGGTAATGGTGATGGGGGAGAGGTTCCTGCTGTGCATGAAGCTTTCCGAAAAAGTTCTGCGTTAAGTTATTATGCAGCCGCGGGGAAAAGCGGGCTTTATATAACTCCTGAAGGTGACAATGAAACAGCGCCGTGCAACATCGTCTTTAACTATATTGTAAGGGCAGCATAATGAATGAGGCTAAATTAAATAATGAACAAATATCTCTGGTTGCAGGTGACATTATTATTTATAGCTATGATGAGAAAACCAGAGAATTAATTTTTTCATCCGTTGAATATATTCCTTTAGGTGTTGGAATACCTGCATACTCATGTGTTGAACAGCCGGGTGAAAGTAAAAAAGGTTTTGCCATTTGCCGAAATGCCAATCTTACGGCTTGGGAATATATCCCCGACAACAGGGGGGAAACGGTTTATAGTACGCTTGATGGTGAAAAAATCACTATTTCAAAGCTGGGGGGTTATCCATCAGACACAACGACAATCGCCCCTGCAACAGCCTATGATAAATGGGATGGCGAAAAATGGGTGACGGACATTGACGCAAAGAAAAAAGACGATATTTCTGATGCAGAACTAAAACGGCAAACCTTGTTAAGTGAAGCAAATAATATCACTGCTGACTG
This sequence comes from Enterobacter sp. Ag1, assembly GCA_000277545.1. Taxonomy (GTDB): domain Bacteria; phylum Pseudomonadota; class Gammaproteobacteria; order Enterobacterales; family Enterobacteriaceae; genus Cedecea. The sequence goes on along the minus strand of AKXM01000035.1, from coordinate 95,126 downwards.
GAGAACAGAACTCACCCTGGGTATTATCAGCGATACTGATAAAGAGAAATTAATCGTCTGGATGGAATATATCAAAGCGGCGAAGGCGATAGATACCTCCACCGCGCCAGATATCAAATGGCCTATCGCTCCGAGTCAGTAGCATCAATTAATATGGGCTCGCCGTTTTCATTAACTGCGAGCATCTTTCCTTGGGGCATAGATGATGACGTAAAGAACCAATTATCATCCGACAGCGAAACCGCACCTGTAATATCATGTATACCAGGTAAAGCTTCAGTCATTGTAGTAGAATTGAAGTAACGCATAGTGATCCCTTCATTAATTGGATGGGCAGTGAACTCGCCAGGAAAAACCATATCCTGATGGGCCGCCACTTATAAATTGACAACGAGCTTTAAATCCGCTAGTTGTTATTGTGTTGTCTACAACCATAGAAACATGCAGTTGCTGAACTGATGACCCGAGGTCGAAACTCAAATGTTCAGCCGTGGATATATTCATAGCCACTTTGGGTAAGGTTATAGGAAAAATAACGGTCGCAAGACCATCGACAATAGTGGAATTATAGCCACTCAGCTCAATAGAACCATCTGACCAGATAGTCCAATCGCCATTAACGTTGCTCCCCCGGCTAGTGACAAACTTCGCATTCCCCAAACCAACCTTTAAGAAAATGCACATCCTGCCGCGCCGTGGCATGCTCTCAGCCTTTTGTGAGGCAAAACGTCATGCTGGTAGGCTATGTCAGGGTGTCAACAAATGACCAAAATACTGCGCTGCAGAAAAATGCGCTGGAGTGTGCAGGATGTGAGCTGATTTTTGAGGATAAAATCAGCGGTAAAACGGCGGACAGGCCAGGGTTAAAAAAAGTGCTCAGAACGCTGAGTGAAGGCGATACGCTTGTTGTCTGGAAGCTGGACCGGCTTGGGCGCAGCATGCGCCACCTTGTTTCGCTGATTGAGGAACTGCGTACGCGCGGGATTAACTTCCGTAGCCTGACGGACAGCATTGATACCTCCACGCCGATGGGGCGATTTTTCTTTCACGTGATGGGCGCTTTGGCCGAGATGGAACGCGAGCTTATCGTCGAAAGAACCCGCGCTGGGCTGGCGGCGGCCAGAGCTGAAGGGCGAATTGGCGGGCGTCGGCCTAAACTGTCGGCAACGCAATGGGCACAGGCCGGGAGGCTAATTGCTGCCGGAGAAACAAGGCAGCAGGTGGCGATTATTTACGATGTCGGCGTCTCTACGCTGTATAAAAAATTTCCGGCAAATGCGAAATCCTAAACCAGCTTCTTCACCAGCGCCTCGCTCTGGCGGATCCGCTCCGGCGCGTTTTCCAGGTCCTGCTGCACCAGCGCCATAAATAGCAGATCGGTCAACATCATCTGGGCGCTGGTAGAGGAAATTGCGGCGCTGCGCGTGGCCTGTTCTTCCGCAATGGTATACAGGCACAGGCTGGCGCGCTGCTGCAGGGCGTTAGGCGTGAAGCCGGTAATCGCGAGGATTTTCGCGCCAGCGTTCAGCGCTTCATCGGCGGCCAGATTGATCTCACGGCGCTCGCCCGAGTAAGAAATAGCGAGGAGCACGTCTTCCGGCGTCATCGCCTGCACGGTTGCCAGCAGGGCATGCATATCCTGCTCGGCGACGGCGTGAATACCAATCTTCATCAACTTCCACGAGAAATTCTTCGCCACCAGGCCAGAGGCGCCTATTCCCACGAGCAGCACGCGCCGCGCATTGCGCAGCAGCGAAACGCTCGCCAGCAATTTATCTTCCGCATTAATATCCAGCGTGGCGTGCATCGCCGCGATATTCTCTTTAATCAATTTTTCCCCAACAAGCCTCAGCGGATCGTCACCTAAAATTTGGTTATGAACCGGGACAGAGTTAGGATTTTGACCGCTCGCCAGCGCTTCGCTGATCGCCAGTTTCATTGCCGGGAAGCCTTTGAACCCCAGTTTCTGCGCGAATTTTACGACGCTGGACTGGCTGACACCGGCTTCTTCCGCCAGCTGCTGTGAACTGAGGTGGCGTGCGCGATCGGGCTCAGCGAGCAAAAAGTCGGCCAGCTTGCGGTCACTCTGGGCCAGCATGGCGTAACGGCTTCGAATGCGCAGTAAACAGTTCATTTCACCTCCGGGGCGGCACTTCTGATAACGACTTGCTCTGGTAAGCATTTGAGCGAATTATAAATTCCATTATAGAGCAATGTTGCCGAATTAAATATTCTGTTGTGTTCAACCTGCCAGCCAGCAAGGCGCGCGGAAAATCGCGGGGCTATCTGTTAGGCTTTAGCTGGCGTTGTTTCGTCAACGCGAGTCTAAAAGGAGCCTGAATTGACACCCCATCACCCGCGCCGCGTCGTCTTTTTTGACCTGGATGGCACCCTGCATCAGCAGGACATGTTCGGCAGCTTCCTGTTTTATCTCCTGCGCCGCCTGCCGCTGAACGTGCCGTTGGTTATTATCTTGTTGCCGCTGATTGGCGGCATGATGCTGATCAAAGGCAGCGCGGCCCGCCAGCCGATGAGCCTGCTGTTATGGGGCATCACGTTTGGGCGCAGCGAGGCCCGGCTTCAGCGGCTACAAAGCGAGTTTGTCGCCTGGTTCCGGCAGAAGGTGAGGGCATTTCCCGTCGTCCAGCAGCGCCTCACGGATTATCTGCACAGCCCGGATGCCGACGTCTGGTTGATTACCGGTTCACCGCAGCCGCTGGTGGAAAAAGTCTATTTTGATACGCCGTGGCTGCCGGAGGTCAAAGTGATTGCCAGCCAGATTGCACGGGCTCACGGCGGCTGGATATTGACCCTGCGCTGTCTGGGCCATGAGAAAGTGGTTCAGCTGGAGCAGCATCTTGGCGCGCCGCTGCGGCTTTACAGCGGCTACAGCGACAGCCATCAGGATAATCCCTTACTCTATTTCTGCGAGCACCGCTGGCGCGTCACGCCTCAGGGGGAACTGCAGCAGCTTAAGTGAGGCGTTTTGAATCCGTTAAGCGGTGTGTATAATGCGCCGCCCACTTTTGCCGCGGAGAGCATTGTGTCAGACACAGAATTTACCCATGAACACTGGATGCGCCACGCCCTGACCCTCGCTCAACGAGCCTGGGATGAAGGCGAAGTGCCCGTCGGTGCGGTGCTGGTACACAATAATCAGGTCATAGGTGAAGGCTGGAATCGCCCTATAGGTCGCCACGATCCTACGGCTCACGCGGAGATCATGGCGCTGCGTCAGGGCGGTCTGGTACTGCAAAATTACCGTCTGCTGGATACCACGCTCTATGTCACGCTCGAACCTTGCGTCATGTGCGCGGGGGCGATGGTGCATAGCCGCATTGGCCATTTAGTGTTTGGGGCGCGTGACGCTAAAACCGGGGCGATAGGCTCGCTGATGGACGTGCTCGGCCACCCCGGCATGAACCATCAGGTGCAGGTCAGTGAAGGGGTGCTCGCGACAGAGTGCTCAGCCATGCTGAGCGATTTTTTTCGTGCTCGTCGCCTGGAGAAAAAGGCCCTAAAGGAAAAGGCCCGTAAGACGGACTAGTCAGCTCCACCGGGGCAACCGCAGGGTAAGCCTCGGCAAATTTATCTGCCTGGATCGCCTTCTTCTGTTTCTCCTGCAAATACCCTTCCAGACTTAGCTGATACTTGCGGATGTTTTCTACATACGCGTAAGCCTCGTGTCCACGAGCATATCCATAGGTTGTTTTGCTGTAATAAGGCTTCAGGCTCAGCAACGGCAGGCGTGTTTTCACATCGGCCCAGCTGTCCGGGTTGCCTTTCTGTTTGGCCGTTAGCTGACGGGCATCCAGCATGTGGGCATAGCCCATGTTATAGGCCGCCAGCGCGAACCAGATACGCTCGTACTCCGGTACCGTGGCCGGGACCTTGCTCATCATATCTTTCAGATACCGGCTGCCGCCGCTGATGCTCTGTTCGGCATCCAGCCTGTCGGTGATGCCGAGACTTTGGGCCGTATTTTTTGTCAACATCATTAACCCGCGCACGCCCGTCGGCGAAGTCGCGTGAGTATCCCAGTGGGATTCCTGATAGGAAATGGCAGCCAGCAGCGGCCAGTCAATGTCGTCGGAGTACTTTTCAAACAGCGGCTGGAGTTCCGGCAAAACGGCATCCACCGCGTTCAGGAAGGTTCGGGTATCGACGTAATCAAAATCGCCAATATGGCCCAGGTATTTCTCCTCAACCCTTGCCAGCGTACCGTCGCTGCTGATCTTATTATAGAAATCGAGCAGCGCGGCGCTCATGCTGTCGTCGCCATCGCGTTTAGAGAACCAGGTGACCGGTTGTTCATCCGTGACGTCCAGGGCAACGGCCAGTTGGGGATGCACGCGCTGGAAAAGACTGATGGCGATGGAGTCTGAGATGGTAAACGCGATATTGCCGTCAATCACCTGCTGCAAGAGCTGGTTGCTGGTTTGTTTGGCGTCAATGCTCCAGCTCAGGTCGGGGTACTGAGCGTCTTTTAGCTTTTGCAGATCGCTCACCACCGCCTGGCCAGAAGAGAGCACCAGCTGCGATGGCTTGACGCCGCCGAGAGATTTGGGGCGCGGGCTACCCACGCGATAGACCATCTGCTGCGAAACGGAATAATAAGTTGGGCCCGCCAGGTAGTCGCTGCTGCGGCGAGAGTTATACACCAGGCCGGCGGCGAGCAGGTCGGCATTGTCGTTGTCCAGGTCATCAAACAGCTCGTTAATGTTTGGCCGCACGACCACTAACAGCTTCACGCCCAGGTAGTCTGCAAACTGTTTAGCGAGTTCGTAATCGAGGCCCGTTGCCTTGCCGTTAATCATCGTCCAGGTCAGCGGCGATGAAATGGTACTGACGCGCAAAACCCCCCGCGCTTTGATCGCGGCGATACGGTTTTCGGCCTGATTGAAACCTGGAATGGAGGGCCATAAAGCCACTGCCAGCAACAAGGTGACGATACCGATAAGCAGATAATTAATCTTTATTCTTTTCAAATAGATAACATTCTGCAGCAGGATGAGCCTTAGCCAACAATAACCATGATTTGTCTGAACCCCGTGAGTGAATGAGGCGCATTTTGCGTAAGAAAACGCCAGTAAGCAACTTTTAAGAATATATCGTTTACTTTTCGTGCAATAAAAACTTCTGCTGTTATTTCTACGCAAACGGTTTCGTCGCGGCGGAGGATTCTCTATAATGACGCCCGTTTTCCCCCCTTCGCCCTGAAGACGAGAGATCTTTAATGATGGAAATTCTGCGTGGTTCGCCTGCTCTTTCGGCATTTCGTATTAACAAACTCCTGGCCCGTTTCAACGATGCTCACCTCCCGGTAAGCGATATTTATGCCGAGTATGTTCATTTTGCCGACCTTGAGGCGCCGCTGAACGCTGACGAGCTTGCCCGCCTGCAGCGGCTGTTGAAATATGGTCCAACCCTCGCAGAGCATGCGCCGGAAGGCACCCTGCTGTTGGTGACTCCGCGCCCTGGCACCATCTCCCCCTGGTCTTCAAAAGCTACCGATATCGCCCACAACTGTGACCTGCCGCAGATTAAACGCCTTGAGCGCGGTGTGGCCTGGTATGTTACCGGCAGCACGCTGACCGCTGAGCAGTTGCAGGACGTTGCCGCTCTGCTGCACGACCGCATGATGGAGAGCGTGTTTACCTCTCTGAACGATGCACAGCAGCTGTTTACCCAGCAGCAGCCGGCCCCGGTGCAGAGCGTTGATCTGCTCGGGAAAGGGCGCGATGCGCTGGTGGAAGCGAACATTCGCCTTGGCCTCGCGCTGGCGGAAGACGAAATCGACTACCTGCAGGATGCGTTCAACAAGCTTGGCCGCAACCCGAACGACATTGAACTGTATATGTTTGCTCAGGCGAACTCCGAGCACTGCCGCCATAAGATCTTTAACGCCGACTGGATTATTGACGGGCAGAAGCAGCCGAAGTCGCTGTTCAAAATGATCAAAAACACCTTCGAGAAAACGCCGGATTACGTGCTGTCTGCCTATAAAGACAACGCGGCGGTGATGGAAGGTTCCGCCGTCGGCCGCTTCTTCGCCGACCGTGAAGCAGGGCGCTATGACTTCCATCAGGAAGACGCGCATATCCTGATGAAGGTTGAAACCCACAACCACCCGACCGCTATCTCTCCGTGGCCGGGCGCGGCAACCGGCTCAGGCGGTGAAATCCGCGACGAAGGCGCGACCGGGCGTGGCGCGAAGCCAAAAGCAGGCCTGGTGGGCTTCTCCGTGTCTAACCTGCGTATTCCGGGCTTTGAACAGCCGTGGGAGCAGGATTTCGGCAAGCCAGACCGCATCGTTACCGCGCTGGATATCATGACCGAAGGCCCTCTGGGCGGGGCGGCGTTTAACAACGAATTTGGCCGCCCGGCGCTGACCGGCTACTTCCGTACCTATGAAGAGCAGGTGAACAGCCACAACGGCGTGGAGCTGCGCGGTTACCACAAACCTATCATGCTTGCGGGCGGGATCGGCAACATCCGCGCCGACCACGTCCAGAAGGGCGAAATCACCCCTGGCGCGAAGCTGATTGTGCTGGGCGGCCCGGCAATGAACATCGGCCTGGGCGGCGGGGCGGCTTCGTCAATGGCTTCCGGCCAGTCCGATGCGGATTTAGATTTTGCTTCCGTGCAGCGCGACAACCCTGAAATGGAGCGCCGCTGCCAGGAAGTGATCGACCGCTGCTGGCAGATGGGCGACGACAATCCAATCCTGTTTATCCACGATGTTGGCGCGGGTGGCCTGTCTAACGCCATGCCTGAGCTGGTCAGCGATGGCGGACGCGGTGGCCGCTTCGAGCTGCGCGATATTCTTAACGACGAACCGGGCATGAGTCCGCTCGAAGTCTGGTGTAACGAATCTCAGGAGCGCTATGTGCTGGCCGTTGCGCCAGAGCAGCTGCCGCTGTTTGATGAACTTTGCCGCCGCGAGCGTGCGCCGTATGCGGTGATTGGTGAAGCCACCACCGAACAGCATCTGACGCTCAACGACAGCCACTTTGATAACCAGCCTATCGACATGCCGCTGGACGTGCTGCTGGGCAAAACGCCGAAGATGGAGCGTAACGTTGAGACGCTGAAAGCCAAAGGCGATGCCTTCAACAGCAGCGAAATTTCTATTGCCGATGCGGTGAAACGCGTTCTGCATTTGCCGACCGTGGCTGAAAAAACCTTCCTCGTGACCATCGGTGACCGCACGGTAACCGGCATGGTGTCCCGCGATCAGATGGTTGGCCCGTGGCAGATCCCAGTCGCCAACTGCGCGGTGACTACCGCCAGCCTGGACAGCTACTACGGCGAAGCGATGTCTATCGGTGAACGTGCGCCGGTGGCCCTGCTGGACTTCGCGGCATCCGGTCGTCTGGCCGTGGGCGAAGCCTTAACGAACATCGCCGCGACCCAAATTGGCTCCCTGAAGCGCATTAAACTCTCCGCAAACTGGATGGCCGCAGCCGGTCACCCTGGCGAAGATGCCGGCCTGTATGAAGCGGTGAAGGCCGTTGGCGAAGAACTTTGCCCGGCTCTCGGGATCACCATCCCGGTGGGTAAAGACTCCATGTCGATGAAAACCCGCTGGCAGGAAGGTAACGAGCAGCGCGAGATGACCTCTCCGTTGTCGCTGGTGATCACCGCGTTTGCCCGCGTGGAAGACGTGCGTGGCACCGTGACGCCGCAGCTGAGCACCGAAGACAACGCCCTGCTGCTGATCGATTTAGGCAAAGGCCATAACGCGCTGGGCGCGACCGCGCTGTCCCAGGTTTACCGCCAACTGGGCGACAAGCCTGCGGACGTTCGCAGCGTTGAGCAACTGAAAGGTTTCTGGGACGCAATGCAGACACTGGTGGCGGATCGCAAACTGCTGGCCTGGCACGACCGTTCCGACGGTGGGCTGTTGGTGACGCTGGCGGAAATGGCCTTTACCGGCCACTGCGGCGTTGAAGTTGATATCGCCGGTCTCGGTAACGATCGCCTGGCCGCATTGTTTAACGAAGAGCTGGGTGGCGTGATCCAGGTTCGCGCTGAGGATCGTGCAGCCGTTGAGGCGCTGCTGGCTAAGCATGGCCTGGCTGACTGCGCGCATTACCTCGGTAAAGCTGTCGAAGGCGATCGCTTCACTATTAGCGCTAACGGGCACGCTGTGTTCAGCGAAAGCCGAACCACGCTGCGTATGTGGTGGGCAGAAACTACCTGGCAGATGCAGCGTCTGCGTGACAACCCAGACTGCGCGGATGAAGAGCACAACGCCAAGGCGAACGATAACGATCCTGGCCTGAACGTGAAGCTGAGCTTCGATATCAAAGAAGATATTGCTGCGCCGTTTATCGCGACGGGCGCTCGTCCTAAAGTGGCCATCCTGCGTGAGCAGGGCGTTAACTCCCACGTTGAGATGGCGGCCGCCTTCCACCGTGCGGGCTTTGACGCCATCGACGTGCATATGAGCGACCTGCTGGCGGGCCGTACCGGGCTGGAAAGCTTCCATACGCTGGTGGCGTGCGGCGGCTTCTCTTATGGTGACGTGCTGGGCGCGGGTGAAGGTTGGGCGAAGTCCATCCTGTTCAACGCTCGCGTGCGCGATGAGTTTGAAACCTTCTTCCATCGCCCGGAAACGTTGGCGCTTGGCGTTTGTAATGGCTGCCAGATGATGTCTAACCTGCGTGAGCTGATCCCAGGCAGTGATTTGTGGCCGCGCTTCGTGCGTAACCAGTCCGATCGCTTTGAAGCGCGCTTCAGCCTGGTTGAGGTGACCTCCAGCCCGTCGCTGCTGCTGCAGGGCATGGCCGGTTCCCATATGCCTATCGCGGTTTCTCACGGCGAAGGTCGTGTGGAAGTGCGTGATGTCGCTCATCTCGCCGCGCTTGAAAGCAAAGGGCTGGTGGCGCTGCGCTTCGTGGATAACTTCGCGAACGTGACCGAGACCTACCCGGCTAACCCGAACGGTTCGCCAAACGGCATCACCGCGGTGAGCAACGAAAGCGGGCGCGTGACCATCATGATGCCGCACCCTGAGCGTGTGTTCCGTACCGTGAGTAATTCCTGGCACCCGGCAGAGTGGGGCGAAGACAGCCCGTGGATGCGTATTTTCCGCAACGCACGTAAGCAACTGGGCTGATTACCCTCACCCCGACCCTCTCCCTAAAGGGAGAGGGGGAAAACAGCAGGCAGGCTCCGATCCAGTCCCCTGGCTTTTAGAGGGTGGGAAAACAGCAGACAGGCTCCGATCCAGTGCCCTCTCCCCTTTGGGGAGAGGGCCAGGGTGAGGGGCTTTTTTTGTCACTAAACCCCGACACCTTCACTTTTAAAGTGTCGTTAAAAAGAGACATTTAACTCATTGATTTTTAATGATGTGATTGAGCGGGTTAAAGAGTGTTGTGAAATGGCGACATAGAGAACAAAAAATACGCACAATATATCCTCCTGCATTCCTTCTTAATTATATTTAAAACAATGAGTTAAATTTAAACTTGTAAAGTTGGCATGATATCTGCTTAATAACGCTCAGTGGCTCATTCAATCTCTTATGTCAGCGTCTTTTCAGACAGACTACATAAACCGCCGAATGACGCACAAAAAGGTGCCTGCCGTCCGATTTTTGATAAATGCCTTTCGGCTTATCATGCTCCGGGCGAAACGTTGAGTAAGGCGCCGCCTAATTCCTAAACAAAGGCAGGGTTTTTGACCCTGCCTTTGTTGTTTCCGGGAATCGCACCTTTCCACCACGCGCAATCGCGGCTAGCATCGTGTCATACAGGTAATGTGAGATGAAGCTATTGAACCAGTGGCATTTTTTCCCTCGATCTTTGCGCCAGCTTGTCATGATGGCCTTTTTATTGGTGCTCGTACCGCTGCTGGTGCTTGCGTGGCAGGCGTGGCAAAGCCTTAACGCCTTGAGCGCTCAGGCCGCGTTGACCAACCGCACCACGTTGACCGATGCCCGCCGCAGTGAAGCGATGACTAATGTCGCATTGGAAATGGAGCGGAGCTACCGTCAATATTGCGTGCTCGATGACTCACGCCTTGCCCAGCTGTATCAGGGGCAGCGTCAGCGCTATGCTCAAATGCTTGAAGCCCACGCCTCCGTATTACCCGATCCGAAACTCTACCAATCACTCAGCCAGTCTTTGAGCGATCTGGCTGAACTCAAATGTAAAAACAGCGGGCCGGAAGCGCCTGCGGCAAACCAACTGGAACAATTCGCCTCAACCAATGCAGAAATGGTGCAGGCCACGCGGGCGGTGGTGTTCTCTCGTGGACAGCAGCTGCAGCAGGAAATTGCTGAGCGAGGCCAGTTCTTCGGCTGGCAGGCCTTGGTGCTGTTTCTGCTCAGCCTGGGGCTGGTCATCATCTTCACCCGCATGATTATCGGCCCGGTTAAAGGCATCGAACGGATGATTAACCGGCTGGGGGAAGGGCGTTTGCTCGGCAACAGCGAGGTCTTTAAAGGGCCGCGTGAGCTGCGTTCCGTTGGGCAGCGCATTGTCTGGTTAAGCGAACGCCTGTCCTGGCTTGAATCTCAGCGCCACGAGTTCCTCCGCCATCTTTCCCATGAATTAAAAACGCCGCTCGCCAGTATGAGAGAGGGGACTGAACTGCTTGCTGACCAGGTTGCCGGGCCGCTCAATGCCGACCAAAAAGAGGTCGTCGCTATTCTGGACAACAGCAGCCGCCACCTGCAAAAGCTGATTGAACAACTGCTGGACTATAACCGCAAGCTGGCGGACGGAACGGTAACGCTGGAAAGGGTCGAACTGGCCCCGATTGTGGAGATGGTTATCTCTGCCCACAGTCTGCCGGCGAGGGCTAAAATGATGCATACCGACATTCAATTGAGCCCAAAAGCCTGCCTCGCAGAGGCGACGCTGCTGATGAGCGTACTGGATAATCTCTACTCCAATGCGGTGCACTATGGCAGTGAATCCGGTACCATTTATCTCCGGAGTTTGCAGGTGGGCGCGATACTGTACATTGAGGTCGCGAATACCGGCGAGCCGATTCCGGCCACGGAACAAGAGATGATTTTTGAGCCTTTCTTCCAGGGTAGCCACCAGCGGAAGGGCTCCGTAAAGGGAAGTGGGCTGGGGTTAAGTATCGCCAGGGATTGCATTCGACGTATGCACGGAAAACTTAGCCTGATCAACGCTAACAGCGCGGAAGTGTGCTTCCGTATCGAATTACCGGTTTTCCCTGAGAATGATTAAAACGATGAAAGTACTTTTATTGCGTGAACCGCGCCGCGGGTCTTTGACTCGCCTGATTTGCTGGGTATCTGGGGCGCTGGTTGGCGCGACGCTGTTGACAGGCTGCGCCCCCGCAAGGGTGTCCAGCAGCCTGGATGAGGCCCACAAACCGCATATTCCAGAACAACAAATCCCTGATTACCTGTCCACGGACTGCACCGAAATATGGGATCTCACGGGGCATGACGTCAGCAGTAACCCGCTTTACTGGCTTCGCGGTATGGATTGCGCCCAGCGCCTGTCACCGGCAGAAGCCCGCGCGGAAGCCCGCCAGTGGCCAGCAGAAACCTGGCAGGACACGTTTAAGCGCGGCATTTTGCTGTCTACGGCTAAAATTACCCCGACCGAGCGCCGCCGCTACATGACCCAGCTCGAGACCATGACCAGTGAAGTGCCTGTGCAGGTACGTTCTCTGTTTGAGATTTGGCGCGACGGGCAACAGTCTCAGCTTAAACTCTCGGATGAGCGCACGCGCTACAGCAAGCTGCAGCAGTCAACCGACGGCGAGCTGGATACGCTGCGGGAGCAGCAGCAGCGCCTTCGCAGCCAGCTCGATCTCACTACGCGCAAGCTGGAAAATCTGACCGACATTGAGCGTCAGCTTTCCAGCCGCAAGCCGGGAAGCAATCTGGTGCCCGGCACGCACAGCACGGATGACAATGACGACGACGATAGCGGCGCTTCAAACAAATCGCAGCCGGAGGCAAAACCATGACGCAAAGGAAACCCGCGCGCTTACTATTAGTGGATGATGATCCCGGCCTGTTAAAGCTGCTGGGAATGCGCCTGTCGAGCGAGGGCTATACGGTCACCACGGCTGAAAGCGGGGCTGAGGGGCTGAAAGTCCTGGCACGGGAAAAAATCGACCTGGTGATAAGCGATCTCAGGATGGACGAAATGGACGGCATGGCGCTGTTCGCGGAGATCCAAAAAGGCCAGCCGGGGATGCCGGTGATCATCCTGACTGCGCACGGTTCAATTCCTGACGCGGTGGCGGCGACCCAGCAGGGTGTATTCAGTTTCCTCACCAAACCGGTGGACAGAGACGCACTTTATCAGGCCATCGACAACGCGCTTGAGCATACCGTCATCGCTGGCGATGACATGTGGCGCGACACCATTGTGACCCGCAGCCCGATTATGCAGCGTTTACTCGAGCAGGCACGCATGGTGGCGCAGTCGGACGTCAGCGTGTTGATTAACGGCCAAAGCGGCACCGGGAAAGAGATTCTGGCCCAGGCGATACACAACGCCAGCCCGCGCAGCAAAAAAGCGTTTATCGCTATCAACTGTGGCGCGCTGCCTGAACAGTTGCTTGAGTCAGAGCTGTTCGGCCACGCTCGCGGAGCCTTTACCGGGGCGGTGAGCAGCCGCGAAGGCCTGTTCCAGGCGGCAGAAGGTGGAACGCTATTTCTGGATGAGATCGGCGATATGCCTATCCCGCTGCAGGTTAAGCTGCTGCGCGTTTTGCAGGAGCGAAAAGTTCGCCCGCTGGGCAGCAACCGCGATCTGGACATCGACGTGCGGATTATCTCCGCCACGCACCGGGACTTGCCGAAAGCGATGGAGCGCGGGGAGTTTCGTGAAGACCTCTTCTACCGCCTCAACGTTGTGAACCTGAAAATTCCTGCGTTGCATGAACGTGCCGAAGATATTCCGCTGCTGGCGAATCATTTGTTACGCCAGTCCGCCGACAGGCACAAACCTTTCGTTCGGAGTTTCTCCACCGACGCCATGAAGCGGTTGATGACCGCAAGCTGGCCTGGCAACGTACGTCAGCTAGTGAACGTGATTGAGCAGTGCGTGGCGCTGACCTCAGCCCCGGTGATTGGCGAAGCGCTGGTGGAGCAGGCGCTGGAAGGCGAAAACACCGCCTTGCCGACATTTGTCGAAGCCCGTAACCAGTTCGAACTAAACTATCTGCGTAAGCTGCTGCAAATTACCAAAGGAAATGTCACCCATGCCGCACGCATGGCGGGGCGTAACCGAACCGAATTCTATAAATTACTGGCCAGGCATGAACTCGAGGCCAATGACTTTAAAGAGTAGGCTGTGGTAGTGTGAGCAACCGATTACTAACAGTACAAAACGCCGCGCGGGGACACCGGTAATACCATGAAAAAAATTGATGCGATTATTAAACCTTTCAAACTGGATGATGTGCGCGAAGCGCTGGCTGAAGTGGGCATTACCGGCATGACGGTGACGGAAGTCAAAGGTTTTGGCCGTCAGAAAGGGCATACCGAGCTGTACCGCGGTGCCGAGTACATGGTGGACTTTCTGCCAAAAGTAAAAATTGAAATTGTGGTGACCGACGATATCGTTGATACCTGCGTGGACACCATTATCCGCACGGCCCAGACCGGCAAGATCGGTGACGGTAAGATTTTCGTGTTTGATGTGGCGCGCGTGGTGCGTATTCGTACCGGCGAAGAAGACGACGCGGCGATTTGATTTAGATTTTTCCCCTCACCCAGGCGAACATTGCCTTTTACGCCCTCGCCCCTTTGGGGAGAGGCCGGGGTGAGGGGCATCCGTACTAAACTACATCACCTTGTGCGGGCCAAAGCACTCATAGTGAATGCTGTCTTTATTCACGCCAATCTTCACCAGCTGTTCCGCCGCAAAACGCATAAAGTTGATCGGGCCGCAGAGATAGAACTGCATCGCCGGATCGCTTAACTTCCCTTCGATTTCCAGCAGATTCATCAGTCCTTCACGGTCAAAGCGCGCCTGAGCACGATCCTCTGCGGAGGGTCCACGGTACCAGACGTGGCTTTCAAATTTCGGCAACTGAGCGCCAAGCCCTGCCACTTCTTCGCTAAACGCATGCACATCCCCGTGCTCGGCGGCGTGCAGCCAGTTGACCTGTGCCTGATGACCGCCGTTCGCCAGCGTGTCCAGCATCGAGAGCATCGGCGTCTGGCCGACGCCTGCGGAAATCAGCGTCACCGGCGTGTCGGATTTTACGTCCATAAAGAAGTCGCCTGCCGGTGAAGCCAGATGCACCCGATCCCCCGCCTGAGCATGATTGTGCAGCCAGTTTGAGACCATACCTTTCTCTTCACGCTTCACGGCAATGCGGTAACTTTTCCCGTTCGGCTGGCGGGTCAAAGAGTACTGACGAATTTCCTGATGCGGGAAACCAACAGGTTTCAGCCAGACGCCGAGGTATTGCCCCGGCTGATAATCTGCCACCGGGCCGCCGTCTAACGGGGCAAGTTCGAAGCTGGAGATCAGTGAGCTTTGCTCTTTTTTCTCTACGATAGTGAAGGGACGCGTGCCTTCCCAGCCACCCTGCTTAGCGGCGTTATCCTGGTAAATTTCTGATTCACGGTTAATAAAGACCTGCGCCAGAACGCCGTAGGCTTTTCCCCATGCGTCCAGCACTTCCTGCCCCGGGCTGAACAGCTCGTCTAACGTGGCCAGCAGATGGCCGCCCACAATGTTGTACTGCTCCGGTTTAATCTGGAAGGTAGTGTGTTTCTGGGCGATTTTCTCTACCGCGGGCAGCAGGGCGGCCAGATTTTCGATGTTGGAAGCATAGGCGCAAATGGCGTTGAACAGCGCTTCACGCTGGTCACCGTTGCGCTGGTTGCTCATGTTAAAGATCTCTTTCAGCTCAGGGTTGTGGCTGAACATGCGCTCATAAAAGTGGGCGGTAAGTTTAGGCCCTGTCGCGGCCAGCAGAGGGATGGTCGACTTAACAACGGCGATGGTTTGTGCGTCTAGCATGGCGGTCTCCATAAACAGCGTAGTGTATAAATTGCATTTTAAATGCATCTTATAGAAATGGCCTTATGTTGTAAATGGGTTATCGTTGTTAACGACTGAGCTCACAGAACGTGAAAAATACGCATAGTATTGATGAAGAAATATCCGGCAAAGAGATGCAGGGTTTATTGCGTTGAAGCCTTATTTCATGCCTGGGTAATCGTTTGCGTAAAAACCTCTGTCAAGCCCTATCACCCGAAAGGGTTTCGGTTTACACTGTTGCCCGTCGCCCAAATGGGCCCCCTCATTGCAGTAAAATTTTTACCGTTAGCTGAGTCAGGAGATGCGAATGTTAAAGCGTGAAATGAACATTGCCGATTATGATGCCGAACTGTGGCAGGCCATGGAGCAAGAGAAAGTACGTCAGGAAGAGCACATTGAACTGATCGCCTCCGAAAACTACACCAGCCCGCGCGTGATGCAGGCTCAGGGTTCTCAGCTGACAAACAAATATGCTGAAGGTTACCCAGGCAAGCGCTACTACGGCGGTTGCGAGTACGTGGACATCGTCGAGCAGCTGGCTATCGACCGTGCAAAAGAGCTGTTTGGCGCAGACTATGCGAACGTGCAGCCACACTCCGGTTCCCAGGCTAACTTTGCGGTATACACCGCGCTGCTGCAGCCGGGCGATACCGTGCTGGGCATGAACCTGGCGCAGGGCGGCCACCTGACTCACGGCTCCCCGGTTAACTTCTCCGGTAAGCTGTACAACATCATTCCTTACGGTATTGATGAGTCAGGTAAAATTGACTACGAAGACATGGCGAAGCAGGCTAAAGAGCACAAGCCGAAGATGATCATCGGCGGCTTCTCTGCCTACTCCGGCGTGGTTGACTGGGCTAAGATGCGCGAAATCGCAGACAGCATCGGCGCTTACCTGTTCGTTGACATGGCGCACGTTGCGGGCCTGATTGCCGCAGACGTTTACCCGAACCCGGTGCCACACGCACACGTTGTCACCACCACCACCCACAAAACCCTGGCGGGTCCACGCGGTGGCCTGATCCTGGCGAAGGGCGGCGACGAAGATCTCTACAAGAAACTGAACTCTGCCGTATTCCCAAGCGCGCAGGGCGGCCCGCTGATGCACGTTATCGCGGCCAAGGCTGTGGCGCTGAAAGAAGCGATGGAGCCTGAGTTCAAGGTTTACCAGCAGCAGGTTGCGAAAAATGCCAAAGCGATGGTGGAAGTGTTCCTGAACCGTGGCTACAAAGTGGTTTCCGGCGGGACTGAAAACCACCTGTTCCTGCTGGATCTGGTTAATAAAAACCTGACCGGTAAAGAAGCTGACGCTGCCCTGGGCCGCGCCAACATCACCGTGAACAAAAACAGCGTACCAAACGATCCGAAGAGCCCGTTCGTGACCTCCGGTATCCGTATCGGTTCTCCGGCTGTTACTCGCCGCGGCTTTAAAGAAGCGGAAGTGAAAGAGCTGGCTGGCTGGATGTGTGACGTTCTGGACAACATCAATGATGAAGCGGTTATTGAGCGCGTCAAAGGTAAAGTGCTGGATATCTGTGCTCGCTTCCCGGTTTACGCATAATCGTTAAGCTGAAAAGTTGAAAGGCTCCCAATCGGGAGCCTTTTTTATTGCTTCTGGCTTAGCGTCAGCCCGACATCCCCGCCGGGATGAACGGCGAGCAGCGTCTCCTTCGAATACCCGCTCTCGCTCATCAGGCAGGCGCAGGCGGCATCAAAAATCGCCAGCGCCAGAATTATCGACGTGGTCGCCAGCATATTCAGCGGATCCATTTCCTGCTTCACGCCGGTAGAAATCACCAGCCTTGCTGCCTGGGCGATGGCCGAATCCGGGTTCTCGGTGACGCTAATGAGCGGGACGTTTCTGGCCGCCAGGCCCGGCAGCAGCCGCGTCAGCTCATCGGAATTCCCGCCCCGGGAAAGCATGATCATCAGATCGTCCGCACGGAGAAAACCCAGATCGCCATGTGCCGCGTCCGTCGCGCTGAGATAAATGGCCGGGTGTTCGACGCAGGCCAGCATATGGGCAATTTTCCTCGCGGCGATGCCCGAAGTACCGACGCCGGTGACCACAATCTTGCCTTTACAGTTTCTCAGTTCGGCCAGCAAGGCGAGCCACTGCGGCTCGCTTAAATGCTGTTCCAGCGCGGCAAGCTCGCGGCTGCAGGTTGCCCAAGCGCTGACGGCCTGCTGCCATGAATGACTCATGCTTCCTCCTGCATCAGCTGGCGGTATTTCATGTGGTCGAGATACATCTCATGGAACACTTTGTATTTGCGGTCGTAGTACTGCTTGATGCGGTTGGTCTGCGGCGTGACCGTTTTGCCAATGCGGCTCATGACCGACATCGCTTCCGGGAAGGAATCAAACACGCCCGCCGCCACCGTGCCCATCATCGCGCTGCCCAGCAGCATCGCCTCGCTCTCTTCCGGCAACAACATCGCGCAGCCGGTGGCGTTGGCGTGCTCCTGAACGAAGATAGGGTTTTTAGTGCCGCCACCGCTCGCCATGATGGTGTCGATGGTGTAGCCGCTGTGGTTCATGGTTTCGATAATATGGCGGGTACCGAGTGCGATAGCCTGAATCGTCGCCAGGTACTGCAGCGCCATATCTTCCGGCGTGCGGGAAAGCTTCAGCCCGCTGATAACGCCGGTTAGCGTCGGGTTGGCGCGCGGCGAACGGTTGCCGTGGAAGTAGGGCAGGATGTGCATATCCTTCGTTAAGAAGGCGATGTTTTCCGGCTCCCCGGCCATTTTACGCAGCAGAGCGTTCAGCAGTTCGTAAATGGTTTGCCCCTGAGTCTTCGCCTGGGCAAGCAGCGTCTCATAGCACGGATGAGACTGAATAATATGGTCGATAAGCGCTCCGGTGGCCGACTGGCCGCCTTCGTTGAGCCAGTAGCCCGGCAGCACGGCGGAGTAGTAAGGCCCCCAAACGCCATTAATAAAACGAGCTTCTTTTGAAATGGCCATATGCCCGGTAGAGGTGCCGCCGATGAGCGCCACGCGGCGGTCGAAGTCTGCCACTTCGCCCGAAACGCCGCAGGCGCCGAGCGTACCGAGCGTGCCGGCATGGGCGTCAATAATCGAGACGCTGACGGCGGTGCCGGCAATCAGCCCCATCTCGCTTGCGGCGCGCTGCGTCAGGCCGTGGCCCAGTGGCTCCCCCATGGTTTTTACATAGCGGCCAATTTTTTCCGCATCGTGCTCCAGAAGATCTTCCAGCCCAATCTGGCGGAAGTAGCTGCTGTCCCATTTGTCTTCGTGGCCCATGTAGGTCCATTTGCAGACGGTGGAGCAGAGCGAGCGGGTATCATCCCCGGTGGCGCGCCAGGTCAGGAAGTCCGGGAGGTCAAAATAGTAACCGGCATTAGACCAGGTATTCGGCATGTGCTGTTTAAGCCAGAGCAATTTTGGCGTTTGCATTTCCGGGGAAATAATCCCGCCCACGTAGTCCAGCACGCGGTGGTGCAGGGCATTAATTCTGTCGGCCTGGGTAATGGCGCGGTGATCCATCCACACAATGATGTTCTGTTCGCTGCGCCCTGAAGGGCTGATGGTCAGCGGCTTACCTTCTTTATCCAGTACCACCAGGGAACAGGTGGCGTCGAATCCCAGCCCTTTTACCTGAATCGGATTAATGTCGGCCTGGTTAACCGCATCCCGCACCGCGTTGCAAACCGCCTGCCAGATATTGTCCGAGGATTGCTCAACGAAGTCCGCCTGTGGGCGGTAAATCTCAATCGCCCGGCTTGCCTCGCCTACCATTCTGCCATTCAGGTCAAAGACGCCCGCGCGGGCGCTTCCCGTCCCTACATCCACCCCAATGAAGTAACTCGCCATAATGATTCTCCTGAACTCAGGCTTTACGATTCTGTAATGCGATAAAGAGGATCAGCACCGCGCCCCAGAGCGCCATGGTCAAATAGCTGCTGATCCCCAGCAAATTAAAGCCGCTTTCCAGCATTTGCAGCACAATGAGCGCCAGCACCAGGCCGATAATGCGGCCAAAGCCGCCATCCGGGTTTATGCCGCCCAGCACAGAAGCAAGGATGGTGACCAGCAGATAAGACTCACCGTACCCGGCTTTGGCGGAGTTGAACTTGGCCATCATCAGAATGGCGGCCACCCAGCCGAGCAGCGCGGAAATCACGTACACCGATATCTGCACCCGCACGGTGTTAACGCCGCTGTAGCGCGTGGCCTGTTCGTTGGAGCCGACCAGATAAAGGCTGCGCCCCAGCGTGGTGTGCTCCAGCAATACCCAGAGTAGGACGGCAACCAGCAGGAACAGCAGCAGCGCGACCGGAATGCCGAGCAGCGTGGCGTTGCCCAGGTACTGAATTGCCGCCGGGAAGCCGGAAATCACCGTACCGTTAGACAGCAAAATATTGAGGCCGGAAATCAGCGTCATAGTGCCGAGCGTAGCCAGAATAGGCGAAACGCCGACCCAGGCGACCAGCGCGCCGTTTAGCGTGCCGATAGCCACCGCCACGGCAATACCCGCCAGCAGCGCCAGCGCAAAGAACAGCGGGTTATCCGGGTGGCTGACGATAATGGCCGCCATCACCAGCGAACAGGCGTTCGCCCCGGCAATAATCGACAGGTTGATCCCGCCGGTCAGCATTGTCATTCCCATACCCAGCGCCAGCATGCCAAGAATAGGCAACTGAGAGCCGATGGACTGGAAGTTGGCGAGGCTAAAGAAGCGCCCGCCCAGCAGCAGCGAAAACGCCACGGCAACCACCACAATAATCACGCACTGCAGCCGGATGATGGCGTCACCGGGTAAAAATCTGGCGAAGGTTTTCATCTCAAAGCTCCCTTGCGAGTTTGCGTTTTTCATTCCAGGCCGTGGCGCTGATGCTGACCAGGATAATCACGCCGCTGAACACGGCGTGCCAGTAAGAGGACACGCTCAGCAGCGTCAGACCGTTTTGTAAGAATGCCAGCAGGATAACCCCGAGCAGGGTGCCGGTGAGCGTCCCGCGCCCGCCGCTCATGCTTGTCCCGCCGAGCACGACCGCCGCCAGGACCGTTAGCTCAAAGCCCAGCAGCGAGTTTGGGGCAACGGACTGGGTGATCTGCGCCTGAACGACGGCGGCAATACCGGCCAGAATCCCCATATAGCCGTAGACGTAGAAGTGCAGCTTAAGCAGGTTCATCCCCAGCCGGGACGCCGCCTCGCGGTTGCCGCCCATGGCATAAATCTGGCGGCCAAGGCGCGTGTAGTTCATCAGCACGGCGGTAAAGATAATCACTGCGGCCAGGCACAGCAGCGGCAGGGTTAACCCGTACTGGTAACCGTCTTTGGCGGTGAAAGAGAACCAGTTAATGCCGTTCATAAACCAGTCCGGGAAGCCGTACAGCCAGGTGCCTTTGGTGAGGTAAACCAGCAGGCCGTAGTAAACGTTGAGGGTGGCAATGGTGATGATGATCGCCGGGACCCGCAGCCAGTAAACCAGGAAGCCGTTGATAAGCCCGAGCAGCAGCCCCACGGCAATGGAAATCACCAGCGCCAGCGTAAAATTACCGCCGTGGGCAATGACCCAGCTTGCCATCACGTACTGGGCAATAGCGGTCATCGCCGGGAACGAAATATCAATCCCTCCGGAAATTAGCACCACAAACAGCCCGCAGGCCAGAATACCGAGAATGGCGTAGCTGGTGGCGACATCCGTCAGGTTACCGAGGGACAAAAACTCATCGGTGCTGATACTCAGGCCAACGGCCAGAGCCACCACCAGAAGACCCAGCCAGAACTCATGTTGCCCGGCCAGGCGGGAAAAACGAGGGTTATTCATTGACCACCTCAGCAATGTCCTGCTCGCTACTGCGATGAGGATTAAACTCTGCGACCAGCTCGCCCCGGCGCATCACCAGCACGCGGTGGCTGTTGTAATACGCCTCAGGGATTTCATCGCAAATCATCAGTACCGCCAGCCCCTGTTCCGCCAGGGAACGGGCGATTTGGTAAATACCTTCTTTATTGGCGATATCCACGCCCACCGTGGGCGAGTCGAGAATCAATATTTGTGGGTTAGTCGCTACCCATTTGGCGATAGCAATCCTTTGGGCGTTGCCGCCAGAAAGGGTTTTTACCGGCAGCCCGGCATCGGAGACTTTGATGTTTAGCTCACGAATAAGATCGGCCACCAGATGACGGGCTTTTTCATGATCGAGCAGGCCGCTGCGGGTATGAAGCCTGTCGAAGACCGTGACAATCGTGTTGTCGTAGATCGACTGCTCCATGATCAGGCCTTGAGTCAGGCGATCTTCTGACACGTAGCCGATGCCGTGTTTGATCGCATCGTGGTTATTGCGAAACGTTACCGGCACGCCGTCGATCAGCATTTCACCGCTTTGCGGCCGCGTCATGCCGAACAGGCTCATGCACAGTTCGGTGCGGCCCGACCCGAGCAGGCCGACGATGGAAACAATCTCGCCGCTGCGCAGCGACAGATTGATGTTGTGGTATTTGCCCTTGCGGCTGAGGCCGCGCAGCTCCAGCATCGGCTGTTTTTCTACCGGAGGTTTTTCCGGCAGCGGGCTGTAGTGGAAGCGTTGCCCGGTCATCAGGAACGCAAGCTCGTTGCTGTCCAGCTCGCTGGCCTGCCAGGTGCCGACCAGCTTCCCGTCGCGCATCACGCTAATGCGGTCGGCGACTTCCATCACTTCGTCCAGACGGTGGCTGACAAACACCACGCAAATCCCGTCCGCTTTGAGTTCATTCACCACCCGCAGCAGGCCGTTAACCTCCTGGCGGGTAAGCGACGCAGTGGGTTCGTCCATAATAACCAGCCGGGCGTCAGCGGCAATGGCGCGGCAAATCGCCACCAGTTGGCGATCGGCTATCGAGAGTTTTTCGACTTTTTTGTCCGGGTCGAGCGTGACGCCAATGCGCTGCATGGCCGCCAGCGCCTGGGCTTTCATCACGCTGCGGTTAACCCACAGGCTGCCGCCGGGCTGATAGCGGTGCACGGCGATATTCTCGGCCACGCTGAAATTGGGGAACAGCGACAGATCCTGGTAGATCACCTGGATGCCGTAATGCGCGGAAAGCGTGGGCGTCAGGCTGTGAAACAGTTTGCCGTCGAGGGCAATCTGCGCCCCTTTTTCCGGATGATAGACGCCGGAAATCACTTTGATGATCGTGCTTTTACCGCAGCCGTTTTGCCCGGCCAGGCAATGAACTTCGCCTTTTCTGAGCGTCAGATTGACGTTATCCAGCGCCCGCACGCCCGGGAATTGCTTGCTGATATTCTCAAGAGTGATAAATGCGGATGTGTCGGTCATGGGTAATGCCCCTGCCGGCGCCCGACGTGGGCGCCACAAAATAATCTTGTTGGAGAATGCCGGTCGGCTGACCGGCATTCCGGTTTCCCTGGTGTTGGCGGAGTGCCTTAGAAACCGAGTGACTGAGCGTTATCTTTGGTGACTTCGAGGATCTTGTTAAAACGGATCACTTTCTTATCCATGTCGACATCGGCCTTGCCCAGACCGTCAATGGTCAGGTCTTTGGTCACGGCTTTGCCCTGCAGCAGCTGATCGGCCACGGTAACCAGTGCGTAACCGGCATCTTTAGGATCCCACAGCAGCGCTTTTTTAATGTCGCCGCGCATCAGGTAAGGTGCCGCCTGGCCCGGCATGGCAATGCCGACAACCGCCAGTTTGTCCTTCGCACGTTTCTTCTGTACCGCCTGGCCCGCGCCGATTGGGCCGAGGGAGCCAAAGCCAATCACGCCCTTCATCTGTGGATACGTTTTCATCAGATCAAGTGTGGTGGAATAGGATTTGTCGATGCTCTCCGCCACCGGCAGGCGCGAAGTCACTTCGAACATATCCGGGTATTTTTCTTTCTGATATTTAATGGCGGAATCCGCCCAGGCGTTGTGCAGCGGCACGGTCAGCGACCCGACGTAAATCGCATAGCCGCCTTTGCCACCCATATCTTTCGCCAGCTCGTCCATGTTGGCCTGAGCATATTTTTCGCTGTCGATGGTTTCGATATCCCACTGGCCGATCTGCTGGTCAGGGGATTCATGCGTCAGCACCACGATGCCCTGATCGCGCGCTTTTTTCAGTACTGGCTCCAGTACTTTGGCATCGTTAGGCACCACAATAATGGCGTTCACTTTCTTGGCGATCAGATCCTCAATCACCTTCACCTGCTGAGCCGGATCGGGCGTTGAGGCCCCGGTCTGGTAAGCGTTAACGTTGAGTTTTTTTGCCGCTTCGTTGACGCCGGTTTCCATCCGGTTAAACCATGGGATCCCGGTGACTTTCGCCACCACTGCGATTTCATACTTATCCGCCGCAACGGCCGTACCGGACAACATGCATGCAGAAATCAGGGTTGCACTGAGTAATGCGAGTTTGAATTTCATAGGTGTACCTTTTTTATTAGGGACTGAGGCATGTCACGGAGAGGAGACTAGCAACGAAGGGAAGAGGGAATGAATCGCAGTTTTTCTAAATGTGATGTACGCCCATTATTGTTTGTTTTTAGATCTAATTTAGTTAAAAAATGGTTAAATATATGATGTTTTTTTAAACTGGACGGACATGGTGGTGTTAATTAATAGTCAATAATGAAACATATAATCAACAATTAATAAACAATTTGCCGTTAAGGGGACGTTTTTGGCAGCAAAGAGGGCGCAAGCCAGCAAAAAAATGTTACGAAATTGTGAGCTGAAGCGTATCAAGCAAAATGAGCGGGAAACAAATGAAAAAGGCCGCATTAGCGGCCTTTAAGTGAGGCAGAAATTTAGCGCTTATCGACGGAAATCGCGCCAGGGCCGGTGACCGCCAGCAGCAGGAAACCACCAGCTATGCTGATGTTTTTATAGAAGTTAATCATATTAGGCATCACTGCATCCCCGGTCATATTCCAGTAATGGTGACCGATAAGCGCCGTGCCGAGGGTATAAAACACAAACAAAATGGCCAGCGGGCGGGTAAAGAACCCGATGATCACCAGGATAGCGGCAACAACTTCCATAAACACCGCAATCGCGGCGGCTAGCGTCGGGAGTGGGGTGCCAAGATGCTCCATATACGCCACGGTGCCGCTGAATCCGCTGAGCTTCGGCAAGCCGAAAATAATGAACAGCAGAATCAACGCAATACGGGCAATAAGCAGGATCAGGGCACGAGATTGACCAAAATCGAAATAGCGGAGTGTGTTCATAGCGGGCTCGCCTGTAGTGGACTCAATTTAAAGTTAATACACAACTTCCGAGCCTGCCATTGCCGCTGCGCCTCTACCGCGTTGTTTGTGTTAATGAATGTTTTTATTAATGACGCCCGACGCCATCTCGTTATTCCATCAGCGCAGTCTCGGCATATAAATAACCAATCCCCATCACCTGCTGAGCGCGGGTGAGCTGCCCGAAGTTTATTTGCGTGGCGTGACTCTTCAGGCCATCACCGTGGTCGAACGGATTAAAACCAATGCGCTGTTTAATGGCGCTCAGCCAGTTTTCGCCAAACTCGCAGCTGCGGCCATAGAACCAGATCTGGTTAATGTTGAGAGTATTAAGGAAGTTATACAGGCTAAGCCCAATCGCATTGGCCGAATCTTCTACCCAGCGGGCGACCCTTTCATCCCCGGCATGCAGCGCCTGAACCAGCTGCCGGGAAGTTAGCTTTTCCGGATCGTGCTGCTGCGCCTCAGGGTGCGTTTTGAGCCAGATGCGGGCCTGTTTTTTCAGCGCGCTGAGCGAAGCCACGGTTTCCAGGCAGCCATAGCGCCCGCAGTCGCAGGCCATGCCGTCCGGGTTAACTATGGTGTGGCCAATTTGCCCGCTGCCGTAGAGATTGCCGCGATAGATTTGCCCGTTGATCACAAACGAAGAGCCGATGCCGTAATCCACGTTAAGCACGCAGAAATCTTCCCGGTTGCCGTTGTTTTGCCACTTTTCTACCAGGGCCAGCATCACGCAGTCGTTATCCAGCCTGATTTCGACGTTCAGCTTCTCTTCCAGCAGGTATTTAATTTCCACTGCCTCCCGCCAGGGAGCCTGCGGCATGGTTTGCGACACGCCGGTCACCGGATCTACCTGTCCGTGTATGCCCAGCGCGAGATTGATCGTTTTTTTCGGCCAGCTTTTTCGCTGTTGCTGCCAGATTGCTTCGATGGCCGACAGCAGCATCTGGGGAGAAGGGGCCACAGTAGCGCGACGCTCAAAGTCGGCTATAGGCGACAGCTGGGCGTTGCACAGCTGGCTCTCGATGCTGGTGGGGGTGACGCTCATGCAGAGGATGTAATTCCCCTCCGGCGGGATCTGGTAGCTGCCGCTGTTCAGCCCCCGGCTGCTGAGGTTTTCGCTGGAGTGGCTAAGTTTGCCCTCATCGACCAGTTCCTCAAGGATGTTGCTGACGGCCGGAATGGACAGCCCGGTGTAGCGGGCAAACTGCGATTTACTCAGCTGCTTGTGTCGCCATACCAGCGTCATCAGCGTTTGTCGGTTGAGCTGACGTACCCGCTGATTATTGAAACCTGACTGCTGCATGTTTACTAAACCTCATTAACTGTATTGCGTGAGCATTGAGCGATTAAATCATAATCAGCTGCTCCAGACTGTTGGCAATCCCCCATTCACTGTTATTTGTTTACTGGAGAGTTGCTATGTACGGAGCCGTTAAAGTTTGGCAGGAAACGATCTCACTCCCTACCTGGACCACCGGAGCAGAGGATCCCAACCCGATGTTCCTGGAAAATCGTGTCTATCAGGGATCTTCCGGTGCGGTTTACCCCTATGGCGTCATAGACACCCTGACCGGTAAACGTGAAATGCGTGAGTATCAGGCGGTTTGGCTGGAGAACGATTTCATTCGCGTCATGCTGCTGCCGGAGCTGGGCGGGCGTATTCACCGAGCCTGGGACAAAGTGATGGGGCGCGATTTCGTGTACTACAACGAAGTGGTCAAACCCGCGCTGGTGGGCCTGATTGGGCCGTGGATCTCCGGTGGGATCGAATTCAACTGGCCTCAGCACCACCGCCCGACCACTTTTCTGCCGGTAGACGTTACCTTCCAGCAGCACGAAAGTGGGGCGCAAACCGTCTGGCTGGGGGAAGTGGAGCCGATGCGCGGCCTGCAGGTGATGACCGGGTTTACGCTTTACCCGGAAAAAGCGCTGATTGAAATTACCGGCAAAGTCTTTAACGGCAACGCCACGCCGCGCCACTTCCTGTGGTGGGCTAATCCGGCGGTGAAGGGCGGTGACGACCATCAGAGCGTATTCCCGCCAGACGTGACCGCGGTGTTTGACCACGGCAAACGCGACGTTTCCGCCTTCCCGATTGCCCACGGCACCTACTACAAAGTGGATTACTCCGCGGGCGTGGATATCTCGCGCTACAAAAACATCCCGGTGCCAACCTCTTACATGGCCGATAAGTCGAATTACGATTTTGTTGGGGCCTACCACCACGGCGAACAGGGCGGTCTGCTGCACATTGCCGATCACCATGTATCGCCGGGCAAAAAGCAGTGGACCTGGGGCAACTGCGACTTTGGCCTGGCCTGGGATCGCAATCTGACCGACACCAACGGCCCGTACATCGAGCTGATGACCGGCGTGTTCACCGACAACCAGCCGGACTTTACCTGGCTGGCACCGTTTGAAGAAAAAGTGTTTGTGCAAAACTTCCTGCCTTACAGCAAGCTGGGGACGCTGCAAAATGCCAGCACCGACGCGGCCATCAAGCTTGAGCGCGAGCAGGGCAGGTTGGAACTCGGCGTCTACGCCATTTCCCCGCTGGAAGCGGTGACGCTGCGTCTTGAAAGCGACGGCGTAGTCCTGTGGCAAACGCCGCTCAGCCTGAAACCGGCGGAAGCCTGGCTGCATCAACTGACGGATGACTGGCCGCAGCGGCTGACGCTGAGCTTACTCAACGCGCAAGGCGAAGTGGTGCTCAGCTACCTGGAACACATCGCGGAAGAGCTGCCTCTGCCGCAGGCGGCGCAGGCCCCGGCTAAGCCTGAACAGATCGCTAACTGCGACGAGCTTTATTTCATTGGCCAGCATCTGGAGCAGTATCTGCACGCCAGCCGGTCAGCCTTCGACTACTACCGGCGAGCGCTGGACATTGATCCGCTCGATTCCCGCTGTAACGTCGCCCTGGGCACGCTCGAATTCAACCGGGGCAACTGGCGAAAAGCCAAAGAGCACGCCGACGCGGCGCTGCAGCGCGCCCACCGCCTGAACAAAAACCCGCAAAATGGCGATGCCAGCCAGCTTCTCGGCTCGGCGAAAGAGCGCCTGGGCGACTACGACGGCGCCTTCGATGCTTACTACAAGGCCAGCTGGAGCGGCAACTGCCGGGATGCGGCATTTTATGCCCTGGCCCGTCTGGCAATGCGCAAAGGGGAGACGGCTCGCGCATTAGCGCTGGTGTCCCAAAGCCTGCAGTTCAACGCCTCGAATAACCTCGCAATGGGGCTGAAAGCGCTGGCGCTGTCTCAGCAAGGAGAAAAAGCGACGGCGCTGGCGTGGATTGAGCAGCAGCTTGCCGTCTGGCCGCTGAGTTATGCCCTGCATTATGCCCGCTGGGCGATAACCCAGAGTGAAGGTGACAAGCAAAAGCTGCGGCAGGTGACCGGCCAGCGCGGCACTAACGCCAGCGTTTTGGCCGGCTGGCTGATGAGCTTTGGGGCAGAACATGCCGCACGTGAACTGCTCACCGTGCTGAATGCCCAGGAAACGATGCCGCTGCTGTGGCAGGCCTCGCTGGAATCCGATCCACAGCGCCAGCAAAACTATCTCGTGCAGGCTCGGGAGCAGTTTACCGCCCGGGTTCGCTTCCCTAACACGCTGGATGAAGTGCAAATGCTGATGCGCCTCCCGCAGGATGGTTTTGCGCAGTATCTGCTGGGCTGCTTCTGGTACAGCAAACGTCGCTATGCAGAGGCGCTAACCTGCTGGGCATTCTGCGCTGAACAGATGCCTGAGTTTGCCTCCGTGCAGCGCGTGCTGGCGATTCATGCCTGGAACAAAGAGCAGGACGTTCAGCGAGCTGAAACGCTGCTGCAGCGTGCCGTTGATCTCGAACCTGATAATGCGCGCTTCCTGTTTGAACTCGACTTCCTGCTGAAGCTGAATGGCCGCGCACCAGAGGAGCGTCTTACCCGTCTGGAGGTGAAGCGTGACGTTGCGCTAAAACGTGACGATCTCACTGCCGAGCTGCTGAGCCTGTGGAACCAGCATGGCAAGCAGGAAGCTGCCGCGAAGGTACTGGCTGAACGCAAGTTCCACCCGTGGGAAGGCGGCGAAGGCAAAGTGACGGGGCAGTACATTATCAGCCAACAGCGGCTCGCCCTGGCCAGTATGTCTGCCGGCCATTACGGCCAGGCGGAGGAGCTGCTGCAACAGGCGCTGAGCTACCCGGAAAACCTCGGCGAAGGCCGTCTGGTCGGACAAACCGACAACGATATCTGGTATCTGCTTGGGTGCTGTGCGCAGCTCCTGCAGCGTCACGAACGGGCGAAATCCTACTTCCAGCAGGCGTTGAAGGGCGGGAGTTCCCTGGCGGCCGGGCGCTACTACAACGACCAGCCCGTGGACTACCTCTTCTATCAGGCTATGGCCCTCAAACAGCTGGGTGAGCTTGAGGCGGCCCATCAGCAATTCAAAGCCTTTGTTGACTGGGCGCAGGCGCACCGTGCCGACGGGGTTGAGGCCGATTTCTTCGCCGTTTCCCTGCCGGACCTGATTGCGCTCAACGGCGACCCGCGGAAACAACATCAGCAGCATTGCCTGTTTGTGGAGGCGCTTGGGTGGCTCGGCCTGGGGGATATCGCCGCCTTCAACCAGCGGGTGGAAGCCCTGCTGACCCTTAACCCGGCCCATGACAAGGCGCATCTGCTGTGTCAGGCCCTTAGCACCGGCGTACTTTAACAATAACTGGCGGGCGACGATGAGCGCCCGCTCCCTTACCCTACAAATACAAGATGAGGATCGACCATGGAAAGTATGCAATCGCAACTACGCATGGGTTACGTCTGGACCATCTGTCTGGTGGCCGCCTGTGGCGGGCTGTTGTTTGGTTATGACTGGGTGGTTATCGGCGGGGCAAAACCGTTCTACGAAGCCTATTTTTCTATTACCGACCCGGCCGTTTCCGGGTGGGCAATGAGCTCTGCCCTGGTGGGATGTATTCTTGGGGCGATACTCTCCGGCTGGTGTGCCGACAAGTTTGGCCGCAAAATCCCCCTTATTCTTGCCGCAATTATGTTTACCGCGTCTGCCTGGGGCACCGCAGTGGCAAGTCACTTCGATATGTTTGTTCTCTGGCGCATTGTCGGCGGGGTGGGGATTGGCCTCGCTTCGGCGCTTAGTCCGATGTATATCGCAGAAATCAGCCCGGCGGCACAGCGCGGGCGCTTTGTGGCGGTCAACCAGCTCACCATTGTGGTTGGGGTGCTGGTGGCGCAGCTGATTAACCTGATGATTGCCGAGCCGGTTGCCAGCCAGGCAACGATGCAGGAAATCAGCGCCAGCTGGAACGGGCAGGTGGGCTGGCGCTGGATGTTTGGCTTTGAAGCCTTCCCGGCGGTGGTCTTTTTGATCCTGATGTTTTTTGTGCCTGAGTCACCTCGCTGGCTGGTGCGCGCCGGGAAAAACGAACGCGCTCACCAAATGCTGAGCCGCATCGGCAGTAAAGCCTATGCCGATGCAACGCTGAAAGATATTCAGGAAACGTTAAGCAAGGACACACAAAAAGTGTCCTGGTCCGCGCTTTGGGCACCGAAGGTTCGCCCGATCATCGTGATTGGTATGGTGCTGGCGGTGTTCCAGCAGTGGTGCGGGATTAACGTTATCTTCAACTATGCGCAGGAGATTTTTGCCTCCGCCGGGTTCGACATTAACAGCACGTTGAAATCGATTGTTGCGACCGGCCTGATTAACCTGGTGTTCACCCTTGCCGCGCTGCCGTTGGTGGACAAAATTGGCCGCCGCAAATTGATGCTGTTTGGTGCCGCTGGGCTGACAATTATCTATGCGCTGATTGGTGCCGCCTACGGCCTGGGTATTCTGGGGCTGCCGGTCCTGATTCTGGTGCTGGCCGCCATCGCCACCTATGCGCTGACGCTGGCCCCGGTAACCTGGGTGCTGTTGGCGGAAATCTTCCCGAACCGCGTTCGCGGCCTCGCGATGTCGCTGGGGACATTAGCGCTGTGGGTCGCCTGCTTCCTGCTGACTTACACTTTCCCTCTGCTGAATGCAGGCCTGGGCGCATCCGGCAGCTTCCTGCTGTACGGCGTTATCTGTGCCGCTGGCTTTATCTACGTGCGCCGCTTCGTGCCGGAAACCAAAGGCGTGAGCCTCGAAGCGCTGGAGCAGCAGCTGGCTGAAGGCCGCGTGAATGCTTCTCCCGCGCGGGCCGCAAAGGCGCTACGCTAATGGACACTCTGCACCTGCAAAATGATTTTCTTAGTTTGACTGTTGCCCCGCAGGGGGCCTCAGTTCTCAGCTTTGAATCTCTCAGGCACGGGAAACCGATTTTTCATCCGGCGAACCCGGCGCTGTTTCCAATGCTGCCGCTGGCTAATCGGGTGGCCGGGAACGCTTTCCATCTGCACGGCGAGCGAATCCAGCTGCCAGACAGCCTCGTCGATGAGCACTTTTTCCTGCACGGGGATGGTTGGCAAAAGCTTTGGCACGTTGAGCAGTACGAAGCTGAGTCTGTCACCTTGAGCCTGTGCAGCCAGTATCCCTGCGGTTTTCACTATCTGGCAAATCTGACTTACCGCCTGGCAGGCAACAGGCTGTTCACCCGGCTTGAGCTGAAGCACACTGGCGAGAAGCCGATGATATACGGGCTGGGTTTGCATCCTTATTTTGCGCTGGAGCCAGCCAGCCAGGTGCAGTTTTCCGCCAGCGGCTACTGGCCCGAAGGCGAGCAGCACCTGCCTTTGGCCTGGGAAGGGACGTTCACCCCGCAGGCAGATTTTTCCCGTGCAAAAACGCCGGAGAACAAGTGGCTTAACGTGGGGTATTCCGGCTGGAGTGGCAGGGCGGTTATTACCCACTCGGAGATGAGCATTTGTCTGCGTAGCCCGGCGGCCTGTTTGATGGTATTCAGTATGGGGAACCAGCCGTTTATCTGTCTTGAACCGCAAACGCATCCGGTCAACGCGCACAACCAGGCGGGGATGCCGGGTTTAGTCATGCTGGAGACGGGCCAGACCACGCATCTGGAGATGGAGATTGAGGTGAGCTAACGCGCAATAGCCATTGTTTTGATGAGTGTTATTGCGCTGTTAATGTTTGCTTGCATGCCAGCCAGCTATCCCCGACACTATCGCCTCCAAAACGGGAGGGATCATGGTTTTGCATTCCACGCGCTGGCTGGCGCTCAGTTACTTTACCTACTTCTTTAGCTATGGCGTGTTTTTACCGTTCTGGAGCGTCTGGCTCAAAGGCGTCGGGCTTCCCCCGGAAACTATCGGATTGCTGTTAGGCTCAGGGCTGATTGCCCGTTTCCTCGGCAGTTTATTATTAGCCCCCCGCGTGACCGATCCTTCCCGCCTTGTTTTCGCCCTTCGTCTGTTAGCCCTTGCCACACTAGTTTTTGCCGCCGGTTTCTGGTTGGGCCATGCCGCGCTCTGGCTGCTGCTGACGATGGTGGGCTTTAACCTGTTCTTCTCGCCGCTGGTGCCGCTGACCGATGCGCTGGCGGGGACCTGGCAGCGGCAAATGCCGCTGGATTATGGCCGGGTGCGGCTCTGGGGATCGCTGGCGTTTGTCATCGGCTCGGCCATTACCGGCAAGCTGGTGAGCGAGTTCAGCTCTCAGGCTATTCTGGTCCTGCTGACCCTTGGCGCGGCGTCGATGCTGATTGGCATGATGCTGCGGCCTTCCATTATGCCTCAGGGCGAAACCCGGCATCAGGCTTCAGCTGGCTGGCCCGCGTGGAAAGGGCTGATTATCAGCGCCTGGCGTTTTCTGGCCTGTGTTTCTCTGCTGCAGGGCGCGCATGCGGCCTACTACGGTTTTAGCGCGATTTACTGGCAGGGGGCAGGCTATTCCGCTTCCGTTGTGGGCTATTTATGGTCGCTGGGCGTGGTGGCGGAAATCGTTATCTTTGCCCTCAGCAACAAACTGTTCCGCCGCTGGAGCGCCAGAGATTTGCTGCTGTTGTCCACCGTGACCGGCATTATTCGCTGGAGCCTGATGGCAAGCACCACCGAACTGCCGTGGCTGATTGTGGCGCAAATCCTGCACTGCGGCAGCTTCACGATTTGCCACCTGGCGGCGATGCGCTATATCTCTGCCCGCAAAGGCGGGGAGGTGATCCGCCTGCAGGCCGTTTACTCCGCCGTGGCGATGGGCGGCGGTATCGCCGTGATGACGATTTTCTCGGGCTTCCTCTATCAGCATTTGCAGGGCGGGATGTTCTGGATCATGGCGCTGGTGGCGGCCCCGGCGCTGTTCCTGCGGCCCAAAGTCGCCGCAGTCAGCCCGGTTGCGGAAAGCTAAGCCTCTAACAGTGCTTTGATGCGCTGCTGCTGGTGTTCACCCAGCGGCAGCGTGGCGTGAATGAGCGGGGGAGAAAACAGCGGCAGCGAGGTCGCGTAGGGCGTAATAACCAGCACCACTTCACGCGGGGCGCCCTGGCTTTGAAATTGCTGCACCGCCAGATATTTAATGTTGAGCGGCAGCAGGGTCAGCTCGCGCAGCTGCTGCTCAATTTTCTGTTCCAGCTCGCGATCGTCGGCCGTCAGCAGTAACACCTGTTTTTCCTGAATGTCACTTTCCTGCATCAGCCAGGCACCAAAGATCACCGCGACCAGGCCCCTTTCCGCATCGGAAAACTGAATCCCATAATGCTGTTCAAAATCCGCAAGCACTTCTCGCGAGGTTCGCATTAGCCTCGGATAAAGACGCGTGATCTCTTCGGGCAGGCTGTGGTCGATGCCGATATTAAAGTGGCAGCGGTTCAGCGCCTGGGCGAGGTGAATATAAAGCTGATCGCTCAGCCCTTGTTCATCGCTAAAAGAAAGCCCGGCCTGACGGCGGAAACGTTCGATCATCCGTGCGATTTCATTGTGTAACCGGGCATCCTGTTCATGTTCGTCATTAATCGGATCGGGAATTCTGAGCAGTTGAAACAGCAGGGCCAGGAAATGCTGTTCATCAACGTCTGCGGGCTGCATGACGCGGCGCTTCCAGTGGCGGGCTATTTCCTGGGCGACAACAAATTCAGGCCGCATCTGGCTCCACTCGCGCTGCTGCTGCGTCAGGACTGGCGCATTGCCGGAGTGATGCTGATGCAGACAATACTGCAAAAACAGCGTCAGGAACTGGCTGTCCCGGCTGTCGTACTGCCTTTTTAAACGGCGACCACACAGATTCACCAGCGCACGTAAATTAGTTTCGTCATACAGCGCCTTGATAAGCCCCAGATGCTTTAGCTGGGACTTTAGTGCCGGACTAAAGTGGTTTTGCACAAACTGCGGGCAAAGGCGCAGCGAACGTCGCAGCCAGTGCAGCAGACAGAGGCGGCGGTCAAGGACTGTGCCTTCAATCCGGTAGCTGCCGTCCTGCTGCTGCGTCAGGGAGAGACGGTGATAACTCTGGATCTCATGGCCCGTGTCGGCTATATCTTGCAGGGTTTGCCTCTGATCCACGCCGTTAAGGCTGGCAATGACCTCCGGCGTGACGATCTGCTCCGGGAGATAGAGCATCAGAAGCAGGTGGCAGCGGCGCTGCGAACTGGATAGCACAGAGGGCGGCGGCGTCAGTAAAGTCATCATCTGGCTGTCCCAATGTGGTGTCAGAAGTTAAGAATAGCTAAAGGTTTCGGCCAATATATTGCCCTTTTTAGTTTTTCATCACGGAATTACGGCTGGCTCACAGAATTTAAATCTTGAGGGAAGCATGAGCGACAAAAGAATCAGCCTGAAAGGAGTAGCCTTGCTGCTGGCAGGGTTTTCGGCGACAAGCGTGCAGGCGCATCCCCACAGTTTTATCTCTATCGTCACTACGCCTGTGGTTGATCAGGGGCAGCTGACGGGGCTAAAAATGCAGTGGACGATGGACGACATTACTTCAGCAGATCTGTTGTATGACGCCGGCGACGCCAAGCCGGGGTCGCCGGTGTGGAAGAAGCTGGCGGCGGAAGTGATGGCTAATGTGCTGGGCCAGCACTACTTTACCGAGTTCTGGCATAACAAAGAGAAGGTGAAGTTTGGCAATTTGCCGCCGGAATATGGCCTGAGCCGTAGCAATCATCAGGCGGTGCTGACGTTTGTTCTGCCGCTGGCGCATCCGCAGCCGCTCAAAGGACAGACATACCGTTTCTCAACCTTCGACCCGACTTATTTTGTCGACATGAGTTATGACCACGATGGGGACGTGCATCTGCCGCAGGAGCTGGCCTCAAGCTGTAAAGTTGCCGTGCACACGCCAAAGCCCAGCGAAGAAACTCTGCTGTTCGCGCAGTCGCTGGATAAAGCTGACGCCCCGCCGGAGGACATGGACTTAGGGAAACAGTTTGCTCAGGAGGTGACGCTGGCATGTCAATAATCACCGCTTCTTCTCCCGTCCGCCGCTGGGGCCATCTGTGGCCGCTGGCGCTGTTTATGCTGCTTGCCGCCGCCGGGCTTTATGCCTTGTGGTTTTACTGGCCGCAAATCTTGCTTAGTTCGGCCGTCTGGCAGCGTTCAATCAATCAGGAATTAAGCGGGCTGCTGCGTCAGGTGGCGGACAACCCCGCTCGCGCAGGCTTATCGCTGCTCTCTTTCAGTTTTGTCTACGGCGTGCTCCATGCGCTGGGGCCGGGGCACGGCAAAATCGTCATCAGCACCTGGCTTGCTACCCATCCCTCAAAAATTAAAAGCAGCCTCGGTTTGACCTTTGCCGCGTCTTTATTGCAGGGGCTGGTGGCTATTGCGCTGGTGGTCGTGGTGCTGGGCGTTCTCGCTTTGCCTTCCCGGCAGCTTCATCTCAGCAGCTTCTGGCTGGAGAAGGGCAGCTATCTGCTTGTCGGGTTCCTGGGCCTTTTGCTGAGCTGGCGGGCGCTGCGGCGTTTACAGGTTCAGTTACGCCGCAAACCCAAATTTACCTCGTTTACGCCGCATCATGTGCATGACGCCAACTGCGGCTGCGGGCATCAGCACGTCCCGGACGAAAAACAGCTGACGGCGGGAAGCGACTGGCGGGCCAGGCTGATGATTGTCCTGTCGATGGGCATGCGCCCCTGTTCTGGCGCGATTATGGTGCTGCTGTTCAGCAAGGTGATCGGGGTCTTTAGCTGGGGCGTGCTGTCTGCGCTGGCGATGGCGGCAGGTACTTCGATCACCATTTCCGGCCTGGCGCTGCTGGTGCACAGCTTCCGTGCGCTGGCGGTTCGCTTAAGCGGGAACCGGGCCCCGGTGCTGTGGCGGCAGGTAGGCTGGTCAACGCTTGCACTGGCGGGAGGAATTGCCCTGGTCGTGGCCGCGCTGATTATGTGGCTGAGCGCCCAGCCGATGGCGCGAGGTATTCGGCCTTTCTGAACGGGTAGCTAAATGCGGGCATAAAAAAATCCCCTCGCCGTAAAGCTGAGGGGATTTTTGTTTTTGCCTCTTCTTTATTGAAGATCAGGCAAAAAAGCTTAGCGCTTCAGCGCTTCGCTCAGTTCTTCACGCATGGTAGCCAGCATGGCTTTCACAACGCGCGGGTTACCGGCGACGATGTTCCCGGTCGTCAGGTAGTTATGGCCGCCGGTGAAATCACACACGATGCTGCCGGATTCACGAGCCAGCAGTTCACCTGCGGCGAAATCCCATGGCTTCAGGCCAATCTCGAAGAAACCGTCCACGCGGCCAGCGGCAACGTAGGCCAGGTCCAGCGCAGCGGAACCGGTGCGGCGGAAGTCTGCACATTGGGTGAACAGTTTGCCAACGATGTTGATGTAAGGAGTCGCGTGCTGCTTCACTTTGAACGGGAAGCCGGTCGCCAGAACGGTGCCGTCCAGGTCGCGTGCATTGCTGCCGCGCAGGCGGTAGCCGTTAAGCTGGGCGCCCTGGCCACGGGTCGCGGTGAACAGTTCGTTACGCATTGGATCGTAAACAACGGCAACTTCAGTGCGGCCTTTGATACGAACAGCGATAGAAACGGAGAAATGTGGCAGACGTTTGATGAAGTTGGTGGTGCCATCCAGCGGATCGATAACCCATTGCACGTCCTGATCTTCGCCTGCATGTTCACCGCTTTCTTCGGTGATGATGGTGTGCTGCGGGTAAGATTTGCGGATTGTGTCGATAATAATCGCTTCTGCAGCTTTATCGACGTTAGTCACAAAGTCATTGCTGCCTTTCTGACTGCTTTCTACGGAGTCTGGTGTTTCGTAGTGTTTGGCAATTACATTACCCGCCTTGCGCGCAGCACGCACGGCGATGGTCAACATTGGATGTTGCATCGGTCTCTCTCGCTGGATGTTAAAGAACGGAAATCGCGGCGGAGTATAGCAGAGCGTTCGGAATATGTCCCAGGGTTATGATAAGATATTGCGATATTCTTCCCAGGCTATGAATGACAATGCTGCAAAACGTACGAATCGTGCTGGTCGAAACCTCGCATACCGGCAACATGGGCTCCGTGGCTCGTGCTATGAAAACCATGGGCTTAACTAACCTGTGGCTGGTCAATCCGCTGGTCAAACCGGACTCCCAGGCCATCGCCCTGGCCGCTGGCGCCAGTGATGTTATTGGCGATGCTCAGATCGTCGATACGCTTGATGAAGCGCTGGCAGGATGCAGCCTGGTGGTCGGCACCAGCGCGCGCTCCCGCACTCTGCCGTGGCCGATGCTGGACCCGCGCGAATGCGGTTTAAAAAGCATCAGCGAAGCGCAGCATGCGCCGGTGGCAATCGTCTTTGGCCGCGAACGTGTGGGCCTGACCAACGAAGAGCTGCAAAAATGCCATTATCACGTTGCCATTCAGGCGAACCCGGAATACAGCTCCCTTAACCTCGCGATGGCGGTTCAGATCCTCGCCTATGAAGTGCGCATTGCCTGGCTCGCCACGCAAGAGCAGCCGGAAGCGGCTAAAGAAGAGGAAGACGCCCCTTATCCGCTGGTGGATGACTTAGAGCGTTTCTACGTGCATCTCGAAAAAGCGCTGCAGGAAAGCGGTTTCATTCGCCCAACCCATCCGGGCCAGGTGATGAGCCGACTGCGCCGTCTGTTTACCCGTGCACGCCCGGAAAGTCAGGAATTAAACATCCTGCGCGGCATGCTGGCGTCGCTGGAAAACCCAAAAAAATCGGGCCAATAATACTTGAGTAAAATGGTAGGTTAAATAGTTGACCATTTTACTCAGGAATGTCAGACTTGCGTCCTGCTATGTGACAATCACACTTTTAAAAACCCCCGGCTCGAGGGGCTATTTGAGGTTAAGTAAGACATGAGACTGACATCAAAAGGGCGCTACGCCGTAACCGCGATGCTTGACGTTGCGCTGAACTCTGAATCGGGCCCGGTTCCGTTGGCTGATATTTCTGAACGTCAGGGTATTTCACTCTCCTACCTGGAGCAGCTGTTCTCCCGCTTGCGTAAAAATGGCCTGGTGGCCAGCGTGCGCGGTCCTGGCGGTGGTTATCTGTTAGGTAAAGACGCGAGCAGCATCGCCGTAGGTGAAGTGATCAGCGCCGTTGATGAGTCCGTAGACGCCACCCGTTGCCAGGGTAAAGGCGGCTGCCAGGGCGGCGATAAGTGCCTGACTCACGCGCTGTGGCGCGACCTGAGCGATCGCCTGACCGGCTTCCTGAATAACATCACCTTGGGTGAACTGGTTAACAACCAGGAAGTGCTGGACGTGTCCGATCGTCAACATAGTGAAAATCATCGCAGCACCCGTTCTCAAGACGCTATTGACGTCAAACTGCGCGCATAAGCAGAAGAACAAGAATTTTAGAATCAGGTTGAGGGAGCGGTGCTCCCTGTCTATAACGGCAACATATTTTAAGCCTGATTCTTCGCATTGAAGTGATGTACGGAGCTTAAGAGCAATGAAATTACCGATTTACCTCGACTACTCCGCAACCACGCCGGTAGACCCGCGTGTTGCTGAGAAGATGATGCAGTTTTTAACGATGGACGGCACCTTCGGTAACCCGGCCTCTCGTTCCCACCGTTTTGGCTGGCAGGCTGAAGAAGCCGTTGATATTGCCCGTAACCAAATCGCTGAACTGGTTGGCGCAGACCCGCGTGAAATCGTCTTCACCTCCGGCGCAACCGAGTCAGACAACCTGGCTATCAAAGGTGCGGCTAACTTCTATCAGAAGAAAGGCAAGCACATCATCACCGCCAAAACCGAACACAAAGCCGTGCTGGACACCTGTCGCCAGCTTGAGCGTGAAGGGTTTGAAGTGACTTATCTGGCGCCGCAGAG
Source organism: Enterobacter sp. Ag1 (assembly GCA_000277545.1). Lineage (GTDB taxonomy): Bacteria > Pseudomonadota > Gammaproteobacteria > Enterobacterales > Enterobacteriaceae > Cedecea. Next base: position 56,736 of record AKXM01000035.1, on the reverse strand, counting down.
CAACGGTATCGTTGACCTGAAGCAGCTGGAAGCCGCTATGCGTGAAGACACTATTCTGGTGTCCATCATGCACGTTAACAACGAAATCGGCGTGGTGCAGGATATCGCGGCTATCGGCGAAATGTGCCGTTCCCGTGGCATTATCTTCCACGTTGATGCTACCCAGAGCGTGGGCAAACTGCCTATCGATCTGAGCCAGCTGAAAGTTGACCTGATGTCCTTCTCCGGCCACAAAATTTACGGGCCGAAAGGGATCGGTGCGCTGTACGTGCGTCGCAAACCGCGTATCCGTATCGAAGCGCAGATTCACGGCGGGGGTCACGAGCGCGGCATGCGTTCCGGTACGCTGCCTGTGCATCAGATCGTCGGCATGGGTGAAGCTTACCGTATCGCAAAAGAAGAGATGGAGACCGAAATGGCCCGTCTGCGCACGCTGCGTAACCGTCTGTGGAACGGCGTGAAAGATATGGAAGAAGTTTACCTGAACGGTGACCTGGAGCATGGCGCGCCAAACATCCTCAACGTCAGCTTTAACTATGTTGAAGGCGAGTCGCTGATCATGGCGCTGAAAGACCTCGCGGTCTCTTCGGGCTCAGCCTGTACTTCCGCTAGCCTCGAGCCATCCTACGTGCTGCGTGCGCTGGGGATGAGCGATGAACTGGCACACAGCTCTATCCGTTTCTCTCTGGGTCGTTTCACCACTGAAGAAGAGATCGATTACACCATCGAGCTGGTACGTAAATCCATTGGCCGTCTGCGCGACCTTTCTCCGCTGTGGGAAATGTTCAAACAGGGCGTGGATCTTAATTCCATCGAATGGGCTCATCACTGATCGTTCGTCAGGACGTCGATTTCAGATTCTGGAGAAGTAAAAATGGCTTACAGCGAAAAAGTAATTGATCACTACGAAAACCCACGCAACGTTGGCTCTTTTGACAACAGCGACGACAGCGTAGGTTCTGGCATGGTGGGTGCACCGGCCTGTGGCGACGTGATGAAGTTGCAGATTAAAGTCAACAATGACGGTATCATTGAAGACGCGCGTTTCAAAACCTACGGCTGCGGTTCGGCGATTGCGTCCAGCTCGCTGGTGACCGAGTGGGTGAAGGGCAAGTCCCTGGACGAAGCGCAGGCGATCAAAAACACCGACATCGCAGACGAACTCGAACTGCCGCCGGTGAAAATTCACTGCTCAATCCTGGCTGAAGACGCTATCAAAGCGGCCATCGCGGATTACAAAAGCAAACGTGAAACAAAATAACTCTAACGCATTCGAGCTTGCTGCCCGGCAGCGGCTCGAAGTATGACGAGTTAAAATTTTTATTGAGGTTGTTGTATGTCGATTACCCTTAGCGACAGCGCCGCTGCCCGTGTAAGTGCCTTCCTGACCAACCGCGGTAAAGGGTTTGGTTTGCGTCTGGGTGTGCGCACATCAGGCTGCTCTGGGATGGCTTATGTTCTCGAATTTGTTGATGCACCGATGGCGGATGACACCGTGTTCGAGGACAAAGGCGTGAAGGTGGTTGTCGATGGTAAAAGCCTGCAATTCTTAAACGGGACCGAGCTCGACTTCGTCAAAGAAGGCCTTAACGAAGGGTTTAAGTTCACTAACCCAAACGTGAAGGATGAGTGTGGCTGCGGCGAAAGCTTCCACGTCTGATCCCGCGCAATTCCCCACTGGCTCTGGCCCGTGGGGATTTTGCTTTACCACACAGCACTTACCTGACCTGAACCTGAGTCTGTTATGGATTATTTTACCCTGTTTGGGCTGACGCCAGGCTACACCCTGAACATCGAGCAACTGGCCAGCCGTTACCAGGAGCTGCAGCGTCAGTTCCACCCGGACAAATACGCCAGCCGCCCTCAGGCAGAACAGCTTCTGGCCGTGAGCCAGTCCGCCACTATCAACCAGGCCTGGCAGACGCTGCGTCACCCGCTTGCCCGCGCCGAATACATCCTGTCACTGAACGGTTTCGACCTCGCGAATGAACAGCACACCGTGCGCGACACCGCGTTCCTGATGGAACAGCTGGAGCTGCGTGAAGAGCTGGACGATATCGAGCAGGCGAAAGACAGCGACAAGCTTGAAAGCTTTGCCTCGCGCGTAAAAACGATGGTGAAAAACCGCAGCGCGCAGATGGTGCAGCAGCTGGATGACCAGCAGTGGGAACAGGCGGCGGACACTGTCCGCAAGCTGCGTTTCCTCGATAAATTGCAGAGCCAAATTGAACAACTAGAAGAAAAGCTGCTCGACTTTTAACGCCTGAACTCAGGCCCGATTTTTGGAAGCGATACATGGCCTTATTACAAATTAGTGAGCCTGGCATGATGGCAGCGCCGCACCAGCGCAGGCTGGCTGCGGGCATCGACCTTGGCACCACCAACTCGCTGGTGGCTACCGTTCGCAGCGGCCAGGCCGAAACCCTAGCCGACCATGAAGGCCGCCACCTGCTGCCTTCCGTGGTGCATTATCAGCAGCAAGAGCATATCGTTGGTTTTGACGCTCGCGCGCTTGCCGCGCAGGATCCCGCGAATACCATTAGCTCGGTAAAACGTATGATGGGCCGCTCTCTGGCGGACATCCAGACGCGTTATCCTCATCTTCCGTATCGCCTGCAGGCCAGTGAAAACGGCCTGCCGATGATTGAAACGCCTGCTGGCCTGCTGAACCCGGTACGCATCTCTGCCGACATCCTGAAATCGCTCTCCGCGCGAGCCAGTGAAACCCTGGAAGGGGAACTGGATGGCGTGGTGATCACGGTGCCAGCCTATTTTGACGATGCGCAGCGCCAGGGCACCAAAGACGCTGCTCGCCTTGCCGGGCTGCACGTTCTTCGTTTGCTGAACGAACCTACCGCCGCGGCGATTGCCTACGGCCTGGATTCCGGTAAAGAAGGCGTTATTGCCGTTTACGATCTGGGCGGTGGGACGTTTGACATCTCCATCCTGCGCCTGAGCCGCGGTGTGTTTGAAGTGCTGGCTACCGGCGGTGATTCCGCGCTGGGCGGCGATGACTTCGACCATCTTCTGGCCGACTGGCTGCGTGAGCAGGCCGGGATTGCCGACCGTAGCGACGACCGCGTGCAGCGCCAGCTTCTGGACGCCGCCATCGCCGCCAAAATCGCGCTTAGCGATGCCGCCACCGCTAGTGTAGAAGTGGCTGGCTGGCAGGGCGAAGTCACCCGCGAGCAGTTCAACGAGCTTATCTCTTCTCTGGTTAAACGGACGCTGCTGTCCTGCCGTCGCGCGTTGAAAGACGCGGGCGTGGAAGCAGAAGATGTACTGGAAGTGGTGATGGTCGGCGGCTCAACCCGCGTACCGTTGGTACGTGAGCGCGTAGGCGAGTTCTTTGGCCGCATGCCGTTAACCTCTATCGACCCGGATAAAGTTGTTGCCATCGGCGCGGCCATTCAGGCCGATATTCTGGTGGGCAATAAGCCGGACAGTGAAATGCTGTTGCTGGATGTGATTCCGTTGTCCCTTGGCCTGGAAACGATGGGCGGCCTGGTCGAGAAGGTTATCCCGCGTAACACCACCATCCCGGTGGCCCGCGCGCAGGAATTCACCACCTTCAAAGACGGCCAGACAGCGATGGCTATCCACGTGCTGCAGGGCGAGCGTGAACTCGTTCAGGACTGCCGTTCATTGGCGCGTTTTACCCTGCGCGGCATCCCGGCAATGTCCGCGGGCGGAGCCCACATTCGCGTCACCTTCCAGGTCGATGCCGATGGCCTGCTGAGCGTGACGGCGATGGAAAAATCCACCGGCGTTGAATCTTCAATCCAGGTGAAACCTTCTTATGGCCTGAGCGATGGCGAAATTGCCAGTATGATTCAGGATTCCATGAGTTACGCCGAGCATGACGTGCAGGCACGCATGCTGGCCGAGCAAAAAGTCGAAGCTGCCCGCGTGCTGGAAAGTTTGACCAGCGCGTTGACGGCGGATGCCGCGCTGCTAAGCGCCGCAGAGCGTGCCGACATTGATGCCGCGATGGCCGCGTTAAGCGCTGCTGCCGCAGGCGAAGATGCCGACGCTATTCAAAATGAAATCAAAAACGTAGACAAGCAAACCCAGGAATTCGCCGCACGTCGTATGGATCAATCGATCCGTAAAGCGCTGACCGGCCATTCTGTGGACGAGGTTTAATATGCCAAAGATTGTTTTTCTGCCTCATCAGGACCTGTGTCCGGATGGCGCAGTTCTGGAAGCGAAGCAAGGTGAAACCATTCTCGACGTTGCGCTGCGCAACGGCATTGAGATTGAACACGCCTGTGAGAAGTCCTGCGCCTGCACCACCTGCCACTGCGTAGTGCGTGAAGGTTTTGATTCCCTCGCGGAAAGCACCGAAGACGAAGACGACATGCTGGATAAAGCATGGGGTCTGGAGCCGGAAAGCCGCCTGAGCTGCCAGGCTCGCGTCAGCGACGAAGACCTGGTGGTTGAGATGCCGCGTTACACCATTAACCACGCACGCGAACACTAACGGGAGTCGCCATGGGACTGAAATGGACCGACAGCCGCGAAATCGGCGAGGCGCTGTACGACAGCCGTCCGGATCTCGATCCTAAGACGGTGCGTTTCACCGATATGCACCAGTGGATCTGCGAGCTGGAAGAGTTTGATGACGATCCGAACGCTTCTAACGAGAAAGTACTGGAAGCGATTTTACTTGTCTGGTTAGGTGAAGCTGAATGATACACGGGCTGCCTTGGGCGGCCCGTTTTTGCATTTTGCCTGTGCTGAATAATGAAGGATTGGAAAATGACTGAAGCCATGAAAATCACCCTTTCCACGCAGCCAGCGGACGCACGCTGGGGCGAAAAGGCGACGTATAGCATTAACAATGACGGCATTACCCTACACCTGACCGGCAAAGACGATCTCGGTCTGATCCAGCGCGCGGCGCGCAAAATTGACGGCCAGGGGCTGAAGCACGTCCAGCTGGCTGGTGAAGGCTGGGACGTTGAGAAAAGCTGGGCTTTCTGGCAGGGCTATCGTGCCCCAAAAGGCACCCGCAAAATTGACTGGGCGGTGCTGAGCGAAACCGAGCAGAAAGAGCTGGATAACCGCCTGAAAGTGATCGACTGGGTTCGCCATACCATCAACACCCCGGCCGAAGAGCTTGGCCCTGAGCAGCTTGCTTCCCGCGCGGTAGATCTGCTGTGCGATGTCGCCTGCGACCACGTGTCTTACCGCATCACCAAGGGCGAAGACCTGCGTGAGCAGAACTATGCCGGTATCCACACCGTTGGCCGTGGCTCAGACCGTGCCCCTGTGCTGCTGGCGCTGGACTACAACCCAACCGGCAATCCGGATGCACCGGTTTATGCGAGCCTGGTCGGGAAGGGCATTACCTTTGACTCCGGCGGTTACAGCATCAAGCAGACCGCGTTTATGGATTCCATGAAATCCGATATGGGTGGCGCCGCGACTATCACTGGCGCACTGGCTCTGGCCATCACTCGTGGCCTGAACAAGCGCGTTAAGCTGTTCCTTTGCTGTGCGGATAACATGATCAGCGGCAACGCCATGAAGCTGGGTGACATCATCACCTACCGCAACGGCAAAACCGTTGAAGTGATGAACACCGATGCCGAAGGGCGACTGGTGCTGGCTGATGGCCTGATTGACGCCGCAGCACAGAAACCAGAGCTGATCATCGACTGCGCGACCCTGACAGGGGCAGCAAAAACGGCCCTGGGTAACGACTACCATGCGCTGTTCAGCTTTGATGACAAGCTGGCTGCCCGCCTGCTGGCAAGCGCGGCGGAAGAAAACGAGCCGTTCTGGCGCCTGCCGTTGGCTGAATTCCACCGCAGCCAGCTGCCGTCTAACTTCGCCGAATTGAACAATACCGCGAACGCCTCTTACCCTGCGGGAGCGAGCACGGCGGCAGGTTTCCTGTCTCACTTTGTGGAAAACTACCACGAAGGCTGGCTGCACGTTGACTGTTCTGCGACTTACCGTAAAGGTGCCGTTGAGCAGTGGTCTGCTGGTGCGACCGGTCTCGGCGTGCGTGCGATCGCCAATCTGCTGTTAGCGAAGTAATATTGCCCCTCACCCCGGCCCTCTCCCCATAGGGGAGAGGGAGAAAAAAGTTCGGAGGGAGTCAACACCGACAGTCTCTCTCTGGAAGGGGAGACACTTTGAGTGGTTCTCATCTCCCTTTCAGGAAGAGAGACTCAGAACTGTTCCCTCTCCCTACCAGGGAGAGGGTTAGGGTGAGGGTAAACCCCTTAGGCTTTATCCCGGAATCACAATGTCAGAAACAAAGAACGAATTAGAAACCCTGCTTGAGCAGGCGGCAACCGAGCCGGCGCATCGCCCGGCATTTTTCCGCACCCTGCTGGAATCCACCGTTTGGGTGCCGGGCAATGCGGCAGAAGGTGAAGCGATTGACGCCGAGAGCGCAGTTGAACTGCAGCACTGGGAAAAAGAAGACGGCACTTCGGTGATCCCTTTCTTCACGTCCCTGGAAGCTTTGCAGGAAGCGGTCAGTCACGAGCAGGCGTTTGTAGTAATGCCCGTGCGCACTTTATTTGAAATGACGCTGGGTGAAGCGCTGTTCCTCAACGCCAAACTGCCGACAGGCAAAGAATTTACGCCAAATGAAATCAGCCATCTGGTCAGCGCGGAAAGCGATCCACTGAGCCAGCAGGAAGTGCTGGAGGGCGGTACTTCACTGCTGCTTTCCGAAGTTGCTGAACCGCCAGCGCAGATGGTTGACTCTCTGACCACGTTGTTTAAAAACCTGAAAACGGTCAAACGTGCGTTTATCTGCTCCATCAAAGAACAGGCGGACGAAGAGCCAAACCTGCTGATTGGCATTGAGGCCGACGGCGACATCGAGGCGATTATTCGTCAGGCCGGAAGCGTAGCCACCGATACGTTGCCGGGCGATGAGCCGGTTGATATCTGCCAGGTTGTTGAAGGCGAGAAGGGTATCAGCCACTTTATGATTGCCCACATCCCGCCGTTCTATGAACGCCGTTGGGGCAGCTTCCTGCGCGACTTCAAGCAAAACCGCATTATTTAACGGCCGGTTATACATATTCTAAGGGAGGCGCAGTGCCTCCCTTTTTGTATTTATTGCGCAGGCTCAACGGGCAGGTCTGGGCGAGCACCCCATTCACTCCACGAACCATCGTAAAGCGACACGCCGTTCACGCCCAGCGTGGTCAGCGCCAGCACCACAACGGCGGCGGTAACGCCTGAACCACAGCTGGCAATAATTGGCCGCTCAAAGCTCACGCCCTGGCGTTCGAAGATCTCGCTCAGTTTGTCCGTAGTCTTCAGTTGACCGTTTTCTACCAGGTCCACCCACGGCACGTTAAGCGCCCCAGGAATATGGCCGCGTTTCAGGCCCGGGCGTGGCTCATCGGCCAGCGCGTTGAATCGAGGAGCAGGGCGGGCATCCACAATTTGTGCAGTACCTTCGTGGCTGACCAGCAGCACGTCCGTCAGGCGTTTGATCACCAGCGGATCGAAGTTAACCTCGAACTCACCTTCCGGTAGATCCACGTCCCCTTGTTCCAGCGGCAATGCTTCACGCTGCCACTCCGCCAGCCCACCGGCCAGAATGGAGACTCTCTCGACGCCGAAGGTGCGCAGCATCCACCAGGCGCGAGGCGCGGAGAACAGGTTGCCTTCGTCGTAAACCACCAGATGCTTGTCACTGCTAACGCCAAGCTCGCGCATAGCAACGGCAAACGCTTCTGCACGTGGCATCATATGAGGAAGAGGGCTTGTGTGATCGGAGAGCGCTTCGATGTCGAAATAGGCCGCACCTGGCAGATGCCCGGCACGGTACTCCGCAGGCATATCGCGAAGTGCTTCCTGGCCTGCTGGTGCCATGCGGGCATCTAAAATCTGGATATCGTCATCGTTAATATGTTCTGCGAGCCAGTCGCTCGCGACGAAGAAAGAGGTGGACACAATGAGCCTCCGGTTCATCAAAGAAAAATGGATTGTCGGTGTTTTTCTATAACCCGGCAAGCAGCCTTGCCCGACACCGCGAGATACTTCGTAAAACTTAATGAATACACCCGCAAATTTACTGCCGCCTGCGAGGCTTCGCGCAAGGCAGAGTATTCCGACTTTCGCTTTTCTGGCTAATCCGCATAATACTTGCTCTACGTAATGTTTGGCGGCCCTTATTGGCCAGGGATGAAAGAATGAATGCACTACGTTTGACGAGCCTTGCCGTACTGGTTTGCGGCCTGCTTGCGCTTTCCGGCTGTGACGATAAAAACAATCAGCAAACCGTTCAGCCCACCGCCTCTGCAGCAGCGGAACAAAACAGTAAGGCTGAAACTAAACCGGATGCAGCTCAACTGGAAAAACTGGCTCAGCAGTCTGCGGGGAAGCCGCTGAAGCTGCTCGATGCCTCTGAAGTTCAGCTGGACGGTGCCAGTACGTTAGTGCTGACCTTCTCGATTCCGCTCGATCCCAATCAGGACTTCAATAAAGTTGCCCATCTCGTGGATAAAACCAGCGGCAAAGTGGACGGTGCCTGGGAGCTTTCCAGCGACCTAAAAGAACTTCGTCTGCGGCATCTGGAGCCCAAACGCACGCTGATTGTGACCGTAGACAGCGGGCTGCTCGCGCTCAATAAAGCGACGTTCGAAGATGGCTTTGAAAAGCAAATTGCCACGCGTGATATTCAGCCGAGCGTTGGCTTTGCCAGCCGGGGCTCCTTGCTGCCGACTAAAGTGATTGCGGGGTTGCCGGTGATGGCGCTTAACGTCGATAACGTTGACGTTAACTTTTATCGCATTAAAGACAGCTCCCTGAGCGCGTTTGTCAGCCAGTGGCAGTACCGTAACTCGGTTTCAAACTGGGAATCTGACAATCTGCTGAAGCTGGCTGACTTGGTTTACACCGGGCGTTTTGACCTAAATCCTGCGCGAAATACTCGTGAGAAGCTAATGCTGCCGCTGGGTGATATCAAACCTCTCCAGCAGCCCGGCGTCTATCTCGCTATCATGAGCCAGGCCGGGCATTACGCCTACAGCAATGCTGCAACCCTGTTCACGCTGAGTGATGTTGGTGTTTCGGTGCATCGCTACCACGACAGAATTGACGTCTTTACTCAAAGCCTGGAGAACGGTGCCGCGCAGTCGGGTGTGGAGATTGCGCTGTTGAACGAAAAAGGCCAAACGGTAGGGCAAACGAAAAGTGATAGTGACGGGCATGCCACGCTTGAGAAGCTGAACAAAGGCACGCTGCTGCTGGCGCGCAATGGTGAGCAAACCACGCTGCTCGATCTCAGCCGCCCGGCGCTGGATCTGGCGGAGTTTGATATTGCCGGTGAGCAAGGCTACAGCAAACAGTTCTTCATGTTTGGCCCAAGAGATCTCTATCGCCCCGGAGAGTCTGTCATCGTGAATGCCTTGCTCAGGGATGGGGATGGCAAACCGCTCCCGCCGCAGCCGGTGAAGCTTGAGGTCGTAAAACCGGACGGCCAGGTTACCCGCACCGAAGTGTGGCAATCTGCCAACGGACTTTATCAATTTACCTGGCCTCTGAGTGAAAGCGCGGCAACCGGTAACTGGCAAATGCGGGTCAACACCGGGGATAACCAGCCGCGTATCTGGACATTTAAAGTTGAAGACTTCATGCCGGAGCGTATGGCGCTGAATCTCACGGCGCAGAGCGCGCCGATAGCGCCTGAAGATACCGTCAATTTCGACGTTACCGGGCGCTATCTCTACGGTGCGCCAGCCGCGGGTAACAGCCTTCAGGGGCAGCTATTCCTACGCCCTTTACGTGATGCCGTTGCAAAGCTGCCTGGGTTCCAGTTCGGCGATATCAATGAGCAAAACCTTTCCCGTAGCCTGGATGCCGTTGAGCTAACGCTGGATGAACAAGGGCACACGACCGTCAGCGCGGAAAGCCAGTGGGGGGACGTGCATTCTCCTCTGCGCCTTATTTTGCAGGCTAGCCTGCTGGAGTCCGGCGGTCGCCCGGTGACACGCCGCGTTGAGCAGGCTATCTGGCCAGCTCAGGCAATGCCTGGGATCCGCCCTCAATTTGCCAGCAAAGAGGTTTATGACTACCGGACCGACACTACCCGCACTCAGCCCATCGTCGATGAAGACAGCAGCGCAGGTTTCGACATTGTGTATGCCGATGCGCAGGGGGAAAAGCTGGCGGTAAGCGATCTGGACGTGCGCCTGATTCGTGAGCGCCGGGACTACTACTGGAGCTGGGAAGAAAGTGAAGGCTGGCGGTCTCAGTACGATCAAAAAGATCTGGTGGAAGCCGAGCAGAAGTTGACGCTGGCTGCCGGAGAAACCGGCAAAGTTGCCTTCCCGGTAGAGTGGGGCTCGTACCGCCTGGAAGTTCGAGATCCTGAGAGCAACCTTGTCAGTAGCCTGCGCTTCTGGGCCGGTTACAGCTGGCAGGATAACAGCGATGGTACGGGGGCGGTGCGCCCGGACAGGGTGACGCTAAAAATAGATAAACCGTCTTACAAAGCTGGCGATACCATCAATCTGCATATTGCCGCGCCTGCCGCAGGTAAAGGCTATGCGCTGGTGGAATCCAGTGACGGCCCACTGTGGTGGAAAGAAATTGATGTTCCGGCAGGCGGCATGGATCTTGCCATTCCGGTGGATAAGCGCTGGCAGCGGCACGATCTTTACTTAAGCACCGTTGTTATTCGCCCCGGAGACAAGGCGCGTTCCGCCACGCCTAAGCGCGCGGTCGGGATCCTTCATCTGCCGCTAGGAGACGAGAGCCGCCGTCTCGATCTGACGTTGCAAAATCCAGCCAAAATGCGGCCTAACCAAAACCTGACCGTGAAGGTGAAGGCCAGCGTGAAAAATGGCGAAGTGCCGAAGCAGATTAACGTGCTGCTGTCCGCCGTGGACAGCGGTGTGCTGAATATCACCGATTACAAAACGCCGGATCCGTGGGACGCCTTCTTTGGACGCAAGCGCTATGGGGCAGATATCTATGACATTTACGGTCAGGTGATTGAAGGCGAAGGGCGGCTGGCTGCTTTGCGCTTCGGCGGTGACGGCGATGAAGGCGATGAGCTTAGTCGCGGCGGTAAAAAGCCGGTGAATCATGTCACTATCATCGCTCAGCAAGCCCAACCGGTTGCGCTGGATGAAAACGGCGAAGGAACGGTGACGCTGCCGATTGGTGATTTCAACGGCGAGTTGCGGGTTATGGCGCAGGCCTGGACCGACGATCGCTTTGGTAATAGCGAAGAAAAAGTCACGGTTGCCGCGCCGCTAGTGAGCGAACTGGCCGCGCCGAGGTTTATGGCGAGTGGCGATACCAGCCGCCTCGCGCTGGATCTTACTAACCTGACGGACAGGCCCCAGCAGCTTAGCGTGGTACTCAGCGCTCAAGGGCTGTTAGCGCTCAATGGCGCGTCGACGATGGACGTGAAGCTGGCGCCTGGTGCTCGCGGCACGCTGTTCATTCCCGTACGTGCGCTGGAAGGTTTCGGTGACGGTGAAATCAAAGCCGTGATTAACGGCCTCGCACTGCCGGGTGAAACGCTGGCTGACCCAATCAAACAGTGGAAAATCGCCGTTCGTCCTGCATTCCCTGCGCAGACGGTGAACAGCGGTGCCGTGGTTAAACCGGGAGAGACATGGACGCTTCCGCCTAAGCATCTGTCCGGCATTGCTGAATCTACCCTGGAAGGGCAGCTGCTGCTGAGTGGGCGTCCGCCACTGAACCTGGCGCGTTACATTCGTGAGCTAAAAGCCTATCCGTATGGCTGCCTTGAGCAAACGACCAGCGGTCTGTTCCCGTCTCTGTACACCAATGAAGCTGAACTTAATGCGCTGGGTATCAAAGGTATTACCGACCAGCAGCGCCGGAACGCCATTGATGTAGGGATTGCCCGCCTGCTTGAGATGCAAAGTGACAATGGCGCTTTTGGACTGTGGGATAAAGCAGGGCCGGAAGAATACTGGCTGACGGCCTACGTGACCGACTTCCTGGTGCGAGCTGGCGAACAGGGTTACAGCGTCAATGCGGATGCACTCAGCAAGGCCAATCAGCGCCTGCTGCGCTATCTGCAGGATCCGGGTTTGATTGCCTTACGCTACAGTGACGACGCTCCGGCCAGCCGCTTTGCGGTACAGGCTTATGCCGGGTTGGTGCTGGCTCGTCAGCAAAAAGCGCCCCTTGGGGCATTGCGCGAGCTTTGGCAGCGCCACGATCAGGCGCGTGCCGGGCTGCCGCTCGTGCAGCTGGGCATCGCGCTGAAGTTCATGGGGGATGAACCTCGCAGCCAACAGGCGATTGCTTTGGGGCTGAAAACTCAGCGCAGTGATAAACAGATCTGGATGGCGGATTACGGCAGCGAACTGCGGGATAAAGCGATGATGCTGAGCCTGCTGGAAGAGAATAAGCTGCTACCCGACGCTCAAAACCAGCTACTGCTTGAGCTGTCTGATTTGGCCTGGAGCCAGCGTTGGTTATCCACTCAGGAAACCAATGCGTTGTTTATTGCCGGTCACGGTCTGCAAAACGTGAAAGGCGACTGGCAGGCGCAAACATCGCTTGGTGCACAGCCACTGGCATCCAGTCAGTCGGTAACGCGCAATCTGAGCGCGCAGCAGCTTTCTGATCTGCAGGTGACCAACACCGGGATGAGCAGCCTCTATTTGCGCCTCGACAGCGCGGGATATCCGCAGCAGGCACCGGCTCCCTACAGCAATGTGCTGCATATTGAACGCCACTTCCTTGATGCGAAAGGCAACACCCGGCCGCTTTCTTCACTGAAAAGCGGTGAGCTGGTTATGGTCTGGCTGGACGTTTGGGCAGACAAGAACGTGCCTGATGCGCTGGTCGTCGATTTACTGCCGGCCGGGCTGGAGCTGGAAAACCAGAATCTGGCTAACAGCAGCGCCAGCCTGGGGGACAGCGCGAGTGAAGTACAGACTCTGCTGAACCAAATGCAGCAGCAGGACATTCAGCATATGGAGTTCAGGGATGACCGCTTTGTGGCCGCATTGCCGCTTAATGAAGGCCAGCATGCGACGCTTATTTACCTGGCCCGAGCCGTTACGCCGGGAAGCTACACCGTGCCCGTACCGCAGGTGGAATCCATGTACGTTCCGCAGTGGCGGGCAACCGGTAGCAGTACCGGCACGTTGACCGTTGTACCGTAAGCAGAACGTCGGTGCTTAACGGATCAAGGCCACGCTGGCGGCGGGGCTATCTCTGGCTGATAGTCCCGCTGCTGGTTGCCACTTTTATCTGGCTGGCGGATAAGCTTTGGCCGTTGCCGCTGCAAGAGGTCAATCCGGCCCGCGTGGTGGTGGCGGCAGACGGCACGCCGCTTTGGCGTTTTGCTGATGCCGAAGGGATCTGGCGTTACCCCGTCGTACTGAATCAGGTTTCTCCCCGCTACCTGGATGCGCTAATCGGCTATGAGGATCGCTGGTTTTGGGATCATCCTGGCGTCAATCCGTTCTCTATCTTGCGCGCGGCCTGGCAGGATCTGCGCAATGGGGAAGTGATCTCTGGTGGCAGTACGCTGACAATGCAGGTCGCCCGCTTATTGGACCCCCATCCTCGTACACTCGGCGGCAAAATACGTCAGGTCTGGCGGGCCTTTCAGCTCGAGTGGCATCTTTCCAAAACGGAGATCCTGACGCTCTACCTTAATCGTGCCCCCTTTGGCGGCACACTACAGGGGATCGGCGCGGCAAGCTGGGCGTATCTTGGAAAAGCGCCTGAGCAGCTAAGTTATTCAGAAGCGGCCTTGCTTGCCGTGCTGCCTCAGGCTCCCAGCCGCCTGCGGCCCGATCGCTGGCCTGAACGAGCGCAACAGGCGCGGGATAAGGTTTTACGCCGTATGGCGGAACAGGGCGTCTGGTCGCAAAAGCAGATTGATGAGGCTTTGCAGGAGCCTGTTTGGCTGGCACCGCGACAGATGCCGCAGCTGGCTCCGCTGCTGTCGCGGGCACTGGTATCGAAAAGCAAGTCAACGTTGATTGCGACCACGATAAATGCTCCTTTACAGCGCCAGCTGGAAGAGCTGGCGCTGAACTGGAAATCACGCCTGCCGCCTCGCTCCTCGCTGGCCATGCTGGTGGTTGATCACACTACAATGCAGGTTCGCGCGTGGGTGGGATCGGCGGATATTAACGATGACAGCCGATTTGGGCATGTCGATATGATCACCGCGATTCGCTCGCCGGGGTCCGTGTTAAAGCCTTTTGTTTACGGCATGGCAATGGATGACGGGCTGATTCATCCGGCGTCGTTGTTGCAGGACGTTCCGCGTCGGTTCGGCGATTATCGCCCTGGGAACTTCGACACCGGTTTTCACGGGCCGGTAAGCATGAGCGATGCCCTGGTGCGTTCGCTGAATTTACCTGCTGTTCAGGTGCTTGAGGCCTACGGGCCGAAGCGTTTTGCCGGGCAGATGGGCAACGTGGGGCTTAATCTTCGCTTCCCTCAGGGCAGTGAGCCGAACCTGTCGCTTATTCTTGGGGGCGGTGGTGCCAGGCTGGACCAGATAGTGGCAGCCTACAGCGCGTTTGCCCGTCATGGCAAGGCCGCTCAGTTGCGGGTTTTGGAAAGTGATGCCCTGCGAGAGCGCCCTCTGATGTCGCCGGGAGCTGCGTGGGTGATTCGCCGTATTCTTGCCGGGGAGGCCCAGCCTCAGCCGGATGCTTCTTTACCTCCCGTCGTCCCTCTGGCGTGGAAAACCGGGACCAGTTACGGGTATCGTGATGCTTGGGCCATAGGCATTAATTCGCGCTATCTGATTGGCATCTGGACCGGCAGGCCTGATAGCACGCCGGTGGCGGGGCAGTTTGGGTTAGGGAGTGCCGTACCGCTGCTTAATCAGGTGAATAATTTGCTGCAGGCTAATTCGCGCGTGCAGCAGCTCCATTTACCGACCGATCCCCGGCCCACTTCCGTTACTGCCGCAGAGATCTGCTGGCCTGGCGGCCAGGCATTGCCAGCCGGGGATGTGAACTGTCGTCGACGGCTGGCAACATGGCTTCTGGACGATGCTCAGCCGCCCACGCTGCTGGCACCGGGGCAAGAAGGGGCTCAGGGAACGCGCCAGCTTATTTGGGTGGATGCGCAGGGTAAGCGAGTGGCAGCCGATTGCCCTGGGGCTATTCAACAGGCAGTTGCTCTCTGGCCATTGCCCCTTGAACCCTGGCTACCCCCGACTGAACGCCGTGCTGCTCGTTTGCCAGCAGTTTCAGCCAGTTGCCCACCGCTACAGAAAGAGAGTGCCACGCCGCTGCTGCTGCTCGGCGTGCGTGACGGCACTATTTTGAAACGCTTACCGGGGCAGATGCAGCTCCCGCTACGGCTTTCCAGCCAGGGCGGGCAGGGCCAGCGGTGGTGGTTCATTAACGGAGAAAGCGAAGAGAGTAAAGGCGACGGGCTGGCCTTAATGCTCAATAAACCGGGCGACTATCAGGTCGTGGTGATGGATGAGTCCGGGCAGGTTGCCAGCGCGACCTTTACCCTGCAGTGACGGCAAAACGTGAAATTTCACCCTCTGCAGCAATAGTGTTGCCAAAATTAATCTTATTTTAAAAAAATGTTATCTCCATCCATAGGCAACGACAAACTTGCTCTTTATAATCTGCGCCAATTTCATAATCGGGTTTCCCCGGACACACAGAACATCTACAGAGGTAATCATGGCTATTGAACGTACTTTTTCCATCATCAAACCAAACGCGGTGGCAAAAAACGTTATTGGTAACATTTATACTCGTTTTGAATCTGCAGGGTTTAAAATCGTTGGCGCAAAAATGCTGCACCTGACCGTTGAGCAGGCTCGTGGTTTCTACGCCGAGCACGACGGTAAGCCGTTCTTCGACGGTCTGGTTGAGTTCATGACTTCTGGCCCAATCGTGGTTTCCGTGCTGGAAAGCGAAAACGCAGTACAGCGTCACCGTGACCTGCTGGGCGCAACTAACCCGGCTAACGCACTGGCTGGTACTCTGCGTGCAGACTACGCGGACAGCTTCACCGAAAACGGCACCCACGGTTCTGACTCCGTAGAATCCGCAGCCCGTGAAATCGCCTACTTCTTCGGCGAAGGCGAAGTGTGCCCACGCACTCGTTGATATTTCTAAATCTGTAAGCGAATTTACACTTAATATCTTAGTTGTTCGCTTTCAGTCGTGGCATCTATGCCATAAAATTTGTACAATGCAACGCCCCCGGAAGAGCCTGCTCACCGGGGCGTTTCTTTTTCTAACCCTCCAGGGGCCATAACGTGTAACAACGAGGCCGGAAAACATTATGTCTGAAATGAACACGCCTGAAGCAACACCTGTTGTTGTTTCCAATAAAGCCGAAAAAATTAACCTGCTCGATCTCAACCGCCAGCAGCTGCGCGAGTTTTTCGCCGAGCTGGGTGAAAAACCTTTCCGTGCAGATCAGGTCATGAAGTGGATGTATCACTACTGCAGTGATGATTTCGACGAAATGACGGACATCAACAAGGTCCTGCGCAATAAGCTGAAAGAGATCGCCGAGATTCGTGCACCTGAAGTTGCTGAAGAGCAACGTTCTGCCGACGGTACCATCAAGTGGGCAATCAAAATTGCCGACCAGCTGGTGGAAACGGTGTATATCCCGGAGGAAGACCGCGCCACGCTGTGTGTTTCTTCTCAGGTTGGCTGTGCGCTAGAATGTAAATTCTGCTCAACCGCGCAGCAGGGCTTTAACCGTAACCTGCGCGTGTCTGAAATTATTGGTCAGGTCTGGCGCGCGGCGAAGATTATCGGTGCGCAGAAGAAAACCGGCGTGCGTCCTATCACCAACGTGGTGATGATGGGCATGGGCGAACCGCTGCTGAACCTGAACAACGTTGTTCCGGCAATGGAAATTATGCTCGACGACTTTGGCTTTGGTCTGTCCAAACGCCGCGTCACGCTTTCTACCTCTGGTGTGGTACCCGCACTGGATAAGCTCGGGGATATGATTGATGTCGCGCTGGCAATTTCGCTGCACGCGCCGACCGATGATATTCGCGATGAAATCATGCCGATCAACAAGAAGTACAACATCGAAACCTTCCTGGCGGCCGTTCGTCGTTACCTGGAGAAATCCAACGCCAACCAGGGCCGCGTCACGGTGGAATACGTTCTGCTGGATCACGTCAATGATGGTACCGAACATGCGCATCAGCTGGCTGAATGCCTGAAAGATACGCCATGCAAAATCAACTTGATTCCATGGAACCCGTTCCCGGGCGCACCATACGGCCGCAGCTCCAACAGCCGTATCGATCGTTTCTCTAAAGTGCTGATGAGCTATGGTTTCACCACCATTGTTCGCAAGACACGCGGCGACGATATCGACGCGGCATGTGGTCAGTTGGCGGGGGAAGTGATCGACCGTACCAAACGCACTATGCGTAAACGTATGCAGGGCGAACCTATTGCCGTAAAAGCTGTTTGATTGTAGATGGCGATTTGCCGCGCTGGGCGAGGGTGCCTGGCGCGGTATAAAAAACGGGCAAAAGTGCATGAACAGTCAATAACGTGGCCTAATACATCATTCAGCATAATAATTACGGTGCGTTTCTGGCGGCTTTAAGGCAGTATGTAGCGTCGCAACAACAGTTTAGTTGTGCCCATTTCGTAAAGTTAACGGACAGCCAGCCAAAGGCTGACTATGGTTAACTAACCGGCGAGTCCGGTAGCCCGTAAAAATGCCAGCTAGCGCTAACAGCATGGCTGGAATCGGGAATTTTTACTGAGGGGTAGCCTTCAGGTATCAGATTTGTTTCGCGGTGCGAGTCAATCTGACGTAGCGGAGACGCTGCGGTACAGGACTTGTGCCAAATTCTTTAATTTGAACAGTACCAGCAGTTGTAGCTAATGAATACTGAAGCCACTAACGAATCAAATGCAGCACAAACCACAGGCCAGCGTTTACGTAATGCACGTGAGCAAATGGGGCTCAGCCAGCAGGCTGTGGCCGAACGCCTGTGCCTGAAAGTTTCCACCGTCAGGGATATCGAAGACGACAAGGCGCCTGCCGAGCTGGCGTCTACTTTCCTGCGTGGCTATATCCGCTCTTATGCGCGACTGGTTCGTATTCCTGAAGAAGAGCTGTTGCCGATGATGGCGAAACAGGCACCGATTAAGGCAGCCAAAGTTGAGCCGATGCAAAGCTTCTCTCTTGGTAAGCGTCGTAAAAAGCGCGACGGCTGGCTGATGAGCTTTACCTGGCTGATTCTGTTCGTGGTGATTGGCCTGACCGGCGCATGGTGGTGGCAAAATCACAAAGCGCAGCAGGAAGAGCTGTCGACCATGGCCGATCAATCTTCCACCGAACTTTCAACCAGCGGCGGCCAGTCTGTGCCGCTGAACACCGGCAGTGATACGCCTGCCGATGCAACATCTACTACATCAACACCTGCGCAACCTGTTGAACTGCCTACGCCAGTGGAGAACACCGCTTCTTCTTCTGCGCCAGCTCAGCAAAACGCTACTGAAAATGCGGCTCAGCAATCTGCCGTTGTGGCGCCAAGCCAGGCACCTGTTGATAACGCCCAGACAACGCCAGCACCAACCGCAGGCCAACTGCCAACCGATCAGGCTGGCGTGAATCAGACTGCGGACGCCTCTCAGGGGCTGTCTATGCACTTCACCGCTGACTGCTGGCTGGAAGTGACCGACGCCAGCGGCAAAAAGCTGTTTAGCGGCCTGCAGCGCAAAGATGCGAAGCTCGATTTAGCGGGTAAAGCGCCTTATAAACTGAAAATTGGCGCACCGTCAGCAGTACAGGTTCAATATCAGGGCAAACCTGTGGACCTGAGTCGCTTTATCAGAACTAACCAGGTTGCACGTCTCACTGTCGGTGCTGAATAATCAGCGCCAGTTCAGACGCGTAATTGTGGAGATTTACCATGCATAATGCCGCACCCATCCAACGTCGCAAATCCAAGCGGATCTACGTCGGTAATGTGCCAATCGGCGATGGTGCCCCTATCGCCGTTCAGTCGATGACCAATACGCGCACCACCGATGTGGAAGCCACGGTTAATCAAATCAAAGCATTAGAACGCGTGGGTGCCGATATCGTTCGTGTATCCGTGCCGACAATGGACGCCGCAGAGGCGTTTAAGCTTATCAAGCAGCAGGTCAGCGTCCCGCTGGTCGCCGATATTCACTTCGATTACCGTATTGCGCTTAAAGTCGCAGAGTACGGCGTTGATTGCCTGCGTATTAACCCCGGCAACATCGGCAACGAAGAGCGTATTCGCTCGGTGGTTGACTGCGCACGCGATAAAAACATTCCTATCCGTATCGGCGTGAATGCCGGCTCTCTGGAAAAAGATCTGCAGGAAAAATACGGCGAGCCGACGCCTCAGGCGCTGCTCGAATCCGCCATGCGCCACGTCGATCATCTGGATCGTCTCAACTTCGATCAGTTTAAGGTGAGCGTAAAAGCGTCAGACGTATTCCTGGCCGTTGAGTCTTATCGCCTGCTGGCAAAGCAGATCGATCAGCCGCTGCACCTCGGGATCACCGAAGCGGGCGGCGCGCGCGCGGGTTCTGTTAAATCCGCTATCGGCCTCGGGCTGCTGCTCTCTGAAGGGATCGGTGACACGCTGCGCATTTCCCTGGCGGCAGATCCGGTGGAAGAGATCAAAGTGGGCTTCGACATCCTTAAGTCGCTGCGCATTCGCTCCCGTGGGATCAACTTTATCGCCTGTCCAACTTGCTCACGTCAGGAGTTTGACGTCATCGGGACGGTAAACGCCCTGGAGCAGCGCCTGGAAGACATTATCACCCCGATGGACGTTTCCATTATCGGCTGCGTGGTGAATGGCCCGGGTGAAGCGCTGGTTTCCACGCTTGGGGTGACCGGCGGCAATAAAAAAAGTGGTTTCTACGAAGATGGCGTCCGCCAGCGAGATCGTATGGACAACGACGACATGATTGCGCAGCTTGAAGCGCGTATTCGTGCCAAAGCCAGCATGCTGGATGAAAAACAGCGTATTGATATCCAACAGCTGGAAAAATAATGCGAAGCATGGGAAGCACAGGGCTTCCCGTGTATGATTGAGCCCGCACGGCCGTTTACCTGAGTAAGTGGCCTGATTTCGGGTTCATTTTTTGTATATAAAGCAGAGAACAAACGTGGCAAAAAATATTCAAGCCATTCGCGGCATGAACGATTACCTGCCGGGCGAAACCGCCATCTGGCAGCGTATTGAAGGCATTCTTAAGCAGGTGCTCGCGAGCTACGGTTACAGCGAAATCCGTTTGCCGATTGTAGAGCAGACCCCGTTATTCAAACGCGCTATCGGTGAAGTCACCGACGTGGTTGAAAAAGAGATGTATACCTTTGAGGATCGCAACGGCGACAGCCTGACCCTGCGTCCTGAGGGCACCGCGGGCTGCGTGCGTGCCGGTATCGAACATGGTCTTCTGTACAATCAGGAACAGCGTTTGTGGTACATCGGGCCGATGTTCCGCCACGAACGTCCTCAGAAAGGGCGTTACCGCCAGTTTAATCAGCTGGGTGTGGAAGTGTTTGGCCTGAACGGTCCGGATATCGACGCCGAGCTTATCATGCTGACCGCTCGCTGGTGGCGCGCGCTGGGTATTGACCAGCACGTTAGCCTGGAGCTGAACTCCATCGGTTCTCTGGAAGCGCGCGCTAACTACCGTGATGCGCTGGTTGCTTTCCTGGAACAGCATAAAGAGAAGCTGGACGAAGACTGCAAACGCCGCATGTACAGCAACCCGCTGCGCGTGCTGGACTCCAAAAATCAGGACGTTCAGGCTCTGCTGAACGACGCGCCTCAGCTGGGCGATTACCTGGATGAAGAGTCCCGCGAGCATTTCGCCGGTCTGTGCCAGTTCCTGGATGCGGCAGGCATTGCTTACACCGTTAACCAGCGTCTGGTTCGCGGCCTGGATTACTACAACCGCACCGTGTTTGAGTGGGTGACCAATAGCCTGGGCTCTCAGGGTACCGTGTGTGCCGGTGGCCGCTACGATGGTCTGGTGGAGCAGCTTGGCGGGCGCGCGGCGCCAGCGGTTGGCTTTGCCATGGGCCTCGAACGCCTTGTTTTACTGGTTCAGGCGATTAATCCTGAATTTAAAGCAGAATCCGTTGTCGATATGTACCTGATATCTTCAGGTCAGGGAACGCAGGGTGCGGCAATGCTGCTGGCTGAAAAGCTACGTGACCAGGTGCCGGCCCTGAAATTGATGACTAACTACGGCGGCGGTAACTTCAAGAAGCAGTTCGTTCGTGCCGACAAGTGGGGCGCTCGCGTTGCACTGGTGCTGGGCGAAGATGAAGTCGCTAAAGGCGAGGTCGTGGTTAAGGATTTACGCACAGGTGAGCAACAAAACGTCGCGCAAGCCGACGCTGCCGCCCATCTGCAGGCGTTACTGGGTTAATTACCCGGTGATTATTCGTTAAGGAGAAGGACTGCGTGGAAGTTTACGAGAACGAAAACGATCAGATGGAAGCGGTTAAACGCTTCTTTGCGGAAAACGGCAAAGCGCTGGTAGTCGGGGTTGTGCTGGGTATCGGCGCTCTGGTGGGCTGGCGTTACTGGAACGGCCACCAGGACGACTCCATGCGTGAAGCCTCCCTGGCTTACCAGAATGTGACCAGCGCGGTGAAAGCAGACCAGCCGCAAACGCTGGAAGCGGTCGAGAAATTTGCCGCTGACAACAAAAACACCTACGGCGCGCTGGCGGCGTTAGAGCTGGCGCAGCAGTTCGTGGATAAAAACGAGCTGGATAAAGCGGCAACGCAGCTGCAAAACGGCCTTAGCAGCACCAAAGATGCGAACATGCAGGCGCTGATCAATCTGCGTCTGGCTCGCATTCAGATTCAGCAGAAACAGGCTGATGCCGCGCTGAAAACCCTGGATAGCGTAAAAGGCGAAGGCTGGGTAGCGATGGTTGCCGACCTGCGCGGCGAAGCGCTGCTCAGTAAAGGGGATAAGCAGGGCGCTCGTGATGCGTGGAGCAAAGGTTCACAGACCAATGCTTCTCCGGCCCTGCGTGAAATGATGCAGATGAAAATCAATAATTTGTCCAGCTAAGAGGGACCCGATGCAATTGCGTAAACTATTTGTGCCTGGGCTGCTCTCCTTGACGCTGCTCAGCGGCTGCTCCCTGTTCAGCGGCGAAGAAGATGTGGTTAAAATGTCCCCGCTGCCAACGGTGGAAAATCAGTTCACTCCGGCAAAAGCGTGGAGCACGTCCGTGGGTGATGGAATCGGTGATTTCTACTCTAACCTGCATCCGGCGTGGCAGGGCAGCACCATTTATGCTGCTGACCGTCGCGGTATCGTGAAAGCGCTGAATGCGGATGACGGCAAAGAAGAGTGGAAGGTCGATCTCTCTGAGAAAACCGGCTTCTTCTCCAGCAATATTCCTGCTCTGCTGTCCGGTGGCCTGACCGTTGACGGCGGCCACGTTTATGTTGGCACCGAAAAAGCGAAAGTCTTTGCCCTGAACACCTCCGACGGCAGCATCGCCTGGCAGGCAAAAGTGGCTGGCGAAGCGCTGTCTCGCCCGGTTGTGAGCGACGGCGTGGTGCTGATTCATACCAGCAACGGTATGCTGCAGGCGCTGAACGAAGCTGACGGCGCGGTAAAATGGAGCGTTAACCTCGATATGCCTGCGCTGTCCCTGCGCGGTGAATCGGCTCCGGCCACCGCCTTTGGTGCCGCTATTGTCGGCGGAGATAACGGCCGCGTAAGCGCCGTGCTGATGCAGCAGGGCCAGCTTATCTGGCAGCAGCGTATCTCCCAGGCGACTGGCGCGACAGAAATTGACCGCCTGAGCGACGTGGATACTACGCCGGTTATCGTGAATGGCGTGGTTTATGCTCTGGCTTACAACGGCAACCTGACGGCGCTGGATCTGCGTTCTGGCCAGATCATGTGGAAACGTGAGATGGGCTCGGTGAACGACTTCATCGTGGACGGGAACCGCATTTACCTGGTGGATCAGAATGACCGCGTTGTTGCGCTGAACGTAGACGGCGGCGTAACGCTGTGGACGCAAAGCGATCTGCTGCACCGCAACCTGACCGCGCCAGTGCTGTACAATGGCTACCTGGTCGTTGGCGACAGCGAAGGCTACATGCACTGGATCAACAACGATGATGGGCGCTTTGTTGCCCAGCAGAAAGTGGACAGTTCCGGCTTCCAGACGACGCCAGTGGTTGCCAGCGACAAACTGCTTATCCAGGCAAAAGACGGCACGCTGTACGCCATCAAACGCTAAACTTGTCGGATAATCGTCACGTTTGAAACGGTTCCCGTAGTTCGGGAGCCGTTTTGGCTTTTTAAAAACAGCCGAAAATTGACGCTGTTTTATTAATAAATTTTGAGTAATGAGGCTTTTATAATGGTACCTGTGGTCGCGCTTGTTGGGCGCCCTAACGTCGGTAAATCGACCCTGTTTAACCGCTTAACGCGTACCCGCGATGCGCTGGTTGCGGATTTTCCGGGGCTGACTCGCGATCGCAAGTACGGTCGTGCGGAAGTCGAAGGCCGCGAGTTTATCTGTATTGATACCGGCGGTATCGATGGCACGGAAGACGGTGTGGAAACGCGCATGGCCGAGCAGTCGCTGCTGGCGATTGAAGAGGCGGATGTTGTGCTGTTCATGGTGGATGCACGTGCGGGCCTGATGCCTGCCGATGAAGCCATCGCTCAGCACCTGCGCTCCCGCCAGAAGCCAACTTTCCTGGTAGCGAACAAGACCGACGGTCTTGACCCGGACCAGGCGGTGATTGACTTCTACTCTCTGGGCCTCGGCGAAATCCACCCGATTGCGGCTTCCCATGGCCGCGGCGTGACCAGCCTGCTGGAACACGTTCTGGTGCCGTGGATGGACGATATCGACCCGCGCGAACAGCCGGCAGAGATGGACGAAGACGAAGCCTACTGGGCCGCGTTTAACGCCAAAAACGGCATTGTGTCCGATGACGAAGAGTTTGAGGAAGAAGAGGAGGAAGAAGCCTTCAATCCTCAGGATCTGCCTATCAAGCTCGCTATCGTTGGCCGTCCTAACGTAGGTAAGTCTACGCTAACTAACCGTATCCTCGGCGAAGAACGCGTTGTCGTTTATGACATGCCGGGCACCACCCGCGACAGCATCTATATCCCGATGGAGCGTGACGAGCGTGAATTCGTGCTGATTGATACTGCGGGCGTGCGTAAGCGCGGGAAAATTACTGACACGGTAGAAAAATTCTCGGTAATCAAAACTCTGCAAGCGATCGAAGATGCGAACGTTGTGCTGCTGGTTATCGATGCCCGCGAAGGCATTTCCGATCAGGATCTCTCGCTGCTGGGCTTCATCCTGAATAGTGGGCGCTCACTGGTTATCGTGGTCAACAAGTGGGATGGCCTGAGCAACGAAGTTCGCGAGCAGGTAAAAGAGACGCTGGACTACCGTCTGGGCTTTATCGACTTCGCCCGCGTGCACTTCATCTCCGCTCTGCACGGCAGCGGCGTAGGTAACCTGTTCGAATCCGTGCGTGAAGCCTACGACAGCTCCACGCGTCGCGTAAGCACCGCGCTGCTGACCCGCATCATGAACATGGCGGCAGAAGACCATCAGCCACCGCTGGTGCGTGGCCGTCGCGTTAAGCTGAAATACGCGCACGCCGGTGGCTATAACCCGCCAATCGTGGTGATTCACGGTAACCAGGTAAAAGACCTGCCGGATTCCTACAAGCGTTATCTGATGAACTACTTCCGCAAATCGCTGGACGTGATGGGGACGCCAATCCGCATTCAGTTCAAGGAAGGGGAAAACCCGTTCGCCGGGAAACGTAACACCCTGACGCCGAACCAGATGCGTAAGCGTAAGCGTCTCATCAAGCACATCAAGAAAAGTAAGTAATTCGGACGGGAGCATTAAGCTCCCGTTTTACTATATGGAGATACCACATGGAACTGAATTGCCCGGCGTGTAAAAGCGAACTGAAACAAACGGACGATGGGGCACACTGCGATGCCTGCGGGAAGGACTTCCGCCTCGAAGCGCTTTGCCCGGACTGCCATAAGCCGCTGCAGGTGTTGAAAGCGTGTGGCGCGGTGGATTATTTCTGCCAGAACGGCCACGGGCTGATTTCTAAAAAGCGCGTGGAATTTATTCCCGCCGCACTCTGAGTGGCTTATTCGTCTTTCGGTGCGGGCTTACGTTTCCGCGGCGCTTTCACCGGCTTAATGCCTGTCACCTGACTTTCGACCCAGCCATCATCCAGACGCGTGGTTAGCGTGTCCCCAGACTTCACCTGTTTGGTTTTCTTCAGCACTTTGCCGTCTTCGGCGGTGGTCACGCTGTAGCCGCGCGCGAGCGTCGCCAGCGGGCTGACGGCTTCCAGCTGGGCGAGCGCGGTGCCAAAGCGTTGTTTCGTCTGGCTAAGCTGAGCGCTTACTAACTGCGACAGGCGGTATTCCAGCTGCTGTAAGCGAGACTGGGCGCGGTGAATGCGGGGCTGAGGCTGCTGCTGGTTCAGGCGCTGGCTAAGGCGCAGCTGCTGCTGACTAGCCCGGCGCATTTTGCCGTCCATTGCCACGGTCAGACGCTGGCGAAGGCGCTCGAGTGTGGTTTGCTGGCGGGCTAAACGTAGCTGAGGATGCTGCTGCTGCAGGCGGTGGTGTAGCTGGGTAAACCGCCGTGAGCGCTGGGCGAGGTAATAGTCCAGCGCCATTTCCATACGCTGCTGCTGGGACTGGATTTGGCGCAGTAACTCCGTCTGATTACGGCTGACGATTTCTGCTGCGGCGGACGGCGTCGGCGCACGTAAATCAGCGACAAAATCGGCGATCGTGACGTCAGTTTCATGCCCTACGGCACTAACAACGGGGATCTTGCTTGCGAAAATTGCCCGCGCAACACGCTCATCGTTAAAGCTCCACAGGTCTTCCAGCGAGCCGCCGCCGCGCCCGACAATCAGCACGTCACATTCGTTGCGCAGGTTGGCTAATTCAATGGCGCGCACAATCTGCAGCGGGGCGTCTGCGCCCTGAACGACGGTCGGGTAGATGATGACCGGCAGCGACGGATCGCGGCGCTGTAATACATGCAGCACGTCATGCAGGGCCGCACCGGTTTTAGAGGTAATCACGCCGACCTGGCGAGCCGGAGCGGGCAGGGGCTGCTTGTGCAACGGGTCGAAAAGCCCTTCGGCGCTCAGCTTCTGTTTCAACTGCTCGTACTGCTGCTGCAACAGCCCTTCACCTGCGGGCTGCATGCTTTCGACAATGATCTGGTAGTCGCCGCGCGGTTCGTAAAGCGTGATGTTAGCGCGCACTAACACCTGCTGGCCGTGCTGCGGGCGGAAGGTCACGCGGCGGTTGCTGTTGCGGAACATCGCGCAGCGCACCTGGGCGGTATCGTCCTTTAGCGTGAAGTACCAGTGGCCCGATGAAGGCTGGCTGAAGTTAGAGATTTCACCGCTGATCCAGACCTGCCCCATTTCCTGCTCAAGCAGCAAACGCACCGTCTGATTCAGGCGAGAAACGGTATAAATTGAGGGAGAATTTTGTGTCGACATGTGAGCTGGATCAAATTCTAAATCAGCAGGTTATTAGGTCGATACTACCTTCCGTTTCGCTATTAGCAAGGAGTTTTGCGAAAAAAGTGTGGATGCAATCGCTTACGCTCTGTATAATGCCGCGGCAATATTTTATCTGTTCTCATTCACCCCCAGGTTGAGATATTGCCATGCTACGTATCGCTAAAGAAGCACTGACGTTTGACGACGTTCTCCTCGTTCCCGCTCATTCCACCGTTCTGCCGAACACGGCCGACCTCAGCACTCAGCTGACCAAAACTATTCGTCTGAATATCCCTATGCTGTCCGCAGCGATGGATACCGTGACGGAAGCGCGTCTGGCTATCGCTCTGGCGCAGGAAGGTGGCCTTGGTTTCATTCACAAAAACATGTCCATTGAGCGCCAGGCTGAAGAAGTTAAGCGCGTGAAGAAACACGAAAGTGGCGTGGTTACTGACCCGCAAACCGTGCTGCCAACCACCACCCTGCGTGAAGTGAAAGAATTAACCGAGCGTAACGGCTTTGCCGGCTACCCGGTCGTCACCGAAGACAACGAGCTGGTGGGTATCATCACCGGTCGTGACGTGCGCTTTGTGACCGACCTGGCCCAGCCAGTTAGCGTGTACATGACCCCGAAAGAGCGTCTGGTTACCGTGAAAGAAGGCGAAGCGCGCGACGTCGTGCTGTCTAAAATGCACGAAAAACGCGTTGAAAAGGCGCTGGTTGTGGACGCGGGTTTCCACCTGCGCGGCATGATCACCGTGAAAGACTTCCAGAAAGCAGAGCGTAAACCTAACGCCTGTAAAGATGAGCAGGGCCGTCTGCGCGTTGGGGCTGCGGTTGGCGCAGGCGCAGGCAACGAAGAGCGCGTTGACGCGCTGGTCGCTGCTGGCGTTGATATTCTGCTGATTGACTCCTCTCACGGCCACTCCGAAGGCGTTCTGCAACGTATTCGTGAAACCCGCGCTAAATATCCTGACCTGCAAATCATCGGCGGTAACGTAGCAACCGCCGCTGGCGCTCGCGCCCTGGCCGAAGCTGGCTGCAGCGCGGTTAAGGTCGGGATCGGTCCTGGCTCCATCTGTACTACTCGTATTGTTACTGGCGTAGGTGTACCGCAGATCACTGCTGTAGCTGACGCGGTTGAAGCGCTGGAAGGCACCGGTATTCCGGTTATCGCCGACGGCGGTATCCGCTTCTCCGGCGACATCGCGAAAGCCATCGCTGCAGGCGCAGCCGCCGTTATGGTTGGCGGTATGCTGGCCGGTACCGAAGAATCTCCGGGCGAAATCGAACTGTACCAGGGCCGTGCGTTCAAATCTTACCGCGGCATGGGTTCTCTGGGCGCGATGTCCAAAGGCTCTTCTGACCGTTACTTCCAGACCGACAACGCTGCAGACAAACTGGTGCCGGAAGGTATCGAAGGTCGCGTGGCGTACAAAGGCCGTCTGAAAGAGATCGTTCACCAGCAAATGGGCGGCCTGCGTTCCTGCATGGGCCTGACCGGCTGTGGTACTATCGACTTGCTGCGCACCAAAGCAGAATTCGTACGTATCAGCGGCGCGGGCATTCAGGAAAGCCACGTTCACGACGTGACGATCACCAAAGAGTCCCCGAACTACCGTATGGGTTCTTAATCTTTATGCACCCGGCTTTATGCCGGGTGTTTTTGTTTTGTATCACTTGCCTCGGAATTAACGTCAATGACGGAAAACATTCATAAACATCGCATTCTGATCCTCGACTTCGGCTCTCAGTACACTCAGCTGGTGGCGCGCCGCGTCCGTGAGCTGGGCGTTTACTGCGAACTGTGGGCCTGGGATGTTACCGAAGCTCAAATTCGTGAGTTCAACCCCAGCGGCATCATCCTTTCCGGCGGCCCGGAAAGCACCACCGAAGCAAACAGCCCGCGTGCGCCTGAGTACGTGTTCGAAGCCGGCGTGCCGGTGTTCGGCGTTTGCTACGGCATGCAGACCATGGCCATGCAGCTGGGCGGCCACGTTGAAAGCTCTACCGAGCGTGAATTCGGCTACGCGCAGGTTGAAGTGAAAACCGACAGCGCGCTGGTTCGCGGCATCGAAGACTCCCTGAGCGCAGCCGGTCAACCGTTGCTGGACGTCTGGATGAGCCACGGCGACAAAGTCACCGCTATCCCGTCTGACTTCGTGACCGTTGCCAGCACCGAAACCTGTCCGTTCGCCATTATGGCCAACGAAGAAAAACGCTTCTACGGCGTGCAGTTCCACCCGGAAGTGACCCACACCCGTCAGGGCCAGCGTCTGCTGGAGCGTTTTGTGCTGGAAATCTGTGGCTGTGAAGCGCTGTGGACCCCGGCAAAAATCATCGAAGATGCTATCGTCCGCATCCGCGAGCAGGTGGGTGACGACAAAGTTATCCTCGGCCTGTCCGGCGGCGTTGACTCCTCCGTGACCGCGATGCTGCTGCACCGCGCCATCGGCAAAAACCTGACCTGCGTGTTCGTGGACAACGGCCTGCTGCGCCTGAACGAAGCCCAGCAGGTGATGGACATGTTCGGCGACCACTTCGGCCTGAACATCGTTCACGTTGAAGGCGAAAACCGCTTCCTGACCGCGCTGGCGGGCGAAAACGACCCGGAAGCCAAGCGTAAGATCATCGGCCGCGTGTTCGTGGAAGTGTTCGACGAAGAAGCGCTGAAGCTGGAAGACGTTAAATGGCTGGCGCAGGGCACCATCTACCCTGACGTTATCGAGTCTGCGGCCTCCGCAACCGGGAAAGCACACGTCATCAAATCTCACCACAACGTGGGCGGCCTGCCGAAAGAGATGAAGATGGGCCTGGTTGAGCCGCTGCGCGAGCTGTTCAAAGACGAAGTGCGTAAAATCGGTCTCGAGCTGGGCCTGCCGTACGACATGCTTTACCGCCACCCGTTCCCAGGCCCAGGCCTCGGTGTTCGCGTGCTGGGCGAAGTGAAGAAAGAGTACTGCGACCTGCTGCGCCGCGCCGACGCTATCTTCATCGAAGAACTGCACAAAGCCGACCTGTACAACAAAGTGAGCCAGGCGTTCACCGTGTTCCTGCCGGTCCGTTCCGTGGGCGTGATGGGCGATGGCCGCAAGTACGACTGGGTTGTTTCCCTCCGTGCGGTAGAAACCATCGACTTCATGACCGCGCACTGGGCGCACCTGCCGTATGACTTCCTCGGCCGCGTGTCCAACCGCATCATCAACGAAGTGAACGGCATCTCCCGCGTGGTTTACGATATCTCCGGCAAGCCGCCGGCGACGATTGAGTGGGAATAATCACTCTCTTAGCTGATTAGATGTGCTGAAAGCCCGCGATTGCGGGCTTTTTTATATTTATCTTCCCTTACTTATGCAGTTTCATACCTTTTATCACCTTATCCACCATCTTCTTCGGGCCACGCATTGCCAGGCCGACCAGGTTCATGCTGTCGGCATCTTCCGCTTTGAACACTTCCCGGTTGGCTGCGTCATGCCCGGTGGAAAACATGGCGTGCACGTATGGGATCAGGGTTAGCTCGCGCTCGAGGCCTTTGTGGTGAGCGGTTTGCAGCCCTGCGAGATCGGATTCGAAAATCAGCATCGGCTGGCCGGACAAATTGCCGTATTCGCGGCCTTTCGCATCTATGTAGGGCGCGCCCATTATTTCCGGGGAGGCGGCTGCCACGCCGGTGCCGAGAAAAGCCACCACGTTCAGGCGCTGCCAGGTGGGTAAATCGTCGCGTACGATAAAGGCAATTTTGGTATCAAACATCTGTCCTGCTTCTCCGTTCATCTTTCTGAGAAAGCATCATCGAAGATAACAGGGCGGTCAGTATAGAACGTTTGTGCAGCGACGCTGGTAGGCGACAGGGGAGAGTCGATAGGCGCGCTGGAACCAGCGTCCCATATGGCTTTGGTCGGCAAATCCGGTTTGTGTGGCGACCAGCGCAGGCTCTTTCCCCTGGGCCAGCAGCGCACGGGCGGTGCGCAGGCGGAGTCGCACCAGGTAAGCGTGAGGTGACTGGCCAAATGCCTGCTTAAACTGGCGGTTGAGCCGGAACCTGTCGATGCCGGAGTGCAGCGCGAGTTCGTCGAGGCCGATGTCCAGATGCATACGATCGTGAAGGAAATCCCGAACTTCATGCATTTGCCGAAGCGCATCGTTTGAGGTGGAAGGCGGCCTGAGGCTGATGTGACGAGAAAGCAGGGCGATAAGGTGGTCGAGCGTCTGGTCGCGGGCGAGTCGCCCTTCGCGATGGTGAACGGCAAAAAACGCCTGCTGAATAGCAATGCTTAGCTGCGGGTCGTCCGCCAGGGTGTTATGGAAAGCGGCTTCCAGCGTGGCGATGTTGCCCAGCCCGCGGCGCTGCATGTGATCGCCCACCCAGGCTTGCGGCAGGTAGAGCATCGCGTAAGTAAAGCCTTCGGCTTCGGGAGCGTGGCCGTCGTGCACCGCGCCGGGTTCAATCAGAATGGCTCTTCCCGGATGGCTGGTGTGCGTGGTGCGGTGGCAGTTAAAGCGCTGGAGCCCCTGCTGCGTAACGCCGACAAGCACTTCATCATGATCGTGCGCGTCATAAGCGTGGCCGGAGAAATGGGCGTTAATGCTCTCTATACCGCTCTCTTCATCGCGGTTGATATCAACCCAGTCACTGCTTGTTTTTTCGCGCGTTGTCATCAATCAGGCCTCGCTTTAAAACGAATTCGGTTTCCGAAAGAGGAGCAGGCTACTCGATGCCATAGAAAAGGAAGTTAAGCGCCGCTTTTATTGTATTTTCATGTTCAGCCGCGCTGCAGTGTTCTGCGCCCAGGACCCGTTCAGGGATGCTCGCGAGTTCATGAGTCATCACAATAAAATCTTCACCGGCCAGATGAATGGATGGGGTGAGTTTGTCCGTGCGTGGCCCTTTATAGTTTTCAGCAGGGAATAAAGGAATGACGACTCGGGTATTTCTGCGCCCGATGATGTTGCTCTGAACATTCAATAAATACGGGTAAGCCGTTGGCTTTCCCGTATTTTTGTAGACGGTGAATTGCATGATTAGAACGTCCTGTAGGTGTCGGATAAAAGTCCGTTTTCTTCCGTGAGCTGGTTCAGATAGTCGATTGCGGCTTCGTTTTCTTTCTTCCAGCGAGCGGCTTCAATCTCCTTGATTTCGGCTTTTAGCGCTTTACGCAACGTTTGTGACAAGTTGATTCCTGCCGCTTTGGCTTCCTGAATCAGATCTGGCTCTAGTGTGACGGTGACGGTTTTTTTCACTCGTATACTTGCTGATGCAGGCATAGCTCCTCCTCAAGAACTGTGTTTTTGTATGTGTTAATAACGCATACAGTAGCACATATACTGTATGGCTAAAATATCACCAAATGTCTTTGGTTAAAAATCGACTTCATGTCCGGGTTTCAAGCCCGCTATATAAATCCCGAGTGATCTGCTAAAACATCTGGCGATCCGACTCCGGCAAAAGTTAAACAAGACTGAGGTAACGAACACCATGAATAAAGCAGATCATCTCCAGGCGGTCACGGCCAAAGCCCGGGCGATCATGGCCCGGCACAATATTGAGGCTCTGGTAGTGACCACCCCGGACAACTTTTGCCATGTCACCGGGTTTGCCAGTTTCTTTATGTACACCTTCCGCCATACCGGCGCGGCGCTGGCGGTCATTTTCCGGGATGAGAAGCTGCCTTCGTTGATCGTGATGAATGAGTTTGAGGCGGCTGGCCTGAAGTTTGATCTGGCGAACTATGAGCTGAAGACCTTCCCGGTTTGGGTGGATGTCGACGAGCCTTTTAACCCGCAGCGGGTGGTGAAAGAGCGGCCGATTGGCCCGCCGGTGGAGGCCGTTTTCACGCTGCTCAAGTCCACATTGGCGGATGCGGGCGTGCTGGATACAAACATCGCTATCGAGCTGAATGCGATGAGCAACGGCGGCAAGCAGACGCTGGATAAGGTGATCCCGAATCTACGGCTGGTGGACTCCACGGCAATCTTTAATGAGCTACGGATGGTCAAAAGCCCCTGGGAGATTACCTTCCTGCGTAAAAGTGCGCAGATCACCGAGTATGGCATCAGTGAAGCCTTTAAGGCGATTGGCGCGGGCTGCTCGGCCTGGGATCTCACCGCCGCCTACAAAGCTGCCGTGATGCAGTACCCGGAGACCAACCTGTCGCGCTTCCATTTGATCTCGGTGGGCGATGACTTTGCCCCCAAATTAATCCCGAGCCGCGAACCCGTTAAACCGGGGGATTTGATCAAATTTGACTGCGGCGTGGATGTCGCCGGGTACGGTGCGGATTTGGCGCGAACCGTGGTGTTCGGGCAGCCAACGGCCATGGCCGAGCGAATCTACCAAACCATTTTGCAGGGCCACGAGCATATGCTCAGCCTGATTGGCCCGGGCGTAAAGCTCAGCCATGTGTTTAACGACACGATGAGTAAAATCAAGGCCAATGGTTTGCCGCACTATAATCGCGGCCATTTAGGGCACGGCGATGGGCTGTTCTTAGGCCTGGAAGAGGCGCCGTTCGTGAGCGCTGCGGCAACCAAAACCTTTGAACCGGGCATGGTCTTTAGCGTGGAAACGCCTTACTACGGCATCGGCGTCGGGGCGATCATGCTGGAAGATATGTTGCTCATCACCGATGACGGCTATGAATTGTTTAGCCAGTTACCGAGGACGCTACAGCGTTTTGAGTAAGCTTAATTCGGGGCATTAAGATGCCCCGTTAATCTCTTAATTAAGATATTATTGTGAATTCGTGTTGTCAGCTTTGCTAAATTAAGTATCTTAATTTTGTAATGGTTGGATAGTACATTGCATTATTAAAAATAAAGGAACCTGCGAGATTAATTTGTACATAAAGGGGTTATAAATAATGCCCAATAATATCAGGCGGTTCCTTTAGGGAAAAAATAATGGATTTTAGTATAAGCGGCTGACATCTATCATTTTTGCATGGGCGAGTGAATATTCAGCGGGCCTCAGTTTCATTCTTTGCTTAGCTAAATTCATTGCCTGCTGACTGGCGCCAGAAAAATCCTTCGGATTTTGCCCCTCGGAGATACCGCAGCCTTTTTGATAGTGAAAGTTGAATGTTTTGGGGATAACGCCAGAGTAATACTCATTTGAATACTCGGCGCTGCCTCCCTGCGCTTTGATAAAGCTGACAATATCATTCCCTATGTGGCTGCTGGGAGGGGAACACCGAACGTAGCTTTGTTTACCGTCGCCGCCAAAGACCGTTGCTTTAAAGCTGCTCATGCTGATGTTTTTAGCCGCTAAAGCATTCTTAATTTCTCTTAAATTTTGCTGCAGCCCGACTTCTGAATCAAAATGCGCGCAGAGAAGGTAATCATGCTGCTCTGATACGGCATAAAGCCCCAGGCAGGTTTGTATTGCCGGCATGGAAAGATCAAGCCCTTCTTTTTTGAACAGGCCATATTGGCCCTGTAATACG
This sequence comes from Enterobacter sp. Ag1, assembly GCA_000277545.1. GTDB lineage: Bacteria > Pseudomonadota > Gammaproteobacteria > Enterobacterales > Enterobacteriaceae > Cedecea. The sequence continues at coordinate 22,762 of AKXM01000035.1, read as the reverse complement.
ACGACTCTCATATAATCAATTTCCTTATTAGATGAAATATCCGCGCAAAGAATATAGCAATCCAAAAAGAATGACACGTAACCATCAGTGAGACATTTCTGTAAAACGCCAGATGCCGAATCAGAATAATTACAGTGCGATCGGGCGTAAATAACCTGTCCGACCTCAGCTAAAAAATGCCAGCTTCACCGCAAATATCGCCAGGAACAGGCCGGTGGCTTTCCCCAGCAGATAAACCATGCCCGGCCGCGAACGCACTTTCTCTGCAAGCGAAGTCGTCAGGAAGATCATTATCGAACAGTAGATAAAGGTCAGCGCGGCCGCCGTACCCGCCAGAATAGCGAACGTCGGGATCCCCAGGCTACGTGCGGGGTCGATAAACAACGGCAGAAACATCACGTAGAACAGAACGGGTTTGGGGTTCATCAGAGTAATGACCATGCCCTGCAAAAACGGCGTTCTTTTACCGGTCACCGGCGGCGGCGGGGCGCTGGTTTTCGCTTTCATCAGCAGCTGCACACCCATCCACAGCAGGTAAGCGGCACCCAGCCACTTGATGACCTGGAAAACATGCGGCGAGGATTCGAGCAGCGCCGCCACGCCCGCGATAGCCAGCCACAGCAGCACCTGATCACCCAGAATAATCCCCATCAGGCAGAGATAGCCGCTGCGCGCGCCGCCTTTGCTGGCGCTGGTGATCAGGATCAGATTCCCGGGGCCGGGAATGATTAACAGCAGGATGAAAGAGACGACAAAGGTGCCGTAATGAATGATGCCGGGCATGCTCAGGTTTTCCTTAAAGTGCTTAGTTCAGATGATGCATTCTTGCTTTTATGCGCCGTACTGGCTGGCTTTATGATGGGAAGGAAGGCCCGTAGGCGGCAACCGAAAAGCGTGATATGTTTTTCTTATCTATGAAGAATTTCGATTTGTCGAAAGCTGCTCTTTCCAATAACTGACTGAAAATATGGCCGGAATAAAGCTAAATCAGCTGGAAATGCTGATAGCCGTAGTGGAAAACAATGGTTTCAGCGCCGCAGCCGCAGCATTGGGCTGTACGCAGTCGCGCATCAGCCATGCGATTGCCGAACTGGAACAACATCTGAATGTGCGCCTGCTGCATCGCTCGCGCAGCGGCTGCGTGCCGACTGCCGCCTGCACGCAAATCCTCAAAGATGCGAAAAAAATCATGCAGCTGCTGGACGGTATTGAGCAGACAGCGGCGGAAGCGCCGCAGCTTGCCGGGCGCGTGCGGGTGGCCTGCTTCCGCAGCGCGACGGCGAACCTGTTGCCGCCTTACTTTGAGGCGCTGGCCACGGCGCTGCCCGATATTCATCTGGATATTGATGACAGCGCGACGGAATACCATCACCTCAACGACGCGGTGGTGTCCGGGCGGGCGGATATCGGCATTACCATTCAGGGCTACCCGGACTCGCTGCACGGCGTGCCGTACATCAGCGATCCTTACGTACTGATGCTGCCCCGCAGCTTCCGCCTGCGGCAGCCTTTTAGCTGGCAGCAGCTGGAAAACCTGCCGTTTATCCAGCCGAACGCCAACACCTTAAGCCCCGCCGTGGAGCGCTGCCGTGAGATGGGGCTGCGTAATGAGGTGGTGCATAAGCTGGCCAGCGACAGCGGTATAGTCGGGCTGGTGAATCAGGGCCTGGGGTTTTCCATTATGCCGTGGCTGTCGGTGCTGCCGGTGCCGGAGAATATGCGCATTCTGGATTTGCCCCAGCCGCTGCGCCGCCATTTATTCATCGTCACCCGCCCCGAGCTGCGCCATGACAAAGTGATCGCCACGCTGATTAATTTCCTGCGCGATAAGGCGCTGATCCGCACGACCAGCGTCTGGCGCTCGGGCATGCTGGCTTTCGATTACTGACCGGCTTCCAGCCACTGGCTGGTCAGGGACATAGCCTGAGTGTCAAAGTCGATGCGCATCCGCACCCCGAGCGGGAGCGTCAGCATCGGGTGCGTGTGGCAGCAGTCAAAATCAGAGACGAGGGGGATCTCGCGGCCATTCAGCACTTCCCTCAGGATGTGCAGCGGCGTTTTTCCGCTGCCCTGGTCGTCAAACAGCTCGTGTCTGCCGAGCACAATGGCGGCGATGCGGTCGAACACGCCGCACAGTAAAAGATGGGAAAACTCCCTCTCCAGCTCAGCCGCGCTTTGCAGGCTGTCCTCGATAAACAGAATATCTCCCCGGTTGATATCGGGCATGTATTCGCTGCCCCAGATGCCGTAAAGCGTATTCAGGTTGCCGCCAATGACGCGGCCTTCTACCTTGCCTGTGCCCTCGAAGCACCAACTGCCCGGACGCAGAGTTTTCGCCCGGGATTGTGTTTCCCAGTCGAGCATTTCCTCGGTCCACGCTACGGGCTGGCTCAGCGTGTACGGCAGTGCCTGAGGCCGGCTGAGAATATTGAAGAAATAGTCAAACGTGCTGTCGACCAGCGGAGGGAACTCACCCAAAGAAGCCACCACCGCCGGGCCATAAAAGGTAATCAGCCCAGTTCTTTGATAGATGCCCGCCAGGAGCGCGGTTACGTCCGAATAGCCGATGATGATTTTGGGATCTTTCATCAGCTGCGCGTAGTCGATATAAGGCAGCAGCGAGTTGCTGTTTAAGCCGCCGATGGCCGAAATAATGCAGCGCACGTTCGGGTCATGCAAAAGGGCATTAAACTCATCCGCCCGCTCGCGAATGGAGCCAGAACGCCAGTAATCCTTTTTGCCTGTCAGGCTGCCTTCCTGCAGACAGAACCCCTGCGACTCAATAAACGCTTTTGCCCTTTGGTAGCGCTGTGGGGCAAACGCGGTGGCCGCCGATGAGGGGGAAAACACGGCGATCGTGTCCCCCGCCGTTAATGGGCGGGCATAAATCTGCGGCATGGCGACTTCTCCCTGTGGGTCAGTTATCGGCTGGCGGTAGCCGGGAAAACAAACTCAAACTCTTCCTGTTCAAACTCATCGGGCGCTTCCCACAGGCTGCTGGCGACTTCAAAAATCTCGTCCGGCACGACCATCGAGAAGGTTTCGCCTTGTTCGGTATTGCGGCGCTGTACGCGCTCGCGGCGAACGCTTTTGGGCGCGTCGAGGACGTGTACGCAAAACGGAATGCCTTCTTCCTGCAGCTGGCGGAGCAGGGCTAACCTTGGGCCTTGCTGAATTAGGCCCAGCTCCAGCGCAATGCTGTTGGTGGCAAGCACCGTGTGGGCATAGCTCAGGATAAGCGTAATCAGCCGGTCTTTGCGTTCCACATACCAGGGCACAAAATTTCCGGCCGGACGGTCGGGGCTGTAGAGCCGCACGAACCACTCGTCCAGCGCGATGTGGGTAAACCCGTCGGTTTTGGCCAGGGCTTTAGCGTAGGTCGATTTACCCGCACCAACCGGGCCTTCAATAAAGTGTATTTGGTTCATCGGATAAGCTTTTTGTAGGAGGAATTATCAGGCGCGTTTTGTCGCGTACTTAACGATAGTAGCGCGAGAAATGGCTTTTAAATAGCTACCTTATTTGTTGTTTTTATAAGATATAACCATATTTTTTAAGAGGTTACTGGCTGGCAATTCCTGGCATAATTTTGAAATTTGTGAAGGATTTTTCTGCAATTCCCCTCTCTCTGCCAGGGAGAGGGGAAAAACAGAAGCGACGCTGTGGCTGAGTGAAACGTTGGACGAAAAGCGAGGCATGATTCTCAGTGGGAGAAGTTAAAAACCAACCAGCTACAGCGTTACAAGTCCACTTGCCGCCGCTTTCTGTGCCGCATCGCTAATGGGCTGATAATCATCCCGGTGCGTCACGCTAAAATCTTTTATCAGTAACGCCTCCCTTACTTCTTGCCACTCAGGCTCGCTCACCAGCCGTTTCAACGCGCGGCGCAGCTGCGCCAGTTCCACGGCTGAAGTTTGCGCCGAGGTGATCATCGGTAAACCCGGTGCCAGCGCCGTTGTGCCGATAGAAACCAGGCCCGCAACGCGTTCCGGTTCGTGATGAGCAACCAGCGCGAGAGTGACTGCATCAATGGCGGCAATATCGCTCGTGCCGGCCTGCACCTCCGCCAGCGACTGGCGGTGGCTGCCGCTAAAGGCGATGTCTGAGAAGAACTTCCCGTCTTTTTGCAGCGGGGCAACCAGGCTGCGAAAGCCGTGATAGCCGGACTGGGAATCGTCGCTGTTGCAGACGACGCGCTTGCCCCGGAAATCTGCCAGCGTTTTTCCCGCGTCAGCTTCACGCACAATCAGCTGGCTGCTGTAGTGAAACCCTTCGCAGCCTGCCGCCTGATAATGAAACGTACCGACGACCTGCACCTTAGGCAGCAGGGCGCGCAGGGGATAACCGCAGGTCTGGCTGAGCAGCAGCCGCGAGTCTTGCCAGTGGCTCAGGCGATCTTCGGGTTCGCTATAAATCAAACTGTCGCCGTCCAGCCCTTCTTCGCTCAGTAGCAGGCGCAAGGTGGCTAACAGCGCTTCGGTATCCGGGTGATGCACGTCGTACATCGGCAGCGAGATAAGCTTACTCATGGGCTTTCTCCTGCGGCACCACGTCCTGCGCCAGGCGGCCGTCCGGGAAGAACGGGTTAATTTCCACCTGGATCGGCTTAATCAGATGCTCGCGCATCAGCTCGCCGTAACCGTTCACAAAGAAGCCCTGGTTCCGCTGCAGGTATTCCTCTTTATAGGCACGGTAAACGGTTGGCAGCCCGTACCACGGAATGCCGGGGAGATCGTGGTGCACTGAGTGATAGTTCAGATTCAAGAACAGCAGACGCCAGAACATGCCTGCTTCGTTAATCACCGTCCGGGCCTCGGGATCTTCCGCCGCGCGGTGTTCGAAGAAAGAGCGGACTTTGGTCATCGCCAGCATCGGCCAGGTAACGACCAGCAGGTAGTAAACCACCGAGAAATCATGCTTCACCAGCCAGCCGAGCACCGGGATAAGCAGCAGCAGATGTACCGTCCACATCGCCATCGCCGGGCGATTGCCGCCGCGGAAAGTTTCCCAGATATTGATCGCCGTCCAGCGCATGGTCAGCACCGGCGTCAGCAGCAGCCTACCTGGGAAGGTGTTACGCAGGCGCACCAGCAAGCGCTGAACGCCGCTAAAATGCTGCCAGCGGCGGCGGGTAAAGTAGTAACTTTCCGGGTCAGTTTCCGGCACGGTCAGATCTTCATCCTGGTGATGTTTCAGATGCAGATCGCGATAAGTGCCGTACGGATACCAGATAGAAAAAGGGATCAGCCCGAACAGCTGATTCAGGCGCGGGAAGCGCGTCGGGTGGCCGTGCAAAAGCTCATGCTGCAGCGACATATACCAGGTGGCTAACCAGATGAGCAGCAGCGTTGCCGGGAAGAGGCCAATGGTTTTCCACCACGCCACGGTGGCAAACCAGCCGCCGTAAATCGTGATAATCAGCAGCCAGGTGGGCAGTTCCGTGCGCCACAGCCACGAACGCCGCAGTTTACTGACAAATTCCCGTTGTTCTTCATGTAAATAGACCGACGCTCTGCCACTCATTTAACTTATCACTGCCCGCAATTAATCGTTGATTTGAGCAGAGAGTAAATCGTCGCCGCTAAAGCCCATAGGAATATAAATAGCTATGCTTAGAACATAAAATGCTTAAACAGAAAGAGAGAATAAAGGCAGAGGTGCGTAGCGGCATAACGACAGAAAAGGGCGGCTTTTGGTCGCCCTTCAGGCTTTACATTGACTCAATGCCAACCCGCTGGCCGTAGGAGAGTTCCAGCGTGTTACCGTCTGGATCGGCAAAGAACACGAAGTAACCCACCGGGTCGCCAAGCTGCTCTGGTTCTCTGCGCAGCACACCTTCGGCTCTCGCCATTTCCGTCTTGCGATCAATTTCTTCTTTGGTTGCGCAGGCCACGCCCAGGTGACCAAAATTCCCCAGCGGCGTGTCGGTGTTGTTGTCTGCCTGCACCAGAACCAGCGCAAAAGGCCGGGTGCGATCGCTGAGCCAGGCCACCTTGCGTGCGTCCGGCAGGTTGGGTTCGCGCTGGTGAATCACTTTCATTGCGGTATAGCGTAGGTAGAAATCGACGCTTTTATCCAGATCCTTCACCATAAATGCGACGTGGGTAAAGCCGACATCAATCTGTTCCATAGTCTGCCCATTCAGCTGTTTTTGATGGCGTGACTTTACAACCTCAAGTTAACTTCAGGTCAAGGCGAGGGGCCAGCAAACGGGGCGCTTGAGCATTTTTGAACAAGTGGTAGGAAATTAAAAGAGCGCGAGGGGGAACCGACGGACTAACGGTTAGCGCTGTCCACCTGCTGGCTGCTTTGTTGGGTTTCTGCTTTTTTATCCTGATGGTGGTACCAGGCTCCGATGGAGGAATAAATAAAGCGACCAAAAAAGAACAGAAAACTGATGAGCAGAATAATGCGGGTCATGCGATTATTAAAACGGTTTCGTCTTTGCATAGTCGTAACCTGTGTCACGCAGGGGTCCTTAAGATTGGCCCGGCGATGCGGGCGACGGGGCTATTTAGTCACACAGAACCACTCAGGTCAATTATTCATCATGTAAAAACGGCCTGAATGAATGATTCATGGGCATTTCATTCATGAGGTGAATTTGTTGTGAACTAATATGAATCATATTCAGTCTGAATTTTACCTCAGCGGTGATTCATTGAACTGATACTGATATGCATCAATTATTCTTAATGTTGGCGAACTAAAATTTGTCCCCCGCAGTGACGGAAGATGGGCCGTAACGAACCGGAAAGGATATCCGGAAGATACCCGAAGAGGAACAGGGATTTTGGCGAAGATGTATGCAACTGGCTAGCTGGTATAAACAATCAAAAAGTAAATGGTGGGCACTGCCCCTGATTCTCCCCAGCCTGCTGCTGCCGCTGGTGGCAACGTTTAACGCGCAGACGGTACTGGATGGCGGGCGAGTTTTCCTGCTTTACATGTCGCTCCCGCTGCTAACCGCCTGCATCGTACTGTTCGGGCGCGCGGCTATTCCGGGCATTGTTCTGGCATTGCTGATTCGCTATCTGCCCTCAGAAGGCGTGTGGATTTCGTTGCTGGCCGTCCTGCACTTTATCGTGCCGATTACGGTCAGTTCGTGCTGCTATCGCTATTTTGTGTCGCGACGCAGCGCGGTGACCTTCGGCCTGACTCAGCTCACCGCTCAGCGTATGTTTTGGCTGGTGCTGGTTAACGCCGGGCTATTTCTGGTGTTCTACGAGATAGCGTTATTTTTAGGCTGGTACGATCGCAGTTTTTCTATTCTGTCCGCCACGCCGTGGAGCGCCAGGACATTAATTAATTTCCAGGCCGTGCTGGTGGGGGGATTAACCGGGCTGCCGTTCTTCTATTTTATTTTAAGAATGATAGTGCACCCGCGCTTTATCAAAAGCTTCTGGTCCCGCATGCGGGGACAGCGGCAGAAGGGCGTGACGCGAAGTGAAATGCTGCTCTGGGCCACGCTCATTGGCCTGCTTATTTGGCTGCTGCTGTACCCGATTAGCCAAAACAAAACTATTTTTAATACCGATTACACGCTGACGCTTATTCTGCCCGTTATGCTGTGGGGGGCGATGCGTTTCGGCTTCTTGTTTATTACCAACGCCTGGACCGTGGTACTGATTATTCTCTGCGGCGGGTTCCATAATTACCTGCCGCCGGATATGGGCTTTCAGCTGCATTTGGCGATTGCGTCGTCCTGCTATGCGGTGTTTTCCATCACCATCTATTTAATGGCGGCGGTGACCACCCGACAGCGCTTCTTGCACTATAAAGCACGCCGCGTGGCGTTCATCGACCCGATGATGCAGATGCCGAATCTACGCGCGTTATCTCGCGACCTCGGGAACACGCCCTGGTCCGCGCTGGGATTTTTGTCGATTCCCGAGCTGGAGCTGCTGGGGCGAAACTACGGCGTTTTGCTGCGCATTCAATACAAACAGCAGCTGGCGGAGTATTTGCGCGGCCAGCTGTCGCCCGGCGAGAGGGTGTACAACCTTTCCGGGCACGATCTCGCCCTGCGCCTTAATTATGAATCTCATCAGGCTAAAATTGAGTCTCTGTACGCCCATGCCCGACGGTTCCGCTTTATGTGGGACGGGATGCCGCTGCAGCCGCAAATCGGCATCAGCTATTGCTTTGTGCGCCACCCGGTGTCCCATCTCTACTTATTGCTCGGCGAGTTAAGCACCATGGCCGGGGTATCGCTCTCTACGCAACAGCCCGAAAGCCTGCAGCAAAAAGGCTCCAATCACATTCAGAATGCGGTCAAACGCAAAGTTGAAATGATGAACCGCCTCCAGCATGCGCTCGATCAGGACCTGTTTGTGCTGATGGCGCAGCGTATTGAAGGGTTACGGGGTGACGCCTACTACGAGGTGTTGTTGCGGATGCGCGACGATAAAGGCGAACTGCTGTCACCGGATATCTTTTTGCCCGTCGCCCATGAATTTGGGCTTTCATCCCGCATTGACCGCTGGGTGCTGAATGCCGCCCTGCAGTTTATGGATAAGCACCGCGACAGTTTGCCGGGCTGCAGGCTCGCCATTAACCTGACGCCCGCTTCGGTGTGTCAGGCCCAGCTTCCGGGGGATGTGCAGCATTTGCTGGCGAAGTACCGTATTGAGCCGTGGCAGCTGGTTTTTGAAGTGACAGAAAGTCACTCTTTAACCAACCTTGAACAGGCCAATGTAACGTTGAAGATGCTGCAGCGCATGGGTTGCCGGGTGGCCATCGACGACTTTGGCACAGGCTATGCCAGCTATGCGCGTCTGAAAGAGCTGAGCGCCGACATCCTTAAAATTGACGGCAGCTTTATCCGCAATATTTTAACCAGCAGCCTGGATTACCAGGTGGTGAGCTCGATATGCCAGCTGGCAAGAATGAAGAAGATGCAGGTTGTGGCGGAATATGTCGAAACGCAGGCGCTAAAAGATGCCGTCCGGGCGATGGGCATGGATTATGTGCAGGGATATTTGATTGGTCGCCCTCAGCCGCTGGAGAGCCTTGCAGAAGAACAAAGCCCCTCTGCGCCGGAAGACGCAAAGGGGCTGATGGAGTAAATCAGGCGGAGAGCGCCGCTTCGGCCTCTTCTTCGATGGTCAGCTTCCAGCCGGTCATGCTTTCCCAATACAGCTGTTCGCGCTCCAAATCCAGCTGAACCAGCGTGTTCTGGCTGAACCAGTCGTGCGGGAAGCGCAGCGTCCAGTGGTTGTCGTCGGTTTCCAGCACCAGCGTCGGCGGGGTGGTTGTCGCCTGGCGCTGGTTATTCAGCAGCGTGGCCAGACGAATCAGCTGAATCAGCGGCAGGAACTGTTTCTTTTTAAACAGGGTGAAGCGCGGCAGATCGTCCAGCTTAATGGCCTTGCGGTGGTAGCGCACCAGGGAAGCCATCAGTACCTGCTGCTCCTGGTTGAAGCCCGGCAGGTTGCTGTTTTGCAGAATGTAGGCAGAGTGGCGGTGCATCCCGCTGTGGTTGATGCCCAGCCCGACTTCATGCAGCATCGCAGCCCACTTCAGCAGCGCGGCCATCTGCGGGTTAGCCAGCTTGTGGTTCTGTTTTTCCCACTGCTGGTACAGCAGTTCAACGGTTTCCAGTACCCGACGAGCCTGATCGCTGTCGATGTGGTACTGCTCCGCCAGGCTTTGCGCGGTGCGAATGCGAATATCCTGATGGCGGAAGCGGCCTTCCATTTCGTACAGCACGCCTTCGCGCAGCGCACCGTCAGACAGGCGCAGCTCGCGGATGGCGAGCGCATCAAACACGCCGCACAGAATGGCCAGCCCAGGCACAAACACCGCTTTACGCTCTTCGGACAGGCCCGGCAGGCTCAGGGCGTCGAAGGTTTTAAACTTCAGCACTTCCTGCTGGAGCATGTCCAGGCGTTCCGGGGTGATCATCCCGTCTTTTTCGCCCATCTCGATCAGCACTTCATGCGCCGCTTTAATGGAGCCAGAGGCGCCCATCGCGACTTTCCAGCCCTGCAGGCGATATTGCCAGGCAAGGGTTTCCAGTTTTTGGATAGCCGCCATGCGGGCGCGCTTGAAGTTTTCCGGGCTGATGACGCCGCCAGGGAAGAAGTTTTGTGCGAAGCTGACGCAGCCCATACGGCGACTTTCCACCAGCATTGGCTCAAAATCTTCGCCGATCACCAGCTCGGTGGAGCCCCCGCCGATATCAATCACCAGCTTGCGGCCTTTCTCCGGCTGAGTGTGTTCCACGCCCATAAAAATCAGACGGGCTTCTTCGTTCCCGGGAATGATTTCGATCGGGTAGGGGATCACTTTCTCCGCGCGTTTCAGAAACTCAGCGGCATTGGTGGCCTCGCGAAGCGAGTGGGTGCCCACAATGCACACGTTGTCTGCTGCAAATCCCTGCAGGCGTTCGGCAAACAGCGCCAGGCAGGAGAGCCCACGCTCCATGGCCTCCTCGCTTAATTTGTTATCGGGCCCGAGGCCATCCGCGAGGTGCACGCGCTGCTTCAGGCGGCCAATGATTTGCATGGCGCCATCCACCACACGGGCAATGACCATGTGGAAGCTGTTCGAGCCGAGGTCGACCGCAGCAAATTCCTGCGGCCGTGGAGCATGGTTTGATATCGGCATAATTTTATCTTCGCCTGAGAGCGTTAGTCAGGTTGTTCCAGAGTTTTAATATAATCGTAGATCGCCAGCTGCGAACGCACTTTCCGGCGGTTGCCGCGCGGCACATAGCGATTACTCAGTTCTTTTTCGATGATGCGCGCTTTCACCGTGTCGTTCAGCTGGATATCAATGATATCGAGCATACGCTGCTTCAGGCGCGGATCGAGGACCGGGACGGCCACTTCAATGCGGTAGTCGATGTTACGGGTCATCCAGTCGGCTGACGAGAGGAAGACTTTTTTATCGCCACCGTTTTCAAAAATATAGACCCGGTCGTGCTCGAGGTAGCGGTCAACGATACTCTGCACGCGGATATTATCGCTGATCCCGTCGAGTTCTGGAATCAGCGAACACATGCCGCGTATTAGCAGGTTCACCTTCACGCCCGCGCTGGAGGCCGCATAAAGTCTGTCCACCAGGCCTTTGTCTACCAGGTTATTCAGCTTCAGCGTGATCCCGGCAGGCTGCCCGTTCTGGGCATTTTTGATTTCGCGATCGACCAAATCGTACAGCAGGCGACGCGAGTTCTGCGGCGACACCAGCAGATAGTCGAAGGTCACCGGGCGGTACGGATTTTCGATAAAGTTGAACACGCGACGCACTTCGTTGGTGATGCGAGCATCGGCGGTTAACAGGGAATAGTCCGTGTAGAGACGGGCGGTTTTCTCGTTAAAGTTACCGGTCCCAATATGCGCATAACGCACAATCTCTTCGCCTTCCATGCGGGAAATAAGGAACAGCTTGGCGTGAATTTTCAGCCCCGGCGCGGAGAAGATAACGTGCACGCCCGCCTCGGTAAGGCGCTTCGCCCAGTGGATATTCGCTTCTTCGTCAAAACGTGCCTGCAGCTCGACCACCACGGTGACTTTCTTGCCGTTATGGGCGGCGTGGATCATGGCGTCAATAATGCGTGAGTCTTTCGCCACGCGGTAGATATTGATTTTAATCGCCAGCACGTTTGGATCGAAGGAGGCCTGGCGCAGCAGCTCAAGAACGTGTTCGAAGGTGTGGTACGGGTAGTAAAGCAGGACGTCACGCTCGCGGATGGCGTCGAACCCGTTACGGAATTTATCGAACCAGATATGGCGCAGGCGCGGCAGCGGCTTGTTCACCAGGTTAGCTTTCCCGACGTTCGGGAAGCCAATAAAGTCTTTAAAGTTGTGGTAGCGTCCGCCGGGAATGATCGAGTCGTAGTTGGAAATGGTCAGCTTGTCGCGCAGCATCTCCACCATCGCATCCGGCATATCGCGCTGATAAACAAAGCGCACCGGCTCGGCGGTCAGACGCTGTTTCAGGCTGGAGGACATCAGTTCCAGCAGGCTGGATTCCATTTCGGTAACCAGGTCGTACTCGGCGTCACGCGTCATCTTCATTGAATAGGCGTTGAGCGCGTCGTAATCGAAGAATCCTTTGAAGATCTCGTCCAGGCAGTAGCGCAGGATGTTATCCAGCAGGATCATCGGCTTGCGGCGACGTGGTGCTTCCGGCGGCAGGTTCACAAACCGCGGCACTTTGTCCGACGGGATCTCCAGCAGCGCGTAGCGAATGCTGTCCCCACGAATGATTTCGACCGCCAGGTAGGTGTAATCGTCCTTCAGGAACTGCACCAGGTCGGTATCGCGGTTGATCAAAATCGGCGTGATGTGCGGGCGAAGCTGATGCTTGAAGTAGCTGCGCAGCCAGCTTTGCTGATTTTCGGAAAGCTGACGTTCGTTAATCAGGAAGATTTGGTTGCGGGCCATCTCCAGCAGCAGCTCGTTATACAGGCTGTCAAATTCCTGATCGGCCTTCAGCACCCGAGCCTGAATCTTGTTCAGCAGGTGGCGCTGGTTGGAAGGAGAACCCTGTTCTTCACTGATTAAAATGCGGCGCTTCAGTTCGGCGAAACGCACTTTATAGAATTCATCGAGGTTATTGGAATAGATGCCGAGAAAACGCATCCTTTCAATCAACGGGTTGAGCTTGTCCGCCGCTTCCTGCAGAACGCGTTCGTTAAAAGACAACCAGCTCAGTTCTTTTTCGATATACAGCTTATCCTGACCCATTAGTCCTCACACTCCGTTTTCGTGGACGTGGCAATGCCGTCACCGTCACGTCAGTTATTATGGCGAGCTTTAGCGGAGAATGTCCAACTATGCAGATGAAACTCTCTCATCTGACCATGACAACTTTATGAGAGACAGACACAAAAAAAGGGCCTAAGCCCTTTTTAGTTAAATTATTCTGCTGCATGTCCCTGCGGGGGCAGCTGCACGCCATCAAGCCAGGCGGCGTTTTGGCGCATTTTTAGTCGATCGTCGAGGAACCAGCTGACGACCAGCGGGTAAATCGCGTGTTCCTGGTGCTGAACGCGGGCGGTGATTTCGTCCTCATCATCCCCTTCAAATACCGGCACTTTGGCCTGCAAAATGACCGGGCCGCCGTCCAGTTCGTCAGTGACAAAATGCACGGAAGTGCCGTGCTCTTCATCGCCGTTTTCCAGCACCTGGCGGTGGGTATGCAGACCGGGATATTTCGGCAGCAGGGAAGGGTGAATGTTGAGTAAACGACCGCTGTAGCGCGCCACAAAGGCCGGGCTGAGAATGCGCATATAACCCGCCAGCACCACGACGTCCGGCGCGTAGGCGTCAATCTCCTGCATCAGCTGGCGATCGAACGCCTCCCGGCTGGCAAACTCGCTTGCCGTCAGCGCGTGGGTCGGGATCCCGGCTTCGCGGGCTCGCTCAAGGCCGAACGCGTCGGCCTTATTGCTGAACACCGCGCTGATGGTGCCGTTAATCTTCCTCTGCTGGCAGGCGTCAATGATCGCCTGCAGATTGCTTCCGTTACCGGAAATCAGCACCACAATGTGTTTCATTACTCAATAACCACGCGCTCTTCGGAATCAGATGCCTTGATGATACCGATTTTCCACGCCTTTTCACCTTTGGCCTGCATCAGCGCAACGGCTTTATCCGCTTCTGCCGCCGGCAGCGCAATGACCATGCCTACGCCGCAGTTAAAGGTGCGGTACATTTCGTGGCGGCTGATGTTGCCGGCCTGCTGCAGCCAGTTGAAGACGGCTGGCCACTGCCAGGAAGATTCGGTGATAACGGCCTGGGTGTTGTCCGGCAGTACGCGCGGAATGTTTTCCCAGAAGCCGCCGCCGGTCAGGTGGGCGATGGCGTGAACATCCACGTTTTCAATCAGCTCAAGGATATTTTTCACGTAAATGCGGGTTGGCTCGAGCAGGTGATCCGCCAGAGGTTTCCCTGCCAGTTCGGTGGTCAGCGGGTCGGTGCCGCTCACTTCCAGCACTTTGCGCACCAGCGAGTAGCCGTTGGAGTGCGGGCCGCTTGAACCCAGCGCAATCAGGACATCGCCATCGGCAACTTTAGACCCGTCGATGATTTCAGACTTCTCAACTACGCCTACGCAGAACCCGGCCACGTCGTAGTCTTCCCCGTGGTACATGCCTGGCATCTCAGCGGTTTCACCGCCAACCAGCGAGCAGCCTGACTGCAGGCAGCCTTCGGCGATGCCGGTGATAACGCTGGCGGCAGTATCCACGTCCAGCTTGCCGGTGGCGTAGTAGTCGAGGAAGAACAGCGGCTCGGCACCCTGAACCACCAGGTCGTTCACGCACATGGCGACCAGGTCAATGCCGATCGCGTCGTGGCGTTTTAAATCCATGGCCAGACGCAGCTTGGTCCCCACACCGTCGGTGCCGGAAACCAGAATCGGTTCGCGATATTTCTGAGGCAACGCGCACAGCGCACCGAAACCGCCCAGGCCACCCATCACTTCCGGGCGGCGGGTTTTTTTCACTACGCCTTTAATTCTGTCGACCAGAGCGTTACCAGCATCAATATCTACACCGGCATCTTTATAGCTGAGAGAGGTTTTATCGGTCACTGCTCGTTCCCCACGGGTGGTATATATAAGAAAAACGCGGCAATTCTAACAGTGGAGGCAAACGTTTGCGAGCCTCTTGTCATCGGCAAGAAAAGAATTCCTGAGATAGACTCAATCCAGTCCGGTTGATCTCGATCATTCCATTAGCTGTAGCGCAGCGGCAAAAAAGCGGTATAATCCGGCGATTTTTTTTGTGGTAGCCAACTATCTCGGGGGAGAAAGAGTATGAAGATCGTGGAAGTGAAACACCCACTCGTCAAACACAAGCTGGGCCTGATGCGCGAGCAAGACATCAGCACCAAGCGCTTTCGTGAACTCGCCTCTGAAGTAGGCAGCCTGCTTACTTATGAAGCCACTGCGGACCTGGAAACCGAGAAAGTCACCATCGAAGGCTGGAACGGCCCGGTGGAAGTCGACCAGATCAAAGGCAAAAAAATTACCGTTGTGCCAATTCTGCGTGCTGGCCTTGGCATGATGGAAGGCGTTCTGGAAAACGTACCAAGCGCGCGTATCAGCGTCGTTGGCGTTTACCGCGATGAAGAAACCCTGCAGCCGGTGCCTTACTTCCAGAAGCTGGTTTCTAATATAGAAGAACGTATGGCGCTGGTGGTTGACCCGATGCTGGCGACCGGCGGTTCTATGATTGCCACCATCGACCTGCTGAAAAAAGCGGGTTGTACCAGCATTAAGGTACTGGTGCTGGTTGCCGCGCCGGAAGGCATCGCCGCGCTGGAAAAAGCGCACCCGGACGTGGAGTTGTACACCGCTTCTATCGATCAGGGCCTCAACGAGCACGGGTACATTATTCCTGGCCTCGGTGATGCGGGCGATAAGATATTCGGAACAAAATAAGATTCATCAGCCGACTTTGAAAGTCGGCTTTTTTTTGATTGCAGCAAACACCGTTCGTTAAAAATAACACTTAGAGGAAAACAACATGACCCGCCGCGCCATTGGGGTAAGTGAACGCCCGCCCTTACTGCAAACGATTCCGTTGAGCCTGCAGCATCTGTTCGCCATGTTCGGCGCAACCGTGCTGGTGCCGATCCTGTTCCACATCAACCCGGCTACGGTGCTGCTGTTTAACGGCATTGGCACCTTGCTTTATCTGTTCATCTGTAAAGGCAAAATCCCGGCGTATCTGGGGTCCAGCTTCGCGTTTATCTCTCCGGTATTGCTGCTGCTGCCGCTGGGGTATGAAGTAGCCCTCGGCGGATTTATCATGTGCGGCGTGCTGTTCTGCATCGTGGCGCTGATTGTGAAAAAAGCCGGTACCGGCTGGCTGGACGTGATGTTCCCTCCGGCGGCGATGGGTGCGATTGTTGCGGTTATTGGTCTTGAGCTGGCGGGCGTGGCGGCTAACATGGCCGGACTGTTGCCTGCGGATGGCGCATCCCCGGATTCCACCACCATTATTATCTCGCTGGTGACGCTGGCGGTCACGGTGTTTGGTTCCGTGCTGTTCCGTGGTTTTATGGCCATTATCCCGATTCTCATCGGCGTGCTGGCGGGTTACGCGCTCTCCTTCGCCATGGGCGTGGTAGACGTGACGCCCATCCGCGAAGCGCACTGGTTCGCGCTGCCAACCTTCTATACGCCTCGCTTTGAATGGTTCGCTATCTTCACCATTCTGCCTGCGGCGCTGGTGGTTATTGCCGAACACGTGGGCCACCTTGTGGTTACCGCGAATATTGTGAAAAAAGACCTGATTCGCGACCCGGGCCTGCACCGTTCGATGTTTGCCAACGGCATTTCAACCGTGTTCTCCGGCTTCTTCGGCTCCACGCCAAACACCACCTACGGTGAGAACATCGGCGTCATGGCGATCACCCGCGTGTACTCGACCTGGGTTATCGGCGGTGCGGCAATTATCGCCATTCTGCTTTCCTGTGTCGGCAAACTGGCGGCGGCGATTCAAATCATTCCGGTGCCGGTGATGGGCGGTGTTTCTCTGTTGCTGTACGGAGTGATCGGCGCCTCCGGTATTCGCGTGCTGATCGAATCCAAAGTGGATTACAGCAAAGCGCAAAACCTGATCCTGACCTCCGTGATCCTGATCATCGGGGTGAGCGGGGCGAAGGTGCACATTGGTGCGGCAGAGCTGAAAGGCATGGCGCTGGCGACCATCGTCGGCGTGGGTCTGAGTCTTATTTTCAAACTTATCAGCATACTGCGCCCGGAAGAAGTCGTGCTTGACGCGAAAGACAACGACGCGCAGGCCTGATCGTTTCCTCGCCGGGCGGATCCTCGCCCGGTTCTAAACCTCAGCCATTCTGTGTTAGACTCGTTTCGATTTTCTGCCTGTTATGGTTGAGGTACTTCTGAATACGCCGGCACAGCTCTCACTGCCACTCTATCTTCCCGACGACGAAACCTTTGCGAGTTTCTGGCCGGGTGACAACCCTTCTTTATTAGCCGCCCTGCAGGCGGTACTCCGTCAGGATCACAGCGGGTACATCTATTTCTGGTCGCGTGAAGGCGGCGGGCGCAGCCATTTGCTGCATGCGGCCTGCGCAGAGCTTTCCCAGCGCGGTGAAGCCGTGGGCTATGTGCCGCTGGATAAGCGCACCTGGTTTGTGCCGGAAGTGCTCGACGGGATGGAACAGCTGTCGCTGGTTTGCATCGACAATATCGAATGCGTGGCCGGGGATGAGCCGTGGGAAATGGCGATCTTCAATCTTTATAATCGCATTCTGGAATCCGGGAAAACGCGCCTGCTGATCACAGGTGACAGGCCGCCTCGCCAGCTCAATCTGCAGTTGCCTGACCTGGCTTCCCGCCTCGATTGGGGGCAAATCTACAAGCTGCAGCCGCTTTCCGATGACGACAAGCTGCAGGCGCTGCAGCTGCGCTCCCGGTTGCGGGGGTTTGAGCTGCCGGAAGACGTGGGGCGTTTCCTGTTAAAACGCCTCGATCGCGAAATGCGAACCCTGTTTATGACGCTCGATCAGCTCGATCACGCCTCGATTACCGCCCAGCGCAAACTCACTATTCCGTTCGTCAAAGAGATCCTCAGCCTGTAGTTTTCCCCGTCCGCCGACGGGGAGTGTCGCGTTATACCTGGCGTAATCTTTCTGCCGCAGCGTCCAGCGTCGCTTCCTGCTTAGCAAAGCACAGGCGAATCAGCTTGTGCGGGAAAGCATCCGCGCAGAACACAGACAGCGGAATTGCCGCCACACCTACTTCTTTGGTCAGCCACTGGCAGAAACTCACGTCGTCGAGATCGGAGATTCCGCTGTAGTCGGCCAGCAGGAAGTAAGTCCCTTCGCAGGGCAGAATTTCAAACCGGCTGTCCGCCAGCGCTTCAACAAAGCGGTCGCGGCGCGCGCGGTAGAATTCCGGCAGTTCACGATAATGTTCCGGTTCGGCACGCAGCATGTCGGCAATCGCAAGCTGCGCCGGGGTATTCACCGCGAACGTCAGGTACTGGTGAACTTTACGCAGCTCCGCACTGATGGCCGCCGGTGCCACGCAGTAGCCCACTTTCCAGCCCGTCATATGGAACGTTTTGCCGAAAGAGGACACAGAGATAGCGCGCTCGCGCAGCTGCGGGTGGGCCAGCACGCTGGCGTGGCCTTCTTCGTCGAAGCAGATATGCTCGTACACTTCGTCGCTCAGCACGTAGACTTCGTGCTGCGCAATGGCCTGCCACAGAGCGGCAAAATCACTTTTGCGCCAGACGGTAGCGGAGGGGTTGTGCGGCGTGTTAAGAATGACGAGGCGAGTTTTGTCGCTCAGCAGGGCAGCAAATTCTTGCCAGTCGACGCGGAAGTGCGGCGGCTGGAGAGCAATACGTTTCAGAATGCCGCCGGAAAGCGTCACGGCTGGGGCATAGCTGTCATAGCTTGGGTCAAAGCAAATCACTTCATCGCCCGGACGAACCAGCACGGTGATGGCGGCATAAAGCGCTTCGGTGGCGCCAGCGGTGACCGTAATATCAGTATTGGCATCCGGCTTATGGCCGTACAGCGCTTCGGTTTTCTCGGCGATGGCTTCGCGCAGGGCTGGAACGCCGGTCATCGGTGCATACTGGTTTGCGCCCTGGCTGACGTGAAACGCCAGGCGTTCCTGCAGGTAGCGCGGGCCGTCAAAATCCGGGAAGCCCTGGGAAAGGTTAATCGCATTGTGCTGCTGCGCGAGGGCGCTCATTTGCGTGAAAATAGTGGTGCCGAGCGCCGGCAGTTTGCTTTCTGGAATCAAAGGGGAGTGGCTCATTATTCTTCGACCTTAACGTAATGCGTGTGTTTCCCTGTGTTGCCGGGACTATAACACGATGTTAAGATTTAGCAATCAAGACGCTTAGACGTCTAAATAATAATGACCTCAGTTGCCAACATAACGCAGCGTTAACGGCTGGAGAGATGATGATTCGCGCCATTGTTACCGATATTGAAGGCACCACCAGCGACATTCGCTTTGTGCACAACATCCTGTTCCCGTATGCCCGCGAACGCCTCGCGGGTTTTGTTCGCGAGCAGCAAAATGAAATAGCCCCAATACTCAACGACCTGCGGGCGGAAATTAATGAACCGCAGGCGGATATTGAACGGCTGATTGAGACGTTGTTTAGCTTCATGGATGTAGATCGTAAATCTACCGTGCTAAAAGCGCTGCAGGGTCTTATCTGGCGGGATGGCTACGTGAATGGAGACTTCACCGGCCATCTCTATGATGACGTTCTGCCCGCGCTCAAGGCCTGGAAACAGCAGGGCATTGCCCTGTATGTCTATTCATCCGGCTCGGTGGCGGCGCAGAAGCTGCTTTTTGGCTACAGCGACGCCGGGAATATTACTGAGTTGTTCAGCGGCTATTTTGATACCCACGTGGGGGCCAAGCGTGAAGCGCAGTCCTATCGCAACATCGCGGCGGAGATCGGCGTGGCACCTGAGTCGCTGCTGTTCTTGTCAGATATTCACCAGGAGCTGGATGCCGCACGGGAAGCCGGTTGGCAAACCGTGCAGCTTATTCGCGGCGAGGCGGATGACGTCAGCCGCCATCGCCAGGTAAACCGTTTCGACCACATTAATCTGGAGTCGTTTTCTTCATGAGCGCATTGACCATTTTTACCGATACCGAAGCAAAGGAGCCGGTATGGCACAGCACGGACGCGCAAGAAATTCGCGAGCAGTTGAACGCCAAAGACGTGCGTTTTGAACGCTGGGAAGCGAACCAGGATTTAGGCAACGACCCAACGCCGGAAACGGTGATCCACGCTTATCAGCATGCTATCGACAAGCTGGTGGCGGAGAAGGGCTATCAGAGTTGGGATGTGATCAGCCTGCGGGCGGACAACCCGCAGAAAGACGTGCTGCGGACTAAATTCCTGTCTGAACATACCCACGGCGAAGATGAAGTACGTTTCTTCGTCGAAGGCGCGGGGCTGTTCTGCCTGCATCTGGACGACAAGGTGTATCAGATCCTCTGCGAGAAGAACGACCTGATTTCCGTCCCGGCGGGAACACCGCACTGGTTTGATATGGGGTCCGAGCCGCATTTCACCGCGATTCGTATTTTTGATAACCCGGAAGGCTGGGTGGCGCACTTTACCGGCGATGCGATTGCGGATGCTTATCCACGCTTGCCGTAGGCTGTGATTGACCCTCTCCTGGTAAAGGAGAGGGGGAAAATTGTGAATCTGTAGTGCGTTCTATTCCTTCTCCCCTTTGGGGAGAAGGTCAGAATGAGGGGCATTATTTCTTCGGTAAAAATACCCCATCCCGAACCTGTTCCGGCGTCACCACGCCCGTATCCAAAATCCAGCCGCTAATCAACTCTGCAGGGGTAACGTCAAACGCCGGGTTATACACGCTTGCGTTGTCTGGCGCCCACTGCACGCTGCCAAAGCTGCCCGCCACGCCGGTCACTTCACTGGCGGCACGTTGCTCAATCGGAATGGCTTCGCCGTTCGGACAGTTTCTGTCGAGCGTGGTATGAGGCGCGGCAACGTAGAATGGAATGCCGTGGTAATGCGCCAGCACGGCCAGGCTGTAGGTGCCGATCTTATTGGCCACGTCACCGTTCGCGGCGATGCGGTCCGCGCCCACCCAGATGGCGTCCACCTGCTTTTTCGCCATCAGGCTGGCGGCCATGGAATCGCAAATCAGCTGGTAAGGAATGCCCAGTTCACCCAGTTCCCAAGCCGTCAGCCTGCCGCCCTGCAGCAGCGGGCGGGTTTCGTCCACCCAAACGCTGGCGACGTTCCCTTCGTTAAATGCCCGCTGAATAACGCCCAGCGCGGTGCCGACGCCTGCGGTAGCCAGCCCGCCGGTATTGCAGTGGGTCAGCAGGCGGCTACCGGGTTTAACCAGCGCCGCGCCCGCCTGGGCGATGTTATCGCACAGCACTTTATCTTCCGCCACCAGCCGCAGCGCCTCTTCTTCGAGTGCAGCCACAACATTTTCCTGAGCCAGCGCCTGCTTCATGCGGTCGAGGTTATTCATCAGGTTTACCGCCGTCGGGCGGGACGCCCGCAGGGTTTCCAGGGCTTCAGCGAGCTGAGCTTTTGTCAGCCCTTGCTCCGCCAACAGCGCCAGCAGCAGGCTGGCGGAAAGGCCGATGAGCGGCGCGCCGCGTACGCTGAGGGCATGAATATGCGCGACCAGCTGTGACACGGTGTGCGCCGGGAGCCAGTTTTTCTGCTGCGGCAGCGCCTGCTGATCAAGGATCCAAAGCTGGTTATCACGCACTTCCAGGCTGGTGGTTTTTAAATTATGCATTCGTGTTAATTCCATGTTGCGTTGTTGCGGTATATTGTGCCAACATGACTTCCAGATGTATAGACGTCCAAACGTCTTAATTGACTTTATTTTCTGAGAGGATCGCCATGTCGCAATACCGCACTTTTACCGCCGCTGACGCAGTGGCCTATGCTCAACAGTTTGGCGGGCTGCAGACGCCGTCTGAGCTGGTGGAGGCGCAGGAAGTGGGCGACGGCAACCTCAATCTGGTGTTTAAAATCTTTGATACTCAGGGCGTCAGCCGGACTATCGTGAAGCAGGCGCTGCCGTATGTGCGCTGCGTGGGCGAGTCCTGGCCGCTGACGCTGGATCGCGCTCGCCTTGAGGCGCAAACCCTGGTGGAGCACTACCAGCACAGCCCGGAACACACGGTCAACGTGGTGCATTACGACCCAGAGTTGGCGGTGATGGTGATGGAAGATCTCTCCAGCCATCGCATCTGGCGCGGCGAGTTGGTGAAGGGTGTTTATTATCCTCAGGCGGCCAGCCAGCTTGGTGAGTATCTGGCAAAAGCGCTGTTCCACACGTCAGATTTTTATCTGCATCCGCACGATAAGAAGGCGCTGGTTGCCCGCTTTATCAACCCGGAAATGTGCGAAATCACCGAAGATCTGTTCTTTAACGATCCGTATCAGATCCACGAGCGAAATAACTACCCGGCCGCGCTGGAACAACAGGTTGCCGCGCTGCGAAGCGACAGCGACCTAAAGTTGGCCGTGGCGTTGCTGAAGCATAAATTCTTTTCCAGCGCGGAAGCGCTGCTGCACGGCGATATCCACAGCGGGTCGATTTTCGTTGCGGAAGGTAGCCTGAAAGCGATCGACGCTGAATTTGGTTACGTGGGCCCGGCCGGGTTTGATCTTGGGACCGCCATCGGCAACCTGCTGCTGAACTACTGCGCGCTGCCGGGGCATTTTGGTCCACGGGATGCAGCCAGCCAGCGTGAACAGCGCCTGAAGGATATTCAGGAACTGTGGCTGAGCTTCTCAGAGCGCTTTACGGCGCTTGCCCGCGAGAAAACACGCGACTCGGCGCTGGCAACGGAAGGCTACGTTGAGCACTACCTACAAAAAGTGTGGGTTGATGCGGTAGGCTTCTGCGGCACCGAACTGATTCGCCGCTCGGTTGGTTTGTCGCACGTTGCCGATCTGGAAAGTATTGAGGATGAGGCGGCGCGCCTGGCCTGCGTCAGCCACGCTATTGAGCTGGGCAAGTTTTTGATTCTGATCGCCGGGCAGGTGAATTCGGTGGATGAGTTTATTGCGAGGGTTCGGCAGAAGGGGTGAGTTTCTCTGCCTCAAAATTTATTTCAACCGTTAATCTCTTCTATGAGGGTCTGGCGAAAGATTCCGTTCACTTCCAGCCCTGTTTCATATGTCATCACAGAGTCAGTGAACGTCTCAGGGGAATCACCGTCATTCCCCTGAGAACCCGGACTCCCGGCCAAATAAATCGACCGCGTGAGCGGCAGACCTCCGTTT
>AKXM01000034.1 GCA_000277545.1 Enterobacter sp. Ag1 | reverse complement strand
AACCCGGCGTTGAAACGATGGTGAAATCCCCAGGTTCAACCTGGAAGGGAGTCGTGACGCTATTGTTTGATGCTCAGGCGGACTAGAAATGTCGAAAAATAGCTGATTGAGATCAATTAAAACTTTATAAATACAGAATCTTACCGTTCTTTACTGCCATGCCTTTGACCTTCCCCCAGGGGAAAGGTGTAACGTCCGCGTCAGTGGTTGTTAAACCTTACTCTGGAAAAGGAAACAGGATGAAAATACGTATCATGACGGCGTGGCTGGCGCTGGCCCTTAGCGGGTCTGCACTGGCGGCCACACCTGAGGCAAATGCCTTTCTGGCGAAACACGGGCTGGCGGGAAAAACTACCGAGCAAATGGTTGAGGCTATCGACCAGTCCCCGCAGGCTCGCCCGCTGGGTTTTAGCGCCGGTGTGACCAGCCGTGCGCTGGTGCTTTCGGACGGGCAGCAGAAGTTTAGCTACCCGCTGGGGGATAAGTTCTATCTGTCGTTTGCGCCATACCTGCAGCAAACGCATCCCTGCTTCAATCACAGCCTTTCCGGCTGCCAGGGTGAGATGGTCAATACGCCCTTTGATGTCAAAATTACCGATAAATCGGGCAACGTTATCCTGAATAAAACGCTTACCAGCCAGCAAAATGGCTTCATCGGCGTGTGGCTGCCGCGCAATACCGAAGGGACGGTCAGCGTCAGCTATCAGGGCCGCACCGCGCAATCCGCGTTTGCCACCTTCGACGACAGTCAAACTTGTATGACCACCTTGCCATTGCAGCAATCATAAGCCCGACGGGCGGCGGCCTCATGGCACACTGCCCAAACTAGGGGTACTGTTGCTCTTCGTCGGTATAAATGAGCAGGCAGGCCTCATTAAAGTTGGCCAGTCCCAATCTCTCGTAAAGTTCATTCCGTCGGCGATAAAGACTTTTCAGTGACGTGCAGAGCTTTTCCGCCACGGCTTCCATAGGTAAACCCTTTCTTAGCCACATCATCATCTTCCGCTCCTCCTGACTCAGGCGCATGGCATAAAACCATTCCCCGGCCTGGCGATCTAGCTTCACTTTTTGCAGCAGCCAGAACAGTCCCTCAATGTCCCGGTACGGCATCGACATATCGAGGCTCCACTTAAGTCTCAGTGGAGAGAGTTCACTGTGGCGCATATCCAGTATGATGCAACGTACCGGTGCCTCCGCTTTCTCTGCGCTGGTGATGATGTTTTCCCACTGTTCCAGTGGTAACCGGCTATCGACCAGGACAGCGTATTCTTTGTAGCCATAGCTGAAGCTTCTTCTGTCGACGGAGTACAGCCGAATAACATCAGGAAAATAGTTTTTTATGCCCTGGTAAAGATAGCGATCTTGTGTGATCAAAATTGTCGCATTCACCGCAGTGTATTCCTTTAATATCATACAATCCAAATGCCTGGCCATTGAAGCCAGGGGTATGCGTATTCACAGCGTGTCACTATTATTTCTTTAAAAATGAGCTAACTAACCTTTAGGTAAGTGTTGGGGTTGATATTAATTGTTGGTAAAGCGTTAGGGTCAAAGAGATATCCTTCTTTATTCCTGATGTGGGAAATTATAAATAAAATGAAATAAGAGAGAAGTCCGTGGTGTGGAAATTAGGAATCTTTGCCAGGAAATGTCCTGATTAATACGTTGATTTTCACTTAAACATATTGATAAAAACATCTCCCATATCATTTTTATATTTTTGATGTGGTTTTTTTTCATTTTAAATCAGTTGCTTGTGTTTTTGTTTTGTATTGAAGGTTATTCATTGAAAAGTCGGTACAGAGTATTCTTAAAAGCATGTTTTCGGCCGTCAGGAAGTGTTCACAAAATTATTCATGGTGACTTATCATTCTTGCTGTCTGACCTAATGTGTAATCTCCGCTATTTTGAGTTTGTTCCTAAAGCCAGATGCAGAAAAAGACGTTACGTGAGGTATGCCCGTTTAAATAAATACTCTGCATATCAAAAGAGTGTTTTACCGTGTGAATTACATCCGCTAGTGCCGATATCAGGCATTTAACGCGGCGGATAAACTATGCTCATTCATAATGGAATAATAGATATTTATGGAACAGCGGCTGAGTATCAATAAGTTATTCTTTTATCGTGGCGTGAAGCTGTCGTTATTTTTAATCATGCCAGGGCTGCTTTCAGCGCAAGGGGTGGGGGCAACATCGCGCTATGACAGTCAGGTATTACAGGCACGAAATGGGGATTATCAACCCCTGCTTGACGCCTTAAAGCATAAGGCACAGCAAAGAGCATTGCACCCGGAACAGGTGGCCGACTGGTTGCAGGTCGCCTCCTGGGCCGGGCGTGATGATGAAGTGGTCAGCGTGTGGCAGCGTTATCAGGAGCGTACTGCTATCCCGGCTCGTGGAGTCGCCGCCACGGCGCAATCTCTGCGTAACCTTCATCGCTGGACGGAATCACTTTCCCTCTGGGAGCGGGTGCTTCAGCTCTCGCCTGGAAACGATGACTATCGCATAGGGCAAATTAAAACGCTGGCCGACGGGCAAAAAGCCTGGCAGGCCAGAGATGAAGCTCTGCGTTTGATCGAGGAAAAGCCGACGCTGGCGCATTGGCAGACGCTCTCTTATGTCTATCTTCGGCAGGGAAAAACCTGGGACCAGTTGCTAAGCGACACGCAGGCCATCGCGCTTGCTCCAGGGGATAAAACGGCGCTGCAAAACCTGATATCCAGCCTGACCGTGAACAGGGTGAATACGCCAGCGCTGGCGTTTGCCAGGCAAGCGAACCTTCCGGCAAATGAGCGCAGAAGTCTGGAACTTAACGCGTTGGCCGAAAGGGTGCGCATGGCTGAGATCCCTCCAGGAGAGGAAAAAGCTCGTTTTACCGTCGCGCAGCGGGCGTTGGATCGTTACGACGTTTTGCTCGCCGAATGGCGTGGTAATCCGCAGGCTCAGCAGGACGTTACCAGAGCGCGAATAGACCGGCTTGGTGCACTTTATGCCCACAATCATTACCCAAAGGTCATTCAGGAATATGAAGCCCTGGCCTCAGAAGGCGTGCGCGTTCCACCCTGGGCTTTACGCTGGGTTATTGCGTCTTACCTCGCGGTAAAGCAGGTAGAAAGGGCGCAGGCGCTAACGCCGCAGCTGTTCAGCGGCGCGACGAATGAGAATGAGCAGGCGATGTTTTATGCCTTGCTGGACAGCGGACAGTACGACGCTGCCGCTCGTTATCTGCAAAACCTGACTCAGACAACGCCTTATCGTCGCTACGTGCCGGGTTCCCCGAATCCCGAACCAAACGATCGCTGGCTGGAAGCTAAAACGCTCTCGCTGCAATACCTCCTGTCAACCAATGCGCTGCCAGCAGCAGAAACGTTGTCCCAGCGCCTGGCCAATACCGCGCCGGGCAACCAGGGGTTACGTATTGATTATGCCAGGGTTTTGCAGGCGCGCGGGCTGCCGCTGGCGGCTGAACGAGAGTTAAAAAAGGCGGAGGTGCTTGAGCCATCCAACCTTGAGCTGGAGCGGCAGCAGGCTTATGTCGCGCAGGATCTGCACGAGTGGCGGCAAATGGATTTGCTAACCGACGATGTGATGCTGCGCGCTCCGCTGGATATCGCTTCTCAGCGGCTGAACCGAACGCGCGAAATTCACCGAATGTCCGAACTGCGTCTTAACGGTCAGCAGGGGATCCACTCTGATACGCCCGTCAGCGGGGCACACGACTTTAGCTGGGATATGGCGATTTACGGCCCACCCGTAGCCGACAGCTGGAGGCTGTTTGGCGGTCACCGTTTTGAGCGCGGTCGTTTTGAAGAAGGTAAGGGCTTAAGCCGCAGCGTGTTTGGGGGGATAGAGTGGCGGCCGCGCAATAGTTGGGTCGAGCTTGAACTGGCGAACAATAACTTCAACGGTGGCAATAAGCCTGGCGGGCGAGTTTCGGCCTGGCACAGCTTCAACGACAGCTGGCGAGTAGGAGGCGAAGTGGAACGCCTGGCCCGGGCAACGCCGCTGCGGGCTTTACGCAACGGGGTAAGTGCGAATCAGGCCAACCTGTGGGTGCGCTGGCATCAAAATGAACGGCGTGAATATCAGCTCGCGACCGCGACCAGCTGGTTCTCGGACCATAACCACCGCCAGGAATACACCTTCCAGGGCAAAGAACGGCTATGGCAGACGGCGCGGATCACGCTCGACCTGCAGCCCGGTTTGGCATACGGCACCAACAGCAAGACCGACACCGCCTATTACAGCCCGAAATGGGACTTATCCGCCGCGCCGACGCTCGCCGCTAATCACGTGCTGTACCAGCGCTATGACACCGTCTGGAGCCAGCAGATTAGCGCCGGAGCGGGTATTTACCGGCAAAAAAATTATGGGGCGGGGGCGATGACAACCCTGGGATATGGCCAGCGTATCCAGTGGAACAACGTCCTCGACACCGGGGCCATGCTGAACTGGGAAAAGCGCCCCTGGGACGGCAAGCGGGAAACGCATCTCGCCATCGCTTTTGATGCAAATTTACGATTTTAAGGACAAACATGCTGACCAACAGTTTTCGCCTCGGCCTGATCGTTTTTGGCTGGTTATTGACCTTTTCTGGCCTGGGCGCGCAGGAGATTCATTTTCTGCCGCCGAAAGCGCGGCCGCTGCCTGAAGCCAACCAGCCCTGGCCGAAGAACCATTTTCTGGTGCTGGCTTACCATGACGTTGAAGACCGCGACCCCGATCAGCGTTATCTGGCGGTGCGCACCAGCGCCCTTAACGAGCAAATCAGCTGGCTGCTGCAAAACGGCTACCGCGCGGTAAGCGTGCAGTCGATTCTGGACGCTCACCGGGGCGGCACACCGCTGCCGCCAAAGGCATTTTTGCTCACCTTCGATGACGGTTACAGCAGCTTCTACACCCGCGTGTGGCCGTTGCTTAAAGCATACAATGTGCCCGCACTCTGGGCGCCCGTGGGCAGTTGGGTAGACACCCCGCCGGGGAAGAAGGTGGATTTTGGCGGGCTGATGACCGCCCGCGATAAGTTTGCCACCTGGGATATGGTGCGCGAGCTTAGCCTGTCCCCGCTGGTTGAGATAGGGGCGCACACATGGGCTTCACATTACGGTATTCAGGCGAATCCCCAGGGAAGCCGTGAGCCTGCGGTGGCCAACCGGGCGTGGAATAAAGTCACCGGTCAGTATGAAAGTGACGAGCAATTCACCCGCCGTATTGACGACGACGTGCGCCAAATCAGTCGCAAAATTCAACAGCTCAGCGGGAAGGCCCCTCGCGCCTGGGTCTGGCCCTATGGCGCGGCCAACGGCACCTCACTTAGCGTGCTCAAAAAGCAGGGTTACCAGCTGGCGTTCACGCTCAATGATGGTCTCGCTGACGCCCGCGACCTGGACAATATCCCGCGCGTGCTGATCTCGGGCAACCCGACGCTCAAAGCGTTCGCCAGCATGGTGAGCCGCGTCCGGGAGCCCGATCCGGTGCGCGTTATGCATGTGGATCTCGACTACGTCTACGACCCGAACCCGGTGCAGCAGGCGAAGAATATCGATGCGCTGGTGCAGCGGGTGTATGACATGAAAATCAGCCATGTCTTTTTGCAGGCGTTCTCAGACCCGCTTGGCGACGGCAATATCAAGTCGCTCTATTTTCCCAACCGTTGGCTGCCCGTACGCGCTGACCTGTTTAACTTTGTCGCCTGGCAGTTACGCACCAGAGGCGATGCCAAAGTCTTCGCCTGGCTGCCGGTGCTCTCTTTTGATCTGAACGCCGCGCTGCCCAGGGTGCAACGCTGGGACGCCGCCAGCGGGAAGACGCAGCGGGCCACCAGCCCTTATCTACGGCTTTCCCCATGGAACCGACAGGTTCGCCATCAGATAATCGACATCTACGAAGATCTCGCCCGACATGCGGTATTTGACGGCATTCTTTTTCACGACGACGCGCTCCTCACGGACTTTGAAGATGCCGGGCCGGACGCCATGGCCGCCTACCGGCAGGCAGGGTTCCAGGGCAGCATCGGCGACATTCATCAAAACCCTGCCGAACTGCGAAGCTGGACGCGCTTTAAAAGCCAGACGCTGATCGAATTCACGCGCACGCTGACCGACGCGGTGCGGAATATTCGTGGCCCGCAGATAAAGACCGCCCGAAATATCTTTGCACTGCCGATTCTGGAGCCAGAGAGCGAGACGTGGTTCGCCCAGAACATTGACGATTTCCTGGCCGCTTACGACTGGACGGTGCCGATGGCGATGCCGCTGATGGAGTCCGTGCCGCTGGAAGAGAGCAATAGCTGGCTGGAACGGCTAATTAAAGCCGTCGCGGCGAAGCCTTCGGGAATGAATAAAACCATTTTCGAGCTTCAGGCGCGCGACTGGAACCACAAGACGCAAAAAGGCATCGCGGATAAACAGCTCGTGGAATGGATGCAGCTGCTGCAGCTTAATGGGGTGAAACACTACGGCTATTACCCGGACGACTTCATCAATAACCAGCCTGATATTTCACATATCAGACCTGAAATGTCCTCTTACTGGTACCCAAACAATGACTGATCGTCTTCTTTCCTTGCTGATTCTGGGCCTGGTCTTTGGGCTGCCGCTCGGTATGGCGGCGGTATTTACCGGGAAAATCCTGCTGGATTTTGTGTTCTTCTGGCCACTGTTTATGTCGGTAATTTGGATGACCGGCGGGCTCTATTTCTGGTACCGGCTGGAGCGCCACTGGCCGTGGGGCAAAGATGTGCCGCCGCCGCAGCTGGAAGGTAATCCGCTGATTTCTATTCTGATCCCGTGCTTTAACGAAGGCAAAAACGCCCGGGAAACGATAGAGGCCGCGCTGGCCCAGCGCTACACCAACATCGAGGTTATCGCCATCAACGACGGCTCTCGGGATAATACCGCCGAGATCCTGAACCAGCTCGCGGTGGAATACCCAAAACTACGAGTGATTCACCTGGCGGCGAATCAGGGAAAAGCTGTAGCGCTAAAGGCCGGGGCCGCCGCCGCACGCGGGGATCTGCTGGTGTGCATCGACGGGGATGCCTTGCTGGAGCGGGACTCGGCGGCTTACCTTGTGATGCCGCTGATTCGGCATCCCAATGTGGGCGCCGTGACCGGAAACCCAAGGATCCGCACCCGCTCGAACCTGATTGGCCGGATCCAGGTCGGTGAGTTTTCTTCGATAATTGGGCTGATTAAACGTACCCAGCGTATTTATGGCCGTGTCTTTACCGTTTCCGGCGTGATAGCCGCCTTTCGCCGCCAGGCGCTGGCGGACGTCGGCTACTGGAGCCCGGATATGATCACCGAGGACATTGATATCAGCTGGAAACTGCAGCTGCATCACTGGACGCTCTATTTTGAGCCGCGCGCGCTGTGTTGGATCCTGATGCCGGAAACGCTCAAAGGGCTTTGGAAACAGCGACTGCGCTGGGCGCAGGGCGGGGCGGAAGTGTTTCTGGTCAACCTGCGTCGCCTGTTCCGCTGGGAACACCGCCGGATGTGGCCGCTGTTTATGGAGTACGTGTTGTCGACGGTGTGGGCCTTCGCCTACGCGATCACCATCCTGCTGTTTATTGCCAGCCACCTGACCACGCTGCCGGCAAACCTGGTGGTTGAAACGCTCTTTCCGCCGGCGTTTACCGGGCTGCTGCTGGGCGTAATGTGCCTGATGCAGTTCCTGATCAGCCTGTTCATTGAGCGGCGCTATGAAAAGCGGATCGCCGGGTCGCTGTTCTGGATCGTCTGGTTCCCGCTGATGTACTGGATGATAGGCCTGTTTACCACTCTGGTGTCGTTCCCGAAAGTGATGCTTAAACGCCGCCGCGCCCGCGCGCGCTGGGTAAGTCCTGACCGTGGAAAAGGAAGAATATGATGCAGACCAACACGCTGATTTTGACCGAAGATCGACTGGGACCGCGCCTGTTCGATGGCCTGATAACCGCTATTGCCTGGGCCGGTTTTTTGTACTTTGTATGGAAAAACTTGCTGCTGCAGCTGATGTTATTGCCCGACCAGCGCGGGGAAATCATCGCGCAGTCGCTCAATTCCGTGCTGCTGTACCTGCTGATTGCGGTCATCAACGGTTGGTTGCTGATCCTCTGGTATCAGTACAGCCTGCGCAGGTACAGCGACCGATACCTCGATGAACACAAACCGTTTCAGCCTGGCGACCTCGCCCGCAGCTTTAACCTGCCGACGCAGCTGGTGTCCGAGATGAGCCGCTATAACCAGTTAACGGTTTATCACGACCAGATTGGGCAGATAATCGATCTTAAAAATAATCGTGCAGAGAGCGAAGCGGATTAACCCCGGTTTTCCGTCAGTATTCTGAACAGCGGCAATACCCGGACTCAATAATGGGTTCGGGTGGCCGATAATCTTAATTGTTCGCTGAGTCAGATAAAAATTGTGGGTGGCTGGAGAGGTTTTAGCATCACTTGTGCGGGTGAAAAAGAATCAAAAAAGAGGGGGAGTCGTGCAATCAGTTCGATTATTGGGGGACGGGTGGGAACCTCATGTGAATCAGGAAGGGGAGCGACTGATTTACTCGCAACCCGTTGAATCAGGGTTTATAAGCCACTCTTTCGACTTTGAGATTCTCCCAGCTGATCTGGATGTTCTGCGTACGGATGATTACAGGCGCGCCGCCCTTGAGGTGATTGCACACACTTTGCTGCAGCATTCGACATTGAGGGGAAATCTTCGTTTCACTCAGCGTGATTTTGACTGCCTTGTCGTGAATACGCTTCACACTTCGTCCGACTTCCTCCCGGTATTTATTGCGCGAGTGAACAGGGAGCACAACATTCATATCGAAAGTTATATTGAAGAGACGATGAAACGGCGTTCAGCCAGAAACTGAGTTTCACCTCTTCGCCTGCCGCTGCATGATATTACCGATGATCGGCCCGAAGGCGACCAGAATAATAAAACGGGTCATCTGCATCGACATCACAAAGGCGATGTCGATGTGCTTGCTGGAGGCGGCGATAATTGCCACGGAATCGGCCCCGCCGGGGCTCATGGCTAAATAAGCGGTGAGCGGGTCGATATCGGCCACGACCACCAATCCCGCCGCCATCAGGCCGCAAAGGGCAATCAAAATCACAATGCTGACCGCGATGCGCGGCAGTACCTGGGCGGCATGTTTTAACAGCGGACGCGTAAATTTCAGCCCAATGCGCCAGCCGACGATGGTGTATGCCAGCACCAGCACCCACTGCGGAAGCGCGATCTCAATCCAGTTATTTTGCGAGAGCACCACGCCAGCGACCAGCGTGATCAACAGCGCGCCGGCAGGCAGACGCAGAAGTTTGGCCGCAATACAGCCGAAGGCAATAAGCCCGAAAGTTTCAGCCAGCGCAACGTAAGAGCCGTGCGCAAAAAGATCGATCGTCGCAGATGTGGCCGGGACGTGCTCACCTGAGACTTTCATCAGCACGGAAGCGACGCTTGCTACCATAATCACCCGCAGATATTGCATGGCGGCGACAAGCTGTGTGTCTGCGCCGTTGGCTTCGGCCATCAGCGTCATGGCGGTAGCGGCGCCAGGGCTTAATCCCCAGAACGCGGTGGTTCCGGGCAGGATGCGCATGCGGGTCATTATCCAGCCGAGCAGCATGCAGATAAAAATCACCGAAAAGACGCAGACAATAAACAGCAGCCAGTGAGAGCCGAAGGTGTCGGCGAGGCTGCGGGGCATTTTGCTGGCAATCATGTAGCCGATGATGCCCTGGGCGATGAGAAACAGCGTGCCGTTGGGCTGAATTTTTGCGCCGTTCAGCGAGACCACAATCCCGGCGGCCATCGGCCCGAGCAGCAGGGCGGCAGGAATATTCAGCCAGGTAAGCAGCCCGCCGAAAAGTGCGGTGGCAATAATCAGCGTGCTCCACTGCATACGCTGCGGTGACAGCAGGCGATAACCGTTAGGTGTGGCAGGATCTTGTTTCTTCATCGTTGTATAGCCGCCCGCAGCGCGGAAGAATATTCGTTTAAGCTGGCTCACGCCGGAGTCGTGGCTTACACTCAGGGAGAGTTAAGTTATGCGAGGATGTTCTCGCATAACTCAGATTCTAGAGGATGCCCTCGCATATCTCAATGGGCGTTATGCGAATAAATGTTAGCGGATTGATACGAAATATTTTATGACGAAACCAGCGCCCTTAGCGGCAAACCAGCCTAAACGCCTGCGTGGCCATCTTCGTGTGGCGGCGATAACTGAAGCGGCCACACGACTCTTCGGCGAGAAGGGCTTTGACGCCGTAACCATGACCGAGATCGCGGCCAGCTCCGGCACGGCCATTGGCTCGCTGTACCGGTTTTTCCCCAACAAAGAGTCGCTGGCCGACGCGCTGCTGCTGGAGTACACCCGCGAAGTGATCGACCGGCTGGAAGTGCTGGAGGCCAGCGTTACCGGGGTGGACATTCCCACCGCAGCGGATCTGTTCACTCGCTTTGTGCTTTCGCTGCAGTCACAGCGAACCTTTGCCCTGAGGCTGGTGGAAGAGCGTGGCGAGCATGAAGCGGCCCGCCTTCAGTTCAGGGATGCCATGCGCGGCGGGTTCTCCACCGCGCTGCAGGTTGTGATCCCCAGTTTATCCGCCGACCGTGCCGGCCTGATGACCATTGTTATCCTGCAAATGCTCAAAGGTGCGGCGGCGGCCAATCTGCAGAATGACGCAGAGCGTAAAGCGGTGCTCAACGAAGCACAGACGCTGCTGGAGCTGTACCTGACGACGGAAAAAGCAAAGGGCGCCGCGTCGAAGCCGATGCGCTGAGTCGTTAAAAAATGGCGGAATAAACCGCCATCCTTATAAGGTTATTTTCAAACAAGATTAATTATTCCTTTCAGGGTTTAATACCCACTCAATGGCCAGTTTGAGTGGGGCGACAATAGGCCACTGGCTAAATCGCTCGCAGGCCTGCCGCAGCTTTTCCGGGTCGATTGTCTGGTTGGTACCCACGGTTTCATTTTTAGATGATCCGACACTCAGATTAGTTTTTCCATTAGAAAAAATATGAAAGTGAGGGTATTTGGTGGCGGTTGGTGGGTTGCCTATATAAGTATCGCCATTATTTTCCATTATTTTACAATCATGTTTCTTAGCCCAGGATGTAAGGTCGTCGACATTGACCAGATCATTTTCTTTTAACATTGAACACCTCATTTAAATGCTATTGTTTGATGATAAGTAACAGGCCATAAAAATAAAGAGCTTCTGCAGAGGGTAATAAATCCGTGCAGAAGCTCAATATTTATGTTTAACAGCTCGATACCACGGTCCAGGTACCGTCGGCATTATAAGTAACGTCAAAAATTGACTCTCCTTCGGTGGCGTCACAAAGCGCAGCGCTGTTGGATGAACTGGTGAAGTTCATTACCGTGCCGGACTGGTATGACCCTGTCTGGATGTAGTATTTCAGAATTGGCTGGCAGTCCAGGTTTTGGTTTGGTAACACCGTGGTGAAGTTTGACAGTACGACGCTGCCATCGCCCAGCATAACGGCAGAGCCGCCGTTGACGTGGTTTAGATTAGGGCTAAAGACCGGCGAGACTATGCGAAACGATCCCGGTTCCGCCTCCGCGTCTGTCACTGGCGAGCTTAACCCAAAGGGATTCAGCGACAGGCTGGTGGAGTTTCCTTTCGACGGGGTGCCGGTGGCCGGCGTCAGGTCGATAGGGCGGATAGCGGATAAAAATCCTGATTGTTTTCCTACCACAGGAGGCGTATTTGCCTGTTGAACTCCGGCATAAAATTGCATATTAATCAGAAAAGTATAAGTGCTGCTGCTGGTCGAATAAGGTGCCAGTACAATACTCTGGATACTATTTGAGTAGACATTACTTCCACCACTGTATATAGCGGGTTTTTGAAAGAAGAAAAAGTCCTGCTGAGTGCTGCTCTGATTAGTCAGATTAAATTTAATCATTGTGCTCATGATATATACCTTTTGCTGAGTGAATGTAATAATTACAACCTGAATTAAGTAGTGCATAATATATTTGTGTTGTTGTTATGCCATAGGCAGTCCTCCCGATATATTAGGGGGTGATTGAGGTGAGGGAAATAAATAAAAATAATTTCTGTCGTATTCAAATTAATATCACTGGCAAAGCATAAAACAAACTAATTTATAGATCGTTACAATTGACACCATAAATCAGAGGTCGTTTTCAACAACATATAAGATTTAGTTGTGAAATATATGTTCAAACCTTCGGGCGTGGGAGCACAAAGGCATGGCAAAAAAGGGAACCTTTCGGTATCCCCCGCCGTTGATTAGCCTGACTGACGCTTACCAGCCCACGATCCGCGACCAGACCTCGTGCCCCTCGCCATCTTCGCTCAGAACCTGATAGTGCTGATGCATGGCGGCGGTGGCGCAGGCGTGGTTGGGCAGAATGCGCACCCGGCTGCCGACGTGGAAATCATCGACGGTCAAAGTTGAACTGTCCGGCAGGGCAACGATGCCGTGCTCCTGGTTGGTCGTGGTG
The DNA here is from genome assembly GCA_000277545.1 of Enterobacter sp. Ag1. Classification (GTDB taxonomy): domain Bacteria; phylum Pseudomonadota; class Gammaproteobacteria; order Enterobacterales; family Enterobacteriaceae; genus Cedecea. The sequence goes on along the minus strand of AKXM01000034.1, from coordinate 289,947 downwards.
ACCAGCAGGTTTTCGTAGGGATCTCCGTTCAGGCTGCACACCTGGCCATAAGCGTAGTCCTGGCTTTGCGCCGCCGTGCCCCTGTCGCGGGAAAGCGCCATCCACCCGGCATCAATAAATATCCAGCCTTTCTCCCTGTTGTGGCCAATCACCGTGGCGACAACGCTAAGCGCAATATCCTCCAGGCGGCAGATGCCGACGTTTTTCATCACCAGGTCGAAGGTGGTAAACACCCCGGCTCTGACTTCACTGATGCCCGTGAGATCGTCCGCAAAATGGGCTGTCGGCGTGGCCCCTACGCTTAATACGGGACAGGCATAGCCCTGCGCGCGCAGGCGGTTTCCGGCGGTTTTAATAGCGGCACATTCGGCTCTGGCGGCCGCGAGAATAGCTTCGTCCGTGCGGCAGCTATAGGATTCTCCGGCGTGAGCCAGCAGCCCGGTCAGCGTCGAGCCGCTTGCCTCAATGATGCGGGCCAGGGTCAAAAGAGCGTCACTGTGCGGCGGCAATCCGCCCCGGTGGCCGTCGCAATCCACCTCAATAAATACCGAAAACTTGAGGCCGTGCGCCCGGCTGTATTCGGCCACGGCGCTAGCCTGTGGTTCGCTGTCGAGCAGAATGTGCAGGTTCACGCCTTTAGCCATCAGCGCTGCCACGCGGGGAAGTTTATGGGGCGCGATGCCGACGGCGTAAAGCAGGTTGGTGTAACCCGCAGCGGCAAAGGTTTCCGCTTCGGCGAGCGTGGAAACCGTGGCCGGGGAATCACTTTGTTCAAGCAGGTAGCGGGCGGCCTCAATGGAGCGCAGGGTTTTCAGGTGTGGCCGGACCTCGCTGCCCAGAGCGTGAACGCGCGAGTACAGGCGCTCAATGTTGCGCAAATATTTGCTTTTCTCGATCAGCAAAAAGGGGGTATCACGGGTGGTGATCCATTCGGCGGACATAGCGGGTCTCCTGTGGGGTGAGGTTGCATCTTGTCATCCGGCTAATTAGGTATAAATTAATATAAAATCAATTAATGATTAGGTTCAGGCTTAATGATAAACAGCGACGATCTGGCTTTCTTCCGTACTATCGCTACTCACGATACGCTGGCCGCCGGCGCAAGGGCGATGAATGTCACGCCGCCCTCCGTTACGCAGCGGCTGCGCGGGCTGGAACAAAAGCTTGGCGTCGACCTTATTCTGCGGCCCTCGCGGCAGGTTTCACTCACCGATGAAGGCTCGCTGCTGCTGAGCCGGGCGGAGAAGATCCTCACCGAGCTGGCTGGCCTGCAGTCTGCTCTGGACGACAGGCGGCAGCAGGTCAGAGGCAAGCTGCGCGTGCTGGCCCCGCTGGGGTTTGGTAACGACTATATTGCGCCGCTGCTGGGGGAATACGCCGCGCAGCATGAAAACCTTGAAGTGGAGTTGACACTTTCCGACGACCCACATTGGGCCAGGCTACACAAATGGGATCTGGTGATTTTCATCGGCGAGCTACGCGATTCCAGTATGCACTGCATCAAGCTTGCGCCTAACCAACGCTTTATCTGCGCTTCCCCGGACTACCTGAACCGAAAAGGCACCCCGCTGACGCCGGAACAGCTGGTGGATCACGACTGCATTGCGCTGCGGGAAAACAGCGAAGACGTGACGCTGTGGCGCTTCTCCGGCCCCAAAGGGGACTGCCCGCAGCGGATCTCGCCCAAATTGTCGAGCAACGAAGGGCGAGTGGTAAAAGAGTGGGCGCTGGCGGGCAGGGGGATCATTATGCGGTCCGAATGGGATGTGCTGCCGCAAATTCACAGCGGCGAGCTGGTGAGACTTCTACCGGAATACACGCTGCCGGATGCCGATATCGTGGCGCTGAGCGGCACTCCGCAGGCAGAACGAAGCCCGAGGGCGCAAAAGTTTATCGAGCTGCTTAAGGCGCGGCTGGCGGGGAGGCCGTGGGCTGAGTATTAATATTGGTAGGTCAAAAAGTGAATCGTTGAGCCGGGTGAAGTGGCATAATTCAGCGGTGGTAAAAGCCACGTAATGCAATGCTTCATAAAAGGATTTATGGATGACTAAATTATCGATGCTGGTCATGCTCGCAATAATGCTTTCAGGATGTGCTCCATTAACCCCGAAAGAGTGTATAAAAAAGAGTGCGCTTGATAGTTGCACCTACGATCGCGCGGGAAAAGTTTCCGATACGGATATTTATGGTCAACAGGCTTCGGGGATAAAGAAAGCACTTGATGCCGCGCTTGCTGAGCCTCATGCCTGGAATGGAAAAAGGTGCAATGTGCACCTTGATTTTAAAATAGATGGAACATTGCAAAATTTCATCGTGAAAGGTGGAGACCAGAGCTACTGTAATGCGTTGCTGGCAGCCTCCAGGCACGCAAAATTCCCGGCCTTTACCGATCAACACGTTTACGACGTTATGGGATCGGCACGTTGGAATATGGAAGGGCAGCCCTGAGTTTTTGATATTTTATGGGGCTGGTTTCTATGCGTCCGGTTTGTGCCAAAAGCAGCCGTGCTTATTCTTCACTTTAAAAATCACAATGCTAACTAGTGGGTATTATAAGTTGTCAATCGACGGTGTTGTGAATATTTTGTGACTTATAAATTAAATTATAGGCGTTGAGATATGGATATTAATGAATTTCCATCGGGAGTGATCGAACATCTTGGCTGGTATGTATACCGTCTAATTGACCCGAGGGATGGCAGTACGTTCTATGTAGGAAAAGGCAAAGGTAATCGCGTCTTTGCTCATATGCGTGGTGAAGTTGCAGCAGTGGATGATGATGAGTTACTGAGTAACAAGCTTAAGCAGCTTCGAGAGATCAGATTAGCCGGTCTTGAGGTGATCCATGTTATCCATCGACACGGTATGGCCGAAGAAAAGACAGCTTACGAGGTTGAAGCAGCGCTCATAGATGCCTATCCGGGTTTAACTAATATCATGAACGGTGCTGGCAGTAATGAGTTTGGTGCTGCACACATAAAAGAGTTAATCGCTACGTACCAGCCTGAAACTATTTTGTTCCAACATAAGGCCCTTATGATATCAGTTAACAGGAGTTCAAAGGATATTGACCTCTATGATGCTGTACGTTTTAGCTGGCGTGTCAGCGTTGACCGAGCTCGTAAAGCTGAGATCATACTGGCGACAGTAAGAGGTATCGTGAGGGGCGTATATATCGCTGATGAGTGGCTCAAGTCTACCCGTGAAAATTTCCCAGAGATGACTTCATGGGATGCAGACGATGAGTTTGAAGCGACTCAGCATTCCCGCTTTGGGTTCCGGGGCAGGGTGGCATCTCCAGAGATCGCACAACTTTATTTAGGTAAGAAGATTCCTGATGATCTTAGAAAGAAAGGTGCTATGTCTCCTGTGAGATATTCTCCCGGGTTTTGATTTCGTAATGGAATTGGATTTCAGATTGTAGCCACTTTTCACGCATAACGAGAGAGCCTGTCATAGCTGGCTCCTTCGTGCCAGGAGCGGAAGTAGCCAACATTGTTATCTGTGTAAATTTAAAGGGAATAGGTCAATCTGTTATGTCATCCTTGTTTCTTTTAGATCATGTAGTAAATTATAGATGGTTATTCATCATAAAGAGAGTGTTAGCGTGTCTATCCTTCATCCAACTTTGGAAAACATACTCCGTTTAAAGGTTGCACCCACTCCCGGTGAGCTTCACTTGTTAAATCACCTTACAGAGAACTTGGATGATAGCTACGAAATTTTCTTTAATCCATTTATTGATGGGGATCGCCCTGATTTTATCATTCTTAAAAAACACACGGCAATTTTTATTATTGAGGTGAAGGACTATAACCTAGTTAATTATAGAGTGGATGCTTTTAATAAATGGCAAGTTAGTTCTGAAAAAGGGGTGTCGAAGATTTCATCACCTCAATCACAAGCTTTCAGGTACAAGTCAAATTTATATAATCTACATTTACCAGTATTAGGTCTGTCTTATCTAAAAAATCGCAATTTTTTTAACATTGTCCAGCCGTTTGTTTACTTACACAAAGGTAATAAAGCCAATATAGATTCGTTATATTCCCACGCACAGAGTGAATTGATGGCGCGATCTAGGTATATTGATGCACAATACAGGAATAAAGAAATTTCTGTAGAGCAATACAATCAACACGCAGACAAAATCTCGCGTCTAAAAAGAAAGTCAACTAGAGATAAGTCCATGGCTTACGGCGCTGATCGAATAAAAGAACTCGTTAATAAAATTAAAAGCTTTAAGCCACATGTCCTGTTCGACGATCGTGTGTATGACGATTTTAAAAGACGCTTGATGCCAAGCGACCATACTTTAAAACAGGGAAAGAAAATCTTCTTAGATAAGCGTCAGAGTAAGTTGGCAATAAGCGTGTCTGGAAAGGAAAAGATTAAGGGTGTAGCAGGCTGTGGCAAAACTACTATCATTGCAAATCGAGCGGTAAATGCATTTCATCGGCATGATGATATTGTATTGATTCTGACTTTCAATATAACACTAAAAAACCTCATTAAAGACCGAGTCAGCGATGTTCTTGGTTATCGAGACGATCAACATTTCGCAGTGACAAATTATCATCAGTTTTTCATGTCTCAATTGATTGAGACAGAACAGGATGTCAGTGAATTAATTGAAAAATATGGATTTAATGAATTATTTAACCGTGATTTATTCAGCGGTTTTTCTGTTAGTAAGTATCGGACAATTTTGATTGATGAAGTTCAGGACTTTGAAAATGAATGGGTGAAAATTATTCGTGACAACTTCCTCAATCACGAGGGTGAAATGATTCTGTTTGGTGACGAATCACAAAATATTTATGAAAGAGATAGCAAAAGAGCGGCCGTCATCGCGAAGGGATTTGGTGAATGGAAGAAATTAAGTCGTTCCTATCGTACAAGCAGTGACTCGCCTTTGAATCGAATTTTTAAAGATTATCAATTGAAGTATCTGGTCGAAAAACATGCAGACATAGACTTATTTGAACAACAAAACATTCAGTCAGGAATGAATTTTGATATTATCAAATATCATTTCTTTCCATCCGACTGGGAAAACAAATGCTTTGAAAAAATTCAAAGTTACATCAAAAATTATAGTTTCAATCCAAATGATATTGTAATTCTGTCGTCTAATATTTTTCTTGTTCGTCGATTAAATGAAAGGTTGAATGAATTTGAAAATACCACCTGTATGTTTGAAACATATGAAGAACTAATTGAACTCCTACCGGAAGGAAAAAAGCATTACGATATCAATAGATTAAAATTGCTCACAAAAGAGGAGTTACGTGATTTTATTAAGCGACATACTGGTTTTAAATCTGATATTGAGCGGGTAAGAAGGACAAAGAAAAATCATTTTTATCCGAATAGTGGATTGATCAAACTATCCACGATACATAGTTTTAAAGGTCTGGAGTCTAAAACCGTGTTTTATATTATGGATGACAAAGACACTCCTGAGGTTATCTATACATCGATCACGCGATCTATTGAGAACCTCATTATCTTGGATAAAAGTAGTGAGGGGAAATATACAAATTTTTTCAGCGAAATCAATGCGGATTGAAAAAAATTCTATACAGCTTAACTGCAAATCGCGCGGTTTCTAAACATCATATGTCCGCTCCTCGCTCATAGCAGACCTTAAACCCAGGTAACTCATTCACCCTGTGCCAACGTAAGTACCTCGCTTAACCTTCAAACCTTTAAGCTCCATGAACAGTGCCGCCATTTTTATCTGGCAGCATAATGATTTCATCTCTCGCTCAAAGCAGCCTAATATTCGTTTGGCTGTTTATCAGGCGGGGCTGACAAGCAGACCCGCGCTGGTAATTTGACTCAATGGGAGATAAAAACCGCCCTATGGATAAAGACAAACTAAGCTGCTGGCTCAAACGCTGGGATCTGATTCCGGACGGCACTCCCTTTCATACCCATACGTCACAGCTGCTGCCGGTGAAAACCGCAGCTGATGGCGCTGAGGCTATGCTGAAAGTGACTGCCGACAGGGATGAACAAACGGGGAACTCGCTGCTGGTCTGGTGGGCAGGCAAGGGCGCGGCGCAGGTTATTGCCCATGAAGATGAAGCCATTCTTCTCGCCCGGGCCACCGGCTCCGCGTCATTAGCCACAATGTCCAGAGAAGGTCAGGATCTCGAAGCCTGCCGTATCTTATGTGCTACGGCAAACAGGCTGCATCGCGTTCGGCAAAAGCCTTTGCCCCAGTTGCCTTCGCTGGATGATTGGTTTGCTTCGCTAAAAATAGTGGCGCAGCAGCGGGGCGGCTTGCTGGCATTTTGTTCAGATATCTCCCAAGAACTGCTTACCTCTCCGCAGGATGTTGTGGCCTTACATGGTGATTTACACCACGGCAATGTGCTTGATTTTGCATCATCGGGCTGGCGGGCGATCGATCCTAAAGGCGTCATAGGGGAGCGGGGATTCGATTTTGCTAATATTTTCACCAACCCGGATCTGGATAACCCAGCTCCGCCGGTCGCTACCGTGCCGGAGATTTTTAAGCGCAGGCTGCGTGCCGTGAGTGAGATAGCAAATCTGGACAGAGAGCGGCTTCTCAAATGGATCATTGCCTGGGGCGGACTGTCCGCAGCGTGGTCATTGGAAAGTGAAAGCGCTAACGCCACCGCGTTACGCGTGGCAACATTAGCCATAGAAGAATTACGGCCCGCGCTGCGTGGCCATTTTGACGTGCACTGAGGAACCCAACATGCAGCCTTTTCATCAACTGACGGCCACCAGCCTGACTGGCCAGCAGGTCGCTCTGTCCGATTACGCCGATAAGCTGGTGCTGGTGGTCAATACCGCCAGCCAGTGTGGCTTCACGCCGCAGTACGCAGGCCTTGAAACGCTCTATAAGAAGTACGCCGCACAGGGGTTGGTGGTGCTTGGTTTCCCCTGCAATCAGTTTGGTAAGCAGGAGCCCGGTGACGCCGATGAAATCGCCCGGACGTGCCATATTAACTACGGCGTGAGTTTTCCGATGTTTGCAAAGGTCGAGGTCAACGGTACCTCCGCGCATCCGGTGTTTCGTTATCTGAAGAAAGAATTGCCTGGCGTGCTGGGCGGGCGGATCAAGTGGAACTTCACTAAGTTCCTGATTGGCCGGGACGGAAAACCGCTGAAGCGTTTTGCACCGTTCACTACCCCGGAGAAAATGGAAGCCGCAATTGTGGCTGCACTTAAAATCTGAGTGCGCCCGGAAGTTACCTATAACGATACCTGGTCAGAGGTAAAGCCGCGGGAATTACCGGCATTCATCGAATATTCAGTTGGCGATGCTTCCCTGGCACCCGTAAGAAACTATCCGCCCGTTATACCACGGGCAGGATAGTTGCTTTGGCGTCTAAAGTTTAAAGATTGGTGCACTGGCTGGAGTTTTTACCCCGCCAGGATTTACCCCCGGAGTTTTTGCAGTTATGCGCATCCTTATTATTAAGGATTTTCCCGCTACAATTTCTGGCCGACCAGCATTCATTCCTGTCGGCATTAGCCTCACTCGCTTTTTTTTCGTCGGCCGTCAGCACCAGGGGCGGCTTTTCATTGGCAGGCAAAGCCCCGGATGCCGGTTGCTGCGTTTCGGCCATCGCCATGCCCTGGCACAGAACAGCGGTAAGAATTGCGATAACGAGTGTTTTCATGACGCATCTCCAGATTCAAGTTTGAACAGGGTTTGTACTCTGTAGCTTTTAAAGAACTGCATTTGCGCCCATTCGGAAACGGCGACCAGGCTGACGTTACCTTTTTTGGTTCGGCGATAAATGACTACCGCCGTACTAAATACCCAGGGAACAATCAGCACATCGCTGTCCTGCGGCGCTGTGAAGGACTCTTCAACAATTTTTTCAGTCACGGACTCACGGCTGACTTCCAGCACATTGGTGACGCCAAACTCCATATCCATACTGGAAGCCACTTCTGAACCGGTGATTGGATCGGCGGCTTTTTCGGACAGCGAGGTTTTGAGTGACCAGTTGACCGTCAGGACGTTTTTAATGGCCGAAGTGACGGTGACTTTCTCGCTGGTGCTGCGCGTTGACCCGGCAGGGACGTTAATAAAGGTACGAGGGTTATTACCTACGCTGTAAATTGCCACAGCAAAATATTCATCAATGAACAAATCCTGCGCGTACGGCGTGGGATAATCCACATCGCCAATACCTTCCCAAAGCGCAGGTTCCACTACCAGGGGTTCTGAGCGAGCGAGCAGGCGCTTCGTCAGGTAAGGCCCGTCAGGGATGTACTGCAATGGGTTGAAGTCATCAATGGCCTGTAAATCTTTTTCGACGTCGCTCCAGTTGCGCACGTCCGGGTTTTTGGCGGCCACTTCGAGTAGCCAGGCCCGGTACTCCTCTTCGACCGCATCATTCTCTTTAACTTTCACCGGGATTATCCCCTCATCCAGAACCAGCAGCTTTTTATCTCGCCCGGCCCGGATCGTGATGGAACGGCTAAAGTCATGCCCGCCGCTCGGCAAGTTTGTCCATCCGCTTGCGGTCAAGGCGCCGCCGGCAGACAGACTTGAGTCGTTAGATCCGCTGAAAGGGACATCGATCATCAGAGAGACGGCACCGTAGCCTTTTTGGCCCGGGGGCACTTTGTCTTTCCATTGCGCGTGGCATTCATAGCCGGTCCAGGTTCCCCTTGCAGCACGGATGCCCAAAGCCTGAACGGTTGCATTAGGTTCAATGCTGATGGGGCCACGATCGTCAACGGAGTTCCGATACCAGGTTCCCCATTCAATTGAACTGCTGTCTACCTCAAGCACCCTGTCCGTGGCATTCGTTATCGTCAGATAAAAAGTCCAGGCCATATTTAAACTCCTCATTAAAAGCCAGCTAACTGAATAGCGAGCAGAGCAAATAACAAAAGTGAGAAAATTGCTGTGTGAGTTGAAAAATTAGAGTGGCGCTGTTTTTTTGTCAAAGCCACCATTTTTGGTGTGGGAATATATTCCTTATAAAACACAAGGGGCAGTTTATGCTGACATACAGCGTTAGTGGGCAGGGCAATCGGCTTGTAGGGATAAATTATTTTTGGCTGATTTTTTATGCTGACATTAATAAAACAAAAATAATATTTGTCTTATTTTTGGATGATGGTGTTTATTGTTTAATAATGCGGAAAATATTCGAAATATAGAGTGCATCATATTTTGAATATCTGCTTGCTTAGTTCGCAATATATTCATGAAGGCAAGGCTATATATTAGCAGGTTAATAATAAATTTATGATTAATTCGATGGGCCCAGTATTAGTGCGTTGAGTGACCAGGAAATGACTGCCATTAAAGGAGGGATTAGCTATCGGCACAGGGAATAAAACCTGGCGATCTCTCAATCGCCAGGCGGGTTGCAAAGGCTTTAGATTATTTACCCAGAATTTCTCTGCGGACGATCTCTGCCCCAGCGCTCAACGCGTGCAGTTTGCCTCTGGCCACATGGCGCGGCAGCGGAGCCATACCGCAGTTGGTGGAAGGGTAGAGATTTTCGGCATCAACGAACTGCAGCGCTTTGCGCAGCGTGTTGGCGACTTCTTCCGGGGTTTCAATGGCGTGGTTGGCCACGTCGATGGCGCCCACCATCACTTTCTTGCCACGAATCAGCTCGAGCAGGTCCATCGGCACGTGGGAGTTGTGGCACTCCAGCGAGATGATGTCGATGTTTGAGGTCTGCAGCTTTGGAAACGCCTCTTCGTACTGGCGCCACTCCGAGCCCAGCGTTTTCTTCCAGTCGGTGTTGGCTTTGATGCCGTAGCCGTAGCAAATATGCACGGCGGTTTCGCACTTCAGGCCTTCGATGGCGCGTTCCAGCGTGGCGATGCCCCATTCGTTAACTTCGTCGAAGAATACGTTGAAGGCTGGCTCATCGAACTGAATGATGTCCACGCCGGCGGCCTCCAGCTCTTTCGCTTCCTGGTTCAGGATTTTGGCGAATTCCCAGGCCAGTTTTTCACGGCTTTTGTAGTGGTTGTCATACAGCGTGTCGATCATGGTCATCGGGCCAGGCAGCGCCCATTTGATTGGCCGGTCGGTTTGTTTGCGAAGGAACTTTGCATCTTCCACAAACACCGGTTTTTGACGAGCCACGGCGCCGACCACGGTCGGGACGCTGGCATCGTAGCGGTTACGAATACGCACGGTTTCGCGTTTCTCGAAATCCACGCCGTCCAGGTGTTCGATAAAGGTGGTCACGAAGTGCTGGCGAGTCTGCTCGCCGTCGCTGACGATGTCGATATCCGCCAGCTGTTGTTCGTGCAGCGCCAGGCGCAGGGCGTCCTGTTTACCCTCAATAAGTTCCTGATCCTGCAGCTTCCACGGCGACCACAGCGTTTCAGGCTGGGCCAGCCAGGACGGTTTAGGCAGGCTGCCGGCAGTGGACGTAGGCAATAATCTTTTCATGTCGAATAACCTTGTATTTGGTGTCTCAAAGAGGGTAGTTAGCAGACCACTGCTCTAAAATTGTTTGGTACGGTTTGATGAAGTGCTCTTCAGTAAACTTCCCTTGTTCGATGGCCAAACGGCTGCGTTCTTCACGATCGTAAACAATTTGAGTAAATGAATGATCCTGGTGGTTCAGGCTTGGCTGGAAGCACAGCCCGGCCGGAGAATTCGCGTTGTAAATCTCAGGGCGGTAGATCTTCTGGAACGTCTCCATGGTGCTGATGGTGCTGATAAGCTCGAGATTCGAGTAGTCATTCACCAGGTCGCCCGTGTGGTAGAAGGCAAACGGCGCCACGCTGTTGGGCGGCATGAAATAGCGAGCCTTCAGCCCCATTTTGTTGAAGTAGAGATCGGTCAGGGAAGATGAATCTTGTTCATATTCAATGCCGAGCACCGGGTGGCGGTTTCCGGTCTGGCGGTAAACGTTTTTGCTGGAAACGCTCAGGCAAATCACCGGCGCTTTATTGAAATTTTCTTTGTAGGTGTCTGACCCAACGAAGTGTCTGAACAAGTTCCCGTGCAGCACGCCGTAATCTTCCGGGATGGTGAATTCTGCGCGATCCTGGTTGTACGCTGGCAGCAGAACGCTGAAATCATAGTCGCGTACGTAGGAAGAGAAGTTGTTCCCGACAATGCCTTCGATGCGCTGGCCGGTTTTCTTATCCAGCACGTGAGTTTTTAAAATCTCAATCGCCGGGAAGGTCTTGCCGTTGCCTTCAACATCCAGCTCAACGGAAATAATTTCAAGTTCAACGCCGTAGCGGTCGGAGGTGGGGTTATCCCAGTTCGCCAGGGAGTTGAAGCGGTTATCAATCATGATCAACGCGTTACGCAGGTTCTCCTGACGCTTCTCGCCGCGGGCGAGGTTAGCAAAATTGGTTGTGATGCGCGTATTCCCTGACGGGTTGTAATTCTCATCAAAAACAATGCTCTTAAGAGTAAAAGTAAACGCTTTAGTCATGGTAATCCGGCACCTTAGTTCTGTTTTTTGCCTGTATCTACTGCTTGATTTCTCACAGCTAACCTTTGGTTAGCTGTGGTTTTACCTGTCAGTAATCTTCACATTGCATGTCGTTAACAATATTGCATCTTTTATGCCTGAGTCACAGTTTTAGTAAAAGTGATTTAATTTCATTAGAACATGAGCGGTGTTCATGATTTGGAATATGGCCCGGAGAGGAGTCCTCCGGGCCTGATGAATCGGTCAGTTATCAACCTTTGGCGGGCGAATTTTGAACCAGATCGCATACATGGCGGGGAGGAACAGCAGCGTCATAAAGGTGCCGCCAAACGTCCCGCCGATAAGCGTGTAGGCCAGCGCTCCCCAGAACACGGAATGGGTCAGAGGAATAAACGCCAGAATCGCCGCCAGGGCGGTCAACAGCACCGGGCGCGAACGTTGGATCGTCGCTTCAACCACGGCATTAAAAGGCGTCAGCCCGGCCTGCTCGTTATGCTTAATCTGGCCGATGAGGATCAGCGTGTTGCGCATCAAAATCCCTGAAAGCGCAATCAGCCCCACCAGGGCGTTGATGCCGAACGGCTGGTTGAAAATCAGCAGCGTCGGTACCACGCCGATAAGCCCCAGCGGGCTGGTGGCGAACACCATCAGCATGGCTGAGATCGACCTAACCTGAAGAATAATCACCAGCAGCGTTAGCGCGATCATGATCGGGAACAGCGGAGCCATTGCCGCCGTGGCCTTGCCGGATTCTTCAATGGCGCCCGCTTCTTCGATGCGGTACCCCGCCGGAAGCTCTGCCACAATAGGTTGAATTTGTTTCACGATCGCCGTCGACACATCCGGTGGCTGAAGGCCATCGGCGACATCGCCCCGCACGGTAATGGTTGGCGTTCTGTCGCGACGTCGGAGCACCGGATCTTCCATCACAACTTCAACCCTACCGATTTGCGAGAGCGGCACTTTTTGCCCGTTCGCGCCAATGAGCGTTAGCGCGGCGAGCTGTGCCGGATCGTCCCGCACGCTGCCGCGCGCCCGGCCCGTGACCTGCACGGAGCGAATATCTTCCCGCACTTCGGTCAACGGCGCGCCGGATAGCAGAAACTGTAATTGCTGCGAGACGGAAGCGGTGGTTAAGCCCACGGCGTAAAGCCGGTCCTGGTTCAGGGTGAAATGTAGCGTAGGCACCCGGGATCCCCAGTCGATGTTCACTGTGCGCATCAGCCCGCTTTGATTCATCACTTTTTCAACCCGTAACGAAATCGTTCTGAGCACGTCCGGGTCTGGCCCCATCACGCGAAACGCTACCGGGTAGGGCGTATAAGGCCCGAAGACAAGTTGGGTGACGCGCACCTGCGCCTCCGGTGCCAGACCGTTGCTGATGGCCTGCCGCAGCCGCATTTTCAACGCTTCTCGTGCATCAGGATCGGGCGTGAGGATCACGATTTTTGCGAACGAAGGGTCGGGCAGCTCCGGGGCCATGGCCAGGTAGAAACGCGGCGCGCCCTGGCCAATGTAGGAGGTGACGATTTTTGACTCTTTCTGCGCGCTGAGCCATTGCTCAATGCGCTCGGTAGTCTTCGTCGTTTGCTCGATAGACGTCCCGTAAGGCAGCTGAACTTCTACCAGCACTTCCGGGCGGTCTGAGATGGGGAAGAACTGCTTTTTCACCACGGCCATTCCGGCTATCGCCAGCACAAACAGGCCGACGACCGAACCGGCGGTCAGCCACTTGCGGGCGATGACTTTTTTCAGCAATGCCCGGAAGCGATTGTAATTTTTGCTGGTGTACAGCGCGTGTTCCGCCAGCGCGGCTTTGTGCATATCGGGTAGCAATTTCACGCCGAGATAGGGCGTGAATACCACGGCCACCAGCCAGGATGCTATCAGCGCGATACCGACGATCCAGAACATGTTGCTGGTGTACTCCCCGGCGGTGGAGTGGGCAAAGCCGTTCGGCATAAAGCCGATGGCGGTTACCAGCGTGCCCGCCAGCATGGGCGCGGCGGTGTGGCTCCAGGCGTAGGCGGAGGCTTTCACACGGCTGTAGCCTTCCTCCATTTTCACCACCATCATTTCAATGGCGATGATAGCGTCGTCCACCAGCAGGCCCAGCGCCAGAATGAGTGAGCCTAAGGTTATCCTGTCGAAGTTTTTATCGGTGGCGGCCATGACGATAAATACCACTGCCAGCGTTAGCGGCACGGCGGCGGCAACCACGATGCCCACTCGCCAGCCCATGCTGATAAAGCAGACCACCATCACCACCAGCAGGGCGACAAAAAACTTCACCATAAACTCATCCACGGCGGAGCTGATGTTCACTGACTGATCGCTGACTTTACTGAAGCTCATGCCGAGCGGCATCGTGTCGTTGATTTTACGGGTTTCCTGATCCAGGGCTTTGCCCAAATCAAGCCCGTTCCAGCCGTCGCGCATGACCACGCCGAGCAGCAGGGCCGGCTCGCCGTTGTTTCTGACGAGGAACGTGGCCGGGTCTTCATACCCGCGCTCGACGTCAGCTACGTCGGACAGTTTCAGCGTTTTCCCCTGGGCCACAATGGGGGTATCGCGGATTTTTGAGAGCTGATCCAGCGCGCCATCCACGCGGATAAACACCTGCGGGCCGGCAGTTTCTATTGAGCCTGCGGGGGTGAGCAGGTTCTGGTTACTCAGCGCCTGAAAGATGTCCAGCGGCGAAACACCAAGCGTGGCAAGCCTGTCATGAGAGAACGAAACAAAAATGCGTTCCGCCTGTTCACCGATAATATTTACCTTTTTCACGCCGGGGACGTGCAGCAATTGCTGGCGCAGGTTCTCGGCATCGCGCACCAGCAGGCGCTGCGGCTCGCCTTTTGCTTTCAGGGCAAACAGCGCGAATGTCACATCTGAAAATTCGTCATTTACAAGCGGGCCGATAACGCCATCCGGCAGATTTTTGGCCTCATCGCTGATTTTTTTCCGCGCCTGGTAAAACGCCTCCGGCACGTTGGCGGGCAGCGTGCTGTCTTTTAGGGAGACAATGCTGTAGGCAAGACCCGGACGGGTATAGGTTTCCGTGCGGTCGTAGTCGTCCAGCTCCTGCATTCTCTTTTCCAGCGGCTCGGCCACCAGATCCTGCATTTGCTGCGCGGTGGCCCCCGGCCAGGCGGTGATCACGGTCAGCTGTTTCACCGTAAAAGGCGGATCCTCGGCTCGGCCCAGTTTAAAGAACGCGATGATCCCGGCCAGCGTAATGAGTAGGATCAGGAACAGAGTGACTGATTTTTCACGCACCGCGAGGGCGGAAAGGTTAAAGCGAGAGTCGCTCATTACGGTGCTCCCGCCAGATCGGTGGCGCCCTGTGCAAGCAGTCTGACTTCTTCGCCGTCATGCAGCAGATGTGCGCCGAGGGCAACGATGCTGGCGTGGCTGTCGATTTGGGTGGCAACAATGGCGGATTCATCGGTGATGCGGCGGATGCTCACCGGGTGCCAGCTAACTTTGGCCGGTTTACCGCTTACCACCCAAATGCCGGTGCCTTTCTCTTTCCCGGCGTCATAGAGCGAGGCCAAAGGCACAATCACGTTTTGTGAGGGAGTGCCTGCGTCAGGAATGGTGACGGTCACCGTGCTGCCGAGCGGCGCCTGGGCAAGTGCGCCAGCGAGCACAAACTTCGCTTCAAATGTGCGGGTTTGTGGGTCGGCGGCGTCGGAAAGCTGACGTAAGGTAGCGGCCACGGGAGCGTTATCTGAACCGTAAAGATGAGCCTGAGCTACGGTGCCCAGCGCCGGGCGCAGCGTTTCCGGCAAATCGACGACCGCTTCACGCTGGCCCGCCCGGGCGAGACGAATCACCCCTTGCCCGGCGGCGACAACCTGGCCTGGCTCGGCCAGCGTATCCACGATCACGCCGTCAGAATCAGCCGTCAGCACCGCATAATTCATGGCGTTTTTAGCCACATTGGCCTGGGCAATGGCCGCCTGCAGATCCGCTCTGGCGCTGTCGGCCTGGGCTTTGATTTGATCGTACTGCGAGGCTGAAATCGCGCCGCTGCCGACAATGCTTCTGTAGCGGGCCTCATCGGCGGCGGCCTGTTTAGCGCGGGCTTTGGCAGCGGCGACGGCCTGATCCTGCGCTTTAGCCTGCAGACTTAAATCCTGAGGATCGAGTCGGAGCAGGGGCTGGCCGTTTTTTACCGTCTGGCCTTTGTCCACCAGGCGCTCAAGAATTTTTCCCGGAACGCGAAAACCGAGGTCGCTTTGGATTCGGGAGGCGACAATGCCGGTAAAAGCCCGGGCGTCATCATTGGCGGACTGAACCGCGACAACGCGAACCAGCGGAGGTTCGGTACGCGGATCCTCTGGCTGAGATGAGTCACCGCAGGCGGTGAGCGCCGAGCACAGCAGCGCCACGGCGGCTGGAAAAGGCTGAAGACGAAACATACGTTCCCTTATAAACGCGGAGCAGGAACGCAGATAATTATTCAAGTGACCAATTTAGTCAATGGTCACAAGATGCGATCAGGGCATTAAACTTTTTAGGATCAGCGCGGGCAAAAGCTGTTCGGCTTGCTTAGCCAGTTCGAGGTTGTATTGCAGCTGTATCGGGCTGATATACGGCAGCATGACGAGAAAAACGGCGTTAACGGTTTCATCCATCGGGCTGCGGCGCTCAAATTCACCGGACTGGCGGCCTGCATGAATAATGGCGGTAAGCACTTCCCGCAGCTGCAGCTTGTAGCGTTCGGCCGAGGGCCAGTTTTCCAGGCAGGAAACAATGGCGATGTCGTGGAGCTTACGGTCGTAGAAAAACAGATCGCTGCCTGCGGCAATGAGCGCGCTGAACATCGCCCGCAGCTTAGCCGACGCACCGGGGGCGTCATCCACCGACTGACTGACGATTGCCATCATCTTTGTCAGGCGGTTGTCGCAGATAACTTCGCCGATTTCCTGCTTGGATTTGAAGAACTTGTAGATATAAGCCTTAGAATAGCCGATGGCTTTGGCGAGATCGGATACCGTCGTTTTTTCAAACCCGTAGTGGCCAAAGAATTCGGTCGCTGCCTCGATGATCTGTTCCCTGACGCTGTGTTCCGCAGGCCCTCTGGTTTCCCCGCCCTGAACGTGAGTTTCAGACATATTTTCTCCCTGTGTTCGGATTTGTGAATGGTGACTATTGTAGCATTGGGTCACTCAGGGAGCGATGTCGTTGCGGCCAGGCTCAGTGGGCGAACAGCTGGATAAAGCGTTTCACCGTCGGAGAGCGTTCAAACTGCCGCCAGGCCAGCGCAATGTCCGTTTTCACCTGGTCACCGCGAATCGCGTGGAAGGTGACGTTCGGGCAGGCGATGCAGGTCATCGATTGGGGAACTAAGGCGAACCCGAAGCCTGCCGAGACCATGCTTAACGAGGAAGAAATTTGCGAAGCCTGGCAGGCACTTTTCAGATCGATGCCCGCCCGCAGGCAGGCGTTATACATCAGTTCATATAATCCGGGGGCCACTTCTTCCGGGAACAGCACTGGCGGCACATCGGCCAGCGCCTGCAGGGCCAGTTCTTTCTCCCCGGATAGAGGATGGTCCTTGTGCAGGGCAATCATCATCGGCTCTTCGTCAATTAGCTTGAGCGTAAACCGCTTGCTGCTTTCACAGGGCAGGCGCACAAACGCCACGTCCAGCAAGCCATCATCCAGCTCCTGCATCAGGCCCGCCATATTGGTTTCTCGCTGGCGCAGTTCGATGGCCGGATAGTGCGCCTGAAACTGGCGCAGCAGGGAAAAAATCTTTGGATTGAACGCGTTTGAACTGGTTATCCCGAGCGACAGCTTGCCGTTAATACCGCGGGCAATGCCGCGGGCTTTCTCCAGCGCGGCATCGCTGTGGGCCAGAATCTGGCAGGCATCCTGATAAAACGCTTCTCCCGCATCCGTCAGCTCTACACCTCTGGTCAAGCGGTGCAGCAGGGGCGTGCCCACTTCACGCTCCAGGCGCTGAATCTGCTGGCTAAGAGGAGGCTGCGAAATACCCAACAGCTCGGCTGCCCGGGTGAAATTATGCGTCTGGGCAACGGCGACAAAATAGCGGAGATAGCGAAGTTCCATATCGAAAACGTCTCAAACCAGAAGGGCTTTTATATTGGAACTGTGAGCTGGATCACGTCAACATTTAATTAATGTTTCTTAACCTTCAGCCCGAGGTGACAGACGCCATGAGCGATCTAACTCTATGTTCCTGCGAAGAAAGTCTTTTAGAGATGGTCGAGACCTTCGCCGCAGCCAATAAAGAAAACATGATATATCAGACTTCATTGATGAGCGCATTATTGAGCGGCGTCTATGAAGGGGAAACCACCATGGCCGACCTGCTTAAGCACGGTGACTTTGGCCTGGGGACCTTTAACGAGCTGGACGGCGAGATGATTGCCTTCAACAGCAACGTGTATCAATTACGGTCAGACGGCAGCGCCAGAGCGGCCAGCCCGCAGCAGAAAACCCCGTTTGCGGTGATGACCTGGTTTAAACCGCAATACCGCTTGCGCATCAATAGCCTGACCAGCCGTCAGAAACTGCACGAGATTATCGACGCAAAAATTCCCTCCGATAACCTGTTTTGTGCGCTGCGCATCGACGGTCATTTCCACCACGCACATACCCGCACGGTACCGCGCCAGAAGCCGCCATATCGCGCGATGACAGACGTGCTGGACGACCAGCCGGTGTTCCGCTTTAACGGCCGTAAAGGCGTGCTGGTGGGGTTCCGCACCCCACAGCATATGCAGGGCATCAACGTGGCGGGCTATCACGAACACTTTATTACCGATGACCGCCAGGGCGGCGGGCATCTGCTCGATTATCAGCTGGAGCAAGGCGAGCTGACCTTCGGTGAGATCCACAAGCTGATGATCGATCTTCCGGCAGACAGTGCATTTCTTAACGCCAACCTGCACCCCGAAAATCTCGACGCGGCTATCCGCGCGGTTGAAAACTAGCGTTCCCTGAGGAGATGTGAGCCATGAATAATAAAAAACCTTTGCGCCAGTGGGCGCACGGCGCTGACATGGTGGTCAGCCAGCTTGAAGCTCAGGGCGTGAAGCACGTCTTTGGGATCCCAGGGGCGAAGATCGATAAGGTCTTTGATTCTCTGAACGACTCGCCGATTGAACTTATTCCGGTCCGCCACGAAGCCAATGCGGCCTTTATGGCGGCGGCGGTGGGGCGCATCACCGGGAAAGCGGGCGTGGCGCTGGTGACCTCCGGCCCTGGCTGCTCAAACCTGATCACCGGCATGGCAACAGCCAACAGCGAAGGTGACCCGGTTGTGGCGCTGGGCGGGGCGGTAAAACGTTCCGATAAAGCCAAACTGGTACACCAAAGCATGGACACCGTGGCGATGTTCAGCCCGGTGACGAAATACTCGGTGGAAGTCCCTTCTTCCGACGCCATTGCTGAGGTGGTTTCAAACGCTTTCCGCGCCGCCGAGCATGGTCGCCCCGGTAGTGCCTTTGTCAGCCTGCCGCAGGACATCAGCGACGGCCCGGCAACCGGGAATATTTTGCCAGCCAACGGGGCGGTGAAAGCCGGTGCAGCGCCTGACGCCGCTATTAGCGATGTGGCGAAACTTATCTCGCAGGCCAAAAATCCTGTATTCCTGCTTGGGCTGATGGCAAGCCAGCAGGAAAACAGCGCGGCGCTGTTCCATCTTCTGGAAAAAAGCCATATCCCGGTCACCAGCACCTATCAGGCCGCAGGCGCGGTGAATCAGCAACACTTTGCTCGTTTTGCCGGGCGCGTGGGGCTGTTTAATAACCAGGCCGGTGACCGCCTGCTGCAGCTTGCCGACCTGGTTATCTGTATTGGCTACAGCCCGGTGGAGTATGAGCCGGCGATGTGGAATACCGGTGATGCCACGCTGGTGCATATTGACGTTCTGCCCGCCTATGAAGAACGCAACTACGTGCCAGACGTCGAGCTGGTGGGTGATATCGCCAGCACGCTGGACAAACTCACCGCCCGTATAGAAACACCGCTGGTCCTTAGCCCACGTGCGTCAGAAATCCTCGTGGACAGGCAGCACCAGCGCGAGCTTTTAAGCCGCCGGGGTGCACAGCTGAACCAGTTTGCTCTTCACCCGCTGCGTATTGTCCGGGCGATGCAGGACATCGTGAACGACGACGTGACCCTGACCGTCGATATGGGCAGTTTCCACATCTGGATCGCCCGCTATCTTTATAGCTTCCGCGCCCGTCAGCTGATGATCTCCAACGGCCAGCAAACCATGGGCGTAGCGCTGCCGTGGGCCATTGGCGCGTGGCTGGTGAATCCGGGCCGCAAGGTGGTTTCGGTGTCCGGCGACGGCGGGTTCCTGCAGTCCAGCATGGAGCTGGAAACGGCGGTGCGCCTGGGCGCTAACGTGCTGCACATCATTTGGGTGGATAACGCCTACAACATGGTGGCGATTCAGGAAGAGAAAAAATACCAGCGTCTGTCCGGCGTGAACTTCGGGCCGGTGGACTTCAAAGCTTACGCGGATGCCTTCGGTGCACGGGGCTTCGCGGTGGAAAGCGCGGAGGCGCTGGAGCCGACTTTACGCGCCGCCATGGATGTGAAGGGTCCGGCGGTGGTCGCCATTCCGGTTGATTACAGCGACAACCATTTGCTGATGAGTCAGCTGCACCTCAGCCAAATTCTTTAAACTACAGAAGGATATTGTGATGAAAAAAGTAGCATTGGTTACCGGGGCCGGTCAGGGGATCGGGAAAGCTATCGCGCTGCGTCTGGCTAAAGACGGCTTTGCCGTCGCCGTGGCGGACTACAACGCCAAAACCGCAAAAGAAGTGGCGGACGAAATTAACCGCAATGGCGGCCGCGCGCTGGAAGTGACTGCGGACGTGTCCGACCGCGATCAGGTCTTCGCCGCCGTTGAGGCTGCCCGCAAAGGGCTGGGCGGGTTTGATGTCATCGTCAACAACGCTGGCGTAGCCCCTTCCACGCCTATCGAGGACATCACCCCGGAAATCGTCGATAAGGTCTATAACATCAACGTGAAGGGCGTAATTTGGGGTATTCAGGCCGCGGTTAAAGCCTTTAAAGCCGAAGGGCACGGCGGGAAAATCATTAACGCCTGTTCCCAGGCTGGGCACGTGGGTAACCCCGAGCTGGCGGTTTACAGCTCCAGCAAATTTGCCGTGCGCGGCCTGACCCAGACCGCGGCGCGCGACCTGGCCCCGCTGGGCATCACAGTGAATGGCTACTGCCCAGGGATCGTCAAAACCCCAATGTGGGCCGAAATCGACCGTCAGGTGTCTGAAGCAGCGGGTAAACCGCTGGGTTATGGCACCGCAGAATTCGCCAAACGCATCACTCTGGGACGTTTGTCCGAGCCGGAAGATGTGGCTGCCTGTGTGTCTTACCTGGCCAGCGCGGACTCTGACTATATGACCGGGCAGTCGCTGCTCATCGACGGCGGGATGGTCTTTAATTAAAAAAAGGTTTTAATGTGGAGTACCTTTTGGCCTGGCGGGGAACCGTTGGGCCTTTTTTATTTGCCACTGTTTATCTTAAGTTTTTTATCCACCTCTATACTTTGTGATGGCAACAGCCAGAAAAATCACAGAAAGGACTGGACATGACAAACCTGTCGCAGACGGACGGCGCGGAAGCCTCCGGGACAACGCCGCATAAATTTATCCTCGCGGGAAGCGCCCTCGGCGTGGTGTTTGGCGATATCGGCACCAGCCCGCTTTATACCCTGAAAACGGTGCTGCTGTTATCCGGCAACGATCCGACCCCGTCGGTTATCCTGGGTCTGCTGTCGCTGATTATCTGGACGCTGATCCTCATCACCTCGGTGAAGTATGCGATGTTTGCGATGCGCATCGACAACCACGGGGAAGGCGGCATTATGGCGCTGATGTCGCTGCTGGTGGCGAGAGACAAAGGCTCGCGTTGGGTGGTGCTGGCGGCTTTATTGGGCGCGGCGCTGATCTACGGTGACGGAGCGATTACGCCCGCAATTTCAGTGCTCTCCGCCATTGAAGGGCTGAATATTATCCTGCCGGAGGCCGAAACCTGGGTGCTGCCAATTGCGGTGACGATTCTGGTACTGCTGTTTGCCGTGCAGCCTTTCGGCACGGCTAAGATAGGTAAAGTTTTCGGGCCGATTATGGCGCTGTGGTTTATTGCTATCGCCGGGCTTGGGATTTGGGGTATCGCGCAGCATCCGGCCGTGCTGCTGGCTATCAATCCCTTGTACGGCCTGCAGTTTCTCGTCTCTAACGGTTTTGTCAGTTTTATGGTGCTGGGCGGCGTGTTTCTGTGCGTCACCGGGGCGGAAGCGCTGTATGCCGACATGGGGCATTTCGGGAAAAAACCTATCTGGATGGCGTGGTACGGCGTGGTCTTCCCGAGCCTGCTGCTGAACTATGCGGGGCAGTCGGCGCTGATCCTTTCCGGGGCCGATATCACCCAGAATATCTTCTTCCGCCTTTGCCCGCCGGCACTGCTGATCCCGCTGGTGATCCTTGCCACGCTGGCCACCATTATTGCCAGTCAGGCGATTATCACCGGGGCATTTTCGATGACCCGGCAGGCGATTCAATTGGGCTGGCTACCGCGCCTGCGCATTCGCCAGACGGCGGCGGAGAGCTACGGGCAAATTTATATCGGCGTGATCAACTGGCTGTTGATGGGCGTCACGCTGTTCCTGACGGTGTTCTTCAGGTCGTCTGAGAACCTGGCGGCGGCTTACGGGATTGCGGTATCTCTCACCATGCTGATGACCTCCGGGCTGCTGTACGTGGCGATGCGTCACATCTGGCAGTGGCGGCGGCTGACCAGCGCGCTGGTGGCGGGGGGCTTTTTGATCGTCGATACCTGCTTCCTGATCGCTAATCTGATCAAGGTACTGGAGGGCGGTTATATTCCACTGCTGCTGGCGGCGATTGTCTGCACGACGATGCTGGTCTGGCACCGTGGCGCGGCGGCGGCGTCCAGGGCGGTGAACGAAAAGGTGATCGATGTGAACACCTTCTTCGCCGCGCTGAAAGAGCGTGGCGTGCCGCGCGTGCAGGGTTCAGCGGTGTTTCTGACCAAAACGCGCAACGGTATTCCGCCGGTGATGCGGTGGCATGTGGCGCGCAACCACGCGCTGCAGGAGCAGGTACTTTCGCTGACCATTTCTATCATGAACGTCCCGCGCGTACCGGCTGGAGAACGGCTGGTAATTGTGGAGCAGGCACCGAATTACTGGCGCGGTATCGCCCAGTACGGCTTTATGGAAAGACCGCATATTCCTGAGCTTATGGCGAGGCTGGGAGAGATGGCGTGTGCCTTCCGCGTGGAGGATGTGACCTACTATCTGGGCCATGAAACCATCGTGGCCCGTGAGGACGGGCAGGGGATGCCAGCCTGGCAGCGTAAGTGCTTCGCGTTCATGGTGAGAAACGCCACGCACGTGACGCACTATTACCGCCTGCCGAGCGACAGCGTGGTAGAGATCAGCCGGCGGATAGCAATTTAACCCGCCCGCAGGACCAGGCGAATAAAACTGTCGATGTCGTCCAGCGCCAGCTGCCTGTCGGCAGGGGCTGAGGCGACCAGCAGTTTGTCGGCATAACCGTTGAGCAGGGCGCTAAACTGGCGCGTAGCTCTGGCGGCATCCACCGCTTTAAACACGCCGGCCGCAATGCCGTCATCGACGATATCGGCCAGCACTTTTTCCCATTTTTGCGTCATCACCAGCGCAAGCTCGGCCCATACGCTGCTGTGCGCTGCCTGGTGCCACAGCGCGCCGTAAAGCTGCCAGACAGCGTCCGGCGCGTGAGGGAGATACGTGTGGATCAAGCGTTGCAGCTTATCTTCCGGGGAAAACGTGTTGGTTTCAGCGGTAAACTTGTGCAGATCGGCCATCAAAAACGCGGTCATCGCTTCAATGCAAAGCGTTTGCCAGTCGCTGAAGTAGTGGTAAATGTGGCTCCGTGAAATACCCACCCGCTCGGTGAGTTCGCGGGTGGTCACCTTTTCAATGCCTTTCTCAATGAACAGCTCAATGGCCCCGCTCAGGATTTTGCTTCTTAGCGTGTCCGGTGCTTCTTTCATGACGTTTCCACGGTTATCTGAATCGCTGATGGAGCATCTTATCAGTTTTTAACACGCTGGCTGGACAGCTTTTCCGGCTGGCGCAGCACATATTTCAAGATCGCGGTGCTGACGGCGACCAGCACGGCGGCGCAGATAATCACCGTCAGATAGGCATGGCTGAAGGCGTTTCGCGCCAGCTCTTTCAGCAGGGCGGCGCTTGCCGTGCTCATCGAGCCTGCAAGGTGCAGAGCCTCATCCAGACTGTCGTACGCGCTGTTTCCTGCCACCAGGCCTTCAGGCAACACCAGGCTTGCGCTGTAGACCGCGGTCATCAGGCCGCCCAGCAGCGTCACGCCAAGTACGCCGCCCATTTCCCATGAGACATCCTCAATCGCGGCGACCATGCCGGCTTTTTCTTCCGGGGCATTGAGCATGATGGATGTTGATGCGGCGGTAAACGCCACGCCGAGCCCAAGCCCGATGACAAACAGCGCGGCGAGCTGTGGCGTCAGACTGTAATCGGCCAGCAAAGCCATACCCGTCATACCCATCGCTGTCACCAGCAGGCCGAAGACCATAAGTTTTGCGCCGCCCCAGCGTGGCAGCACGACGCCGGCCAGCGGTGAAGCCAGGGCCGAGCCAATCGGAATAGGCAGAATCGACAGCCCGGCTAACAGCGGCGTCAGGCCCAGGACAAGCTGCAGGCGCTGGGTCAACACCAGCTCAATGCCGGTTAGCGCGATCATGGTGATAATCGCCACGCTAATGCCGCTGGCAAACATGCGGTTACGGAACAGCGAGAAATCGATCATCGGCTGGGCCGAACGCTGTTGGCGACGAACAAACAGCGTTAAAAAGACGACGCCAGCCAGCAAAGAGCCGGCGATGGTTAGCCACGAGGCATCCATCTTGCTGAGTTCCTTGAGCGCGTAAATCACGCCTACAAGGCCAAGCATAATCAGCAGTGAAGCGGTGAAATCACAGGGACGGTTGGCGTTCCCCGCATCCCGTGGGATCAAGAACCAGGCAAAAACGATAACCAGCAAGACGACCGGCACGTTAATCAGGAAGACCGATCCCCACCAGAAGTACTCCAGCAGCACGCCGCCAATAACCGGGCCAAGCGCCGCGGCGGCAGAAGCCACGGCAGACCAAATGCCGATGGCCAGCGCCCGTTCGCGCTCGTTGGTAAAGACCTGACGCACGATGGCAAGCGTGGCTGGCATCATCATCGTGGCACCTATAGCCAGAAACACGCGAGAAGCGATCAGCAGTTCAGCCGTGGGCGAGTAGGCCGCGCAGAGCGAAGCGAGGCCGAAAACAGGTAATCCGGACATAAAGAGCAGCTTGTGGCCCAGGCGGTCACTCAGCATGCCCGCGCCGGGTAGCAGGCCCGCCGCCACCAGCGGGTAGGCGTTAATGATCCACAGTTTTTCAGACGCCGTAGCGTTTAAGGCCTGGGTGAGCCTGGGCAGTGCCGTGTAAAGCACCGTCATATCTATAATGATCAGGAAAAGGGTGCTGGTCAGGATCGCCAGAATCAGCCAGCGGTTAGTGAAGCGCATGTTGAATGCCTCTAAAATAATCCAAATTTGAGCGGTTGCTCAAGCGCGAAATATACTTGAGCGGTTGCTCAAAAACAAGCTCGGTATTGCCGCGTATTTAGCGGCGGTTGACTTGTTGTGAAGGGAGGGATCGCGATAAGGTAGCCGCCTGCGAGGATATTCATTCAGGTTTGAGCACAGGGCAGGGAAATGAAAAAACTGATCGTGATGTTACATGGGGTAGGGAGTTCCGGGGCGGATCTCGAAGGGCTGGGGCTTTTCGTCCAGCAGGTCATGCCTGAAGTGCTATTTGCCTCCCCGAACGGCAGCGAGCCTTTTGACGGCGGCGGCGATGCCTGGCAGTGGTTCAGCCTGGAGGGCGTGACAGCACAAAACCGCCCGCAGCGAGTGATAGAGGCCCGGGCCGCGTTTGATGCGAACCTGGAAGCTATTTTTAAGCAGCATGACGTGACGCCGGGTAAAGATCAGGTCATTCTGCTGGGCTTCTCTCAGGGATCTATCATGGCCCTGGATGTTCTGGCTACTTCCCGTTTTCCACTGGCGGGCGTAGTGGCATTTTCCGGGCGTCTTGCTTCACCCAAACCGTATCACGTGGCGGCAGATGCGTCGGCGCTGTTGATTCATGGTATGGCGGATCAGGTGATTCCGTGGGCTGAAAGTGAAGCGGCTGCCGCGGCGTTAATTGAAGCTGGCGCGGAAGTTGAAACGCTGTTTGAACCCGGCGTGGTGCATACCATTAGCGCGGATGGCGTGTCGCAGGCGCTGGGGTATATTGCGGAGCGTTTTGAGTTAGATCCGGAGTGATTATTCCCTCACCCTAACCCTCTCCCAAAGGGAGAGGGGATAAAACATATTGCATGTGATCTTACCTCTCCCCCCTCCGGGGAGAGGGGCAAAATCATCAGGACTTGCTCATATCACTCAGCAGCACCGCAATACTTTTCCCGCCTTCTGTTTGTTCCAGCGCAATCTTCACCGCAATCGTCAGCGGCACGGACAGCAGCATACCGACCGGGCCGAGCAGCCAGCCCCAGAAGATGAGTGACAAGAATACCACCAGCGTAGAGAGCCCAAGCCCTCGGCCCATCATGCGCGGCTCCAGGATATTGCCAAACACCAGGTTAATCAGAAGATAACCCGCGACGACAATCAGGGCCTCGTACAACCCGTTAAATACCAGAACCTGCACCACCGGCGGGATGGCCGCCAGCACGGAGCCGATGTTTGGAATATAGTTGAGTGCGAAGGCCAGCAGCCCCCAGATAAAGGCAAAGCGGACGTCAAGGGCGGCAAGCATGCCCCATACGACAAGGCCGGTGACGATGCTGATGGCCGTTTTTAGCACCAAATAATGGCTGACGCTGTCCAGCGCACGCTGAATGGCACCCATACCTTCTTCCGGGCGAGCCATCAGCTGCTGCAGCTTGCGCGGCAGTTGTGGGACTTCAATCAGCATAAACACCACGGTCAGCAGCAGTAAAAAGATAGACGTCATCGCGTTGGAAAGTTGCGTCAGCAGACCGGTAACCAGCGTCATCAGGGCATTAGGATCGACATACTTCATTAACTCATCGACAGAAACAGAAATTCCCGCGCGCTGCAGCCAGGGTTCAAGGGTTTTTAACGGCACCACCAATGAAGAGCGGTACTGCGGCAGGGTCCGCGCAAGTTCGTTTAGCGAAGTGCCGAGATAGGCCAGCAGCAGCACCATGCTCAGGATAATGACGACAATCACCAGGCTGATGGCCAGCACGCGCGGCACCCGAAGCCGTTCAAGACGACGAATTAGCGGGTTTAGAATAACGGCAATAAATAGCGCCAGAATAAATGGCACGATGATGTCGGCAGCCGCTTTAATACCCACCAAAATAATGACCAGCATGCCCAGCATGATCACGGCCTTCAGTGCTTTGAGTGTAATAATTGGTTTTGCCATCGTGGCGGGTTCTCCAGTGTGCGGGCGGGGGAATAATACACCACCGTTAAAACAGGTGTCCCTTTATTACGTTATTTTAAACGTTAAAAACAGTTTGATACATTGTGTTTTTGCTGTCGTTTTGCGTAAAGGAGTGTAAAGGTCAGCCGCTAACATACCGAATTATGGTATAAAATCACCGTGTTTAACTACTGAGGACAATTTTCTATCCGCAACTGATGAGAAGCAACACCGCGGGTAAGTTGGAAATATTATGGACAATACGTTCAGCACTTCATTCAATCAGCATTCTGTTTTTATCACATCTACATCTTCACTCTCTGGTGAGCAGCACTGGCGCAACGCGCTATAGTCCCTTTCTTCTGACATTTTTTTTCTGGTTTTCAAATTTTCGCTTGCTCGTCGTGTGACGTGGCTTGTCGGTTTTTTGTATCTTTATTTTCTCTGTCAGGAGAGAAATCATGATTTATTGGGTTTTATTGGGATTAGCCATCGTTGCCGAAATTACCGGCACCTTGTCAATGAAATGGTCAAGCGTAAACGAAAGTAATATGGGGTATATTTTCATGCTGGTCATGATCGCGATCTCCTATATTTTTCTGGCGTTTTCGGTGAAAAAAATCGCCCTTGGCGTGGCATATGCCATGTGGGAAGGCATCGGTATTCTGTTTATTACCGTCTTCAGCGTCATGCTGTTTGATGAGTCCATTTCACCGCTAAAAATACTTGGCTTAACTACGTTGGTTATTGGTATTGCGCTGATTAAATCGGGTACGCGAGAGAAAAAATCACGCCCGGTGATATCAGAGAAAGGGGAGCATCATGCAGTCGTTTGAGTGGGTACACGCCCTGTGGCTAACGTTAGCCATTATTCTGGAAATCGTCGCCAATATCTTTTTAAAACAATCTGATGGTTTCAAACGCCCGATTTACGGTGTGCTGTCTCTGCTGGCCGTGCTGGCCGCGTTCAGCGCCCTGGCTCAGGCCGTTAAAGGCATTGAGTTATCCGTCGCCTATGCGCTCTGGGGCGGGTTTGGTATCGCCGCCACCGTGGCCGCGGGCTGGATCCTCTTCGGCCAGCGCCTTAACCGCAAAGGTTGGGTTGGACTAAGTTTGTTGCTGGTAGGGATGGTTATTATCAAAATTGCCTGATCCATCACGCTGCCCGTTAATGATTCGGGCAGCGCTTTCCTCAGGGTGTATTACGCTTATTTTACGGTAAAAGCACTTCTCTAAATCAAAAGCCTAAAAACCTTCACGTTATTTCACTTAGAAGAGAGCTGAAATTGCGTAATCCTCTTAGCTGGAAAAGCACGCCCGTTGCTGGAGCCCTGTTTGCCATGGTGTTTATGGCAGGTATCGGGCTGATCGTGTCTATTATCGCGCTCCTCTACCTTTCATTTCACCTTATTAGCAGTAAAACCAATGAGATAGATGAACACCGAAGCGCCCTGTCGGTACAGGGGGCCATACAGACTTCGGTCAACCGCGTGTGGGCGTTGGTTATTGATAATGCGGTCTGGGACGATGCCGTAAATCAAGTTTATCGCCCTGAGCTGGACGTTAACTGGCTGTATAACACCTGGGGCGCGGGTTACAAAATCAATAACCTCTATGATGGCGTGTACGTGCTGGATGAAGGGTTCAATGTGCTTTGGGGCTCGTTTCGTGGGCAACGCGTAACGGGGCAAAACATTTCTCAACTTGGGAAGGGGTTTGCGTCCCTCGTCCACCAGAACGCGCAAACGCTTAAAGACGACAAAAAAATTTTTGCCGGGATCACGCAAACCGAGAGCGGCGTTTCGTTTATTGGCATTGGGCTGATTCGGCCCATGTTGGGGCGGCTTCAGGTTCACGACGCCACGCGCCGTTACCTGGTGATTGGTCGTCAGATTAATAACTCGATGCTAAAAGAGCTGGGAAACACGTTTCAGATTGAAAACCTACGCCTGACGCCCACGCCATCTGATTCTTCAAGTGTCCCGCTGAACAGCGCCTCCGGTGAAACGCTGGGATACCTTAGCTGGCAGCCGCGGCTGCCTGGAGCAGAGGCGGCCCGCGCCGCTTCGGCAGATATTATGCGCATTACGATGCTTGCGGCGGTGCTAATCCTGGTCTTTATCGTCATCAGCAGCCTGGGGCTGTACAAGCTGGCTCGAGGTGAAAAGCAGGCGAGAAATATCGCGTTAACCGACTGGCTCAGCCATTTACCTAACCGACGAGCGCTCATCGAGCGGCTGGAAACCATCAGCAAACAGGGAGATAGTGACGAAAAAAGCGTGGTATTTATCGATCTCGATGGTTTTAAGGACGTGAATGATATTTACGGGCACGATAAAGGCGACCAGTTAATCGTGACCATTGCTCATGCTCTTCGCGATCGCGTGCCACCAAACGGCATGCTGGTGCGCATGGGAGGGGATGAATTTGCCATGATGATCGGCGGGGAGAGGGCAGGGGAACACTCAGCCGCCTTCGCGGGTTCAGTCCTGGATTTTCTTAGCCAGCCTGTCCCCGTGGGAGAAAGTACCCTTCATATTAGCGCCAGTATCGGAATAGCTTCGGGCTCGCTGGTGGATTGCAGCAGCTCGGAGCTGTTCCGCCGGGCCGATATCGCTATGTATCACTCTAAAATTACCGGAAAAGGTCGCACGACTTATTATGATGCCGCGTTGAATAATGTTCGCGAGCGCCGTTTAACCATCGAAAATGACATTCGTGCGGGCCTTCTACGGAATGAGTTTGAGGTTTGGTACCAGCCGATTATGGATGCACGTAGCCAGGCGATGGCCGGTGTGGAAGCGCTGGTACGCTGGCCGCGTCGCCCAGGCGGAGAACTGTTGCCAGATGAGTTTATTCCCGTGGCTGAAACGAGCGGTCTTATCTATTCGCTCGGATTGTTTGTGCTTCGCCAGGCGTGCTGTGATTTAGCTTCCCATGAGGATCTGCGGCTGTCGGTAAACATTTCTCCGGCGCAGTTCCGCGACCCGGAATTTGAAGACAAGGTTGCCCGGGTGCTACAGGAAACGGCGTTCCCGGCGCAAAGGCTTGAACTGGAAGTGACGGAAAGCTATGTGCTGGAAAACCCGGAGCGCGCCCTGACGGCAATTCGCAATCTTAAGTCTCAGGGCACGGCGGTGGCGCTGGACGATTTCGGCAACGGCTATTCGAGCATCGGCTATTTGCGCCGTTTTAACTTTGACACCATCAAAATAGACAAGTCCCTGGCCGGACTGGTGGACAGCGATGAACAAGCGCTGGCGCTGGTGAATGGAACGGTACGTATTGCCACCGCGCTGGGGATGGCAGTGACGGCGGAGGGCGTGGAAAACGAAGAGCAGCTCAAGCTGCTTGGCCGGGCAGGCTGCGACCGGCTGCAGGGCTATTATTTCAGCCCGCCTAAGCCGCTGGAGGTGATTTTGGGGCTACGTCCGGCGTAGTGGCCTATTAAATTATGGGTTAATATTGCCTGCTATTACAGAGGGTTATTTTATTTTTTATGTTATTGGGTTTTTTCTTTTCAATATTAACTCTTTGTTTAATTACTGGTTATAAATCACCTTGCTTTTGCAATCCCATGTTATAAGCTATGAAGAAATGGAATGTTAAGTTGAGTTTATCAAGGAGAGACATGTGAAAGCCGCAATACACCTGATCATTACAGTGTTAATTTCGTATTCTTCATTTGCTGCAGCGCAGCCAGTGGAAGATAAAAATAAAATAGCCAAAATTTATTATACCGGAGAAATGCAACCTTCCGCCGTATCGAGGCTGGTCAGCGCTTTTGATGAAGTTAATAAAAATAATGATGTAGAAAGAATTTATCTCTACATCAATAGCTATGGCGGTGATATGGATGCGGGCTTGATGGCCGCCGCTGCCGTCAGAAGCTCTGCTATCCCCGTAACAACAGTGGCTATGTCCACCGTCGGCTCTTCGGCAACGATCATGTTTTGCGCCGCAGACGACAGGCGCTCATTGCCTGAAGGCAGCCTGTTCCTGCACCCGGCCTCTATCTCACATCAGGGAGATGTCAGGCCAGCAGATGTGGCTTATCTTGAAAAAGAAACACGTCGTTTCAATGAGATGTTTAAAAAAACGTATCGGGCATGTACAAAACTTGATGATGCCAAAATAGCCGAGATACTGCATAGCGAGTATAACCTTACAAACTATTCTCCCAGTGAAGCAATGGCCATAGGGTTAATATCCTCCGTGGATAAAAAAATAATTCCGGCCACCTACAGCTACGCTATCACCAGCAGCTCAAATTAATAGTCAAATATTACCGGGTAAACTATCGGGTCATGACGTGGATATGGAAATAACGCTGAGGGCAATCCGCTAGTTTGTCCCGTGAATATATCAGGAACCATGCCTGAATTACCTTGTGGTGGCAGAGGTATTACATGGAAAATATTCATCAGAAAAGAATGTTTTGGCTAAAGATTCATCTTGATGCTTCGCTGCTGCTGTTGATTATGCTGCTGCTTGCCTACAGCGCGTTTGTGATGTGGAGCGCCAGCGGCCAGGATCCTGGGATGATGGAGCGCAAAGCCGGGCAGATAGCGATGGGGCTTATCGTGATGATCGCCATGGCGCAAATCCCTCCTCGCTTTTATGAAAGATCCGCCCCCTGGCTCTTTGCCCTGTGCGTGATTTTACTGCTAATGGTGGATAGCATCGGGCAAATCAGTAAAGGGGCTCAGCGCTGGCTGGATCTCGGCGTTATCCGCTTCCAGCCTTCTGAAATCGCAAAGATTGCCGTCCCGCTGATGGTGGCGCGGTTTATCAATCACAATCCCTGTCCTCCATCGCTGAAACATACCGCCATCGCCCTGGCGCTGATTTTTGTTCCCACCTTGCTTATTGCGATGCAGCCCGACCTCGGGACCGCCGTTCTGGTGGCCACATCCGGTCTTTTCGTGTTGTTCCTGTCCGGCATTAGCTGGCGGATTATCGCCGCCGCTGCCGCGCTGATTGCGGTGTTCATTCCGGTGCTGTGGTTCTTTCTTATGCATGACTATCAGCGTGAACGCATCATGATGCTGTTGGATCCGACCCGCGATCCGCGTGGGGCGGGCTATCACATTATTCAGTCAAAAATTGCTATTGGTTCTGGCGGTATGGTAGGGAAAGGCTGGCTGCACGGCACACAGTCGCAGCTGGAGTTTTTACCGGAGCGGCACACCGACTTTGTGTTTGCCGTTCTGGCGGAAGAACTGGGCTTTATCGGCATTTTAGTGCTGCTGGCGCTGTATCTGCTGGTGATTATGCGCGGGTTGATCATCGCCGCTCAGGCTCAGACGCTTTTTGGCCGCATGGTTGTCGGCAGCCTGATACTGATTTTGTTCGTTTATGTGTTTGTGAACATCGGTATGGTCAGCGGAATCTTGCCGGTAGTAGGTGTTCCGCTGCCGTTAATAAGCTACGGAGGCTCGGCGCTGATCGTGCTAATGGCCGGGTTTGGCATCATTATGTCAATACATACGCACCGCAAGATGATGTCAAAAAATGTTTAGCTGCCGGGCAACCGTTATTGCTACGGTGCCCGACGGTATCGGGTTGAGCGCTTATTGTGCCAGCGCTTCCAGTCTGTCGCGGAAGCCGGTGACTGAGATGGCGCGGTTGTCAGCTCTGTATCTGTCTTTGGCTGCCGGGGCAGAACTTTGCACCGCAATCAGCTGCCAGCCCTGATCGGTTTTCAGCAACAGCGGTGAACCGCTATCGCCGGGGAGCGTATCACACTGGTGCGACAGCACGGACGCTTGCGCCCAGCCCGTCACCAGACAGTTGCTGTGGGTATACAGGTCGTCGAGATGATCCAGCGGATAGCCGGACTGCGTCACTTTACGATCCTGCGCCTTTAATGCTTCGGTTAGCGCGTCTTTGTCGCCGGTAAACAGCGGCAGTGGCGTGATACCCGAAGGCGGATTACGGATAATAATCAGGCCAAAATCGTAAGGCGCTGCGTTAGACGGAACCAGCCACCCGTCACCGTCCGGTTTAAGGCGGCGACCGAGGGACTTGTCCACGCGGCCTTCGATATCATGGATCTCATAGCGCCATTGCCCTTTGTGGGAAATAAAGCGCAGGGCGATGGCTTTGTCTGCCTTACCACGCGGCGGCTGCAGCAGGCAGTGCCCGGCAGTTAAGGCCAGATGCGGTGAAATCAGGGTGGCGGTACATAAGTTGCCGCTGGCGGTTTCTAACTGGCCAATGGCATCCCAGGGGGCGTCCTCAGGGTTGGTCACGCGAATACGGTCATCTTTGCCGAAGAACAGTGTTTTAACGTTCGCCGGGCTGTCGTCTTCGTCCGCGTGAACGAGTTGAGGTAAAAGGATCAATGCTCCTAAAAACAACACAACACTTTTGCGCATAGCTCTCTCTGAAGGGGCTAATAATTATGGTTTTTATAGATGCAGTAACTATAGTCGGAACGGACCGAAAGTGGGAGTGAAAACAGCAGACTACGCTATCAGAGCCAGAAGCTCAGCGTAATAATACCGCAGATGATCAGCAGGGCGAGGATTAACTCGAAACTGTAGCGTCGCAACATTATCCGCACTCCAGAAATAAGTACGTGCTAAAGGCTGTGCCTTATTCCTAATAAAACACCCGGCAAGCCGGGTGTTTATGTAAACGCTTCAAGCTAACGGGTCGCCCCGTTTAACTTATGCTGCTGGCTGTGCAGCTGGTTTAGCAGCGGCTTTGTGATGTTTTTTCACGTGTTTTTTAGCAGCCTGAGCTTTCTGTGCAGCTGGTTTTACTGCTTTTTTGTGGTGTTTTTTAGCAGCCTGGGCTTTCTGAGCAGCTGGTTTGGTTGCTTTTTTGTGGTGCTTTTTAGCAGCCTGAGCTTTCTGCTCGGTGGCTGGTTTAGCGGCTTTTTTGTGTTTCTTTTTAGCAGCCTGAGCTTTCTGAGCGGCAGCTTTTTTGTGTTTCTTGTGATGCGTTACTTTTGCAGCTGGCGCTTTAGCAGCAGGAGCAGCAGCGGTGGTTGCTGGAGCAGCAGCTGGAGCGGTAGCGGTGGTGTCAGCAGCGAAAGCGGCAGAAGACAGACCCATAGCAGCGGCAACAACCAGAGCTAATACTTTTTTCATTTCGACATCCTCGAATTTGTTTGTGTGTCAACCCCACTGCGGGGCCGTTGAAATGAACTATAGGCTGGGGAATCAAAGTGTTCAGTGAGTGATTGGTATCGGCATGTAACGTAATGTACAACGCCGGGTACAGACGACCCGGCGTGAGGGGATTACAGGTAACGTGATTCTAAATGTTTGCGGAAATACAACGGGTTAAGATCTTCTCCGGTGGCGTTGGTTATCAGCTGTGAGGTGGTGAAACGGCTGCCGTGCTGCCAGATATTTTGCTTCAACCAGTCAAATAAGGGGGTAAAATTCCCGCTGGCGATCGCCTGCTCCAGGTCCGGCAGCGCGCGTGATGCCGCGCTAAAGAGTTGCGCCGCGTACATCGCGCCCAGAGTGTAGGACGGGAAGTAGCCGAAAGCGCCGTCAGTCCAGTGAATATCCTGCATGCAACCGTGGCGGTAATTGCCTTCGGTGGACAGGCCCAGCCAGGACTGCATCTTCTCATTCCACAGCGCCGGAATGTCATCCACCTCGATATCACCGTCGATCAGCGCCCGTTCAATTTCATACCGCAGCACGACGTGCGCCGGGTAGCTCACTTCATCGGCATCGACGCGAATATAGCCGCGTTCTACCTGCTGGTTGACGTTGATAAAATTGTTCAGCTCGAACGCAGGCTGCGGACCAAAACGCTCAATCACTTTGGGTAACAGCAGTTTCAGAAACGGCGCGCTGCGCCCAAGCTGCATTTCAAAGAACAGGCTTTGGGATTCATGAATGGCGGTAGAACGCGCCAGCGCAACGGGCTGGCCGAGCCATTCCCGGGGCAGGTTTTGCTCATAGCGGGCGTGGCCGGTTTCATGAATCACGCCAAACAGCGAGCTGAACATCTCTTCTTCGTTATAGCGAGTCGTGATTCGCACATCTTCAGGCACGCCGCCGCAGAAGGGATGCGCGCTGACGTCAAGGCGGCCGCCGTTAAAGTCAAAGCCGAGCAGCGCCATGGTATCCAGCCCGAGCTGACGCTGGGTTCCGGTGGCGAAAGGGCCCTGCGGTGTCAGCATTTTTTCTTTGGACTGCTTATCAACCACCTTCTGGAGCAGATCCGGCAGCCAGCCGCGCAGATCGCCAAACAATACGTCGAGCTTGGCGCTGGTCATTCCGGGTTCATAGATGTCCAGCAGCGCATCATAGCGGGAAATGCCTTTTGCCTCTGCGCGCAGACGTGCCTCTTCGCGGCTGACGCGAACGACTTCCTTCAGGTTCGCGGAGAAACCCTGCCAGTCGTTCGCCGGGCGCTGGGTACGCCAGCCGTGCTCGCAGCGCGTACCTACCAGCGATTTCTCTTCTACTAACGCATCCGGGAGCAGTACTGCTTCCTGGTAGTGGCGAGTCATTTCACGCAGGTTGGCACGCTCCACATCGTTCAGATCTTCCTGAGCCGCGGCCTGGAGCAGGGTGGCAATTTTCTTGTCGGTCAGGATCTGGTGCTTAAGCACGCTGAGTTCAGCGAGAGCCTCGCCGCGCGCCTGGCTACCGTTAGCGGGCATCATGGTGGACATGTCCCAGCCGGCAATGGCTGACAGATGATCAAACCGGGACAGACGCTGGAAGGTACGGGTCAGGTGATTATAGTTTTGCTTTTCCATATGGCCTCGTGAACAGGTTGTTAACGCCAAAGAAAATAGCATTAAGCTTGCCTGAACACGAGAGCGGCAGCAGGTTAGTGCGCCTTATGGTGCAAACGGGTGGCAACCAGCAGGGCGACCAGCAGCAGCGAGCCGATAAACGCCGCCACGCCGTTCCAGCCAAACTGGTGCCAGAACACGCCGCCAAGGGTACCCGCCAGGCTGGAGCCCAGGTAATAGCTGAACAAATACAGCGACGAAGCCTGGCCTTTGGCCCGACGTGCGCGTGGCCCAATCCAGCTGCTGGCAACCGAATGGGCGGCAAAGAAACCGGCGGAGAACAGCAGCATCCCGGCAAAAATAACGATAAGCGAGGAGAAAACGGTCAGCGTCAAACCAAGGAACATAATGGCCGTGAAGCCAATCAGCACGGGGCCGCGGCCATATTTCGCGGTCATGGCGCCTGCTTTAGGTGAGCTCCATGTCCCGGTCAGATAGGCGACGGACAGCAGGCCCACCACCGCCTGGCTCAGAAACCATGGGGCTTCCATCATGCGGTAGCCAATGTAGTTAAAGAGGGTGACAAACGCCCCCATCAGCAGGAAGCCTTCCGCAAACAGCAGCGGTAACCCCTGGTCCCGCCAGTGCAGGCGGAAGTTAATAAACAGCGTTTTAGGGCGAAGACTGGAGGCGCGAAAATGCTGCGACTGCGGCAGAATCTTCCAGAACATCAGCGCTGAGGCAAGGGCAAAACAGCCGATAGCCGCGACGGCCACGCGCCAGGTAAAGAAGTCGGTGAGTACCCCGGTGATCAGGCGGCCGCTCATTCCGCCGATTGAGTTCCCGCTGATGTACAGGCCCATCGAAAACGCCACCACGCTCGGGTGCATCTCCTCGCTGAGGTAGGTCATGCCCACGGCAGCAACGCCGCTAAGGGAAAGGCCGATGAGCGCGCGCATGATCAAAATGCCGTGCCAGCTGGTCATCAGCGTTGACAACAAAGTACAGCAGGAAGCCAGCAGCAGAGCCGTAACCATGACCTGTTTACGGCCAATGGCGTCCGACAGCGGGCCGGTAAACAGCAGCCCGATAGCCAGCATGGCGGTAGAAACCGAAAGCGAAATACTGCTGCTTGCCGGGCTGACGCCAAATTCATGAGAGAGCACCGGTAAAATAGGCTGGACGCAATAGAGCAGGGCAAAGGTAGCCAGCCCGGCGGAAAACAGCGCCAGCGTGACGCGCATAAACTGAGGGGTACCGCGTTTGATATAGCTGACAGAAGGGGCAGACCGGCTTTCGTCAACATCCTCTGTCGGGGCTGTGCTGACGGTAGTTGTACGACTCAAGGGAGATCCTTACGCAGGTGTTAACTTATTCTTAACAGAGTAGAAAAGTGTAAATGTTATGTCTAATATATTAATAATCTCAAATGATACTTTAAACATATGAATATCGAGCTGCGCCACCTGCGCTATTTCATCGCCGTTGCCGAAGAGCTGCATTTTGGCCGGGCGGCGGCACGGCTGCGGATCTCCCAGCCGCCTCTTAGCCAGCAAATTCAGATCCTTGAAGAGCAAATCGGCGCTCGCCTGCTGGCGCGTACCAACCGCAGCGTTAACCTCACCGCAGCCGGCCAGCAGTTTCTCTCTGATGCCAGGCAAATTCTCGGCCAGGTGGATGCCGCAGCCGCGCGTGCTGCCCGGCTGCATCAGGGCGAAACCGGCGAGCTGCGCATTGGCTTTACCTCATCAGCACCGTTTATTAAGGCCGTTTCTGACAGCCTGTCTCGCTTTCGCAAGCGCTACCCTGACGTGCATCTTCAGATGCGGGAAGTGAACACCCGGGAACAAATTGCTCCCCTGAATGAGGGCGAGCTTGAGCTGGGATTGATGCGCAATACGCGTCTGCCGGATACCCTGAACTGGACGCTCATCCTGCGTGAACCGCTGCTGGCGATGGTGCATCGCGATCATCCGCTGGCAGGCAGCCGTTCGATATCGCTGACACAGCTTGCTCAGGAGCCGTTTGTTTTCTTTGACCCGCATGTAGGTACCGGGCTTTACGACGACATTATTGGGCTGCTCCGCCGCTATAACATCGTGCCGTACATTACCCAGGAAGTAGGCGAGGCGATGACGATCATTGGGTTGGTGTCTACCGGGCTGGGGGTTTCCATCCTGCCAGCTTCGTTCCAGCGCATTCGCCTGAGTGATGTGGTTTGGCTTCCCATTGACGAGCCAGAGGCACAGTCTGAGCTGTGGCTCGTCTGGCCAAAGCATCGGGAATTATCGGAAGCAGCGAAGCGAATCTCGGCGCTGCTGACCGAGGCCTCGTGGGCGTTAAAATAGGCCAAATATGGCGGGAATATGTGCGGTAAATCACAACCCTACGTAAATATTTGACGACCCCACTTGAAGTGTTTCACCATAGCCTAAAAGTTTATTTCGAAGCGCGAAAATAAAGGGAGTACCACGTGGTTGCTGATAGTCAACCGGGCCATATCGATCAGATTAAACAAACCAATGCCGGCGTTGTTTATCGTTTGATTGATACCCACGGTCCGGTGTCGCGAATCGATCTTTCCCGCCTGGCGCAGCTGGCTCCGGCCAGTATCACTAAGATTGTGCGGGAAATGCTTGAGGCGCATCTGGTACAGGAAACGGAGATTCAGGACCCCGGCAGCCGTGGTCGCCCCGCGGTGGGCTTAATGCTTGAAACAGAAGCCTGGCATTACCTCTCAATTCGCCTGAGCCGCGGTGAAATTTCACTGGGGCTGCGCGACCTTAGCAGCAAACTGGTGGTGGAAGACACGGTAGACTTGCCGACGGACGACCCGCAGCCTTTACTGGAACGCATCATCTTTCAGGTCGATCAGTTCTTTATTCGCCATCAGCAAAAGCTTGAACGCCTGACCGCCATCGCCATTACGCTACCGGGCATCATTGATACCGTTCATGGTGTTATTCATCGCATGCCGTTCTACGATGTCTGCGATATGCCGCTGGGCGAGGCGCTGGGCAATCACACCGGCGTCCCGGTCTTTATCCAGCACGATATCAGCGCCTGGACCATGGCAGAGGGGCTGTTTGGTGCTTCTCAGGGCGCAAGAGATGTGATTCAGGTGGTGATTGATCACAACGTTGGCGCAGGCGTTATCACCGATGGGCGTTTGCTTCACGCGGGCAGCAGCAGCCTGGTGGAAATTGGCCACACGCAGGTCGATCCTTACGGAAAACGCTGCTACTGCGGCAACCACGGCTGCCTTGAAACCATTGCCAGCGTCGAAAGCGTGCTGGAGCTGGCGCAGCAGCGTATGAGCCAGTCAATGGGCTCAATGTTACACGGCCAGCCGCTGAGCGTGGAATCCCTGTGCGACGCCGCGTTAAGCGGAGATCTGCTGGCAAAAGATATTATTATCGGCGTCGGGCAAAACGTGGGGCGTATTCTGGCCATCATGGTTAACCTGTTTAATCCGCAAAAAATTCTTATCGGTTCACCGCTTAACCGCGCCGCCGCCATCCTTCACCCCGCGATTACGGACTGTATTCGCCAGCAGGCATTACCCGCCTATAGCAGTCATACGGTGGTCGAAGGGACGCAGTTTGATAACCGAGGCACCATGGCCGGCGCGGCGCTGGTAAAAGATGCAATGTATAACGGCTCTTTATTAATTCGTCTGCTGCAGGGCTAATCTTCGGCCCTGATTCACCAAAAATTGCGCTATCTCAATCTGGCTACAGCGCCATTCTTTTAGACTTTCCCGCGTTAGTTTTTCTCTTTAATTATCTGGCTAGCATTACCTCGGGAGACAGCCATGCTTAAGCGTTTCTTTATAACAGGTACGGATACTGCCGTCGGGAAGACGGTGGTGTCACGAGCCTTACTGCAGGCGTTGTCGGCCAGCGGGAAAAGCGTCGTTGGCTACAAGCCGGTCGCGAAGGGCAGTAAAGAGACGCCAGACGGGCTGCGCAATAAAGATGCGCTGGTACTGCAAAGCGTCTCCACGATCAAACTGCCCTATGAAGCGATCAATCCTATCGCGCTCAGCGAGGAAGAGAGCAGCATCAGCCATCACGGGCCGATTAACTACTCGCTGCTGTCGAGCGGCCTGCAAAGGCTGGCCGACCAAATGGATCACGTCGTCGTCGAAGGCACGGGCGGCTGGCGCAGCCTGATGAACGATCTTCGCCCGCTGTCGGACTGGGTGGTACAAGAGCAGCTGCCGGTGCTGCTGGTGGTGGGGATTCAGGAAGGGTGCATCAACCATGCGCTGCTGACGGCGCAGGCGATTGCCAACGACGGGCTGCCGTTTATTGGTTGGGTCGCGAACCGTATCAACCCAGGCCTTGCGCACTACGCGGAAATTATCGAGGTGTTGAGCAAAAAACTGCCGGGGCCGCTGGTCGGTGAAC
The DNA here is from genome assembly GCA_000277545.1 of Enterobacter sp. Ag1. Lineage (GTDB taxonomy): Bacteria > Pseudomonadota > Gammaproteobacteria > Enterobacterales > Enterobacteriaceae > Cedecea. The sequence goes on along the minus strand of AKXM01000034.1, from coordinate 249,835 downwards.
TGCCGTACCTGCCCCGGGCCGAACAGCGTGAGCTGGGAGCCTATATCGACCTAACCCGGCTGCGTAGCGCTCTGACGGTAGACCGACTGCGGGCGTAGCCAGCGCGAAAGCGTTGAGGCTATCACGCAGGTCAGCAGCAGACCGGGGAGCAGCGTAAACTCCCCGGTCATTTCACAAATCATCAGCGTCGCCATGATCGGCGCGTGCGTCGTGGCCGCCAGCAAAGACGCCATTCCCGTCAGCCCCAGCAGGATCATCAGCGGTTCACCGCCGCCCCACAGGCCACAAACCTGGCCAAACAGCATGCCCAGTGCCGCCCCCATAAACAGCGTGGGCGTAAATACGCCGCCCGGTGCGCCGGAGCCGCTACTTGCCATCACCGCCAGCAGTTTGCACAGCAGCACGCCACCGACAAACAGCAGCGCAGGCGGGCTGGAAAGAAACGACTGCACCACGCTGTAGCCGTTGCCCCATGCCGTCGGGGTGACCAGCGAAAGCAGGCCGACAATCAGCCCGCCGAGCGCCAGCTGCAGCGGCGGCGACAGCTTAAGTGAACGAAACAGCGCGCTGCTTCGCGCCAGCAGCCAGAGAATTAGCGGCCCTAGCACGCCCGCGGTTAAGCCGAGCAGCGCCATTAGCCCATAATGCGAAGGCTGAGGGGGATCAAGAAGCGTGACGATATAGAGCGGAGCCTGCCCGCCGTTCAGCAAATGCGTCATCAACAGGGCGCTGACGGCGGCAATCACCACCGGCCCCAGCGAGGCAAGCATCAGTGAGCCAAACAGAATTTCCGCAATAAACAGGCTGCCCGCCAGCGGTGCATGATAGGCGCTCGCCATCCCCGCAGCCGCGCCGCAGGCGACCCACAGCTTCCACTCTTTGTCCGGGGTAAAGCGCTGGGCAAACAGCGAAGCAAAAACCGTTGCCAGCAGAATCATCGCCCCTTCGCGTCCTATTGCGCTCCCGCTGGCGACGACTATCAGCGAAGCGGCGGACTTCACCAGGCTGGACGGCACGTCCAGACGACCATCGCCGGTTTCGATGGCTTCCATATAGTCGGTGGGGGCAGAAGGGCGCTGGCGAGTGGCTCGTTGCCAGCTCCACAGCAAAAGCCCGGCCAGCAGGCCACCTGCGGCAGGCGTCAGGACGCGTCGCCAGGGTTCGAGTGCCGCAGCGGCTGCAACCAGGCTGCCGCCGTGATCGCCGAGGAAGACGTTTTCAAGCAGGTACATGGCCTGCCGAAATAGCCAGACCACCAGCGCGGAAGCCAGGCCAATGAAGACCGCAATCACCAGTCGGCGAAGCATCACTCTGATGTCAGGCAAGGCTTGTATTCGGTGCATAGCGCATAAGATGGCGAAAGAATGGCGCTATTGTGGGGGAGAACGTCGCTAAGCTCAAAGGAAAATGCGCCGCCACAAAGCAGCGCATAGGATTGATTAACTTTGTTGGATATTCAGCGCCCGACGGGTGCGGCCCGAGCTGAGATAATCGGCAATATAATCCTGCGAAATTTCGCCACTGTAGCGGCCATCTTCATCGGTGATCGGCATCCAGACCATGTTGTGCTCATAGAGCTTAGAAAGCACGATGCGCAAGTTTTCCTCCGCGCGGCCGGTGACGCGGAACGGGTGAAGGAGGTCGGTGCAAGTGCCCGTCGCGCCTCGCGCTTCACGCCGCTTAACGAAGCCCAGCGGTTTACCTCCGGCGTCAACGACGGTGATGGAACGCATGTCGTTGTCATCCATGGTGGCGAAAGCTTCCGCCAGCGGCGTGGATTCACGAGCCGTAATGGTCGGCTGCTGGTCGGTTACGTCTCCGGCCTGCACCAACAGGAGGCGCTTCAGCGTGCGGTCCTGGCCAACAAACGAGCCGACGAAGTCATTGGCCGGTTTCGCCAGCAGCTCGTCAGGGCTGGCGCACTGCACAATTTTACCCTGGCGGAAGACGGCAATCCGGTCGCCAAGCTTCAGCGCCTCGTCGATATCGTGGCTGACCAGCATTACCGTTTTCTTCAACTGGCGCTGCATCTCCAGAAACTCGTTCTGAATGGTTTCGCGGTTAATCGGGTCAACCGCGCCAAAAGGTTCATCCATCAGCAGCACCGGAGGATCCGCCGCCAGGGCTCGGATCACTCCGATACGCTGTTGCTGGCCGCCGGACATTTCGCGCGGATAGCGGTTGAGGAAGCGGTTAGGGTCGAGGGCGACCATGCTCATCAACTCCTGGGCGCGTGCTTTACAGCGGGATTTATCCCAGCCCAGCATACGTGGCACAACAGTGATATTCTCTTCAATCGTCATGTTCGGGAACAGGCCGATTTGCTGGATAACGTAGCCGATATTGCGGCGCAGTGTGACGGAATCCAGATCGTTGGTGTCCTGACCGTTGATTAAAATCTTGCCGCCGGTGGGTTTTATCAGGCGGTTGATCATTTTCAGGGTGGTGGTTTTACCGCAGCCGGAAGGGCCGAGCAGCACGCACATTTCACCTTCTGGCACGTTCAGGCTGACGTTGTCGACAGCGTTAAAAGTCTGCCCGTTTTTCTGTACAAATTGTCGCGTGAGGTTTTCAAGTTTTATCATTATCGGGTCCTCTTTGGCGCTGGTCTCAGCACCTTAATTCATGAGCTTGCGGCGGGAGTCTTCACACTTTTGTTTCAGACGCTGTACCGCGTCCGGCAGCATAGGTGCGGTCATCATATGGCGATAGTTCATGCACTCTGGGGTGTCCTGAGGCGGTTCTGGCGCTGGGCGGGAAGAGCAGGCGGTCAGCAGCGCCAGCGTTGAAAGTATGCAGAGTGGGATAAAACGCATAGCGGCCTCTTTTACCATTTAGTGAAATGCAGCTGCAGACGATGCAGCAGCCAGTCGAGCACGATGGCTAACAGGCAGATCATCACCGCCCCGGCAATGAGCATGCGGATATCACTCCCGCCGATGCCATTAAGCAGCAGCAAGCCCAGACCGCCCGCGCCAATGACGGCGGCAATGGCCATGACGCCAATGTTCATCACCACCGCGGTTCGAATTCCGCCAAAAATCACCGGCAGCGCCATTGGAATTTCCACCCAGCGCAGGCGCTGCCAAAACGTCATCCCGATGCCTCGCCCGGCCTCACGTAACCCCGGCGGCAGGCTGTCCAGCGCGGTGTGGGTATTGCGGACAATCGGCAGCAGCGAATACAGGAACACCGCCGTCACCGCAGGGACTACGCCAATACCCTGACCGATCAGCGAAAACAGGGGAATCATCAGGCCGAACAGCGCCACGGACGGAATGGTGAGCAAAATAGTGGCAAAACCGAGTATTGGCGTGGCAAGCCATTTATGGCGCACGATAAGAATGCCCAGCGGCACGCCAATCAGGATTGCCAGGCCGACGGCGATCAGCACCAGCCACAGGTGATGCAGGGTGAGAGAGCCAATATACCCTGCGTTATCAATCATATAATGTAACGTTTCCACGATACCTCCTCAGAGCAAGCCTTTCTGCTGCAGGAATTCACGGGCCACCTGCTGCGGGGTTTCATGGTCGATATCAACTTTAGCGTTCAGGGTTGTTATCACCTCATTGTTCAGCTCGGACGATAGGGTGTTCAGCGCCGCCTCAAGGCCCGGGTGCGAGTCCAGCACGTCTTTACGCACCACGGGCGTGACAGCGTAACTTGGGAAGAAGCCCTTATCGTCCACCAGCGCTTTCAGGTCAAAGCCCTTCATACGCCCGTCGGTGGTGTAGATCAGACCGGCATCAACAAACCCGTCGCGGATGGCGTTATAGACAAGGCCGGGGTCCATCTGGCGAATTTGCGGGCGGTCCAGCGGCATGTTGTACACCTGCTGCAGCGGCTTCAGGCCGTCGCTGCGCCCGGCAAACTCCAGATCCAGGCCCAGCATCCAGTTATGTTTTGGGTCGGTCTGGCGCACATGTTCGATGCGCTCCACCAGCTGCGACATCGTGGTAATGCCTTCTTTTTCTGCCCGTTCGCGCTTCATGGCAAAGGCGTAAGTGTTGTTCATCTCCGCGGGTTTAAGCCAGACGAGGCCCAGCTTTGCGTCCAGTTTTTTGACCGTGTTGTACGACTCTTCCGGCGTCATTCGCTGATTAATGTGGTTAAAGATAATCAGCGAGGTGCCGGTGTACTCCCAGGTCATATCAATCTGCTTGTTGATCATCGCATTGCGGGAAATTACGGTGGCAATGTTGGTCTGCGGCGTCACCTGAAAGCCCTTTTTAGCCAGATACTGCGTGGTCATGGCCGACAGAATATGCTGCTCGGTAAAGCTTTTGGTCGCCAGAATCAGCGGTGCTGCCTGAGCCTGGGTGGCGATAAGGGAGGCTGCGGCAAACGCCGTAGTTAGCATCCGTGAAAGCAGTTTCATACACGCTCCTTATTGTTGTTATTGGGCGGTGTGGGGGCTGAGCACCCGCCCCAGGCTTGCAAGCGCTAAGTCGAGGATGAGCGCAAACAGTGCCGTCGCCACGGCGCCGAGTATCAGCGTTGGGAAATCGTTCAGGTAAATCCCCGGGAAAATAAGCTCTCCGTAGCTGCTCGCGCCGATAAGAAAGGCCAGCGGGGCGGTGCCGACGTTGATGGCGGTGGCAATCCGCACGCCGGACAGGATCACCGGCCAGGCGTTGGGGATCTCCACCTGACGCAGCCGCTGGAATTTGGTCATGCCAATCCCATTGGCGGCTTCTATCAGTGACGGAGGAACGCTGCAAAGCCCGGCATAGGTATTACGGACAATCGGAAGCAGTGAGGCAAGAAACAGGGCGACGATCGCCGGTTTGTCGCCAATGCCGATAATCACCATCGCCAGAGCTAACACCGCCAGCGGCGGCAGCGTGTTGCCGATATTAAAAATCTGCATGACGTACTCGGCCCAGCGGCGAGCCGCAGGGCGGCTGAGCAATATTCCGCTGGGGATACCGACCAGCAGGGCGAGCGCCATTGAGCTGAACACCAGAATCAGGTGCTGCTGCCCGAGATAGAGTAAATCGACCTGCCGGGCTTTCAGTGTGTCGAGGCCGATGCCCCAAACCACCAGAGCAAGCACTAAAATCAGCGCCACTAGCCCAAGTAAGAACCGTGTTGCGAAGGATGCGTTTTGCATTGCAGTGTGTCTCCCTGTGTGCACGCGTTATCGCCGCCGGGGAGGCGGCCTGTTGTTATGCCATGTGTCGGCAGGGTGTCTGGAGCTATAGCAACGTAGCGGGAAGGATTCCAGTTTAAGGGACAATTAAGAGGCTAATGATTCAGTCGATAAACTGATGCTCAGGCCTTATGGCATGTGGCCTGTGGATGAAAAGTAAAGATTTGTCTTAAAAATGTTAATGCAAGGTGACGTTGTCACATTCATGGGGTGCAGAAATCCTCGTTTTTTCAGGAAACCGGATGCGTCCGGCTTCCTGAAAGCCCAGGATTCTTAGAAATGCAGTTCTTTGCTGGCGACGGGCATCAACATGCCGTTTTGCCAGCCTGAGAGGGTCAGTTTTGCCAGCTCGCCCAGGCCACGATAGAAATCATTCGCTGTGTTTTCGGTAAACAGGCTCAGATAACGTTCGGCCCAGGGCAGCAGATGCCAGGCCAGCAGCTCATCCAACGGCTGCCGCTGCCCCTGGTCGGCCAGCCAGGCCGCCAGCATCAGCATTAAGCCAAAATGATCTTCAGGCTCGTTTTGTTCCGTCTGTGGGGCAAAGCCTTGGGTCCGCATCCACTGGCGAAGCTCAAGCAGCGAGTCGCCAAACAGCACATTTTCTTTGTCGAGATAGACCGAGCCCCACGGCGGGGCCGGCAGCGCATAAGGGCCGATGAACAGGCGCTGGAACTCTTCGTTTATCGGCGTGGCCTGATCCGCCAGGCCTGCAGCCATGAGAGGCGCAACTGCCGCCAGCGTTGGGGTCTGGAACGGCCATTCGCTCACCCAGTCCGGTACGGCAAGCATCGCCATCAGCGCGGCGCTGTCCGGGTGGTTGGGGGCATGATAAAACAGGGCTCCGAGCACCCGGCCGCTAAGGGCTATCGCCGACAGGCGTTGTTGTTCAGAGAGCATTTTCATTCCTTTTCGTCGGGCACCCGGCTCCGCTACACGTCGCTGGAGCCGGGTGAATACAGGCAAAGCGATAAGCCTTTGCCATCACGCTTAAATCTTCTTAATTTCAACCAGATTGGTATGCTGGGGGTTGCCTTTTGCCAGCGGTGAAGGGCGGTGCGTGGTTAGCGTATTAATGCAGGCGCCGTGGTCAATGCGGTCGCCGTTCATGTCGGCGTCATGCCAGGCGCCCTGGCCCATAGCGGCAACGCCAGGCATGATGCGCGGGGTGACCTTCGCCTCAATATGCACTTCACCGCGCCCGTTAAACACGCTGACTTTGTCGCCGTTGGCGATGCCGCGACGTTTTGCGTCGAGTGGATTAATCCAGACTTCCTGACGCGCGGCGGCCTGCAGGACGTCAATGTTGCCGTAGGTTGAGTGGGTCCTGGATTTGTAGTGGAAACCAAACAGCTGGAGGGGAAACTCGCTGCGCTGCGGAGAGTCCCAGCCTTCAAACGTCGAGGCATACACCGGCAGCGGACTGATGGTTTCATCTTTTTCCAGCTCCCAGCTGGCGGCAATTCCGGCAAGCTTGCTGGAGTAGATTTCAATTTTCCCGGACGGCGTTTTGAGTGGGTTGGCCTGAGGATCTTCGCGGAATTTTTTGTAAGCCACAAAATGGCCAGCCGGATCTTTACGCTTGTAAATACCCATCGCCCGCAGATCTTCATAAGCAGGCAGCGCCGGGTCTTTCGCCAGCATTTTCGCGTACAGATATTGCAGCCACTCGCGCTGGGTTCGTCCTTCCGTGAAGGCCTGATGCACCTCGTCGCCCAAGCGTTTAGCCACTTCGCTCATCATCCAGTAGATAGACTTGCGCTCAAACTTAGGCGCGGTGGCGGGCTGGATGAAAATCAGGTAGCCCATATTACCGGCGTAATCGTTAGGAATAATGTCCTCCTGCTCGACGGTCATCAGGTCCGGCAGCAGGATATCGGCGTATTTCGCCGACGAAGTCATAAAGTTCTCGATCACCACAATCATTTCGCACTGCTTATCGTCCTGCAAAATGGCGTGGGTTTTATTGATATCGGAATGCTGGTTAATAATCGTGTTGCCGGCATAGTTCCAGATGAACTTGATCGGCACGTCCAACTTCTCTTTCCCGCGCACGCCGTCTCGTTTGGCCGTCATTTCGGGGCCGCGAGTGATGGCATCCGTCCAGCTGAAGCAGGAAATCTGCGTTTTGACCGGGTTTTCCAGCACCGGCATACGTTCAATGGTGATGGTATAGGTGGATTCACGCGCGCCGCTGTTGCCGCCGTTAATCCCCACGTTGCCGGTGAGGATCGGCAGCATGGCGATGGCCCGTGAGGTCAACTCGCCGTTGGCCTGGCGCTGCGGCCCCCAGCCTTGGGCAATATAAGCGGGTTTTGCACCCGCAATCTCTCGCGCCAGCTTGATGATTCTGTCCACCGGAATACCGGTTATCCGGGAGGCCCAGTGCGGCGTTTTCTCTGTCCCGTCATCGCCTTCACCTAAAATATAGGCTTTGTAGTGACCGTTGCGCGGGGCATCGGCGGGCAGGGTTGTCTCGTCATAGCCGACGCAGTATTTATCCAGGAAAGTCTGGTCGACCAGATTTTCGCTAATCATGACGTGGGCAAGCCCGGCCACCAGCGCGGCATCCGTTCCGGGGCGAATAGGGATCCATTCATCTTCCCGGCCTGCCGCAGTGTCGGTGTAGCGCGGGTCGATAACGATCATGCGGGCGTTGGAACGTTCGCGAGCCTGTTCAAGGTAATAAGTGATACCGCCGCCGCTCATCCGCGTTTCTGCTGGATTATTGCCGAACAGGACGACCAGTTTACTGTTTTCGATATCCGAAGTGCTGTTGCCGTCATTGCTGCCGTAGGTGTACGGCATGGCGCAGGCAATTTGGGCGGTGCTGTAGGTGCCGTAGTGGCTCAGAAAACCGCCGTAGCAGTTCATCAGCCTGGCGACCAGCGAGGCGTAAGGGGAAGAGCGGGTGATATTCCCGCCAACCACGCCGGATGAGTAATTAATGTAGACCGCTTCGTTGCCATATTTTTCAACGGTCTGCTTCAGGCTGTGGCTGACAATCTCCAGCGCTTCGTCCCAGCTGATGCGTTCAAATTTACCTTCGCCCCGTTTGCCCACGCGCTTCATCGGATAATTCAGGCGTTCCGGGTGGTTGATCCTGCGGCGGATGGAGCGCCCGCGCAGGCAGGCGCGAACCTGGTGGTCGCCATAGGTGTCCAGCCCGGTATTGTCAGTTTCAACCCAGTAAACCTCTTCGTCGCGAACGTGCAGCCGCAGGGCGCAGCGGCTGCCGCAGTTAACCGAGCAGGCTCCCCAGACAACTTTGTCTTTATTTTCCGGCGACAGGGCGTCGGCAACCGCGGCCGCGGCGCTGCGCATACCAAAAGGCAGCGAAATGCCGCCTGCGGCGAGGGCCAGGCCGCCAATGGCTGATGATTTTACCAGGCTGCGGCGGCTAATCCCGCCTGGATGATTGAGGTTCGACATCGCTCTCTCCATGACTTTTTGTCGTGTGGAAGACGTTATTATTTGTATTTTTTGTGGTTCGGTGATTGCTGAGGCTGCCCGTCAGGGGGCGCTCGGGGGAAGAGTGTTACTTAATTAGGAGTAGACGTTATTAACGCCAGTCAAAGTTGCGGTGGATGAGGGGAAATAGATGAAGGAAAGCAGGGTGCCCGGCACCCTGCAGGGGATTATTGCGGTTCATTTTCCGGCGCAGCACCGCCCGCGATACGGGTATAAACGATTTTTTGCGTGTCGTTCGCACAGTGGCCGACGACCTGGCCGCCGGCTTTGTCTGCCTGATCGTTAGGTACGATAGTGAGCGAGAAGCCTGACTCAGGCACGCCGTTATTGACAATTTTCTGCTGAATATCCGCTTTCACTTTTTCGCAACTGCCCTGTGCGGCCAACGCCGGTGCGGCAGCGATCAGCAGTATCGTGCTTAACCAAACGGTACGTTTCATCATCTCTTCCTTATGTTGAGTTGAACGTTAAGAATAGCGCTTTTAGTGTAAAGTGTTGTATTTGCTTATATCATGTTATGACATAAAAACAGGAGAGCGGCAAAACGTGAAGAAAATCATTACCCTCGGTGCGCTGGTTTTGAGCCTTGTAGGCTGCGATAACTCGACGTCGCCGCAGGCGTACACGCCGGAAATGGCCAGTTTTTCTAACGAATTTGATTTCGATCCGATGCGCGGCCCGGTAAAGGATTTTAGCCAGACGCTGATGAACGACAAAGGTCAGGTTTTGAAAAGGGTCAGCGGTACGCTGTCGGAAGAAGGCTGCTTCGACACGCTGGAATTTCACGATCTGGAGAACAACAGCGGGGCATCGCTGACGCTCGATGCAAACTACTATGTTGATGCGGTCAGCCTTGAAAAACGCGTTCGGCTGCAGGGGAAATGCCAGCTTGCTGAACTGCCTGCCGCGGGCATCAGCTACGACACCGACGACAACGACTTTGTGACCGCCGCCAAAGGCAAAGATGTGCTGGTGACCTATAAGTACGACAGCGAAGGCTATCCGCTGGAGAAAATCACCAAATCGAAAGACAGCGAACTTGCCATCGTGGCGAAAGCGGGTGTCGATAAAAAGAAAAAGCTGGATTACAGCGCGACAACCAGCCTGAACGGCAAAATCATCGGGGTCGCAAAGCAAAGCTGTGACTATGACCGCCATTTCAACTCGCTGTCCTGCGATCTGGAAATGACGGATGATTCCGTCACGCCGCCAAAGGTGGACCGTTACACCATTAAAAATACGGTGGAGTATTATTGATCGTATCGGTGTTACAAATACCGGATGCCACAATGACATCCGGCAAATGAAGTTAACCAAACAAGCGGGATAACCAGCCGCGCTTCGGTTGTTCTGGCGAGGCGACAGGCATCTCTCCCAGCCCCTGATCAATACTTTGCCCAATGGCTGCAAGCGCCGTGCGGGCATCGGTGCCATTCGCCGTGAACCGTATACGGTGGCCCGTTTTTACCCCCAACGAAACCATCTTCATCAGATTTTTGCCGTCAACGGGCCCGGCCTGGCTGTCCATATTCTCAACGGTGACACGGCTTTGAAACTGCTTAATCAGTTTCACCAGCACGGCGCTCGGTCTGGCATGTAGCCCGTGAGGATTACGGATCACAAACGTGGCCTGTTCTCCTTCCGTGTGGGATGTTTGTGGCTCACTTTCGGCGTTATTACCGGTCAGAATCGCTAAAACCTCAGCCGGCGTTGTGGCCTTCGCCAGCGCTTGCGGCACGCCTTCATCGCTCAACGCCCGGGTGAGCTGACGCAAAATATCGAGATGTTCGTTCGACCTTGCAGCAATCCCGGCCACCATATACGCCACATTATCTTCTCCCCAGTCCACGCCCTGCGGGAATACAATCACTTTTACGCCAGTGCTCAGCACCGCATGACGGGTATCCGGTGTGCCGTGGGGAATGGCAATGCCGTGGCCCAGGTAAGTGGAAATCTGCGCTTCTCTGGCCAACATGCCTTGAAGATATTCCGCCGTGGTATTGCCCGCTGATACCAGCCTGTCGCTGACTTGCTCGAGCGCAGTGACTTTATCGACCTGCTCATGGCTGATGAAAATATCCTGTTCACAAAGTTGCATTCTGACCTCCTGTCTGCAGCCCGGCTGTAGGCTGTTTGCGGTTATTCCAGAGTCGCCACGTACCTAGCATCACCGCACCGCAGGCGGAGCCGGCCAGGATGCAGAGCACCCAGATTAATGGTTTGCTGACCAGCGGCAGGATCAGGAACCCGCCGTGCGGTGCCGGGACTTCTATATGCATGCTGTAGCTGAGTACGGCCGAGATGGAAGAGGCGATCATCATCATCGGGATCACGCGCAGCGGATCTTTCGCTGCAAAGGGGATAGCACCTTCGGTGATATGCGTGCAGCCGAGAATATAGTTCACCATCCCGGCCGCGCGCTCCTCTTCGCTAAAACCTTTGGGGAAGAAAGTGGTTGCCAGAGCGATGACCAGCGGAGGCGTAATACAGGCGGCGGATACGCCGGCCATAAAGAAGAAGTTCCCCTGGCCGAGCAGCAATGTTCCCGTGACGTACGCTGCTTTGTTGACCGGGCCGCCAAAATCGAAGGAACACATCGCCCCGACAACAATACCCAGCAAGATCGGGTTGGCTTGTTGTAGCGAACTCAGCCAGTCCATCATGCCGTTGTTGATGGCCGCGACGGGCTTGCCGAGCAGCACCATCAGTACGCCAATCACCAGCACGCCAATCAGCGGCATAATGAAGATCGATTTTAAGCCTTCATACTGACGCGGCAGCCCGTCGAGCAGGCGTCGGACAAGCAGCATGAAGTAACCTGCGGCGAACCCGGCAATGATCCCGCCGAGAAAGCCCGCCCCCGTGGCGTTAGCCAGCAGGCCGCCAACGAACCCGGCAACCATCCCGGCGCGGCCGGAAATCGACCAGGCAATATAGGCCGTAAAAACGGGCACCATAATGGAAAATGCCTGCTGGCCGACCTGCATTAAGGTTGCGGCAATGGCGCTGTACTGAGGTGAATTGGGATCGGCGGAGTAAATGCCCCACAGGAAGGAGATGGCAATCAGAATACCGCCTGCCACCACGAAAGGCAGCATGTTGGAGACGCCGCTCATCAGGTGTTTATAAATCTGCCTGCCGAACGATTCTTGTTCATGTTTTTCCGCTGTTACCGAAGCAGAAGATATTCCCTGGCGGCGGGAGAGTTGCCCGCTGATGACTTTATTAATAAGATCTGCCGGGTGGTGAATCGCTTCTTTAACCGGCACTTCAATCACGGGTAAGCCATTAAAGCGTTCGGCGTTGACATCTTTATCTGCGGCAATGATGATGCCGTAAATATTTTTTAAGTCTTCCGGCGTTATTTCATTTTCAACGCCGGATGCGCCATTAGTTTCTATTTTTATTTCGACATTTAATTTTTTTGCTGCGGTCTTCAAGGCTTCTTCAGCCATAAACGTGTGGGCAATACCCGTAGGGCAGCCGGTAACGGCAATGATTTTTTTCATAATCAGACCTTTATAATTGGACGATTTGAACCTGTTGTAATAATGCTTCCAGACGATTGAGTTTCCCGAGGCCGGCAGACGCGGCGACGTCCGCACCCGTGGCGCTGGCGAGGGCTAGTGCCTCGGGAATGTCTTCACCATTCAGCCAATGGCTGAGAAATGCCGCTAGCGCGGCGTCCCCAGCACAGGCTGAACTGACCAGCTCTATTTCGGGCGCGGAGGCGAACCACAGCTGACAACCGTCGGAAAAATAGAGCCCTTTTGCGCCGAGGGTTAATAACACATTACGTGCGCCCAACTGATGTAATGTCTGCATCGCCTCGCGCACCTGTTGGATGCTTTCCACCTGAAGATTGAATATTTCTTTTAATTCATCGTCATTGGGTTTGATCAGCAGGGGATTAAGCTCAAGTAACTGCCGCAGCGCAGGGTGGCTGATGTCCAGAATGATTTTTCCCCCGCGCTGTTTGCAGAGTGACATAACCTCCACATAAAACTGGCTTTCAATACCCGGCGGCAAACTGCCGCTAATCACTAAATAATCGCCCGGGCGGATGCAGTCCAGATGCCGAATAATCTGTTGTTTACATTCATCATCAATATGCGCCCCGGCATTGACCAACTTATATTCATTGTTGCCGTCATTTATAAACACATTAATTCGCGTAGGGGCCTGCACCCAGGATGGGGTAACGTTAATTTTTTGTTTTTTAAGTTCCTCCACAATATAGCGCCCGGTAAATCCGCCGAATATGCCCATGACGTGGGTCGGCTGCTGAAAGTGCTTCAGGACCAAAGAAACGTTAACGCCTTTGCCGTTAGGACAATATTCCGTGCGCTGGGTGCGGTTCACGCTAGAAGGCTGCAGAGAGCCGCAAAAAATATTCATATCAATCGCGGTGTTTAAAGTCAGGGTATGGATCACGACATTGCTCCTTGCGTCCGTGGGTTAGCGCTGTCCTTCACAACCACAGACATGAATGACTTTACGGACGACTTCTTTCATCGCCTGTTTGGCAGGCTGCATGTAATGCCGGGGATCGTTAGCCCCAGGCTGCTCGATGAAGTACTGCTTTAGCGCGTCTGAAAACGCGATTTTCAGTTCGGTAGCGACGTTGACCTTACAGACACCGAGCGAAATAGCCCGGCGAATATCGCCCTCTGGCAGACCAGAAGCACCGTGTAATACCAGGGGAACATCCACGCATTCACGGATCGCCGCCAGACGATCGAAATCGAGCTTTGGTTCGGCGGCATAAAGCCCGTGAGCCGTCCCGATAGCTACTGCCAGGGAATCAATCCCGGTACGGGAGACAAACTCACGAGCCTGCTCCGGGTTGGTATACAGCGCATCTTTGGCGTCAACGACCAGATCGTCCTCTACGCCGCCCAGCCGCCCAAGCTCTGCTTCTACGCTGGCATCGTAGCGGTGACTCAGCTCTACAACATTTTTCACCAGCGCAACATTCTCTTCAAAAGCATGATGCGACCCGTCAATCATTACTGAGCGGATCCCGGCCTGCACTTTACGGGTGATGTCCACGAGGTCTTCGTGGTGATCAAGGTGCAGCGCGAGTGGCTGATCCCAAAGTCTGGCCAGATCGCTGGCGATGGCGACAACGTTGCCGGTCCCGGCGTAGCTATAAGTGCCCGGCGTCCCGGCAAGGATCAGCGGGGAACGCATTTCAGCAGCCGTTTCCACCACCACCTGCATCGTTTCCAGATTGTGAATGTTAAATGCCGGTACGGCGTACCCCAGACGCTGAGCTTTTAACAACATGTTTTTGCTGGAAATAATATACATATTTGCTCCTTTTTGTTTAAAAATGAAATCGTTATTTGAGTGATAACTTACGTTTTGAAAGTAATTTAGCGATCCTATGCCTGTGTCGCTGTGATCGAAGCCACACAACGGCGATTTTATTTACTAAATGAAAGTTATTCGGTATTGATAATATTCATTTTTAAACATATTGTTGAGAGGTGTTTTCTGTTAATGCATTGAAATAAAGGCTATTTGTTTGTTTTTATTTGTTGGGTGATAGACAGGAGTTTGACAAGAGAAAAGATAAATTTAAAAATGAAAGTTATTACTCGAATGACTTAAAAGGCACTCTACTGTGGCAAAACCGTCAACCAGCCTGCTGAAAAGACGCCTGGATATTGCAGAGATCGTCCGTAAAAACGGCGAAATTAAAGTAGATGATTTGGCGGAGATGCTTGCTGTGTCTGGCGTCACCATTCGAAACGATCTCAATTATCTGGAGCAACAAGGCTACCTGAAGCGCTCGTTTGGTGGCGCAATTTATACCGCCCAGCAGGGGGCACCGGTGGCTCAGCCCCGGGAACCTGCCGCCGTTGTGCATAAAGAGCTGGAAGCCGAAATGGCGCGCCAGGCTGCGGCCTTAATCAGCGAGGATGAAACCGTATTTTTAGGACCTGGCTCTATTTTACGTAAAGTGATTCCTTTCCTTACGGGCTATGACGATCTGCGACTGTTGATGAATGACCTGGCGCACGTCTGTTTTGCGCAAGAGTTTCTTCCCGGTGAAAAGATCCTGCTTGGCGGCGTATTGAGCGGAGATGGAAACAGGGTCGAGGGTGAGGCGGCATTAAATGCGCTTCGCCATTACCGCCCGAGCCGCACGTTGATTGCCGTCGACCATATTGCAGAAGATGGCACGCTGAGCGTCAGAGATGCACCAAGCGCACGTCTGTTGGGTGAAGCCGTTGGGCAGAGCAAACACCTGATTGCCATCGTCGCCAACCGGCCCGTTTACGGCGAAAAACGCTATGCCGTTGGCCAGCTCGCGCAGGCAAGCGGCCTCATTACGCCCCAGGTTGTGGCAGCGGAATACCATTCTCGCTTTCTCGCTGTGGGGCTGAGCAATAGCTACACCAACAATGAGTGCCTGACGTGGCTCAACCCAGCGCTGCAAAAAGCAAAATGAAGGAGCGGTGATGAACGTGACGATATGTACCATCGGCGAACTGTTGGTGGAGTTTTTGGCCAAGAAAGAAAGTCAGGGCTTTTCGCAGCCGGGCGAATTCTGGGGGCCTTATCCCAGCGGTGCGCCAGCCATTTTTGCCGATCAGGTGGCTAAATTAGGATTCGGTTCGGTGCTGTTCAGCTGCGTCGGCAGCGATGCCTTTGGGGAGATGAATATTGCCCGGCTGGAAAAAGATGGGGTCGACGTGAACGGCATTACCGTCCTGCCAAAAGCCACCACCGGCAGCGCCTTTGTCAGTTACCGCACCCAGTCGCAGCGCGATTTTATTTTTAATCTGCCGAACAGCGCCTGCGGCTCGCTTACTGCCGACCATATCGACGACACCTTGCTTAACCAGTGCAATCATTTTCATATTATGGGCTCGTCGCTGTTTTCGTTTCGCATTATCGATGCCATGCGAAAGGCGATTGAAAACGTGAAGTCACGCGGCGGCACCGTCTCCTTCGATCCTAACATCCGGAAAGAGATGCTTAACATCCCGGAAATGTCACAGGCGTTTGAATATATCCTTGATTACACAGATATTTTCCTGCCGAGCGACGGGGAGTTAGATTACTTCGGGCGGCATCAGGGGGAGGATGAGCAACGGCTGGTGGACAATCTGCTCAAGCGCGGGGTGAAACACGTGGTGATCAAACGAGGGCCGCGAGGGGCGAGCTACTTCAGCGATCGGCAGACCTGGCATATACCCGGCTTTAACGTGTCGGTGGTTGACCCTACCGGGGCAGGTGACTGCTTTGGTGCCACGTTTGTCAGCCTGTTTTTGTCCGGCGTTCAGCCACAGGAAGCGTTGACCTGGGCCAATGCCAGCGGCTCGCTGGCAATTTCGCAGCGTGGTCCGATGGAAGGCACCTCCACCCGCTCGCAAATTGAAGCCTTTCTTGCGGCGCAATCGGCGAGATAAACATGCTGCCAGCCAGGCAGCTTTCCACCCCCTCATAAATTAAGGCCTTTCTCGTGACCCGGAGATTTGTCCCGTTGTTTCGTTACGCGATACTCTGGCTGTGTGCTGCCCTTTGGCTGCATGCAGGTTCGACTCGTGCGGCGGAACTTGACGAGGATCTGGCCCGCTTTAGCGCGGCGTTAAGCCGGTCAACCCCGGCGGCGCAAGTCTCGCTGCAAACCCTTCAGCAGCTTGATGCTACGTTGCTCAAGCCCGAATCCATGTATCCTCAGTTTCAGGCCTGGTCGCTGCCGGACCTCACGGCGTTTTACCACCTGGACAAGCGCTGTGCCAGCGGGGACGAGCTATCACCCTCGGTGAAATCATTTCTTGCCGCCTTATGCCAGCCGGACATTCCGCCTGCATCCTGGTTCGCCGCGAATCCGCTCTATCCGCTTGGGGGAAGCAGTGCCTGGCAGTACATCTTGCGTCATCCGGGCGCGGCAGCGGTGCTAAGAAACTCGCTGCATGTGCGGGAAAGACCTGACGACCTGGCGGGCATTGGCAGACTGTCCGATGACAATCTTGAGGCATTGCTTGGGGGCCAGCGCTGGCTGCTGCAAAACGGCCAACTCTGGCGATTCAGCCAGCAGCAATGGCAGCGTTATGAGGCAACGGTCTGGCAGCCTCTAGCCCGACAGTCCGATATCAAACTGGTTAATGCCGGGGGGCGCTGCGATATGCGGGCAGGGGCGCTGTGCGTCAATGCTCGGGAAGGTTATCGCGATGTCTGGCGCTGGCTTTTTGGCCTGCTGGCGCTGTTTACCGCGTCGGGGTTGATATGGATGGCCTGGCAGCGGAGGCAACTGCGTGAGCGTCAGCGCTTTATTACGCAAATGCTGACCCATGAGCTGCGTACGCCCATTGCCCAACTGAGCAACGTGGTCGAACATTTTCGCCGTGACTTCGACCAGTTGCCGGAAGGTGCCCAGCTTAATTTTGTGGCTCTGGCCGACACGCTGCAACGGATGCGGCAGATGGCCGATACCAGCAAACACTACCTGATAGCGGAGCATCAGCGGGAGGCGCTGGAAACACCCACTCAGGTCCGGCTCAGCGACTGGCTCGATCACCTTTGTGCGGATCGGGACGGGCTGACGTACTGCCTGGAAGAAAACATGATCGTGGGCGTGTCGCTCTACTGGGGCAGCCTGTGTCTGACGAATTTACTGGATAATGCGTTCCGTCACGGAAAGCCTCCCGTGCACCTGACGGTGCATAAAAGTAGAACGCACCTTATTTTTCAGGTTAGCGATAGCGGAAACATCACTCAAAACCCGCTGCTGAACAGCCGCCGTTTACGCTGGTCAAGCAGCAGTCTGGGTCTTGGATTGACCATTGTTCAGCGGGTTGCTCGTCGCCTCAACGGAAAGTTGACGTTCAGCCCCGCGCCAACCACGTTTACCCTGGAGTTGCCGTATGATCCCGACTAAAGCGCTTACTTTATTGTTAATTGAGGATGATATTGCGCTGGGCGAAGGGCTGGCGACATTTTTGCAGCAGGAGGGGTTCAGCTGCCGCTGGCTGCGCAGCAGTGAATATGTTCTCGACCATTGGTATCAGGCGGATTTGGCGATTCTCGACCGCCAGCTTCCCGAAGGCGACAGTCTTCGGCTTTTGCCTCAGTGGCTGGCAAAAAAAGCCCTGCCGGTGATCGTGCTGACGGCAAAAGTGAGCATTGAAGAGCGGGTGGCGGGGCTGGAGGCGGGCGCGCGTGACTATCTGAGCAAGCCGTTTGCCCACGTTGAACTGCTGGCTCGCATCCGGGCTCAGCTTCGCCCTTTAGGCGACGGGTTGCTGGTCTGCGGTGAACTCAGCTTACTTCCGGCGCGGCAAATTGCTACCTGGCAGGGTAAAGAGGCCGCGCTGACGGCAACCGAGTTTGCGCTGCTGGCGATGCTGATGCAGATGGCGGGACGCGTGTTTACCCGGGATGAATTGCTCAATCAGGTTTGGGGCTATCAAAGCTTTCCGTCAACCAGAACGGTGGATACGCATGTTTTACAGTTACGGCAAAAACTGCCGGGCCTGCCGATTGCGAGCGTGCGCGGGATTGGCTATCGGCTGGAGCTAGCGGAATGAAACTTCTCCTGTCAGCCCTGCTGATCGTCTTCTCGTTCAGCGTCGGTGCAACGTTGCCCCAAACGCCGCTGGAGCCCGTATATCATCAGCTGTTTAACCAGCGAGGCGACCTTGCTAACAGCCAGTTGATTGATGTCTGGCCGCGGCTGAATAGCGCGGCACAGCGGCTGGCCTGGAAAGAGGCGCTTAATGCCGTGGTCAGTCGGCAATGCGGCAAAGATCTTACTCCGGCGGTTCCTGAGTGGCTGGACGACTTAACGCTCACGTTGATGCAGCGTGATATGCCGCTTAACCGAATTTATCGCATAACTTTGAGTGGAAAGAGCCCCCGCCAGGATATTAACGTTGCCCTGATGCTGCCCGATGGCAAAAAAGCGCTCGCCGCAATGCCGGTGCAGTATGAAGCGGCAGGTGAGTTTCGGGTCGAAAGCGAAGAGTTTACTCAGCCGCTGAGCGAAGGGGTTTATCTGCTGACCGTATCGAGCGGCGGGCAGCAATGGCAGCAGCCTCTGGCGTTACAAGGCCTTGACGGGTTAACGCAGATCCAGCTTCACGATCGCGCCATTACGCTCACTACGCCGCAGGTGTCTCCTGCCTGCCCCAAACCCTGGCTTGAGCAAACGTTGCTTAATCGCAGCGACTATAGCCAGATTTGGTGGGCAAAAAGCGACCAGCTGACGCTGATGCCCTGGCCTGCGAAGCCTGCCGAAAGCGTATGGGCCACGGTGGCCGTGGTCAGTGCGGAAAATCGGGGCAGCGTGGCGGTAAGAACCGAACACCGCCTCGCCGGTCCGCTGGCAACGATGAAAAACTAAGGCCTATACCGCTATCCTGACATTCCTCTGACAATCGACGCCCGCTAACCGGCAATACTGCAGCCTCTTTCGTTACTGAGGTATTTGTCATGAAACTCAAAGCACTTTGGTCAGGGCTGGCGCTGCTCTCTGGTTCCGCCTTTGCCATGGACAGCATCGCCTTCTGGAACTCGCCGCAGCACGGCGGCAACAGCTTTAACCGTCTGCCGCCCGATCAAGCCTATTTCACCGCTCTCAAAGGCTACGGTGCCAGTTGGGTACGGCTTTCGTGGGACAAATGGCGACCGGAACAACGTGATTTTTTGCTGGGTAATGCCGACAACTATCGGGGGCTGATGACGCAGGATCTCCGCATCCTCAAAGAGACGCTGGCGCGTGCTCACGCCGCCGGACTTAAAGTGGTGATTACGCCGCTGTCGCTGCCCGGTATGCGCTGGGCGCAAAACAATGATGGCCGCTTTGACGACCGGCTGTGGCAGGATAAACGTTACTGGCAGCAAAGCGCGCAGTTCTGGCGTGACCTGGCCGGGCAGCTAAAAGATAACCCGGCGATTGCCGCCTACAACCTGATCAATGAGCCTGCGCCGGAGAAGCGGGCTGGTCTCCCCGAACACGCCTCGCTGGAGGAAATGAAGGCCTGGTACAAAGCGCACCAGGGCACGGCCAGAGACTTGCCAGAGTTCTATCAAACCGTGATCAACGCGATTCGCGAAGTGGATAAGATGACGCCCATCATGGTGGATAGCGGCTGGTACGCCGCCGCCGACAGCTTTAGCTACTGGCCTTCCGCCCTGAGTGACGATCGCGTGCTTTACAGTTTTCATATGTACGAACCCTACGACGCGACCAGCGCGCCAAACCTCAAACGCCTGAAGCCGTATGTCTATCCCGGCGTTGTCCCTTTTGGCGGTAAACAGGAAAAATGGAACGGAGAGCGCGTGGCCGGGTATCTGCAGCAGCCATTCTGGTGGGCTAAGCAGCGAGGGGTGGCGCAGAATCGTATGGTGGCGGGGGAGTTTGGCTGTATGCGCCAGTTGGCCGGGTGTCGCCAGTATCTCGAGGATGTCCTCAGCGCGCTGGATAAAACACAGGCGCACTGGGCATTCTACAGCTTTCGCGAAGATGCCTGGGACGGCATGGATTATGAGCTGGGAAAAAGGAAAGTGCCCTGGTCGTACTGGCAGGCGATGGATGAACATAAGCCGGACACTTTACCGCGCCATGCCACGCCTGAGTTTGAGCCGATTAGCCGCCGACTGGGGCCGTCGACGCGTTAAGTTATGCGTTACGTTAAGATGAGTGATTTGAGATTTTTTGAATCATAACACCTAATTCAATGTGGGCCGTCCGCTTTATTATGCTATGTTTTTTCTCTGAAATTCCCATAGCGGCAATGAGGCAGGATGAGCAGCAAACTCGACACTTTTATTCAGCAGGCCGTCAGCGCCGTGCCCATCAGCGGCACGTCGCTGATTGTCTCTTTGTACGGCGATGCGCTGGCTCATCGAGGCGGCGAAATCTGGCTGGGTAGCCTCGCGGCGATGCTGGAGCCTTTGGGATTCGGTGAGCGTTTTGTGCGCACGTCGCTTTTTCGCCTCAATAAAGAGGGCTGGCTGGACGTGGAGCGAGTGGGGCGCCGCAGTTTTTATCGCCTGACCGATATGGGCCAGAGAATGACCCGCCGCGCTGAGTCGAAAATTTATCGCGCCGGGCAGCCTGCCTGGGATGGAAAGTGGCTGCTGCTGCTTTCCGAAGGGTTGGAAAAAACCACGCTGCAACAGGTGAAAAAACAGCTCATCTGGCAGGGTTTTGGGGCGCTCGCGCCGAACCTGATGGCTTCGCCCTCGCAAAATCTCGCGGATATCCAAAGCCTGCTTCATGAGGCAGGCGTGGCTGAGCAGGTCATCTGTTTTGAGGCTGAATCCCCGCTGCAAACGTCCCGCGCAGCGCTGAGATCTCGCGTGGAAGAGTGCTGGTTGCTGACCGACAAAAACGAACGTTACGCTGAATTTATCAACTCTTTTCGCCCGCTTTTACCGCTGCTGCGTGAGGCGGGAAACGATGAGCTAACGCCGCAGCGCTGTTTTCACATTCAGCTGCTGCTGATCCACTTCTACCGCCGTGTCGTGCTGAAAGATCCGCTGTTGCCGGATGAACTGCTGCCGCCGCACTGGCTGGGGCAGAATGCCCGCCAGCTGTGCATCAATATCTATCAGCGGGTCGCCGCCGGCGCGCTTACCTACGTCAGCGAGCTGGGCGAAACCTCGGTGGGCGACTTGCCCGCCCCGGTGGGCGGTTACCAGAAGCGATTCGGTGGACTCAACCCCTAAAATAAGGAGCCCGTATGTCCATTTATCAGATTGATGGCCTGACGCCTGTCGTCCCGGAAGACAGCTATGTTCACCCGACGGCGGTGCTGATCGGCGACGTTATTCTCGGGCACCGCGTTTACATTGGCCCCAATGCTAGCCTGCGCGGTGATTTTGGGCGGATTATCGTCGAAGACGGAGCGAATGTGCAGGACAACTGCGTGATGCACGGTTTTCCTGAACAGGACACCGTTGTTGAACAGGACGGCCACATCGGGCACGGCGCCATCCTACACGGCTGCCGCATTGGCAAAAATGCGCTGGTGGGCATGAACGCGGTGATTCTGGATGGGGCACAAATTGGCGAGAATTCGATTGTCGGCGCCGCGGCTTTTGTTAAAGGCAAGGCGGAATTTCCGGCGAATACGATGATTATCGGCAGCCCGGCGAAAGCGATACGTGAATTACGGCCTGAAGAGCTGGCCTGGAAGAAACAGGGCACGAAGGAGTACCAGGATTTAGTGATTCGCTGCCAGCAAACGATGCATCAGGTGGAGCCGCTGCGGGAGGTTGAGGCGGGGCGGAAGCGTCTGGTGTTTGAGGATTTGCATCAGCCTAAGAAAAGCTGTTAATTCCCCTCACCCCGGCCCTCTCCCCAAAGGGGCGAGGGAGAAAGCGGACCTGGAGAATAGTGTTTTTCCCCTCTCCTTTTTAGGGAGAGGGGAAGGGTGAGGGTCAGTCACCCAGAGCAAATCTTACGCAGCAACGATGCTGTCGATAGCCGCTTTCGCGTCAGTCTGTGCTTTAGCCGCTACTTCCGGGCCATAGCCAAAGCCTTCAGCAAACACGTAATTCACGTCGGTGATCCCGATGAAACCCAGGAACACGTTCAGGTAAGGCACCAGCAGATCGGTTGGGGTGTCTTTGTGGATCCCGCCGCGGCTGGTCACAACCAGAGCACGTTTACCGGTTACCAGGCCTTCAGGGCCTTTCTCGGTGTAGCGGAAGGTCACGCCAGCGCGAGCCACCAGGTCGAAATAGTTTTTCAGCTGGGTAGGGATGTTGAAGTTATACATTGGCGCGTTGAAGACAATCACGTCGTGCGCTTTCAGTTCGGCAATCAGTTCATCAGACAGCGCCAGAGCTTCCTGCTGACGTGGGGTCAGCGCGGCATCGGAAGGGCGCAGAGCACCGACCAGTTCACCATCCAGCACTGGAATTGGGTTTGCTGCCAGGTCACGAACGGTGATTTCGTCAGCGCTGTGTTTTTCACGCCATTGTTCAACAAAATAGTCGGACAGTTGGTTGGACTGAGAGTAACCTGCCAGGATGCTGGATTTCAGAACTAATACTTTGCTCATGGGGTGATTCCTTAGTGTTTGGTCAGTCGGACAGTGTGCCCGTTCGTTAGGACTTACTGTATTCACAATCCGATGACAGAGATAGCGCAATATATCGAACCCTATATTCGAATTTATTGAACAAGGCGCTCGAAATCGGGGTGTGGTAAAATAGCGGAAATTGACGCCGTGACTTATCCGGTTGTGCCCGGTAGCGAAATAACGATAGATAAAATGGAAATGACAAAACCCTCGCTGTCCTCTTTGTTCGCCCGTCTTGACGGGCTGATGCTCCGCGACAGACAACGCTTTTCTCGCCGCCTGCACGGCGCGAAGAAAATTAAAAATGCTGACGCTCAGCAGGCCTTATTCGACACGCTGGCCGCAGAAATTGACGCCGCAGCGGGCAAAGTACAGCTGCGTGAAGCCGCGCGCCCGGCGATTACCTACCCTGAAAATCTTCCGGTCAGCCAGAAGAAACAGGACATTCTGAACGCCGTGCGCGACCACCAGGTGGTGATCGTGGCGGGTGAAACTGGCTCCGGCAAAACCACTCAGCTGCCAAAAATTTGTATGGAGCTGGGGCGCGGTGTTAAAGGGCTGATCGGCCACACTCAGCCTCGCCGTCTGGCGGCGCGTACCGTGGCTAACCGTATTGCGGAAGAGCTGCAAACCGAACCCGGCGGCTGCGTAGGTTATAAAGTGCGTTTCTCCGACCACGTCGGCGACAACACGATGGTCAAACTGATGACGGACGGGATCCTGCTGGCGGAAATTCAGCAGGACAGGCTGTTGATGCAGTACGACACCATCATCATCGATGAAGCGCACGAACGCAGCCTGAATATCGACTTCCTGCTGGGTTACCTGCGTGAACTGCTGCCGAAGCGGCCCGATCTTAAAATCATTATTACCTCGGCGACTATCGATCCGGAGCGTTTCTCGCGCCACTTCAATAACGCGCCAATTATCGAAGTGTCAGGCCGTACTTACCCGGTAGAAGTGCGCTACCGCCCGATGGTGGAAGACAATGACGATGTCGATCGCGATCAGCTGCAGGCGATTTTCGACGCGGTGGATGAGCTGGGCCACGAAAGTTCGGGCGATATCCTGATCTTTATGAGCGGCGAGCGTGAAATTCGCGACACCGCTGATGCGCTAACTAAGCTCAACCTGCCGCATACGGAAATTCTGCCGCTCTATGCACGTCTGTCCAACAGCGAGCAGAACCGCGTTTTCCAGGCGCACGTCGGGCGGCGCATTGTGCTGGCGACCAACGTCGCGGAAACCTCGCTGACGGTGCCGGGGATTAAATACGTTATCGACCCAGGTACGGCACGTATTAGCCGCTACAGCTACCGCACTAAGGTTCAGCGCCTGCCGATTGAGCCCGTGTCTCAGGCTTCGGCCAACCAGCGTAAAGGCCGCTGTGGCCGCGTATCGGAAGGGATCTGTATTCGTCTTTATTCCGAAGATGATTTCCTGTCGCGCCCGGAATTTACCGACCCGGAAATTCTGCGCACCAACCTGGCGTCGGTCATTCTGCAAATGACGGCGCTGGGCCTGGGGGATATTCAGGCGTTTCCGTTCGTAGAGGCGCCGGACAAGCGCAACATTCAGGACGGCGTGCGCCTGCTTGAAGAGCTGGGCGCCATTACCAGCGATGAAGACCATAGCGTTTACAAACTGACGGCCTCTGGCCGCCAGCTTTCGCAGCTGCCTGTCGATCCGCGCCTCGCTAAAATGGTGCTGGAAGCGCAGAAATTTGGCTGCGTGCGTGAGGTGATGATCATTACTTCCGCGCTGTCGATTCAGGATCCGCGCGAGCGGCCGATGGATAAACAGCAGGCATCTGACGAGAAACATCGCCGCTTCCACGACAAAGAGTCTGATTTCCTGGCCTACGTGAATCTGTGGAATTACCTCGGCGAGCAGCAAAAAGCACTCTCTTCGAACCAGTTCCGCCGCCAGTGCAAGCTGGACTTCCTCAACTACCTGCGCGTCCGCGAATGGCAGGATATTTACACCCAGCTGCGCCAGGTGGTGAAAGAGCTTGGCCTGCCGGTGAACAGCGAGCCGGGGGACTTCCGCTCGGTGCACTCGGCGCTGCTGACGGGGCTATTGTCCCACATCGGGCAAAAGGACACGGAAAAGCAGGAATACACAGGGGCGCGCAACGCCAGATTTTCCATCTTCCCTGGCTCGGGCTTATTTAAAAAGCCGCCGAAGTGGACGATGGTAGCCGAGCTGGTGGAAACCAGCCGCCTGTGGGGGCGCATTGCCGCCCGGATAGACCCGGAGTGGATTGAGCCGCTGGCACAGCATCTGATTAAGCGCTCCTACAGCGAACCGCACTGGGAGAAAGCCCAGGGCGCGGTAATGGCGCAGGAAAAAGTGACTCTGTATGGGCTGCCGATTGTGGCGGCGCGGAAAGTGAATTACAGCGATATCGATCCGGCGCTGTGCCGTGAGCTGTTTATTCGTCATGCGCTGGTTGAGGGCGACTGGCAAACTCGTCACGCGTTCTTCCGCGATAACCTCAAGCTGCGGGCAGAAATCGAAGATCTGGAGCATAAATCCCGCCGCCGCGACATCCTGGTGGATGACGAAACGCTGTTTGAGTTTTATGACCAGCGCATCGCCCATGATGTAATTTCCGCACGCCACTTCGACAGCTGGTGGAAAAAGACCAGCCGCGAAACGCCGGATCTGCTGAACTTTGAAAAAAATATGCTGATCAGGGAAGGCGCGGAGCAGGTCAGCAAGCTGGACTATCCGAACTTCTGGCATCAGGGCAACCTCAAGCTGCGGCTGACTTACCAGTTTGAGCCAGGTGCGGACGCCGACGGCGTGACGGTGCATATCCCGCTGCCGCTGCTGAACCAGGTTGAAGAGTCAGGTTTTGAGTGGCAAATCCCCGGCGTGCGCCGGGAGCTGATTATTGCCCTGATCAAATCGCTGCCGAAGCCGGTGCGCCGCAATTTTGTGCCGGCCCCGAACTATGCGGAGGCGTTTTTAGGCCGGGCTACGCCGCTGGAACTGCCGCTGCTGGACAGCCTGGAGCGCGAATTCCGCCGCATGGCGGGCGTCACCATAGACCGGGAAGACTGGCACTGGGATCAGGTACCCGATCACCTAAAAATGACCTTCCGCGTGGTGGACGAGCACAACAAGAAGCTCAAAGAGGGCAAAAACCTCAGCGAGCTGAAAGGCGGCCTGAAGGATAAAGTGCAGCAGACGCTGTCCGCCGTGGCGGATGACGGCATCGAGCAGAGCGGGCTGCACATCTGGAGCTTCGGCTCGCTGCCGGAAAGCTATGAGCAGAAACGCGGCAATTACCGGATGAAAGCCTTCCCGGCGCTGGTGGATGAAAAAGAGAGCGTGGCGATTAAGCTGTTTGATAACCCGCTCGAGCAGCAGCAGGCGATGTGGCGCGGGCTGCGCCGTCTGCTGTTGCTGAACATCCCGTCGCCGGTGAAATATCTGCACGAAAAGCTGCCGAATAAAGCCAAGCTGGGTCTTTATTTTAACCCGTACGGAAAGGTGCTTGAGCTTATCGACGACTGCATTTCCTGCGGTATTGATAAGCTGATTGCGCAAAACGGTGGGCCGGTCTGGAGTGAAGAAGGCTTTGCCGCGCTGCACGAGAAAGTGCGCGCCGAGCTGAACGATACGGTGGTTGAGATTGCCAAACAGGTGGAGCAGATCCTCACCGCGGTCTTTAACATCAACAAACGGCTGAAAGGGCGTGTGGACATGACCATGGCGCTTGGCCTGTCGGATGTTAAGGCGCAGATGAGCGGCCTGGTCTACCGAGGTTTTGTCACCGGCAACGGCTATAAACGCCTGGGCGACACGCTGCGTTACCTGCAGGCAATCGAAAAACGGCTGGAAAAAATGGCTATCGAACCGCACCGCGATCGCGCGCAGATGCTCAAGGTGGAAAGCGTGCAGCAGGCCTGGCAGCAGTGGCTGAACAAGCTGCCGCCGGCCAGCCGCGAAAACGAAGAGGTGCAGGAGGTCCGCTGGATGATCGAGGAGCTGCGCGTCAGTTATTTTGCTCAGCAACTTGGGACCCCGTACCCGATTTCCGATAAGCGTATTTTGCAGGCCATGGAGCAGGTCGCACTTTGAACCCAGGCCCTTTCCTCAGGAAAGGGCCTGCCGCTATTTCACTCTTGCCAGCGTAAAACCATCCCAGCCTTTACTGCCGACCGTTTGGAGTGCGGTGGCAGAAAGGCGCGGGTTGTTGCCCATCAGTTCAATAAAGGTGCGTACACCCTGGACGCGGTCATCAGTGCTTTCGGGGTTGGCAACCTCGCCGTCGCGGACCACGTTATCACCGATGATTAACGTCCCGGGACGCGAATATTTCAATGCCCACTCCAGATAAACCGGGTTGTTCGGCTTATCGGCATCAATAAAAATCACATCGAACGGTGCGTCGTGGCCTAAACCGGCCAGCGTTTCTGCCGCTGGGCCAACATGCAGGCCAATCTGTTTTTCCAGCCCGGCAAGCTGAATGTTCCTTTGCGCAACTTCGGCATGATGAGGGTCGGCTTCAAGGGTGATTAGCTTCCCGTCAGCGGGCAATGCTCTTGCCATCCAGACGGAGCTGTACGCGCCCAGCGTCCCAATTTCCAGAATCTTTCTCGCGCCGGTCATCTCCACCAGCAATTGCAGGAATTTCCCCTGGTTCGGGGCCACATCGTGGGCAGGCAGCCCGGCGGCATGATTATTGGCCAGAATTTGCTGGAAAACAGCATCGGAAGGGATCAGGGAATGAACGAGGTACTCATCAACATCGGACCATTTTTTCTGCATCGCTTACTCCATGTTTAGAGATAACGTTTCCCTCTCGCTTTGCGGGAGAGGGAATGGGATATCCGATCAGGCAATACGCTGCGTATGCTCCGCTTCGCTGCGGGTGATTTTCACCGGCACGGATTTTGACGTCGGCGTGCCCGTACCGTCCCCGACGCTGCCGAGCGGCACCAGCGGGTTGGTTTCCGGGTAATAGGCCGCGAGATTACCGCGCGGGATATCATAGGCCACCAGCTTAAAGCCGCTAACTTTACGGGTGATACCGTCATGCCAGATGGTTTCTATATCGACCTTATCGCCATCGTTCAGACCGAGTTCACCCATATCATCAGGGTGAATAAACAGGATTTCACGCTGGCCGTACACGCCGCGATAACGATCGTCGAGGCCGTAAATCGTGGTGTTGTACTGGTCGTGAGAGCGCATCGTTTGCAGCGTGAACGGGGCTTCCACACCTTGCCACAGCGAATCCGGCAGCGGGGCATTGCTGAACTCAGCCTTGCCGCTTGGCGTATTAAAGCGCAGTTCTGCCGCCGCGTTGCCCAGGTAGAATCCCCCAGGTTCTTCGCAGCGCTGATTGAAATCTTTAAAGCCAGGTAATGTGGCGGCGATGCGATCGCGAATCAGGTTGTAGTCGTCGGCCAGCGCCAGCCAGTCCAGTTTGCTTCTGCCCAGAACGGCATCAGCGATGCTGGCCACAATCGCGGTTTCAGAGCGCTGGGTGTCCGCAATCGGCTTGCCGATGCCTTCGGAGGCGTGAACCATGCTAAAGGAGTCTTCGACGGTGACAAACTGGCGGCCAGAAACCTGCATGTCTTCTTCGGTACGGCCAAGCGTCGGCAGGATCAGCGAGGCTTGACCCGGCACCAGATGGCTGCGGTTCAGCTTGGTGCTGATGAACACGGTCAGGCCGCAGCGGCTGATGGCTTCTTCCGTGCGCGGGCTGTCTGGCGCCGCAGCGGCGAGGTTGCCGCCAAGCGCAATCAGCACTTTGATTTCGTCGCGCAGCATCGCAGCCAGGGCTTCAACGGTATTGTGGCCATGTTCGCGCGGAGGCGTAAAATCAAAGTGTTTGGCCAGGTTATCGAGCAGGCTTACCGGCGGCTTTTCATCGATCCCCATCGTGCGGTTACCCTGCACGTTACTGTGGCCGCGCACGGGGCAAAGGCCCGCACCCGGACGGCCTAAATGGCCGCCCAGCAGCTGCAGGTTAACGATTTCCCGCACGGTATTCAGCGAGTGTTTGTGCTGGGTGATGCCCATAGCCCAGGTGAAAATCACCCGCTTTGAATGCTGCCAGATAGCCGCGGCGTCGCGAAGCTGGAGTTCGCTCAGGCCGGACTGCCGGGTAATTTTCTCCCAGCTGGTTTCATCGATGGCGGTAAACCAGGCTTCAACGCCGTGGGTATGGGCATCGATAAACGCCAGGTCAAACACGCCGTCTTCACCTTCGGTGATGAGGCAACGATGGGTTTCCAGCAGGGCTTTTGCCATGCCGCGTACCGCCGCCATGTCGCCGCCCAGATTTGGCTGGTAGTAGTTGGTGCTGATGGTGCCCGCCAGCGGGGTGATCACTTCCAGCGGTTTTTGCGGATCGGCGAAGCGTTCCAGGCCGCGCTCGCGCAGCGTATTGAAGGTGACTATTTGCGCCCCGTTTTCTGCCGCATGGCGCAGGCTGTGCAGCATTCGCGGGTGGTTGGTGCCGGGATTCTGACCAAACACAAAAATGGCATCGGCTTTGTCGAAATCATCCAGCCGAATAGTGCCTTTCCCGACGCCGATACTGCGTTTTAGCCCGCTGCCGCTAGCTTCATGGCACATGTTTGAGCAATCCGGGAA
This sequence comes from Enterobacter sp. Ag1, assembly GCA_000277545.1. Classification (GTDB taxonomy): domain Bacteria; phylum Pseudomonadota; class Gammaproteobacteria; order Enterobacterales; family Enterobacteriaceae; genus Cedecea. The sequence goes on along the minus strand of AKXM01000034.1, from coordinate 220,537 downwards.
ATTGTTTGTACCCAGCATGCGGCCAAAAAGTTGATAAAGATAAGAGGCCTCATTGCTGGCGCGGCCGGAGGTGTAAAGTTCAATCTGGTTGGGGTTATCCATCGCCTGAATATGTTGCGCAATCAGGCTCAGCGCGCTGGCCCAACTGATAGGCTCGTAGCGATCGGTTTGTGGATTGTAGCTGAGCGGTTCAGTCAGGCGGCCCTGATATTCAAGGAAGTAGTCGCTTTGCTGATAGAGTTTGCTGACGCTGTGCTGGGCAAAAAAATCGCTGTCGATAAAGCGGCGAGTCGCTTCCCAGGTGACTGCTTTGGCGCCATTTTCGCAGAAGCTAAAGGTGCTTTTGTTATCATCCCCCCAGGCGCAGCCCGGGCAATCAAAGCCTTTGGCTTTGTTCATGCGCATCAGGTTGCGCAGGTTTTTCAGGGCATGTTTGCTGTCGATGACGAAGCGGGTGGTCGCTTCGAGAGAACCCCAGCCGCCCGCTGCGGCCTGGTAAGGCTTAATCGCCGATTTGAATTTCATATGGCAGGTGTCACTTGTTATGGTTGATTGCGCAATAACACAGATGAGTTGCTTACCTTTAGTTTACTCCTGATTAACATTTGTGGAAGCGCTAACGTCAATCGGCCATCAACGAAACGGCCAGGATTCACGGCAGCAGGCTGTTAAAATGTCTGGCATTAATGCCAATCAATGAAGGGAATACTGATGTTGTATGCCAGTGATATTAGGGATATTGAAGAGCTGCAGCGCGTTGAGACAGCCGCTGCGCACCGCTTTCTTGCCGTGCCTGAACTGGCTTTTTTAGCCTCCGCTGGGGTAACGAGCAAGCAGACTCACGCCTCTGCCATCGAAAATAAGCTCGCCTGGAAGGTCGTCGGGAGCGACGGCAGGATCCAGGGTTTTTGCTATTGCGAGCGGCACGAGGATTCGCTTTATCTGGCGGAGATATCTACCCACCCGGATTTTCAGCGTCAGGGCGTAGGGGCTATGCTGCTGGCTGAGGTCAAACGCATGGGGCAGGCGCTTGGCGTAAGCCAAATCACGCTGACAACTTACAGAGATGTGAGCTGGAATGGCCCCTGGTATGTACGCCACGGTTTTGTCGTTATAAATGATGCGGAGTTAACGCCGGCGCTTGCTTGCTGCCTTGCGCACCAACGCGAAGAAGGCCTGATGATTTTACCCCGTTGCGCAATGCGGTATTTACTCGGGGAGGGGAAGCCCCCGGTCGGTAAACCATTTTTGTAGCCGCGTGAGCTGGCGGATGTGGTAGCCGATGGCCAATTCTTCGTACAGCGTTGAGGGAGGCGTCAGCGGCGCGACATCGGGTCTGCCGCTCAGGATGGCCCGTCGTGCCTGACGCCAGGCCCGTTGTTTCATCTCAATTTCATCTGGCCTTGTTACCCGATGTTTACTCACGGTCATAGTCTGCCTACTTATTGTGAGGCGCGATTATACCCTGCAAAGCCGTCAATATGTTGTCCGATCTCCACGTGTGTTAATTTTCGTTCAAAAAAATCTAGTCTTGTCATAATGTTGCGTAATAATTACCCAGCAGACGCGCGATATATTCTGTCAATGGCTGACACGACCTGTCATTTGTTCGCGCTAACATTCCTGACACCGACTTGCAGGAGAAACACTCATGACCCCCCCCGAAAAAAGCACGCAGCTTGCCAACAGAATTGCCGGTATTTTTTGTGAAATGCTGAGCTGTGAGCGCGTGTCCCGTCATCAACTGGCCAGTAAATTTGGCGTAAGCGAACGGACGATATACCGGGATCTCCGGCGGCTAAGCAACTATGTTTATCATGTGGGGGACGATCAGTATGCCCTCAGCCTGGAAGTCACTCAGCAACTGGAAAACTATCTGCAACGAGTGAAGCGGGAAAAATGATCGGCTACAGGCGATAACGGGCTTAAAGCTTCGTGGCTCCGACGCCGATAATGCGATAAATTATTCTTTTTATTAACAAAATAACCACAATTAACTCAAGGGTAAGATGCGTACTGAAAGCTTAACTGATATCGCCTATCGTCACTTTGTGGAGAGCGTAAAAGATTACGCTATCTACATGCTGAACGTTGATGGCACCGTAGCCACCTGGAACGAGGGGGCGCTGCGAGCGAAGGGATATCTGCGCGAGGAGATTGTGGGGCAGTTTTTTGGCGTTTTCTACAGCGATGCGGAGCAAAAAAACGGGCTGCCCGAGCGTAATCTGAATATCGCACTTAAAAATGGAAAATTTGAAGGTGAAGGCTGGCGCTATCGCAAGGATGGCAGCCGGTTTTGGGCTCATGTGGTGATTGATGCCATCTATGATGAGCATCACACGTTGTTGGGCTATGCCAAAATTACGCGGGATATTAGCGAGCAGAAGGTCGTGATCGACAAAATCTCGTGGCTTGCTCGCTATGATGCGCTGACCGGGCTCCCTAACCGAGTCGAATTCTTCAGTTTTGTGGAGAAACTGTTCGCTGAGTCTGACTATAACCACATTGCTATTTGCACGGTTGATCTCGATAAATTCAAAGAGATCAACGATACCGAAGGGCATCTGGTGGGTGACCAGCTTTTGCAGCGGGTTTCGTCCTCAGTGCTTAAAGCGATGGAAAAAGATGAGATAGTTGCCCGCTTTGGTGGCGACGAATTTGTCGCCGCGAAGCCTTACAACCACGACGACGAACTGCGTAATTTCACCGAGCGCTTGCACAGCTGTTTTGTCGGCAAACAGATTTTTGCCCACAGCGAAATTACCGTTAGCGCCAGTATCGGCGTGTCGGTTTACCCGGATGACGCCACGGACATCAATACGCTTATCAGCAATTCAGATCTGGCGATGTACCGTGCCAAAGCTAATCTGGATAACAAGATCTGCTGGTATGAAAAAGACATGGACGAAAAAACGCGGCTGCGTAACCTGATGGCCGCGGATATTCGCCGTGGGATCAAAGAAGGGCAGTTCTTCATTCATTACCAGGAGAAACGCTCGCTGAAAGATAAGGCGATTACCGGCTATGAAGCGCTGCTGCGCTGGAATCACCCGGAGCAAGGACTGATTCCACCTGATGAATTTATCCCTATTGCCGAGGAAAGCGGGGCCATTGTTCCGCTGGGCTATTGGGTGATTGAAACGGTATGTAAAGAGTCGCTTGCCAACAAGCTGGACAAAAAAATCTCGATCAATATTTCTCCAGTGCAGCTGCGTAATCTCAGCTTTATCGACAATGTCCGTGACATTCTCATGCGAACGGCGTGGCCAATAACGCTGCTTGAGTTTGAGGTGACGGAGACGGCGTTCATTATTAATAAAAAGCTGACGTTTAATATCCTGCATCAGTTCCAGAAAATGGGGATCAGCATTGCGCTGGATGATTTTGGTACCGGATATTCTTCTTTGAGCACGCTGCGGGAGTTCCATTTTGACGTTATTAAACTGGATCGTAGCTTCCTGACGAACGTTGAAAGTAACTTCCAGGCGCGTTCCTTCGTTCGGGCGATCATTTCGCTCGGCAACTCCATCAATACGCCGCTAATCGCCGAAGGAGTGGAAACCAACGAGCAGCTACGTATTCTGGAGGAAGAAGGGTGTACCGAAATTCAGGGCTTCCTGTTTGGACAGCCGGTTGATATCAAAAATATTCATCGCTGAAAGGGCGGGCAGAATAGCGGCTGGCACAAACCTGTGATCCACTTAACTCTCCGGGACTTCTGTGAGCTTCATTAACGCAAATCTGTGACGTGGCGCGTAATGTTTTTCTGCGCCGGGGCCGATGACCTTTGAAGGGAATTCCCCATACAAAGAGAGTCACGGACATGTCGATAAAAACTCTGACCCCACAAAACGGCGTGCGCTTCTGGCATCACATCCGGCTGGTGCCGCTGTTTTCCTCTATCCTCGGCGGCATTCTGCTGCTGTTTGCGCTATGCATCGGTTTCGCCAGCTATTTTCTCATTCAGAGTGACCGTGCGCTTCAGGACGTCACCGAAGAAATCCAGGTGCGAATGGGGCTGGCGGACAGCGCCAACCACCTGCGTACGGCACGTATCAATCTGATCAACGCCGGAGCCGCAAGCCGCGTGGCGGATATGGATCAGGTTAAGCAGAACGTGGCCAATGCCGAAGGGCTTATCAAACAGGCGCAGGCTGGCTTCAGCGCCTATATGGCCCGCAAGGTAAAAACGCAGGCAGACCAGGCACTGGACAAAGTGCTGCAGGATGACTTTGCCGCCTACCTTGAAAAAGGGATGAAGCCAATGCTGAAGTTCGCCAAAAACGGCATGTTTGAGGCGATCATCACCCATGAAAGCGAAGTGGTGCGCAAGCTGGACGGCGATTACGATGCCAAACTGCAGCAGGCCGTCAATATTCGCACCGACCGCGCAAACGCCCTGAGAGAACAGGCCGACAGCCGCACCCGCACCAGCGTGGCGTTGATGGCCGGGGCCTTTGCGATTGCGTTGTTTATGACCGTGTTCACCTTCATCATGCTACGTCGCGTGGTGATTGGCCCGCTGCAGCGCGCCGCGAAGCGAATCGAGCACATCTCCGGGGGTGATTTGACGCTGCCAGCAGAGGCGACCGGCAACAGCGAAATTGGCAAACTCAGCCAGCACCTGCAGCATATGCAGCAGCAACTGGTCAGCACAGTCAGCACGGTGCGCGAAGGTGCCGAGGCTATCTATCAGGGCTCGAGTGAAATTTCCGCCGGCAATACCGATCTCTCTTCCCGCACCGAGCAGCAGGCGGCGGCCATTGAACAGACCGCCGCCAGCATGGAGCAGTTGACCGCCACGGTGAAACAAAACGCCGACAACGCCCACCACGCGACAAAGCTTGCGGAAGATGCCTCCCAGAAAGCCAGCGACGGCGGGCGTATTGTGTCGGGCGTGGTCAGCACCATGGACAACATTTCAGCCAGTTCGAAGAAAATCTCTGAGATCACCGCGGTGATTAACAGCATCGCTTTCCAGACCAACATTCTGGCGCTGAACGCCGCTGTGGAAGCGGCAAGGGCGGGGGAGCAGGGGCGAGGTTTCGCCGTGGTGGCAAGCGAGGTGAGAACGCTCGCACAGCGTAGCGCCCAGGCGGCAAAAGAGATCGAGGGGCTTATCAGCGAATCCGTGTCGCTGATCGACAGCGGCTCTCGCCAGGTGGCGCAGGCTGGCACCACGGTGACCGGAATTGTGGAGGCCGTCCGCCGCGTGACCGATATTATGCTGGAAATTGCCGCTGCTTCGGATGAGCAAAGCCGAGGCATTCAGCAGGTTGGGCAGGCGATACACGAAATGGATAACGTCACGCAGCAAAATGCCTCACTGGTGGAGGAGGCGTCAGCCGCCGCCGTTTCTCTGGAAGAGCAGGCCGCTCGCCTGACTGAGGCGGTCGGTACCTTCCGGCTGACGACAAGCTACGCCGCTGCGCCGCAAAAACATCCCGTTATTTCTTCCCCAACATCTGCCCCGCCGCGCCCGGCGACGGCGTCTGCCGATAACTGGGAAACCTTCTGATTTACCTCTCGCGGCTCAGCAATGGGCCGCCTCTCACTTCTTTTAGTTTCGCTCCGCACGCTGTTGCGCCATGCCTTTAGAATCAGTAAGGTGTGCGCAAATTGACGAAATAGCCGGAAAAAACATGAGTTCAAAAGATCCGCTGCACGGCGTGACGCTTGAAGCGTTGCTTAACGCTCTGGTCGAACGTTACGGCTGGGCCGAAATGGCGCGGCAGGTAAATATCAACTGCTTTAAAAGCGATCCCACCATTAAGTCCAGCCTGAAGTTCCTGCGCCGTACGCCCTGGGCGCGCAAAGAAGTGGAAGAGATGTACATCGCTTCTCTGGATGAGCCAGAGACCAGAAACGACGCACCGGCGGACAGCCCCTGGGCCAACTGGCAGGCCAAAAATAAGGAATAACCATGCTAACTGGCCTGAATCACTTGACGCTTGCGGTGCGAGACCTGGCGCGGAGTCTGGCGTTTTATCAAAGCCTGCCGGGCATCAGGCTGCATGCGCGCTGGGAGGCCGGGGCTTATCTTTCCTGCGGTGACCTATGGCTGTGTCTTGCTCTGGACGCAAAGGCCGGTGAGCGGCCCGCGCATTATACCCACTACGCGTTCAGCGTGAGCGCAGAGGCCTTGCCCCGAACGGTTAAGGCGCTGGAACAGCAAGGCGCGCGGGTCTGGAAAGACAACCGCAGCGAAGGGCATTCCTTCTACTTTCTTGACCCGGACAACCACCAGCTTGAGCTGCACGTCGGGGATTTAGCCAGTCGGCTTGCGGCCTGTCGGGCAAAACCTTATCAGGGTATGACTTTTCAGGGCGTTAGCCTGACGGTGCGGCATGCCTCGCTGGAGGAGATCCTCGCGCTTTACCACCGCCTGCCCGAATTTGATGATTGTAAAAGCGTGGCGGATCTTCAGACTCGTCTCGCAACGAACCAAACCAGCCAGCTTATCGCCTGTGTCAACGGCGTTCCCGCCGGGTTTAAGCTCGGCTACGCGCTCGGTGAGACGGCGTTTTACAGCTGGCTCGGCGGCGTTTTACCTGAGTTCAGGCGGGACGGCGTCGCTCAGGCTTTACTGGTCGAGCAGGAAAAATGGGCGATGGAACAGGGCTTCTGCACGCTGACCGTGAAAACTCGCAACAAATTTCGCGGCATGCTAATGATGCTGCTTAAAAACGGCTATCAGCTTATTGAGATTGAGCCGAAGGGCGACACGGACGATTACCGCCTGCTGCTGCGCAAGTCGCTGGCAGCCTGAAACAGCCCTTTCAGTCGCATCTGATTGGCGTATAGCCTTGACCGGGCTAGGCTACACGCTGGTTTTTAACCGGGAGGATCCCGCTCATGATGACATCTCCAACCTTGAGTCAGCCGACAATTCAGGCCGTTAATACGCTCGGCCAGTGGCTGGCGCAAAGCGATTTTACAGGCGCGCCGCAGGCACAGGATGCCGATCTGATTATCCTGGCCGGTAACGCCGTGATCCCAACCCTCGAGGCCGCGTGTGAGTTTGCCGCCAACAGTGAAAAACCGCTGCTCATCGCCGGCGGCATAGGCCATTCCACAACATACCTCTACGCGGAAATTGCTCGCCACCCGCGCTACAACACGATTCCAACCACCGGCCGTGCCGAAGCGGAGATCATCCAGGACATTGCCCACCAGTTCTGGAAAGTCCCGAACGAGAAAATTATCACCGAAGAGAAATCGACCAACTGTGGGGAAAACGCGCGGTTTAGCGTGGAGAAAATGGCCGAACATGGCCTGAGCCCCGAGCGTGTGCTGATTATTCAGGATCCGACCATGCAGCGCCGCACCGTGGCGACTTTTGCTCGCGTTTGGCAGGGCGACGCGCAGGCGCCGGAATGGCTAAGCTGGCCCGGTGTGGCTCCTGAATTAGTCGAGGGAGAACAGGGCACTGTTTTTGCCGGAGAAGCTGAAGGTTTATGGCCGATTGAGCGCTACGTTTCGCTGGCGCTGGGTGAGATCCCTCGCTTACGTGACGACGCAACCGGCTATGGCCCGCAGGGGCGGGACTTTATCGTTCACGTCGATATTCCCCCGCAGGTGATGGCCGCCTGGCATGCGCTCCAGCAGGACATGGCGCTAAGCGCATTGATTCGCCAGCGGGGGCTGTAATCCCTCGATCTTGCCCTGATAAACGTTATGGCTAAAAAATCACACGCTGAAACAAATTAACGCCCATAATATGTTGATGTTAATACTCTTTTAATGTTTCTTCGTTATCCTGGCATTCAACGTAATTTCAGGGCAGGGTCTCTCATGCGGACTAAATATACCTCGGTACAGATTTCGATCCACTGGCTGGTTTTTCTGCTGGTCGTGGGGGCTTATTGCGCCATGGAGCTGCGTGGCTTTGCCCCGCGCAGCTACCGGCCACTGATCAACGCCATTCATTTCACCTGCGGCATTTCCGTGCTGGGGTTGATGGTTGCCCGTCTGCTGATGCGCATCAAATACCGCGCCCCGGCCATTGTGCCAAAGCCGCATCCGGCGGTGATCGGCATCTCTCATCTGGTCCACACGATTGTCTATCTGATGTTTATTGCGCTGCCGGTGCTGGGCTTCCTGGCAATGTACTATCGCGGCAGTGACTGGGTGGCCTTTGGGTTAAACATGCCGGTGGCGGCGGTGCCGGACGAAGACATGGAGTTCAGCCTCAAGTCCTGGCATGAACTCCTCGCCAACACCGGCTATTTCGTGATTGGCATCCACGCCTTCGGCGCGCTGTTTCACCATTACGTCTGGAAAGACAATACGCTGCTGCGGATGATGCCCGGCAAGCGCCAGCGGCCCTGAGCGCCAGCCGCTAGCCTTTTGAATACTGCCGGGGTGAGCAGCCCATCACCCGCTTAAAAGCTTTACCGAACGCGCTTTCAGATTCATACCCCAATGCCACCGCAATACGCGCCAGGGAATCACCCGACTGGCGCAGCCTGTCGCAGGCCAGCATCATGCGCCAGCGCGTCAGGTAATCGATAGCGGATGCGCCCGTCACCGCTTTGAACCGGGCGGCAAACGCCGACCGCGACATTCCCACGCGCTCAGCCAGTTTTTCCAGCGTCCAGTTGAAAGCGGGCTCTTTATGCATGCAGGTCAGGGCCAGACTAAGCTGTTTATCCGCCAGCGCATACAGCCAGCCCACGGCGGGTTGCTGAGCTAAGTGCAGCCTCAAAGCCTGAATCAGCAGCATCCACGCAAGCTGCTGAATAATAAGCGCGCTACCGGGGCGAGGCTGGCGGACTTCATCGGACATTTGATCCAGCGCCCAGCGCATGGCGGCCTTACTTTCAGGTTTCTGAATGCAGACCACCGGCGGCAAAGAACTCAGCAGCAGATCGGCCGCTTCCCCGCTCAGCACAAAATGGCCGCCGACCAGGAAACAGCTTTCCTGCTGGCCGGGGACAACGTCAGGCCCCAGCTTGCCCGCCTGGCGCAGCGTGTAGAAATCTACAGGTGCGGCATCAAGCCCGGTCGCGAGGCAAAAAGGCGGCCCCGGCGGCAGGAGATAACAGTCCCCCGCCTGCAGCAGCAGCGGCTCGTTCATACCCTCAACCGAAAGCCAGCAGCGGCCTGACACCACGGCATAACACTTGATGCCGGCATGCTCAGGCCACTGAATGGCCATACCTTCATGCAGCGCCACGCCGCCGGAGGCATAGCTCTGGGGTTTCAGCAGAGAAAGCAGTTCAGACAGCGGATCCATAGCAACTCCAGACGATGAGACCAAAAATGGCGACTTTTGAACATTGTTCGTCTTTCTTCCCCTGTTTACAGTAAATCCCGTCGGACGGCAACTCAGTCCTCAGTGACGGTTTGGGGTAATGACTATGCGTATTTTTGTCACCGGTGCGACCGGTTTTCTTGGCTCGGCCATCGTGCAACGGCTGCTCGCCGCCGGGCATCAGGTACTGGGGTTAACGCGTTCTCAGCGCGGAGCCGAGGCTTTATCAGCCTGGGGCGCAAAAGCACATTATGGCGATCTGGATGACCTCGCCAGCCTGCAGCACGGGGCAGATCTTGCTGATGCCGTGATTCACACTGCGTTTAATCATGATTTCTCTAACTTTGTCGCCAACTGCGAGGCGGACGGGAAAGTGATTACTGCCATGGGGGACGCGCTGGTGGGCTCGGCTCGCCCGGTAGTGATCACCTCTTTTGTGGCAATGGGCGCCACTGAACCGGGCCAACCGGCGACGGAAGCGGGGTATAACCTTCAGACGCCAAACCCACGCAAGGCCACGGAAATTGCCGGTGCCAGCCTGCTTGAGCGAGGCGTTAACGCCTCTTTTGTACGCTTGCCGCAGGTGCATGACACCTTCAGGCAGGGGCTAATTACGCCGCTTATTGAGCTGGCTCGCGACAAAGGCGTGGCGGCATATGTTGACGAAGGCAAAAACCGCTGGTCGGCGGTGCATCTGAGCGATGCTGCCCGTCTGTATGTTCAGGCGGTGGAGAGAGGCGTGGCCGGGGAGCGCTACAACGCCGTGGCGGAAGAAGGGATCGCGACTAAAACGATCGCCGAAACGATCGGGCAGGGGCTTGGTGTGCCGGTACGCAGCATTGCCGCCGACAAAGCCAGCGATCATTTTGGCTGGCTGGGAAATTTTGCCGCCCACGACATGTCGGCCTCCAGCACCATCACGCAGCAGAAAACAGGCTGGCGGCCATCAGGACCCGGTCTGATTGAAGACTTGCAGAAGATGAAATACCGCTAATTACCCATCGCCCGGCCTAAAACCGGGCGATGGGCTGACAATCAGAAGCGAACTTCGCCACCAAAAATCCAGGTTCTGCCGCGGGCGGTATTCGCCCGGCTGGCGTCATCTCCAGGTCCGGGCATCATATTGAGCTTGTTCAGCGCCTCGGAGTAATCCCGGTTCATCAGGTTTTGTACCGTGAGTTTCAGCATCAGATTGCGGTTCACCTCATAAGTGCCGTAGAGGTCGATAATCGTCGGGATCTGCGGTAAATCCTCTTTAACGATGGCCCCGGTACGCTCATCGGTTTCGAAATCAGGCGACAGCCGCCGTGCTTTACCGGTGTACTTCACTATCGTCCCGAGGGTCAGAGCCTTATCGAAGAAGCGCACGCCGGCATCCAGCGTCATGTATTTCCGTGGCAGCTCGGTAATATCCCCCGCGCCAAAGTAGGTGCTGGCGATAGACGTGGGCTGGTCGGTCTGCTGCTGGCTGAAGGAGAGGCGACTAAAGGCGAAGCCTGCGTCGTAGTCCATCTCCAGTTCCACGCCGTGAGCGGTGACGCCGGTGGCCGAGTTCACGTAAATGTACATATTGTCGCTGTACTCGTCGCTGATGTCCGCCCAGTCATTGCCCAGCACCTCGGTCATATTGCATTTTCTACCGCCGGTGCAAACCTGATAAGACTCGCTGAAGATATAGTTCTGGATCCTGCTGCGGTAGGCCAGCGCCTTAAAGCGCAGCGAGTCCTGCTGAACGAGCAGATCTTTGGTGTCGATATTAAATCCGGCCTGCCAGGTTTCCGCGCGTTCAGGTTTTAAGAACGGGTTCATGGATGCGCCGCCGGAGTTGGAGAAAAACATCTCCTGAATATTTGGCGCACGCATCGATTTACTGTAGCCGACAAATGGCTGAAGCCACGGCGTAGCCTGGGCCGACAGCTGGACCGATGGGTTAAAACCGCTTTCTCGTTGGTCAACGTCGTAACTTCCCTGGGGGACGCAGACAACGCGTTCGTCACAGGGCGGCTTATGCCCGGTAATTCGGTTGCGCGTGTAGTTGAGGTTAAGATCTGCCTGCCAGATACCGCGCGTCACCTGCAGTCCGGTGTATAACGCCGAAATATCCTGCCGCCCGGAAGGTGCGAATGGATTGTTTTCTATAGCCTCCTGGTTGGTTTTCTCATCCCCTGCGGCGGCATTAATAAACCTGGTGTAACGGGTGCGCATTAGCTTGCTGCCCAGCGTAAATGCCAGATCGTTATCGCCCAGGCTAAAACGGCTGGTATTGTTTATATCCAGCGCATCGGAACGGTTTTGCGCGGAGGTGCTGTAAAAAGTAAACAACGAATCATCCCGGTATTTCTGATCGCCGCGGCTGGTGCTGGCCGTGACGTTAAAATCAATTAGCTCAGAGAACGGGGCATAGTGATATTTAATATAATAATCGTCGCTGGTGATGTCCCGGCGGGAGAATTTATTTTCATAGGTTCTCGCCGACAGTTCGACACTATTAAATTCGTTGGGCTTAATGTCCATTTTATAAAGCTGGGATTTCGGGTTCTGCTTCATAAATTTATCGTAACCAAACTCTTCACTATTAATGCCTGAGCCGTTCGAGAAATTAGAATAAATAGAACTGCCGCTGATGGCGGCCATTGCGCCAAAGCTCCCGGTATCGCTAAAGGCGTCTGTTCTTCCGGCCGTCGCAATCATCCCGCTGCGCCCGATCCCGTTGCTGCCCACCGAGAAGCGCGACCGCAACCCGTAATCATTCCCCTTAAAAATCACGTCATCGACGCCGAGGGTGCGCATGTTTGCGCTGCCGGCAAGGGCGTTGATTCCCGCGGAACCACTGCTGTCCCCACGCGTAACGTCCACGCCGACCAGGAAATTCGGGTCGATAAGCACCCCGGCCTGGTTGTTAGTGGAGCCGTGAACGGTAGTGCCGGACGTTGTGGTGCCGTAAAAGCTTTGGGTAATGCCGTCCACCATCGTGTTAACCCGGCCAAAACCGCTCATCCCGCGAATGTTCACGCTCACCGTCCCCTGGCCAGGATCGATTTGGGTATAGGTGCCAGGCATACTGCGGAGCGTGGCATCCAGAGATTGCAGGTTTTTATCCGTGGCGCGGGAGCTGGTTGCGCCAGGTTTTTCCAGCGCCTCTTGTTCGCGGGTAATATTTCCGGCGGAAACATTAAGTGGGCTAAATACCGCCGAGCCTTTTTTGTCCCCGTTAGTTATTTCATCACTATTTTTTGCCAATCCGCTGGCGCTGAGCAATAACATGCCCGAGCCGAGAGTTACGGCCAGTTTATTAACGTTCATACGTGTCCTTGAAGTATTGTAATAAAATAAAAGTTATTTTTATTATTATGTTGCCTGAGTAGGCCTTCCCATTAAGGGAAGGCTTCCAGGTTAGTGCTGTTTATCTGCCTCCAGAATAAAACTGTATTCGAGGGCGGTATTCTCCAGGCGTTTTATTCGGCCTGATTTACCGCCGTGCCCGGCCTGCATCTCGGTCATCAGAAGGATTTTGCCGGAGCCCCGCTGGTTTTCACGCAGCTTCGCGACCCACTTCGCTGGCTCCCAGTATTGCACCTGCGAGTCGTTGAGGCCGCTGGTCACCAGCAGATTTGGGTAGTGCGAGGGCTTAACGTTGTCGTAAGGACTCCAGGATTTGAGCCGCAGATAGTCTGTCTTACGGTGCGGGTTGCCCCATTCGTCATATTCTCCCACCGTGAGCGGCAGGGATTCGTCCAGCATGGTTGTCACCACGTCCACAAACGGCACCTGCGCCACCACGGCATTGAAGAGTGTGGGCTGCTGGTTAATCACGTTGCCCATCAGCAAGCCGCCAGCGCTTCCGCCCATGGCGTAAAGTCTGCCAGCCTGCCCGAAGCCCAACTTAACCAGGCCGTGGGTCGCATCGAGAAAATCATTAAAGCTGTTGGGCTTGTTTTCCAGCTTCCCTTGCTGATACCAACGCTGGCCAAGCTCACCCCCGCCGCGAACGTGCACAATAGCGAACACAAAACCGCGGTCCAGAAGGCTGAGTCTGTTGGCGCTGAAGGCCGGATCCATGCTCATTCCGTAGGCACCATAGCCGTAAACCAGCAGCGGGCTGTGGGCCGGTTTGAACATTTTTTTGTTATACACCAGCGAGACAGGCACCTTCACGCCGTCGCGGGCGGCGATCCAGATCCGCTCGCTGTGGTAATTCTCCGGCGAGGTGTTATTGACCTCCTGGCGTTTTAGCAGGGTACGTTCGCCGCTGGCCAGATCCCATTCATAAGCGCTGGTGGGCGTGGTCATCGAAGAGTAGCCATAGCGCAGCTTGCCGGCCTGTGGCTCCGGGTTATAGCCGAGCCAGGCCATATAGCTGGCGTCATCAAACTGTAGCGTCTGCTCACTGTGGTTCAGCCAGTTAATCTTGCGTATCTGGCTCAGCCCGTCCCGGCGTTCAGCCACCACCAGCCAGTCTTTAAACAGGGTGAATCCTTCCACCATTTTATTGGATTGGGGCGCAACCACCGCCTGCCATTTGTCGCCGGGTGCGTGGCTTTTATACAGCCCAAAATTGGCGCTTTCCTGGTTTGCACGCAGGTAGAACTCCCCCTCAAAATGGTCGAGATAATATTCAATCCCCGGCCTGCGGGTGACGAAAAGTACCGGGGGTGTTTCGGGTTTATCCGCATCGATCAGGCGGGCTTCTGATGAGGTGCTGGCACTGAGCGTGATGATTAAATAGCGGTCCGAAGCCGAACGGGAAAGCCCAAGATAATAGCCGCCGTCAGCCTCTTGATAGACCAGCACGTCCTCGGCAACAGGCGTGCCGGGACGATGCCGCCAGACCTGCGAGGGCACCAGGGTTTGTGGATTATTGCGGATATAAAACAGGTAGCGCCCGTCATTAGACCACACCATATTCCCGGAGGTGTTTTCGATCGCATCCGGGAGCCATTTTCCGCTGTTCAAATCGCGCAGCGAGAGGCGATACTGGCGGCGGCCCGTCGTGTCCTCGGCAATCGCCATCATCTGATTGTCCTGACTGACGACCAGGCCATTTAGCTGGTAATAGGCCTGGCCTTTGGCACGCAGGTTGCCGTCCACCAGCGTTTGCCAGTCACCTTCGCCCCCGACGAGCTGCCGCTGGCTGACGGCGTATTCTTGCCCGGCCAGATAAACATCCTGATAGCGATAACCGTTGCGCTGGAAGGGCACAGAGCGGTTTTCCTGGCTCATTCGCGCCACCATTTCCCGATACAGCGTGTCCGTTAACGCTGCGGACGGCTTCAGTACCTCGCGGGCGTAATTATTCTCCTCCTCAAGATGACGCAGCACTTTCGCGTCGCTGCGGCTGTCATCCCTGAGCCAAAAATAGTTATCCACGCGAACATCGCCATGCTCAATAAGCTGGTGGGGAATTTGGGGCGTAGCCGGGGGCTGCGGCGCGTCGGCGATTGCCCAACGGGCAGATAGCGAACAGACGAGGAGCAGCGGGGTGGCTTTCCATAGTTTTTCCATGAGGCGTCCTTAATGTCGGGCGATGGGGCACCCTGCCGAATATTCAGCATAAAGTTAACGTTCAGGTTGTGGGGCTTAGCGCTAGCTTCGGCTAAGTTCCGTCAGGTCGAAATTGATTGGCATCGTGACGTTATACACGCCTCCTTTTAAGCGCTCGACGGGGGGCTTTGGCAGCGGCTGGGCACGTTCTAAAACGGCCACGGCTTCCCGATCAAGCGAGCGCGTTCCCGATGAACCGGTTAGAGAACTGGCAACAATTTTGCCCGCAGAATCCACGGTAAACGTCACCACTGCGATGCCCGTTCTGGCACGCTGACGGGCGTCGCCAGGGTAGCGTTTGAAGCGGTTGAGATGGCCTTTGACCCGGCTCTCCCAGCTATCCTGCTGGCTGTGTTGTTTCTCCGCATCACTGTGGTAAGGCGCGGCAATACGCGAGGACACCACGCTGGGCTGAGGAGCGGCATTGGTCGAGATGGCCGCCTGGCTGCTGTCGCTGGTTTGCTCCCTGACGTTGCGCGGTGGGCGAGGTTTTTTCTTTTCACCTTCGGCAGCTTTTTTCCGACGAGTGACTTCAATCACCGCATCTTTGGCTATCGGCAAAGGCTGCTGTTGCTTGTCTTCAGCCTGCTGCTTTTCTTCTGCTGCCGCTGACTCCTGCTGGGCAATGCCCACCGGAAGCGGGACTGGCGTCGGCGGGGCTTCGATATCGTCGGCCCATTGCAGCATCACTGCGGGCGCAGGCTCCAGGGCAGAGGGCGTGTCAGACACCTGCCAGATTAGCGCTAAAAAAAGGCCTCCGTGGAGAAGCAGAGACAGCGTAAAACCCGTGCCGCTTCTGCCCGCCAGAGAAGGAGTCAACGTGTCTGTCATCGACGGTTACCGTTTTGCCGGAGCAGGCGCAACAAACCACACATAATCAGCCTGATCTGCCGTGATATTCATGCCTTTTTCCGCCAGCATCAGCACTACCGGCTTCGAGGCGGGAGACAAGTCCTCCATATGCAGCGGCACGCCGATGCTCCTGGACGCATGATATCCGCCCGCAATCAGTAAAGCGGGCGTTGGGGCGCTCAGCAACTGTTGGGCCATATAGCGATCGCGCTGCTGCTGAATCGCCAGCATTGACGTCAGCTGTTGGCCTTCGATGCTGCCCCCGTGCATGGCAATAATCGTTTCTTTCAGCGCGGCCTGTACGGCGGGCGCGGTTGATTTTTTCCCTTTCGGGAAGCGCGGGTCTTTATAAAGACGCATTATCTCATCGCGGTTGATATTGGCGTTGAGTAAAGGTGAGGGCGCGCGCAGGGCTTCGGTCACGACGCCGCCATACATCTCCCACGGCCAGCCTTTCTGCCAGTGAAGCAGTTCCTGAATGCGGCTGTCCCGCACCTGCGGCTCCTCTTTGAGCCAGGCCTTCACCTGGGTGACGCGCGGCTGTTGGCTGGCGGTTAGCATCTCCAGCAAGACGCTGCCCTGAGGACGCTCTTTTGGCAGATTCTGCAGCAGCCAAAGCTCAATCTGGTGATGTTCGGCGTTATCGTGCTTTTCGCCGACGATAAGCCGCTGAGCGCTGGCGAGTTTGGCCAGCAGCTGTCGTTCTGTCAGCGTTTCGCCACTTTGTAAATCAATGATTTGCCCATGCGTGACGGCGACATGGCTTGCCGCTTGAGGCGAGGGAGAGGTTTGGCTGCAGGCGCTGAGGCCCAGGCTGGCTAACGCTATCAAAGACGTAAGGATCAATTTTTTATGCATATCTTTTGCCCGGAGGTAGCCTTCACTGGCTGTTAGTCTTGATGTCGATCAATTTACCGCGGGCAGGATGTTAACAAATAAAATATTTAAATGATACTCATTATCATTTAAATATTCTTACAGGCAGGTGATTTGAGCGACAGTTAGCGTTGATAACAGCAAAAATGCCGCCTGATGGCGGCATCTGTAGAGCAAAATAGCGTGATTGATTAGCGAGTGTAACGCGGCGCTGGCTGAGAAGCGCTCAGATGCGAGCTAATCACCCGGCGTTCAGCCTCCCAGTTATCCCATTCGCGGCCATCCTGCAACGAAGGAATGGTCACCTTTTCACCGGCATCAAGGCCGACCAGCGCGGCATCCACCATATCTTCGGTACTCATCACCCAGCTTTGCGGCAGATTTTCGTGCCCGCCCACGCCGGCAATATTCCAGAAATCCGTGGCCGTGGCGCCAGGCAGCACGGCCTGAATGCGCACGCCGGACTCCGCCAGCTCCTGCTGCAAAGAGTGACTCAATGCCAGCACGAACGCTTTACTGGCCCCGTAAACACCGTTCAGCAATTCAGGGGCAATAGCGACGACCGAAGCAATGTTAATAATGGTGCCGTGCCGGCGGGTAGCCATTGCCGGGGCCGCCGCATAGGTAAGGCGAGTTAACGCAGTCACGTTGAGGTCTATCATCGCAGTCATTTCATCCACTCTGGCTTCCAGCACGCTTTCTTTTGAGCCAAAGCCCGCGTTATTCACCAGCAGCGTAATAGACTCGTCGTTTTTTAGCCGCGTTTCGATCTGCAGCAGCTCTGTCGCGTTACCCAGATCGGCGGGAACAACCTCCACCGATTGCCCGCTTTCTTCACGAATGCGCCGGGCGACCTGGTTCAGACGGCCCGTGTTGCGAGCCACCAGAATCAGGTTATAACCGCGTTTAGCCAGGCGGGCCGCGTAGACGGCGCCGATCCCGCCGGATGCCCCGGTGACGAGGGCTGTGCCTGTAGATGTGTTGCTCATTGTGTAGCTCCTGAAAAGGGGGTTAATTGACGAAAGCAACATTAACACTGGCTTTTTGTGTCTCAAATGTCATATAACCGTCTTTTTATGACACCATCAATCACGGCGGTCTGCCACATGCAAAAGGTCGGTTTTGTTGTTACCCCCGGGTATTCCACCATGGGATTCGCCGTCATTACGGCATTTGAAGTGGCTAACCTGATGGCGAGCGAGCCGGTGTATGAGCTGCATTTGCTGTCTGAGCAGGGCGGCGGGGTGCCTACGTCGGCAGGGTTTGAGGTGATGACTGAGTCAATGGCGGATACGCAGTACGATCTCCTGCTGTTCGGCGCCACGATGGAACAGGCTTCCCCCGCGACGATTGATTTTGTTCGCCAGGCGGCGGTCTATGCGCGCCGCGTGGCCGCCGCCTGCCTCGGGACCTTTTTATTGGCCGAAGCCGGGTTGCTGGAGGGCCGGCGGGCCACCACGCACTGGATGTATGCGCGAGATCTGCAGCAGCGTTTTCCGGGCATCAGCGTGGAAGAAGATAAGATTTTTATTTGCGACGGGCCTTACTGGACCTCTGCGGGGATGACGGCGGCCATCGATCTTGCGCTGGCGCTGATTGAAGACGATCTTGGGGCAGATATCGCGCGCACCATCGCCCGGAAGCTGGTGCTCTATCACCGCCGTTCCGGTGGCCAGTCGCAGTTTTCCTCCCTGCTCGAGCTGGAGCCTAAATCGGACCGCATCCAGAAAGTGATGACATACGCCCGCTCGCACCTGGAAAATGCGTTGAGCGTGGAAGAGCTGGCGGCGGTGGCGAATTTATCTCCCCGCCAGTTTAGCCGCAGCTTTCAGGCTGAAACCGGCCAGTCGCCCGCTCGCGCGATCGAACATTTGCGCCTGGAGTCCGCCCGTATGCTGCTTGAAACCAGCGCCCGCTCCATCGACGAAGTGGCCCGGCAAACCGGGTTTGGCGAGCGGGACAGAATGCGCCGGGCGTTTCTTCGCGCCTACGGCCAGCCGCCGCAGGTGATACGCCGCCAGGCGCGAGGAGATGAAGAACCGCAAGCCTAAAATTGGCAGTGGCGATGTGTGTTTATCTCTGTATTATCAGGCGGATAATTGTCTGACAGAGAGAGAAAAGTATGGCCAATTTAGTCTATTACGTCGCCGCGACGCTGGATGGTTACATTGCCGACCAGCAGCATCAGCTGGACTGGCTAATGAACTTCCCGCTGGGGGATGACGCCACGCCATACGATGAGTTCTATCAGACCGTTGGGGCGGTGATCATGGGGGCGGAAACCTACAGCTGGATTCTGGAAAACTCGCCAGAGGCCTGGCCCTATGCCGATGTCCCGGCATTTATCGTCACGCAGCGTTCGCTATCGGTGCCTGAAGGGCAAAATATCACGCGGGTACAGGGCGAAGCCGTCGACATTACCGCGCAAGCCCGCGAAGCCGCCAAAGGCAAAGATGTCTGGCTGGTAGGCGGAGGTAAAACTGCCGCCTGGTTCGCCGAAGCCGGAGAGCTGCAGCGCCTGTTTGTCACCCAGATCCCGGTCGTTATCGGGGCGGGGATCCCGCTGCTGCCGGTGAGCCAGGCGTTGAGTTTTTCTACAGTGAATCAGCGCGTGCTAAAGAGCGGGGCCATCGAGTTTATTGCTGACGTGAAAATAGTATCGGAAGCCATCTAGTCGAAGGGCTTTTTTTTCGATAGAGCCGGCCATTAGGTTGGCGGGACAGAATACGCCGTCGGAGATGATACGCCTTTAGGTGCGGGAAACGGGGTCAGCGTCGTATCGTCAGCTACCGTTCACCGGGCAATACTGAAACGCCTGCCGGATCTTCACCAGTCTTCATGGTCGCGTAACTGGAAGCGGTTTTATGAGGGGCTGGTGAATGTCTGTTGTGTAGAAGAGGAAAAGGCCGAGACCGCTTTTAGGGTTGTGGCGCGATCAGAATTCTGAATTTGCTTTCTGATGCTGCGAAGAATGGAACCCTGCCGCATTACGGAGGTTTTTTGCTGATTAAGTTGCAGTCAAAAACGCTACATTTCATTATAATAACACGTTACTATATAGTGTTATTTTATAAAGGGATATAGCTGTCATGGACAAAGAAGAAATTCGAACTGTTTTATTCTCGCGTGGCTTTACCAAAAAGGAAAGTGCATTTATAGCGCATTGGGTAGAAAAGGAGGGCGTATCTTATATTGTTATATTGAGGCAGTTAAGAAGAGCATTTTTGGGGGGCGTTTTCTTGAGGCTTTTAATTTTAGCCTTCTGTGTTGTTAGTTACATCAATGATGGTGTCGATTCGTTCTATGGGATTATTTTTGTTGGTGTCTTTTCATTTTTTGCTCTTGAGATTTTCGCCCCTTTTAAGGTAGGGGCGAAGATTTTTTTAAATTATAATAAAATTATAAATCAGTTAGATTTATAGCTATCCGCAATTGATTTGAGTGCAACTCCATCACCGGCTCCTTCAATAAGTAATGCGGTTGTGCTCATATTTTTATAGTTTCTTACGAAATCAGACGGTAAATGCCTGAATAATCGCCATGCATCAGCTTTCATGATTTGTCTTGCCAGGCCGTATCCAGACAAGGCCAGATCCATACCGCTGTATGCCAAGAGTCCTGCCTTGTCACTAAATCCCATAAACTCAGCGACTCTTACATAGCCTTTTTTTACTGCACCAGTCGTGTCAGATCGCCCTGTCGAGATATTCGTTACCCCCTCATAAAGTCCATTAACCCCATGTAAAATCAGTAGCGAACCAGCAGTAAGCCCTATCATATTTCCATGAGTTATAGATGCGATAGTGATGCCAGCCCCTGCAATTACCTGAAATCCGCTCAGAACAACCCCAACCCCATTAATCACATAGCCCCACGCATCCAGTTTATTCACCAGTTCTGCGGAAACAACGATTTTAGTGCTACCCATTTTTAGTTCGGTATTTTGTTGCTCGATAAGTCTTTTTTCTTCCCTGATATTAAATAAGCACTCTTTACATTCACGTTCATTCTTTGCAGTTGTTATCTGTTTTATTTGTGCGTCAATAAATTTATCAATTTCATTATTGAAGTTAAGTCGGGGAACTAAGGTTTTAAGATGTAGTGATGAAATCTGTCTGGCGTAGCGCTGGAGGCTATTTGCTTCTCGCTGTGCAAGCATAAGGTAATAGTTGTTAAATCGTTTTTTATCCAGATAGTTATCCATAACGCAAATCCTGTAACATCGTTTGTTTGGAGTTGAAAAAGGTTGCAACGGTATAACACAATGAAAAGGGGAACGGTGCAGTCAAAATGGTTGACTTTGCATAATATTGGCGTGTAGGGTTCAAATTATGGAATGTCTCGCCCGCAGGTAATTAACCTTCGAAACCCTGCTGTAAGCACACCCGTTTTAGTTGATCGCACTTTTTGAGATTTCCGGGTTTTCAGTTATCAGCCGGTATTCTTCCGGCGTCAGGTTATTCAGGGATTAATGAGGGCGCTCGCTGTTATATTCAGCCAGCCAGCGTTCTGTAATTTCCCGTCCTTCATTCAGCGTTCTGAACAGATAAAAATCCAGTATTTCTGTCCTGTACGTGCGGTTGAACCGTTCGATAAAGGCATTCTGCGTGGGCTTGCCAGTTGTAATCCGAGGCTTCAGAGATCCCGGCCTCGCGGCAGATATCCTTAACGGTGCGCCCGGCTTCGATGGACTTCAGAACGGCGATGATCTGGTGTTCGGTGAATCGGGCTTTGCGCATGGCGATCTCCTCCGGGGACATAATCGGTATCCCTGAAGATCTCTAAATGTGAATGGTCCGGTTTGCCGGGATGCCTCCATATGTCTTTTAATGTGAGTCCTTAATTCATTGAAATTTAAATAATATTTAAAATTGTCAATAAGTTAAAAATTACGTTACTATACCCCCCTACAGTATCAGGGAGGCGGTTATGCCACACTCTCCGGAAGATAAAAAACGTATTTTGACCCGCGTCAGGCGCATTCGCGGCCAGGCCGAGGCGCTTGAGCGCGCGCTGGAAAACGGCGATCCGTGCCTCGCCATTTTGCAGCAGATCGCGGCCGTTCGCGGGGCAGCCAACGGCCTGATGGGCGAAATGATGGAAATTCACCTTAAAGACGAGCTGGTCACCGGCGACACCTCCGAAGAGCAGCGCGCGCTGCGGATGGCGGAAGTCGGGAATTTGCTGCGCTCTTATCTAAAATAAAAACACCCCCACCAAAAGGAACAAAACAATGAAATCACGTGCTGCGGTGGCCTTTGGGCCGGGTAAACCTCTAGAAATTGTTGAAATCGACGTTGCGCCCCCGCAAAAAGGTGAGGTGCTGGTGAAAATCACCCACACCGGCGTTTGCCATACCGATGCTTTCACGCTGTCCGGCGACGATCCGGAAGGCGTATTCCCGGCGGTGCTGGGCCACGAAGGCGGCGGCATCGTGGTGGAAGTGGGCGAGGGCGTGACCAGCCTGAAGCCGGGCGACCACGTTATTCCGCTCTACACCGCAGAATGCCGCGAGTGTAAGTTCTGTAAATCCGGCAAAACTAACCTCTGCCAGGCCGTTCGCGCCACGCAGGGCAAAGGCCTGATGCCGGATGGCACCACCCGCTTCTCCTACAACGGCGAGCCAATTTATCACTACATGGGTACCAGCACTTTCAGCGAATACACCGTAGTGGCGGAGATCTCTCTGGCTAAGGTTAATCCTCAGGCGCCGCTGGATAAAGTGTGTCTGCTTGGCTGCGGCGTGACCACCGGCATCGGCGCGGTGCACAACACGGCAAAAGTGAAAGAGGGCGATACCGTGGCGGTATTTGGTCTCGGCGGGATCGGCCTGGCGGTGATTCAGGGCGCGGTGCAGGCTAAGGCCGGGCGAATCATTGCCGTTGATACCAATCCGGAGAAATTCACCCTCGCGCGTGAAATGGGCGCCACCGACTGCATTAACCCGAAAGATCACGAGAAGCCGATTCAGGATGTGATCGTTGAGCTGACCGACGGCGGCGTGGATTACAGCTTCGAATGTATCGGCAACGTGAACGTGATGCGTTCCGCGCTGGAATGCTGCCACAAAGGCTGGGGCGAGAGCGTGATTATCGGCGTGGCCGGGGCGGGGCAGGAAATTAAAACCCGCCCATTCCAGCTGGTGACTGGCCGCGTCTGGCGTGGCTCAGCGTTCGGGGGCGTTAAAGGCCGCACTCAACTGCCGGGCATGGTAGAAGATGCAATGGCGGGCAAAATCAATTTGGATCCGTTCATTACTCACCGCATGCCGCTGAACAAGATCAACGAAGCGTTTGACCTGATGCATGAAGGAAAATCGATTCGCACCGTGATCCACTTCGGCGAAGAGTAAGCAGTAAAAAGGGAAGGCGAAATGCCTTCCCATATAGCGTTAAACCAGGGGAGGCCAAAAGCCTCCCTTTCGTTTTACTGCTGCAGGTCGAAACGGTCGAGATTCATTACCTTTGTCCATGCGGCGATAAAGTCTTTGACGAACTTCTCTTTGGCGTCCTGGCTGGCATACACTTCCGCCAGGGAGCGCAGCACGGCGTTAGAGCCAAAGACCAGATCGGCGCGGGTGCCGGTGTATTTTACTTCTCTGCTAAGGCGATCGCGGCCCTCAAACACTTCGGAGTCCGCATCGGCGGCTTTCCACTCGGTACGCATATCCAGCAGATTGACGAAGAAATCATTCGTCAGCTCACCCGGGCGAGAAGTCAGCACGCCGTGCTGGCTTTCATCGTAGTTAACGCCCAGCGCGCGCAAACCGCCGATTAAGACTGTCAGCTCAGGAGCCGTCAGCGTCAGCTGCTGCGCCTTGTCGATCAGCAGCGCTTCGGTTGAGGTGGCATTCGCAATGCGGCGATAGTTTCGGAAGCCGTCAGCGGCCGGTTTCAGCAGCTCGAAGGACTCGATGTCGGTCTGCTCCTGAGTGGCGTCCACGCGCCCCGGCGTGAACGGTACTTTGCTGTGGCTGGCCTTCTCAATGCCTACCACACCGGCTAGCACGATGATGTCCGCCAGCGACGCTTTGCCGGATGCCTTCTGAATTGCTTCAAGCACAGGCAGAGCACGGGCCGCCACGGCGTTCACTTCCCAGCCGCGCTGCGGAGCAAGTGCCAGCCGCGCCCCGTTGGCACCGCCGCGTTTGTCCCCGCCGCGGAAGGTTGAGGCTGATGCCCATGCCACCGAAACCAGCTCGCTGACGGACAGGCCGGAATCCGCAATCGCTTTTTTCAGCGCGTCGATATCGGCGCTGGACGGCGCGTGGGTAGCTTTCGGCAACGGATCCTGCCAAATCAGATCTTCTTTTGGCACTTCCGGGCCGATGTAGCGCGCTTTTGGCCCCATATCGCGGTGCGTCAGTTTATACCAGGCGCGGGCGAAGGCTTCGTTGAAGGCCTGCGGATCGTTCAGGAAGCGGCGAGAAATTTTCTCGAACTCTGGATCGAAGCGCAGCGTCAGGTCAGTTACCAGCATCGTTGGTTTACGTTTTTTGGACGGATCAAACGGATCGGGAATGATATCCGGGCCGTTGGTCGCCTCAAACTGAATGGCGCCTGCCGGGCTGCGGGTTTGTACCCAGTCGTAGCCGAACAGGTTTTCGAAGAAGTAGTTGCTCCACTGGGTTGGTGTTTGCGTCCAGACCACTTCGAGGCCGGAGGTTATGGCATCCGCGCCGACGCCGCTATTGTAGCTGTTTGCCCAGCCAAGCCCCTGCGCCTCAAGCGGAGCATCTTCCGGGTCTGCGCCAACGTGGGTGGCGGCCGCAGAGCCGTGGGTTTTACCGAGCGTATGGCCCCCGGCAATCAGGGCGACAATCTCTTCGTCGTCCATCCCCATGTTGCCGAAGGTGGCGCGAATAGCAGGCGCTGCGGAAAGCGGGTCGCCGCTGTGCTCAGGGCCTTCCGGGTTGACGTAAATCAGACCCATTTCGGTCGCACCGAGCGGAGCCTGTGCCAGAGATTCCGGGTGGCGGTGCTCAAGCCACTCTTTCTCAGCCCCCCAGTTAACGTCGAGATCTGGTTCCCAGACATCTTCGCGCCCGGCACCAAAGCCGAAGGTGCGGAAGCCCGCATTTTCCAGCGCCACGTTACCGGCGAGAATAATCAGGTCTGCCCAGGAAATTTGCTGACCATATTTTTGTTTAATGGGCCAAAGCAGCCGACGGGATTTATCGAGGCTGACGTTATCCGGCCAGGAGTTAAGAGGCGCAAAACGCTGTTGACCGCGTCCGGAGCCACCGCGACCGTCGCGGGAGCGATAGGTTCCTGCACTGTGCCACGCCATACGGATAAAGAGACCGATATAGCTGCCCCAGTCGGCAGGCCACCAGGATTGAGAATCCGTTAACAGCGCTTTGATGTCGCCTTTCAGGGCGTAATAATCGAGTTTGCTAAATTCTTTGCGGTAGCTGAAGTTTTCATCCAGCGGGTTGGAGCGATTGGAGTGTTGATTCAACAGGTCGACGCGCAACTGGTGCGGCCACCAGTCCTGGTTGCTGGTTCCCTCGCCGGCAATGTCCGTGCTCTGGCCGTGGTTAAATGGGCACTTTCCTGCGCTCGCTGAGGAAGCATTGTGTAAGTCAGTAGAATTGCTCATTTTGCTCTCCGTTATATGTATGCCCGATAACGATAATCTGTACGATCAATAATTAATATCTGGATGGGCCTACGAATTTGATAGCCGTTGCCTTTTAAACGCAAAATTTTACAGCCCTATTATTTTAGTTCTGATTGAGTGGTTTGCAGGAAAAACCCGTCTGATTGTCTGGAAAATAGACGAAGCGGCAAGAAGGCTGGCGGGAGATACAGGAGAAGGACAGATGAACGCTCACGCAGGGCGGCATTCATCTGTGAAAAGCGGTTACTGAGCCGTCGGCTTCAGCAGGGTTTTTTCCGGGGTTTTCTGCGCCAGGAACTGCTGCTGGAAGATGCACATCCGAATGGCGTCGCGGTACTGGCCGTTAATGAAGAACTCGTGGATCAGCTCGCCTTCCACGATAAAGCCCAGTTTTTTATAAATATGTACCGCTTTTTCATTCTCTTTATCGACAATCAGGTAGAGCTTATAGAGATTGAGCACGGTAAAACCGTACTCCATGGCCAGTTTGGCCGCGCGCGAGGCGAGCCCTTTGCCCTGGAACTCCGGCGTGATAATTATCTGAAACTCCGCCCGGCGGTGGATGTGGTCGATTTCGACCAGCTCAACCAGCCCGGCATTCACGCCGTTGCAGTCGATGACAAAGCGGCGCTCGCTCTGATCGTGAATATGTTTGTCATACAGGTCAGACAGCTCCACGAAGGCTTCGTAAGGCTCTTCAAACCAGTAGCGCATGACGCTGGCGTTATTGTCCAGCTGGTGGACGAAGCGGAGATCTTCGCGCTCAAGCGGGCGAAGACGAATAGGCAGTTCGTTACTCATAGCAAATCCTTGCGCTGATGATGGTGAGGCTTCTTAAGCAGAAGCCTCGTTTGAGAGTGGGACTATTATGGATTGATCGCGCGGCCGGTGCGGCGATCCAGGCAGCGCAGGGTGTTCGGCTCCCAGTAGGCGTTCACGTTGGCGCTCTGCTGGCATTTGTCGAAGGTATCTTGGGCGGCATCTTGTTTGGCCCAGTCTTTGTCCCCGCGCGCCGACTCACGGTCGAACACTTTTTCGTTATGGCGGTTGATCTTCTGGCGCAGGGTACGGGTGTCATTCCACTGCTCTTTTTCTTCCGCTGCGCGCTGGCGGGTCAGGGAGTTCTCCTGACCACCGACGCCGTTCGTTCCGCCCGGAACAACGATCACGTTAGTATCGGCCTGGGTTGGCATAGAAACCATGAATGCAGCTCCCAGCAAGGCTAACGGCATCCATGACAAAGACTTACGAAGGATTGAGTTCATTGCGATTTCCTTTTTAGTTTAATAAAACTAATCATATCATTGAGGCTGATTCGCGCCTAATGTCAGAGTTAGTGGGCATCATTATTACTGAAGAAAAGACAATATGATCAAAACAACGTTGCTATTTTTTGCCACCGCTTTGGCGGAGATTATTGGTTGTTTTCTGCCCTGGCTATGGCTTAAACGCAACGGCTCTCCGTTGTTATTGCTGCCAGCGGCGCTGTCGCTGGCGATTTTTGTCTGGCTTTTGACGCTGCATCCGGCGGCCAGCGGGCGCGTCTATGCGGCCTACGGCGGGGTTTATGTGGTGACGGCGTTGCTCTGGCTGCGCGTGGTCGACGGCGTGAAGCTCAGCGTTTACGACTGGACCGGAGCGGCCATTGCTTTCTGTGGGATGCTGATCATCGTTGCTGGCTGGGGCCGGGCCTGATCGCTCCGCATTTTAGCGTGCCGTAAGATGAAAAAACGGGGCTGCAAAGGCCCCGTTTCACTATGACTTTCGCCAGAGTTACCCTTCGCGATGGACACTCAGACCGGCAAACGTCTGGCTGACCGGCATCATTTCCAGGGTGTTGATGTTGACGTGTTTCGGTAACGTCGCCACCCACCAGACGGCTTCGGTAACGTCTTCCGGCGTCAGCGCGTTGGCGTTTTCGTAGGTTTTGCCGGCTTTGTCATCGTCGCCCTTAAAGCGCACGTTGGAAAACTCGGTGCCGCCCACCATGCCCGGTTCGATGTCGGTCACGCGAACGGCCGTTTTATGCAGGTCGGTGCGCAGGTTCAGGCTGAACTGGCGCACGAAGGCTTTGGTCGCCCCGTAGACGTTGCCCCCGGCGTAAGGCCAGCTGCCCGCGGTGGAACCGATGTTAATAATGTGGCCGCGATTGCGCTCGACCATGCCCGGCAGCACGGCGCGGGTCATATAAACTAGGCCTTTGTTGTTGGTGTCGATCATGTTTTCCCAGTCATCGACGTTGGCTTTATGCGCAGGCTCCATGCCCAGCGCCAGCCCGGCGTTGTTGACCAGGATATCAATCTGTTGCCAGTCGGCCGGCAGGGAAGCCAGCGCTTCTTCTATTGCCGCGCGATTGCGCACATCCAGCTGCAGCGTAAACAGGTTGTCACCCAGCTCTTCTTTAAGCTCGAGCAGGCGTTCCTGACGGCGGCCGGTGGCAATAACCTTATGGCCATTCTTAACGAAACGGCGGGTAATGCTTTCACCAAAGCCCGCGGTAGCACCCGTAACCAGTACAATCATCTCTCTGTTCCTCAACGCTTTTGTCCGGCACTACCTTAGCACGCTAACGGGCCACGGTAATCTTAGTTTTTCTTTTAAGAAACGAAGCTAAATGCGCTATAACTAACCCACATTTCAGGTCACCGGGAGTAGAGGATGTTGCAGAGCAACCCGTTTTTCCAGCCGAGTTTATTGCCTTATCAGGCCCCGCATTTCGACGAGATAACTAACGACCATTACCGACCGGCTTTCGATGAAGGTAAGCGCATCAAGCGTGCAGAAGTCGCCGCCATTGCCGGTGATCCGGCTGAGCCTACGTTTGAAAATACTTACCTGGCGCTGGAGAAAACCGGTGCGATGCTGGGCCGCGTGACTACCGTGTTCTACGCCATGACGTCGGCGCACACCAGCGATTTCCTGCAGCAGCTTGATGAAGAGTTCTCCACCGAACTGGCTGAGCTTGCCGATGAAATTCGCCTGAACGATACCTTATTCGCCCGGCTGAATCGCGTTTATCAGCAGCGCCACGACCTCAATCTGGATGCGGAATCCCTGCGGCTGGTGGAGGTGACCTGGCAGTCGTTCAAGCTGGCGGGCGCCACGTTAAGCCAGCAGGATAAAACGCAGCTGAAAGCGCTGAACAAAGAGAGCGCCCAGCTCACCAGCCAGTTCAATAATCGTCTTCATGCGGCGGATAAAGCCGGTGGTCTGGTGGTTGACCACGCTGAGGCGCTTAACGGCCTGACCAGTGCGGAAATTGCGGCTGCGGCGCAGGCTGCGGCTGACAAAGGCCTGCCGGGTAAATGGCTGCTTCCGCTGCTGAATTTTACCCAGCAGCCGGCTTTACAAAGCCTGAGCGACCGCGCCACGCGAGAAGCGCTCTTTGAGGCTGGCTGGACGCGTGCCCAGCGCAACGATGCGAACGATACTCGCGCCATCGTCGCTCGCCTGGCTACGCTGCGGGCTGCACAAGCTCAGCTTTTGGGCTTTGAAAACTACGCGGCCTGGAAAATGGCCGACCAGATGGCGAAAACCCCCGATGCGGCGCTGCGCTTTATGCGGAACATCGTCCCTGCGGCCACCGGGCGGGCGCGCCGCGAACTGAAAGACATTCAGGACGTTATTGATGCCCAGAACGGGGGATTCCAGGCCACGGCATGGGACTGGCAGTTTTACGCCGAGCAGGTGCGTAGTGCGAAGTACGATCTCGATGAAGGGCAGATTAAACCGTATTTTGAACTCAACGGTGTGCTGACTAACGGCGTATTCTGGGCCGCCAGCCAGCTCTTCGGGCTGCGTTTCGTAGAACGTTTTGATATCCCGACTTACCACCCGGATGTGCGCACCTGGGAGATTTTTGATAACGATGGGAGCGGCATGGTGCTGTTCTACGGTGATTTCTTTGCCCGAGACAGCAAAGGCGGCGGGGCGTGGATGGGGAACTTTGTCGATCAATCCACGCTGTTTGACGCCATGCCGGTGATCTACAACGTATGCAACTATACCAAACCGGCCAGCGGCGAGGCTGCCATGATTTCATGGGACGATGTCATAACGCTGTTTCACGAGTTCGGCCATACGCTGCACGGCCTGTTTGCTACCCAGCGCTATGCGAGCCTTTCGGGGACCAACACGCCGCGAGATTTTGTGGAGTTCCCTTCGCAAATTAACGAGCACTGGGCGAGCCATCCCGAGGTCTTTGCCAATTATGCCCGGCATCACCAGACCGGTGAGCCAATGCCGGAGTCGCTCCGCAGCAAACTGTTCCGCGCCGCGCAGTTTAACAAAGGCTATGACATGACCGAGCTGCTGGCGGCGGCGCTGCTGGACATGAACTGGCACAGCCTGGCACCAGACACGGCTATTGACGATGTGGCGCGCTTCGAAGCTGAAGCGCTGGAAAAAGAGCACATCAAGCTGGCCGAGGTGCCGCCTCGCTACCGCAGTAGCTATTTTGCCCATATTTTTGGCGGCGGCTACGCGGCGGGTTATTACGCCTATATCTGGACGCAAATGTTAGCGGACGACGGCTATCAGTGGTTTGTGGAGCAGGGCGGGCTCAGCGCCGCAAACGGCCAGCGCTTCCGGGAAGCGATTCTCTCAAGAGGTAACAGCAGCGATCTGGAAGCGTTGTATCGCGACTGGCGAGGACACGATCCGCACAGCGAACCGATGCTGAAAAACCGCGGGCTGGCGGAGCAATAATGGCAAAGAAAGCGCTCTCACTAGTGTAGCCGCAGTGAAATCGCACTTAACGCAAACTGCAAAGCCCTGATTTGCGTTAAGTGCCTTAAAAATCAAACAGAATATATCCGTGCAATGTCCAGGGTTGCTGGCTATAAATTTCAAACCTGCTCGGGAAAATGCAGGGTACTTCTGGGTTACTTTGAACGATTACGGGGCCTGATCGATGTCGGCAGGCTCCCGGATTTTCCCTCTTAATCGCGGCGTCCGCTGGCGGTAAATAACGCGACTGTACCTTCAATTTTTACGTCGACCCGTTCGAATCTCGCGGTCAAAACATCCCTGAGCAGTCCTGCTGAATCCTGCCGATTAGAAAAGATCCCTTTCTTGTTATAAACGTTCATTAGCTTGCGGCCAAAAGCATTGTGCGCCACGCCTTCACCCAGAATCGTCGCGCCAAAGAGCGTGCCTTCTGTTTTAAGCGCACGGGCAATGTTATCTATCGCCAGCGCTTTGTCGTTTAGCGAGCCGGGCAGGCAATGCAGTAAATAGAAAAGTGAGATGGAGTCAAAACGATCGTGCCAGCTCTGCGGCAGGGGCTTAAAAACGTCATGCTGCAGATGGTCTTTGATTCTGTGGCCCGCTTTCGCCGAGGCCGCCTGCAGGCTGCTGGTGTTCAAATCCATCAGGGAAAGTTCAACGGTAGCAGGCAGGTGAGGCAGGTAATAGCCCGTTCCCACGCCGATATCCAGATGATTTTCGCCGGTGTGGACCTTGAAATGCGGGAGCAAAACGGTGTCTGTCGGGCAACGCCAGGCGTACTGATTTGAGATCTTTAACACCCACCAGTCGTAAAGTTTTAGAGTGATAGGGTTGTAAGCCCTGACGCCAGCGTGAGTATTATTTTGCATAGTTCCCTCTGGTAATAATTTAAAGAGGAAATTAAAACAGCTGCCCTTACTACGGGCAACCGTTAATTAATGCAAAAATGTGTCAACCATTCAGTGGGTTAAGCCTGAGATGACTCGTCGTCCTTGCCATAGAACAGCTTGCCGATTTTAATCATCGGCCGGTTATTGGCTTTCCGGTGCAGGTTGGTGTCGCGCAGGGAATAGACGCAGCCGCAGTATTCCTGCTGGTAGAACTGTTCGCGCTTGCTGATTTCAATCATGCGAGCGGAGCCACCCTGTTTGCGCCAGTTGTAATCCCAATAGCTCATGCCTTCATAAGGCGCGGCGGCGCGGTGCCCGCAGTCGTTAATCTGCTGCATGTTTTTCCAGCGGGAAATCCCCAGCGAACTGCTGATGACATTAAATCCGTGCTCATGGGCGTAAAGTGCTGTACGCTCGAAACGCATATCAAAGCACATGGTGCATCTCACTCCACGCTCCGGCTCCCACTCCATCCCTTTCGCACGCTCAAACCAATTATCGGTATCGTAATCCGCATCCACAAACGGCACGCCGTGCTGTTCCGCAAAGCGAATGTTTTCATCCTTGCGCAGTAAATACTCTTTCTGCGGGTGAATGTTTGGGTTGTAGAAGAACACGGTGTATTCGATACCGGACGCGTGTATGGCCTCCATGACTTCACCCGAGCAGGGGGCGCAGCAGGAGTGCAGCAGCAGTTTCTTCTCGTTGTTAGGCAGGTTCAAAACCGGCCGGATAAATTCTTGCATGCGGGTGATCCTAAGTCTTATTCACTTTTTTGCCAGAGGGTAGCAGGAACGAGG
Source organism: Enterobacter sp. Ag1 (assembly GCA_000277545.1). Classification (GTDB taxonomy): domain Bacteria; phylum Pseudomonadota; class Gammaproteobacteria; order Enterobacterales; family Enterobacteriaceae; genus Cedecea. Next base: position 188,972 of record AKXM01000034.1, on the reverse strand, counting down.
GCGTGGAATCACCATAAATCAGTAAAGAAAATAATGTTTGGGAGGTTTATGAACAATATTCAGGTGAAACGCGTGGTGCTTACCGGCGGGCCAGGTTCCGGGAAAAGTACCCTCATTAATGAGCTCAAGCGCCGGGGTTTTGATTGCCAGCCGGAGGCCGGGAGGAGCATTATTCAGCACCAGCAGCAAATTGGCGGGCACGCCTTACCCTGGCAGGATCCTGCGGCATTTGCTGAGCAGATGCTTGGGTGGGAAATGCGCTCCTGGTATGGCGCAGACGAAAAACAGACTTATTGTTTTTACGATCGCGGCGTGCCGGACATCCTGGGTTATCTCGCCCTGATGCAGTTGCCCATTCCCGATCATCTGTTGGAAGCCGTTAGACGGTTTCCCTACCATTCTGATATTTTCCTGGCACCGCCCTGGAAGGCTATTTATGCCGGGGATGCAGAAAGAAAGCAGAGCTGGGAAGAGGCGGTGCAGACGGCTGCAATCATGGCTGACACTTACGGCAAGCTGGGGTATCGGATAATCGTGTTGCCGGAGGGGAGCGTGGAGTGGAGAACAGATTACATCCTCCAGGCGCTGGAGGAAGGCTAGCGAAGAGCGCGGTTACCCTTCGCTAATCGATGTTAGAGCTGTTCCAGTGCGTTCAGTACGGCTTCCGGCATGGAAGGGCGGCCATTGGCCAGGCAGGTGGCGACAAACGTCGCTTCGGCATAAACCACGCCATCAACTTTGATCTGCTGCGCGAAGTTCACGCGGTTGCGTTTTTCGTTGCGCTCAAGCTGGCAGGTGACCTCAACGTTGTCGCCTTTCTGCAGGCTCTTACGAAAGCGCAGGGAGTATTCCAGTACCATATAGAGTTTGCCCTGGCGGAACTCTTCCTCGATATCAATACCGAGCGCCTCGCGCATGTAGGCGTGGCGCGTCCACTCCATGTAAAACGGATAGTACAGGCCGTCGACTACGCCCTGAAAATCAATATGGCTTTCATCCACTTCATAATGCTTAGAAAACATGTTTCAGTCCTGATGTTGTTATAAAAGTTAAGCGCCAGAAATCCTGCTCTGGCTGTTTTTTGAACAGCGCGTTGGTGGTACAATACTGTCGATTTCACAACCCAACAGAGGATTACCATGGACACCGAGATAACCCCAACCACCTTAGCGTTTGAATTTCTTCGTCGTGAACAAGAGCAGTTAACCCCCGCGCAATTCCTGATCCGCCTGCAGCAGCTCAAGCTGGAGTTTGCCGATCTGCTGGGTTTAACCCACCTCGAACTGCGTGAAGAGATTTTCCATGCGCACCGGTTGGGGATTCACTGATCCCACTCTGTCTGAGCCACCGCTTGCGGTGGCTTTCTGTTTTTTAGCGTGAGAAGAAAATCAGCTTCAGCCCCAAAATCCCCATCACGCCGCCCGCTAAGCGGTCAATCACAGTTTTAAAACGCAGGTAGGCATTGCGCGGTTTCTCGGAAGAGAGCACCAGCGTGACAATTGAATACCATCCCGCATCAATCACAAAGCACAGCACCGGCAGCACGACGTAGTAGAATGCCGGGATCTCGCGCGGCAGCAGCGCGGTAAAAATACTGGCAAACACGACGGCGGTTTTCGGGTTGCTCAACTGGGTGAACAGCCCGTCACGGAAGGTAGCTATCATGCTTTTATCGCTTTTTCCCACGGCGCCCACGTGCAGCGGCTCGCGAGAGTGTTTGATTATCTTATAAGCCAGCCACAGCAGATAAAGCCCGCCGGCTATCTTGATCCCGGTATAGGCCACCGGCACCGCCAGCAGAAAAGCCTGTAAACCCAGCAGCGCCATCAGCGAAAATGCCGCCGCCCCGACGCCGGTTCCCAGCGCGGTCACCAGCCCATGCGCGCGTGAACGCGCTACGGCATTTTGAGCGACATAAACAAAGCTTGGGCCGGGGCTCATGGCGCCCAGCGCGATGGTGGCGGTAATAGCAAAAAGGGGAGTGATAACGCTCATTTACGGGATCCTGTTGGTGGAATAACGTTTTTTAACCTGAAAGCCATGCGGGTGACAACCGCAAGCGTGTGCCGAGTTATTACCGCCGCTCGCGTAGTCGGTCGATCAACCAGCGGCCAGCCGGGCCGGGCGGCGTTTTGTTCGACCAGGCGACATCCACCTCAAGATTTTGCGGCCAGCCTTCCACCTTCAGCGGCTTAAGCACGCCGTGTCCAAATTGGTTAACCAGCCAGCTCGGCAAAATTCCCCAGCCAAAACCCTGTTCCGCCATCTCAAGCAGCAGCAGTAAAGATGGGGACGACCAGATAGGGCCGCGTGCGGCGACCTTACCGGGGCGCACAAAGGTTTTAAGCACCAGTTGCCGCACGGTATGTAGCTCATCCATCCGCACCTCTGTCTGCTTCGCCAGCGGGTGATCGCGATGAAAAAAAATGGTCATTTCTGCACCAACCTGAAGGCGGGCAACGGTGATATCCGGCGGGTAACTCTCCTGAACCCGCAGGACGCCGACGTGGGCGCGGCCAATCTGCAGACTATCAATCACGTCTTCATCCTCAGCAATAATGCATTCAAATTCGATGTCCGGGTAACGCTCGGAAAACTGCTGCAGGATGGATTCGTGGTGGGCGGTTTGCCACATGTCGGAAAGCACAAACGTCAGGCGCGGCTCGACGTTGTCCGCCAGCCTGACGGAAACTTCATCCAGCCGCTCGCTGGCGGCAAAAATAGCCTGTACATAGGGCAAAACGCGCTGCCCGTGCGGGGTAAGCGTGGGCTGCCTGGCGTGGCGATCGAACAGCGTCACGCCAAGGTCAGCTTCCAGGTTGGCAATAGCGCTGCTGATGGTGGACTGGCTCTTTTTCAGCTTGCGTGCGGCGGCGGAAAAAGAACCCGTTTCAACGGCCTGTAAAAAGGCTTCCAGTGATTCCGGGGAGTAACGCATAAACTATCGCTTTTATCGATGGCTGTTAGCTATATTATATCAATAATTGCGATGATAATGGCGACCTTGTGAAAAAGGAGTTATCAAAATGAAATCGCAAAACAACAGAAGCCTGTCTGAGCGCATTGTGCATGCCGTCGGCTTCGAGGCTATCGCCATCGGTATCTGTGCGCCAACCGCCGCCTGGCTAATGAACAAACCGCTTTTCCAGATGGGTGCGCTGGCTATCATGCTGTCCACCGTCGCGATGGTCTGGAACATCATTTACAACGCCGGGTTTGATAAATTTTACCCGCCGTCACTCAAGCGTGGTATGGGCTTGCGCGTTGCGCACGCGCTGGGCTTCGAAGGGGGCTTTATTCTGATTGGCCTGCCGCTTGCCGCCTGGATGCTGAATGTCACGCTGCTGCAGGCGCTGATGGTAGAGATTGGTTTCTTCCTGTTCTTCCTGCCGTACACCGTGGCTTATAACTGGTGCTACGACTGGCTGCGCGCCAGACGCTTTCAAAACGTGGCCAGCAGAGAGATGAAAAAGCAGTCCTGATTTGCAGGATTGTGCAAGCATCAAACAGGATTGCGCTACAGGAAAACGGCCGCGTTCGACGACACTTTAAGCCGTCAGACACAACCCCCTGGAGCGCAATAAATGAAAACCATCGACACCCTATATATTAACGGTCAGCACGTCACGCCCCACGGCACTGAGGTGCTGACCTTAATTCATCCCGTCAGCGAACAACCTGTCGCTCAGGTTCGCCTGGCAGACGAAGAAGACACCCGCCTCGCCATTGCTGCGGCAAAAGCCGCATTTCCGCAAATGCGCCTTTCCAGCCGCGAACAAAGAATGATTTGGCTGCAGCTGCTGCACGACGCCGTGAAAGCGCGTGAAGACGAGCTGGTGGAAACTATGGTGGATGAATACGGCTGCCCGATAGCTTTTGCCCAAAGCACCGTGGCTCGCTCGTACAACAGCTTCCTCCAGGCAATCGATCTGCTGAAAGACTACTCTTTTGAATCTCAGGCGGGGATGGCGAAAGTGGTCATGGAGCCGCTGGGCGTGGTGGGGCTCATTACCCCCTGGAACGCTAACTACGGCTTTATCGCGGGCAAACTGTCGATGGTGATTGCCTCCGGCAGCACAGCGGTTATCAAGCCCAGCGAGCTCAGCGCCCGTCAAACGGAGATCATCACGGAATGCCTGCATGCCGCCGGGCTGCCCGACGGCGTGATTAATATCGTCACCGGCCTGGGCAATGTGGTTGGTGCGGAAATCACGCGCCACCCGGACGTGGCTAAAATCTCGTTCACTGGCTCAACGGCGGTGGGCAAAACGATTGCCCGTGACGGGGCGGCAACCATGAAGCGCGTCACCCTTGAACTGGGCGGCAAGTCTGCCAACGTGCTGCTGGACGATGCCGATCTTGATACCGCTATTCCGCTGGCGCTGCAGGTCATGAGCTGGAACAGCGGCCAGGCCTGTATCGCAGGGACTCGCCTGCTGGTGCCAGAAAGCAGGCTGGCCGAGGTCAAAGCGCAAATTCTCAAACATCTGGCTATTCTGGTACCAGGCAACCCGCGGGATCCGAAAACCAACATCGGGGCCGCCGTGACCGCCCGGCAGTACCAGCGCGTGCAGGAGTATATTCGTAGCGGGATTGCCGAAGGGGTGGAGCTGCTTTGCGGCGGAGAAGGGCGTCCCGAGGGGCTGGCCAGCGGTTACTTTGTGAAACCGACGGTGTTTGTGAACGTGCGCAACGACATGACCATTGCCCAACAGGAAATTTTTGGCCCGGTGCTGTCGGTGATTACCTACCGCGATGACGCCGAAGCAGTGCAGATCGCCAATGATACGGTTTATGGCCTGCAGGCCTACGTTAGCGGGAAAGATACTGTGCGCACGGCGGCCGTTGCCCGGCAGCTTATCGCGGGGCGCGTGTTCGTCAACGGCGTTTATGACGAACCGCTCGCGCCGTTCGGCGGTTTTAAACAGTCCGGTCTTGGCCGCGAATTTGGCACTTACGGGCTGGAAGCGTATCTTGAACCCAAAGCCATCATGGGGCAGTAATATGCAACCAACCGAGCGGCCTTCGGGCCGCATTATTGACGAACTGCACCAGCGTGTCGCCCGTCGTTACCCGGCGGGCGGCGGCGGGGTGAAGGAGCTGAGCTGCGCGCTGCCGTGGCTGAGCTTTATTCGCATCGAACAGCCGACGCTGCTCAATCGCGGGATGCTTTCTCCGTCCATGTGCATGGTGCTGCAGGGCAGCAAAAAAATGCTTATCGGTGACAACGTCACGGAGTACGGTCCCGGCAGCTATTCGCTGGCAGCCGTGGATATGCCGGTGTCCGGGCAGGTGACCCGCGCCAGCGAAGCCGAGCCTTACTACGGCGTGCGCATCGACCTTGACGGGAAAGAAATTGCCGACCTGATCATGAACATGAACGTGGTGCTGCCGGACGGCAACGGGGAGAAAACCGGGGCCTGGGTCGCCGCCGCGGAAGAAGAGCTCCAGGGCGCTTTTCTGCGCCTGGTCACGCTGCTGGACAGCCCGCAGCATCTGCATGCCCTCGCGCCGCTCATCAAGCAAGAAATTCTCTACCGGTTGGTCATCGCTCCCGCCGGGGCTTCATTCTGGAAACAGGCGCTGGGCTGGGCGCAGGGCAAAGGCGTGGGGGAAGCCATTAACTGGATCAAACAGAATTATGCCGAGCCGCTGGTCATTGATGAGCTGGCGAAGCGCGTCGGCATGAGCGCTTCCAGCCTGCATCACCGCTTCAAAGCTCTGACGATCATGAGCCCACTGCAGTACCAAAAACAGCTTCGCCTGCTGGAGGCCCGCCGGCGTTTATTGAGCTGCGAAGGCGATGTGGCCAGCGTCGCCTGGAAGGTGGGCTATGATTCCCCCTCCCAGTTTAACCGGGAGTATCGCCGGGCATTTGGCGCGTCGCCGCTGCAGGACATTGATGCCCTGCGTCAACAGGGCACTTCATTCTAGGCCGTTTTTCGCGCCACAATAAACAGGCGGGGGAACGGCATCAACACGTTGCCGTCATGCTGCTTGCGGTAGGCGCGCTGCAGCAACTGGTGATAGCGCTCAAGAAACGCTTCCTGCTGCATGGCGTCCAGCCCGTGCAGGTAAGGGCGCAGGCCCGTCGAGCTTAACCATTCAATGATGGCGCGGGCAGAAGGCATAACGTGGAAATACGTCGTGCGCCAGATATCCACCGTGCAGCCGCTTTCGGCCAGCAGATCGTAATATTCCTGAGCCGTTAGCAAGGCTTCGCGGCTCGAGCGCGAGATCCCCAGTTCGTCGGCAACCTGGCGCATTAATGTATGCGTGGGCTCCTGCCAGTTATCGGGCATTTGCACCGCCAGCACGCCGCCGTCTGCCAGCTGTGCCGCCAGGTGTGGGAAGACCTGCTTATGGTTGGCTATCCACTGCAGCGAAGCGTTGGCGAAAATCACATCCTGTTTCACGGCGGGCTGCCAGGTGGCGATATCCGCCTCTTCAAAGCGGCAGTCTGGCAGTGCGGCACCGGCTTTGGCGAGCATCGCGGGAGAGTTATCCAGCCCGGTAATCGAAGCTTCTGGCGCCAGATTACGCAGCAGCGCCGTGGAGTTGCCGGGGCCGCAGCCCAAATCGGTAAAGGTGTTTGCGCCAGGGTGGTTAATTCGGGCAACCAACTCAGCGGCCGGGCGGGTACGTTCAGCTTCAAACTGCAAATAGAGCGCGGGGTTCCAGTCCTGCATCGTTTTATCCTCGTTGCTTTGCTAACATTGCCGACAAATTATTTTATACGCTATTGAAGGTAACGCATGGCTAAACATCCGGTTGGCAAATATTTGAGACTAGAGCTCACCCATAACGACAATGATCTGCTGATTTATGTGGTGAAGGGCAGCCGCATCGAAGACATGCCGCCTGACGAGGATGAGGATTATCCGGGGGAAATGCACCTGGCGATGCCGAAAATGAACCGGGAGCTGGACGCCGAGCTGGCGCGTTTGCTGGAGGAAGCATCCGGTGGCGACGTTATCGTGATCATCTGTGCCGCTGACAGCGTGTTTGAGCACGGTTTTTCGCAGGTCAGGGCACTGCGTAAATAGCATCCGTTACCCGGCGGCAGGCCGGGTAACTTTTAGCCATCAGTGTAAGCCCAGGCGGAATAATTCCGTCGGTTCAAATTGCCCTTCACAACCTTCCACTTCCACGCATTTGCTGCGGCGAATTTGCTCGGCATTTTTACCTTCACCGTGAATGGCTTTAATTAGCCCGGTTTTGCCTGTGCCGTTAATCAAAACGCGGCTGCCGGTGGTAATGGAATTCCTGTTGCGGTCCCAGGTCATCATCATGTTGAGCACTCCTCTTAACGAATGAAACAGTTTGACCGGAGCCTATTTAAGGCCGATACGCGGCAGGATTCATTAATCAAAATCAAATTGTATGATGAATTGATTGTTATTTTGCGATGCGTAAAGTGGACAGAATGATTTCCACCAGGCGGTTTTTCTCCATAATTAACTCAAGCGAAACGGCTGGTTACGTATTGCTGGTTTAGAATATGACTTTAGACACACTCTTTTGGCATAGTGATTAACCTGTATTGTCAGGAGTTTACTATGGATCGTCGCCATTTTATTACCTGTGTTACCGCCGGATTGCTCGCGGCTAAAGTGGGCGTCTCGTTTGCTGCATCAGGCGTGAAGCGTTCGGCTATTCCGCTGTGGAAAGGCACGCCACCGGGCGGTGGTGGGCCGACAGGGAGTATTCAGACGTCGGCGCGCGGGGCGCAGAGCAATATTGCGCTCCCGATTCTGACCGTGATTGAACCCGAATCACCTAATGGCCAGGCCGTGCTGGTGGCGGCGGGCGGGGGCTATAAGCGCATTGAAATGGGGTCAGAAGCCTGGCCCGCGGCGGAATGGCTGGTGGCGCGGGGATATACCGCGTATGTGCTGAGCTACCGTTTGCCGTCGGAAGGATGGACTGATGGCAATCTGGTTGCCTTGCAGGACGCGCAGCGCGCGTTAAGAATCGTGCGCGATCGTGAACATAACGTCAGCGTGCTGGGCTTTTCCGCCGGTGGGCATCTGCTTGGCCTGGCCGCCACGCGACCCGATTACCGCTCGTATCCAAAGCAGGATCGTTTAGACGAGAAACCCGCCTTTGCCGACCGTGCGGCGTTAATTTATCCGGTCATTACGCTGGAAAAACCTTATGAGCACACCTCTACGCATAAAATTCTGGTCGGCAAAGATGCTTCATCAGCCGAGAACGCCGCCTGGTCCGTGCAGAATTATGTCACCCCGCATTCGCCGCCGTTTTTCCTGGTCCAGGCCGAAGACGACCCAATTTCCGACCCGCAGAATACGTTAATTATGGCCGCGGCCTGTGAGCAGCAGCATGTGCCGGTAGAAATGCACCGCTACAGCAGCGGCGGCCACGGTTTCGGCATGGGCAAACCTGGCACACCGACCGTGAAATGGCCCGATCATTACGCGAAATGGTTGGCGAAAAGTTAGTGTCGGATCGTTATCTGAAATAAGTATTACGCACGCCCCTCAAGAAATTTCCCCGCAATCCGATATCCATAGGGATGTATTTCGGCAGGATGCCGTTTCCCATTCCCAATGATGGCACGCAAATAACAATTAACTTTACGTGGTCAATATGGATATCAACGAAAAAATCAAAACCTTTGGTGAGGCTCTTAAAAACCGGCTCGATTCGTCACTCATTGACTTCGCGCTGGAATATATCGACTTCTCAGAAAATGTACTGGCTTTTGAAACGCTGTGTGGACATATCGCAAATTATCAGGTGCGTATTAGCCCTGATGAGTACAGGCAGGTACTGGATATTGCGGGGTTACTGGAGATCGACAATCAATATACTGAAATCGATCCCCTGAGAAATTTATTAAATTAAACCCTTTCGCTGTTAAGGATATCCAGCCTCAGGGTTGGATTATCCTTAGTGCTGATAAAATATATCGCCAGCCATTGCCTGAAGGATCTTTCCTTCGGCGTCGGTAATTAAGACATAATTGCCGCCCATGTAGGTCCAGTGGCTACCGGCCTGTGGCGCAGGGAGATGGCGAAGCTGCCAGCTTTTGATGTTATAGGGTTCGGTCCGGTAGATGTCGGGCGCAATGTCGCCGATCTTGTACATTTTGAAATCTGAGGAGAATTCTTTCAGTTCATAGGACTGTGCCGACGTGCCCGGTGCCGTCGCCTTTAGCTGCTTATCACCTGAATAGGCAAAGGCCAGAGAGGGCAGCGCGCCCGCGAGCCATACCGCTGTTAATACCGCTACTTTTGTTGACTTGCGCATAAATTCTCCAGAGTGAATCCAGTCTGCTTTTGTTGATTCCGTATAGGAAGACAACAAATTGTGCCGATTTACTCATTACGCGCTGTATTTTTTTGTTAGCAAATCCTCCACCGCAATGGAGCAGAAATGAAAACGCCTCCCGGAAAGTTTATTTCGCGAGAGGCGTCGTAGGTGGGGGAAGGTCACCGTTCATTAGTCATCCCATTTGTGGCTAAACCAGGCAGCAAGAAAACCGGAAAATAAGATGAATCCCAGTACTGCCATAAATACGTTCATGTTCCCTAACATAGTTAATCCTCCAGATTACTGCATTTCTATAGAAATACCTCGCGTGATAAAAAAGGGTTTACTCAGATGAGTGGAGCTATCATACCGTACACAACTTAAACAATCCCTAACCGCAGGTAAATTATTCGTTTTGTGAAGTAAATGCGTTTCTGTATGTGGCGGGAGACGTTCGAAGATGTTTCCGGAAATGATGACGCAGCGTCGCCGCTGAGCCAAATCCCGTCTGTTCGGCAATATGCTCTATCGGCAGCGTGCTGTTTTCCAGCAGCTCCCGGCAGCGTTTAAGGCGGGTTTGCAGCAGCCAGGCGGCGGGCGTGAGGCCCGTCGCGGCTTCGAAGCGGCGTAAAAAAGTTCTCGTGCTCATGCCGACATAGGCGGCCAGGCTTGCCACGGAGTGCCGCTCGCTTAAATGACGCTGCAGGTGATCAAACAGCGGCGCAAACCGCTCACCTTCGTACTCTACGGGGACTGCTTGTTCGATAAACTGCGCCTGGCCGCCCTCGCGATGAGGCTGCACGACTAAGCGCCGGGCAACGCTGTTGGCCGCTGCGGCACCAAAATCCCGGCGCACCAGATGCAGGGCGAGATCGATGCCCGCCGCGCTGCCCGCCGAGGTCAAAACATCCCCGTTATCCAGATAAAGCACGTCCGGGATCACTTCGATCGCCGGGTAACGCGCCTGCAGCGCTTCCGTGTAGCGCCAGTGGGTGGTTGCCCGCTGGCCATCAAGCAGACCAGTTGCCGCCAGCACAAACACGCCGGAGCAAATGGACATCAGGCGTGCACCGCGCGCATGTGCCGCCCGCAATGCCGCAATAAGTGACTCTGGCACGGATTGATCGATCCCGCGCCAGCCAGGAACCACGATCAAACTGGCTTCAGCCAGCAAATCCAGCCCGCCATCAACCGCCAGGCGAATACCGCCCATCGCCCGCAGTTCGCCGGGCTCAATGCCGGCGACGGCAAAGCGATACCAATTCTCACCCAGCTCGGGGCGCGGCAGGCCGAAAATTTCTACGGCAACGCCGAATTCGAACGTGCAAAGGCCGTCGTAAGCCAGCGTGACGACAAGAGGGTTTTTAGGCAAGGGGGCTAATTTTGTCATGATATTTACGCTAATCGTCATTCGTGCCAGCTGTCAAGCCTCCGTCGCGGCGTCAGAATCAAAGCTCAAACCAAAAGGAGATAAACATGAGCTACGTGACTGACCACCCTGCGGCAGCCTCAGAAACCGTCGCCGCGCATTACCTGCACAAACTGTCGCTTGAAACCGACTGTGCCGACGTCAACGCGGCGATCCAGAGCGGCGATCCAGATTTTGTGCTGCTGCACGTGGTGGGTTCTGATGAAACATTTGCCCGACGGTACCTGCCGGGGGCTATTCATTTACCCCATCGGCTGATCACCGAATCCCGCATGGCCGAATGGCCCGAGGACACGCTGTTTGTGGTGTACTGCGCCGGGCCGCACTGCAACGGTGCCGACCGGGCGGCCCTGAAACTGGCACAGCTCGGCAGGCTAGTGAAGGTGATGCCCGGCGGCATCACCGGCTGGGAAGATGAAGGTTTGCCTTTCGCCTAAATCAGCGCGCGGAGCACCATATCACCGCCAAGCAGAACGAGGCAGATCAGGAAGCCGCGCTTGAAGGCTAATGGGCTGATGCGCCTGCGGATACGCTGGCCTGCAAACAGGCCGATAAGCGCGGCGACAACCGCCATGACGGACGTGCTAATGGCTATTTCCTGCAGCGCGCCGTGCCACCAAAGCCCGGCGGCCAGTGCAAGGGTTGAAAAGGTAAAGGACAGCCCGAGCGCCTGCACCAGTTCATCGCGCTCAAGCCCAAGCGACTGAATATAGGGCACGGCGGGGATCACAAACACGCCCGTGCCACCGGTCAATAAACCGGTGAGGAGGCCGATCAGCGGCGAGAGCCAGCGCTCGTGGCGGGCGGGAAGGTGCAGCGGCCTGGCAAACAACGTCCATAAGGCATAGACGATCAGGGCAATGCCCAGCGCCACGGTGGTTGCATGACTACTGCCCGAGGCCAATAAACTGCTGCTGCCAAGGGTACCCAGCACAATGGTTAGCATCATCGGCCACAGGCGTTGGAGCAATGCCGCCAGGTTGCCCCCTTCATAAAGCTGGAAAATATTGGTCAGGAAAGAGGGTAAAAGCAGCATGCCCGCCGCCGCCACCGGGGAAATCAATGACCCCAGAATCCCCATGGCGACGGTAGGTAACCCCATCCCCGTGACGCCCTTGACGGTGCCAGCGAGAACAAAAGTAGCGGCAATGGCAAGGCTCAGGCTGAGATCATTCATTCGTGTTTTCCTTATGTGCGTTGCGGCTATCCTGCGGAGCCTGTTCGCGCTCAAACATGCCGTAATTGCGGATCACGTCCGCCACCCTGAGCCGGTAATCGCTAAAGACCGAGTGGCGGCCCTGGCGCTGAACGCTGCGGTGTAATTCCTGATTGCGCCATTGCAGCACGGCGGCCTCATCGCGCCAGAACGAAAGCGACAGGATTTTTCCAGGTTCGCTAAGGCTTTGAAAACGTTCAATGGAAATAAACCCATCAATATCGGCAAGCAGGGGTTTTAGCTCTGCCGCCAGTTCAAGATAGCGGCTATAGTGTCCTTCTGCAGGCAGGACTTCAAAGATTACGGCGATCATCAGGTTGCTCCTTATTGTTATCTCCTGCTAACCCTAATCCATCGTCAGACAGGACGCTTCGCTGAGCATCGAAATATGGAAACAGATTTTCTCGAAACCCGGCTTGCCGCCGTTGCCGCCGCCATTGCGGACAAAACACGGGCCAGCATGCTGTGCGCGTTAATGGATGGCCGGGCCTGGACGGCAACTGAACTGAGCATCATGGCTAATGTGGCACCGTCCACGGCCAGCAGCCATCTGGCAAAGTTAATGGAGCAATCGCTGATTGCCTGCGTGCAGCAGGGGCGACATCGTTACTACCGGCTTCACAGCAGCCAAATTGCCGGAGCGCTGGAAGGATTAATGGGGCTGGTTGGCCGCGATGACGCGACTATGCGCACCAAAACCCCCGGCAATCTTCGCTACGCCAGAACCTGCTATGACCATATGGCGGGAGAGATCGCCGTGGCACTCCATGACGCATTATTTCGCCTTCGCTGGCTGGAGGGGGAAGAGTATGTGGTCACCGCCAGGGGGGAAGAACAATTGCTGCTTCTGGGAGTAAACGTGGAAAGCGGGGCCTCGCGCCGGCGCTACGCCTGCGGCTGTCTGGACTGGAGTGAAAGACGCGAACATCTGGGAGGACAGCTAGGCAAAGCGTTGCTGCACACCTGCGAACAAAAAGGGTGGATGCGGCGGGATCTGGTCAGTCGTGAGCTGCACGTGTCCGAGAGCGGGAAGCGTAAGCTGGCAGGATTGTTTGGGGTGGCGTTTTGACAGAGTTTTCACCTCTCCCCAAAGGAAAAGGGAGAAAATAGCCGACGGGGAGCATGAGTGATCCCCTCTCCCTTTGAGGGAGAGGGTTAGGCTGAGGGTAAAATCAGCTCAGCCGATAATGCCTGTTCGGCTGCAGCGCCTCTGGCTTCTCCGCCTCATCGTTCATATCCCGTAAATCACGCTCCATCGCCACGCAAATAGCATCCAGCGGCAGGTCGTTGTCCTCGGTACCAAACGGATCTTCCAGCTCTTCGGCCAGCGAGTCGAGGGAAATAAAGGTATACGACACAAACACGGAAACAAACGGCGTCATGTAGTGGAGGTCGGTCACCAGAGCAAACGGCAGCATGATGCAGAAGATATACACCGTGCGGTGCTGAATCAGGCTATAGGCGAAGGGCATCGGCGTAGTAATAATGCGTTCGCAGCCGCCGGACACCGCCGACAGTTCGTTCAGATGATTGTCCAGGCTGCGCCATAGCACGTCTGAAATCACGCCTTGCTCGCGCTGCTGGTTCAGCCAACTGCCCATCAGCATCAAAATACGGTTACACGGCGCATGACTTGCGCTGACCCAGGCCAGATCCTGCGGGCTAAGGTAACGACTAAGCGTTTCCTGCTGCGGCTTTTTGCGCAACGTCATGCGCAGGCTGTTGCAAAAGGCGACCTGTAAATTCACAAACCGCTGCACCGTTTCGGGCTGATCTCCCGCCAGCGTTTTCACCTCGCGTAACAAAGAGCGCGACGTGATGGCCAACTGGCCCCACAGCAGACGCGCTTCGTTGAAGCGTGCGTAGCAGGCGCTGTTGCGGAACCCGAGAAAAATGGCGATAGCCACGCCGAGAATGCTGAATGGCGCGATGGTGAGCTTGATTCCGAGGGTTTCGTACCACGGCAGGAAAAAAATAACGCTAATAGAAAGCAGCAGATTCAGCAGCAGGCGGGAATAAATCTTTTCCAGCACTGAGCCGTGCCAGACGAAGAGGCGAGCCAACCAGTGTTGATGCGGGCGAACGATCATGATGAGTAACAGACTAGTAACAAGAGACTGTATTTAACGGCAGACTGTGACGCAGATCAATCTTTATCGCTACAGAAACTTAACAAAGGCTACCTCAAAGCGCGTTGAGGTAGCCCCAGGGTTATCAGGCGAGTTTAAACACTGAAACCGACTCATTGAGCCGCTGCGACTGATCTTTTAGGGAATGCGCGGCGGCAGAGGCCTGCTCAACCAGCGCGGCATTTTGCTGGGTGACCACGTCCATTTGCAGCACGGCCTGATTAATCTGCTCAATACCGCGGCTCTGCTCATCGGTAGAAACGGCAATCTCAGCCATCAGCGTGGTGACCTGGGTAATCGACGTAAAGATACGTTTCATGCTTTCCCCGGCCCGGTTGACCAGCTCGCTGCCGTTGGTGACCTGCTGGCCGGACAGCTCTATCAGCTCTTTAATTTCTTTTGCCGCCACGGAAGAACGTTGGGCGAGATTGCGTACCTCCGCTGCGACCACCGCGAAACCGCGACCTTGTTCCCCGGCTCGTGCGGCTTCAACCGCCGCGTTAAGGGCAAGAATATTGGTCTGGAAGGCGATGTCTTCGATGATGGAAATAATGCTGTCGATTTTGCCGGAACTGGTTTCGATATTGCGCATAGAGCCGATGACCTGGTCGACGATTTGCTGACCTTCGCTGGCCGCCGCGCGCATACCGTTAGCCAGCGTATTGGCCTGATGCGAGCTTTCTGAGGTCCGTTTAACCGTGACGGTCAACTGTTCCATGCTGGCCGCCGTTTCACCCAGCGATGCCGCCTGCTCTTCGGTGCGAGCGGACAGGTCGGTATTGCCCGCCGCAATCTCTTCTGATGCATAGCCGACGGTGGTGCTGGACTCGCGTACCTGGCTGATGATTTCGGTGAGCGACAGGCGCATTTGCTCGAGGCTGTGCATCATCTGGCCGATTTCATCATTGGATTTGATATCAATGGAACGGTGCAGCAGGCCGTTGGCAATTTCAGCGCAGTGTGCCTTCGCGGTGTCCAGCTCTTTGAGGACGCGAACTTTCAGCAAAACAAACACGGCGGCAAGAATCGCGATAAACAGCGCGGCAAACAGGCCGATGGCGACAAAACTCGACTGAAAACCTGCCTGTGCGTCGGCGTTGAGCTGGTGTGCGTGTTGCTCCCGGAATGCCAGCAGCTTATCCAGCGTAATTTCGAACCCCCGATCGAGCGCCGGGATGGTACCCGTGACCAGTTCCGCGCTGCGGGCTTTGTCATTGGCCTGGGCGGCCTCTAACAGAGGCAGCAGCCCTCCGTCACGATAGGCGAGCCAGGCGGCTTTATAGTCATCGGCGAGCGCTTGTTCCCCGGACTGCTTCGTCGCTTCAAGATAAGCCTTAAAGCTGGTGTCTGCTTTACCCAGCGCTTCTTTTGCCCCAGCCAGGCTCTGGCTAGCCTGCTCGGCGTTGCCGGATTCCATCTCCTGAATGGCCTGCATGGCGCGAACGCGCATCGTGCGGCTGTGGTTAATGGGGTCAATGACGGATAACACTACGCGTATTTCGCTGTTGACGTCATTGAGGGCATGGTTGCTGCGGGTAAGAGACCAAATATTGGACGCCGTGCTGGCGAGAAAAATAAGCAACAGCGTGCTGAAAACCAAAATCGAAAAACGCCTGACTGACATACTAAATCCTTAAGTCGGTGAAATATTCTTATCCCAGCCGCGCTGAAGAGCATTCAACACTGCTGGCTGTAGGGTTATCGGCAGCTGAAAGGGGATATTTACCGGGCGGGAAATTTAGAGCACAAAGTGTAATCTTACTGTCATCTGGCTATTTTATAACTCCGGTACCTCAACCACCGATATATATAAAAACCATGAAATTAAAAACACTTGCCTTACTTTGCAGTACCGTATTCCCTCTGGCTGGTCACGCTGCGGATGCGCAGGTTGACCGTTACGTTGTCACGTTCCCGCAAGGGGACAGCGTGGCCTACACAGGTGAATACGCCGCTAACTTCCCGCACGGACTGCCGGTAGGCGTTGGCTCGGGCCTGACCTTTATGGGCAAGCAGGGCGACGACCTGATCTTTACTACCGTGACGGATCGCGGGCCCAATGCTGACTCGCCGAAAGCCGGGAAAAAAGAATCCAAGATTTTTGCAAATCCTGACTTCACGCCGCTGCTGATGACCATCCGCGTGAGCAACGGTAAAGCCGAAGCTATCGACGCGAAGCCGCTGCATGATGCGCAGGGGCCGATTAGCGGGCTGCCGCTGCCGGAAGGGCTGATTGGCGCAACCAATGAAATTGCCCTGAGCGATACGCTCCAGAAGTTGAAGAGTGACCAGCGCGGGCTGGACACCGAAGGGATCACGCCGGACGGCAAGGGCGGTTACTGGCTGTGCGACGAGTACGGCCCGTTCGTTATCCATGTGGATGCTGACGGCAAAATCCTGAAAAAATATGGCCCGCAGGCTGAGCACGGTGAACAGGGCGTGGCGGGCGGATTGCCGAATATTGTCAAATGGCGCCAGCCTAACCGTGGGTTCGAAGGCATCACCCGCATGCCGGATGGCCGGATTATTGCGGCGGTGCAGAGCACGTTGGATATTGACGGCAAAACCAAAAACAGCGCGCAGTTCACGCGTCTGGTCAGCCTCGAACCGGCGACCGGTAAAACCGAAATGTACGGCTACCCGATCGACGTGGACGTCTATAAAAAAGCCAAAGATGCCAAAATTGGCGATATCGTGGCGCTGGACAACCACCGCCTGCTGCTGATTGAGCAAGGCGGTGACAAAAACAAACAGATGCGCAACCTGGTCTACGTGGTTGACCTGAACGGCGCGTCCGATCTGGCCGGGTTCGATAAAGAAAAAGCCCCTGAGTTTGATGATGCTGAGCAACTGAAGGCGCGTGGCATCAAGCTGGCGAGCAAAAAAGAGGTTGTCGACCTGCGCAAGCTGGGCTGGCAGCAGGAAAAAGCCGAAGGCATGGCGCTGATTGATAATCAGACGATTGCCGTGATCAACGACAACGATTTTGGCCTGCAGGCCGTGCTGGCGAACGCCGATGACTACCAGGTGGACGGCAAAGGTCACCTGCTGAAAGACGGCGCGGAAGTGGCGACCAAAATTGAGCTGAAGCCGCTGGAAAAACCAGAATCACAAAACGATTTCTGGGTGATTAAGCTGCCCGAACCCCTGAAGTAATTTTTGCCCTTGCTCCTTTGTCGCCTGCGGCAGAGGAGCAAGCCAATGATGCCAGGCGGGCCAGGCGCATTTTAGAGAAAGGAGTGGCAGGAAAATACGGTATACTGTATATAAACACAGTTATTGTAAGAAAAGGGAATGCTGATGCAAAACTTCTTCTCCGCCACGGCGCAATGTCGGGTGCGCTATCTGGATTTACCCGGCGGGGGTGTGCCGCTCCTGTTCATTCATGGTCTTGGCTGCGCTTCCTCTTATGACTATCCCCGCGTGGTCAGCGATCCGGCATGGAGTTCCCGGCGTAGCATTCTCATCGATCTCCCCGGCAGCGGGTACAGCGACAGGCCGCAGTCTTACGGCTACAGCACCCGTGAACAGGCAAGTGTCGTGGGCGAACTGGTGGAACATTTAGGGTTAAATCGCTTTTTTCTTTACGGGCACAGCATGGGCGGCAGCATCGCCATTGAAGTGGCGGCGTCGATGCCGGGGAAAATCGCAGGGTTGATGGTGTCGGAGCTCAATTTCCGCGCCGGCGGCGGGATGTATAGCCGCATGATTGCCGCGCAGACCGAAGACGAATTCGTGGCTCATGGTTACCAAAAAGCAATCGCGGCTAACGCGGAAAATCCGTGGTCCGGCAGCTTGCAAAATAGCGATCCCAGTGCTCTATGGCGCGCCGCCGTTAGTCTGGTAAGCGGCATCGAACCGGACTGGTATCAGCTTTTTGCTCAGCTAAAAATCCCCAAAACGCTTATTTTCGGTGAGCTTTCGCTGCCGGATGAAGATTTTACCGCATTCCAGCAGGCCGGGGTGACGACCACCATCGTACCGAGCGCCGGGCACGCTATGTCCTGGGAAAACCCCGCCGGGCTAGCCAGGGTGCTCGCCGAGCAGTGCAGGGCGTAATAAAAAAGCCATCCCGAAGGATGGCTTTTGGTGACAGACGAAGAGGAAAAAAGCGTGGTTTTTTCCTCTTCGTGGTTATCAGCCGAAAATCAATGAATTGATTTTCCTGTTTCTTTTGACGGATCGTCTGGTATTTCTTCTATTGATAGAGGTTTGTCAGCGGCCTGAAAGCCATCCCGAAGGATGGCTTTGGCTTTAAATCGCTAACTTTTTATTTAACGCCTCAATTTCTTCCCGCCACTGTTTTTGCAGCGCCGGTTTCTGGTGCTTTTCCTTGCGCGTCACGTCCTCCGCCAGCTTTTCCTCCAGCTCGATAAGCCGTTCCAGCAGCGCATCGCTTTCTCTATAGTGCGGTGCTTGCTGGATGACTTGCTCTGGCTGGGATTTCACTTCGGTCAGCGGCAGCCCGCTTTCCTCTGCTGTCAGCAGGGCGTACAGCGCGTCCAGGTCGTGCCATTCGCTCAGCACGCCGTTGTTCACCAGCCAGAAGCGGTTGCAGCCTTTGGCTATCAGCTCGCGGTCGTGGGTCACTAACAGCACGCCACCTTCAAAGGTTTGCAGCGTTTCCGCCAGCGCCTCTTTGCCTTCCATGTCCAGGTGGTTGGTCGGTTCATCCAGCATCAGCAGGGAGTAGCGGGCCAGCGTCAGGCCAACGAACAGCAGACGCGAACGCTCTCCGCCGCTCAGCGTACTGACGGCTTGCTGGTGTCGCAGCCACGGAAATCCGGCGCTGATTAACGCCATTTTCCTGTCCTGCTCGCTGAGCGGGGCAAACGGCTCCAGCGCCTCCAGCAGCGAATCACCGTCGTTAAGCTGATGCAGCGTCTGGTCGTAATACCCCAGATGCACCCGAGGATGCAGGCGAATAGCGTCCTCACGCTCTGACTGCTGGTACTGCTGCCAAAGCAGGCGCAGCAGAGACGACTTGCCGCAGCCGTTCCGGCCTATCACCGCCACGCGGTCGCCGCTTTTCACTCGCTGCAACGGCAGAGTGAATAGAGGTTCACACTCCGGCGCAGGCCGAACGTGAAGCGCTTCCAGCTCCAGCAGCCTGTCGGCAATCAGCGCTTCACCTTTCAGCTTAAGCTGCCACTGGCTACCCGCCGTGAGCTCAGTTTGCTCGTCCTTCAGCCGATCAATGCGCTTTTCCATCTGCTTGGCTTTTCGGGAAAGGTCTTCGTTGTCGTAGACCCGGCCCCAAATTGCCAGCCGTTTGGCGCTGGCGGTAATGCGGTCGATTTCCTTTTGCTCCGCCTGATGGCGGTGGGCATCGGTTCTGTCCCGTTCCTCCAGCGCACTGCGCGCCTGAGAACACGGTAGCGCAAAGAAATGCAGCGAACGATCGCGCAAAATCCAACTGCCGTTGGTGACGTTATCCAGCAGGCTGCGGTCGTGCGAAACCAGCACGAAGCTGCCGCTCCAGCCGCGCAGGAACTGTTCCAGCCACAGCAGCGTGGGCAAGTCCAGGTGGTTACTGGGTTCATCCAGCAGCAGTAAATCTGGCTCACTAATTAGCGCTCGCGCCAGCAGCAGGCGAGTATGCTGCCCGCCGCTCAGCGTGCCGGAAGTCAGTCGCCAGTCCGTTTCGCTAAAGCCCATACTTGCCAGCAAAGCTTCTGCCCGCCAGCATTCACTATCTCGCTGGTTTTCCTCAATTTTCGCCAGCACAGCATCGAGCATGGTCATCGTATTGAGGCTTTCCGGCAGATGCTGTTCAACCCTTGCCATCAGGCAGCTAGCCGCCTGAGTCACCGAGCCGCTGGTGGGCGAAAGAGTGCCGTCCAGCAGTTTCAGCAGGGTGCTTTTGCCACAGCCGTTATGACCGATCAGGCCAATACGGTCGCCTTTTTTCAGGGTAAAAGTGATGGACTCCAGCAGCGAACCGAAAGCGGTGTCGAGGTGCAGAGATTGGGCGGTTAATAAAGTGCTCATATGTGCTTACTCAAGAGTTATGGCGTGCAAACGCCTCGTCGTATAACGCTGACGATAACCCGGTAAGCCCGAGAGAAGGGATTCAGTAAGTTTCTTCGCTCAAGCCGAAGTTATCGCAGCACGGAACCGATAACGCTTGAGCAGAGACGATCGCCAAAAGTATGCGAACGGTTAAAGCGCTCACAAGACATCATGGGGATCCTCCTTATATATATTGAGTGAATGGGTGGGCGGATTGTAGCGGGAAAGTTAATGGGTTGCCACCTGCCAGAATTTGTTACGAATGCATTCGACGGCGACGTCGCTGCTTACCCTCACCCTAACCCTCTCCCTGGAAGGGAGAGGGAATAGATGACCTACTGTTTTGACCTGCTGTTTCTCCCACGCCCCTTGGGGAGAGGGCCGGGGTGAGGGGCTGACGCCCCCAAATTCATCCCAGCAGCTTCACCAGCGTCTGCCGCTGCTTCTCATTAATATCCAGCGGGTTTTGATAGCCGATATTCTCCGTGGCCCGGGTATATAGCGCGACCAGCCAGTCGTACACGTAGCTGGCGTTGCCGCGCGTTGGCTGCTCGCCCAGTTTTGTCAGTCGACGGCTGATATCCGCCTGGGCAGGGGGGGCAAACACGGCCTGGCCTTTATTGACGCGGCTTGCCGGGCGATCGGCAACCGGCATGCTGGCGTAGCCCAGCCAGGCAATAAAATCACCCAGCACCGTGCTGGCACGGGAAATATCCAGCTCAAGCCCGGAGTCGCCGTTTTGCATGCTGCGTTCCAGCCTCATCGGCACATCCAGCCGGTAGCTGGCGACGATCAGCGTGTTGCACAGCGCCTGAAGCTGAACGCTGTCCAGGCCAAACTGGTGTGCGGCTTCCCGACGCTGGCCCAGCAGGCGCAGGTGGTTAACCCAAAGCTGATGCACGGCGCGGGCGTAGCTGATGCCTTCAGTCTGAGGGGCAACATGCTCGGCCGCGTCGGCAAACAAGTCTATCTCCAGCGCAAAGCCTTCCGGTTTAGGCTGATGCTGCTGTTGGTGCTGCAGCCAGATCTGCTGCAGAGCATCCCGGGATGGCACCAGGCTTGCCAGCAAATCACCGTGCTGGGTCGCCCGGGCCTGCAGAGCACGCACCAGATCTTCTGCCTGCTGGCGAGCCTGCTGTGGGGTGGCCTGCTGCGCGTCAATAAAGCGCTGGAACAGTTCGACGGTTTGCGTTTCCAGCTCACCGCGCAGGGCGGCGAGGCGCTGTTCACGGCGGGTGGGATTTAGCGCATCGGTCAACCATTCCAGCAGGCGATGCATGTTTCTGCTGTCCAGCGCCTGCAGCGTGCCCCAGCGCTTGCCCGGGTTGCCAATCAGACGCTGAACGCCGTCGTCCAGGCTGGCACCCAGCGTAAAGCGCGCGTCAAACGGCGTGATGGCCCAGACCAGGCCCGGCAGCGAGCTGTGCCCCGGGCTTTGGGTGCTGTCTACCCACCATGCCAGCGCTTTCCCCGTCGCCTGAACTTCACTGCGTTCGCTGACGGCGTTACACACCAGCAGCGTGTCCGGCTGAAGCCGGGTGGTGTACCAGCTAAGCTGATTCGCCGGGATATCCAGTAAATCCACGTTGCTCAGTGCAGTCGGCTGGCTGAGGGTGAAAATAACCTCGGCGCACAGCAGCGCCAGGTCGTTCTGCGGCAGGCTGAGGTGAGAACCAGGCTGATTTCCCAGCAGTGGGCAAACCATCACATCCGCCTGTTCCGGTGCGTCTTCCGGGCCGGAAGGAATGAGAAAACCTTCGGCAGGCAGCAGGAAACTGTCCACCACGAGGCTTGCCGGAGCCAGAACCTGTTCCACGCAGCCCAAATGCTGCAAGGCCTGCGCCAGCCGCAGCCAGGTTTCCGTCAGGGCGCTATCTTCGCCCCACAGCAGGGCGAACAGCAAGGCGCGATCTTCTGTCGAAAGGTAAGGTGCAAGCTCGGCCATGCGGTAAACCAGGCGCTCATCCAGGTGATGCTGACGGCGCTGGAGGCGGTGGTAGCCGTACAGCAGATCGGCCGTTTGCTCACGGGTTAATCCTGGTGCAGCGGCAGACAGACGGCGGGACTCCAGTTCGGTCAGCCGCAGGGCTACCGCGCTGGACGTTGCCAGACGGGGCGCGTCAGAGGCGTGATACCTGTTGATAAACTGCTGCGCCAGTTCGGCCTCGCTAAACAGCGTCAGCAGCAGCGGGTAATTCTCTACTTCAGGGGGCCGTTGGGCGCTGAAGCGCACCGCCATCGCCGCTGGCGTATGGCCTGGGTTGATGTGCGTCAGGTAGTCCAGCCGTTTATCACCGAGCTGAATATCAATGCGGCTATTCGGGCTGCCCTGCAGGGTATTCAGCAGATGATTTTTGCCGTCCAGGGCGTGACCATAAATGCCTAGCGTCAGCGGAGCGTCCTCCAGCGCGCTGATGCGACGGTGGCGTTCGCTTAGCTGTTGGAGGCGCGCCAAAAGACTGTCCGCTTCATTGTCGAGCAGCAGGGAGAAAGTGCGGGTCATCTGAACCCAGTTCACCAGATGGCTGAGCGTGGTAGTTAGCTGCTTCATTTTTGGTATACGCTCCCGCTGTCTATCCAGTAATGCGTCGCCCCGCTGTAGCTGCCGGCGAGGGTATTCAGTTTAAAACTCAGTTGTTCGAGGGGGACTTTGCTGCCGTCAGACAGCCAGGCTTCGGCAAGGCTGAATGACTCGGCCTCGCGGGTCTGCTTCAGGCGCACGTTCAGCACGCCGTCTCCGGCAATTGATTTCGCCAGCTGCGGCGAGTTGATTGCCAGCGTGTAGAGCGGCGTGGCTGGCCAGCGGGCGTTATCCAACTGACGGAAGCCCAGGCAGGCGTTGCCGCGCAGCGGAAAGTGGACTCGGGTGTCCAGGTTCGCCTGCGGGCTGTCGAGATCGATATCCCGATACCAGACGTTGTCTTCCAGCAGCCGGTCGTTGCCGTCCAGCATGCCCAGGTAGCGCACGGTGGAATAGGCCTGAATATCGGCGGCTTTAAAGTTAAAGCTCGGCAGACGCAGATCCATCGCCAGGCTGCACAGCATTGCGCCCACCGCGGCGGTAGATTTCGGGTTACCGATGCGCCCTTGCTGGCTGAACGGATACCACTCGTGGGTCTGGTAGTTATCGAGCCAGACAATGCGGTTAACCGGTACAGGCTGCAGGTGACGCAGAAGCGCCTGCACGCCAGGCAGACAGCCAGGGCGACCGGTGACTAACAGCACGTCGCAGCAATAATGGTTGATCACTTCGCACAGCGCCTGCAGCGGCGCGGTGAGGGTAAACTGGCCCGCCAGCAGCGCATCCTGCAGCGCGGCAATTTCCGCCTGCAGCGGCACGCTCATGATGTCAAACTGCGGCGCGTCGGCTGGCAGCTCGTGCTGCACGGCCTGCTGAACGTAGTTGATCACGTTGCGGGTTGGCTGCTGGGTCAGTAGCTCGCCGAAGGTTGCTTCCAGCACCGAATCCGGCTCTTCCGGGTCGCTCTCTTCCCAGAAAGAAAGCACCGCATGGCCGAGCGGAATAAACAGCTGGAGCGCAGTTTGCTGGCGTAGCGTGGCGCGGGTGTCCATGCGGCCGGATTCCCCAAACAGCGTGGTCATCAGGCCTGGCGCGTCAGCTACGCCCGCTTTGTGGATGTGGGCCTGCAACGCAGGCAGGACGCAGCGCTGAATCACGTCCAGCAAAATATCGTCCCCGGCGACTTTAAAACCTTCACGGAACAGCAGGCGCGGCGCGATTTTCACGTTGCTGCCCACGCCGTCGTCCAGTTGATACTGGGTGATCGCCATATCGGTTGTGCCGCCGCCGATGTCAATCGACGCCACGCGCAGGGTTTTGCCAACGGGTTCGTCCGGCGTCAGGGCGCGGTCAGGGCGGGCGAGGCTTTCAAAGAAGCGCCCGGTTTGCCCGGCGTAGTTCACCAGCGCCTCGTTATACAGCCAGACCAGCTGGCCGCAGGTGGCTTCGTCCCACTCCATCTGCACTTCCGGTACCGGCACGATACTTTTCTTTTTGTCGCGCTCGAGGGTGAAACCTTCGTCGGTCGGGTGCCAGTCCATCGCTTTCCACACCAGGCCGACCGCCTCCTGCATACGCTGGCGGAACAGCTCGCGTTCCGGTTTTGGCATAGCGGAAGGTAAAGTCAGAATCAGGTTGCGCAGCTGGCGAGGCGAGGTCGGGTGCCCCATGCTCTGGCGGGAGCCAATACTGTTGATTTGCATCAGCGCCTGGGAGAGCAGCTCGCACAGCATCAGAGTCATCAGCGAGCTGCGGCTGTACTGCGGTGAAAACACCGGCAGGCGTTCGTCCATCGGCAGGGCGTACAGCGGCTGGCCGTCGTCGTTCATCAGGTTCATCAGCGGGAAAGCGGTCGCCAGCGGCTCACGCTGGGTTTTCACGCCCATCTGGCTGAAGCGCCAGTCCTGGCTGGCTGGCGTGACGTCCCACAGGTAGCGGCGCGGGCTGGAGATCCCGCTGGCGCCTTCGGTACCCAGGCGAGCGCAGGCCATACGGCGAGCTTCGTCGCCCACGCGGGCAATAGAAGGCCAGACAAAGGCGTCGTCGCGCCCGCTTTCAACGGAGAAATGCTGCTTGCCAAATTTTGCCTCGCTGAACTCCAGGCGGCTGGTAAACATTGCGTCGTTGATCAACTGTGGTTCGCTCAGGGAGCGGATCTGCAGCTCGGCAGTCTGGCGCAGACCGTCGTTTTCTTCGCCGTGATCTTCGATCAGGACGCCGCAGGTGTGGGTGTTCCCCACATCCAGCACCAAATCTACGTCAATCGGCGGGGATTGCAGCGTGGCGGTGACGATCTTCACTTCCGGCACGGCGAGCTGGTTGCCGATAAGCTCCAGAATATTCAGATAGTGAGCCTGATATTCAAAGGCTTTCATAGCGGCGGCGAGCTCACGCTCGGTGCGCTCTTCCACGCGGGTGGCAAACTGGGTGAAGATTTCGCGCAACCAGCCGTCCACCCAGGTCTGGTCGAGAAAATCTTTGATCTCGTGGTTGTGCCAGGCCAGCGCAAAACGGGCACCGTTGCGGACGTCGTTTTCCGTCGGTGCCAGATGCGCGGCGGGGTGATCGTCCGCGTAAATTTTGCTGTCCAGCGCGAGGCTGATACGCACCGTATTCCCGGCGGAATCGGGCGTCTCCAGAACACGCACCTGCACCCGGGCCCAGTTATCCGGTCCACCCACAAAGGTGCGCGGCGGGTTAAAGCGCAGGAACGGCAGCGGCAGCCAGGTTTTGTCCATCACCCGCAGGGAGTGGCCAAGCGTAATGGTGCTTTCGGGTTTCACCACTTCTGGCGCGGTGCCGTTTTCGCCCGGTAGGGTAAATTTCCCGGGCACAACATCGTAATCAAGGCGTAACAGCGGGCCGTTGGCCGTCTGGCGCACAAAGCGCCCGGCGTGGGCGGCGTTAGTCTGCGGCGCAAGGCCAAAGTCCAGGAACTGAATGCCGCTGTCTTTGATGAGCGTGACGCTCGGCTTGTAGTGAAAAAGGGTCGCCAGCATGATCAGTTACTCACTTTTCGGAAGGTGATCGGTATGACTTTGTCGCCTTCATAGCGGCCGGTGCAAACGGCGGCGCCGTTGCTGCCGGTTTTACAGGTCACTTCCGGCATCGGGTAGCGGCTGCCGTCACCGCAGCGCGCGCTGCCGCGGGTTTTAATCATCAGCGCGCCATTTTGATGCAGGCCGGAAAACACCTCGGCTTTACAGACAATGTTATCGCCGTGCACCAGGCGCACCGTGCCTTTGTTGTTGGCTATCTGGTAGCGCAGGCTTGGCGCTTTACCGGTGATCGGGTCACTGAAATCGATCTGTGCTCGCCAGGTGCCGTTGAGGAATTTAGTGGAGCCAATTCTCACGGCTTCTGCCGGTAGAATTAACGCATTTTTCGGCACGTCTGCGGCAACGGTAATTGGCTCAGGATTTTCTTCCGGTGCGGCAACCGGCGCTGGCTCAGGCTTAGGTGGCACCACAACTTCGGCTGGCGTCAGCGGCAGGGTAGTTTTGGCCACATCGACGGCCTGTATTGGCGCTGGCGCAATAGGTTTAGGCGGGACTTCGGCCTGGGCGGTTGCCACCGGCGCGGTCTGGCTCCCGCTAAGCAGCAGATAACCCACCGGGGCCGCAATGGCGACGGCAATCACGGCGGCGACCGGCAGCAGCCAGCGGCGACGCTGTTTCACGGCTACGGCGACAGGTTCAGGGCTCGGGGCCGGTTTTTCTTCTTCGGCTGCGGCTTTTTTCACTGCGGTGAGGCTATAAACCGGAGAATCATCATCCACCTGAACCGCCATCGGGGCTTCAAGCAGCGGCTTTTCTGGCTCGCTAATTTCTACCGGCAGTGGCTCTGGCTCCGGCATCGTTTCTTCAGGGATAAACGCAATTTCAGGCTCGCGCGATTCCACCACCCGCAGGCACTCCAGCACATCGTCCCGTGCGCCCTGGTTAAGATTCACGAACCCCCAGAAGGTGATCACCGGCTTGCCGTTCACCAGGTAGACGTGCTGGCTTCCGGGGAACTGAAGAGCTTTTTCCAGCAGTGCGCCAAAGAGGCGAATCGAGGTTTTCTCCGCCTGCTGGCAGCGCGCGCTGAGCGAGGCTACGTTGGATAAGCAATTATCCAGATAGCGAAGGGCGGTGCGGCGTTCTTCGTCGCTGGCGGCGGCCCAGCTGGTGACGCTGCCTTCCTGAGGCGCATACCAGTCGACGCGGTCGCCTTCGTCGTTGGGCTGGGGAATGGCCAGCGCGTCGGCGACGGCCTGCTGTTTACGAAGGCGTAATGTTTCGCGTATTTGAAACGCGGAATCAAACACTGCCTGACCGTTTTCGCCCAGCGCGAGAAAGTCATCCAGGCATCCGCTGCGCAATAATGTTTTTGCCACGTCATCAATCCTGCTGTTAACGGCTCACCCGAGAGCCATCTTCACGTTTTACAGTTTAACGAAGCGGCCCTAAGTCAAACGGCAGAAGAGACGGCAAAATGGGTAAATTATCTGGCTATTAGACAAAATGGGGCGGTGTGAAGCCGGTGATACTTACCCGGAAGTAAGTCACTTACTGGCAGGTAACTTCTTGACCAGAAAGAAAAAGACAGACACGATGAACCCCGATTTTGCGGCCTTCTGGCCGGGGCTTTCCCTCTAACCATGTCGAGAAAAATTATGGCTAAAATCGTTGTTATTTACTTTTCCGGATACGGTCACACCAAACGTGTGGCAGAGCATGTTGCACAAGGGGCAAACGCCGACCTCGTCGCCGTGGACAGCAATGGCGATATTCAGGAAGCAGACTGGCAAAAACTGAACGACGCCAAAGGGATCATCTTTGGGGCGCCGACCTACATGGGCAACGTGCCGTGGCAGTTCAAAAAGTTTGCCGATGCTTCCTCCAAAGTGTGGTTCACCCGTGGCTGGCAGGACAAAGTGTTCGGCGGTTTCACCAATAGCGCCAGCCTGAACGGCGACAAGCAGGTGAGCCTGCAGTGGATGCAAACGCTGGCCTCTCAGCACGGCGGCATTTGGGTGAGCCTGGGCCAGTTGCCTTCGAATACCCTGGCGGCAACCCGCGAAGACGCGAACAACCTGGGCGGCTCGGTCGGGCTGCTGGTGCAGTCTCCGTCTGACGCAGGCGCCGAACAAATTGCCCAGGGAGACCTGGACACCGCCGTCAAATACGGCGCACGCGTGGCGGATATTGCTGCCCGCCTGAGCTAAAAAATCCTTTCTTTTCTAAAGCGCCTGCGGGCGCTTTGTCTTTGCCACTTCCTCAGTAATTACCCCTGGTTATTGTCAGTTGTATTCACCAAATAAATACTTATCATGATAATTATCATAGTGACTATTTACATGGGGATTACCCGATGCATGACGATAAATACGACATTGTCGATTTTCCCGATCGCCCGCTGGGGATGCGCCTGGCGATGCTGGTGCGCCTGTGGCGTGGCATCGTGGATGACGCCGTGGCGTTTACCGGCCTGACCCAAAGCAGCTGGACGACGCTGATGCAGCTCAGCGTGGCGGGGGAGAAGATCACCGTCACGGATCTGGCCCGGGCGCAGGGCATCGACCTGCCGCCTCTGACGCGCACGTTGGCACAGCTGGAAAAAGGGGGCTATGTCACCCGCACGCCGGACGAAAAAGACAGGCGGGTGAAATTTATCTCGCTGACGCCCGCGGGCCAAAAAGCGATTAAGGCGGTAAGTGATACGGTGGAGCGCTGCCAGGCGCAGGTCGCGCAGGGCATTCCGGCTCAGCAAATAGAACAGTTCAGCCAGACGGTAAACCTGCTGGCCGCCAACATGATCAAAATTCGATAGTTCTTTCACGCCTGGTCTCCCGGCGTGTTTCTCATTTAGCGAGTAGTTATGACCCCTGAACAACGATTTACCCGCTGGGTAAAAGTCACGCTGGCGCTGTTTGCCGCGATGTTTTGCTATTTTCTGGCCGCCGACATCTGGGTGCCGCAAACCCCGGACTCCACCGTGATGCGCGTGGTGACCCCGGTTTCATCACGCGTATCGGGCTACGTGACGCATATCTACGTCAGCAACAACAGCGTGGTGAAGAAAGGGGATGTGCTGTTCGACATCGACAATAAGCCTTACCAGAATCAGCTCGAACGCGCGGAAATTGCTTATCAGCAGGCGATTCTCGACAACCAGCAAATTGACGCCCAAATCAGTGCCGCGCGGGCAAAAATTAAAGCCGCCCAGCTGGATGCCGACAACGCCGGGCGCAGCTATCACCGGTTTAACGGACTTAGCAGCGGTAACCTGATTTCTAAACAGGATCTGGACGGGGCTTTTACGCGCTGGCAAAGCGCGGTGCAAAACGTCAACAACCTCCAGGCCGCGCTGGCACAGCTGGTGATTTCGCGCGGGGAACGCGGGGATCAAAACGTCACGCTGCAAAAATACCGTAACCTGCTGAACGACGCCCGGCTCAATCTGGATTACACCCGCGTGGTTGCCAGCAGCGACGGCATTATCAGCAATTTACAGCTGAAAGAGGGCTGGTATGCCGGGGCGGGTTCCCCCGCGCTGGCGCTGGTTAACGACAAGCTAGATATCGTGGCCGACTTCCGTGAGAAAAGCCTGAGTAAAACCCGCCCAGAAACAATGGCGGATATAGTATTCGACGGGCTGCCGGGGCAGGTTTTCAAAGCCAGAGTCACCAGCAAAGATGCGGGCGTTTTGCCGGGGCAACAGGCTATCAACGGGCAGCTTTCCGCGCCGGAAACGTCAAACCGCTGGGTGAGGGACGCGCAGCGCATGCGTATTCATTTGCTGCTTGAAGACGGGAAAACGCCAGATCTGCCGGCTGGCGCACGGGCCACGGTGCAGCTTTACAATTCGCCTTCCGCTTTCGCGTCGTTTATCGGCGGGATGCAAATCAGGCTGGTGAGCTACCTGCATTATGTTTATTAAATTTATTCTTGGCCCGCTGAAGCGCAATGCACCGACGCCGTTCAGCGGCAATGATTTCCGCCATATGCTGCGCATCGTCATGGCGGGTTGCGTGGGGATGTTTGTCTACAGCTGGGTTAACACGCAGTACGGGGTGTTCTACGTGGTTTACCCCATCATGCTCACCGGGCTGGTGCCCATTTTTAACGGCCATATTGCCCGGCAGATGATCGCTAACGCGCTGCTGAACTGTGTGGAAATGACGCTGCTGTTTGCGGTGCTGGCGAATTACCCGCTGCCAATGACGCTGATTGTGTTCCTGATGTACATGACCCGCTTCTACCTGATGAGCCGGGGGCCGCTCTTTCTGTTTGGCTCGATGGGCGTGGTCTGTTTAAGCGTGATGGCTAATTTCCTGAGCTACCCGACCACCGACATGAGCGACCTGATGTTTTCTAACATCATTGGCAGCCTTTTGGCGGTGGGGTTGTCGGCGCTTAGCTGTTATTTGCTGCCGGACGTAGAGCCGTGCAAGCCGCCGCCTGCGATTCAAAAGGACGGGCCACGGGTGATGCATGAAACACTGCTCGCCTCTTTAACGGCGACTCTCTTATTCACCGTGTTCCAGGTCTATACGCTGAATGACTCCCTGGCCGCGCTGATGGCGGGCATTTTTGCCCTGTTCCCCATGCATTTTCGCGGGGCGATCCTTTCGTCCTGGTGGCGCATTGTCGGGGTGATTGCCGGATGTCTTTACGCGATTCTGGTGCAGCTGGTGATCTATGATTTCAGTCGTCACCTGATCCTGCTGATGCCGCTGATTAGCCTCGGCCTGCTGCTGGCCGCGCGAATTCACGTGTTTGAGAAGGTCGGGCCGGGCGTGGGCTTTTCTATTCTGACCACGCTGGCGCTGATGTTCGGGCAATACATGCACCCTAATCAGGATATCGTTTTTAGCGCGCTGTACCGTATTTCATCGGTGTCGGTGGCGATTGTCGGCACCCTGGCCGTGACCTTTATTATCCATAAGATACTGAATAACTTTGCCTCAACGCGCTATATCGTGAAATGACGTTAGTCCTGTTCCGGCCAGTCGCGGGTAATGCCCGGCTGGACAGGGCGCTCAAAATAGGTGGACAACACGATATACGTCCTGGTCGCCACCACGCCGTTGATCTCATACAGATGCGCCAGCAGGGCCTCAAGCGCCCTTGAATCCTCGGTGCGGACCTTCAACAACATGGACGTGTCCCCGGCGACGGAATGGATCTCTTCCACTTCCGGGTAGGCGGAAATTCGCAGCAGATCCGGCGTTTTTCCCCAGCCTTTGGTATCAATGTGCACGAAGGCCAGCAGGGATTTGCTGATGGCCTTTGGGTCGAGCAAGGCCGCCGTCTGCTGGATCACCCCGGAGCGCTTCAGGCGTTTGACTCTTTCGTGTACCGCCGGGGCGGAAAGCGCGACCTTTTCGCCGAGTTCGGCGTAGCTGATGGTCGCGTCCTCCACCAGCGCGCCTAATATTCTTCGGTCGGCGGCATCGAGAGTTCGCTCTGCCGCACCGTTCTGCTTAATACTGTCTGTTTCTTTTTTCATATTGCCCCTGAGTAATGACGCTGAATTTCATTCGGATAAAATTGGTTTTTATCGAATGTAAGTCAAGTTTAATCCTTGTCAGGAAGAAAAATGAAAAATAGCCAGTGTCTGGAACTTCATCCAGAGCCGTCTCTGTCTCCCGCCAAAGCCGTGTATGTGCTGACCGGCTGCGTCGGCGTTATCGGTGCCAACTCAATGGTGCTGGGGCCTATTGCGCCGGCAGTGGCATCGTCTATAGGCGCGGGAGTGCCGACGGTGATGATGGCCGCGGCGGCTTTTGGCCTGGGCACGGCGGCGAGTGCACTTTTTCTGGCTCGTTTGATCGACTTAGTCGGCTCGGCGCGGATGCTCAAATTCACCATGCTGCTGCTGGGCGCGGCGCTGCTGCTTTGCGCGGCTTCGCCTTCCGTGGCGGTATTTATTGCTGCTCAGCTGATTGCCGGGATGGCTTCCGGTATCGCGCTGCCCGCGATTTACGCCAGCGCGGCCGCCATTGCGGAGCCGGGGCGTGAAAGCCGGACCATCGGCAAGGTGCTGACCGGCTGGACGCTGAGCATGATCGCCGGCGTGTCGTTTTCCGTGGTGCTGACCGAGTTGTTCAGCTGGCGCGCGGTGTATGTGTCCGTGAGCTGTCTGGCGGCCCTGGCGCTGATCGCGCTCGTCAGGTTGAACATGCAGGATCGCCCGGCGGCGGGGATTGCGCCTTCACCGCTGTCTGCCCTGGGGCTGCCAGGCATCAAGTCGTTGCTGGTGGTGTGCGGGGCGTTTATGACGGCGTTTTACGGGATTTATGCTTATTTGGGCGACCATCTTCATCAGGATCTCGGCCTGCCGGTGACGGCCAACGGCGGGGTGGCGATTGCCTATGGGGCGGGATTCGGCTGTGCCGCTTTGCTCAGCGGGATGGTGGATCGGTTTGGCCCTAAACGCCTGATGCCGATGGTGCTTTTGGTGGCAGCCTTTGTTTACCTGGGCCTGGCGATGCTCGGTGGTTCGCTGGTGGGGGTTATCTGCCTGCTGTTTGTGCTTGGCCTGGTGAACCACCTGGGGGTGAACTTACTGATTCAGCGACTGACGGCCATCGACCCGGCCAGGCGCGGCACATTGATGGGATTGAACAGCGCCGTGACTTACCTGGCTGTGTTTGCCGGCAGCAGTAGCTACGGGCCGCTTTATACCGAGCACGGCTTTACTACGATTTCGCTGCTTTCTCTGGCGCTGATGGTCATTGCGGTGCTGACCTGCCTGTGGCGTGATTTTGCCGGGCAGGGCGTGAAGGCTGTGGGCTAAAGCTTCTACGTTATCGCTTTTTTATCTGAGACAAGCCGGGTTGCCTGTGCTAATTCTGAAGCCATTATATGGCTGCAGAGGTCCGAAATATGAGTCAAAGATTGCTGGTTTTGGTGGTGCAAATGGGGCGGCCCCCCGAGGAAATTCAGCAAGCCGTAGGGGATCAGCCGGCCTGGTTTGCGCAGGCGCTAAAGCATCCGGATGTCGAACTTAACATCGTCAGGCCGTTTCTGGGCGAGCCTTTGCCCGCGCCAAAAAGCTTTCAGGCGGCGGTGATTTCGGGTTCATGGTCGATGGTGACGGAGCATGAAGCGTGGAGCGAGCGCACGGCGGAATGGGTTAAAACCGTTGTTGCCGCCGGTACGCCGCTATTTGGCGTGTGCTACGGGCATCAATTGATGGCTTACGCGCTCGGCGGGACAGTGGATTATCACCCGCAGGGCAGTGAGGTCGGGCAACTGCCGGTGGCACTGACAGAGGCAGGGCGAGACGATCCGGCGCTGAGTCATCTGCCTGAGTCGTTCCCGGTCTTTTTAAGCCATGCGCAGAGCGTCCTGGCGCTGCCGCCCGGGGCCGTTTGTCTTGCGTCGTCGGCCCACGATCCTCACCAAATCATCCGCTACACGCCCAATGCGCTGTCGGTGCAGTTTCACCCGGAATTCACCGCCACGGTGATGAACAAAATTCTCGCCAGCCGCAGCGAGCAGGCATCGTTACGGCAAGAAAATAAACAGACATTGTCGAACGATGTCAGCGCTACGCCCGGGGCCAGAGCAATTTTGCAGCGTTTTGTTTTGCCTTCGGTCTGAACGCCCGCCTTAACCGCCACAATTGTATAGAAAGGAAGGGTTTGTCATTTGCTTGTCGCTAAGGGCTGTGCTGTTATTACTGTGAGAAATAATAAGTAGCTCAACCATTTGGCAAGCAAATAAAAGGCAAACACTATGTCTAAAGGGAAAACACTGCTCGGCCTGCTGCTGAGTGCGCTCCTCCCGGCAGGAAGCGCGATGGCGGCAGCCAACAGCACGCTGGTTTACTGCTCCGAAGCCTCTCCTGAATCCTTTAACCCGCAAATTGCCAGCTCTGGCCCAAGCTTTGTTGCCAGCTCGCAAACCCTCTACAACCGCCTGATTGATTTCAGCCTGACCGACAACACGCCGGTGCCGTCGCTGGCGACGGAATGGAAAATCAGTCCCGACGGTAAAACCTATACCTTCACCCTGCGCAAGGGCGTGAAGTTCAACAGCAACAAATTCTTTAAGCCAACGCGCGACTTCAACGCCGACGACGTGGTGTTCTCGGTCATGCGCCAGAAAGACGCCAATAACCCGTATCATAAGGTGTCGCAGGCGAACTACGAATACTTCAACGACGTCGGCCTCGACAAGCTCATCGTGGACGTTAAAAAGCTGGATGACTATCACGTCCAGTTTACCCTGAGCGAGCCGAATGCGGCGTTTCTCGCCGACTGGGGCATGGACTTTGCCTCTATTTTGTCTGCGGAGTACGCGGATGCGATGCTGAAAGCCGGTACGCCGGAGCGGGTGGACAACAATCCGATTGGCACCGGGCCTTACGCGCTGCAGGACTACAAAGTGGATTCCGTGATTCGCTACGTCGCCAACCCGAATTACTGGAAAGGCGAAGTCCCGACCAAACACCTGATCTTCTCCATCACCCCGAACGTACAAACCCGGCTGGCGAAGCTGCAGAAAAATGAATGCCAGATTATCCCTGCACCAAGCCCGGTACAGTTCGACGCCATTAAAGCGGACAAAAACCTGGCGCTGCACAGCATTGATGGCCTGAACGTCGGTTACCTGGCGTTCAACACCAGCAAGAAGCCGTTCGATAACGCGCTGGTGCGCCAGGCGCTGAACTATGCGGTGGACAAAAAAGCCATCGTCAACGCCATCTTTATGGGATCCGGCTCGGTAGCTAAATCGCCGATCCCGCCAACCATGCTGGGCTACGACAAGGATCTGAAAGACTACGGGTACGACCCAGAAAAAGCCAAAGCCTTGCTGAAGCAGGCCGGGCTGGAGAAGGGCTTTGATACCGATCTATGGTCTATGCCAGTGCAGCGGCCGTACAACCCGAACTCGCGGCGAATTGCGGAGATGATCCAGAGTGACTGGGCGAAAGTGGGCGTGAAAGCCAAAATAGTCACCTTCGAATGGGGCGAATACCTGTCCGGGATGCGGAAAGGGGAACACTCCTCGGCGCTGTTTGGCTGGATGTCCGACAACGGCGACCCGGATAACTTTGCCGATACCCTGCTGGGCTGCGGCAGCGTTGCCAACGGCTCGAACGTCGCCCGCTGGTGTGACAAAAGCTACGATTCACTGGTACAGAAAGCGAAGCTGACCAGCGACCCGGTCGCCCGCGCGAAGCTCTACGTCCAGGCGCAGGAAATTTACTATCAGCAGGCGCCGTGGATCGCGCTGGCGAACGGTAAAACCTTCTACGCGACCCGCAGCAACGTGAGCGGTTATACCGTTAGCCTCGCCGGGAGTGATTTCTCCAAAGCGAAGCTGGATTAAATTTTATTAACCCTCACCCCGGCCCTCTCCCTGGAAGGGAGGGGGGAATGCGGACGTCAGTGTTTTTATCCCCTCTCCCCGCTGGGGAGAGGGTTAGGGTGAGGGGCAACACATGATAAGGAACATGCCATGACCCATCTCGCAGACGTTATCAGCCGCGTAGACGACGCCATTGCCAAAGACATCATCATTCCGATGAACGAACTACTGATTGAACTCAGCGACGACGCAGCGCTCACGCGGGAAGACCGCTACGCCCAGCAGCAGCGGCTGCGTATCGCCATTGCCCACAAAGGCAATCACCACACAGAAGAAGCCGAAGAACGCCGCGAGCAGTTGACCCGCAGCGGCACCATTCTCTAGCCGGGAGTTATTATGCGTATTGGATTTATCGGGCTGGGCGGTATGGGCCAGCCAATGGCCGAAAACCTACTGAAAGCCGGGCATCAGGTTGCCGTCTGGAACCGCTCTCCGGCACCGGCTGAAGCCATAAAAGCGAAAGGGGCGACGATACACGCCACGCCAGCCGCTTTCACCGACAGCGAAGTGTTGATCACTATGCTGGCCGACGACGACACCAGCCGCCGCGTGGTAATTGAGCAGGGCGCGCTGGAAGCACTGCCGCAGGGCTCAATCTGGATCAACATGGCCACGGTTTCCGTCGCGTTTACCAATGAGATGGCGGAAAAAGCCAGCGCAACCGGGCATCGGTATATTGCCGCGCCGGTACTGGGGCGTGTGGACGTTGCCGCCGCAGGCAATCTCAATATTCTTACCGCCGGGCCAGCGGAGCTGCTGGACGGCGTGCAGCCGATCTTCGATGTGCTGGGGCAAAAAACCTGGCGCTTTGGCGACAGGCCAGAGCAGGCTGCGGCGGTGAAGCTGGCGGCTAACTTTATGCTCGCCAGCGCCATCGAAGCGATGGGGGAATCTTCTGCGTTGGTGGGGGCCTATGATGTGGCCGCCGGGGATTTCCTCGGTATGCTGACCAGCACGCTGTTTGCCGCACCAGCGTATAAAAACTATGGCGCGATGATCGCCGAATCACGCTACAGCCCGGCCGGGTTTACCATGAAGCTGGGGCTGAAAGACGTGCGCCTGGCGCAGCAGGCGGCGGAAAATAAAAATGTGCCAATGGGTTTTGCGGGCGTGTTGCGGGATAACTACCTCGATGCGCTGGCCCACGGCGATGAACATCTTGACTGGGCGGCATTAGCCACCGTTTCCGCACGCCGCAGCGGGAAATAACCTTATCTGGCGGCGAGGATATTACTTTCGTCGCCAGATATATCCCTCTAAATATTCACCCGCACTAAAATAACGCCCCGTCGCGGTGCTTTAAATATAATAAAATCTTATCTATTAATATAAAGCCATTGATAATAAACAAGTAATATAATCTGGCATCGTAATTGCTTTATCTATTCCATCTTGTATACCAGGTGGGATGCCAGCTTATGTCAGTCGCTTTATTGTCGCAGTGGGTAGCCGATTACCAGCCTCAGCCGGAAAGGTTGTCAGACGCTTATCAGCAATTAATGGCCAATATTTCACGCCAGGATAATGCGTGGATTTATATCGCCAGCGAACAGCAAATTAATGAGCAAATAAAGGCTTTATTGCAGGTCATTAAGGCCGGAGACAAAACGCCGGCGGATTTCCCCTTATTTGGCGTGCCGTTTGCGGTCAAAGACAATATAGACGTGGCCGGGATGCCAACCAGCGCCGCCTGCCCGGTGTTTACTTATCATCCCGCTGATGATGCCACGGTGATTGCACGCCTTCGCGCCGCCGGAGCCATTGTGGTGGGCAAAACTAACCTCGATCAGTTTGCGACCGGCCTGGTTGGCACCCGCTCGCCGTATGGCGCGGTGGTGAATAGCTTCAACCCGGACTACGTGAGCGGGGGCTCGAGTTCAGGCTCCGCATCGGTGGTGGCGCGCGGTTTGGTTGGCTTCTCACTGGGAACGGACACCGCAGGCTCCGGGCGCGTACCCGCCGGGTTCAATAACATCGTTGGCTTAAAACCGACCAAAGGCTGGCTATCGACGACGGGCGTAGTTCCGGCCTGCCGCCTCAACGACTGCGTTTCTGTCTTCGCCCACTCGGCGGCGGATGCTGCCCTCGTCGCCAACGTAGCAGGTGGGTACGATCCGCTCGATCCCTACTCCCGAAGCAACCCTCACACCGCCCCGGCTCGCTTTAGCCCGCGTTTGCGCTTTGCCATTCCAGACCGCCTGACCTTCTTCGGCGACAAACTCAGCGACGAGGCCTTTCAGCTGGCGCTGGACAGGTTAATGGCGATGGGCGCGGAGCTGGTGGCGATAGATTTCAGCGATTTCACCCGGCTGGCCGAGCAGCTGTATAACGGCGCGTGGGTGGCCGAGCGCACCGTTGCGGTGAGAGAGACCCTCGAAAAACATCCTGACGCCATGGATCCTACCGTACGTGGGATCGTCGCCAGCGGGCTGAGCTTCACGGCCTGCGATGCCTGGCAGGCGGAATATACCCGCGCCGAGCTTGCCCGCCGTATTCAGCGGCAGCTTGCCGCATTTGATGCCCTTGTGGTGCCGACGTCGCCGACGATTCACACGCTGGCTGAAATGCGCGACGAGCCGGTGGCCTATAACTCGCAGTTTGGCACCTACACCAACTTCACCAACCTGGCTGACCTGAGCGCGCTGGCGCTTCCGGCGGATTTCCGGGCCGATGGTCTGCCAGCAGGAATAACGCTGATCGCACCCGCCTGGCATGATGCCGCGCTCAGCCATTTTGGTGCGCAGTGGCAGGCGCGACTTGATCTGCCCGCCGGAGCAACGTCCCAGAAAGTGCCCGACCAACAGACCATGGCACCTGCCAGCAGCTTCGTGCGCGTCGCTGTTGTGGGGGCTCATCTGCGCGGGATGCCGCTTAACCACCAGCTAACCGGCCGTAACGCCGTTTTCGTAGAAGCAACCCACACGGCAGAAACCTATCGCCTTTACGCCCTGGCCAACACTCAGCCACCGAAACCGGGCCTGGTACGTGCCGCCGAAGGGCTGTCAATCGCCGTTGAGCTGTGGGATATCCCGCTTGCGCGCTTCGGCGAGTTTGTCGCTGAAATTCCCGCGCCGCTGGGTATCGGCACGTTGACCCTGCAGGACGGACGCAGCGTGAAGGGCTTCATTTGTGAACCGTGTGCGACAGAAGGCGCCACGGACATTACCGCATGGGGCGGCTGGAAAGCCTGGCTTGCTCGTCAATCTGGCGCTTGAGGAGAAGGATTATGTTTAGCAAGGTTTTGATTGCCAACCGCGGTGAAATTGCCTGCCGCGCCATTCGCACGCTGAAGAAAATGCACATCACCAGCGTGGCCGTTTATTCCGATGCGGATGCCAGCGCGCAGCACGTGATTGATGCCGATGAGGCGATAGCGCTCGGCGGAGATAAAGCCAGCGACACTTATCTGAATATCGAAAAAATACTGGCGGCGGCAAAAGAGAGCGGCGCGGAGGCGATTTTCCCCGGTTACGGATTCCTTTCCGAACGCGCGGAATTTGCCGAGGCTTGTGAAGCGGCAGGCGTTGTTTTTATCGGGCCAACGGCGCAGCAAATCAGCGATTTTGGCCTGAAACACCGCGCCCGCGAGCTGGCTTCCGGCGTAGATGTGCCGATGACGCCGGGCACCGGGCTGCTGACATCCCTTGCTGAGGCGCAGCTGGCGGCAGAGGAAATCGGCTATCCGGTGATGCTCAAAACCACGGCGGGCGGAGGCGGGATCGGCCTGACCCGCTGCGACAGCGAACCGGCGCTGCTTGAGGCCTGGGAAAGCGTGAAGCGCATGGGCGCGCAGTTTTTCAGCGACGACGGCGTGTTTATCGAACGTTTTGTCGACAAAGCCCGGCACCTGGAAGTGCAGATCTTTGGCGATGGCAGAGGCAAGGTGGTTGCCTTGGGGGAGCGTGATTGCTCGCTGCAGCGCCGCAACCAAAAAGTGGTCGAGGAAACGCCCGCTCCAAATCTGCCGCAGAGCACGCGTGAAGCGCTGCACCGTGCCGCCGTGGCGCTGGGCGAATCCGTTGATTACCGCAGTGCGGGAACCGTGGAGTTTATCTACGACGCAGCGCGGGATGCATTTTACTTCCTGGAGGTGAACACGCGCCTGCAGGTTGAACACCCGGTAACCGAATGCGTCACGGGGCTGGATCTGATCGAATGCATGGTGCGGGTGGCGGCAGGTGCGTCGCCGGACTGGAAAAAAATGGCCGAAGCGCCTCAGGGGGCGGCGATTGAAGTCCGCATTTATGCCGAGGACGCGCTGAAAAACTTCCAGCCTTCGCCGGGCGTATTAACCGATGTTTATTTTCCTGAGGGCGTGCGGGTTGACGGCTGGGTCAGCACCGGCAGCGAAGTCAGCGCGTTCTACGATCCGATGATCGCCAAGATCATCGTTCACGGCGATGACCGCTTGCAGGCGTTAAGTAAACTGAACGAGGCGCTGGCCGCTACCCGCCTGCACGGGATCGCCACCAATCTGGATTATCTGCGCCAGATCGTCCGCCTGCCGGAGTTCAAAGCTGGCGTAATGTGGACGCGGCTGCTGGATAGCGTGAGCTATCGGGCGCAGGCCGTGGAAGTGCTGGAGCCGGGCACCTGGAGCAGCATTCAGGACAGCCCTGGCCGCCTTGGATATTGGGATATCGGCGTGCCGCCGTCCGGGCCGATGGATGATTTTGCCTTCCGTCTGGCGAACCGTATTGTCGGCAACCATCCGTCGGCCGCCGGGCTGGAATTTACCCTGCAGGGGCCGACGCTGCGCTTCCACAGCGAGGCCACCATCGCGCTGACCGGGGCTCCTTGTCCGGCCACGCTGGATGATCAGCCGGTGACTTTCTGGCAGCCCACAGTAGTGAAAGCCGGGCAGATCCTGACGCTGGGCAGGGCGACCAGTGGGTGTCGTACCTATCTGGCAGTGCGTAACGGTTTTGACGTGCCGGTGTATCTCGGCAGTCGTTCCACTTTTGCCCTTGGTCAGTTTGGCGGCCACGCCGGGCGCACGCTGCGGGTGGCCGATGTGCTGGCTATTTCTCAGCCTTGTCTGCCGGCCTGCACGACGCCGGCGCCGATTAGCCTGCCGCAGGCCCCGGAACCGGCGCTGATCCCGCACTATGGCGAGCTGTGGGAGATAGGCGTGCTGTACGGGCCGCACGGCGCACCAGACTTCTTCACGCCGGAGTCGATGGACACCTTTTTCAACGCCGAGTGGCAGGTTCACTACAACTCTAACCGCCTCGGCGTGCGCCTTGTCGGGCCGAAGCCGGAGTGGACCAGGGCCGACGGCGGCGAAGCGGGGCTGCATCCTTCCAACGTGCACGACTGCGAATATGCTATCGGTGCGGTGAACTTTACCGGTGACTTCCCGGTGATCCTGACGCGCGATGGCCCAAGCCTCGGGGGATTTGTCTGCCCGGTGACGATTGCCAAAGCCGAACTGTGGAAAGTCGGGCAGGTGAAGCCGGGCGACCGGATTCGCTTTCACGCCATCAGCTTTGAGCACGCGCAGTCGCTGGAGATTGCCCAGCAGGTGGCGGTGACCAATCTGTGTGCCGGCACAAGCCTGCCGGATCTGCATCCTTCTATTGCGCCAGGCGCGACGACCAGTGCGGCGATTCTGGCGGAAATCCCCGCTCAGGCTGAGCTTCCGGCTGTGGTTTACCGTCAGGCAGGCGACAACTATGTGCTGATTGAATACGGCGATAACGTGCTCGACCTGGCGCTGCGGCTGCGCATTTATCTGCTGATGAAGGCGATTACCCAGGCGGCGCAGGCGGGCATTGAGGAGCTTTCCCCCGGCGTGCGTTCGTTGCAGATCCGCTATGACAGCCAGCGTATTTCCCAGAGCCAGCTGCTCACGCTGCTGCTGGGCATTGAGCAACAGCTGGGCGATGTGACCCAGCTGAAAATTCCTTCACGCATCGTGCATTTACCGCTGGCCTTCGAAGACAGCGCCACGCTGGCGGCGGTGGAGCGTTATCAGCAAACGGTGCGGGAAGACGCGCCGTGGCTGCCGAACAACGTGGACTTTATTCAGCGCACCAACGGGCTGCAAAGCCGTGACGAGGTGAAGCAGATCCTGTTTGACGCCAGCTATCTGGTGCTCGGCCTGGGAGACGTGTATCTCGGCGCACCTTGCGCCGTGCCGCTCGACCCGCGTCACCGGCTGTTGAGTTCGAAGTACAACCCGGCGCGGACGTGGACGGCAGAAGGCACGGTAGGGATCGGCGGGATGTATATGTGCATCTACGGCATGGATTCGCCGGGGGGCTATCAGCTGGTGGGCCGCACGCTGCCGATCTGGAACAAATTTCTCAAAAACGACCAGTTTGGCGACGAGCCGTGGCTGCTCAAGTTCTTCGATCAGGTGCGTTTCTACCCGGTAAGCGAGGAAGCGTTAACTGCGTTCCGCACGGCGTTCCGGGAAGGGCGTGCGCAGGTTGAGATCGAAGAAGTTGAGTTCGATTTTGCCGAATATAGCCGTTTTCTTGCGGACAACGCCGACGATATTGCCAATTTCCGCAGCCGTCAGCAGGCGGCTTTCCTGAGCGAAGTGGCGCACTGGAAAGAGCAGGAAAGCGCGGCGGTGGAGAGCGCGCTGATGGCGGCGGATCTGCCGGAGGAAGAGCAGGCCGGGCAGCTCGTCAGCGCCGACCTGAACGGCAATATCTGGAAGATTCTGGTTGAGCCGGGGCAAAGCGTGAAGCAGGGCGAGCCGCTGCTCGTCGTTGAGGCGATGAAGATGGAGCTGCTGGTTAGCGCCCCGTGCGACGGCAAGGTGGTGCGGATCCAGTGCCAGCAGGGCCGACCAGTGGGGCCTGGGGATGCGCTGCTGTGGCTGGAGGCGGTGTAGAGGAAATTAGCCCCTCACCCTAGCCCTCTCCCCAGAGGGGAGAGGGAATAAAAACAGAGCCCATATCCCGAACGGGGAGAGGGAATAAAAACAGAGAAACACACTCACTTTTTCCCGCTCCCCCAGAAGGGAGAGGATCTTCATTTTTTCTCCCTCTCCCTTCCAGGGAGAGGGCCGGGGTGAGGGTAAAAACAACACGGAAACCACTATGCCAAAGCGACCAGAAGCCGTAGCCGAGCGCATCTACCAGCAGCTTAAAAAGGAAATTTTCGACTTCCTGCTGCTGCCGGGGGACCGCTTTAGCGAAAACGAAATTGCGGAGCGCATGAGCGCCAGCCGCACGCCGGTTCGCCAGGCGCTTTATGCCCTGCAGCAGGAAGGCTATGTCGATGTACAGCCCCGCAGCGGCTGGCAGATCCGCGCCGTGGATTTCGATCATCTCGAAGCGCTTTACGATCTGCGTATCGTTCTGGAGCTGGAGGCGGTGAAGCGCCTTTGCCTGCGGGCAGACTCCGTTTTCCCGCTGTCGCTGCAGGCGCTGAAACAGTTCTGGCTGGATGAACCACCGCTGGCTGAGGGAATGAACGTCGCGCCGCACGACGAGGCTTTTCATATGACGCTGGTCTCTGCGGCGGGCAATCCTGAAATGGCGAGGGTTCACCGGGAGATCACCGAAAAAATTCGCATTGTGCGCAGGTTGGACTTTACTCGCCAGCCGCGCGTCAGCGCGACGTATGCCGAGCATGGGCAGATCCTGCTCGCCGTCCGGGACCGTAACCTTGAGGAGGCCCAAACCCGACTACACGACCATATCGCCGCCAGTCAGAAAGAGGTTCGTCAGATAACGCTTCATATGCTGCACCAGGCCCGGCAATTCAAGCTGAGCTAATCATTTATTGTTTCTTCAGGGGAGTCAGACTTATGCAACGTCGTACCTTTGTTAAAGCTTTCGCGCTTTCCGCTTCGTTTGTCAGCTTCGGGTGGGCCTTCGCCGCCCAGGCGGCGGACACCATCAAAGTCGGGATCATGCACTCGCTGTCGGGCACCATGGCTATCTCAGAAACGCCGCTGAAAGACGTGGCGTTAATGACCATCGACGACATTAATGCGAAGGGCGGCGTGCTGGGGAAAAAACTTGAGCCGGTGGTGGTTGATCCGGCGTCTAACTGGCCGCTGTTCGCTGAAAAAGCCCGCCAGTTGCTGAGCCAGGACAAAGTGGCCGTGGTTTTTGGCTGCTGGACGTCCGTGTCGCGTAAATCCGTGCTGCCGGTCTTTGAGGAGTTGAACGGCCTGCTGTTCTACCCTGTGCAGTACGAAGGGGAAGA
The DNA here is from genome assembly GCA_000277545.1 of Enterobacter sp. Ag1. GTDB lineage: Bacteria > Pseudomonadota > Gammaproteobacteria > Enterobacterales > Enterobacteriaceae > Cedecea. The sequence goes on along the minus strand of AKXM01000034.1, from coordinate 145,849 downwards.
GATGTCGCCGAACGTGTTTTATACAGGGGCGGCACCTAACCAGCAGGCGATCCCGGCGGTGGAATACCTGATGAGCGAAGACGGCGGGGCGGCTAAACGCTTCTTCCTGCTGGGCACGGACTACGTTTATCCGCGCACTACCAACAAGATCCTGCGCGCCTTCCTGCACTCTAAGGGCATCCAGGACAAAGATATCGAAGAGGTCTACACGCCGTTTGGCCATAGCGACTACCAGACCATCGTGGCCAATATCAAAAAATTCTCCGCTGGCGGTAAAACGGCGGTGATCTCCACCATCAACGGCGACTCCAACGTACCGTTCTACAAAGAGCTGGCGAACCAGGGCCTGAAGGCGACCGACGTGCCGGTGGTGGCTTTCTCCGTGGGTGAGGAAGAGCTGCGCGGCATCGACACTAAACCGCTGGTGGGTAACCTCGCGGCCTGGAACTACTTCGAGTCCGTCGATAACCCGACCAACAAACAGTTTGTCAGCGAGTGGAAGGCCTACGCCAAAGCCCACAACCTGCCGAACGCCAATACCGTGGTCACTAACGATCCGATGGAAGCGACTTACGTCGGCATTCATATGTGGGCGCAGGCCGTAGAGAAAGCGGGGACGACTGACGTGGATAAAGTCCGCGCGGCGATGGCCGGACAGACCTTTAAAGCGCCGTCCGGTTTTACCCTGACGATGGACGCCACCAACCACCATCTGCACAAGCCGGTGATGATCGGCGAGATCGAAAGCAACGGCCAGTTCAACGTGGTGTGGCAGACGGATAAGCCGGTGCGCGCCCAGCCGTGGAGCCCGTTTATTCCCGGGAATGATAAGAAATCGGATCTGCCGGTGAAGACTGCCAGCAACTGATGTTCGACCTTCGGCGCATTAACCCTCACCCCGGCCCTCTCCCTGGAAGGGAGAGGGAGAAAGAGGGAAAGCCCTCTCTGAAAAGGAGCTGGGGAAATCTTTTATTCCCTCTCCCCTTTGGGGAAAGGGTTAGGGTGAGGGGCTGGCCGAGGGGCATCAGGGTAAAACCATTCAGGAGAACGCCATGACATTAGCAACACTGGCCCGGCTGCTGCTGGTTGTGGCCGCAATATTGCCGGGACTAGCCGCCGCCGGGGATGCAGAAACGTTTGCGGCGGCAAACCGCACGGCGCAGGCTGACCTGCTGCAAAGCTGGACGCTGGCGCCCGATCCCGCTCGTTTACCGCTGCTCAATGCGCTGCAGCAGGAAACGCTGGTCACCGACGGGCATTCGGCTTTCAACCAGACCGGAGCCGTGCTGACGCCGTTGGGCGACGAAGCCCAACCGCAGGGCGAAACCAAAAAACTCCGACTGACCAACCGGCTGCGCGTTTTGGTCGCCGGAGCGCTGGCCAGCCATCAATTGATAAGTGACAACGTCACCGCTCGTTTAAACGCCGCGAAAGCTTTGCAGAAAGAGGCGCCGCCGGAGCTGCTGCCCGTTTTACAGAAGCGGATGAGCGCAGAAAAAGAGCAAAGCGTACGTGATGCGCTGACGCTGGCCGCCGCCCGCCTTGAGCTAGCCAGCCCGCAGGCCGCCGTGCGCCTGGAGGCGGTTAAGCTGCTCGGCAAGTCCAGCGACCCGGATACCGAAGCGTTACTCAAACCTTTAACCGATGCTGGCGCAGAGACGGATGCCAGCGTGCGCCAGGCCGCCGCTGACGGGCTGCATCAAATCGAACGCCGGCAGATGCTGGGGGATATTCTCGGCCAGGCGTTTATGGGGCTTTCTCTGGGGTCGATTTTGCTGCTGGCCGCGCTGGGGCTGGCGATCACCTATGGCCTGCTGGGCGTGATCAATATGGCGCACGGCGAAATGCTGATGCTGGGCGCGTACTCGGCGTGGGGCGTTCAGGCTGCTTTCCAGCAGTTTGCCCCGGCATGGCTGGCGCTTTATCCCCTGGTTGCGCTGCCGGTGGCTTTTGCGATCACCGCCGGGATTGGCATGGCGCTTGAACGCACGATTATCCGCCATTTGTATGGCCGCCCGCTGGAAACGCTGCTGGCGACATGGGGTATCAGCCTGATGCTGATTCAGATCGTGCGCATGCTGTTTGGGGCGCAGAACGTGGAAGTGGCTAACCCGGCCTGGCTGTCCGGTGGGCTGCAGGTGCTGCCGAACCTGATCCTACCGTGGAACCGCCTGGTGGTGCTGGGCTTTGTGCTACTGGTGCTGCTGTTTACCTGGCTGCTGCTGAATAAAACGCGGCTGGGCATGAACGTGCGAGCCGTGACGCAAAACCGCGCGATGGCGGCCTGCTGCGGTGTTTCGACCGGGCGCGTGGATATGCTCGCGTTCGGGCTTGGCTCCGGCATTGCCGGGTTGGGGGGCGTGGCGCTTTCTCAGCTGGGTAACGTCGGCCCCGAGCTCGGCCAGGGCTATATCATCGACTCCTTCCTGGTGGTGGTGCTGGGCGGCGTCGGGCAGCTTGCCGGGAGCGTGGCGGCGGCGTTCGGGTTGGGCATCTTCAACAAGATCCTCGAACCGCAAATCGGCGCGGTGCTGGGCAAAATTTTGATTCTGGTGCTGATTGTACTGTTCATTCAGAAGCGGCCACAGGGGCTGTTTGCGCTCAAAGGGAGGGTCATTGACTGATGAGTATGCCGCTGACTTTAACGCTCGGACGTAAAGCCCCGCGCCTGACTTTGGTGTTGGGGATGCTGCTGGTGGTTTTGCTGCTGACGCTGCCGTTTCTGGCGCTGTTGCCTGCCAGTAATCCGTTCAGCCTGTCGACCTACACCCTGACGCTGATCGGCAAAATCCTTTGTTATGCCATCGTCGCGGTGGCACTGGATCTGGTCTGGGGCTATGCCGGGTTGCTTTCCCTCGGGCACGGTCTGTTTTTCGCTCTCGGCGGCTACGCCATGGGCATGTACCTGATGCGCCAGGCCGCCGGTGACGGGCTGCCCGGCTTTATGTCGTTTCTCTCCTGGAACGAGCTGCCGTGGTACTGGTCCGGCACACAGTACTTCGCCTGGGCGCTGCTGCTGGCGATGGCGGCCCCGGGGCTGCTGGCGTTTGTGTTCGGCTATTTCGCCTTTCGCTCAAAGATTAAGGGCGTGTACTTCTCGATCATGACGCAGGCGTTGACCTATGCGGGGATGCTGCTGTTTTTCCGCAATGAAACCGGCTTTGGCGGCAATAACGGGTTTACCGGCTTCACCACTCTGCTGGGGATGCCCGTTACAGCGGTCGGGACGCGTATCGGGCTGTTTATCGCTACCGTGCTGCTTTTAGTGGCGAGCATTGGCCTCGGCTTCTGGCTGGCGCGCAGCAAGTTTGGTCGCATTCTGACGGCGGTGCGCGATGCGGAAAACCGCCTGACGTACTGCGGGTATGATCCCCGGGGCTTCAAGCTGCTGGTGTGGACGCTTTCTGCGGTGCTGTGCGGCTTGGCCGGGGCGCTGTACGTGCCGCAGGTGGGCATCATTAACCCGGGCGAAATGTCGCCGACCAACTCTATTGAGGCCGCTATCTGGGTGGCGCTGGGCGGGCGCGGCACGCTGATTGGCCCGGTGCTGGGCGCGGGGCTGGTGAACGGGGCGAAAAGCTACTTCACCATGGCGGTGCCGGAGTACTGGCAGCTGTTCCTTGGCCTGATTTTTATTCTGGTGACGCTGTTTTTACCGCGCGGGGTGATTGGCCTGCTGCGCAAAGGAGAGAAATGATGCAGCCTGCTGAATCTCTGTTTACCCGCCAGTACGCCACGGATCGCTTTCGCGAACAGACCGACCCGGTGCTGGCGCTGGAAAATATCAACGTTAACTTCGATGGGTTTCAGGCGTTAACCAACCTGTCGCTGAACATCGGCGTGGGGGAGCTGCGCTGCGTGATTGGGCCGAACGGTGCAGGAAAAACCACGCTGATGGACGTGATCACCGGCAAGACCAAACCCCAAAGCGGCAAGGCCTTTTACGATCAGTCCATCGACCTGATGCGGCTGGAACCCATTGAAATCGCCCGGCGGGGCATTGGCCGTAAATTTCAAAAGCCCACGGTATTCGAGGCGCTGACGGTCTTCGAGAACCTGGAGATCGCCCAGAAAAACGAGAAGTCGGTATGGGCAAGCCTGCGGGCAAAACTCAGCGGCGAACAGCGCGACCGCATTGATGACATGCTGGTGACGCTGCGGCTGACCGGGGAGCGCCATCGCCGGGCCGGGCTGTTGTCCCACGGGCAAAAGCAGTTCCTCGAAATCGGCATGTTACTGGTCCAGGAGCCGCATTTGCTGCTGCTGGACGAGCCTGCGGCGGGCATGACCGACGCCGAAACCGAATACACGGCGGAGCTGTTTCGCAGCCTGGCGGGGAAACATTCGCTGATGGTGGTTGAGCACGATATGGGTTTTGTGGAAACCATTGCCGACCACGTTACCGTGCTGCATCAGGGGCAGGTGCTGGCGGAAGGTTCCCTGCGCGAAGTGCAGGCGAATGAGCAGGTTATTGAGGTCTACCTTGGCCGTTAAGGAGCAAATATGCTGCAGGTGAATGAGCTTAACCAGTATTACGGCGGCAGCCATATTCTGCGCGGCGTCAGTTTTGAGGTACGCGTGGGGGAAGTGACCTGCCTGCTCGGGCGTAACGGCGTGGGGAAAACCACGCTGCTGAAAAGCCTGATGGGGCTGGTGCCGGTGAAAGGCGGCAGCGTTAGCTGGCAGGGGAAAACCATCACCCAGCGCAAACCACACCAGCGTGTTCAGGCAGGTATTGCCTACGTGCCGCAGGGGCGGGAAATCTTTCCGCGGCTGACGGTGGAAGAAAACCTGCTGATGGGGCTGTCGCGCTTTTCCGGGCGCGAGGCAAAGGCCGTCCCGGACGAGATTTACCAGCTCTTTCCGGTACTAAAAGAGATGAAGCTCAGACGGGGCGGCGATCTCTCCGGCGGGCAGCAGCAACAGCTGGCGATTGGCCGCGCCCTGGCCTGTAAGCCACAGCTGCTGATTCTGGATGAACCGACGGAAGGGATCCAGCCGTCGATCATCAAAGAGATCGGCCAGGTGATTCGCCACCTCGCCGGGCGTGGGGATATGGCAATTCTGCTGGTGGAACAGTTTTACGATTTTGCCGCAGAGCTTGCGGACCAGTATCTGGTGATGTCGCGCGGGGAGATAGTCCAGCGCGGGCACGGCAGCGCCATGGAACAGGAAGGCGTCCGGGGGCTGGTGGCGATATAAGTGGTCTGCCAAAAAATACCGATTGTGGTACTTTTGGCTGAACCTCTGTGCGCCTATAGTTTTCGACATTCACCATCGAATTCCAGAGGTTAGCATGTCTTTTACCGTCAACAGTTTCCAACAGCCGATTGGCTTATCTCTTCCTGACTGGCAGCGCCGCCCGCTGCCGGAACGCGTCACGTTAAACGGACAGTTTTGCCGCCTCGAGCCATTAAGTGCGGCTCGGCACGGGGCGCAGCTTTGGCAGGCCTGGGGGCAGGCTGAAGATGCGCGAGGCTGGACTTATCTCAGCGTTGGACCGTTCGATACCGAAGCCGACTTTATGCAGTACATTGCCGGGGCAGAAACAAGCGCCGATCCTTTTCATTTTGCCGTGGTGGATACCGCCAGCGGCCAGGCGCTGGGCACGCTGTCGCTGATGCGCCTTGACCCTGCGAACGGCAGTATTGAAGTCGGCTTTGTGGTGTTTTCGCCGTTGCTGCAGCGTACCGCTCTGGCCACGGAAGCCCACTTTTTGCTGATGAAGTATGCGTTTGAAACGCTGGGCTACCGCCGCTATGAGTGGAAGTGCGACAGCCTGAACGGGCCATCTCGCCGCGCGGCGCTGCGTCTGGGCTTCCGTTTTGAAGGTGTGTTCCGCCAGATGGGCATCTACAAAGGGCGTACCCGCGATACGGCGTGGTTCTCTATCACCGATGGCGAGTGGCCGCTGGTGAAAAGCGCGTTTGAACGCTGGCTTGCCGCGGACAATATGCCTCACGGCGAACAGCGTGTTGGGTTGGCGGCTATTCGCGACGCACTTAGCCGCCAGAAAAGTGAACCCGCTCGGCAGGTGAATGTCCGCCTGCTAACGGCGGGCGACCGGGCGCAGTGGCAGGCGCTCTGGCAGGGCTATCTGACCTTTTATGATGCCCAAATCAGTGACAGTGTCACCGATTTGACCTGGGAACGTATGCTGGATGCGCAGGAGCCGCTGTGGGGATTCGGGGCTTTTGACGACCAGGGCACTATGCTTGGTTTCACTCACTTTCTCTATCACCGCAGTACCTGGTCAGCAACCAACTACTGCTACCTGGAAGATCTGTTTGCGACGCCGCAGGCGAGGGGCAAAGGCGTTGGTCGGGCGCTAATTGAAGCGGTACGCCAGCATGCTGCAGCCAACAGCAGTTCGCGCCTGTACTGGCATACCCATGAAACCAACGCCACTGCGCAGACGCTGTATGACAAAGTGGCGAAGAAATCCGGCTTTATCAAATACGAAAAAGACGTGTAATCACGAGCGCCTCGTCAGGCCGTTATGGGCTGGCGGGGCGGCGTATTCATGCCGATCACGATGGCGTAGTAAGCCAGTACAATTGTCGCCATCAGTACCACGAACAGCATGTAAGGCGGCAGCCAGCTCAATAACAGCCCGGTGACCAGCGGGTTGCAGGCTCCACCAAGCCAGCCGAGCTGCTGGGCGGCAAAGTAGCTTGATTTCAGCCCCGACGGCGCGATGTTGTCGACAAGCATGTATTCCCCGGGCGCGTAGATCAGCTCCCCAATGGTAAACACCAGCGAAGACAAGCCCCACAGCCACAGATTAGTGCCAGAAATCATAAAGCCGCCGAGGCCGCAGACGAAAAATAGCGTGCCGTAGAACATCATCTTTTTGATGTTATCGGGACGAATGTTTTTACCCAGGAAGTACTGGAAAACGACAACCACAATGGCGTTGACCGACAGCACGACGCTGACCACCTTTTCCGCCAGCCCGGTATCGCCGATAACAATCGCATATTGCGACAGGCAGCCGGCGAACGCGCCGTAAACCATCGAGCCTAAAAATGCCGAGGTCGTGAACCACATCAGCTGTTTGTCGCGCAGCATCATACGCGGCGACGGCAGCACCTTGTCTTCCACTTCCGTAGCGCGGCTGCTCACCGGCTGGCTTTGTACGTAACGGGCAATCATCAGAATCGGCAGCAAAGCGGTCATGGCGGAGAGCCAGAACGGCAGATTGGTGCTGTACATCACCACGAAGGTGCCTATCGGCGGGCCAACCGTCCAGCCAACGTTGACGAAGGTGTAGTTGAGGGAGAAGATTTTGGGCTTCAGGCTGATGTCCAGCGTTTCGGAAAACCAGGCTTTCACCACCACGGAGAACACGGTGTAAGAGCAGTTGATAATCGAGTAAAACAGCACCACCAGCCCGGCGTTGTGCACCAGCGGGATAACCGCAAAACCGCCGAGGAAGATGACGATAGCCAGCAGCATCGCTTTTTTCTTATCAAATTTATCCGCAAGGATGCCAAACCACAGGCTGAAGATCACCCCGGCCACCAGTGCGACGGTAATCGCCAGGCCGATATCCGTCAGCGCCATCTGGTATTCGCGCGAAAGATAAATGGTCATAAATGGCAGCGTCAGACCTCGCCCGATAGTCAGCAGCAGCGAAGAAATAAGTAACACAGTTGTTGCAAGTTGTTTGCCTGCAAACAGATTTCTGAGGGCGGTCATGGCGGCCTGTTTAGTCATCGTGAGGTAAGAGAACAAGAAAGATTTATCACGAAAAATCAGCCTGGTATAGCAACCAAGTCTGACATAAGCACGATACATCACATCTGTACTCCTGACAAAAAGTGGGATCTGTATCTATTTACTCAGGGGGATAAGGTTTATTTTTTTACAAATCGATAATAAATACAGGGCGGGACAATGACGCGTAAAGATGGATTGCTGGCATTGCTGGTGGTGGTGATTTGGGGCGTGAATTTTGTGGTGATTAAGCTGGGGCTGCACAATATGCCGCCGCTGATGCTGGCGGGGCTGCGCTTTTTGCTGGTGGCGTTTCCGGCGCTGCTGTTTGTGGCCCGGCCAAAGCTGCCGTTCCGGCTGCTGGCGGGCTATGCGCTGACCATCAGCTTCGGGCAGTTTGCCTTCCTGTTTACCGCGATCAAGTTTGGCATGCCCGCCGGGCTGGCTTCACTGGTGCTGCAGTCTCAGGCGTTTTTCACCATTATTCTGGGAACGTTTTTCTTTGGCGAGCGGCTGCAGGCTAAGCAGCTGGCCGGGATCACCCTGGCGGTCTTCGGCGTGCTGGTGCTGATTAAGGGCAGTTTCGAAGGCCAGCACGTCGCGCTGCTCGGCTTTATGCTGACGCTGGCGGCGGGCATGAGCTGGGCGTTCGGCAATATCTTTAACAAGATGATCATGCAGCATGAACAGCGCCCGGCGATCATGTCGCTGATTGTCTGGAGTGCGCTGATCCCGGTGCTGCCGTTTTTTGCGGCAAGCTGGCTGCTGGATGGCCCGGCAACGATGCGGCAAAGCCTGGTGAACATCGATACAACGACCATTCTGTCGCTGATCTACCTGGCGTTTATCTCTACCATTGTGGGCTACGGGATCTGGGGCACGCTGCTGGGGCGCTATGAAACCTGGCGCGTAGCTCCACTGTCGCTGCTGGTGCCTGTGGTGGGTATGGCCAGCGCGGCGTTGCTGCTCGGTGAAAAGCTGACGGTAATGCAGTTGCTGGGCGCGATGCTGATTATGGGCGGGCTGTATATCAACGTTTTTGGTCTGCGTTTTGGCCGGTCGGTGAAGCGGGCCTCATCCTGATATTCGCGGCACCCGCCCAGCATCGGGCGGGTCAGCCTTTATCTTACGAACGTGAATGACCGTGGTAGTACGGGGAGCCCAGCTCTTCTGAACGTTCAGCTGCCGTTTGCTGCGGGCCTTTAGACAGTTGACTGCCGGAGCAGGTGATCATGTTGCCGTAGTTGGCCTGGGTGGCGTTGAAGCTGCCGGACTGCTCCGCAAGAGCGTTGGTTGATGCCAGCGCCAGAAGGAGCGCGGCTGCGGAGATGACTTTCATATTTCCTCGGTTACGTCTGTAAATCGGACGGTGATGCGTTAGTTACACAAACTGCAATACTGGTTGTACGGGTGCAGATACTTGCCTTCGCCAGCGAGACGGGTTACGCGGTACTTGTGCGGCGGCACCGAGAAGTAGTTCTTGAAGGTGCGGGTTAACGTCTGCTGCGATTCAAAACCGTAGCGCTCGGCCAGATAAAGGATCGGTTCGTTGCTCTCTTTAAGCTTCAGGGCGATTTCGGTCAGCTTACGGTTGCGGATGTACTGGCCCATTGAGTGGCCGGTTTCTTTTTTAAACATCCGCTGCAGATGCCACTTGGAGTAGCCTGAGCGCTGAGAAACCTTCTCCAGCGAGAGCGGGGTTTCCAGGTTCTCTTCAATCCACCCCAAAATGCTTTGAATTGTGACCGCATCATTGTTGCGTCTGGACATCGTTTCACCTCTTTGCAGGTTTACGGCAATACCTTTTTCAACAGGCGATAAAGCGTATCGACTTCGTCGTCCGTAAGGTTTTTAGTGAGTTCTTTATGGAGGCTAAGCCCCACCAGGTTTCGGCATTCTTCACACAGCGCCACGCCTTCCGGCGTCAGCCTGATCAGAACGCCGCGCTTATCGTTGGGGTTCGGCAAACGCTCGACCCAGCCTTTGCACAGCAGGCGGTCCAGCATTCGGGTTAACGCACCGAGGTCAACGGAAAGCACTTTTTTCAGCTCGACTGGGGTAATACACACTTCATAGTGAATGGAGCACAGCACCTTAAACTGGGTCGCGGTGATATCCAGCGGGGAGAGCGAATCGTTTAACAGGCGATCTTTATGCTGATTCACCATGTGGATCAATCGCCCGAGGGGGATCATTTCGTTAAACAGATCACAGGTGCTTTTCACTATGTTTGCCCAGGCAAGTAGATTAGTCACGGCAGATACTATTGCCGAGGCAAGTATAAGTCAACGTGATGATTCAGCCGATGCCACGAAAAGCTAAAACGCTTCAACAGCGGTCAGTAAACTGCGGGCTGCTATAGTCTAACCTGCGCTATAGCTGTTCAATAAAGGACAAAAAAAGGATAAAAATATGATGGATTTACTCAGGGCTATCGGCCTTGGCCTTGTGGTACTGCTGCCGCTGGCGAACCCGCTCACCACCGTGGCACTGTTCCTTGGGCTTTCCGGGGACATGAACAGCCGGCAGCGCAATCGCACGGCGCTCATAGCTTCGGTGAATGTGTTCGCCATCATGATGGTGGCGTATTACGCCGGGCAGGTGGTGATGAACACCTTCGGGATTTCGATTCCCGGGCTGCGTATTGCCGGGGGCTTGATCGTCGCCTTTATCGGCTTCCGTATGCTGTTCCCGCAGCAGAAAGCACATGAATCCCCGGAGGCGAGAAGCAAGTCGGAAGAGTTAAGCGAAGAGCCGGAAGCCAATATCGCTTTTGTGCCGCTGGCGATGCCGAGCACGGCAGGGCCGGGCACCATCGCGATGATTATCAGCTCCGCGTCTACGGTGCGGGCGGGCTCTGACTTCCCGAGCTGGGTCATTACCGTTGCGCCACCGCTGATTTTCCTGGCCGTGGGCGTGATTCTTTGGGCCAGCCTGCGAAGCTCCGGTGCGATTATGCGTCTGGTGGGTAAAAGCGGCATTGAAGCGATTTCCCGCCTGATGGGCTTCCTGCTGGTATGTATGGGCGTGCAGTTTATTATTAACGGCGTGCTGGAAATTATTAAAACTTATCCCGCCTGATTTGAGCGTGATGGAAAAAAATGCCCTCGTGATGAGGGCATTTTTGTTACTGCGTAGGCTGGGGCCGCTCTTCCAGCGCCACCGGCCAGCGGCGGAACACCAGAATGGACCAGACCAGCGCGATAAGCGCCGGAATCGCGCCGATAAAGCCGATATCTGACATGGAAATATGCAGGCTGACCTGGTTCCCCACCAGCGCGCCCGCGCCAATGCCGATATTAAAGATCCCGGAGAACAGCGACATCGCCACGTCGGTGGCATCCGGCGCCAGGGCCAGGACTTTAACCTGCATCCCCAGGGCCACGATCATAATTGAAATGCCCCAGAACAGGCTGAGCCCGGCAAGGGTGAGTTCGCTTTGCGCGGCGGGCAACAGAAGGACCAGGCAAGCGGCCATCAGCGCAATCGCGCCGGACACCAGCCCCGAAGCGTATTTATTCCCCCATTTGCCAAACAGCACGCTGCCGATGATGCCCGCGCCGCCAAACAGCAGTAAAAGCAGGGTGGCAAAGTTAGCGCTAAGCCCGGCAATTTGCTGGACGAAAGGTTCGATATAGCTGTAGGCGGTGTAATGCGCGGTGACCACCACCGCGATTAAGGCATAGATATTGACCAGCGCCGGGCGGCGGAACAGTTTGGGCACGCTCGACAGCGAGCCAGAATGCTCGCTCGGCAGTTTGGGCAGCAGTTTCATCAGGCAAAACAGCGTGATGGACGCCACGACGCCAATGACGAAGAAGGTGGTACGCCAGCCGAAATATTGCCCGACGATACGCCCGATCGGCAAGCCCAGCACCATTGCCAGCGCCGTGCCGGTGGCGAGCAGGCTTAACGCCTGCGCTTTTTTGCCCGCCGGAGCCATACGAATGGCCAGGGAAGCGGTAATCGACCAGAAAATGGCGTGGGCGAAAGCAATCCCAATGCGGCTGATGACCAGCACGGTAAAGTTCCAGGCGAGGAACGACAGCACGTGGCTGGCAATAAACAGCAGGAAAATGCTAATCAGCAGGCGGCGACGTTCAACCTGGCTGGTCATCAGCATAAAGGGCAGCGACATCAGGGCCACCACCCAGGCGTAGATAGTCAGCATGATCCCGACCTGCGCGGTTTCCATGCCAAAGCTTTGCGCAATGTCGGACAGCAGGCCGACGGGCACAAATTCGGTGGTGTTAAAAATAAAGGCGGCGACGGCGAGAGTGACGACCCGCAGCCACGCCGTTTTGCGCGAAACGGTAGCAATTGTCATAAGGGAATATGCAGGTAAATAAGGGGTAGGAATGGGGCGATCATAAAACCATCAGATCGGCGACACAACCCATTTTGTGATTTATGTCTCATTTGGGGCTAGCGCCTGGGTACGGTAGAAAAAAAACAGCACAGTTCGGGCGAGTATGTCATGGTAGAGGTGAAGAAAATAACAATGAAAAGCAGGAGTAACGCCAATGCAAGCAATTGACTTTTATATGGTAGACGCCTTCGCAGACGCAACGTTTGGCGGCAACGCGGCGGCGGTTTGCCCGCTCAGCGAATGGCTGCCGGATGAAACGCTGCTGAAAATGTCGCAGCAGCATAATCAGTCGGAAACGGCTTTTTTTGTGACCACGGATGAGGGCTTTGAGCTGCGTTGGTTCACCACCCAGGGGGAGATCAACCTTTGCGGGCACGCTACGCTGGCGGCCTCCCACGTTATTTTCGAGCATCTGGATTACCCGGAGGCGACGATCCGTTTCAGCACGCGTTTTGTTGGCCCGCTGACCGTGACGCGTAGCGGTGAGTGGCTGACGCTGGATTTCCCGGCCTGGGAAACGCAGCCGATTACGCCGCTGCCCGAGCTGCTGGCCACGCTGGGTATTAGCGAGTGTAAAGAGATGCGCGTCGGGCGTGATTATATGGTGGTGCTGGAAAGTCAGGCGCAGGTTGAGGCGATTCAGCCCGATATCAGCGCCATGATCCCGCTGGAGAAAATGGTCTGTATTACCGCCGCAGGCGAAAGCGAGTATGACTTTGTCAGCCGCTTCTTTTGCCCGGGAGAATCGGTGCCGGAAGATCCCGTCACCGGCTCCGCTCACAGCATGCTGATCCCTTACTGGGCGGATAAGCTGAATAAAACCCATCTGCTGGCACGGCAGGTCTCTTACCGCGGCGGGGATCTGCGCTGCCAGTACAAGGGCGACCGGGTGTTGATTGGCGGCAAGGCCGTGACCTATCTGGTGGGGAAAGTGCTGCTGCGTTAACTTGCCGGGCAAAATTCCCCGGGATTAATGAATGCAGTTCATAAAGGCTAGCACGTCGGAGGCGATTATTGATGAATCCGGCCGTGCTAGCCTTATTGCATTCCACTATTCAGGAGAAAAACATGCTTTCTTCCCAGGACGTTATCGTTGTTATCGGCAGCGGATCGATTGCTCAGGCGATTGCCCGCCGCGTCGGCACCGGCAAACATATTTTGCTGGCCGATATCACGCCGGAAAATAGCCAGACCGCGCAGCAAACGTTGCAGCAGGCGGGTTTCCGGGTCAGCACCACCGTGGTTGATGTTCGCTCGCGGGAATCGATTCAAAATCTCGTGAGTCTGGCTTGTGGCCACGGAGAAGTGAAGGGCGTGATCCACACCGCCGGGCTTTCACCTTCCCAGGCTGCCGCTCAGGATATTCTCCGGGTCGATCTTTACGGGACGGCAGTGGTGTTTGAGGCGTTTGGGAAGGTTATTGGCGCGGGAGGTTCCGGGGTGGTGATTGGCTCGCAGTCCAGCCACCGGCTGGATGTGGACGCGCTGACGCAGGCCGAGGCCGACGAGCTGGCAACGCTGCCGCCGGAAAAGCTGCTGGAATTACCGCGAGTCAAAGCCATTGACGACAGCCTGTATGCCTACCAGGTGTCAAAACGGGGCAATGCGCTGCGGGTGATGGCCGAGGCGGTAAAATGGGGGCGGCGAGGCGCGAGAATCAACTGCATCAGTGCCGGGATCGTGTATACCCCATTGGCCTATGACGAGCTGAACAGTGTCGAACGCGGGGAGTTCTACCGAAACATGCTGGCGAAATCCCCGGCGGGAAGAGGCGGCACGCCGGACGAAATTGGCGCCCTGGCTGAGTTTCTCTTTGGCCCGAACGGCTCCTATATCAGCGGGAGCGATATCCTGATCGACGGCGGGGTGACCGCCGCTTATAAGTATGGGGATCTCAAGGCTTAGTTAAGGCACCTGCGAAGGCAATTCCAGCAGCGAAATAAAAGCATCCAGCTGGCGGGTTTTGGCGTCTCTGCGCCACAGCAGCCAGGTATCAAGATAGCGCTTATCCTCCGGCAGCGGCCAGGTGCTCACCTGATGGCTGCCCGGCATACTCTCCAGCATACTCCGTGGCATCAGCGCCAGCCCCGCGCCGGCAATCACGCAGGCCAGCATCCCGTGATAAGACTCCATTTCGTGGATCTTGCCCGGCATAGCCTGGCTGTCGTGAAACCAGCTCTCAAAGTGACGGCGATAGGAGCAGTTGGCCCGGAAAGCGTAAATACTCTCGCCGTTCACGTCGGCCCCGCTGAGAATAGGGGCATGATCGGCGGGCGCGACGACGGTCATCTCTTCGCGATACACCGCCAGGCCCTCAAGGGACGGATGCAGCACCGGGCCGTCAACAAAGGCGGCGGCGAGGCGGCCTTCGAGCACGCCGTCAATCTGGTCGCCGGAAGGCCCGGTGGTGAGAGAAAGGTGGATTTTCGGGTAACGCTGGTTAAAGTTTGCCAGTACGCCAGGAATGCGCACCGCCGCCGTACTTTCTAACGAACCCAGCGCCAGCGGGCCCTGAGGTTCATCGCCGGACACCACCATGCGTGCTTCATCCACCAGCGCCAGAATGCGCTTGCTGTAGGCCAGGAAGCTGTGGCCGGACGGGGAGAGCTTCAGGCGCTGGTTCTCGCGAATAAACAGCGCCACGCCTAAATCAGCCTCCAGCTGCTTGATGCGGGTCGTGAGGTTCGACGGGACGCGGTGTACCTGCTGCGCGGCGGCGCTGATGCTGCCGGTTTCAGCGACGGCGTTAAACATTTCCAGTTGAGTGAGGTCCATGGCTTTCTCAAATCGTGAAGGGTTTGCTTAGTATTATTCATTTTTAAACTTTGTGCCTCAAGGCTACTGTTAACATCTCATTCACCTGTCGAGGCACCACCATGCAATCAGTAACCGGGCAAACCCACGCCATTTCACGCAATCCCGCTACCGGTGAGCGGATTGCGGTTTATCCTTTTGAGAACGCCGCCCGGATTGATGCCGCGCTGGCCCGTAACCAGCAGGCTTTTAACGCCTGGCGCGTTACCCCGCTTAACGAACGTGCGCAAAAGCTGCGTGATTTGGGCGCGGCGGTGCGTAAACACGGCGAAGCAATGGCACAAATGATTACCGCCGAGATGGGCAAGCCTATTTTGCAGGCGCGCGCTGAAGTGGCGAAGTCCGCTAACCTTTGCGACTGGTATGCCGAGCACGGCCCGGCCATGCTGGGGGCGGAAGCGACTCAGGTTGAACACAATAAGGCGGTGATTGAATACCGTCCGCTGGGGCCGATCCTGGCGGTAATGCCGTGGAACTTCCCGCTGTGGCAGGTGCTGCGTGGGGCGGTGCCGATTCTGCTGGCCGGTAACAGCTATATTCTGAAACATGCGCCAAACGTGATGGGCTGCGCCGAACTCATTCGCCAGATGTTTGTTGACGCGGGCTTTGTGCCTTCGCTGTTCGAACTGCTTAACGTGACGCCGGAAGGGGTCAGCCAGGCGATTAACGACCCGCGTGTGGCCGCCGTCACCGTGACCGGTAGCGGTAGAGCAGGTGCCGCGATTGGTGCCCAGGCAGGTGCCGCGCTGAAAAAATGCGTGCTGGAGCTGGGCGGGTCCGATCCGTTTATCGTGCTGAATGATGCCGATCTCGACGAAGCCGTGAAGGCCGCCGTGGCAGGGCGCTTCCAGAACACCGGGCAGGTTTGTGCCGCCGCGAAACGCTTTATCGTTGAAGAGGGAATTGCCGCCGCCTTCACCGACCGCTTTATTGCCGAGCTGAAAAACTATGAGGTTGGTACGCCGCAGGAAGAAGCTAATCGCATTGGGCCGATGGCACGCTACGATCTGCGTGATGAACTGCATGAGCAAGTGACAATGTCACTTAAGCAGGGCGCAAAACTGCTGATCGGCGGGGATAAACTGCCTGGCGAGGGCAACTACTATGCGCCGACCGTGCTCACTAATGTCACGCCAGAGATGACCGCGTTCCGCCAGGAGCTGTTTGGCCCGGTGGCCGCGATTACCGTCGCCCGCGACAGCGAACATGCCCTTGAGCTGGCAAACGACAGCGATTATGGCCTGTCCGCAACGGTTTATACCGCGAATGAACAGCTGGCGCTGGAGATGGCGGCACGCCTCGAATGCGGCGGGGTGTTTATCAATGGCTATAGCGCCAGCGATCCGCGCGTGGCGTTTGGCGGGGTGAAAAAGAGCGGGTTTGGCCGCGAGCTTTCCCATTTCGGGCTGCATGAGTTCTGTAATATTCAGACCGTGTGGAAAGACAGGCGCTAGCTTAGCCCGCCTGGCGTCGGTTTGCCGGGGAGGAATAATGCTTGTTTTCTCCGGTAAGGGCAGACGTTATGCTGGTTTATGCCCGCGCAATCAGTAAAAAGTAAGGCCGCCTTGAAGGTGGTCTTGTTTGTCATGAGAATGAAATAATTCTGTCATTTTCGCTCAGTACACTCGCGGCATCGTTGTGTTACTGAAGAAAATCATGAACATAAGTCAAATTTTTCGCCGTTTAAATCCCTTCAGGCTGCTTGCCCGTCGCCCTCGTGAATTCGGGCTGCTGAGCGGGGTGGTTGGCGTTATCGCACTCTTTTCCGTGCTACAAGTTCTCTCCACCGTGTCCCTGTCCAACATCCTGCACGAAACCCGCCAGAGCGTCCTCGAAAATAACCAGCTTCATCAGCAGCAGGTGGTCATGGAGAAGGCGAGAACCTCGCTGCTGATGACCAGTGACCTGCTGAACCGGGCGGGCGTTTACTTTATGCAGGACAAAGAGACCGGGTCGGTCGGCAGCTGGAACAGCCTGGTGGATGAGGCCGACGCCGCCCTGAAAGTTTCGCAGCAGAATTTTGCCGCCTGGCAGCAACTTCACCCGGCGGGCAGCGAGAGCCTGGCCAACAGCTATCAGCTGTTCTTCGGCGGATTGAAAGAACAGCTGGAAGGGATGCAAAAGAAGGCCTCCATCGATGCGTTCTTTGAAGTGCCGATTCAGGCTTTCCAGTCCGATTTCAACGAGCAGTACGCGCGCTATCAGACCGAAGGCGAGAAGCAAACAGCTGCGGCCAGCCACACATTGCTGGACAGCCTGAGTCAGGCGCAAACGCTGTTTATTATCGCGCTGGGTATATTACTGGTCGTGGCGATTGCCGTCTGGCTGGGCGTGGCTCGCTGGGTGATTCGCCCGCTGCGCAGCCTTATCGAACATTTACATATTCTGGCCGCCGGCGATCTGTCGCGGCTCCCCGCTGAGCGAAGACTGGTTAACCGCGAGGTGAAGCAGCTGCACGGCAGCGTACTGGAAATGCAGCAGGGCATTCAGCAACTGGTGCAAGAGGTGCGGGAATCCTCGGCCATTCTGTTAAGCAATATTGGCCAGCTTGCGGAAGGGAATAACGAGCTGTCTACCCACTCTTCACAGCAGGAGCAGGAGCTGGAGAAAGTCACTCTGCATATCACCGAGCTGGAATCCCGCGTACAGGAAAACAGCCAGTACGCTATTCAGGCGAACCAGCGCGCGGACGAAGCGCGTGAGATGGTGGCCGGTGGCGACCAGATGATGCACACGGTGAATACGTCAATGCAGGATATTGTGACCCGTTCCTCTGAGATGCGCGGCATTGTGGCGATGATTGATAACGTTGCTTTCCAGACCAATATCCTGGCGCTAAACGCCGCCATTGAGGCGGCTCATGCGGGCAACCAGGGGCGAGGTTTTGCGGTGGTGGCACGTGAAGTTGGCCTGCTGGCGAAACAGAGTAGTCAGTCGACCAGAAATATTCAGTCGTTGATCAATAACTCGCTGCAGGGTATTGAGCAAGGCAGCGAAGCCGTCTCAGAGCTGGAGGCGCAGTTGAAAAATGTGATTGCCCAGGTGACCCGCCTGAGCGGGCTGCTGAATGAAATTTCCAGCGCCTCCGTTGACCAGGGCGCCAGCGTGCATCACGTCACGGCGCGGATCACCACGCTTAATCAGGCGGTGAGCCAGACCGGGCTGCTGATTAAGGCCTCGGCTAATACCTCAAAACGTTTGCTGGATGAGTCCCAACGCCTTGAAAAAGCTGTCGCTCGCTTTCAAATGACCGCCTGAGTTCGTCTTATTATCGGCCCGTGGCTCTGGTATACTTTCGCCGCTTAACATATGCCTCAGGAGCGCACGGTGCCGGTTCAATTAAACAATCAGTTACTGGAAGAGATCCTCGACCAGGTTCGCCCTTTGCTGGGTCAAGGAAAGGTCGCGAATTATATTCCGGCGCTGGAAGAGGTTTCCGGCAATAAGCTCGGGATTGCTATTTGTACCGTGGACGGAGAGTTCTTCAGCGCCGGGGATGCGTCAGAGCGTTTTTCTATCCAGTCGATTTCTAAAGTGCTGAGCCTGACGCTGGCGATGGGTCGCTACGATGAAGCTGAAATCTGGCAGCGCGTAGGCAAAGAGCCGTCCGGCCAGCCGTTTAACTCTCTGTTACAGCTTGAGCTTGAGCAGGGCAAACCCCGCAATCCGTTTATTAATGCCGGTGCGCTGGTGGTATGTGACATGCTGCAAACCCGCCTCAGCG
This sequence comes from Enterobacter sp. Ag1, assembly GCA_000277545.1. Taxonomy (GTDB): domain Bacteria; phylum Pseudomonadota; class Gammaproteobacteria; order Enterobacterales; family Enterobacteriaceae; genus Cedecea. The sequence goes on along the minus strand of AKXM01000034.1, from coordinate 127,223 downwards.
CGCCCAAACAGCGGATGCTGGAAGTCGTGCGGGCGCTCTCCGGTGCTGACGATTTAGTCTATAACACACGCGTCGCGCGGTCTGAATTTGAGCATTCGGCACGCAATGCCGCGATTGCCTGGCTGATGAAGTCATTTGGTAATTTTGAGAATGATGTCATTACGGTGCTGCAAACCTATTTCCATTACTGTGCGCTGGAAATGAGTTGTCTGGAGTTAGCCAAAACGTTTTTATTTCTGGCCAATCAGGGGCGGGCTCTGCACATTGCTGAACCGGTGATCTCTGCTCAACACGCTCGGCAGATTAATGCGCTGATGATCACCAGCGGCATGTATGACGGCGCGGGAGAATTTGCCTATCGCGTGGGGTTACCGGGGAAATCGGGCGTGGGTGGCGGGATTATCGCCAACGTACCGAATGAAATGTCTATTGCCGTGTGGTGCCCGGAGCTGGATGCTTCCGGTAACTCACTGGCCGGGACGGCCGCGCTGGAAATTCTCTCTCAGCGCATCGGGCGCTCTATTTTTTAACCGACGCAGTTATTGCAGTAATAATAATCCCGGTATGCGCAACCATAGCACGCCAACCAGGCTAACGGTGGCCAGCACGGCCAGCATTATGGCGGTAATGATGAGTCGTTCCGCCCAGGGTGTTTTACGCATTTCAGCTCCGGGAAATCCTACGTTTATGGACTATAAGGCAGCGACGTTAAACATCGGTTAAACCTGAGGCTGCTAATTATTCCCCGGCAATAAGTCTGAATTTTTAGCCACAAAGCCTGCCGTTGACAAAAGGCGGGGGAGAAGGTGGCAAAAATTTAACTTATGGCTAATAGTTCATGCGGAACGCTGGCGAGTTGAGTGAATTTTCTTCTTTCTCTCAATGCCCTGGATTGTTAGCGGGATAAACATGCTAAGCTAATGCTTATTTTCGCAATCACCTGATGGCGCTATTTATTTTCAGCGGTGATGAATAGATATGAACCAGGATAGCATGGTTAATCGACCTAAGTTTTCATTCTTTTCCCCCGATAAAATGCTGTTAAATGCGATCAGTGTTTTTGCGCTTACCACGCTATTTTACTTCTTTGGCGCTTCGCTTCGGCTGGTTAACGATCTTTCGCTATTCTGGCCGCTGAATGCGGTGCTGGCCGCCATCTTTGTGCGTAATCCGTGGCTGAACAAAGCCATTTATTATTTTATTTGCTATGCGGCAATGCTGGTTTATGACGCCTTTACCACCCAGTGGGGCTGGCAGTCGACGATCATCAACTTTTCAAATATGGTGTTTATTGTCACCGCCGCCCGTTTATTGCTGCGCTATTCGCGCAATATGGATGAGAGTAACTGGGCGCTAAATGCGTTTAATATTTTTAACTTTTCGCTGATTGCCGCCATATTATCTTCATTATTTGGCGCGGTAGGATCGCTGGGGATAAGCGGCGATTACCATGAAAAGTTTATGCCGCTCTATGCTGACTGGGTGAGCGAGCAGTTTTCAACCGGCGTCCTGATGCTGCCCTGTTTGCTGACCGCCAGCTGGCCTTCCTGGCGGAAACTGACCGGTATCGTGCCGTCAGACATGTATCCGTTTTTTTCCGTGGTGATTGCAGTCTGCACGGCGATGATTATCGGCGGGGCGGGCAGCCTGGCGTTTCCGCTCCCTGCGCTTATCTGGTGCGCCATTCGCTACCCCCTCCCGGTTACTGCGCTGCTGACGCTGATTACCGGCGGGGTGGAAATTGTGCTGGTGGCCCACGCGGCAATTAATCTCCATTCCGAACAGCCGCTGTTGCTGGTCGATCAGATGTTCTCGGCGCGCCTGGGCATTGCCACTATCGCGATTTGCCCCCTGATTGTTTCCATCAGCGTGGATGCCATTAATCAGCTGATTAAGCAGACTTCGCGGCGTGCCGACTATGATTACCTGACGGGCGTTTATTCCCGCTCCGGGCTGTTTGAAGCACTCAAGCGCAGCGGGCGGCATCAACCAATCCCGCAAGAGCCGCTGCTGTGCGTGATGCTGCTGGATATTGATTTTTTCAAACGAATCAATGACATCTGGGGCCACGAATGTGGGGATACCGTGCTGGCCTCTTTCGCCAGCAGAGTGCTGGACACCGTAGGTGAGCGAGGAATGGTGGCGCGCATCGGCGGGGAAGAGTTTGTGGTGGTGTGCCGGGTTCGGGATAACCAGCAGGGTTTTGAGATTGCCGAGCAGATCCGCAAAACGATTGAAGTCAGTACTTTTCACTACGAAGAACAATCGCTGTTTATCACCGTCAGTATTGGCCTGGCTGAGGCGGCGCTGGGTAATAACACGCTGGAAGCAACCTTTAATCAGCTTATTCCCGAAGCGGATAAGTATTTGTATTTATCGAAGCGGCAGGGGCGCAATAAAACCAGCGCGAGTAACGTCCACGCTGAAGTGTTTCCGGCCTCGCACATGCGTGATTCTTAATAGCCATGTTCACTTCGGATCCTTTATTATCGCGTAGTATGCCCGTGCAGTTTGTCGTGGCTGGTTCGTTTGCCTGAGATAGTTATGCGTACACCCGATCCTCACAAAAATGCCAGAACTCACGGCTCTCGCTTCGTTAATCGCATGTATATCATGCGTATGCTGGGGACGTTTCTGTGCTTCTTGCCCCTCTTTTCGGTACTGAATGAGCAGCAGTCCTCTGTGCCGGTTATGGCGCTGTTGGTCGTTAACGCTTTTGTCTGGCCGCACGTGGCGCTGTTAAAAGCGCGCTTTTCTGCTTCTCCGGTCAGGAGTGAAAAACAAAACCTGGTGATCGACGCGGCAGCCGGGGGCTTCTGGATTGCGATGATATCGCTCAGCGCGCTGCCGTCGGTAGTGATTATCACCATTCTGGTTTCCGACCGGCTGGCCGCCGGGGGAAAACCGCTGATGAAGCGGGCGATGCTGGCAATCTTGCTTGCGTTTGTGCTGACCTGGATAAGCCACGGGATGCCGTTTAGTCCGGCGGTTTCTGCCCGGACAATGTACGCCACGCTGCCGCTGATTGCCGTTTACACTATCGCGCTCAGTATGCTGACGGCTTCGATAGCGCTGCAGCTGCGGGAAAAGAGCCGCGAGCTGGAAAACATTGCCATGATGGATCCCCTGCTGGGGATTGCCAATCGCCGCCTGCTGGAACGAAAAATCAGTAATGAGCTGGCGCGGTTGCGCATTGCCTGCGGCAGCTCGGCGCTGATGTTTATCGACATAGATAATTTCAAAGAAGTGAATGACCGTTTCGGGCATAAAGTGGGGGACGCCATTCTGATGGCGGTGTCCGACGTGCTGCGGATTGTCGCTCGCGCCAGCGACACGCCGGCGCGCCTTGGCGGGGACGAGTTTGTGGTCCTGATGCCGAATACATCCCTGGAGGAAGCCGAAGGTATTGCCCAGCGGATCCTGCTGGAGTCCATTAATGTTCGAGTCCTGCCTGAAAAAAATGCGTTCTGTACCCTGAGTATCGGGATTGCCTGTGCGACAAAACAGATGCCGGATGCCGCCGAATGGTTAAAAGCGGCAGATGATGCACTCTACAACGCTAAACGTGCCGGGAAAAATCGCATTTACGCCGCCTGAGTAATGATCATCTAAACTGTAAGCAGACCCCATGATGAGTCTGCACCGGAGGATGAGATGCTCGATACCACCCTGACCGACGAGCTGACGGGCCTGCTGAACCGTCAAGGCCTTATGTTTTTGGGGCAATACGCCACGGGGAGCGCTAACCGCCGGGCTGAGCCGCTTTCTCTGGTATTTATCCACCTTGACGGGATGGCGCAGATTAACGACAGTTTGGGCCATGAGCAGGGCGATCGTGCGCTGGTCGCTTTCTCAGAACTTATGCGTTCTTCTTTCCGTGAAACGGATCTGATCGCCAGGCCGGGCGGCGATGAGTTTGTTCTGCTTTTTAACGGGACGAATGAAGAAGGGGCATTTATCGCCATGCAGCACCTGCAGGGCAAAGTGACCGATTTTAATCAGCGAGCAGATAATCGCTGGATGCTCTTCTTTCGCTGGGGAAGCGCGGAGTACGACCCCCGGCGACATCTCAGCCTTGAGGATGTGATAGCTGAAGCCAGCCAGGCTGGGATAAAATTATGAAAAGCTACAGACGATCGGTGCAATCATAATTCCTTATGGTGGAAGGGAATTAACACCCTGAGTGGATATCTCTCCTGATGCGCTTTTATTGGCTGCAGCAAGGGGGAGATTCTATTCTGGAACGAAAACCGCATCCCCCCAAACCGCCCATCCATATCTTTTCTGAATAGTGGGTTCCTGAGTTACCGGGTAAGCTGGACTATTCTTATGTCCGGTAATATTCCGACATAACTCTTAACCACTGTTCAGGAGTCGCTGTGCCCGAGTATCGTATTCGTTCCCTGAAGGCCTGTGAATTTTCTGCCGCAACCGCATCATTAACGGATGTACTGATTGATTGTGTGGCTGGTGGGGCTTCGGTCAGCTTTTTACATCCTTTGGCGCCGGAAAAGGCCGCGGCGTTTTGGGGGGAGGTTGGCCAGAGCGTGGCGCGGGGAGAGCGTACGCTGATCGTGGCGGAAGATGGGCAGGGGCGCATTGTGGGCACCGTGCAGCTGATCACCAGCCAGCCGGAAAATCAGCCGCACCGGGCCGATGTGGCCAAACTTCTGGTTCATCGCGTGGCGCGGCGGAAAGGCATTGCCCAGCGCCTGATGGCTTATCTGGAAGCCGTTGCCACCACGCAGGGAAAATCAGTGCTGGTACTGGACACCGCCACCGGCAGCGATGCGGAGATATTCTACCAGGGTATGGGCTGGCAGCGCGTGGGGGATCTCCCGCATTATGCGTTAATGCCGGACGGCAGCCCGTGCTCCACGACGTTTTACTACCGTAATTTATGAGGCAATAGGTGACAATGTCACTTATTCGATGCGTTTATGCTGACTCAGCCGTGATATAGTGCCTGCAATATGGCAGTTGCAGGCATTCAGTATGGAAAACGCAGCCCTCTGGTTCCGGCAGTTTGGCGAACCTGAACAGGTCTTAACCCTCGAACAAACGCCGCTGGCGCCGTTTATCTCCGGCACGCTCCGGGTGCGCATGCACTATGCGCCTGTTAATCCCTCAGATCTTATTCCCGTTACCGGGGCTTATCGCCACCGGGTATTTCCGCCGCGTATTGCCGGGTACGAAGGCGTCGGCATTGTTGCGCAGGCGGATTCTCCGGAGTGGATTGGCAGGCGTGTGCTGCCTCTGCGCGGGGAAGGCACCTGGCAGCGATGGGTTGACTGCCCGATTCAGTGGGCCGTGCCCGTGCCTGACAGCGTGCCGGATGAGCTTGCGGCGCGCGGGTATATCAATCCTCTGGCGGCCTGGTTAATGCTGAAAAAGTGGCCCGTGACGGGAAAAAATGTGCTGGTCACGGCGGCAGGGTCAACGTGTGCTGGTTTACTGGCGCAGTGGGCCAAAAGGCAGGGTGCAACGGAAGTCTATGGTGTTTACCGCTCGGCACAGCGTCTTCCGGCGTTGCTTGAATCCGGCATTATCCCGCTGAGCGGGGATGACGAGCATCACATTGCCGAAGCTGCTGGTAAAGTTGACGTTGTGTTTGACGCCGTGGGCGGTGAGTTAGCCACATTGATGCTCGATCACCTTAATCCGAATGCCGAGTTGGTTTCTTACGGTTTACTGAGCGGGAAGGCGTTCTCTCCGCGCGGGAAGAACATTACCGCGCAGCGATTTCATCTGCGCGATACGCTGGCGGTCACGCCGGTTGCAGAATGGCAGGGCTGGTTTATCTCACTCTGGGAACTGTTGCTACAAACGCAGCAGCCCGATGCGGCGGTGTATGCGCTGGAGGAGTGGCGGCAGGCGCTGGCGCTGTTCCGTGAACCTGGCCGCCAGCGCAAACCGCTGCTGAAGCTATAAGCGTTATTTATCGCCGAGGATGGTATTCAGCGTTTCGGCATCCGGCATGCCCTGATGCTGTTGCAGGCGGCCTTCGGCATTCAGGTAGTATATTGAGGGCGTGGCATTGCCGCCGAGATCGTCCATCAGCGTCAGGTTATCTTTTAGGGCTTCCCCGATAACCGGATCTATTTTCTCCGGTTTTTGCAGCGCCAGCTTACCTTTGCTGTTCTCATAGTCGGCGAGCGTTTTGGCCGGATCTTTCGACATCAGAATTGCCGCCGCTTTTTGACTGCTGTCCGGGCGCAGCATCCCGACGAGCAGCACGCGGAGCTGAACTTTACCCGATTTTATCCAGGGCTGAGCCTGCTCCCAGAACTGGGTGCAGTACGGGCAGTACGGATCGGCAAATACGTAGACAATACGCAGGGCTTTTTCACTCCCGGCGGCGATCCAGCGGTGTTTCTCCAGGTTTTGCCACATGGCTTTGGCCATTGGCGCATAGACAAATTTCTCCACTTCCGCGTCGCTCAGGTTTTTCCCTTCGGCATCGACCATGTTGCCCATAATGGCGTGCTGTTTATCCGGCGTCAGGTATACGATTGTGCCTTGCCCCTGATACTGCATCGCGTACCCCTGCAGGTCGCCCGGTGCTTTAAATTCCCCTTTCAGTTCGAAGCCTTGTTTTTCCAGGGCGGCTATTGGCGCAGGCAGTTTAGCATCAGCGGCAAAGGCCGAAGCGTTAAAAAGCAGGGCCAGCGAAACGGACAGGGCAGATATTTTTTTCATCGAGCGGTCCTTAATTAAATGCTATTTTCTTCAAAGGGTAACATTCCTTTTTGCGTTAAGTCATCAGACTCATTTTCCTTTACGTAACGGAGCATTTCGGAGGTCAGAGAATGACGGTCAGACGAGCCACGCTCAATGAAGCTCAGGCGCTGTGGACAATAAGAAACGAGGCCATTCGCTTTGGCTGTCGGGAAACTTATCCAGAAGATGTGCTGGCCGCATGGACGCCAGATGAGATGCCCGAGGGTTACCGAAATGAAATTATCAATAATCCCTTTTTTGTCGCGGATAATGAAAACGGCGAGCCGGTGGCTACGGGATTTTTGGATCTGAAAAACGGCTCGGTTGAAGCCATTTTTACCCTACCGACATGGACTGGCCGGGGGCTGGCCAAACAGATTCTTCAGGCCATCAAGCAAGAAGCCAGATCAAGGGGAATGAGCCGACTGACGCTTTCTTCCACGCCCAACGCCCGCGACTTTTACCTGACGCAGGGATTTCGCGTGGTGAAAGAGGGGCTTTATCCTATGTCGCGCAGCGGCACACTGCTGCGCTGCTACGAGATGGTTTGCGAGCTGGATCCTGACATGTGAAAGGTGCCTGAATGAACGATCGCATCGATTACCAGATTGAAAAGTACAGTTTCACCGAAACAGAAGCGTCGCCGCGCCTCAGCCGCCAGTGGGAGGAAGTCCAGGAGGAGTTCCAGAGAGAGCCTCAGGATGCGGAGCAGCGCCTGCGCCTGGCGTTGCTGAACGTGGACTACGTGACCAGCTTCGAACTGCCTTTTCGGCTGCTGCTTCTGCGGGCGCCGCAGCTGATCGATAAACTGCGCGCTGAGCTGCAGCTTAACCAGAAGAGCGTGACGATCAATGACAATAAGCGCGGGGAAGTCTACAGCATCAAAGACGATCTCAGCGCCGTGCCGGATGCCTTCCGCTATCGTTTTTCGAATCGCATACGTAGAATCGAACCGGGCGGTACGCCCGCGACGGGCTATCAGCAGATCGCGCTGCAGGTCAGAAACCCGAGAGAGCGGCTGAAAATCGCCCTGGAAGGCGGGCTTCAGGTCAACGCCCTCGATGGTTTGTTTTGGTTTGGGCTGCAGCGCATTGCCGCCGATATCTCAGTGCTGAGGCAGTCCGGGATGCCGATTATCACGACAGAACGCACGGTCTTCGACAGCCTGACGGGAACAACCCGCCCAATTCCTGCCTACAGTTTGTCGCCTGAAATCGCACGGTGAGGAAAATGATGGCAAAGGAATAGCTTTAAGGTTGAGCGAACATCAGAACAGTAAAAAATGATGAACTTCAGCCATATGCGTATTGCCCGTCCGGTGAGCAGTCTTGAAAGAAGCCGGGAGCTGTACTGCGAGGGACTTGGTCTTCAGCAAATAGCGCAATTTAGCGATCACGACGGTTTCAGCGGCGTGATGCTGGGAGGTCCGTCGCTGGGCTGGCATCTGGAATTTACGGTCTGCCAGCATCATCTCATTACCCCACGACCTACCGAAGATGACTTACTGGTGCTTTATGTGCCCGATCGTGTCGAATGGGAGGCCTTCTGCGCCAGAATGGTCGCAGCCGGTTTTACCCGGCTGGATGCATTCAACCCTTATTGGGACGTGAAGGGGGCTACTTTTATCGATCCCGATGGTTATCGGGTGGTTTTGCAGAAGAGCGACTGGTCACTTTAGTCAGTGGTATCAACGCCTCAGGCCTTTGGCGTACTCGACAAGCTGATCGACAACGATATTCCAGCCGATGAAGAAACCCATTTTCTCATGTTCCTGTCGGGCTTCTGGTGTACGGTGGCGGGCGATAGCCGTGTAGCGCGTTTTGTCGTTGTCCGCATCTTCCAGAAGCAGGATCGCCGTCATGAACGGATTTTCAGCAGGCTTCCAGTCTTCGCCGTAGGCATCGGTAAACACCAGCTTTTTACCGTCCACAATATCCAGCCAGACACCGTTATTACGCATTTCATTCCCGTCGACGTTAAACACCGTATTGAAACGTCCGCCAACCCGAAGATCTATGTCACAGGCCGTTACGCTATGAGGCCGGGGCACAAAGAACTGCCTGATATGCTGCGGCTGGGTCCAGCACTCCCAGACAAGCCGCCTGGGAACGTCAATAATGCGCTCTAGTTTTAAATCGGTTTCAGCATCCAGATTCATAGTATTTCCTCGGCGAGTGGGTACCCGTATAGCCTGGCTGAGGATCCTTTCTACGGCTAACTATTTTGCTGTTGTAGCTGCCGGGTACGCAGGCCGCTTAAGCCTACAGCCAGTAATGTCGTTCCGGCGGCCAGCCAAAGATTGAGGGTAATGGCCTGCGACTCAAACGAGGCGGCATTTCCGTAAATCGCCAGCACAATACCGACGATGGCCGCCCCGAGACACTGGCCGAAAGTTCGCATAATGGCCAGTATGCCTGAGGCGTAGCCGCTATTTTCTCGTGAGGCGTTAGCCATCATTTCCCGGTTGTTGGGGCTCTGGAAAATACCGAAGCCAATGCCGCATACCAGGCTCCGTAAACCGATGTCCCATGCCTGAGCGTGGGCGGGCAACAGGGCTAAAAGTATCAGGCCAGCCGCAAACACGCCTAAACCTGTGGTGGCGATAAGCGCCGGCGAATATTTGTCGGCCAGTCGTCCGGCCCGGGGGGCTGCGAGCATTATTCCCACAGGCCAGGGCGTAAAGAGCAGGGCCGATGCAAAGGCGCTGTAGCCATAAACGTTCTGGAATAAAAACGGCAGGGCGACAAATGTGATCCCTTGCCCGATAAACGAAATCAGAGACGTCAGGGCCGCCAGCGAAAATCGCGCGGAGGCGAACAGCGTCAGCGGCAGCAGGGGCTGAGCGGCGCGGCGTTCTCGCCAGATAAATGCCGCGCCCGCCAACAATGCCGTCAGGCTATAAGCCACCGCCTGGGCAATCCCTCCGCTTTTAGTAAAGCTGTCGGCGGCCACGATCAGCGCGCCCAGCAGCAGAGCAGACAGAAACGCACCGGCGTAGTCAAAGGGCTTGGGATGGGTGGCCTTTTCCCCCGGCAGGACGCGGAAGCTGAGCCAAAGCGCCACAATGCCTAACGGTAAATTAACCGCAAAAAGCCATTCCCAGCCTAAGGTCGAAAGAAGCGTTCCCCCAAGGAGCGGCGCTATGGCCGTACTGGTAGCGATTAAGAAGGCGTTCAGACCGAGGATCCTGCCCAGCAGGCGGGTGGGGAAAACCGAACGCAGGATTGCCGGGGAAATGCTCAGTACCGCCGCGCCGCCGATGCCCTGCAATATCCGCATCAAAACCAACATCTCGAGCGAGGTGGAAAGCGCACAGCCCGCGGATGCCAGCGTAAACAGGCTCAGCCCAAAGACGAAAATTTGCCTGAATCCCAGCCGGGTCGCCAGCGCGGCAAAAATCGCCAGCGTCATGGCGGCGGCCAACAGATAGCCATTGGCGACCCAAACCGCGTCGCTGGCGGAAACGTCGAGCGCGCGAGCGATATTTGGCAGCGCGATGTTCACCATTGAGCCATCGAACACCGCCATCGTGACCGTCGTCATCACGGCAAGCATCGCCATCATACGCGGGCGGCCCGGCAGGCCCTCATCCCCCGGTTGGTTTGAAAATAATTCCATCGTTGTTCCTTCCCGCTGCGCGGTCATCAGTCTCAGGTTGTCAGTGCTGCAAATATAGTGATACTTAAAGAGAGGCGGAAGACGCATCATATGCAGATAATAGTTGTACCAGACGCCATATCTCTTTACAGGATGCCTGAATGAATGACCCCGATCTGAATTTGCTGTTGGCGCTGGATACGTTTCTGGCGGAAGGCAGCGTGGCCGGCGCCGCGCGACGCCTCGGACTCAGCGCGTCGGCGATGAGCCGCACGCTGAGCCGCCTGCGGGCTGCAATCGGCGATCCGCTCCTGGTCAGAGCGGGCAGAAATATGGTGCTGACGCCCTATGCCGAAGCGATTCGCGAGCGGGCGAGAAACGCGGCGCTGGAGGCTCGGGCTTTGCTGAGCCCGTCCACGGCAGAGCTAACGCTTTCAACCCTGGAATGCACGTTTATCCTCCGGGCCAACGATGGTTTTATCGAAGCCTTTGCGCCTGCGCTTATCACTGCGGCGGCGGCTGTAGCGCCTCGGGTGCAGCTGTGCTTCATCTCCAAACCTGAAAAAGGTCCCCGGCATCTGCGTGAGGGCCTGGTCGATCTCGAAATCGGCGTCGTGGGTGAAATGGGGCCAGAGATACGGCTCCAGGCGCTATTCCGCGATCGGTTTGTTGGCGTGGTGCGCGTCGGTCATCCTCTGGCCGCTCTGCCTGAGGTTACCGTCGAGCAGTATCTTTCGTACGGGCACGTGGTGGCCTCCCGGCGTCTCCGTTCAACTCGCGGGCCAGTAGACGATGCCCTCGATGAAAGAGGGCTGACGCGCAAAATTGCCGCCATAGTGCCGTCATTTCCTGCGTCGCTAAAGGTCGCGCAGGCGTCCGATCTCATTGCGCTGGTGCCTGCTTCTTTCCTGCTGAATCAGCCGGTTTTGGCGGTTGAGGGAGAGAACGCGAGGCTGGCAATGTTTGAGCTGCCGGTGAAGACGAGAGCCATTACTGTGTCCCAAATGTGGCACCCGCGTTCAGAGGCAGACCTCGCGCACCGCTGGCTTCGGCAGCTGGTACTAAACATCTGCCGACAAAGGGCAGGCGATCTGTCTTCATAGGGGGAACGCCGCGTTTGTCTGCGACATTATTCTCATTAGCGAACGCTGGTGCAGGGTGAGGCTGGCGTTTATGATAAGGGCCACTCTGGCACCGTCCGGCATCAACAAAGAAACGCATGGCTGCGGCACCGTCTGCGCGATGGGCTCGTTTCTTAAATATAAGGATGATTATGCCTTCAGCAGTTGGATTTGGCCGCATTGCAGCGACGTTGCCAGTCAAAAATATGCCTGCCGCACTGGCGTTTTACGTGGGCGTTTTAGGTTTCACGAAGCGTTTCGAGAACGGCGAACCCGTTGGGTTTGTTATCCTCCAGCAGGGGGCAAGTGAGCTGCATCTGACGCTCCAGCCTCAGCATAAGGCCGCACATTTTCCGGTGGCCCATCTTCTGGTTGATGACATCGGGGCGCTGTTTGCTCTCTGTCAGCAGGCAGGGGCCAGGATCGTGAAGGGGCTTCAGGATAAAGAGTACGGCCTGCGGACGTTTGTGTTTGCCGACCCGGACGGGAACCGGATAGACGTCGGGCAGAGAGTCGATAAGCCAGGTCCGGGAGAATAGCCTGAATCAGTCATAAAAAAAGCCGCTGCGGGAGACCGTGAGCGGCTTTTTTATGGGAGCGGATGTGCATCCCGGACACGACTTGATGAATGAAATCCTACCATTCATTAACGATCATCACCGTATCTGCTGAAAGTTTTACTTTAGTTACTTTAGGTGGCATCGGATTAGGAAGTATAGTCATTCTCACGTCGAAATTTCCGCTGACGGACGCCAGAGACATTTTGAAGGGAGTGAAAAGGCACAGCGCCAGGAGAAGTTGTTTCATATTAATACAATTTGTTTACTTTTAATTAAAATCAATGGATTGGTCAAAATTATATCATATATGATGCCGTCGAGGGAACGCCTGCCGCTTTATTAACACTTAAAGCGTGTTTCAGACTGAAAAGTTAAAATTCTATAAATACGATAATTCAATGATATTTAAGGCAAGAGGTGGTTTATATGAGGTTTACGTCGCTACTCGCCAGGCTGTGTCTGGCTTCCTCCCTGATCTGGTCTGGCACTCTGTGGGCCGCCACCGAGCAGGCAATGGACGCGAATTTAGATAAGTTATTCAGCTCGCATGAAAACTATCATGCGTTTTTTGATAATTTTAAAACGCAGATTGCCGCGCAGAATAAAGCGGAAGTGGCAAAGCTAATTTCCTATCTGATAAAGATCGCGCTGGCGGGTAAAAAAGTGCAGATCAAAACGCCGCAGCAGTTCATTAAAAACTATGACGCCATTTTTACGCCGGATCTGGTGGCGGTGGTTAACGCGCAGAAATATCAGGATCTTTTTGCGAATTATCAGGGGCTGGCGATCGGCAAAGGGCAGATTTGGTTCTCCGGTATTTGCCAGGATAATCAATGTAAGAAATCAACCGTGCTGGTTATTGGCATCAATAAATAGCGTGGGGCAGGCCGTCATTCACGGCCAGCTTATCAGACATTACAAGGCAGCCAGATAACGCCGGTAGTTATCCTCTATCGCTTTTAGCAACTCGCTATCTTCGCTCTGGTGGAGGAGCGCCGAGCGCTCAGTACCCAGATCAACGCTTTCACACTGCGGGTAATACGCGGCCCGCAGCGACGGTTTGATGGCGTTAAAATAAGCCGTCGTAGGCACCTCAAAGGCGGCGGCAATATGCAGGGCCGACGAATCACAGGTATAGACTTTACTGGCGTGACGAATAATGGCGATGTAGTCAGACGTTGTCCGGGAATGAGAAGAAAGATCGATGCACTGCGGGTGATCTATTTTTCCAAAGCCTGCCACGGGCAGACCGTGCTGCCGATAGATATGCTCGACTAAATCAACCAGCACGTCAGCCGGGATATCGCGAAGCGGCGTGCTGGCGCGGTGATTGAACAGGACGTAACGACCTTGCAGGGGGGAAGTTTGCTTTGGCATTCCGTCGCGTAGCCAGCGGTTAGCTTTTATCTCTTCGGGTACAGTCTCAGGGGCAATCCCCAGGTGGCGTAAGAAGAAATCGTGCATTTCCTGAGTGGCGAAATCCTCCCGGAAAAGCTGGTTCCCCGCGTCAATCAGCGCATCATATCCCTCCAGGGAAGCCAGTTCCTGAGGCATGAAATGCAGCTCATCGATCATGTTCCCCGCAAGCCGATAAATCTCTTCCACATAAGACTGGCAGGTGTGAGGGCGCAGCACCGTCAGATGAAGTTTGGGATTTATGGCTTTAATAGCGTGCAGCGCCGCAATCCCGATCAGCGAATCGCCGAGCGTGACGCCCATGCCGTTGATAATACAGAGTCGCTGGATCTGGCTATAGTCGAGAGAAAAGGGACGTAAAGCATAGTTAAAAATGCCGGGCTGCCGTAAAGCCTGAAGATGAAGACTGCGCTTCAGCTCAAAAGGCAAAGACTCAAGATCGTAAGAGGCAACTAGCGTTTTATCATCCTGGAGCAAACTTCCGACAAAAGTTTGAAGCGAAGGGTTCATGGGGTTCCTGGGATCTGGCCAGCACGGCGTAAAATATCCCTCTCACCTTAATGAGATTCAACCAGCTGTCAATTTCCTGCCATCGTTTTTTGCAGCAAACCACCGGCATATAAAGCGCATTACCAGGGAATCAGTCCCATTTCATGTAATGCACCCAGAATCAGCGCGATAGACATGCAGGCATCAAAGGGATTAGGCATTGTGTTTCACCTTTACACAGAGCGTCACTGGTTAAATTATAGCCTGTTTTGTGTGCTATTCACGAGATGACAGCCAGTCCCAGGTATTAACTCAGCAACCCGGCGCCCACGTTGACGGAAAGTCCCAGAATCGCCAGGTTGAAGATAAAAGAGATAACTGACTGCAGCAGGGTTATTTTACGCATGCCGGTTGTGCCGGTTGCCACATCAGCTGTTTGTGCGGCCACGGCGATGGTGAAAGAGTAATAAAGGAAATCCCAGTAATCCGGATCTTTCGGTTTATCAGGAAAGATCATCGGGGTTATCTCTTTGCTGCGATGCAAATAATGTTGATGCGCATAGTGCATCGCGAAAACGCTGGGCAGCAACGTCCAGGAGACGACCAGCGTCATTGCCGTCAGTAAAATATGCAGCACAAGCGGGGTTCCGGACAAAGAACGCAGCGACGGAAGTTCGCTCATAATCGCCACGAGGCTGGCCATGCAGGCAAAGATAAGCAGGCTCAACACAAGCGCGGCGCTTTGATCCTGTACCCTGGCTATTCTCGGGATGTCGCAGACTTCCGTTCGCAGCATGCGGAACCAGATAAAAATCAGGTAAAGCCAGGCCAAAACATTCCAGCCGATCAACAGCCGCTGCAGCGTGCCAAGCTGAGCGGGAAGGGCGAAGTAACAAACGACGCCGGCAGCCACTGAAATCAATAACCGAAGGCGGGCGAACAGGTGAGTCCTTAACGAAAAGCTCATGGGGTGATTTATTCGATGAGAATTAGATAAGTTAACTGTAGACGAGGCTAAAGCCATGATGGTCTGCAAGGGCTGATAAGTAGCGATTTCTTGACCATCCATTTGCATTACCTGCGTGAATTCAGATGCACTGGGATGCTGTCAAAAAAGGAATACGGCTTAGACAATCTTCACTTCGCCAACTGAAAAGATGTTGGGCGGTATCCTTTCCCTCCAGAGGATACCCTTATCCCTCACTGAAAACGCCAGAGCTTAAGGTGCATTTCTGGCGTGGTTATCTCCGATGATTAATGCAATGCCTTCGCAATAGCGCTGAACATCAGCGAAGCTTCCAGCGGCTGGGCGCTGAACGACGGTTCCGCCTGCGGCCAGGTTGACCACTGGACGATCACCAGATTTTCCGCACGGTTGACCATGATCATCTGCCCATAAATCCCCAGCGCCCACATGGAGCCTTTCAGCGAATCCTGCGGTGTTGGTTCCACGTTTTTAGCGTTGGCAGGCACTTCGTTATTCCACCACTGATAGCCATACAGCCCCTGTGGATGCGCCGCAGAGACGGAGTTTTTCGCTCTGTTCCAGTCGGCCGACTGGGCAACCCAGTTCTCCGGCAGAACCTGCTTACCGTTCGGCAGGCGGCCATTGTTCAGTACGAATTCGCCGAAACGTCCCCAATCTTCCAGCGTGGCGTTAAAGCCGTGTGCGCCAACATCATGCTGGTTTTTGGTATAGGCATGCCATACACCATCGTTCGCCATACCGTACGGCCGCCAGATATTGTTCTCAAGGTAGGTAGCAAGCGTCATACCCGTTGCGCGCTCCAGCACATCGCCCAGCAGCCATGCACCGCCGGAGGAGTAAGACCACACTTCACCCGCTGGGTGGGCGCGTTTCAGACCAGAAACCAGCGAGCGGACGCAGTCATAGGTACCCGCGTGCGCTTCACACTGCGTGAGTTTGGCGAAGTCAGACTGCGGATTGGCGTAATCTTCATTCCACGCCACGCCAGAGGTGTGTTGAATCAACTGTTTCAGCGTCACGCCGTTCCAGGCGGTGCCTTTCAACTCAGGTTCATACTGCGTGACCAGATCGTCCATTGAGTGGATTTTTCCCTCTTTTAAGGCCACACCCACGAGTGTAGACACCACCGATTTCCCCACAGAACGAGAGGTCCAGAGTGTGGTGTCGGTATTGCCTTCACCAAGATATTTCCAGGCAACTTTACCGTCCTTCAGTACCAGCATACCGCTGACGTTCTGGCGTTTAATATAATCCTGTAGCGTCCACGGTTTGCCGTTGACCTGATAGCGAGCCTGCGTCAGTGGTTTTTCAGCCATCGCTAACGGCACGGATTTGCCGTGGTGGAAAACATCGCCCTGATAATTACGGTAATCGTTACGAAAACCGATAACACGCTCGGCTTGATCCCAGCTCAGCATCGTTTTGGTATCGGGAAGTTTTGCATCAAAAGGGGCCGGGCAGGCGGTGAGTTCGGTGCCTTCACAAGCTGCCATTACGGGAGAGGAGAGGAATGCACCAGCCACCAGACCTGCCAGAAGGCAGTACTTTGCAGGCAAGGATTTATGTTTATTAATCATAGCGTTCTCTATTTAAGTTAAACCCATAGACATGTTGTCCCGGCGGGATGACGGGATGGATGCAGTATAAAAATGACGGCACTATAATAAAAAACGCGTAATGGGGGATAATCCCCCATAAACACGGCAAAAGGAGCCCAACGTGCCGTCATTGTCTTACTCTTTTTCTCAACTGGAAGCCTTCACTGCCGTTGCGGAACACGGCAGTCTGATGAAAGCTGCGATGAAGCTGGAGAAAGATCGCACCACGCTGCGCGATCTTATCGATCTGCTGGAAGATAGCTTTGGCTACCCGCTGTTTGCCCGCCAGGGGCGATCGCTGCAGCTGACAGCAGAAGGCGAACAGCTTCATCGCCAGGCGCACCTGCTGTTGCGTCAGGCAAGAGCATTCGATCAGTTTGCCCGTCAGGTGCCGTCAACGGAGGTTCAGGAGCTGGGCGTCGCCTACGACCCCTTTACACCCCGCCGTTTTTTGAAGGCATTAATTACGCGGATGGCGACGCGGGGGATCCGTCTGAGTCTGAGATGCACCTCGCGCGCGGAAGGCGAAAAAGCGCTGGCGAGCGGGGAGGTCGATCTGGGCTTCTTTCAGGCCAACAATCACAGCGTCGGCAGCGACATGGAGTGGCGTGCGCTCGGGGCCATCGACATGGATTTTTACGCCGCAGAGCCGCTGTTTGAAGAGGCCAAACGTCCGTGTTCACTGCTTGACCTTTCTTTGACGCCACAGGTGGTGATGCACTCCACAAGCGACGTACCAATGGCGCGGCGGCTGCAAATCTCCGGGAATATCATTGTGGCCAATGAGCTTGAAATGCTGCGTAGCCTGATGGAAGCCGGGTGTGGATGGGGATTTTTACCGACTCATTTTGAGGCGGTGCGTTGGAAAAATGTTATGGCTATTCCCACGGTGGTGGGCAATGAAGGTATTAGCCAGACTATGGTGACGATTTGGCGGCCTGGGAGCGAAAAGCGGATGCTGATCGATGATTCGCTGACCTGGTTATCTGCGCTGTGGCGAGAGGTGAGCACGCACAAGGAGTGCGACGTGTAACTTTGAATAGTTCCGGCATCTGAGCCAGGCTCAGCGCTTAACGGTAAAGCAGTACCTAACGTAAGAAAAGGGAGGTATCTCAAAAATCACAATATGCTGATTGTCGTGGCGGCTCCACAGAACCACCAAGTAATAGACCCATGGATTGAATTTAACTATTTTGCGACTGTCGGTTCATGAACTTGACTTTCTAATTTCATGATAAATGTCACGCTTTTCTCTAGGTCTGCTTATCGCTCGCAGCGGACCTTCAGCTCAGGTATCGACGGAAGAGACCCTCCGAAAACTAGTAGTTGTGGCAATAAGGGCTAAAATAATTGTGTCTATGAACACCCTTCATGAGGGTGCGATGAAGGGAATGCCTCCATAAGGAAATCGTCGATGCTAAAAGAAAACTTCAACGAACTGCAAATCTTTCTTGTGGTGGCAAGGGAGCGAAGTTTTACCAAAGCAGCGGGTAAACTGGGGGTTTCTCAGTCTGCACTCAGCCACGCGATAAAGGTCCTGGAGGAAAGGCTGAATATCCGCCTTCTGACCCGCACGACCCGAAGCGTTGCTCCCACAGAAGCCGGGGAGAGAATTATTGCCTGCCTTGAACCCCGCATTGCCGATCTGGAGCAGGAACTGGAATCACTGGTTCAGTTGAACGGCACCGCCTCCGGCAATATCCGTTTATCTGCCGGGGAGCATGCCGCGCGAAGTGTGGTATGGCCGAAGCTAAAACCCTTCCTCAGGGAATATCCAGAAATTAATCTCGAACTGGTGGTTGATAACGGCTTTGTCAATATTGTTGAGGGGCGTTTTGATGCCGGGATACGCCTGGGTGAAAGCGTGGATAAGGACATGATTGCGGTAAGAATTGGGCCGGATATGAGAATGGCTGTGGTAGGGGCGCCGTCTTATTTCGCTGAAAATCCTGCACCTGAAACGCCGCACGAGCTACAAAATCATCGGTGCATCAATATGCGTCTGCCGACAGCCGGTGGGCTTTACCACTGGGAGTTTGAGAAGGAAGGGAAACCGTTACGGGTCAGAGTAGAAGGGCAGGTAACCTTTAATCTGCAGGCGGAACGAATTGATGCGGCGTTATCCGGTTTTGGTATCGCCTGTATACCTGAAGACAGAGTGCAGGAGTATATAAAGGCAGGAGAGCTTATTCAGGTTCTGCAGGACTGGTGTCCATCTTTCCCCGGATATTACCTCTACTACCCGAGCCGTAAGCAGCATCCGCCCGCTTTTGCGCTGATGATTGATGCACTTCGCTACCAGGAATAACGGGGCCGCCAATTTCAGCGGCCCCGTCCGGGTATTAACGGCCCACTCGAGCCTGATGTTCAGGGGAGTATCGTTCGCCGACGATTTTAATGGTTTCAAGCGCCTGCGTTATCTGACGTGAGTCATCCTGCGAAAGAATGATGTCGGCAGCCCCCAGGTTTTCCTCCAGCCGGTGCAGTTTGGTGGTACCAGGGATAGGAACAATCCACGACTTTTGTGCCAGCAGCCATGCCAGCGCGATTTGCGCGGACGTCACGCCTTTCTCTGCCGCCAGCTCACCCAGCAATAAGACCAGCTTTTCATTGGCTTCAATCGCCTGCCCGGCGAAACGCGGCACGGTGCTGCGGTAATCATCCTTAGCAAAAGTGATTCCTGGCTTAATTGATCCCGTCAGGAAGCCTTTGCCTAATGGGCTGAAGGGAACGAAACCAATGCCCAGTTCTTCCAGTAATGGCAGGATCTCCTGCTCAGGCTCGCGCCACCACATTGAGTATTCGCTTTGTAGGGCAGTGACAGGTTGTACGGCATATGCACGACGAATGGTTTGCGCACCGGCTTCGGACAGGCCGAAATGTTTAACTTTGCCTTCAGCGATCAGGTCTTTTACGGTACCTGCAACATCTTCAATTGGGACATCCGGATCGACACGATGCTGATATAGCAGATCAATAACATCAGTCTTGAGACGGCGTAACGATCCTTCCACAGCTTCACGGATATGCTCCGGTCGGCTGTTTAAAATCTGTTGCTTGTTGTCTTCGCCAAAACTAAAACCAAACTTGGTGGCGATAACCACGCGGTTACGAAACGGTTTTAAGGCTTCACCGACAACCTCTTCATTAAGGAAAGGGCCATACACTTCAGCGGTATCGAAGAAGGTGACGCCACGTTCAACCGCAGCGCGAATGAGCTCGATAGCCTGTCGGGTATCGGTCGCCGGGCCGTAGCCGTGGCTTAAGCCCATGCAACCAAGCCCAAGTGCGGAGACTTCGAGTCGGGATTGACCCAGATAACGTTTTTGCATTGAATGAATACCTCTTTATCGCGGCTTAAACATCAAGTTGGCGGCCAGTCAGCCATTCCACCATTGCCGGGTCACGGTGAGAGAAGAAGGCGCTGGTTGCGGTGTCGAGGGCGGAAATTTGCAGCATATCTTCAGCGCTGAGTTCAAAATCGAGAATGTTGATGTTCTCTTCCATACGTTCTTTGCGCACAGACTTCGCCAGTGAAATGATGCTTCTCTGGAAGATCCAACGCAGCACAACCTGGCCCACGCTTTTGCCGTACTTCTGCCCAATTGCCGTTAGAACGGGATGCTGGAACAGACCATTTTTACCCTCAGCAAACGGGGCCCAGGCTTCCGGCTGAATGCCACGGCTTTGATTCCATGGAACGGCATGCAGCTGCTGGTTGAAGGGGTTAACTTCAATCTGGTTCACCGCAGGGATAACTTTGTTGAAGGCGATAAGATCGGCCAGTCGGTCAGGATGGAAGTTGCTGACACCGATAGCGCGAATTTTGCCTGCCTGCTGCAGTTCTTCCATAGCACGCCAGGCTCCATGGACATCGCCGTAAGGCTGGTGAATCAGGTACAGGTCAACGTAATCCAGCTGCAGTCGATTCAGGGAGCGTTCGAATTGGGCTTTAGCGCCTTCGTAATTCGTATCATGTAGCCAGAGTTTGGTTGTGACAAACAGTTCGCTACGGGAGATTCCAGTTTGCTTCAGAGCGTTCCCGACCTGGGTTTCATTCTGGTATGACGCGGCGGTATCGATCAGGCGGTATCCCGTATCGATAGCATCAATAACGGCTCTTTCGCATTCAGCGGCATCAGACATCTGAAACACACCAAAGCCAACCAGGGGCATTTCAATCCCGTTGTTCAGTTTTACCGTTTGCATGACGTAATCCTTCAGCTGTTGTGTTGGAAAAGCATAACGCAAACTGATTTATTCGATTAGATGGGATAATCAGCTAGGGTTTATTAGATGTGTTCATTAAAGAGAACGATCGCCTCAAGAAGCTACTCGCCGAAGCCATGCTGGTAAAGAGGCGCTACAGGTGGCTTTGGGCCGAAAGTACTGACGACAGATCAGAAGCGGGAAGCATAACGTCCGGTAAGTAGAAGATGGGGGATAGGTAAGTGTATGATTAGTCGTGGTCTGTGGCCGGTTATGAACTCAATGAGTAATGAATTGAATTTAACATAATATACATTATGCGCACCATTAAGGCGTTAGAGAGAATCCAGCATTCTGGCACAGGAAAACCCGGCCATCAGGTCTCGGTCCACCAGAACGACTCTGGTGAAGCTGCCTCGCCGGATTAGCTCCAAACCTGTCATCATGACTGCGCGTGTACCGGCAGAGAAAGCACCGAAAAAACCTGTGAATATAAGTAACGTAAATAGCAATATGCAAGCTAATAACAGTTTATATTTATGGGTGTATTTGAGTGTTGTACTGATTATTGCATTGTGTATGCTTGCCTTTATTTACTGGCCATAAGCTTCTTGTCGGCTTTCCAACTTATAACGGCGTTATATTGCCTGCCCAGGATGACATGCGATGGTCTCCCCTCGTGCATGGGGCCTTGACTATTGCTCCATTATTCATTGACATTTTCTTGATGTATCTCTGACATGCTAAGAAAAATTCATATGAGGTGGGAGACGTGCTGATGTATCGAAAATTGATGTTTTGGGTATTAGTATTATGTTCTATAGCTGCGCTAAGCGGCTGCGTATCCCTTTTTTAAGTGCCAGAGAGACTATGAAATCGTTAATTACCCTGATGGTATATTCATCTATTTTTGCACTTACCGGATGCTTGTCCGTTGGCACCCACCTGTTTACTCGATAGCCATCGCGGCGCAGACGTGCTCTTTCTAATGGGATCTAATTATCATGATCCCATTAATGCTTATGCCTTACAACATTCAGGTTGTCCGATCCCGACATTACTCATATGGCACATCAGCGGGAAGATATGGGCGGTAAAATGGCACACTCTTTATCCAGTAGCGCTTCCACCGAGGCCCGGTTATTGCGATCCCAGCCTCGCTTCGTGGTGAGCAAAATAAACCCTTTTTGATCGCCGTAAGCGGTTGGAATGACGGCCACGCCCCACTCTGCCAGCTGTTCCGGCGATAAATGAAAATAGCTGGCGACGCTGTGAACAGGGTCAATTCCCATCACCGTCGGCTGCATCACCCGTCTCGCATACCAGGTGTAGCGCAGGAGTTTATCGGGCAAGGGGCGCCATTCTTCCGTGATAAAGGGACGTTCTGCCAGCATCTGACGCCTGACGTCTTCCCGCAGACAGGTCAGATGAATATGAAGCTGGTTTTGGCTGCGGCCATAAGCCGAGTTAAGCGCCAGGCCAAGTTTATCGTCGGGAATTGGGCCGCCATACTGCCAGTCTAAAAGACGACGCATAAGCCAGGCATAGCCGAAATAGTCCGTGCGCCCCGCTGCTGCCAGCGCCGGGCTTTCAATGCCGGTCATCTTTGCTGTGGGGACAAGAATAAAATGGTAGAGGTAGCGCGGGTTCTGGATAACGCTAAAACCCTGGGCCTTCCCTTCAGGCATATAGATCTGCTGGCACGGCGCCGGGTTGCTAGTATGCTGATAGTTAGTCATGCAAACCTTATCGACCACGCCCCACAGCGCGTCCGAACGCGCGCAGCCCACCAGCATAAAGATCCCTGTCAGGATTGCCCCCCGGAGGAAACCGACATTAACCTTCGCGGCTATTCCATTCATTTGCATCATCTCTGCCCCGCTATGCACGGCCACAACTCGCCGCCGGCGGGGAATCATAACGTTTTATTGCAATGAAAACAGCTCAATATGAAAATAAACAGCTATTATATTTTTTATATTATGTATTAAATAATGCCTGCATATATTTATTAGCCAGACCGCCAGTGAAAATATTAAAAAACTTTAATGCTGAGTGTTTTTTATTTTTAGTTAACTACTTCGTCAATTTAAGGGAGGAAGATATTAAATTGCATAATGGCAATATAACTTGCAGGAAAGGCATCAGGCAGCCATAGATTAACAGGATCAAATGGATTCCAGAAACCAATATAAAATATATGGGGCGACATCCGAAAAGCCAAACGAGTAGGAAATATTTCACTGTTGAGGTATCACTATGTCGGAACAACAAACGCTGCTGCCTGGCGGCTGGACGGCTTATCATCCGCTGACTGCTCAGGACCGAAAAGTGTTCGAAGAGGCGCTCAACGGGCATCTGGGCGTGGATTACGAGCCACAAAAGGTAAAAACCCAGGTCGTGGCCGGAACAAACTACCGCTTCCTTTGTGAGGCTTCGGTCCCGCCGTCTACGGCCGTCTGGGAAGCGATAGTGGAAATTTATGCGCCATTACCGGGACAGGGCGCCCCGCATATTACTCAAATTATCAGAATTTAGTTTCTCGCTTTTTCTACACTCAGCCTGACAACATCAACCTGTTTACTGGCAGGTTGATGTTGAATAATTTCACGCTAGTTTCACCGGTGGAAAGCGCTGGAAATAATCCACCAGAAAATCAATGCAGACCTTTAACTTCGCAGAGCCGCTGGTGCGGTTGGAATAAACCGCCCAAATATTGGCGGGCTGGTGCCAGTCGGGCAAAATCTGCACCAGCTCACCGCGGGCAATATAGCGCTGCACTTCCCATTGGGAACGCAAAATAATGCCGTGACCCTTCAGCGCCCAGCTTAATACCACGCTGCCGTTGTTGGAGGAAAGCTGGCTGCTGACGTGAGCCTGCACGCTTTCCTCGCCGTTGGTTAACGGCCACACACCGAACTGCGCGCTACGCTCCTGAATGACAAGGCATTTATGGGCTTTAAGATCGGCTATGTTTTCTGGCATCCCGTGTTTTACCAGGTAATCCGGGGCGGCGCAGAGTATGCGGTTGTTGGTGGAGAGCTGCCGGGTGATATACAGGTCTTTGATATCGTCACCCACGCGAATTTCTATATCGACGCCCTCTTCTATCAAATCAACGACTCTGTCCGTCAGCGTTAGCTTGATATTTAGCGCCGAATAGCGATCCGCCAGCGCCGAAAGCGCATCCGGCATATACGTTGAGCCAAAACCAAACGAGCAGCTCATCTGAATATTGCCTTCCAGCGTGTCCCGCCAGGCGGCAAGCCCTGAGACAAAATCGCCCATGCTCTCCAGCACCGAAAGCGCACCGCTCAGCGCCTTATGACCGTCGGCCGTTAAATGAATCGCGCGGGCACTGCGGTGGAACAGCCGCATCCCCAGGCTTTTCTCCAGCAGCGCGATGCGTTTGCTGACATAAGACGGAGACAGCCCCAGCTCCGCCGCCGCGTTGGCAAAGCTTTCTTTGCGCACCACGGTGACAAAGACATTCAAATCTTCAACAAGCGGCCAGGCGGCGCGTGGGGTTTCGTTGGGGCTCATCGGTATGCCATCTTCTGCGTCAGGTTAAGAAAGGCATAATAGCGCTCAGCAGCACATCAGGACACTCCTCTTGCGGACTGTGCCCGCAGGGCATGGCCCGCCCACGAACGTCCAGCGCTTTTTCCTGCCAGGTCGCGGGGACATCATACAGCTGGCCCACGGTGCCTTTCTCCCCCCATAACACCAGCAAAGGGCTGGTAATGCGCAGATGCTTGTCGGCTTCATCATCCTCAAGGTCGATAGTGGCCGAGGCGCGGTAATCTTCGCAGATGGCCCGCAGCGTATCGGGATTCTGGTAACAGCGCAGGTACTCGGCAAACGCTGCAGGTTCCGTTGCGCCTGGAGTTTTAAGCTGGCCATCAATATGTTTACGCAGGAAAAACGCCGGATCTGCGGCGATCATTTTTTCCGGCACAGGCGAAGGCTGGATCAGGAAAAACCACCAGAAATAGCGGGTAGCAAAAGTTTTGTCCGTCAGCGCATACATGGTTGCCGTCGGGGCGATATCAATAAAAATGCTGCGCTTAACCTGAGCCGGGTAATCCAGCGCCAGGCGATGCCCGACACGCGCCCCGCGATCGTGCCCCATAAAAGCAAAACCGTCCTGGAAACCGAGCCGCGCCACCAGCAGGACAATATCTTTCGCCATCTCTCGTTTGGAATAGCGGCGGTGAACTTCGTCGCTGGCGGGCTTAGCGCTGTCGCCATAGCCGCGGATGTCCGGCATGATGACGGTGAAATGCTGTGCCAGAACCGGCGCGATTTTACGCCAGGTCACGTGGTTTTGCGGGTGGCCATGCAGTAAAACTAACGGTTCACCCTGTCCTCCCACGGCGGCGCGCAGGGTAATCCCGTTTTCCAGCGCCACGTCCATGAGCTGAAAACCCGGGATAAAGGGTGATTCGCCCCTGTCGCAAATAAAGTCAGCGTTCTCTTTCATCATTGAAAATTAATCCTGAGTCAGTAGCCACGGATGCGCAGCAAAATGGCGCTGTTCAAACTCGCGAATCTCCTGCTGAAACTGCAGCGTGTAGCTGATGGCATCGTGGCCCTCAAGCAGCATATGCTTTTTCAGCTCATCGACCGTAAAGGCAATATCTTTGCCCTCCACGCCGATCTGCTGCCGGGCGAGATCGACAGTAATGCGGTTAGCTTCAGGATTGTTTGCCGCCTGCGCCAGCCGCTCGATATCCTCCGCTGGCAGCGTCAGGGTCAGCACGCCGTTACGCTGGCAGTTGTCGTTGAATATCCCGGCGAAGCTGGTACCGATCAGCGCCCGTATGCCAAGTTGACGTAACCCCCAAACCGCGTGTTCACGGCTGGAGCCGCAGCCAAAGTTAGGGCCAACGATAAGAAACTGCGCGTCCCGCCATGCGGGCTTGTTGAGGATAAACTCAGGATTCGGTGAGCCGTCGGTCAGAAAACGCTGGTCGAAGAACACGCCTCGGTCCAGATTGTTACGATCGATACCTTTCAAAAACTGCTTCGGCATAATCACATCGGTATCAATGTTGGCTGCCATCATCGGTGCAGCCACGCCGGTGACGCGGTTAAAGGGTTCCATTTACGCCTTCCCCTGCTGTAAATACGGACGGACATCGGTGAGATGACCAGCTACTGCCGCCGCCGCGACCATGGCTGGACTCATTAAATGCGTTCTGGCCCCGGCCCCCTGGCGGCCAGCGAAATTACGGTTGGTGCTGGAGGCGCAGCGGTCACCCGGCTGCAGCACATCTTCGTTCATCGCCAGGCACATAGAGCAGCCTGACTGCCGCCATTCAAACCCGGCGTCGATAAAGATTTGAGCTAAACCTTCTTGCTCGGCACGGGCGCGAACCTGCGTTGAGCCCGGCACAATAATTCCCCTCACGCCCGGCGCTATTTTTCTGTCTCGCAGCACCTCGGCAACCGCCCTGAGATCTTCAATTCGCCCGTTGGTGCAGGAGCCAATAAATGCATGGGTAATCGGAATTTGGCTCAGCGGCGTGCCTGGCGTGAGTCCCATGTATCTCAGCGCATTTTCAATGTCACGGCGTTTAGCCGCATTAGATTCACTGGCAGGATCGGGCACATATTCAGTGATGCCGCCGCCCTGGTCCGGGCTGGTACCCCACGTCACACGAGGCGTTAAGTTAGCGCAGTCGAGCACAGCTTCTTTATCAAACACCGCGTCAGCATCGCTGTAGAGCGTTCGCCAGTATTTCAGCGCCTGTTCCCACATCTCGCCTTTGGGTACACGCGGTGCCGGTTTGATGTAGACATAAACTTTTTCATCAGGTGCCATAAAAGCACCCCTTGCTCCGGCTTCGACCGCCATATTACAGATGGTCATCCGCCCTTCCACGCTAAGCGCATCAATGGCGCTGCCGCAGAACTCGATAGCAAAACCGGTCGCGCCGTCGGCACCAATTTCAGCGATCAGCAGCATGACAATATCTTTTGCCGTCGCGGCAAACGGCAGCTCACCGTTGACCGTCACGCGCAGCGTTTTTAGCTTTTTATAAGCTAACGTCTGCGTCGCCAGCATATGCTCAATTTCAGAGGTACCGATGCCGAATCCAAACGCGCCAAACGCGCCGTAAGTGGTGGTATGGCTATCCCCTGCGGCAATCACCATGCCCGGCAGCACGATCCCCTGTTCATGGGCGACGACGTGTTCAATGCCCTGGCGTGGATCCATTACGTCGAACAGCTCAAGGCCAAAATCACGGCTGTTGGACTCAAAGTAGCGAACCTGCAGCTCGCCGCCCGGATCGGTCATTTCTGGCGTACGCTCTGGCCGGGTCGGGTTAACGTGGTCCACGTTGAGCAGGATACTGTTTGGCTGCCAGACCTTGCGGTTGGCGTCACGCAGGCCGCTAAATGCCTGCGGGCTGGTGTATTCGTTGAGGATGGAACGGTCGATATACAGCAGGACATTGCCCTGGTCGTCCAGAGGGCGGATGACGTGGCTATCGATGATTTTATCGTACAGCGTTTTAGGCTTCATGACGGGTCACCTTGTTGCTCTCACAGCATAAAATAACGGCGTGCTGGCACGCAGATAAAAAATGAACAATTTCTACAGGGATAGTAGCAACCGGGTGATTAGGCTGTCAGTAAAGGCATGATGCACAAGCGTAATAGGATAAAACACGAAATGTGTTTTATTTATTGTGATGATAAATAAGGATTTTGATCGTAAGCAAGGTTAGTCCGCATCTGCTTTACTTCACGGCGTTAGAGATTGACTTGATGTCGAATAGTATGAAAATGCTTGTTGTTCACCGACTGGCAAAATCTGGAGCACATCATCGCCACTTCAAGCCGCTTCTTCTCTGCCGCCAGGGGCAAAAAACCTGGC
Organism: Enterobacter sp. Ag1; assembly: GCA_000277545.1. Classification (GTDB taxonomy): domain Bacteria; phylum Pseudomonadota; class Gammaproteobacteria; order Enterobacterales; family Enterobacteriaceae; genus Cedecea. The sequence continues at coordinate 99,639 of AKXM01000034.1, read as the reverse complement.
GCGATACTTGCCGCCGCGCTGCTTCTGGCGAGCTGCGCCTCTAAACCGCCGGTTTCTCTCGTCACGCCCTTGCCGGGCACTAAGCCGAATGTGACGACCCCTTCACAACATCATGAGCCGATGCGTGGCGTCTGGCTGGCAACGGTTTCCCGTCTGGACTGGCCGCCGGTTTCATCCGTTAACGGCAGCAGCGCCGCCGTGCGCATCGGCCAGCAGCAGCAGGCGTTAAAAGACAAGCTGGATAAGCTGAAGTCATTGGGCATCAACACGGTATTTTTCCAGGTGAAACCCGACGCCACCGCCCTGTGGCCTTCGAAGATTTTGCCGTGGTCAGATATGCTGACGGGAACAATTGGCGAAGATCCTGGCTACGATCCGCTGCAGTTTATGCTCGATGAGGCGCATAAACGCGGCATGAAGGTACATGCCTGGTTTAACCCCTACCGGGTTTCTACCAACATCACGCCAGGCACAGTTGCCGCCCTGAACCGCACGCTTTCTCTGCAGCCCGCCAGCGTTTATGTGTTACATCGCGACTGGATAAAAACGTCCGGCGACCGCTTCGTGCTTGATCCCGGCATCCCGGAAGTGCGCGACTGGATAACCAGCATCGTCGCCGAAGTTGTTTCAAACTACGCCATCGATGGCGTGCAGTTTGATGATTACTTCTATACCGAATCACCGGGCTCTACGCTCAACGACAGCCAGACTTACAGAACCTACGGCCAGGGCTACGCGTCCAAAGCCGACTGGCGGCGGCACAATACTGAGCAACTTATCGAGCAAGTCGCACGCACCATCAAACAGCTTAAGCCCGGCGTTGAGTTTGGCGTGAGTCCGGCGGGCGTCTGGCGCAACATCTCCCACGATCCGGCCGGGTCTGAAACGCGCGGCGCAGCAGCCTATGACGAGTCCTATGCCGACACGCGTCTCTGGGTACAAAAAGGCCTGCTGGACTATATTGCCCCGCAGATTTATTGGCCTTTCTCCCGCAGTGCCGCCCGCTACGACGTGCTGGCAAACTGGTGGGCTAACGTAGTGAAGCCCACTCACACGCGTCTTTATATTGGGATTGCGCTGTATAAAGTCGGGGAACCTTCGAAGAATGAGCCAGACTGGACGGTGAGCGGCGGCGTGCCGGAGCTGAAAAAGCAGCTCGATTTGAACGACGCCGTGCCGCAAATAAACGGCACCATTTTGTTCCGGGAAAATTATCTTAACCAGCCCCAAACCCAGCAGGCGGTGAATTACATCAAGGAGCGTTGGGGGGAATGATAGGCTAAAAAAACCGGATCGCCCTTCCCTGGGCGGCTCCGGGGGCTGTCTTACTGACCAGCCAGGTCGTCATACACATTGCGCAGCCGGGTGCGCAGATACAGAACGGCTTTGTGTTTGCGGGAGAGCAGCGCCTGCACGGTGTCGCCGCTCTCTGCCGCCAGTTCCTTCACGCTATAGTCTTGCAGCTCGGTTTTGATAAACACCTCACGCTGCGGCGCTGGCAGCTCCGACAGGGCCGTCTCCAGCTCCTCCCACAGCAGTTGTTTCAGGTACTCGTCCTCCGGCGTTTGCGGGATCCCGAACAGCGTTTCGGCCAGCTCATCCTCCGGGTAATCGTCCTCTTCATCTCCGCCAAACCAGCTCGCCAAAGGCAGCTCGCGTTTTTTCCTTGCCCGGTCGGTCATTTCATTTCGGGCGGCACGGAACAGCCAGGCGGCGACGTTCTCCACCGGCTGTTCAACCTTCATAAGCTGGTAGCTGACTTCCTGCAGAATATCGTCGGCGTCTTCACGCCCGGCGGTTCTCCCGCGAATAAACGCTTTCAGTCGGGTGCGGCAGCCGGCCAGCGCTGCCATCAGTAGAGATTCCCCCACTATTCCGGCTTTCATCGTCGTCACTCAGCGTCCGGTTTTTTAGCGCTGTTTTCATCTGGCTGGACTGGCTGCACCGGCGGCTGAGGCTGAGGCTGAGGATGTGGATCCATTTTCTCATCCCAGCGGGAATGCCAGCCGCAGCGGTCGCGGTGACCAAAGCCAAATTTCTCGCGGCGATGCTGCATAAACTCTTCGCGCTGCTCCGGCGTCATTTGCATCCAGCGTTCGTGCATGCGGCGACGGGCTTTGCCAAACATGCCCGGGCGGAAGCCCAGGCCGCCGAACAGAATGCGGCACAACGCCAGCAGGCCTAAAGATTGCCAGAAGCCAATCTCTTTCACGCCCAGCAGGCCAGGCAGCACCGCATTCCACAGCGTCATCACGATCAGGCCGAGTGCGACAAACAATGCCACGCAGAGCAAAATCGGCTTACCCATGCGGTGGCCACAGAATCCACGGCGGCGGTGTTCATGTCGGTGCATATCAAAATCTCTCATTATGTTTACCTCAGTAAAGTCACGGCTAATCACTTGTGATGAGGTAGACGAATCAGCGCGAGAAATATTGCTAAAAAATTCAAAATTTATTTTCACGCCACCGGGTAAGCGCCTGCGCATACGCTTCTGCCTTCGTTTTCAGCCCCGCAGCATCGAGCTTATCGGCAGTGTAGACCACAAACGGGGTATGCCAGGTCAGGCCGCAGCGATTTGCCGTGGCCCGAAGGGGGGCTAACAGAGATTCGAGGGTAAAAAGATTACGGCCTCCGGGACGATAAGCTTCCTCCACGTTACCGGCGGTGACCGCCACATACAGCGGCGTTCCTTCCAGCTTTCGCCCCTCCTCCTCGTAATGCAGGTAGAACATCCGGGTCAGCACCGCGTCCTGCCACTGGCGCATAATGGCTGGCATGGAGTACCAGTGGATCGGGAACTGCAGCACAATGCGGTCGGCGGCAAGTAGCCGGGCCGCTTCGCGCTCGCCGTCGCGGTAAATGTCGATCCCGTCAGGATAAAGCGCCTGGACATCGACCACTTCAACGTGTTCAAGTTTTGCAACTTCTTGCGCCAGCGCGGCGTTGGCGCTGGAACGGGACAAATCCGGATGGAAAAGTAAAATCAGGGTTTTGTTCACGGGGCGTCTCCTTGGGTTGATGAGACGATAATGGCGAGGCCCAGAAAATTACTCCAACAGATAATCAAGATAATCTATTATCTGTTGCATGAATTTAAGAACGCTTGATCTCAACCTTCTGGTGGTGCTGGACGCCCTGCTCGACGAGGCGCACGTCACCCGTGCCGCCGACAGACTTTGCCTGTCGCAATCTGCCACCTCTGCAGCCCTCGCCCGCTGTCGCGATCTTTTTCACGACGAACTGCTGGAGCGTGGCAGAGGCACCATGCGGCTGACGCCCCTTGCTCAGTCTCTTCGTGCCCCGCTGAAATCCGTGCTGGGCGGCATTACTGAACTTATCGACCCGCCGGTGATTCCCCTGCATCAAATTAAGCAGCAACTGCGGATAACCATGGCGGATTTCCCGGCGCTGTTCGTGCTGGTGCCGTTGATGCAAAAACTTCAGCAGTCGGCCCCGGGGATTGACCCCATCGTTCAGGGCTGGGCTGGCGCGGAACAGGCTGAAACAGCGTTGCTTAACGGCACCACGGATATCGCTATTTCGGTCTTTCCTCAGCCTGCCGCGGACATTCACAGCGAACTGTTGATGGACGAGCACTATGTCGTGGCGATGCGTGAGGGACATCCTGCCGCATCCGGGTTTAGCCTTGAGCGCTGGCTCGCCTGGCCGCACATTATCACCTCGGGGAAAGGGGAAAGCGTCACACCGGTGGATGCGGAACTCTCAAGGTTGGGATTACGCCGCCGCGTCGGGCTGGTATTGCCGAATTTCCAGATGGTGCCACAGTTGCTGGCGGCATCGGATATGCTGGCCCTGCTGCCTTCCCGGGTCATACCTTTTACTGAAGGGCTCGTCGCCTTCCCTGCCCCCGTAGAACTACCGGGATTTTCACTGCACCTGGCCTGGCACAAACGCCGAAGCCAGGATGTGGCCCTGCAGCACGTGGCCGCGATTTTAATGGCGTTGTTGAAGTAACCTGTTTCACAACCCGGCTTCGCGCACCAGCGTTTGCAGTAATTCAGCGGCGGGCATTTCGCGGATCAGGTTCACGCCCTGTCCGGCCCAGTGCGCGCTGTAGCCCTGGTGACCGTGGCTTTTTGCAAGGCCGGCAAGCGCTTTACCAATATCGTAGGCCACCGGATAAGCCGGGACGGCATGCTGGCCGACGATTCGCCCGTGGCGGCAATAATCGTTTTCCAGGCTTCTGGCTGCCCTGCCTGAGATAGCGTGGGTCATTTCCGTCTGGTGTAATCGGCTGAATTTCAGCCGCTGCCGGTAGCCATCATCGGCGGCGGACTCTGGGCAAAGCAGAAACGCGGTCCCCAGCTGTACCGCGTCCGCCCCCACGCTTAGCATGGCGTGAATACCGGCTCCGTCCATAATTCCGCCGGCGGCAACAACCGGCAAATCCACCTGTTTTTTCAGCAGTTGCACAAGCGCAAAGGTGCTGAGCTGCGTATCGTGAGCTTTATCGTCGAACATCCCGCGATGCCCGCCCGCTTCAAAGCCCTGCGCCACAATGACATCCACGCCGTTCGCCTGGATCAGCAAAGCCTCTTCGGGCCGGGTGGCGGTGGCAAGCGTCACAATTCCTTTGTCACGGAAGGCCTGAACAACGTCGCGATCGGGCACGCCAAAATGGAAGCTGACCGCGGCCGGAGCCGTCTCCAGCAGCATCTCCAGCATCGCTTCGTGGCCAATAAAGCTTTGATAAATTTCGCTGAGCACTTCCGGCGGCCTGCCGCCAAACTCAGCGAACAGCGGGCGCAGGCTTTCAATCCATGCGCGTTCCAGCGCCTCATCCCGTTTGGCAGGCTGATGGCAAAACAGATTCACGCTGAACGGGCGCGAGGTTAAGGCCTGCGTTTTCAGGATGGCTGTCCTGGCCTGCACGACGTCGCTCGCGCCAATACCCAGCGAACCAAGGCCACCGGCATTGCTGACCGTCGCCGCCAGTTCCGGGGTGGAGACGCCCGCCATAGGGGCCTGTATGATGGGATGGTCTATCGCGAGCATTTGGGAAAGGCTACGAAACATGGCGCTACCTGAGGAAATGAGAGATTGAGGGCTTAACATCTTATTTGGAGATGTTAAGATCAAGATCATTATCATATTGAGAATGAAAAACATGAACCACACCACACTGCAGATGTTCAAAATCGTTGCCGAAGAACAAAGCGTGACGAAAGCAGCCCAAAGGCTCGGCCGCGTGCAGTCGAACATCACCACCCGCATTCAGCAACTGGAAGAAGATCTTGGCGTCGCGTTGTTCGTGCGCGACAGCAAGAAAATGATCCTGTCGCCGGAAGGCGAAAGTTTTCTGTCCTACACAAAAAAAATACTTAGCCTGGCGGAAGAAGCCCGACAGGCGCTGCATCCGGGTAAGCCTGCAGGGGCAATGAATATGGGCTCGATGGAAGCCACCGCAGTCAGCCGCCTGATGCCGGTGTTCCAGCAGTTTCACCACCGGTATCCTGATGTCGCCCTCACCTTAACCACCCAGCCGACGCAGCAGCTGCTGGAGCAGGTTCGCCACGCTTCACTGGACTGCGCGCTGGTGAGCCTGTTACCGGAAGCTGGGGGACAGGTTCACTGCCCCGTAGATCTTGAGTCCATGGACGTGTTCACCGAACGCCTGGTGTTGCTCGTGCCTGAAACCGCCAGCGGCAATCATCCTCGTCTTGCCGCTTTTCCGCGCGGATGTTCCTATCGGGCGCGCGGTGAGGCTTTGCTCAACGCACAAACTCTGGTGGAAGTGCAGGACATCAGCTCTTATCACTCGATGATCGCTTCCGTTGCCGCAGGACGCTGCAGCGGCGTGCTCCCGGAAAGCGTCGCGGCGACGCTGGCTTTGCCGGAAGGAACGCGACAACAGTTTGTGGCCGAAGCCCTCACTCAGCTAGTCTGGCGTAAGGGCTACGGCTCCACCGCGCTTGAGGCGATGAAGCAGATTCTCGCCTCAGCCAGCAACCTTTGAACGCCCCGCTAGCACCAGCCCGCCGGCCAGCAGCAATGCGCCGGTGGCGGCGGCTAACGATCCGTTAAAACTGCCCGTTAAGCCGTACAGCTCCCCGGCAACCAACGGCCCAACAATCTGCCCGATGCCGTAAATAGCGGTCATCGCCGCGATCATATTGAAGTGTACCAGATGCGCCAGCCTCCTGGCTTCCGGTAAGGCTATCGTCACCGTGCCGGTGAACGTAAAGCCCACCAGCACGGCGCTTAACAGGCAAAAAAGCAGCGAGTGGCTAAAGGCCGGAAGCACTACGCCCGCGGCCTGAACCAGAAGATTGGCGGCAAAAGCGCGGCGATAACCATACTTCAAGACGATTTGATGCCAGACAAAACAGGACGGTATCGCGGCCAGGCCAAAGATAGCCCAAAGCTGCACCGGATCCAGCGTACTAAGTGACCCGGAAAGAAAAAGCGGTAAATAGGTGGCCGTAATGATATACCCGAAGCCCGCCAGGCCGTAGATAGCCAGCAGTTTCCACGCCGCTTTAGCATTCTCTGCCGCCGGCTGAAGCTGACTGGAAGCCTGCCTTTGGTAGTCGATCAGATAATCCGGTGGGCTAAGCAGCAGTTTATAAACCAGCATAAACAATAGCAGCGCAGCGATCCCGCACAGCAGCCAGATTTGCTGACTGGTGTAGCCATAAGCTTTACCAAGCGCGATAAATTCCGCAGATAAGAAGATCCCCAGCCCAACCCCGGCATACAGCACCGGCGCGCCGGTATGGTGTTTCATGTGCTGCAGAAGCCACAGTGAAGCCGCAATCAGCGACACGGCGCTCAGTAGGCCGGCAACCCCCCGAACCGCTACCACCGCCCACGGCGATTTCGTCCATGCCAGCAGAAGCAGGCAGCCAATGGTTAACCCGACGGAGGCCATGTTTAACCGCCGCGCGTCGGCAGGCTTAGCTTTCGCCAGCAGTAAGGCACCAATAAGATAACCTGCGTAGTTAGCCGATGCGGCGAGGTTGCCCTGATGCAGCGACAGCAGCCCTTCTTTCAGCATCACCGGCAGAATGCCGGTATAGGAAAAACGCCCGTAGCCCATACCTATCGCCAGCACCACTGCACCCGCAAGCGCCAGCTGTAGCGCACGAATTTCCGGCCTGAAATGCATTGTCATAACCCCCACCTTTAAATCTCTAAATATGAATGTTATTTTTATTTAAATCTTATTTTGAGATTAATATCGGTAAGAGCAACAAGCAAGCGGCTTTTCTGCCGCTTTGCATTTCATCGAAAGATCACAGCTGACGCAGATCGGTTTCTATGCGCTGGATCCAGCCTTTGGCCGTCTGGGTTTGTGCCAGCAGCAGCGCAGATTGCAGCGCCATGCTGAGTTCCAGGCCATATTCTGGTTGGCCGCCGTAACGAATGTGCGCCTGAACCCGCATCAGCTCGGGCAGGTTCCAGAGTGACTGGTTGAAGTCAAGCGCGGACAGCCGCTCGGCGATCATCGCTTCGGCTACCTCTGGCTGGCCTTTTTGCGCCAGCGCGGCGGCGAAATCAGACAGAAAAAGTGAATAAGCGGGATCAAAACCGTTATCCCGCAGCCGGGTAAGCATGGCGAGGATCTGCTGGGGAAGTATCGTTTCAGGCTGCTGGCGAAGCCTGCCCCAAAAGGTAAAAGCGGCCGCATAAAGCCGCCAGAAGCCCAAGCCGTGTTCCAGGGCGATGGCCTCAATCTGCGAGGCTACCTGTAGCACGCCAGCGGTATCTCCGGTGAAGGCCGCCAGCGTGCAGGTGCCTTCCGCGAGGGCCGCACACAGCGAACAGGCATGATCCAGCGCCCGGGCTTCTTCCACCGCCAGCTGCGCCGCTCTTCTGGCTTTCGCCACATCGCCAGTCACCCACAGGGCCCGCACCAGGAAAGCCCAGCCCGCCACGCGCTGATCCAGCCCAAAGCGGAAAGGCGCTCTCTGGCTGTCATCATCCACGGTGCGATCCAACAAAGCCTGAATTTCGCTGAGCGCGGCCTGTTGCTCGCCGGAAAAATGCAGCGCGGTGCCTGCCAGACGACGGGCGGTTAATAGCGCGCCGTAATCACCGGTTTGTGTCGCCAGTTCAGCCATTTTTTTGCCGTTCTCTGCGGCATCGGCGTAACGGCCACTGCGCAGGTGATACAGCCACAGCCCGTACTCGGACTGTAATTGCATTTCCACATCGCCAAGCGTGCTGGCAATCTCCCCGGTTCGCCGCCAGGCCTGGCCGTTTTCTTCAATGGGCCCCTGCGCCCAGCCCAGCGCCGAGCCCAGCGCGGCCTGCATTAGCATCTCTTCGCGCGGCGTGGCCTGACCATTGTGCGAATCGTTAATTGCGGCGGTAATCCGCTGGCGGCACTCGCCGTGGAGCGAAAGCTGGATCCAGAACGGCGTGGCGTTAGCGAGAATACTGCGTCCCAACGGAGCGTTTTGACCCACACCAAAACACCAGTCTGCCGCCGCACGGAGATCGTCAATTAAATAGCCATACTGACGGCGCCACTGCGGACTGGACTCTTCGGCCCAGGCAACTTTTGCCCGCACCATGCTGTCGGCCACAAGTTGTGCATGGCGAAGAAAATACGGGGTGCTATTTGGGGCCAGCGTCCGGCGAGCGTATGTGCGCACAATGTTGAGATAGCGATACCTGGCCGGGCGCGAGCCCGCCTGCAAAACCAGCAGGGATTTCGCCACCATGCTGGCCACCACGTCGCTGACCTCTTGCTGATCTAACAATCCTTTCGCGGCGGCAAGGTCAAATTCACCGGGAAACACCGCCAGGGCATGAAACACTCGCTGTTCTTCAGCCGTAAGTAATCGATAACTCCAGTCCAGCGCCTCGGCCAGCGTTCTGTGCCGGGAAGCCGTCACTCCCGGCGTTTCCGGTAACGTCTCCCGCCCGCTCAGGTCGGCCAGCACGGCATCCGGTCCCAGGTTGGCAACGCGCGCAGCCACAATTTCCAGCGCCAGCGGTACGGCATCCAGCAACCGGCAGAGCGCCAGGATCGGCCCGATATTCTCTTCGCTCAGGCGGAACGCGTAATCCACCGCTTGAATGCGCTGTACCAGAAACTCAACCGCGCTAAAACTTTGCGCCTCGCTGGCGGCCAGTTGCGCTGGCGGCAAAGTCAGCGGCCCAACGCGGTAAACCTGCTCCCCTTCAATCCCCAGCGGAGACTGGCTGGTGAGCAAAATGCTCAGTAATTCGTTTCGCTGTAGTAGATGCTCAATTTCCCTGGCGCAGGCGGCCGACAGATGCTCACAGTTATCAATCACCAGCAGCGCGGGGCGTGGCTGCAACGACCCCGCGCCACGAATACCGGCCAGTGCCGCCCGCAAAACTGGGGCGGGATCTGATCCTGCGTTCAGGCTGGACAGGTCGGCAAAAAAGACGCCATCGGGATAAAGACTGGCAGATTCGCGAGCCACTTCCAGCAATAGCCGGGTTTTGCCGATGCCCGCCGGGCCCGCCAGCGTGCAAATAGTATGCTCGATCAGCCGTTTTCTGATTTCACCCAGTTCTTTTTCGCGCCCTATCAGCGGCGAACGGGGACGAGGTAATGCCGTTGAAGAGGTGATGACAGGCAGAGCCGACGTGGCCGCCTGCAGTTTATTCACCGTGGCGGTAAAGCAGTAGCCCCGGCCAAAAACCGTGGTAATCAAATTGCGGTCGGGACCAAAAATTTTGCGCAAAGCGGAGATTTGCGCCTGCAGATTATTCTCTTCGACGATCTCTTTTGGCCAGACGGTGGCCAGCAGCGTCTCTTTGGTCACCACCTGCCCCGCTTCGCTGACCAGCAGCCGGAGCACGGCCATTGCCCGCTCGCCCGGCTCCAGCCGAACGCCGTCCCTGAGCAGCAATCCCAAATCGGGAAACAGCTGATAGCGGCCAAAGACCACCATGTCGTCATCTCTTTCTGAGCGGAGTTGGGGCTCGTCGGCAGGCATAAGAACGGTCGCTTTTCAGGTGATTTCAGAAGTCTGAAATTCTAGGGCAAAGATTGCGGGCGGACAATCATTCAGCATCAGGACTCGTCATTCCCAGAGAGAAAAATCATGTCGGAGAATCCCCTGAGCATCACCCTGAATCGTCCGCCCGAGGCGGAAAAGAATTCGCCTTTAACCTCCAGTCTGCTGCTGATCATGGCGCTGGCCTGCGGGGTTTTCGTTGCCAATGTCTACTACAACCAGCCGCTGCTGGAACTGCTTCAGCAGGCGTTTCCGGGGCAGCTTGCGCTGGTCAGCCTTGCGCCGACGGCAACGCAGCTTGGGTTTGCCTTTGGTTTGTTCTTGCTTGTACCGCTGGGCGACAAGATTAACCGCCGCACGCTGATCCTTTGCCAGTCTGCGGGGCTGGCGGTAGCGCTGGCGTGCCTGGCCTTAGCGCCCAATGTTGTCACAATTATTATTGCCTCCGCTGCGGTGGGCGTAACCGGCTCCGTGGCCCAGCAAATAGTGCCGTTCGCCGCCGAGCTGGCTAAACCGGAACGCCGTGGACAGGTGGTCGGCACGGTAATGAGCGGCGTGTTGTGCGGCATACTGCTTGGCCGGGCCGTGGGCGGTTTTAGCGGCGATCACTGGGGCTGGCGAGCGACCTTCTGGCTCGGTGCTGTGGCAACTGCTTTCGGCTGGCTGATGCTGTTCTTTACCCTGCCGCACCACACGTCCGGTAATAAACAGAGCTACATGACCCTGATGCGCTCGCTGGTTTCTCTGTGGCGGGAAGAACCGCTGCTGCGTCGGGCGACCTGGATTCAGGCCGCGCTGTTTGGCTCGTTCATCGGCCTGTGGACCATTCTGGCCTTGCAGCTCCATGCCGCGTTTCATCTTGGCGCAGACGTCGCCGGTCTGATGGGCATTGTGGGTGCCGTAGGCATCCTGGTTGCGCCGCTTGCCGGGCGAATTGCCGACCGCCGGGGACCGTATACCGTCATCGGGCTTGGGGCGCTGGTGATGGTTATCTCGTTTGCGGTGCTGGGGCTGTGGACTTCGCTCACCGGGCTGGTGATTGGCATCATCCTGATGGATCTGGGTGAGCAGTCGGCGCTGATCTCTAACCAGCACGTGATCTATGCCCTGAGGCCGGAAGCCCGCAGCCGTATCAATACGGTTTTTATGAGCGGCATGTTTATCGGCGGCGCGCTGGGATCCTGGGGCGCGAGCCTGATGTGGCGACTCGGCGGCTGGGAACTGGCTTCGATGCTGGGCGGTGGGCTTAGCCTTATCGGGCTAATCATTCATCTGATCGGGCAGCAAAAACGCGGTTAGTGCCCCAGGCGGCGGCACGAAAATCGCCGTCGCCTGAAGCATGAGACGTTACTGAATCAGCACGCCCTGAACGAGGTTGGCCTTCACCACGGTCACCTGAGGGATTTTCAGGGCTTCCATATAGCCCTGAACCAGTAGCAGGTTGCTGACGTCCGTGGCCCGGTAATCCCCGCGCAGCTCTGAATCCCCTTTCCAGACCTGGCTGGCGGAAGATTTTTGTAGATCGGCGAGGGTGTAAACCTTTTCATTGAGCTGCTTGCTGACGGAGAAGTCATGCACCCCACCGATACCCACGACGGTACGCTTAGCCAGCGCCTGTTTCATCTCCGGGCTGACGTGAGTGGTGGCATAGAAGCGAACAAAACGCAGCACGCCGTCACGCAGGGAACCAATCGGATTTGGCGAGCTGACATCATGCAAATCTTTGTTTTTCACCACGTCGATGATGTAGTTCTTCAGCGTGACGGAGGCCAGCTTGCCCTGGTAAATCTCCGGCTGCCATTTGTCGTGTTTTTGCAGCCAGGTCGTCATTTGCATCGACCCGCCGCCAATGTCCCAGACCACCATCTGGTCGTCTGGCAGCGGCACGGGCATCGATGCTTTGGCGGACAGGAAGCCCAGCTCGGCCTCTTGTTCCTGAGTAATAATTTTTAGATTCACCGGAGCAGCACGGTTGAAGGCATCGATCGTCTGCTGGGCGTTAGACGCGCTGCGAAAAACAGCGGTAGCCACGCCGTTAAAACGAGCAGGATGATAGCGGGCGGCCTCTGCAGCTAGCTCGCGCAGCGCCGTCTGCCCCTGCTGTTGAATCGCTGGGCTGAGAGTGTTATCTGCAGATTTGGATAAATCTTCGTTAAAACCGATAGGACGCTGATCCTCGAACAACACTTTGTTGATGCGCTGCTGGCAGGTATCCACTTTGGCGACCACCAGCTTGGTGGTGCCGGAGCCCATGTCGATGCCCGCCCTGGTCTCCTCACAGCCAGCTGCGTGGGCCGCAACGCTCACGCCGGGTAATGCCGCTACCACCATCAGGGAAAAAAAATTGCGTCGAAATATTTTTGTCATATTGAGTATCCAGTGTCGATCCATTAAAAAGCTATTGATAACGTAGCTTTAATATTCGGTAAAACACTTTTTAACAATACCTGCTGATTTTGTTAGAAAAAGTCACTGCATTGTTCAGTGCAGAGGCCGGCAGGTATCAATGGCGTTAATGATAAAAGCAAGGGTAAGGACATAAAAATGAAGAAAAGTTTATTGGGTAGCGCGGTGGCGCTGGTGCTTGTCAGCCTGACGGGTTGTGCAAATCAGCAGCAGGCGGCGGATCAAAAACTGGCGAGCCAGACGGTGATGGCGGTGGACTGGTTCCAGCAATCCGGCGAATACCGCGCGCTGGCGTACCAGTCGTTTAACAGCGCTCGCGCCGCGTGGGATCAATCCGCTAAACAGGGTAACGCTATGCGGGCCGTTATCGTCGATCTGGATGAAACCATGCTCGACAATAGCGCCTACAGCGCGTGGCAGGCCAAAAATAACAAAGCGTTTGACGACAAAACCTGGTCCCAGTGGACTCAGGCTCGCCAGGCGCTGGCCGTCCCGGGCGCGGTGGATTTTGCTAACTACGTGAACAGCCACGGCGGCACGATGTTCTATGTGTCCAACCGCGACAGCAAAGACTTTGACGCCACCGTCGCCAACATGAAAGCTCTGGGCTTTACCGGCGTGAGCGACAAAACCGTGCGCCTGAAAACCGACAGCTCCAACAAGCAGGCCCGTTTCGATGCGATCAAAGCTGAAGGCTATGACGTAGTGATGTACATCGGCGACAACCTGAATGACTTTGGCAAAGCGACTTACCACAAGGATCAGTCCCAGCGTCAGCAGTTTGCCAGCGATAACCGCGGCAAGTTTGGCACCCAGTTCATTGTGCTGCCGAACCCAATGTACGGCGACTGGGAAGGTGCTTTAGCGCCAAATTACTACAAGCTGAATACTGCCCAGCAGGCCGAAGCGCGCGAAAACGCACTGCGTACCTGGTCCGGGAAATAAGTTTTCTGGCAACCCCACCCATGCGGTGGGGTTTTTAGAGTGATAGTTAAAGGATGAAACACATTTACTTTATCTATAATCCAGTAGGTAAAGAGCTTGATTTTGGCAACTACTTTTCATATCCGTATAAATTAATCCTGCCGGACAGATACTCGCCCAAATAGACTTCGCTAATTTTATTAAAGCCTTGCTTGATAACTTCATTTTCTAACCAGGCGTTGTCCTTGTTAAGGATTTCGAGTAAATCATGGTTAGCTAAACCATCAACTATAATTGGGTAGCGTATATTCTCATCACCACTTTGTATAATGGTTAATTGCCCATTCTGCTCGAGAACTACTCGCTTCAATTGTTCTATTTCATAAATGCCATTCGCCCTTAACTTGAACATCAAATCATTCGCAGAAACACCATTGCGTAAACACTCCCTAACATTGACACTGCCATTATGTACCAGGGTGATTGGTTTGCCATCAATAATTCTTTTAACTAGCCGATTATTCTCTTTTAAAAACTTAAGGACAAAGACGAGGAAGGTCCATATAATTAACACCAAAACAAACTGCAGTACTGTTATCGATTCATTATAAATTACGCCACCGATAATCCCCCCGAGCACATAGTTTTGAACCTGATCCATTGCGGATGAAGGCGCCAGATTGCCCTTCCCCATGAGATTTATTTGAATAATCAGACACAGTATCCCCAAGCCCAATTTTATCATGATCGGCGTATAAATTATCATTTCTGTTCCTCAGTTTTTTATGATTTCTATGCCTGGGTTTACTAACGACACCTCAACTAAACTATATGTTTTTTGATCCGGGCTTAAATTGACGCGATAGTAAAGATCATTAATTTTAATGATGATGCCATCCGAGAGCTGTACTGAGTTTGAAAATATAGAATCCATACCCACTTCTTTTTCTTTTGATAGCAATTTAACAAAACTCACCATTTGTGATGATTGAGAGTGTATATTTTGACTGTCAGTATAATCTGCATACTGAACACCCGAAATGAAGAGTAAAAATAAAAATACTATAATTGTTAGATCTCGATATTTGGTTTGTAAGCGATGACGCATGTACAGGCTAAAAAAAACGATCAGGATAAATAAAGTACTAAATATAATGATGTATTTTAAATAATCATTAATATTAGACTGCGTTTGTAGATATTCAATGCCATAAAATCTCATATAGTTATAATCCCTAACCCTTAAGACCCCGTTTTTTATTATAGTAACACATTGGCACTTCCCGCCCTAACGGCCGCGATCCGGGCTTTCTCCTCCCTCCCAGTTCACCCCGATCCCCCTTGCTGCTTTCCATGTTGAAAACTTCTTGATCGACATTTAGTCCAAATATAGATTGTTTGTCTAAATCTGACCGCGCTTGAGAGGATACATGGCCCCGAACATTACGCTGCGCAATATCGAACAGGTTCCTGCCCCCGTGGGGCACTATTCCCATACCGCCACTGCAGGCGGTTTGGTGTTTATTTCCGGTCAGCTTCCCGTGGCGGCGGACGGCACGCCTCGCTGCGAAGCGCCCTTCGAAGAACAGGCTCAACTGGTGCTGCAGAATATTGAATCTTGCCTGGCCTGCGCGGGCGTGACAAAACAACATCTTGTCTCTGTAAGGGTGTACATCACTGATATCAACCTCTGGCCGCTGTTTAACAGCATTTATGCGGCGTGGATCGGTCAGCATCGCCCTTCTCGCGCGGTGGCCGGCGTGGCACAACTCCATTACGGCGCGGCGCTCGAAATTGAAGCCGTGGCGCTCTCTGAATAAGACAACCGTTTAAAGGTGGCAAAATGAGTGAATTAGTTCTCCCTGTTTATGAAGATGTGGTCGCGGCGGCTCAGCGCATTGCAGGCCATGCCAACCGCACCCCGGTCATGACGTCCCGTACCGTGAATGAAGAGTTTGGTGCCGAAGTCTTTTTCAAGTGCGAAAACTACCAGCGAATGGGGGCGTTTAAGTTCCGTGGGGCCATGAACGCTCTCGCTCAGTTTACGCCGGAGCAAAAAAAAGCTGGCGTGGTGGCCTTCTCCTCCGGGAACCACGCCCAGGCGATTGCGCTCTCCGCAAGGCTGCTGGGGATCCCGGCCACCATCGTGATGCCGGAAGATGCTCCGGCGGCTAAAATTGCCGCCACGCGCGAATACGGCGGCAAAGTCATTCTCTATAACCGCTACACCGAAGACCGCCAGCAAATCGGCAAAGATCTGGCTGACAAATATGGCCTGACGCTGATCCCGCCTTACGATCACCCGCACGTCATTGCCGGCCAGGGCACCGCGGCGAAAGAGCTGTTCGACGAAGTTGGCGAGCTGGACGCGCTGTTTGTCTGCCTGGGCGGCGGCGGGTTGATTTCCGGCTGTTCGCTGGCGGCGCGCCACCTTTCCCCCAACTGCAAAGTCTACGGCGTGGAGCCGGAAGCCGGGAACGATGCCCAGCAGTCACTCCGGCATCGACAAATTGTGCGGATTGATACGCCCAAAACTATCGCCGACGGCGCACAAACCACCTTCCTCGGGGACTATACCTTCCAGATGATTTGCCAGAACGTGGACGACATTTTCACCGCCACTGATGAAGAGCTGATCGATTCGATGAAGTTTTTCGCCGAGCGGATGAAAATGGTGGTCGAGCCGACGGGCTGCCTTGGCTTTGCCGCCGCGCGCGGAATGAAAGAGAGCCTGCGCGGGAAGCGAATCGGGATTATCATCAGCGGCGGCAACGTCGATATCAGCCGCTACGCTGAGTACCTCGTCGGCGCGCGTTAATTATTAACAGGAGAAATAGAGTGTCAAAATCAGAAAACAGTGCCCTGCTCGACCAGCTCGAAAACATCGCCCAGGGGTTGAGTGAAACCTTCGCGCCTTTTTGCGAGGTGGTGGTGCACGACCTGACGCAGCCCGAGCACTCTATTCTCTCCATCCACAACAACCTGTCTGGCCGCGAGGTTGGCCAGGGCGCCACGGAAATGGGGCTGGCGCGCATCGCCTCCCCTGATTTCCCGGCGGTGATCGCCAATTATGCCAACCAGTTTGCCGACGGACGCCCGGTGAAAAGCACCTCGATTGGGCTGAAAGATGATGCCGGGAACTATGTCGCCGCCCTTTGCCTCAACCTGGATATGACCTTGTTCAGAGGGATGCAAAGCGCACTCGCTCGCTTCACCGACACCAGTCCCGGCCCGGTGGAAGAACATATTGAACCCGCAGGTTCCGAAGCCATCCGGCTGAGAATCGATCGTTATGCGGCTGGCATAGCCACCACGCCGCGCGCGCTGAAAACTTCAGAAAGAATTGAGCTGTTGCAGACGCTGAAAAAAGAAGGATTACTGGATATCCGTAAGTCGATGGAGACCGTGGCGCAGCATCTGGGCGTTTCCCGGGCATCGGTTTATTTGTATGCAAAACAACAGCCGTCCGTTGACGACACGGCATAATTCAACCGCAGTATTTTTTGTCAGGGTAAACAGATGGGTTCTTTGAAGTGGCTGATAGCACCTCTATTTCAGGAGCCACAGCGCTCCGGTTCTTTGTTTCATCTCTTCACCGGGCTGCCGGTTGCGGCACTTCTTCTCAGCGTCAGCGGCTGCAGTTCCGCCAGTAATAACGCTTCATCTTCCCTGAAGCTGGATCGCCAGCTCAATGAGCAGATTGTGATGTTGCCCGTGCAAATAGAGGGTAAAACCGTTGAGCTGGAAACCACGCTGTATAAGCCTCCGGGCAATGGGCCTTTTCCCCTGCTGTTGATGAACCACGGTAAAAATCCGGGCAATGCGCGCACGCAGCCGCGTTCCCGTCACCTGGAGATTGCCTCAGTATTTGTTCATCGGGGATTTGCGGTCGCGATTCCGATGCGGGAAGGTTTTGCGGCCTCCGGCGGCGACTACCCGAAAGACGGATGCGATGTGCGTCGTCACGCGTTTGATGAAGCAGATGGCGTGGCTGCCGCCCTCAAGGAACTGGTCAAACTGCCCTACGTTGACCGCTCACGCATTGTGATTGCCGGCCAGTCTGACGGCGGGCTAGTGACTATGGCGCTGAGTACGCATCCACTCCCCGGCGTGCTGGGCGTGATTAATTTCTCGGGCGGTCTGCGCCAGCCAAAATGTGAAGGCTGGCAGCAAAATCTGGTACGCACCTATGGCGCGATAGGCAAACAGGCTCGCTACCCTTCGGTTTGGTTCTATGGCGATAATGACCAGCTCTGGCCGCAGCCGATGCCGGAGCAAATGTTTAATGCCTACACCCGCAACGCGGAGGGCGACGCCGGGCATGCCCGAATGATCGATATCGGCACCTTCGGCAAAAACTCCCACGACTTTGCCGACAGCAAATCGGGCGTCAATCTCTGGTATCCGCAGGTTAAAGCCTTTGTCGAGTCTCTGGGGCTACCGTTCCAGCCTGTCTCTATTTAGGGCCGTGAATCGCTTTTCTTAGCGCACCGGGCGTTAAGCTATAGCGAAGACGAAACCGACTGATAAAACGGGACAGCGAGGCGTAGCCGACCTGTTCCGCTATTCTCCCCAGGGGCGTATCGGTGGTTTGCACATATTCCATAGCAAGGGAAAGCCGGACGTCCTCCTGGAGCTGACGAAAGCTCTGCCCCTCCGCTTTGATTCGCCGGTTCAGCGTTGAAAGGCTCAGGCCAAGCCGCTGGGCAAAGTGTTCCAGAGTATGGGGCACGGCGGGATCTTCGGCGATGTGGGCCGTTATCTGCTGGCTGAGTGTGAATAACGGCGCTTTGGCTGCAACGCTATAGCCGGCTAGCGCCAGGCGCAGCAGTACCCCTTCTAAATGATAATTCAACAGCGGGGCGGGCTCTCCGACGGACGCGGCGCGGATCAGCCGCTGCCATGCTTCGTGGATGTCTGGACTAAGCGGCACTGGAGCAGTGGTGGTTATTAGTCTACAGGCCGCAGTGACATCCCTGTAGCGGGCGTTAAACTCAGCCAGTGCCGAAGCGGAAAACGAGACAACAAGCGCCTCGTAACCTGAATCATCCGGAATGTGCTGCATGGGAATGTGCTCATGTGGGGCATAAAAGATCAGGCTGTTGCTGCCCGCACTGCATTTCCCGCCGGGCAGATCCATGATCTTTGTGCCCCGGAGCACCAGGCAAAAACCGGGGCGCAAGAAAGTCATATTTCGCAGCGCGTGACGTTGATGGGCATGGTAGCGAGTCAGCTCTATGCCCTTGTCTTGTGGCTTATTTTTTACCGGGAGTACCATACACCGGACGTAGCTCCGTTTTGGCTAATACATGGGCATTAAGCTGATAGCCGACCAGAGCCCCACTGCTTTCGGCAGTCACGGGTAACGTCGGAGTATCCAGAGCCCAGAGAGTAAACAAATACGGGTGTGACTTAAAGCCTGGCGGTGGGCAAGCCCCGCCGAAACTGGCTGAACCGTAGTCGTTGCGTCCCTGTACGGCCCCGGCAGGCAGATTCTGGCCCGACACATTCCCGGCATCTGTTTTCAGCTCGTGAACGTCGGCTGGAATGTTGACCAGCGTCCAGTGCCACCAGCCGCTGACTGACGGCGCAGAGGGATCGTAAACCGTAATGGCGAAGCTGCGGGTACCTTTAGGTGCGCCTTGCCAGGAAAGATCGGGGGAAACGTTGTTCCCGTGGCAGCCAAATGCGTTAAAAACCTGCGCCGGTTTCAGCATCTCGCCGTCGGCAATGGTATGGCTCAGCAGACGAAAGTCGCTGGCCTGTGACTGGGCGGTAAATAAGAGCGTGCTAACGATAAGTGAAGTGCTAAGACATTTGAACATAACCGTTCTCCTGATGTGTTGAGGAGATGAAGCATAGCCCCGGCAGCGCGGCAACGATGTGCGGCAAAATTCAATGTTTGTGCAGAAAATGTCACGCTCTGTTCTCCGGCGGGAAACGCGAGCTGTAAATCTCCTTCAGCCAGTCGATAAACACCCTCACCCGCGGCGAAAGTTGCCGGTTTTGCGTGTACACCGCGGATACCGCGATGGCCGGGCTTTGCCAGTCAGGCATCACTTCTACCAGCCGACCTTCGCTCAGTGCCTGTTCAACGTGGTAGCGCGGGAGCTGAACCAGCCCGCAGCCTCGTAGCGCACAGATCACGTAATTCTCAGCTTCGTTGACCGTCACCCACCCTTTCGGCGAATAAGCCCGGCGCTCGTTATCGATAATGAATTCAAAAGGGTAATTCAGGCCGCCTGTCGTCGAGAAAAAGTTCACGCACTGGTGCTGGTCAAGATCGTCCGGGTGCGCAGGCACGCCAAACGCCGCCAGATAATCCGGGCTGGCGCATACCACCTGCGGGAGATCCGCCAGATGACGGGCGACCAGCGAAGAGTCCTGTAACTTACCGGCGCGCACCACGCAATCTATCCCCTCGCGGATTAAATCCACCAGCCTGTCGCCGCTGCTTATAATCAGTTCGATATCCGGATAACGGCGATGAAACTCGTCCAGGCGCGGCAGAACGATGTGCGAGGCATGCGTTCCCTGCAGGTCAATACGCAGGATACCGCGAGGCCGGGCCACAACCGGGCGCAGCGCGGCTTCGGCATCATTCAACTCAGCAAGAATGTACACACAGCGCTGGTAGTACGCTTTCCCATCCTGAGAGGCTCGCACATGCCGGGTGGTGCGCTCCAGCAAGCGGCAGCCCAGTTGGCTCTCCAGCTCTTTAATCGCATTGCTTGCCGTGGCCCTCGGGATACCAAGCTGGTCGGCGGCCTGGCTGAAACTGCCCAGCTCAACAATGCGGGTGAACAGCTGCAAAGTGTCAAATTTATCCATCTGCTATTGTTAATCAAAACGGAATTATCTAATCAAATTAGCACCATTTATCCCGAAATCAAAAACATTAACAATGCACCCACGCCCACTCGGGGCGATTCACTCACCGCATCTGGAGAACAACATGACGACTGCAAAGAAAACTGCCCTGGTGACCGGCGCTTCCCGTGGAATTGGCCGGGCAATTGCCGAAAGACTGGCCCGCGACGGCTTCACCGTTGTCGTGAACTACGCCGGAAATAAAGCCAGCGCCGATGAAACGGTCCAGGCGATTAAAAACAACGGCGGGAACGCCGTGGCGATTCAGGCCGATGTCTCATCTGAAAGCGATGTCACCCGTCTGTTTGCTGAAGCGAAAGCTCTCCACAACCAGCTGGATGTGGTGGTGCACAGCGCGGGCATTATGCCGATGGTGAAAATTACTCCAGCAGGCCTGGCCGAGTTCGACAAAATCATCAATACAAATCTGCGAGGGGCGTTTATGGTGCTGGCCAACGCCGCAGAGTCTCTGCAGGATGGCGGCCGCATTATCGCCCTTTCAACCAGCGTTATTGCCAAATCATTCCCGGCCTATGGCCCCTACATCGCCTCCAAAGCCGGGGTTGAAGGCCTGGTGCACGTCCTCGCCAA
The DNA here is from genome assembly GCA_000277545.1 of Enterobacter sp. Ag1. GTDB lineage: Bacteria > Pseudomonadota > Gammaproteobacteria > Enterobacterales > Enterobacteriaceae > Cedecea. The sequence continues at coordinate 78,883 of AKXM01000034.1, read as the reverse complement.
CGAACTGCGTGGCCGTAATATCACCGTCAACGCCGTTGCACCGGGGCCAACCGGCACCGATCTGTTCCTGAACGGAAAAACCGAAGAGCAAATTCAGGCCATCGCCAGCCTCGCCCCGTTGGGGCGCATCGGCACGCCAGAGGAAATCGCCAGTATTGTGGCGACATTGGCTGGCCCGGACGGCAGCTGGGTGAATTCTCAGGTGATCCGCGTTAACGGCGGCTTTGCATAAGACTGGTGACCAACAGGAGACAAACATGCAGCAAATTATACTGATAACCGGCGCATCCAGCGGCTTTGGGGCCTTATCCGCGCGCGCCCTCGCCCATGCCGGGCACACCGTTTATGCCAGTATGCGCGATATTTCAGGTCGCAATGCTCCCCAGGTTGAAAGCCTGCAAGAGTATTCGCGGCAACACGGCGTGGATCTTCGCGCCATCGAGCTGGACGTGCAGTCCGAGGCTTCTGCGGAGGCGGCAGTCGCGCATATCATCGCGGAGCAAGGCCGGCTGGACGTCGTAGTACACAATGCCGGGCATATGTCCTTCGGCCCTGCCGAGGCATTTCTGCCGGAGCAGTTCAGCCAGCTATTCGACATTAACGTGCTGGGCACCCAGCGGGTTAATCGGGCGGCGCTGCCTTATCTGCGTCAGCAGAGAAAAGGCCTGGTGCTGTGGGTCGGCAGCAGCAGCACTCGGGGCGGCACTCCGCCTTATCTGGCACCCTATTTTGCCGCCAAAGCCGCAATGGACGCCGTGGCCGTCAGCTATGCCGCCGAACTGAGCCGCTGGGGCATTGAAAGCTCGATTCTGGTGCCGGGGGCTTTTACCAAAGGCACCAACCATTTCCTGCACTCCGGTAAGCCCGCGGACAGCGAACGTGAGCTGGCCTGGACCCAGACTGGCCCAACCGCTGGACTGGAAGATGAAGCGCTGAAAGGCCTGGCGGCCTGTGAACCAGAGGATGCCGATGTTGCCGATGTCGCGGCGGCGATGGTGGATATTGTGAATGCGCCGTATGGCAAACGCCCGTTCCGCGTGCACGTTGATCCCTCTGATGACGGGGCCGAAGTGGTCAACGTCGTGGCCGACCGTATCCGCAAGGAGTTTTTGCAGCGTATTGGTTTAGGCGACCTGCTGACTCCCCGGCAGTAAATCCCCAGCCTGCGGCTTATCTCGCAAAGTTAAGCCGCAGGCCATTTCCTGGAGTGTTTTATGCGAACGTTGTTATTTCTGCTGAGCGGGTTTTTGCTCGCCAGCGGCTGTTACCTGCTTATCCGCCTGTTTAGCCCGGACTACCCGCCGGCTCAGGCAATTATCGCCCGAGGCTTTGCGGTACTGTGGTGCCTGATTGCAGCGGCAAATATGCTGATAGGTGTGATTAAAGCAGGCTACGGCTGGGGCGAAGAGCTGGCCATTTTTGCGGCGATCTTCACCCTGCCGGTGGTGGCGCTTTTGTGGATTGTTGAGCACTAATAGGGGGCGTTCCATCCCTCGTTAAGCCTATTGTTTAGGCAAAAATTGCCCGGCTGCTTTGAGCGAGATGCTGACGTTAAAGGCCGCTAAAGTGAAGAGTGGCTAACCCTGTGTTTTAAGTTCGAAGGGTTCAGATATTGCCCACCGGGAAGCAAAATGTTCCTGATACTGAGACACGGTGTGAGGCATATTTTTAATAACGATGACATTCTCGCTGTTATCGTACTCTGCTGATTTTGCATAATTAAATGAACCTGTTTCTACAGTTGAACCATCAATAATCATCATCTTATCGTGCTGAATATGGTAATGCCCATCAATGCGCAGCTCCACTCCATGGCGAGTAATGTCGCGCATTGCCGCCAGTGATGTACTGCCTCTATTTCGACGTTTATCGATAACGACTTGTACTCTAACGCCTCGCTGTTGGGCTGCATCTAGTGCAGCAGCAATATCGTGGGCCTGAAATGCATATGCAACCATTTCGATAGAGGAGTGCGCTGAATTGATGGTATTTAGCACGAGCTGTTGTGCGCTACCTTCCGGAGAAAATCCCACCTCTATTGAAGGGTCTGCAGAAGCTGCACCAGTAATAATGAGCAGTAAAAAGGCCAATTGTTTCATAGCGGCTGTTCCCAATGAGTCTTCGATAACGTTCAGGAGTCCTCATTACCGGGTCTACTGCTGCAGGAATGAGGACATCGATAATACTCCTGACGTCCGCATTTGGCACGGAGCGGACAGCCTTGCTGGGTTTTGCCTGAGAACGTCAACCCACCAGCCCGCTAACAAAGTTCAGAAATGCTCGTGTTTTCGCCGGCACATGATGCCGGGAGGGGTAATACGCATAGAGCGGGAATCGATGATCTGACCATTCGGGAAACAGCGGCACCAGCCGCCCAGAAGCGATGTATTCCTCACTGCCCAGCTCGAATATTTGCACAACGCCCAGCCCCGAAAGACAGGTACTGAATGCGGTTTCCGCATCATTCACCGTTAACAGGCCGCGCGGCTGGATCATCAGTTTCTTTTTCCCCTGATGAAATTCCCAGCTGAAAGGCTTCCCCGTCAGCGGCTCGCGGAACAATACGCAGCGGTGCGGCTCCTGCTCCAGTTCCTGCGGTGTTTCAGGCCGCCCAAAACGCTGCACGTATTCAGGCGAGGCCATGGCAAATACTCGCGTGTCGAACAGCTTTCTGGCTATCAGCGATGAGGACTGAGGGTGACCAAAGCGCAGCGCCAGATCGAAGCCTTCAGAAATAAGGTCCCCCAGTTCGTCCCGGCTGCGCAGCTCGATTTCAAGCTCAGGGTGTTTATCCATAAACGCGCCGAGGCGTGGCCCTAAAACCTGGCTGGCAAACAGCGGATCAACATTCACCCTCAGTCTGCCACGAATGCTCTGCCCGTCCCCTGCCGCGCCGCCGGTGACTTCGGCCAGGGCGCCAATCAGCGGCATAACCTGCTCGTAGAACTCCCGCCCCTCATCGGTCAGCCGCACTGAACGCGTGGTGCGGTCAAACACGCGAATACCGAGCCGCTTTTCCAGGCGTGCAATCGCCCGGCTGACACCCGACTGCGACATATCGAGCATTTCGGCGGCAGCGCCAAAGCTTAGCGTATCCACTACCGCCGCCATCACGTCCACGCCTTCCAGCAGTTGCGAACTAAATGCTCTCATTATTGATTCTCAGTCATAGGTGATATGCCTTTCATGCTATCGCATTCTGACCTGTACGACGCCACAATTTGCTCGTCATCTCGACCTGTTCACATTTTCAGGATGGTTTTATGCATTCAAGCAGTACAAATATCGCTGCGCCGCAGGGCGCACACGTTTCTCGGGCCCGCAGCATCGCGGCGGTGCTGGCGCTGAGCATGGGCTGTTTCACTTTTGTCAGTACCGAACTGATGCCGGTGGGAGTGCTGCCGGGCATGGCTGCCGGGCTAAACGTTTCCCTCGGCGTGGCAGGTTATCTGGTCACAATTTTTGCCTTCATGGTGGCCCTCACCGCCGCGCCGCTAACCGGGTTACTGGGGCATATTAACCGCAAAACGCTGATGGCTGGGCTGCTGGCGGCCTGCTTTGCCGGCAACCTGATTACCTGGCTGGCGTCTGATTATTTTGTTGTCTTTGTGGGGCGTATTCTGGTGGCCGCGGCTATCGGCGTATTTTGGTCCACGGCGGTGGTGACCGCCGTGCATCTGGTGGCAGCACGCAACGCCGTGCGGGCAACGTCCATTGTTTTTGGGGGCGTTTCGCTGGCAACGGTGCTCGGGGTCCCGGCGGGCACGATGCTGGGCGATTTTTACGGCTGGCGGGAGGTATTTGCCGCTCTGTGCCTCTTGTGCCTGGTGGTTTTCACGCTTATCGCCTGGTCCGTTCCCGCGGTACGAATCGCTAAATCCGCCAGACGCGGCGCTATTTCCGCGGTGTTTAAAAACAGAGCATTGCTGGCTATTCTTGGCATCACCGCGCTGGTGGTGACCGGCAACTTCCTGGCCTATACCTACATTACGCCATTCCTTGAGCAAATGGCCCGCCAGAGCAGCTCGCAAATCAGTATGTTGTTGCTGGTTTACGGTGCGGCAGGCGTTGTCACTAACTTTGCGGTGGGGCCTTTTGCCGCCCGGGCGCCGCGAACCAGTCTGGGCGTGGTGGCCGCGCTGTTTACCGCCAGCCTCGCTTTTCTTAATGCGGCGACCGTCAGCCATACCACAATTTTTATCGCTATCGCCCTGTGGGGCGCAGCTTATGGGGCTCTGCCGGTGTTGCTGCAAACCCTGGTGTTCAAAGAGGCATCCACGCTTGAAGGCGGCCCGGATGCGGCAACCTCGGTCAACGTGTCGGTGTTTAACGCGGCAATTGGCTTCGGCTCACTGGTCGGCGGCGTGCTGATAAACCTGACCGGGCCTCGCCCTATTCCCTACGTGGCCGCCGCTTTTGCGCTGGCCGGTCTGCTGGCGGTGATAGTGACCCGTGAAAGCAAATCCCGTGGTGGCTGATGGCCTTTTTACAACACCTGGCCAATCATGATTTTATGGCCCTGGCGTCGCGACGAGAAATTCGCGCATCCCGTGTGGACGGCTGGCCGGTGGTTGTAAAATGATGGCACCACGCCGGGTAAACTCGGCGTAGAGTGCATCCACGTCATCAACATGCAGATAGCCGAAATAACTGTGATCCCCAAGGGAAGCTGGGGCCAGCGCCTGCGGGCAATGGCCCAGCATCACCTTCACTGTCCCTCGCACCGCTAATTGCCAGCCGTTCGTGCCAGGCCATTCAAGGGTAAAGCCTAACGTATCGCGGAAATAACCTGCAGTGTCATCAAGGTTGTTTACCGCCAGCACAAAGGCAAAAGGCGTAATATTATTAGTCATTTACAATCTCTTCAGGCTGAAAAATTCAGTGTAGAGCCCTTCATCATGAACCGCAAGAATGCCCCGTTTGTCATTTTTTTGTCATTTCCTGGTCAGCAGTTTGTTGGCGCCCGAGAGCTAAATTGGCCCTGACCCCCTTGTTAAATCCTGAGGATAGATCATGAAATTACGCCATCTCTCTGCGCTTGCCACCCTTGTGCTGGCCGCTTTTAGTACCACGGCTGCTCATGCCGATACCACGCCTGCTCCGCAGGAAGTAAAAAACATCGTGCTGGTGCACGGCCTGTTTGCCGATGGATCGAGCTGGGGCAAAGTTATTCCCCTGCTGCAGGCTAAAGGTCTGCACGTCACCGCGGTACAGAACCCGACGACCTCTTTAGATAACGATGTTGCCGCGGTAAAACGCGCGCTGGCGCAGCAAAACGGCCCGGTGATTCTGGTGGCACACTCCTACGGCGGGATGGTGATTAGCCAGGCGGGCGATGAGCCAGAAGTCAAAGGCCTGGTGTATATCGCCGCCCGCGCCCCGGAAGCGGGTGAAGATTACCCGGCGCTCACCAAAAAATACCCGGCGGCACCGGCTTCCGCTGGCCTTAAATGGAACGACGACGGCTACGGCGCGCTGAGCGAGTCGGCATTTATCCACGATTTCGCCGGCGACCTGCCGGAAAGCGAGGCCAAAGCCTATTACGCGGTGCAGCAGCCAATGGGCAAAGCCATCACCATGGCGAAAACCACGGTTGCCGCCTGGCATGACAAGCCGACCTGGTACGCGGTATCGACCGAAGATCGCACGATCAACCCGGATCTGGAGCGGTTTATGGCGAAGCGCATGCACGCGCAAACCATCGAGCTAAAATCCAGCCACGTTTCGCTGATTTCCCAGCCTGAAGCGGTGGCTAATCTGATCATGAAAGCGGCGCACGTGCCTGGCTACTGAGGTTCACGCCTCTTATAATGACGAGACTGGGGCGGTCTCCACGCCCTTTTCTCTCTTTTCGACGGGATCCGCTGCTTGAAAATCCTCATTATTGAAGACGAAGCGAAAACCGCCGCCTACCTGGTGAGCGGACTGAACGAAGCGGGCTATACCGCAGACTGGGCGGCTAACGGCATTGACGGCCTGCATCTGGCCCGGGAAGAAAATTATGACCTGATTCTGCTGGACGTCATGCTGCCGGAAATGAACGGCTGGACGGTAATGGAGCGTTTACGCGCCCACAGCCAGACGCCGGTGCTGTTTCTGAGCGCGCGCGGCACGCTGGAGGACCGTTTACGCGGGCTTGGCCTGGGGGCCGATGAATACCTCGTCAAGCCTTTCTCCTTTGCCGAACTGTTGGCAAGGATCCGCATTATTTTACGCCGCGGCCAGCCGCAGGCCGAAGCCGAAGAAGTGCTGACGATGGCCGATCTGCTGGTGGATGTCGCCAAGTTTCGCTGCGAGCGCGAAGGCAAGCGCATCACGCTGACCAATAAAGAGTTCAAGCTGCTGGTGTGTTTTCTCCAGCATCCGGGGCAAGTTCTGTCGCGAACGTTTCTGGCTTCCCGCGTGTGGGACATGAATTTCGACAGCGACACTAACGTGGTGGACGTCGCGGTGCGCAGGCTGCGGCAAAAAGTGGACGACCCCTTCCCGGTGCGACTAATCCATACCGTGCATGGCGTGGGCTACCGCTGCGAGCCAGAGTCATGAAGCGTAATTCGCTAACCTTCCGCCTTGCCTTGTTGCTGGCCGCCTTTTCCTTTGTGGCGTTTACCGTCATGGGCAGCGCGCTCTATTACGCCCTGCGCCAGCAGCTTTCTATCCGTGATGACGCGGCGCTGGTTTCCCGCGTGGACCAGATCAGTACGCTGCTGCGGGATCTGGATGCGCGGCAGTTGATCCGCGAAAAGCCCCATTTGTTTGCCAATATGCTGGGCAATACGGAATCCCTGCTGGTGATCCGCTATGTGGGCGGTGCCACATTGCTGGAAGTTAACCCCATGCAGCGCGCGCTTCCCACCGTGACGCCGGTTGCCGCCAATCAGCGGCTGACGCTTGAGGCCGTACATCACGCCAATAATGCGGACGGCACGCCGATGGTTTACATGGCGGCAATTAGCCCCTCGGCCAATAATTTACCGCCTCTGGAGATTGTGTCGGCGCGGGTGCTGAGCGACAGAACCCATATTCTCGAAGAGTATCGCAACAAGATTATTCTCTTTGCCTCGATGATGGCGGCCATCTCAGTCGTGCTGGCGGTGATCTTTGCCCGACGTGGCATTTCGCCTTTGCGTCGTCTGGCCGATCGCACGGCGACTATTGGCACCCAAACGCTCTCGTCGAGGCTGGATAAGCAGGATGTGCCGATGGAGCTTGATGCGCTGATTGACCAAATCAACGCGATGCTCGAGCGGCTGGAACGCGGGTTCCAGCAGTTAAAACAGGTCAGTGCCGATATGGCCCATGACCTGCGCACGCCGATAACCACCCTGCTCGGCCAGACAGAAGTTGGCCTCGGCGCGGCGAGGGACAACGCCTATTACCAGCGACTGTTGGGCTCAAACTTTGAAGAGCTGCAGCGTATGTCGCGGATGATAGACAACATGCTGTTTCTGGCCCAGGCGGAACAGCCTGACCAGGAGATCCAGCGGCGTGATATTGACATTGTTGAAGAGACTCACCGCCTCGGTGAGTATTTTGAGGATCTGGCCGCCGAGCGTGAGGTGACGATTCAAACGCACGCCAGCGGCACGGTCAATGCGGATGCCCTGTTGCTGCGCCGGGCGCTGGCGAACCTGCTGTCTAACGCGGTGCGCTATGCCGAGCCCGGCAGTGAGATTGAGATTGCTGCCAGGCCTGAAGCGGAAGGTATGTCCATCGTGGTGATGAACCGTGGGGAGACCATTTCTCCGGCGCACCAGGAAAGGCTTTTCGACCGGTTCTACCGGGCCGACCCTTCCCGCAACGACTCGGCGCACTCCAGCGGACTTGGCTTATCCATCGTGCATTCCATCATGCAGTTGCATAAGGGGCGCTGCTGGGTGGAAAGCCAGTCCGGGGTGACCCGCTTTGGTTTATGGTTCCCTGACCGAAACTAGCCAAACGCCTCAGGCTTTTTTGTCTGCGGCCAACAGTCCAAAAAGCGCTGAGTCAGAAATCACGCCGTTGATTTCCCAACGCTGCCGCAGCAGCCCTTCCTGAGCAAAGCCCAGCTTTTGCAGGGCGGCTGCAGAAGCCTGGTTGCCAGGATCAATTTCAGCTTCGATGCGACGCAGATGAAACACCTTAAAGGCATAGCTAATCAGCGCCTCGGCGGCTTCGTTAACCAGTCCCTTCCCCCAGTGCTCGCGCCCCAGACCAAACCCAATCTCGGCGCGGCGGGAATGAAAGTCAAAGCTGAAAAGCATACATTTTCCCGCCAGCTGGCCCGACTGTTTATCCCGGATGCACAGCGTCAGCGCAGAACGGTCCTGCATCTCTGCCGTTCTGCGGTCGATAAAACGCAGAGCATCGTCAAGGGAGCACCAGGGCGCGGTGTTCCAGTATTTCATCACCTGTGGATCGGAAAAAATGCCGAGCAGTGCCGGGGCATCTTCCGGTGAGGGTGGCGAAAGTATCAGACGCGGAGTTTCAATCACCACGTTGAACGGTGAGGCGTGTTCAGCCTGCTCTTTATCAGCAAGAAGCGTTCCGGCCGGGTAGCAAAAAGTTTGCATAACGTTATTTCCCTATAGCGATGGTGGCAGGCTGTTTTTATGAATGCCGACGTAATATTTTGGCCGGAAGATAGCGCTGCATCGGCGTGGGCGACTGCCCGTCAATCAGCTTGCTGATCAGGTCATAGCAATGAAAAGCCAGCTGGCGGTTATCCTGCTGAATGGTGTCGATGCGCACCGACAGCGAGTCATACAGGTAGTGGTCGTCAAAGCTGGCCAGGTGAATGTCGCTCTCCAGCAGGTTGTGCTGGCTCATGTAGCGCAGCACGCCCTCAAGCAGGCCGCAGGCGGCGGTAAACAGCGCTTTGGGCGGACGTCCAAGCTGCGCGCACAGTGCAGCAAAGGACTCATAGCCCGAGCTCGGATGATAGTTGCCGTGAATGATCCACTCCGGGCGCAGCGTGACGCCCGCCTGAGCCAGGCCCTGGGTAAACCCTTCCAGCCGATCCCGCGTGGGGGAAAGCCTCGGCTGGCCGCCCAAAAAGTAGAATTCATCCGCATGCTGGCGGGCAATCGGGGCGATCAGTTCGGCGGTAGGCTGCACGGAGTCGGTGGCAACCAGCGGCAGCGCGGTGTCGTTCATGTGCCGGTCAAACAGCACCACCGGCAGTTGCTCACTCAGTTTGTGGTAATCCACAGCTGTCAGCATGCTGGAGGCGACAATCAGGCCGTCAACCTGGCGCGCAATCATGTTGCTGACCACCATGTTTTCCTGGCCCGGATTTTCGTCGGTGCAGGAGATAAGTAGCTGAACGCCCGCTTCACGGCAGAGCATTTCCAGTTCGTGGGAGAAAACGGCGAACCCGTAGTTGGTGATTTCCGGGACCACAAGCCCAATGGTATGGCTGCGGTCATCCCGCAGCGAGCGAGCGTGAATGCTCGGCTGGTAGTGCTGCTGTTGCGCAATCGTCATGATGCGTTCGCGGGTGGACTGGGCTACCCTCAGCTCTTTGCCCCGGCCATTGAGGACCAGGCTGGCGGTCGCCTTTGAGACGCCCGCCAGTTCGGCAATATCTTTAATCGTGACGCGTTTGGTTTTTTTCACAGAGCAACCGTGGCAATGAGTCGAAAACCCTCATTGTATCATGCAGGAACGCAGCGGCCAGTAGCGCAACGTGACCGCCGACTCGCCGTTGAAAGAGAGCCGCTCCGAAGGATGCGGGAAATAGCGGCTGCTCATCACGCCTTCCCCCTGATTGATGAAGATCTCAACGCTTGAGCTGTCGCAGAGGATCTGCAGCGAGGCAACCGCGCCATGCCAGTAACGGTGAAGCGGCTCGCCCGTCGCCAGGCTCGGACGCTGAAGCGTAATGCCCTGCCCGGTAACGTCCAGCGTCAGGCCGCCGCCAAAGCGGAGACTGAAGCGACCCGTGGCCTCTATCTGGAGTTCCAGGCGCGTTGCATCCAGCGCCGGAGCCAGGCTGGCTGGCCCTTGCCAGCGCTGTTCTTCTTCACGCAGCAGAGCCAGTTCCGCTATCGGGTTTTGATAAAGCTTGCCGTTGCTAAGCGTAAGCTCCCGCAGGCAGGTCATCTGGTGGATCCAGCCCTGTTCACGGGTTGGCTGCAGCATCTCCTCGCCGTCCGGCACGCCCATCCAGCCGACGAGCAAACGCCGCCCGTCCGGCCCCAGCGCCGTTTGCGGGGCATAGAATTCAAAGCCTGCATCCAGTTCGTTCAAGTCGCCGTGGCTGAATGTCGCCGTGGCGTAATCAAAGTCGCCAACCAGATACGCCGCAGGGTAAACGTTCAGAAAGCGTTCATTTTGACGGGCCAGCCCCTGCGGGCAGCAGAGCAGCACATGTTTACCGTCAAGAGGGAAAAGATCGGGGCATTCCCACATATAGCCTGCGTCAGCCAGCCCGTGGATGCCGTTCCCGGCAATTTCGCCTCTGTTTTCCCAGTCGCGCATATTCGGCGAAGAAAACAGCAATACCTTGCCCCGCTTGTGAAGATCCTGCGCGCCCAGCACCATGTACCAGACGCCCTCGTGCTGCCAGACTTTCGGGTCCCGCACATGCCCGGTGTAGCCCGCAGGCAGCGGTAAAACTGGCCCCATTTTGTCAAAGCCACCGGCGCTGTTTTCCACCGCAAGGCATTGCCAGGCCGTGCGGCTGCCGTCGTCAAACTTAACGTTGCCGGTGTAGCACAGCGTCAGTCTGCCTTCGAGGTCAACGGCGCTGCCGGAGTAGCAGCCGCTGCGGTCGTATTCTTCATCCGGCATCAGCGCCAGCGGCTCGTGTCGCCACTGCACTAAATCAGCCGAACTCCAGTGGCCCCAGCACTTGTATTTATGGTCCGCCGCCAGCGGGTTCCACTGATAAAACAGGTGCCAGCGCCCGGCAAACCAGGTAAATCCGTTCGGATCGTTCATCAACCCGGTCACCGGGGCGTGATGCCACTGCGGATAGTGTTTGTCCTGCAGGGCTTTGGGCTGGCCTGTCATCACGGCCTGCAAAATGGCCGGTAAACGGGAAGCAAGCGTCATGCTTCAGACTCCGCTTTGTATTTCAGTAACAGGGAGAGGATGAACGCCACGCCAAAAGCGATAACCATCCCGATGATGTAGTTCATCAGCGAACTGGCCTGCACAATAGCCATGCCCGGCAGCGCGGTTAAGCCGACCGCCGTCATGTACACATGCACGGAAACCACCCAGGCCCCACCCGCTGCGCCGCCCACTAGCGCCGCAATAAAGGGTTTAACAAACCTGAGGTTGATCCCGAAAATCGCCGCTTCGGTAATGCCCAGCATGGCAGAAAACGCCGAAGGCAGCGTAATTGCTTTGATTTTCGCATCCCGGGTTTTAAACCATACCGCCAGGCAGGCTCCGCCCTGCGCGACGTTTGCCATTGCCCAGATAGGCAGCAGGAAATTAACGCCGATGGCCGGATTGCCAAGCAGCCCGGCCTCAATAGCGTGGAAGCTGTGGTGAATACCCGTGATCACAATGACGGAATACAGCCCGCCAAAAAGCAGCCCGGCGAGCCAGCCCGCGTGGGCAATAAGCGTGCTGAGCACGAATGAGATGCCGTCTCCCAGCGCGCGCCCCGCCGGGCCGATAATCAGCAGCGCGATAAAGCCGGAAATGATGACCGTCAGGAACGGCGTCAGGATAAGATCCAGCGCATCCGGGATCACCCGGCGCAGCTGTTTCTCCACCAGACTCATAAACCACACCGCCAGCAGCACCGGGAAAACCGTCCCCTGGTAGCCAATCATCGCCACTTCCAGCCCAAAGAAGTTCATGGTGTGGAACCCGGCCGCCACGCCCCAGGCGTTGGTTAACGCCGGATGGGTTAAAATTCCGCCCAACGTCGCGCCCAGGTAGGGGTTGCCGCCGAACTCACGGGCGGCGGTGAAACCAATCAGGATAGGCAGAATAATAAACGCCGCCGAGCTGCACATATCCAGCATGATATAGAGTGCGTTATCCGGGCTGACCCAGCCGTAGGTTTTCACCATCCCGAGCAGCCCCATCAGCAAACCTGAGGCCACAATGGCAGGAATGATTGGCACAAAGATGTTCGACAGCAGACGGGCAATGCGCTGGAACGGATTCAGCTTTTTCGCCGCAAGATCTGCGGCTTCGGACTTGCTTGACTCTGCAATGCCTGCGGCCTGAATAAAGGCAGCATACACTTTATTCACTACGCCGGTGCCAAAGATGATTTGCATCTGCCCTGCGTTGCGAAAACACCCTTTCACGCCGTCGACTTTGCCAATCGCCTGTTGGTCTGCCAGCACATCATCCACCAGAACCAACCGCAGCCTCGTTGCGCAGTGGGCCGCGCTGGCGATATTGTCTTTGCCGCCCAGCAGAGGAATCAGCTCTCTGGCAATGTGATTGAAATCCATAGTCACCTCTAAACGCTTTCTTGTTATGTCGTGGCACTCCCGCCGCAGCGGGAGGCCAGTTCGTTAAAACCAGGTTTCCATCTGAACGCCAAAGTTCCATTCCCCACCGGCGTTAAAGCCGCTGCTGCCGAAGGCGTCATTGCTCGCGTATTTGTCCAGTTTGCTGCTCCAGTCCATCCAGGTAGCAAACAGGCGCAGTTCCGGGCGGCTAAAGAAGTCGCCGATGCTGCCGGCCTTCAGCGTTGGGGCAAAGGTCAGCTTGTAGAAGCTGCCGTTGACCGCATTACGGTCTTTGTAACCTTCTGGCCGCAGATCCATGTACTGATAGCTGCCCTCGAACGCCAGAGCAAAGTTCTGGGTGACTTCTTTGATAAGCCGCGCGTTGACCGTGGCCCATTCATAGCTGTCTCCCTTCACGTAGCGATCTTTACTGCTTTGCGCCAGCAGCGCCGGAGCAATATGCCAGCCGCCGCCAATCGGGGTCACGCCAAAGCTGGCAAAGCGCCAGGTATTCGCCTCCGACAGCAGCGCACCGTCCGACCCGATCCCTTTTACTTCGGCGCCAAGACCGTGGCCGTAGAGCAGCGCGGTTTTAGCGCTGCCTTCGCGCAGGCCGTAGAAGCTGTCGTTATGCAGCCCTACCAGAGTATGCACGCCGGTATTGGCGGCTTCTTTTTGAATCAAATCGCCATTGGCATCTTTTCGGTCGTCGTTATCCTTTGCCCGAAGCCCGGTGACCATCAGCTGGAACGGCCCGGCAAAGTGATTCATGGTCAGCATATAGTTCTGGACGGTGTTGCCGGTGTCTTCGAGGTTGCCAAAATTGCGGCCATAGACCGCAAAGTTGCTGCGCAGCCCATCGTTCCATTTCACGTCATACACGCCGCCGCCGGTGCCGGCGAGAAACACCACGTCGGAGTCCAGCCAGTGAATGTCGAAATTGTCACGATCGAAGCGCTTGCCTGCCCACCAGGTACTGCCTTTCAGCGGGCCCTCAAAGCCGGGGAGATTCCCCAGTTCGGCGAAGGCCTGGCGAATATTCAGGTCGCTGCTGTCCGCCGACCAGTCGTTGTAGGTCTTTTGCCCGTCCGCGAGCATAGCTTTAAAGCGGGTAGTGGTGCCATTGTCCAGCGTCTGGCGGTGCTCCAGATTCAGCTCAACGTAGGTATCGGCCTCGTTACCCAGTCGCCCTACTGCCCCCCCGGTTTCCCCGGCGGGCGTTAAGTAAGGGCCGCTTTTACTGCTGGATGCAGAATCATTCATTAACAGGCCGGAACGCGCGTAGCCGTGGAATTCAAAACCAGTTTGCTTATCTGCTTTTGATTCCAGTCGGGCGGTACGGTCGGCCACCGCCTGAGTGGTTGCCTGAGTTTGCTGTTGTTGAGTGGCGAGCAGTTGCGCTTTGCTTTCGGCGGCGCTGGCGCGTTGTTCTGCGGCCTTCGCCCTGCTTTCTGCATCCTGTAAGCGCTGCTCCATCGCGGCAAGGCGTGATTCTATGCTGTTTAAATCCGTGGCGGCCTGCGCGGACGCCGTGCCAATCAGCAAGGCTATCATCACTGCCAGTTTCTTTTTCTTATACATGTTCGTCGTATCCCTGAGAGGCTAATGTCATTTGTTTAGCTAAACCGGTTTAGTTGAAAAAGGGTAACCAGGGCGAAATACCGAAGGCAACGAATTTTGCTAAACCGATTTAGTAAATGTGACAGGCACGACAATCAGAATATATTTTTACCGTATTACAGCGATTGCTCGACCTCTTCCCGGTGAGGCAGCGCGGTCATCGCGCCTTTCGCCGTTGTCGCCAGCGCCCCGCAAAGCTGCGCCTGAGCGATAATCCCGGCCAGGGCTTCTTCGCTGTCGGGTAAGCCCCGGGTCGCCAGGCCGCTGAGCAGCCCGGCAACAAAAGCATCGCCTGCCCCGGTGGTATCCACACAGACCACGGGCCGGGCATCAAAGTGGTAGATCTGACCGTGGTAATACACCAGCACGCCTTCCTTGCCCTGAGTGACCAGCAGAAGTCGCAGAGCAAAGCGGCTGACCAGCTTTTTAATGCCCTCATGGAGATGGGTTTTCCCGCTGATAAAAATCAGCTCTTCGACGGAGAGTTTCACCACATCGGCCAGCAGCAGCGCCCTCGTCAGGCAAGCCTGCAGCTCTGCGACGTCATGCCAAAGATCGGGACGGATATTAGGGTCAAAGCTGACCTGGCCCCCGGCTTTTTTTATCTGCTCCATGGCGGAGAACGTCGTGCTCCGGCTGGGTTCCGCGCTTAAGGCTATCGAGCAGACATGCAGCCACTGACCGTGGCTGAAGGACGGAATATCATCGTATTCAAGGAATAAATCCGCACTGGGGCGAACCATAAAGGTGAACGTGCGTTCGCCGTGTTCATCCAGATCTACCACCACCGTGGAGGTTCTCTGGTTGGCATCCAGCCGCATAAATTCGGTGTTTACTCTTTCTTCCTGCAGCGTGCGTCGCATAAAGCGACCAAAGGGATCGTCCCCCACGCGGCCAATAAATCCGCTGCTGCCGCCGAGGCGCGCAATCCCGACGGCAACATTGGCCGGTGCCCCGCCGGGGCATTGCAGTAACCGGCCATTGCCGTCCGGAAGCAGATCGACGACGGCATCGCCCAGAACCCAAACTTGTACGCTCATGGTGTCTCCATTCGTAAGCTAAATTTTGCTAAACTGGTTTAGCTATTTAAACACACTCACGGAACGCGCTGAAACAAAATTCCTGCCGATTTGAGGACTTGTGTAACCAAAGTTCTTGGCCTGGCGGTGTCGGATGCAAAATCGCTGTGCCATAATATTGCGCGAAAACTTACCGAATGAGCCTTACTGGCAAGACGTTACGTCGAAAAAAGAGTATGCACATGGACATCAAACCAAAAAAACATCGCTCGCTTTACATCCCTTACGCCGGACCCGTTTTACTTGAATTCCCCCTGTTAAATAAAGGCAGCGCTTTCAGCATCGAAGAGCGCCGCAATTTCAACCTGCTCGGCCTGCTGCCGGAAGTGGTTGAAACCATCGAAGAGCAGGCGGAACGCGCCTGGATTCAGTACCAGGGCTTCAAAACCGAAATCGACAAGCACATCTACCTGCGCAACATCCAGGACACCAACGAAACGCTGTTCTACCGCCTGGTTGAAAATCATCTGGAAGAGATGATGCCGGTGATTTACACCCCCACCGTGGGGGCCGCCTGTGAGCGCTTCTCAGAAATCTACCGCCGCTCTCGCGGGGTGTTCATCAACTACGAAAATCGTCACCACATGGACGATATTCTGCAGAACGTGCCGAACCACAACATCAAAGTGATCGTGGTGACCGACGGCGAACGTATTCTCGGCCTGGGCGACCAGGGCATCGGCGGGATGGGCATTCCTATCGGGAAGCTATCGCTGTACACCGCCTGTGGCGGCATCAGCCCGGCTTACACCCTGCCGGTAGTGCTGGACGTCGGCACCAACAACCAGCAGCTGCTGAACGACCCGCTTTATATGGGTTCTCGTCATCCGCGCATTACCGGCGACGACTACTACGAGTTTGTGGACGAGTTTATCCAGGCCGTGCGCCACCGCTGGCCGGACGTGCTGCTGCAGTTCGAAGACTTCGCGCAGAAAAACGCCATGCCGCTGCTGACCCGTTACCGCGACGAGATCTGCTCGTTTAACGATGACATTCAGGGCACCGCCGCCGTGACCGTCGGGACGCTGATCGCCGCCAGCCGCGCGGCAGGCAGCCAGCTCAACCAGCAGAAAATCGTCTTCCTGGGCGCAGGCTCTGCAGGCTGCGGCATCGCCGAGCAAATCATCGCTCAGATGCAGCGCGAAGGCCTGAGTGAAGAAGCCGCACGCAGTAACGTGTTCATGGTTGATCGCTTTGGCCTGCTCACTGACAACATGCCTAACCTGCTCTCCTTCCAGACCAAACTGGTGCAGAGCCGTGAGAGCCTGGCGGAGTGGGATCTGGAAAATGAAGCGATTTCCCTGCTGGATGTGGTGCGTAACGCGAAGCCAAACATTCTTATCGGCGTTTCCGGCCAGACTGGCCTGTTCACCGAAGAGATCATTCGCGAAATGCACAAGCACTGCGCTCGCCCAATTGTGATGCCGCTGTCTAACCCGACTTCCCGCGTGGAAGCCACGCCGCAGGACATCATCACCTGGACCGATGGCGCCGCGCTGGTGGCCACCGGCAGCCCGTTTGATCCGGTGACCTGGAAAGATAAAACGTACCCTATCGCCCAGTGCAACAACGCCTATATTTTCCCTGGCATTGGCCTCGGGGTGATTGCCTCCGGCGCGTCGCGCATTACCGACGAAATGCTGATGGCGGCGAGCGAGTCGCTGGCTCAGCATTCTCCGCTGCTGAACAATGGAGAAGGCATGGTGCTGCCAGAGCTGAAGGACATTCAGAAAGTGTCCCGCGCTATCGCCTTTGCCGTGGCGAAGATTGCCCAGCAGCAAGGCGTAGCGGTAGTGACCTCCGCTGAAGCCCTTAAGCAGGCCATCGACGACAACTTCTGGCTGCCGGAATACCGCGACTATCGCCGGACTTCCATCTAACGAAGCCATTGTGGTACATGTTCAAACCCGCCTTTCGGCGGGTTTTTTATTTTCAGTTTCGCGCCTTAAGAAAGTCCAGAAAAGCGCGGAAAGCGGCGGACGGATGCTTGCGATTCGGGAAATAGAGGTGAAAACCCGGCAGCTCCGGCAGCCAGTCATCCAGCACGGAAATCAGTTTCCCGCTCTGAAGGTGTGGTTCGGCCATCTCCCGCAGCACATAGGCCAGGCCCACGCCGTTAAGCGCCATGTCGAGAGCAATATCCAGGTCGTCCACAACCACGGGCCCACTCACAACGACCTCCTCACGGCTTTCAGCTTGTTCAAAATACCAGCCAAAAGCTTTCCCGCTGGGGTAACGGAATTGAATGCATTTGTGTTCAGTTAACCGCTGTGGCTCTGCCGGGATCCCATGCTGAGCAAAATATGCCGGCGTGGCGACAACCGCGTAGCGTACCGGCGGACCGACAGGAATAGCTTTCATATCCTTCTCTATGACCCGGTTCAGCCTCACGCCTGCATCAAGCTGCACCTTCACGATATCGACCAGCCGGTCATCCATCTGCACTTCAACCTGAATATCAGGGTACTGACGGGTAAAGTCGGCAATCAGCGGCGCAAGCTGAAGCCTGCCGCCCTGGCGCACAACATTGAGCCGAATAATGCCCATCGGCGTATCGCGATAAAGGTTGAGTTCGTCGAGCGTGAGGCTGATGTCATCAAAAGCCGGGGCAACCTTCTCATACAGTTTTCTTCCCGCCTCGGTGAGCGACACGCTGCGCGTCGTCCGGTTGAACAGCCTGACTTTAAGCCGCTCCTCCAGTTGGCGAATGGAATGGCTTACGGCCGAGGGCGTTAGCCCAACCTCTTCCGCCGCCTGACGAAAACTGCGGTACTTCGCCACGATCACGAAATAGCTGAAATCCACCAGCTTGATGCTCATTAGTGAATATTCCTCACTTCCCCAAGAAAATTCATGATCTTTATTACACACCAGACGGGGGATAAAGTCTCGCTATCGCAATAGATATCCCTGATAACGAGGTTTTAAGATGAAAAACATTAAATTAGAAAAAGTCTTCATCGCCGGTGGCTACGGCATGATTGGGTCAGCTATTGCCCGCCAGATTCGTGAGCATTTTCCTGCGGTTGAACTGGTGATTGCTGGTCGCAGTCCGGCAAAAGGCGCGAAGTTAATCGAGCAACTGGGGTTCGCGCACCCGGCGTTTATCGACCTCACCGGAGCGGAAGTGCCTGAGCATGCCGCTAACGCGCAGCTTATTATTGCCGCCGCGCCGGACCCTAAGAACCTGCTGGCGGAGTTTGCTATCAAAAATAACATC
This sequence comes from Enterobacter sp. Ag1, assembly GCA_000277545.1. Taxonomy (GTDB): domain Bacteria; phylum Pseudomonadota; class Gammaproteobacteria; order Enterobacterales; family Enterobacteriaceae; genus Cedecea. The sequence continues at coordinate 60,557 of AKXM01000034.1, read as the reverse complement.
GCCTTCATAAATATTACTCAGGCAACGGGTGACGCCATTTTGCCGCTGCTGAATTTAACTCAGCGCTATCAGCTGACTCAGCCCGTCGTGCCGCTGGGCTATTACGAAGCGGGCCTGTTTTTACCGTTGGTTAGCCTGCTTGCCGCTGATTTTAGCGTTATTGATAGCGTGCAGCTTTCCGCGCTTCATGACCCGGCGGATCCGTTGGGAGAACTTTCCAGCAGCGAATTAGGCAATGAACTTGCTTCGGCTCTGATTCGGGAGTCAGGAAGCTGGACGCATTCATCCACTCCCCGGGATATCACTCTCCAGAATGGTGAAGTGGTTCAGGGCGTGCCGTTCAGCATACTCGATACCACCGCGGTGGCCGCTATAACCAGCGCGAATTCGGTCAGGCTGGATATCGCGGCGGGTACGTCAATGGGTATGCATCAGCATGGCAAGCCGTCTATTGACCTGTACGTTGATATTGCCGGCACGGATTATGCTGGCGAGCATGTCAGAAAGCGCGTGATTGCCTCTGACCCACACGGGCAGGCGCATATGACCGCTTTTGGCGTACTGACGGTGATTAAGGCGATGCTAGACAGTGAAAAAGGAGGCCTGGTTGCCGCTGAAATGCTGCTGGATATGGCTGCGGCGCTGCAGCAAATGAAAGACGCCGGGATCGCCATTTCCCGCGAATAAGAAAATATCAATGCAGGGTCCTGCATTATATTCATCACGTTAATGAAGAAAGACTCACCTATAAACGATTCAGGCCGTAGGCATCAATATAAGTAAATATATGTAACTATATACAATGATCATTGTTGCGAATTGGAATTATTGATACTTTCCCGGCAGTTTAACCACACTCAAAAAAGGGAAATGTTATGAGGAAAGTGTCAGCTTTTATCGGTTCATTACTGCTGGTTTCTGGTTCCACATGGGCCGCGCCCGCTAAGGATTGTGTGAAAGTGGACAAAGCCGCGATAGAAGGCTTGTTCGACCGCTGGAATGACTCGCTAAAGACTGGAGATGCTAAAAAAGTCGCTGATACGTATCTTACCGATGCGGTGTTATTGCCTACTGTGTCAAACCAGGTACGTCTGACGGACGCCGAACGTGTGGATTATTTTGAACATTTTCTGGCGAAAAAGCCGGTGGGTAAAATTGACAGCAGAACGGTTAGAATTGGCTGCAATAAAGCGATTGATGTAGGGACCTATACCTTTACCTTTGAGGATAAAACGACGGTTTCTGCACGATACACTTTCACCTACGCCTGGGATGGCAGCGACTGGAAAATCTCTTCACACCACTCTTCCGCGATGCCTGAAGTTTAATTAATAAAGGCGGTGACGTTTGTCACCGCCTTTATTGGCTTGTCTGAATACCAACAGGGCCACTTTAATCGTGCGCGTTTCGTTTCTTGAAAAGCGATTATGGCTTTTTGTAGGCGTAACTCAGCAGAATAGGATCGTCAGGGATCTGCGTGAACTGCGTGATTATCTGGTGGTAGTCCGCCGTTGGGTCAAGATCCTGCAGTTTTTGCGGGTACAGGTCTTTGGCTAAGATTTCCATCCCGATAATGTTGTACGGGTGATTATAGAAGTGGTGATACACGCCGTAGACCTTGCCTTCTTTCACCGGCTCGATGTTCTGGAACGTGTTACGGGCCAGCAGTTTACTGAAGGTGGCGTTCACTTCCTGCGGCGTACCGCCGTAGCCAAACGGCAACACGCTCGGATTCGGGCGTTTAGAGCCGGACATAATATAGACGTCAGGCTTCATGGCGATGATCTGCTCCATAGAGACAAATCCGGCGCTGCCAGGCAGCAGCTTAGAACCAATGTTCTTCCCGCCTACCGCCTCCACCAGCGCGCCCCAGCCGTTGTGCCCGTGGGTGAAGCAGCAGTTCTCGGTGTTACCGGCAATCGGCTCAATAAACACCGTAGGTTTGTTTTTAACATCGGCCGCCACCTGCTGAATGCGGGCCAGGTGCTGCTGGTAATAGTCAGTGTACTCTTTGGCGCGTTTCTCCTGATTAAGCACGGTACCCAGCAGCTTCACGCTGTTGGCGGTGTTCTCAACCGGGTGCAGCTCATAGTCAACGAACACCACCGGAATATTGAGTTTTTTAAGGGACTTAATAACGCCGGTTTGCTCCAGCGCAGGCTTGGCCCGCAGTTGCGCAATCATGATGTCCGGCTGCTGCGCCAGCACGCTCTCAAGGTTGACTTCGCCCTGATCGCTAAAGCCCATATCAATAATTTTGGTGGCTTCAGGCCATTTGCCCTTCAGCACATCCCAGGTTTGGGTGTCCTGTTTTTTCGGCAGGTTATTCCAGGCTACAACGCGTTTGAACGGATCTTCACGGTCAAGCAGCGCAAGCGACAAAATGTCTCGCCCATCCTGCAGGATCACATGCTGCGGTTCTTTTTCGATAGTAATACGCTGGTTATCCATGTCGGTAACCGTGATGGGGTAAGTGGTGGCGCCGCACCCAGCTGAAGCGAGCAGTAACCCTGTCAGGACAAAATTTGCTTTCATTGATTGATGCTCTCCATGAGAAAGAGATTAGTTATTATTACTATTTATATTAATAAAGCCTTAATTTCCCACGGTATGGCAAGCACTGATTGGTTTAATTTTATTACGTGACAATGTCACAAAAACTTAATCAAAATCGTAAACATATGAATACACCTCCCGTAACCCTCATTTGACGCATCTACGCTTTTCCCTTACCCTGCGCGGCATAAATGTATACAGCTCTTCGTAAATGCAGAGGAAAGCGTGAAGAACAGGACTCTTGGCAGTGTTTTTATCGTGGCGGGAACCACAATTGGCGCAGGCATGCTGGCGATGCCGCTGGCATCTGCTGGCGTAGGGTTTAGCGTCACGCTGCTGATGCTCGTCGGCCTTTGGGGATTAATGTGCTACACCGCACTCTTGCTGGTAGAGGTTTATCAGCACGTTCCGGCGGACACCGGTCTGGGTACCCTCGCCCGGCGCTACCTTGGCCGCCCCGGGCAGTGGTTAACGGGGTTCAGTATGCTGTTCCTGATGTATGCCCTGACGGCGGCTTACATTAGCGGCGCCGGTGAACTGCTGGCGGCAAGCCTTAGCCAGTGGCTGTCCACTTCTATCTCCGCCACTTCTGGCGTGCTGTTGTTTACCGTTGTGGCGGGCGGGATTGTCTGCATCGGCACTCACATGGTCGATATGTTTAACCGCGTGCTGTTCAGCGCCAAAATCATTCTGCTGGTGGTAATGCTCGCCCTGATGATGCCGCATATCCACCACACCAACCTGCTCACGCTGCCGATTGAGAAAGGCCTCGCGCTTTCCGCCATCCCGGTCATCTTTACCTCGTTTGGCTTCCACGGCAGCGTGCCGAGCATTGTCAGCTACATGAACGGCAATATTCGCAAGCTGCGCTGGGTGTTTATCGTCGGCAGCGCCATTCCACTGGTGGCCTATATCTTCTGGCAGCTCGCCACCCTCGGCGCCATTGACTCGTCAACCTTTACCGGTCTGATGGCGGAGCATTCCGGGCTGAACGGCTTCCTGCAGGTTGTTCGTCAGGTGGTGGCCACCCCTCACGTTGAGCTGGCGATTCATCTGTTCGCCGACTTCGCGCTGGCCACCTCGTTCCTCGGCGTTTCCCTGGGCCTGTTCGACTACCTCGGCGATCTTTTTGCCCGCAGCCGGAAAGCCTCTGGCCGCCTGCAAACCGGCCTGATGACGTTCCTGCCGCCGCTGGTGTTTGCCCTGTTCTACCCGCAGGGGTTTGTGAAGGCGCTGGGCTATGCGGGCGTTGCGCTGGCGGTGCTTGCCCTGCTGGTGCCGTCGATGCTGGTGTGGCAAAGCCGCAAACAGCATGCGGAGGCGACGTGGCGCGTGGCGGGCGGTAAGCCGCTTCTGGGGCTGGTCTTTGCCTGCGGGATCGCGGTGATTGTTATTCAGTTCCTGATTACCGTCGGCCTGCTGCCGGAAGTCGGTTAACGCTCTCGATATTCACGCGGGGCATTCGTCCCGCGTTCTTCATTTTTTCTGCTAATTCCCCGCTAAATCATCAGGATTTTGGACATAAAACCAGTAATTATGTAAGCAGAGTTAATATTGTAAATGCTAATTATTGTTATTATCATCTCAATTCCCATTATAAAATCGCTTCAGTTCAGATAAACAACATCATGAATCGCATTCCTTTTGGTTCTACTTTCGTTCGCCAGGCACTTGTTAATTCAAAATTATTAATCATTTCAACCTTCATTGTTGGGGCTCCGGCTTTCGCCGCCGACAAACCGAAGGAAGACACCTTAACCGTGGTCGCTACCGCTAACCCGGACGGCTCACCAACCAGCTATACCCAGGATGACTCCTCCATCGCCTCCCGCAGCAAAACGCCGCGCAGCGAAATCCCGCAGTCCGTTAGCGTGGTCACGCCGCAGGTGATTGACGACTACGCTGTGACCTCGGTCAATGACGCGATGAAGTTCGTCAGCGGCGTCACGCAGAGTAATACTCTCGGCGGCATCGAGGACGGTTTTGTCAAACGCGGGTTCGGCTCGAACAGCGACGGCTCCGTGTTTATTGACGGGGTGCGCAGCAACCAGGGCCTGGCGATGGATTCCAGCATCGACCATGTTGAGGTGCTGAAAGGCTCGGCCTCCCTGCTCTATGGCATCCTGAACCCTGGCGGCGTGATTAACCTAGTCAGCAAGAAACCGCAGTACAGCTGGAACACCCACGTCAGCGGCACCAGCAGCAGCAACGGCGGTGGCTCCGGCATGGTTGACGTCACCGGCCCGCTCGGCAACGGCTTCGCCTTCCGCCTGGTCGCCGAACGCCAGCATGAGGATTACTGGCGCAATTTCGGCACCGACGAACACACGCTGATTGCCCCGTCGCTCAGCTGGTACGGTGACAAAGCCTCTTTCAATATCAGCTACGTAGAATATAAGTTTGATATTCCGTATGACCGCGGCACGGCGTTTATCAACGGCAAACCGCTCAACATTCCTTACGACCGCCGCATTGACGATTACGCCAACCATGCCTGGGGCAAAAACAAACGCCTGACGACCAACTACTCGTACAAGCTGGATGACACCTGGGAAACGAACCTGAACTACGCCTGGATGCAGCGCCGCTACGACAGTAACGAAGTGCGTGCCACGGCGGTCGATCCTAACAGCGGCCTGGTTTCCCGTCGCGCGGATGCTAACCGTGGCTTTAACCACCAGACGGATTACGCGTCCTGGGACATCAGCGGCAGCCCTGAACTACTGGGCATGACCCACGACATCACGCTGGGCGCGGATTACGAGCAAAACGAAACCTACAAGAAGTATTCGTACCGTGGGAAGGTGACGAAAACCTTCAATATGTATAACCCGGTGTACGGCGTCTCGCCGGTCACCAACGGCAGCACCTATAGCGATTCCAACAGCAACCTGCGCACTAATCTCTACAGCCGCTCCGTGTTTGCGAAAGACAGCATTCATCTGACCGACCAGTGGATTGCCGTATTGGGTGGCCGCCTGCAGCGCTATACCCAGACCTCCAGCGCCGGTTGGGTAAACCCGCAAACCACGCTGGAGGACCGGGGCAATGCCTTCCTGCCGCAGCTGGGCCTGGTGTACAAAATCGTGCCTGACGTGTCGCTGTACGGCAGCTACAGCAAGTCGTTCACCCCTTCCACGCAAACGGACGACAACGGCAACGTAGCGTCCACCGAAAAAGGGACGACATGGGAAGTGGGCGCGAAATGGCAGATGGCACCTCGCCTGACCAGCAGCCTGGCGCTCTACCGCATTGATGAAAAAGACATGTCGGTCTTTATCAACGGCGTGACCCGCAACATCCCGAAAGCGCGTTCTACAGGCGCGGAACTGGAGCTTAACGGCGAAATTGCACAGGACTGGAACCTGACGGCGAACTACAGCTATGACAAAACTGAGATCGTGGAAGATAACGTCAATCCGGTGAACGTCGGCAACCGCCTGGTAAATGCCCCGACGACCATGGGCGGACTTTACCTCAGCCACACCCTGCGTTTCTCCTGGCTGCCGGGTGAATTACGCCTGGGCGGCGGCGGGCGTTACGTCGGCAGCCGCGCGGGTGACCCGGAAAACAGCTTCACCATGCCGGCTTACACCGTGGCTGATGCGTTTGTGGCCTGGGACAGCAAGCTGCTGGGCAAAAATACCGAGCTGAAGCTGAACGTCAAAAACCTGTTCAACCGCGAGTACTATGAATCCAGCGCCGGTAACCTGCGCGTTATCGAAGGTGAACCGCGCACCGCTTATCTCTCCGCCAGCGTGGACTTCTGAGATGAAAAAGTCGCTGTTGCTCGCGGCCCTGCTGGCGCTTAGCGCCGGCAGTCATGCCAAAACGATAACCGATATTCTGCAGCGTAAAGTTGAGGTGCCGGATAACCCGCAGCGCCTGGTCGTCGGCGAAAGCCGGATGATTTACACCCTCGCTTTGGTGGAGGACGGTAACCCGGCGAAGCGCGTCGTCGGCTGGCCTGCGGATCTGCAGCGTCTGGATCCGCAGACCTGGAACCGCTACACCGAAGCGTTCCCGGCTATCAAAGACATCCCGACTATCGGCAACAATAACTTCTCGCAGATAAGCGTGGAGAAGGTTATCGCCCTGCATCCAGACCTGGTGATTCTGCCGATCTACGCCAAAAAAGAGAGCAATCACGACAGCTTTCTTACCCAGCTGACGCAGGCGCATATTCCGGTGATTTACGTTGATTTCCGCGTCGATCAGCTGAATAACACCGTTCCCAGCCTGCGTATTCTGGGCGAAGCGCTAAACGACCAGCCGAAAACGGAAAAGTTTATCGCCTTCTATCAGCAGCACATGGCGAAAATTGCCCAACGCCTGGCTGAGGCTAAACCCGTGAAGCCGACGGTAAAGTTGCAGCTGCATTTAGGGGATAAAAGCGACTGTTGCACCACCGTCGGGCGCGGCAACCTGGCGGATCTGCTGGCCTTTGCCGGTGGGGATAACATTGCCGTGAGCCGCTTCCCCGGCGTGTATGGCAAGATTTCCCCGGAAGCGCTGCTGACGGTGAACCCGGATATTTACATCGCCACCGGCAGCGCCGGGCCGGATCAAACAGACCGGTTGAAATTGGGGTCGGAAGTCACAGCCGTTCAGGCGCAGCAAAGCTTTACGCAGGTGCTTAGCCAGCAGAAAGTGATTTCTAACCTGAACGCTATCCAGAACGACAAAGCCTGGGCGGTCTGGCATAACTTCTACCTCTCGCCGTGGCATTTACTGGACGTTGAGTTCTTTGCCAAAACTTTCCACCCGCAGCTGTTTGCGGATATGGATCCGCAGCAAACGCTGGATGAGATGAACCAGCAGTTCCTGGTGGTGAAAGAAACAGGAACTTACTGGACGAAACTGAAGTAATCTGTGTGCGGGTCAGGCGCTCTGACCCGCCAATTTTACTAGTTGTATCTTTCATTCCTCTGGTAGACAGTAGTGAAAATCTGTTTCTTTCCATGAGGTGTCAATGTCAGACTCGTCCCCCGCTAAGCCCACGCTTCATCTTCTCTGCGGCAAAATTGCTGCCGGTAAATCCACCCTGAGCGCAAAGCTGATGGAAACGCCCGATACTATTCTGGTCAGCGAAGACAGCTGGCTCGCGGCGCTTTACGGCGAGCAAATGCAAAGCGTGGCGGATTATGTCGCCTGCTCAGGCAAACTGAAAAAAGCGCTAACGCCGCATCTTGTTTCCCTGCTGAGGAACGGGCTTTCGGTGGTGCTCGATTTCCCGGCGAATACGCTGGCGAACCGCCAGTGGATGAAGTCGATTGCGGATGAAGCCGGGGTAGATAATCGCCTGCACTATCTGGACGTGCCCGATGACGTTTGCCGGGAGAGATTACGCGCCCGCAACAGCAGCGGAACTCATGATTTTGCCGCTACGGACGCGCAGTTTGATTTGATTACCCGCTACTTCGTTGCGCCCGATGAACGCGAAGGGTTGACGATAATCCGCTACCCATAAGGTGACATTGTCACCTTTTAAAATTGACTAAAGGCTGTAACCCGGCTTTTTCAGCAGCGAATCCATCTCTGGCGCAATCTGCTTATCCCACACTTCGGCTCTCCAGTTCGCCTGATCGATCATTTTCAGCGCCACGGACAGCGACTCGTCCTTCGAGCCGAAGTGCTTTTTCAGCACATCACACATTTCGCTGGCCACGGCCTGTTTTTGCTCTTCGGTCAGCTCACGAGGGAAACATTTGATTTCGATATGCGGCACGGTGATTCTCCTTTTTGTTGTTGAACAGTAGTTTTACTGCTTCACAGGGGGATCGGGCAAGGGGCGGGTAAAAGAAAGGCCAGTTTCACTGGCCTTGAAGGGTTACTGGATTTTTCGCGCCGGCGCTTTTCTGACCGGCGACTGTTCCGCTTTGTAATAGCTGGCGGTGCTGCGCGGCAGCGGCGCTTTGCCGCGAATCGCATCGGCAATTTTTTCACCGATCATAATGGTGGTGGCGTTCAGGTTGCCGGTAATGATCTGCGGCATGATGGAAGCATCCACCACGCGCAGCCCCTGCAGGCCGTGAACCCGGCCCTGCTCGTCCACCACGGACATTTCATCGTGCCCCATTTTACAGCTGCCGCACGGGTGAAAAGCGGTTTCCGCATGGTTACGCACAAACTCATCCAGCTGTTCGTCCGTCTGGCAGTCAACGCCGGGGCTGATTTCGCGGCCACGGTATTTATCCAGGGCGGGCTGCTGCATGATCTCACGAGTAATACGAATCGCGTCGCGGAACTCCTGCCAGTCCTGTTCGTGAGACATATAGTTGAACAGAATACTCGGGTGCTCGTGAGGGTCGCGCGATTTCAGCTTCACGCGGCCCCGGCTTGGGGAACGCATAGAGCCGACGTGGCACTGGAAACCGTGCTCTTTCACCGCGTTTGAGCCGTTGTAGTTAATCGCCACCGGCAGGAAGTGATACTGAATATTAGGCCAGCTAAATTCTTCGCGGCTGCGGATAAAGCCCCCCGCTTCAAACTGGTTACTCGCGCCTACGCCGGTGCCGTTGAACAGCCACTCTGCACCGATTTTTGGCTGGTTGTACCATTGCAGCGCCGGGTAAAGCGACACCGGTTCTTTGCATTCGTATTGCAGGTACATTTCCAGATGATCCTGCAGGTTTTCGCCCACGCCCGGCAGGTCATGAACAACAGGGATCTCAAGGCTTGCCAGGAATTCTGCATCGCCCACCCCAGAGCGCTGCAGAATTTGTGGCGAAGCAATCGCGCCGGCGCTCAACAAAACTTCTTTGCGCGCTTTGGCCACGGAATGCACCGGGCTATCGTTCACCAGGTATTCCACCCCAACCGCCCGCAAATTATCAAAGATAATGCGGTCAGTGGTTGCATGGGTCACGATGGTCAGGTTTTCACGCCGCTTTGCATCATCGAGATAACCACGGGCAGTACTGGCGCGGCGGCCTTTCGGCGTTACGGTACGGTCCATCGGGCCAAAGCCTTCCTGCTGATAGCCGTTCAGATCGTCCGTTCGCGGATAGCCCGCCTCAACGCCCGCTTCGATCATCGCGTGAAACAGCGGGTTGTTGCCCTGCTTCGGCGTCGTAACGGACACCGGGCCTTCGCCGCCGTGATAATCGTTGGGGCCGATATCGCGGGTTTCCGCTTTGCGGTAGTACGGCAGGCAGTCCAGATAGCTCCAGTTCTCCAGGCCCGGCATCGATGCCCAGTTGTCGAGATCCATCGCGTTTCCACGGATGTAACACATGCCGTTGATCAGGGATGAGCCGCCGAGCCCTTTGCCTCGCCCGCACTCCATACGGCGGTTGTTCATATACGGCTCGGGGTCGGTTTCATAGGCCCAGTTGTAGCGCTTGCCCTGCAGCGGGAACGCCAGTGCCGCGGGCATTTGGGTTCGGAAATCAAAGCGGTAGTCCGGGCCGCCTGCCTCAAGCAGCAGGACGGTGGTATCGGGATCTTCCGTTAAACGTGCAGCTAAAACATTACCTGCGGAACCCGCTCCAATAATGATGTAATCAAATTCCATTCATCCTCCTCAGGTGGGGTTAAAAGATTGAGTGATAGGTGCCCATCTCCAGTTGGATTGACTTAACTTGCGTATAGCTTTGCAGCGTCATCAGGCCATTTTCGCGACCAATGCCGGAATGCTTGTAGCCGCCCACCGGCATTTCCGCCGCCGACTCTCCCCAGGTATTAATCCAGCAAATCCCGGCCTCAAGCTGGTGAATTACGCGGTGCGCACGAGTGAGGTCGTTCGTGACTACGCCCGCCGCCAGGCCATAATCCGTGTCGTTAGCGCGGCGAATCACTTCCTCTTCTGATTCGTAGCTAAGGATCGACATTACCGGCCCGAAGATTTCTTCGCGGACGATAGTCATCTCATCCCGGCAGTCGGTGAATACCGTGGGCGCAACCCAGGCACCGTTATCAAACCCATCTCCGCGCAGCTTGTCGCCACCGCACAGCAGCGTCGCGCCTTCTTCACGGCCGGATTCGATGTAGCGCAGGACGTTTTCGCGGTGCGGGAAGCTGACCAGCGGCCCAAAGTTGGTGTGCGGGTCCATTACGTCACCGGCACGAATGCGGCCCACGCGCGCCACAATTTTCTGCTCAAACTCGGCTTTCAGCGCCGCAGGGATGAAAACGCGAGTACCGTTGGTACAGACCTGGCCGGAGCTGTAGAAGTTGGCCATCATCGCGATGTCCGCCGCCAGGTTGAGATCGGCGTCATCAAAGATAACCAGCGGAGATTTACCGCCCAGCTCCATCGTGACCTGTTTCAGCGTGGTACCGGCGGCATTCGCCATCACCTTTTTGCCGCTGGCTACGCCGCCGGTGAAGGAAACTTTGGCAATGCCAGGGTGTTCCGTCAGCAGTTGGCCCGTTTCTGCGCCAACGCCTGGTAGCACGCAAAAGACGCCGTCCGGCAGCCCGGCTTCGGTATAAATTTCTGCCAGCTTAAGTGCGGTAAGCGGCGTCACTTCGCTTGGTTTGAAGATCATCGCGTTGCCAGCCGCCAGCGCAGGGGCAGACTTCCAAAGCGCAATCTGAATCGGGTAATTCCATGCGCCGATCCCGGCCACAACGCCCAACGGCTCCCGGCGGGTGTAGACGAATGAGGTATCCCGCAGCGGGATCTGCTGGCCTTCCAGGGTGGTTGTCAGCCCGGCATAATATTCCAGCACGTCTGCACCAGTGACGATATCGACGGCGGAGGTTTCGCTGAAGGCTTTGCCAGTGTCTAGCGTTTCCAGTTCGGCCAACTCATCGTTACGCTCGCGCAGAATGTCGACCGCGCGGCGCAAAATGCGTGCACGCTCAACGGGCGTTTTTGCTGCCCATATTTTCTGCCCTTTCTTCGCCGCAGCCACGGCGCGGTCAACGTCTTCCCGGCCAGCAGCCTGAACGACCGCCAGCACTTCGCCGTTAGCCGGGTTGATGGTTTCGAACGTTTTACCGCTGAGCGCATTCACGTAAGCGCCGTCGATATAGAGCTTTTGTTCACCCAATCGGGACATGATTTTTCCTCGCTAAATTAGCTTTTCACCGCAATAAGATGCTGGTTGATGAATTGCGTGGTCAGTACGCTCGCCGCTTTGCGGTCAAACGGTTTGCCGCTTAGGGCCGCCCGCAGCCAAAGGCCGTCTATCAGCGCCGCGAGGCCATAGCCCGCCAGCCGGGCTTCCTCCTGCGGCAGCTCGCGCCTGAACTCGGCGGTGAGCGTGGATAACAGGCGGCGGCTGCTCACCTGCTGTAACCGGTAGAGCATCGGCTGGTGCATGCTGCTGGCCCAAAATGCCAGCCAGGCTTTCATCGCCGCGCTGTGCGTTTGTGTCTCGTCAAAATTTCCGTCCACGATGGCGCACAGCCGCCGTTCGGCAGAAGCGCCAGGTAAAGCTTTCAGTCGCCCCACCACCGCATCGCGGAGCTGGGCGGTGACGTCCCGCATGGTGGCCTCCAGCAGGCCGTTTTTATCCTGGAAGTAGTGGCTGATGATGCCGGTCGAGACCCCGGCCCGGCGGGCAATTTGCGCCACCGTGGCATCATGCATGCCGACCTCATTTATGGCGTTTAATGTGGCGTCGATCAGCTGTCTTCGCCTTATCGGCTGCATACCTTTTTTTGGCATCGCCCCGCTCCATTCATCAATAATTGTTATCTATTTAAGCGTTTATTGATTGAACGTTCAATATAAAATGTGTATTAATTGTTACGCAATGGCGTGAAAACAGAGAAGCACTCGCGTTCCAGACAATAAAAACGAGGATTTTATTTGAATAAATTCAATGAATTAAATTTAATCATCAATGTAAGACCATAAATTGATTATGGAATTGTTAAAAAGCAATCTCACCTGCATTCACAAGAAAAACTTAACTGCTCATCTGAGTAGTCACCGTTACTTAACCTGAGGTAATCGATGACGAGTCCCGTTACTGCTCCTGCTACCAGTGAAAAAGACAAAATCAACCCGGTGGTGTTCTACACGTCCGCCGGGCTGATTTTGTGCTTTTCCCTGATGACCATTTTTTATAGCGATTTCTCTGCGAATCTGATTAGCCACACGCTAAGCTGGGTCTCCTCCCGCTTCGGCTGGTACTACCTGCTTGCCGCCACGCTCTACATCGTGTTTGTGGTGTTTATCGCCTGCTCGCGCTTCGGTTCTATAAAGCTCGGGCCGGAACAGTCCAAGCCCGAATTCAGCGTGCTGAGCTGGGCGGCGATGCTGTTTGCCGCCGGGATAGGTATCGACCTGATGTTCTTCTCCGTTGCCGAGCCGGTGACGCAATATATGCAGCCGCCGGAAGGTGCCGGACAAACCATTGAGGCGGCGCGCCAGGCGATGGTCTGGACGCTGTTCCACTACGGCCTGACCGGCTGGTCGATGTATGCGCTGATGGGCATCGCGCTGGGCTATTTCAGCTACCGCTATAATCTGCCGCTGACGATTCGCTCGGCGCTGTACCCGATCTTCGGCAAGAAAATTAACGGCCCGATTGGGCACACGGTGGATATCGCGGCGGTGATCGGCACGATTTTCGGTATTGCCACCACGCTGGGGATCGGCGTTGTGCAGCTGAACTACGGGCTGAGCGTGCTGTTTGACATCCCGGACAGCCTGGGGGCTAAAGCGGCATTGATCGTTCTGTCGGTGATTATCGCCACTATTTCGGTCACCTCCGGCGTGGATAAAGGTATTCGCGTGCTTTCCGAACTGAACGTGGCGCTGGCGCTGGGCCTAATCCTGTTCGTGCTGTTTATGGGCAATACCGAATTTCTGCTCAACGCGCTGGTGCTGAACGTGGGCGATTACATCAATCGCTTTATGGGCATGACGCTAAACAGCTTTGCGTTCGACCGCCCGGTGGAATGGATGAACAACTGGACCCTGTTCTTCTGGGCCTGGTGGGTGGCGTGGTCGCCGTTTGTCGGCCTGTTCCTGGCGCGTATTTCACGTGGCCGTACCATTCGTGAGTTCGTGTTAGGCACGCTGATTATTCCGTTTACCTTTACGCTGCTGTGGCTTTCGGTGTTCGGCAACAGCGCGCTGTACGAAATCATTCACGGCGACGGCACCTTTGCCCAGGAAGCGATGGCGCACCCGGAGCGCGGCTTCTACAGCCTGCTGGCGCAGTATCCCGGCTTCACCTTTAGCGCTTCGGTGGCGACGATCACCGGCCTGTTGTTCTACGTCACGTCGGCGGATTCCGGCGCGCTGGTGCTGGGGAACTTCACCTCTAAGCTGAAGGACATTAACAGCGATGCGCCCAACTGGCTGCGTATCTTCTGGTCCATTGCGATTGGCCTGCTGACAATGGGGATGCTGATGACCAACGGCATTTCCGCGCTGCAGAACATGACGGTGATTATGGGCCTGCCCTTCAGCTTCGTGATCTTCTTCGTGATGGCTGGGCTGTATAAATCGCTAAAAATTGAAGATTACCGCCGCGTTAGCGCCAGTCGCGACACCGCGCCGTATATGATGACCGCGCAGGATCGTCTTGGCTGGAAAAAACGCCTCTCCCGGCTGATGAACTACCCCGGCACGCGTTATACGCAGAAGATGATGGATACCGTTTGCTACCCGGCGATGGAAGAGGTTTCTCAGGAACTGGAACTGCGCGGCGCGAAGGTCGAACTTTCCGTTGAGCCGCCGCTGCCGGATGAGAAGCTGGGGCACCTTGAACTGCGGGTGCATATGGGCGACGAACAAAACTTTGTCTACCAGATTTGGCCGCAGAAGTATTCGGTGCCGGGCTTTACCTACCGTGCCCGCAGCGGGAAGTCGACCTATTACCGGCTGGAAACTTTCCTGCTGGAAGGCAGCCAGGGCAATGACCTGATGGACTACAGCAAAGAACAGGTGATCATCGACATTCTCGATCAGTACGAACGCCACCTGAACTTTATCCACCTGCACCGCGAGGCGCCGGGGAACAGCATTACGTTCCCGAACGTGTAGCGGTTAGCACATCTTCTTATACGCGGCGGGCGTAATGCCCATTCGACGCACGAAGGCCCGCCGCAGCGTATCCACTCCGGAAAATCCGCTGGCGGCGGGTATCGCTTTTACCGGCAGCTCGCCGGACTCCAGCAACTGCCTCGCCTTTGCCACTTTTTCGGCCTCCAGCCACTCGCCCGGCGTGATCTGTATTTCCTGATGAAACAGGCGCGTTAAATGCCGCACGCTGAGGTGAATATGTACCGCCATCTGCTGGACCGTGGTCACCTCCGCTATGTTGGCGAGGGTCCAGCGCTGGAGATCCTGCAGCGCGCTGCGGCCGCTGAGCGAGGTCTTTTGCTCGCGGATGAAGTGGTTCTGGTTTACTGGCCGCTTGAAGAACATCACCAGATTAGCCGCTACGTCCTGCGCGACTTCCCGGCCCAGATCCTCTTCCACCAGCCTTAACGCGAGATCCAGCCCGGATGTCACGCCTGCCGCCGTGCGTAACGCCCCATCCATGATGTACAGCGCGTCGGCGCTGACTTCCGTTTCGGGGTAACGGGCGGCTAAAAGCGATGCAGCTGACCAGTGGGTAGTGACTTTCCTGCCTTTTAATAAGCCCGTTTGTGCCAATAAAAGTGCGCCGGTACAGACGGAGCCAAAGCGGCGGCTCTGGGTACAAAGCGCGATAATTTTTTTGCCCTGTTCGGCGCTAAGCGTTCTGTCTGCCGCATCCGGCGCACCGGCGACCAGAAATGTGGTTTCCCGCCCGCCCGCCGCGCTTTCCAGCACATCGTCAGCCAGCAGTTTAACCCCGGATGAAGCGACAATTGTCGGGGCTTCCAGCGCAACAATTCGTGAGTGATAAACCTCGCGGCACAGCACGCGGTTTGCTTCGGCAAACACGTCCAGCGGCCCGGAAACATCCAACAGTTGAACGCCCGGCACCGCCAGGATCAGGATTTGATGCGCCATTGTCTTCTCCACGTCGCGAACTGCGGCATAAGTCTTAAATCGTCGTTATGCGACTATTCAAGACATTTCAACGGAGGCCTATGCTACTCCAACACCAACATGAGGAGAAAGAGATGAGCTTAAAAATTAACGGTATCGCCATGCCTGACACCAAAATGGCGCGTGAAGCTACCCAACTGGTCCGCGACACCGAATCAGATTTACTTTTCCACCACTCCAGCCGGGTTTACTACTGGGCGGCGCTGGCCGGGCAGCGACGTGAATTTAAGGTTGATCATGAGCTGCTGTACATCGGCTGTATGTTCCACGATATGGGGCTGACCCACGAACACTGCAGCTGCGACAGGCGTTTTGAAGTGGACGGCGCGTTTGCCGCGCAGGATTTTATGCGTCAGTACGGCGTTAGCCAGGCGGATATCGACAAAGTGTGGACGGCGATTGCCCTGCACACGACACCGGGTATTCCTGAGTTTATGGCGCCCGAAATTGCGCTGGTCACGGCTGGCGTGGAAATGGATGTGCTTGGGATTGATTACGACAAATTCAGCGCGGAACATCGCGAGCAGGTGGTGAAACTACATCCTCGCCCTGCGGCATTCAAGGAAGAAATTATTCAGGCATTTTACGACGGGATTAAAAACAAACCAGCCACCACGTTTGGTAACGTGAAGGCCGATGTCATTCGGGATAAAGAGCCTGCGTTCGAGCCGCTGAACTTCTGCAGTATTATTCGCGCTTCCCGCTGGGCGGGTTAAGCAACGTCAGGCGGGTGGCTTAGGGGTCACCTGCCCTGCACGGCGGCAAGCGAATCAAGCCCGGTGCCAGGCTGCGGATCGTGAGCAAAAGCGCCAATAACCATAAGAGAAAGGATAATTGCCAGAAAGATGTTTTTCATAACCTGTATTAACCGCTGAGCCGCCTGATGAGAACCGCCGATATGCTAAAAGAAAAAGGCTCAAATTGATAAAGGAAATTTTCAAAGTAACGTCAATTTTTGAATATTCCTCATATTATTCGGCCTTTTACCCTTGCCTTGGTTTTGAAACAAGATATATCCGCTATCTACGCGCGTACCGTTGCTATTTTATTTTGAGTTTTGGGGTGTAACTTTACGATCCAGGCGGATCGCCGCAGCGCGCTGGCACGAACTGCGGCGTCAAAGTGGACAGGTCAGGCTGGTTTTATCACGCCAATCCGTACCAGCATCGCCGAAAACTCTTCGAGACTGATGCCATGGCGCGGATGGTCGAAGCGCAAATTGAAGTTTTTCTGCAGCAGGTCATAAACGTCTTGTGCACGGGTAAAGACCGGTGCGTTTTCCCCGGCGCTGTAGAGCGTATTTTTTTCGCCATTGGCCTTGTACAAACTCAGCGTCAGGCAGTGACGGAAGTGCGACTGCGGCCACGTTGCCACGTAGTGGTTCCCGGCTTCGTAATCAGAGTCGTACTGCGGTTCGAGGCTAAAACGATACAGGTTAATCACCTTGTCGGCGTCATGAAATTTCAGCAGCCAGTCGTGGTCAACACGTTCGAAACTGTACACGCCATGCGTCGTCTGCTGCATTTCACCGGCCACCAGACGAACCGGTTCAGGCAGCGTTTTACCGCCGAAGCCGACGTCAGCGATCCAGTCCTGGCCGTCGACGGTCACTTTCGTGAGGCGATGCGTCCTCGCGGGCATCTGCGGCGGGTTGGCCAGCAGCACGCGGGCCGCTAAGTTCTCCACCTCAAAGCCAAGCTCGGCGAGAACATTGCGAAACAGGCCATTTTGCTCAAAACACCAGCCGCCGCGCCCGGCCACGACCAGCTTTTCAAAGACGCTTTCGTCGTCGATATGGAGCGTTCTGCCGAGCAAAACGTCCAGATTCTCAAACGGAATAGTGCAGGCGTGCGCCAGATGCAGCGCACGTAACGTTTCTACGGTGGCGCTGCGCGGCCCGTGATAGTTAATACGGTCGAAATAAAGCCCCAAATCTAATGCCATTTTGCTGATTCCCTGCTGCGAATGAATGGCCTCACTATAAATGCGGAGGCCGGCAGGCAGATGATCGTTCGTGCTTTAAAGCATGCCGTTTCTGCCCAACACTTTATTGAGCTGCGGCAGCGCACGAACCTGATTCGCCACGGCGGCAAGCTTAGGCGTGTGTTGGTCAAACCAGGCCTGCCGGGGCCGCCAGCGGGTCATCGCCGGCAGATACAAATCCAGCAGCGTCAGCCGTTCGCCAAAAATATAGGGGCCAGCACCGAGCTGCGTTTCAAACCACAGCCACAGCGACTCGCGGTAGCGGTAAAGGTTTTCGGTGAGGACCGTGGCCTCTTCTTCTACCCAGCGTTCACCGTAATCGCCGTAGGTGAAGGTGGGATAAACGTTGGCCACAATCCAGATAAGCAGGCGGTAAAACTGCTGCCGCTCAGGCGTGCCAATGGGCGGGGCATACTGCGGGTGACGATCGAGGATCCAGAGCGCGATGGCCGCGCTTTCGGTCAGCACTTCTCCGTTTTCCAGCACAAGGGTTGGCACCTGCGCCAGCGGGTTAATCTCCAGCAGCCGATCCCGCATTGGCCCCGCTGTATCAAACCCATCAACGTCGATGAATTTGTAAGGTTCCTCAACCAGCGTTAGCATCAATTCAGTAATGGCCGACCCAAAACTCGACACGCCATACAATTTGTACATAAGTTTCTCCCGGCTTTCGCGTTATGTGTAGAATAGCCGCCCTACCAGCGTCTGCGAGAAGGAAGCCTGCAATGAAAGCGAAATCTGTGACACTGTACGATGTTGCCGAGCTGGCAGGCGTGTCGTATCAAACCGTTTCGCGAGTGATCAATCAGGCTTCGCACGTTTCGGCGAAAACGCGGCAAAAAGTTGAAGCCGCGATGAAAGCACTGAACTATGTGCCTAATCGCGTGGCGCAGCAGCTGGCGGGGAAACTCAGCCAGACGCTTGGCCTGGCGACCACCACCCTTTCCCTGCATGCCCCTTCGCAGATTGCGGCGGCGATAAAATCCAAAGCCGGTGAGCTGCAGTTCAACGTAATGATTTCGATGGTTGAACAGCCCGGTGTGGACGCGGCCTGCGCCGCCGTGAATAGCCTGCTTGCCCAGCGCGTTGACGGGCTGATTGTGAACATTCCGCTGGAAGCGGCGGAGGTGGCAGCCGTGCAGGCGGCCTGCGGCGATGTTCCCGTGTTGTTCCTTGATGTTTCGCCGGAGGTTTCGGCTAATCATATTGTTACCGACGCCGCTTCAGGCGCCGATCTTGCTGTGGAACATCTGGTCACACTGGGGCATCGCCATATTGCCTTGCTTGCTGGCCCTGAAAACTCGGTCTCAGCCCGGCTGCGGCTTGAAGGCTGGCAGCGAACGCTAGCGGAGCATCAGCTTGCGCCTGCGGCCTTTCTGCGTGGGGACTGGAGTTCTCTGTCAGGCTACCAGCAGGTTAGCCAGCTTTTACGCGACGGGCAGAAGCCGACGGCAATTCTTGTGGCTAACGATCAAATGGCGCTGGGCACCCTGCGTGCCATTCACGAAGCCGGGTTCGTGGTGCCGCAGGACATTTCCGTTATTGGTTTTGATGACACCGAAGATAGCGCCTGTTTTCTTCCCCCGCTGACGACCATCCGGCAGGACTTCCGGCTGCTAGGCGAAGCCAGCGTGAACGGCATGGTGGCGCTTATTCATCAGGGAGGTGAATTAGCGGCGCTGCAGCCTGTCAGCCTCGTAGAACGCAAAACGACAGCCGCACCGGGTAGCCTGATGCAGCCCACGGCGGCACAGCTGGCCGATGAGCTTTCCCGCCTCGCGCAGCAGATTTCGCGCCTGAAATAAAACCGGGGTTCTTTGTGAGGCCCATCACCGAATACGGCGTGATGGCTTTACTCCTGAACAACTCACGCTAAATTGTGAGCGAATAACAATAACCTCGCAGGTGCATTACTATGACTAATATTTCACCTTCGCTCCATGCCACGCTGGCCCGCCGCGACTGGGAATCCCCCGGCGTGACCCAGCTTAACTCGCTGGCGGCTCATCCCCCGTTTTCCAGCTGGCGTTCGCTGGAAGATGCCAGAGATGATAAGTGCTCACCGTCGCGGCGATCCCTTAACGGTGAATGGGCGTTTAGCTATTTCCCTCGCCCCGAAGCGGTGCCGGAGAGCTGGCTCAGCGAAGACCTTCCTGAAGCCGACGCTATTCTCGTCCCGTCGAACTGGCAAATGCTGGGCTACGATGCGCCTGTTTATACCAATATCACCTACCCGATTCCGGTCAACCCGCCTTTTGTACCGCAAGAGAACCCCACCGGTTGTTACTCGCTCACATTTGAAGTCGATGAAACCTGGCTGACGAGCGGGCAAACGAGGATTATTTTTGATGGCGTAAACTCCGCCTTTCATCTGTGGTGCAACGGCATCTGGATCGGCTACGCCCAGGACAGCCGTCTGCCCTCCGAATTTGATCTCAGCGCCGGGCTAAAACCCGGCTGCAACCGTATTGCGGTGATGGTGCTTCGCTGGAGCGACGGCACGTATCTGGAAGATCAGGATATGTGGCGCATGAGCGGTATTTTCCGCGATGTTTCGCTGCTGCATAAGCCGGAAACTCGCCTTGCCGACGTGCAGTTGCAGACCGATATTAACGAAGATTTTTCACGCGGCGAGCTGCGGGCGTTAGTCAAACTTGAAGGTCAGAACATCAGCGCCTGCGAAGTGCTGGTACAGCTCTGGCGCGGCGAGACATTGCTGGCGGCGAAACAGCAGGCTATCGGCAGTGAGATTATTGACGAACGAGGGGCTTATCACGACCGCACTACCCTGCATCTGCCGGTTGAACAGCCGCTGTTGTGGAGTGCGGAAGTGCCGAATCTCTATCGCGCCGTGGTTGTCCTGCAGCAAGGCAATGCGCTTATCGAAGCCGAAAGCTATGACGTTGGCTTCCGTAAAGTGGAGATTACCGGCGGGCTGCTGAAGCTCAACGGCAAACCGCTGCTTTTGCGCGGCACTAACCGGCACGAGCATCACCCGGTCAACGGCCAGGTGATGGAGGAAGAAACAATGCGGCGCGATATCCTGCTGATGATGCAGAATAACTTCAACGCCGTGCGCTGCTCGCATTATCCCAATCACCCGCTGTGGTACAGGTTGTGCGACTTTTACGGCCTTTATGTTGTGGATGAAGCCAATATTGAAACCCACGGCATGGTGCCGATGAACCGCCTGAGCGACGATCCGACGTGGCTGCCAGCAATGGTCGAGCGCGTGACGCGCATGGTGCAGCGCGATCGCAATCATCCGTCCATTATCATTTGGTCGCTCGGCAACGAGTCCGGGCACGGCAGCAATCACGATGCCCTCTACCGCTGGATAAAATCCAACGATCCCACGCGGCCAGTGCAGTATGAAGGCGGCGGCGCGGACACGGCGGCCACCGACATTATCTGCCCGATGTATGCCCGGGTGGATCAGGATCAGCCCTTCCCGCAGGTGCCAAAGTGGTCAATAAAGAAATGGCTGGGGCTGCCTGAAGAAAGCCGCCCGCTGATTCTGTGCGAATACGCCCACGCGATGGGCAACAGCCTGGGCGGGTTCAGTAAGTACTGGGAGGCATTTCGCCAGCACCCCAGGCTGCAGGGCGGTTTTGTCTGGGACTGGGTCGATCAGTCGCTGATGAAACATGATGAAAGCGGCCAGCCCTGGGCCGCCTACGGCGGTGATTTTGGCGACACGCCAAACGATCGGCAGTTCTGCATGAACGGCCTGATTTTTGCCGATCGCACCCCGCATCCGGCATTACATGAAGCGAAACATGCGCAGCAGTTCTTCCAGTTCCGCCTGTTGGCGGACAACGGACTGGAAGTTACCAGCGAGTACCTGTTCCGCCATAGTGATAACGAACGGCTGGTCTGGACGCTGAAACTCGAGGGTGAAGTGCTCGCCAGCGGTGAACTGGCGCTGGACCTGGCCCCAGAACAAACCCGCGTGCTTCAGCTTCCGCTGCCGGAGATTACGCGCCCCGGTGCTGTCTGGCTCAATGTCGACGTACGGCAGGTACAAGCCACCTCATGGAGTGAGGCCGGGCATTGTTGCGCTCGGGCGCAGTGGCAGTTGCCGTCCACGTTAGTCCGGCCCACAACTCTCCCCGGCGGTTCAGCGCCGTTGCTGCAAATGGACGACAGGCACGCCGATGTGTTCCACGGCGATCAGCACTGGCGCTTTGAGCGTAGAAGCGGCCTGCTTTGCCAGTGGTTTAGCCATCAGCAGCCTACGCTCCTCCGGCCGCTACAGGATAATTTCACACGGGCACCGCTGGATAATGACATCGGCATCAGCGAGGCCGCGCATATCGACCCTAATGCCTGGGTGGAGCGCTGGAAGGCCGCAGGTATGTACGACCTGACGCCGGAACTGCTGAGTTTCGACGTTGACAGGCTGGGCAACGCGGTGCTGGTTCGCACCGTCCACAGCTGGCAGGGCAACGGTAAAACGCTGTTTATCAGCCGCAAAAGCTATCTCATCGACAGCGAGGGCGTGCTGCATATTACGGTGGATGTGGACATTGCCTTCGGCACGCCAGCCCCGGCGCGCATTGGCCTTTGCTGTCAGCTCGCGGATATTGAATCTGAGGTGAACTGGTTTGGCCGCGGCCCGCACGAGAACTATCCCGACCGCAAAAGCTCAGCGCTGATGGACCGTTGGACGCTGCCGCTGGCGGACATGTACACGCCCTACGTTTTCCCGAGTGAAAATGGCCTGCGCTGCGATACCTCGTCGCTTGAATACGGCAGCCACCGCTGGCGTGGGGCGTTTCACTTCAATCTCAGCCGCTACGGCCAGAAACAGCTGCAGGAAGCCACGCACCGGCATTTATTGAGAGAAGAAGAAGGCAGTTGGCTGAATATAGACGGCTATCATATGGGCGTGGGCGGGGACGATTCCTGGAGCCCGAGCGTCTCGCCGGAGTTTCTGCTCTCCGGGTCGCATTATCACTACGCGGTTAGCTGGCAGAAAAAGTAGTCGAAAAGGCCGCCTGTTGTGCAGGCGGTCTTTACGCGTTCACATAACCACGAAGAGGGAAAAACCACGCTTTTTCCCTCTTCGTCAGCAACGTTAACGTGCCAGCCAGCCGCCGTCGACGGCAACGGTGTAGCCGTTCACGTAGTCTGACGCCGGTGACGCCAGGAACACAACCGGCCCCATCAGATCCGATGGGAGCCCCCAGCGCCCGGCCGGGATGCGATCCAGAATCTCACTACTGCGATCCGCATCCGCTCTTAACTGCGCGGTGTTGTTGGTGGACATATAGCCCGGCGCAATCGCATTGACGTTGATATTGTGTTTCGCCCATTCGTTCGCCATCAGGCGGGTGACGCCCATGACGCCGCTTTTGGACGCGGTATAAGAAGGCACGCGGATCCCGCCCTGGAAAGAGAGCATCGACGCAATATTGATGATTTTCCCCCCGCTTTTCTGCTTAATAAACTGCTTCGCCACCGCCTGAGAAAGGAAGAAAACCGTTTTGAGGTTCACGTTCATCACGTCGTCCCAGTCCTGCTCCGAAAACGCAAGGGCATCCTGGCGGCGAATAATCCCGGCATTGTTCACCAGAATATCTATCCGCCCAAAAACGGCGGCGGCGTCATCGGCCACGTTTTGCAGATTCTCATAGCGACTCAGGTCGGCTGAGATATTCACAAAACGCCGCCCCAGCGCTTCAATTTGCTGGCGGGTTTCCGCCGGTTCTGCAATGTTAACGCCAATAATATCGCAGCCCGCCTGCGCCAGGCCAACCGCCATGCCCTGCCCCAGCCCGGTATTACAGCCGGTAACCAGCGCCACTTTTCCTGTTAATGCAAACTGTTCTAAAACCATTGTGTTCTCCTTGTGAGCGCTAGCGATTCAGCGGTTATCTTTCATGGCAATGTGGTCCATGTCGTCGAAGGTTAAATTTTCGCCGATCATGCCCCAAATAAAGGTGTAGCGTTTGGTTCCGACGCCCGAGTGAATGGACCAGCTCGGCGAGATCACCGCCTGCTCGTTGTGCAGGACGACGTGTCGAGTTTCCTGGGGTTTGCCCATCATGTGGAAGATGATGGTGTCTTCGTCCATGTCGAAGTAGAAGTAGACTTCCATGCGGCGTTCATGGGTGTGGGTGGGCATTGAATTCCAGTTACTGCCCTCTTCAAGCCGGGTCATGCCCATGCTGAGCTGGCAGGTGTCGAGTATCTCCGGCACCAGATACTTGCGAATGGTGCGCTTATTGCAGCTTTCCAGGCTGCCTAACGGCGCGGCCACCGTATCTGCGGCGGTAATGGTTCTTGTTGGATACGCGTGGTGGGCTGGCGCGCTGTTGTAGTAGAGTTTGGCCGGCGTTGCGCTGTCCACGCTTGCGAACGCCACATGCCTGGCGCCTTTCCCGATATACATCGCTTCTTCTTTTTCTACGCGGTATTCGGTGCCATCGACGGTAATCACGGCGGCCCCGCCTATATTAATCAGCCCCAGCTCACGGCGTTCGAGAAAATAGTTCACGCCAAACTGCTTACCAACTTCTTCGCCAATTGAAACGCTTTTATTTACCGGCATAATGCCGCCAATCACGATGCGATCGATATGGCTGTAGACCATCGTGTATTTATCGGCTTCGAAAATCTTTTCAACTAAAAACTCTTTTCTAATCCCGGCGGTGTCCAGCGTTTTAGCGTGATCGCTGTGAATACTTTGTCTGATATCCATACATGACTCCTTAGTCTATATTGAATTTAACGCGAGTAAGTCCCTGGCGGGTATATGCCATAAAGGGAATAAGTTATTTAATCTGAATCTCAGGTATATATTTAGCTAAACAATTAAGGTGCGGGTTGTCTGGCGACAACAACCTCCTGGTTGGTCTTGCCTTTTTTAGCCTGCTTTGCCCAAAGCGCGGTCAGAATCGGGACAAGGAGAGAAGTGACAATCACGCTGGTGGCCACCAGGGCGGTAGCTGCCGGTGCCGCTGGCGCAAATTCTGGCACCATCTGAGCAATTAATACCGGCGTAGCCACGGCGGCACCCGCCGTGCTTGAGGCCGCTATGCCCGCCGTGCCATCGCCGCCGCCGATGAATTTATCCGCAAGAATCAGTGGGATCCCGGTGACCACAATAACCACGAGACCCAGCAGGATCCCGGCAAGGCCGGTTTCAAAAATGACCTGCAGCTTAATGGTATTGCCGAGCGCAAAGGCGAAGAACGGAATCAGCGTTTGTACCGCGCCACCGAACATTTTACGCAGATCGGGATCAAGGTTACCCAGCACAAATCCTACCAGGAAAGGCAGCACGGCCCCGACAAACAGCTGCGGCTCGAAGGAGGCAATCCCGGCGGTGCCCAGTATCACCATTGTCATCAGCGGCCCGGACTCCAGCGACATCAGGACAAAGGCTCCGGCCTCTTCTTTGGAGCCGTACTGATTCATCAGCGCGGCATATAGCCCGCCGTTGGTCATGTCCATCGCGGCCACCAGCGCCAGGGTGGAGATACCTGCAAAGAGGCCGGCTTCAACGCCGCTCAACGGCAGAAACGACCCGACGGCCATGGCGACAACCCAGGCGGTAGCAATCTTGGTCACCACCAGTACGCCGGATTTTTTCAGCATCGTCCCCGTGGCTTTGAGCTCAATCGACGCCCCCATACAAAAGAACCAAACGGCAAGGATCGGCACCGTGCCGGTAATCAACCCGTTGGTAAATGAGCCAAGGTATTTGCCGGTGCCGGGAGCAAAGGTGTTACACAGGGCGCCTAAAAATAGCGGCACCAGCATTAATCCCCCGGGGATTTTATCTATTGCCTTCTTAATTTGCATATCTGTTTCCTCGATGAAAGAGTTAATCAATGGATTTTTTATTGCAAAACCCCAGACGTAAACCTCCGAGAATAATCCTCGGATAATTTATGACCTGGTTAATACAGGTTTACTATTTAATTATGGGGCTGGACTTCAGGCCAAAGTTTAATGCATTTGATATTCTCTCAGTGGTTGCCAGCAAATGGCTTAAATACTCTTCTTTTTTACCATTGGTGAATTGTGAAACCATGCCCGTTAACCCGATGGCGCAAAGTACATTGCCTTTAACGTCAAATACCGGGGCGGAAATACAGCGAATTTCATTGATATTCTCGCCATCGTCGTAGGCCCAGCCCTGCTGTTTCACCAGGGCGAGATGCTCTATAAAGTGCGTCTTGTCGGTGATGGTAGACTCTGTTTTCTTCACGAAAGTGGCCTTCGCCAGAATCTGTTCAACCTGCTCGATGGGCCGCCAGGCCAGCAGGATTTTCCCCAATGAGGTACTGTGCAGCCGAATGCGCTTCCCTTCCCAGGAGGTTAAAATAATCGCCTGTGGCGACTGAATTTTGCTGAGGAAAAAGGCTTCATCACCTTCCATAATGCCCTGGTGGCAGGTCAGCCCGGTGAGTTCG
The DNA here is from genome assembly GCA_000277545.1 of Enterobacter sp. Ag1. Classification (GTDB taxonomy): domain Bacteria; phylum Pseudomonadota; class Gammaproteobacteria; order Enterobacterales; family Enterobacteriaceae; genus Cedecea. The sequence goes on along the minus strand of AKXM01000034.1, from coordinate 34,643 downwards.
ACCAGCTCATGCAGGTAAGGAATGGCCTCGAGACGAATATCCAGCCCGCTTGCCGCCAGGCCCCCCAGCTCAAACAGATGCAGCCCGAGAGCGTAACGCCCGTCGACGCGCAGACGGAGCAGGTGCGTGGCGGACAGCACCTCCAGCAAATGGTGGGTGCTGCTTTTCGGGATAGCCAGTTGGGTACTGATTTCGCTAAAACTGGCGCTGCCTTTTTCCGCAATAAAATCAAGAATAGCCACCAGTCTGACGGCTGCCGGCGCTTTACTCTCTTTTAAATTCTCGGGAATATGCATATTTATTTCCATTCAGCGATTCGTTTTATATATAGAACGCTTTTTGTTTTATATATCGAACCTATTTCATAACGTGTTTTACGCTGCTTTTGTTTCATATATAGAACCTAGGGATTCATATGTGAAACGATATACAAAAATTAGCCTAAAAAACGTTATGTGATGCAACTTATTATTCTTGCCTGTTATTTATAACTTAAATGCGTGAAGCGGATCACAGTTCGTTATTTTACTGATATCTTTGTCTCCCGAGGGTGGCTATTTAATAAAAAAGACGTTCCCTCCCGCATTGAATAAAGGATGTTATATGATTGTTGGAAATATTAATGAATTAGGTTTGAATCCGTGGCTGCCGCCGAAAATAACCGAGGCATTGGATTATGTTTTGCAGAACATCAACGCTGAGTCTCATGCAGGGAAATACAATGTTGCGGGAGAGAACGTGTGGGTGATGGTCATGGAAGGGAATACCCGGTTAGCCGCTGAAGCCCTACCGGAATATCATGAGAAATACCTTGACGTGCAAATTGTTTTGGCCGGACAGGAAGGTATGGCGTTTAGCCTCAAACCGCCGCATACGGAAGTCATGGAAGATAAACTGGCGGGGAGTGATATTGCTTTTATTAGAACGCCGGATGATGAAACTATGATTACTATGAATGCCGGGGACTTTATTATTTTCTATCCCGGCGAAGTACACAAGCCACTCTGCATGCTTAATGGCAATGCCGCTGCAGTCAAAAAAGCGGTCATTAAAATAGCGAAAAATTATTTGTAATATGCCCCGGACATTCTGTTCCATGCAATGTCCGGGGGAATGAAATTAACGCGTCAGGCTAAAACTTTCGTCAATAAGGGCCAGGATTAATTCATCTGGTACCTTGTCAATTAATACCGTGACCCAATGCTCTTTGTTCATGTGATATGCCGGTAAAATTCCCGGCTGCATTCTCAGCGAGCCCACGGCGCCAGGCATCACTTTGACGTTGAGAATATCGACGACTTCATCGCTTTCCAGCCCCAGCTTTGCGGCGGAAATACTCAGCACCACGCCAAACCATTTCCGCTTGTAGCGATGGCGCAGCACGGCGTAGTCCTTAAACTTGTCCCACGGGTAGTCGGGCTCAACCTGATACCGGTCAAATACCACAGTGAACAGCGCTTCTCGTTGCATTGTTTTTCCTTCACGGCGTAGCCCGGAAACCTTATCCGGCTCGCGGCTAGTATAACCACAATTATTCGCAACCGGTGCCAGGGTTAACTTTTTGCGGTGAGCGTTTTCTTGTCCGGGCTTATCACCAGCCAGACGGAGAAACAAACAATGACAGCCCCGATGATAAACGCTTCGCTAATGGTTTCATGCAAAATGAGGTAGCCCCACAACACGCCGAAAGGGGGAATGAGAAAAGTCACCGTGAGGCTGCGTAACGGCCCGATATCGGCAATTAAGCGGAAGTAAAAAATATAGGCCACGGCGGTACAGAGGATCCCCAGACCCAGCACGCTGAGCCAGACATCGCCCTGCAGCCAGTTTATTGCCGGACCGGTCGCCACGCTCCAGGCAAAGAACGGTAACAGGAAAAGCGTGGCCCCGATTTGGCTGCCGAAGGCAACGATTTTAGGGTCAAGCCCGCCTTTATTGGAGATCCAGCGGCGGGTTAAAAAGCCTGCCACACCGTAGCAACTCGTGGCCACCAGGCAGGCGATAATTCCGGCGATCTTCTCCCCGCTGGAGTGCGCATCCCCGACCGAAGTAATCACCATTATCCCTGCCAGGCCCAGCACTACGCCCAGCCATTTTCGCGCCGTTAATTTCTCACTAAAGAAGGAGAAGCCAATAATGGCGCCCATAAGCGGCGTGGTAGCGTTTAAAATGGCGGAGTATCCGGCAGGTAACCATTTTGCGGCGAGACAATACATAAAAAAGGGCAGCCCGGAGTTAATTGCGCCCAGAATAAGCGCCGAACGGAATTTCCCCTCAAAGCGGAAGGATGATCTCAGGGTGAAAAGAATCACCGCCAGCCCTGTACAGCCAAAAAACACCCTTAAAAAGGCCGTATTTACCGACCCGAACTCTGGTGCCGCTATTTTCATAAAAAGGAAGCTGGCTCCCCACACCGCGGCAAGAAATAATAGCCGGAAATAATCTGACACACGCATGCCTTCACCCTTCCCCATAAAATAAACGGTTGTTTATTATTTTGCTGGCTGAACCCCGTTCAGCCAGCAAAACTTTAAACGAGCATCCGCGAAAGAAAAACCGTTTTCTGTTTGGGGAGAATTAGTTAGCAAGATTTAGGGGAAAGCAGACGACCCGCCAAACTCGAGATAAATTTTTGCCAGATTCTGGAACTGGTTGAAGCGATTTTCATCCAGCAATAGCTCTGCCTGGCGGCGTTTCTCTTGGGCATCTAGCCAGAATGAGATACGCGCGGCGCCCTGGCGGTAACGTACCTCATTCAAGCGCTCAGACTTACGCGCAAGATCCAGCCCCTCCCGGAGTCTTATCTCCTGAGCCAGAAGCTGATCGCGCAGGGAGAGTTCGTCTTCAAGGCTGCTCATCGCCTTATAAAGCGACTGTTTAAACGCCAGCACCCGCTGTTCGTAATCGTTACGGGCAATTTTCACCTCCACGCCCCGCTGCCGCCATTCCAGGAACGGCAGCGTCAGACTTGCGCCAACGGAAGCGATGGGATTATGCAGCACGTTTAGCAGCGAGCTACTGCCGGTACCAAGCGATCCCGTCAGGGTGAATGCGGGATAGTATTCGGTGCGCCGTATATCAACATTGGCCAGGGCTTCACGCACCCGCCACTCTTGCGCGCTGATATCGGGCCGATGCATCAGTACGCTGGCAGGAATGTTCGCGTTAACCTGCGGCAGAGGGCCGTCGGGCAGTTTTGTAGGCTCAACCACTGAGCTGCCCGGAGCGGTACCCAGCAAAACGGCCTGCTGATTCAGAACCTGCAGGCGCTCTCGCTGCAATCCAGTGAGCCGATTTTCCTGCGCGAGTAAACTTTGCTGCGCGTCCACAACATCCAGCGCGGAAGCACCTCCTGCACGATAACGAGCCCCGGCAAGGCGAAGCGTTTCTTTTGCATAGCCGATGCTCTGCAGGAGGACATTGATTTGTTGGTTCACAAAGCCAATGCGCCAGTAATTATTGCTGGCCTCTGAAAGCAGCGTCAGGCGTGCGGCGCGTAAATCTTCTTCGCTGGCATGAGTTGCCCGCTGCGCCGCATCGCGCTGGCGGGCTATTTTGCCCCAGAGATCAAGCTCATAGCTGGTGCTGAGACTCGCGGAGCTGCTTTTTGTCCAGCCTGACGAGTTATTGAGCTGATTTTTCCCGTCTACGCCCAGTGAACCTCTGAGCCCGGGATCGTTGGTGATACCGACTCTTTCCGCGTCGAGTCTCGCCCTATACACCCGCAGTACGGCAATCGCGACATCGTTATTGCTGGCCATAACCTGGCGCAGCCAGTTATCCAGGTGGGGATCGTTAAACGCCTGCCAGTCAAACGGGGCCAGGTCGCGGGTAGCATCGCTCTTGTCCCAGCTGGCGGGATAGCGTACTTCCGGAGCGTGATAGTCGCTTTTAAGCGTATTTGCGCAGCCTGCGCTCAGCGCGGCAGCCAGGCACAAAGCCAAAGGTGATAAAAATTTCATAGGTTACTCGCTGGCCAGTGAAACGACCGGGTCCATCCTTGCCGCCTTGCGGGCGGGGAGATAACCGAAGATCATGCCGATTAATGTTGAACAGAAAAACGCGGCGGCGGCGGCCTGCCACGAATAAATAGCCGTGAACATCCCGCCGGCCAGGGCGGTAAATAGCGCTCCGGCGGCATACGACAGCGCAATACCTAACGCGCCGCCAATCAGGCAGACCAATACGGCCTCAATCATAAACTGCTGCATGATGTCGCTCCGCCGGGCGCCTACCGCCATTCGTACGCCGATTTCATGGGTTCGTTCGGTGACCGACACCAGCATGATGTTCATCACGCCGATACTGCCGATCATCAGCGAGATGCAGGCAACCATCAGAATTAAAATGCTGAAGGTCATCGAGGTACGCTCGATAGATTTTCTGATCTGTTCGAAGTTATAGAGCTGGAAATCTTTTACGCCGTGGCGCTGAGTAAGTAGCTGGGAGATAGCGCTCACCGCCGCTTCGTTTGCCACATTGTCTTTCAGCCGGACGCTGATGCTGGTCAGCACCGGCTTGCCTACCATGCGGTACATCACCGTGCTGTAGGGCATCCACACGGTAATGCGGTTTGGCGCGTAGCTCCGGTTATTGCTTTGGGCAATGCCCACCACCCGTGCCGGCACGGAACCAAGAAAAACAATTTGCCCCAGCGCCTGTAATCCGGCGGCGTCGAACAGCGCTTTGCGGGCATTTTCATCAATAATGACCTCCTGCAGGGCGGTACGGTCGTCCCTGAAGGTGGTTCCTTCCAGAAGCTGAATGCCATTAACGCGGAAGTGATCTCGCCCTACGCCGTTGATAGACGCGGTTGCAGACTTACCCAGAAAACGAATGTTGTCTGAGGCACTTACCTCCGGGCTTACGCTATCGACAAATCCCTGCTTTGCCAGCGCCTCCGCGTCAGCCGGCACCAGAGTACGAATGCCCTCAATACTGTCATCAAAGAAATCTCGCCCGGGATAGATACTCACCACGTTGGTGCCCAGATCTTTAATATTCTCCAGCGTCTTTTGCTTGGCGCCCTCGCCCAGTGCCACGACGGTCACAACGGCGGCAATACCGAAAATGATCCCGGTCATGGTGAGCGTGGTGCGTAAACGATGCGCGTTCATCGCTTTGAGCGCCATTTGCAGCGATTCACGCGTGCGGTCGAGCATACTTTGCCAGCGGCTTTGGCGGGTACGGTTAGGCGGCGGCAAAGTTTGCGTGGCGGTGACCTTACTGCCGCTATCGGCGATAATTTCACCGTCTCGCAGTTCGATAATGCGCTGAGCGTGCTGGGCCACCTTCATGTCGTGGGTCACCATCACGACCGTATGACCACGCTGGTTAAGTTCGCTCAGGATGGCTAAGACCTCCTGGCCTGACTGAGAATCCAGCGCGCCGGTTGGCTCATCGGCCAGAATAATTTCCCCGCCATTGATCAACGAACGGGCAATACTGACGCGCTGCTGCTGGCCGCCAGAAAGCTCGCCGGGTTTATGATGCTCACGGCCTTCCAGGCCCAGTCTGCCAAGCAGTGCGGCGGCACGCAGCCGGCGCTTGTCACGCTCGGTGTTGGCATAAATAGCGGGGATCTCAACGTTGCCCAGCGCGCTAAGGTCGGGCATCAGATGGTAGCGCTGGAAGATAAAGCCGATATGCTCCCGCCGAACCCGGGCCAGTTCATCCGGCGAAAGCTGGGCGGCATTTTGCCCGCCAATGTAATAATCGCCGCTGTCGGGCACGTCGAGACAGCCCATGATATTCATCAGGGTCGACTTACCCGATCCTGATGCACCGATGATCGCCACCATTTCCCCGGCGGCGATGGTCAAATTGATATTTTTCAGCACGGTCAGCGCCTGACCGCCGTTACCGTAGGTCCGGCTAATGCCCTTCAGCTCGATGATGTTACTCACAGCACAAACCCTTCCCCAGGCGCTTTCTCACCCGGCTGTGACAGCACGACATTTTCCCCGACTTTTAGCCCTTCGAGGATCTGAATATCGACGCTGTTGGTGATCCCGGTTTTCACTTCTCGGGCTTCCAGCCTGCCGTCAGCCAGCAGCACCTGCACCTCCTGCTTATTCCCTTCAGCTTTACGCACGGCCTGAATCGGGACCAGCAGCGCATCTTTGGCTTCACCGGCCAGCAGCGTGACCTGTGCCGTCATCGCGATACGCAGGCGATTGTCTGGGTTAGGCACGTCGAGCAGCGCGTTATAGTAAACGGAAGCATTTGAGGTGCCAGACCCTGATGCCGAACTGCTCCCGGCAAGAGAGTCATCTTTCATTACCGACTCTGGCGCCAGTTCAACGGTGCGCAGCGTCGCGTCATAGTGCTTGTCCGGCTCAGAGAAAATCGTGAAGCGGGCCTTTTGTCCCGGAGAAATACGGGTGATATCGGCCTCAGAGATCTGTGCTTTGATGGTCATCACATCGAGACGAGCCAGCTTGATAATCGTCGGCGCACTCTGGCTGGAGTTCACCGTCTGCCCCTGCTGCGTGACCACGGCAATAACTACGCCGTCCATTGGCGCAACGACTCGGGTATAACCCAGATCGACGGTTTTCTTATCTACTTCGATTTGCGCCTGGACAAGCCTGGCATTCAGTGAGAGTAATTCCGCCCGTGTAGTGGCGAGCGTAGCCTCCGCAGACTCAAAATCCTCGCGCGAACTGGCGTCCTCGCTCAGCATTTGCCGCTGGCGTTTGAACCGCAATTCAGACTGTTTCAGGAGCGCTTGCTTAGCCTGCAGTTCGGCTTTGACCACATTGAGTGCGGCTTCGGCGTTACGCAGGTCGTTACGCTGGGGCACATCATCAATGTCGGCAATGGACTGCCCTTTGGTGACATGGTCGCCCAGCTTCACTTTGAGCGACTTGACCTGGCCTGAAACCTGTGCCCCGACGTTAACGCGTTCGATAGCATCGATTCGCCCGGTTGCCAGGACAGAGTTTTCGATATCGCCCTTGCGTACAGGAGCCGTGACATAATCAGGCGTATCGGGGCTTCTGAGGAAGAAGAACAGAGCGATGGTGAGGGCAATTATCAGCGCCACGGCCACGGCAATGGCACGGCGAGAAAAGTGTTTCAATAGCATTGGGCAGGTTTTCCATAACAATAAAAGCGATGATCCCAGAAACTCATAGTGAACGCCCCAGTCTCTACTGGAGCTAAACACGTTTCATCTGTTTGGATTTTAGTCAGGTCGGCACAAAAGGCTACCTGTTAAGTCACTGAGACTCATGCCGCGTAATATTGTTCCTGCCAGAAGAGATTATTCTGCGGTACTCAGGCTTTGTCGTGCAGCGGCAATGACAGCGTAAACGTGCTGCCGCGCCCAGGCTCACTGACCACGCTGATTTTGCCGCCATGCAGTTCCGCAATGGTTTTCACAATCGCCAGCCCCAGTCCGGTGTTTTCCGTGGCGCTGCGGGAGGCTTCTCCCCGGAAAAAGCGATCAAAAATCAGCGGCAGATGTTCGGGTTTGATGCCTTCGCCATTATCACTCACGCTCAATACCACCCGTTCATCGGCAATTTTTGCGCTGAGCGTGATATGTCCCTTTTCTGGCGTGTGGCGCAGCGCATTAGAGAGCAGGTTGGAAAGCGCGCGCTGGATAAGCTGCGGGTCAGCATAGAATGAAACGTCTCCCCGGCTTTCGAGGGTGATCTCTTTTTCTTCTGCCAGAATGTCGTAGAAACCAATCAGTTTTTCGAATTCATGGGCGCTGCTGAGCCATTCGGCATTCAGCACTTCGCGGCTGTTGTCCGCCCTGGCAAGGAACAGCATAGAGGAGATCATGCGCGACAGAAGTTCGCCCTCTTCAATGATTGCCGCCAGCGTGTCCTGATACTCTTCGGCGCTGCGATCCTTTGTCTGAATGACGCTGGCGGCCGAGATCAGGTTATTTATCGGCCCGCGCAGCTCGTGGGCAATGTCCGAGGAAAAGCGATTTAACTGATGGAACGAGGCTTCAAGGCGCATCATCATGCGGTCAAACGACGCCGCCAGCGCGTTCAGCTCCGGCGGCCAGCGCTGATCCAGGATCCGGGTATGCAGATCGTTGGCGTGAATTTTCTCAATTTCAGTGGTGATCGTGCGCAGCGGCGCTAATCCCCTTCGGGCAAGCCACCAGCCAAAGGCGGCAAACAGCAGAATCGCCAACGCGGCGAAAAACTGCATTCGCTTGTAATAGGTGTTGATAATTTCGTTGTTGCCGGAGACGTTGAGCGCCGCCTGCACCAGCCATTTCTGGTTATTTTTGAGGGTGAACAGCGTGGAGGTAATTAAGTATTTTTGCCGGATATTCTCTGCGCGATAATGCCATTCCCGGTAGCTAAACCCGGGGCCCGGCAGCGGAAAGTCCTGCTCCGGGATAACCATATTGTTGGATTGCGCGTACACCTTACCTTCCGGGCTGAAGATGCGCAGCGACAGGCGCTCCTGCCGCACCACAGACTCCAGCAGCTCGGTTTGCCACTCTTCTCCGTTGTCCTGGCGCTCGCCAATCGCCGTGGCAATTTCCTGCTGGAACTGGATAGAACTTTGCAGCTCCAGCTCATCTTTATGGTTGAGCTGCTGGCGCATGGTCGAATAAAGCACGCCGGACACGCTGTAAAGCACGATGGCCATCGTGACGGAGAAGTAGAGCGTCAGGCGCGCCGTGATCGACAAATGCGACAGTTTTATCATCCGCGTAATTCCAGCACGTACCCCGCGCCGCGCAGGGTGTGGAGTAATTTATCCTCAAAACCGTCGTCAATTTTGTTGCGCAAACGGCGGATGGCGACGTCTATGACGTTCGTTTCCGGATCAAAATTCATGTCCCACACCTGCTCGGCAATCACCGTGCGGGAGAGCACTTCACCCGAGCGGCGCATCAGCAGGCTTAGCAGCAAAAATTCTTTTTGCGTCAGCTCTATTCGCACCCCGGCGCGGGACACTTTGTGCCGCAGAAAATCGAGCTTCAGATCGCCCACCTGCAGCAGATTTTCTTCAAGAATGGCGGTGGGTGGCGCGGAGCGGCGCAGAATCACCCGCGCACGCGCCAACAGCTCGCTAAAGGAAAAGGGCTTGATCAGATAATCTTCCGCGCCCAGTTCGAGGCCATGGACTCTGTCCTCCACATCATCCCGCGCGGTCAGAAACATGATGGGCGTCTGTTTTCCGGCCTGCCGCGCCATTTCAATGATCTTCCAGCCGTCAATACCGGGCAGCATCACGTCGAGGATCGCCAGGTCATAGTCAGTGGTCAGGAGATAATGCAGGCCGTCGATACCGTTCCCGGCGACGTCGACCACGAAGTCGTTCTCGCGCAGCCCTTTGGCAATGTACTCCGAGGCCATTTTCTGATCTTCCACCAGCAGAATTTTCATCGTCACTCCTTCGTTCCTTGTGGGTTGCCGTCAAACAGCAGGAACAGAACCGGCGTAATAAACAAGGTGATCAGCTGCGAGAACAGCAGCCCCCCGACAATCGCCACGCCCATCGGCTGGCGCAGCTCGGCCCCGGCCCCCAGGCCAAGCGCAATGGGGATCGCCCCCATGATAGCGCAAAGCGTGGTCATCATAATCGGGCGGAACCGCTGCAAGCAGGCCTGCATAATGGCATCATGCGGCGTCATGCCGTGTTCACGCTGCGCCACTAACGCGAAATCTATCATCATGATAGCGTTCTTTTTGACAATACCTATCAGCAGCAGAATACCAATCATCGCGATAAACGTAAGATCGAGATTGAACAGCCTGAGCGCCAGCAGCGCGCCCACTGCCGCCGACGGCAGGCCAAGCAGAATGGTCAGCGGGTGGATCCAGCTTTCATACAGCACGCCGAGAATCACGTAAATCACCGCCAGCGCCAGCACAATCAGCCAGATCTGGCTGCTCTGGGACTGCTGAAACAGCGCCGCCTGCCCGGCGTAGGTGCCAAACACCGAAGACGGCAGATGAATCGCCTGCTGGGCCTGGGCAATGGCCGCCGTCGCATCCGACAGCGATTTCCCCGGCGCAAGGTCGAACGAAAGCGTAATCGCCGGCAACTGCCCCTGGTGGTTGACCGCCGTCACGCCCTGGGTGCGCGAAATCGTTGTAAAGGTGGTGATGGGCAGTAGCGCCCCACTTGATGACCGGACATAGATTTTCGACAAATCACTTTCGTCCTGTCGGAACGGCTCCTGCACTTCCATGATCACTTCATAGCTGTCTTCCGGGGCATAAATTGTCGACACCTGGTAAGTCCCGAAGGCGTCATACAGCGTGTCGCGAATCTGCTGAATATCCACGCCCATCAGCGAAGCTTTGTTTCTGTCGATGACCAACTGCGCCTGTAGCCCGTTGAGCTGGGCGTCGGTATTCAGGCCGACAAACACCCCGCTTTTTTGCATCTCTGCCATCAGCCGGTTGGCCCAGTCGTTGAGGCTGGTATCGCCGCTGCTGACCGCCTGCAGCGTGTACTGGTAGCTGCTTTTCGCACTGCGGCCGCCCACGCGCAGGTTTTGCACCGGGCTAAAGTAAACTTTAATGCCCGGCAAATAGCCGGTTTCCGAACGCAATTGTTTCAGCACCGCGTCCAACGGCGGGCGCTGGCCTTGATCTTTTAGCGTCAGGCTTAGCTGCGTGGTGTCGTGGTCAACGCGGGTCAGTACGTCGCTGACGCTCGGTTCTTTCATCAGCGTTTTGCCCAACTGCTGCGCCACGCCCAGCCGACCGAGATAGGACATATCCTGCGGCGCATCAATGCTGGCGGTGATCTGCCCGATATCTTCCTGCGGGAAGAAGCCTTTCGGTGAAAACCAGTACAGGCCGATGGTCAGCGCAATCGTGCTGAGCGCGACGCCGATCATAATCACGCGATGAGACACGGCCCATTCCAGCCCGTTCCCGTACTGGCGGCGCAGCGCTTCGAACCCACGCTCAAAGACCTGGCTCCAGCGCGGTTCAGGTTTGTCTTCCGGCGTGTGCTCGCGGATAAGTTTAGGGACCAACAAAGGAATAATGGTCAACGATGCCGCAGCCGAAACCAGAATCGTCAGCGACACCACATAGGCAAACTCGTGGAACAGCAGGCCAATCGTCCCCGGCATAAAGAAGATCGGAATAAACACCGCCACCAGGGAAAGCGAAATGGAGATAACAGTGAATGCTACCTCTTTCACCCCTTTCAGCGCGGCGCGATACGGCGTTTCCCCTTCTTCCATGTAGCGCATGATGTTCTCCAGCACCACAATCGCGTCGTCCACCACCAGGCCTACGGCAATGGTCAACCCCATCAGCGAGATATTGTCCAGGCTCAGGCCAAAGGCGTACATCAGGCCAAAGGCGCCGAGCAGAGAAATGGGCAGGCTGAGCGCAGGAATGATCGTCGCCCGAATATGGCGCAGGAACATCAGGATCACCATCACCACCAGGGCGATGGTCAACAGCAGAGTTAACGTCACGTCATGAATCGCCGCGCGGATCGACAGCGAACGGTCGTTCAGAAACTTCACGCTCACCGACGACGGCATCTGCGCCTGCAGTTTAGGCATCAGTTGGCGAATGGCATCGATGGTGGAAACAATGTTCGCGCCGGGCTGACGCTGCACGCTGAGTACAATCGCGCGGTTACCGTTCACAGCGCTGTAGCTCAGCGTATTTTCAATGCTGTCCTGCACGGTGGCCACATCTGATAGCCTGACCGGCTGGCCGTTTCGCGTGGCGACAATGACTTTGGCGAAGTCTGCAGCGTTGCGCAAATCGCCGCTGGTTTGCAGCATCACCATCTGGCGTTTACCGTCCAGTTCGCCTATCGGTGAGTTGTCGTTGGCGGCCGCGAGCGCGGTATGTACATCTTCCAGCGTAAGATTTGTCGCCGCCAGCTTGTCCGGGTTGACCTCCACGCGCACGGCATAGCGTTTCTGCCCCAGCACCGTCACCTGCGCCACGCCGTTCAGGGTGGAAAGCGCCGGTGAGATCAGGTCATCCGAGAAGCGGTTCAGGTCAGACAGCGCCATCGACGGGGAATCGATGCCAATTTGAATGATCGGCGCATCCGCCGGGTTAATTTTGCGGAATGACGGCGGCGTGGTCATCTGCGACGGCAGCTGTTTTAACGCCTGGTACAGCGCGGACTGCACGTCCACCGCCGCCGAATCAATATCCCGGGACGGATCGAACTCAATGACGATAGTCGTCGCGCCCTCGAGGCTGTTGGAGGTCATGTTCACCACGCCGGGAATGGTCGACAGCTTTTTCTCCAGCGGCGTCGCCACCGACGAAGCCATGGTTTCAGGGCTGGCACCGGAAAGCGAAGCGCTGACCTGAATCGTCGGCGTGTCGTAGTTGGGCAGCGCGGCAATGGGCAGTTTAAACCAGCACACCGCGCCGGCGACCATCACCGCCAGCCACAGCAGCATCACGGCAATTGGCCGTTTCAGGCATTGTTCGGCAAATGTCATGATGCAGACCCCGCTGGCGCGTTAACCACCTTCACGGCCATTCCCGGACGCAGGGCGTTGGCCCCTTCCAGCACCACTTTCATGCCGGGCTGAATGCCGCTCACCACCGCCATTTGCTGCTGGATGCGCAACAATGTGACCGGTTGCGTTGTGGCGTGCATTTGGGCGTCGATAACGTAGACAAAATGCCCGTCGGGGCCGTCCTGCACGGCCTGAGGCGGTAAAACAACGACATTCGGCGTGCTGCCCGCGCTGACCGTAATGTTCTGATAGGCCCCCGGCCAGAGCTGGTTTTCACCGTTCGCAAAGCGGGCTTTAAAGTTCACCGTGCCGCTGTCCTGGCTGACGGTGTTATCAATGAAACTGAGCGTGCCGGTCACCGGTTTTCCGCTGGCGTCGGTCACTTGCACCTCCACCGGCCCCTGATGCTGCGCGGCGACCACCGCGTTGAGATCCTGCTCCGGCAGGGTAAATTCTGCGCCAATCGGGTCAAACTGATTAATACTGACCATCGGTAGCGTGCTGCCCGGCTGCGCAAGGCTGCCGATATGCACGTTCAATGCGCCTGTTTTGCCGCTAACAGGCGCGTAAATGCGGGTATAGGCGAGCTGCGCCTGGGCGGTGTGTATATCATCCTGGGCGGACTTGTACTGCGCCGCCGCCTGCTGTTGCGCGCTGACCAGCGCATCCCAGTCTGAAGACGAAATGTAGTGAGTTTTCAGCAGCGGCTGGCCACGGCTGAGGTCGCGAGCGGCTTTATCCAGCTCGGCTTTAATGATCCCCAACTGGGCCTGGGCGTGACCCAGCGCGGCCTGCTCTTCGGCATCATCCAGCACAAACAACAGCTGCCCTTGCTTAACAAAATCCCCTTCGTGGAAGGCAACCTGGCTTACCGGGCTGGTGATTTGCGCGCGAATATCCACCTCATTGAGCGACACGAGATGCCCCTGGGTGGAGAACGTTAGCGGCAGCGTTTGGCTGGCCGCGGCTATCAGGCTAACTTTCGGAAGCGCCGTTTTCTTTTGCGTTGCCGGCGATGAAGCCTGGGAGTACAGCCAAAGTCCTGCCACCCCTGCCAGCACGCAGGCCATCGCCAGCCCTTTTTTTGACCATTTTATGTTCATGATGCAGCGCTTCTCTGAGTCCCGGTATAGCAGGAATGTTACGCCCGTCACACCAACAGAACGCCGCCACTAAAATGACAAGTTTGTAATTTTGCTTCTCATTCAATTTTCTGCCAGGATTCCTCGCCCTCTTTTTCACGGCCTCCGCAGCCAGAATTAACGGGCGGAAAAGGACGGCGCTTTTTAACTCAAAGGCAGACAGGAATCTCAATGAAAACAAAGACTGAAGCGGAACACCGCGCCGCCAAACGGCGCTGGTTGAATTCTCAGGACTCGGGGTATCACCAGGCGATGGGCAATCGCCACGTGCAGATGATTGCTATCGGCGGTGCCATCGGTACCGGCCTGTTCCTCGGCGCAGGTGCGCGCCTGCAGGCAGCAGGGCCCGCGCTGGCGTTAATTTATCTGGTTTGCGGCATTTTCTCTTTCTTCATCCTCCGCGCTTTGGGCGAGCTGGTTATCCATCGCCCGTCCAGCGGCAGTTTCGTCTCCTACACCCGTGAATTCCTCGGTGAAAAAGCCGCCTACGTTTGCGGCTGGATGTATTTCGTCAACTGGGCGATGACCGGTATCGTGGACATCACCGCCGTGGCGCTCTACATGCATTACTGGGGCGCGTTCGGCGATGTGCCGCAGTGGGTCTTCGCCCTCGGCGCGCTCGCCGTGGTTGCGGCGATGAACATGATTGGCGTGAAATGGTTCGCCGAGATGGAGTTCTGGTTTGCGCTGGTCAAAGTGTTGGCTATCGTCGCCTTCCTGATCGTCGGCACCATTTTCCTCGGCACCGGGAAACCGATTGACGGTAACAGCACCGGGTTCCATCTGATAACCGATAACGGCGGTCTCTTCCCCCACGGTCTGCTGCCTGCGCTGGTACTGATTCAGGGCGTAGTGTTCGCCTTCGCCTCTATCGAATTGGTAGGTACCGCCGCCGGGGAATGTAAAGACCCGAAAACCATGGTGCCGAAGGCCATTAACAGCGTTATCTGGCGTATCGGCCTGTTCTATGTTGGCTCCGTGGTGCTGCTGGTTCTGCTGCTGCCGTGGAACGCCTATCAGGCGGGACAAAGCCCGTTCGTGACCTTCTTCTCGAAGCTCGGCGTGCCTTACATCGGCGACGTGATGAATATCGTGGTGTTAACCGCCGCGCTCTCCAGCCTGAACTCCGGCCTGTACTGCACCGGGCGTATTCTGCGTTCGATGTCGATGGGCGGTTCCGCGCCACAGTTCATGTCGAAAATGAGCAAGAATCAGGTGCCGTATGCCGGGATTCTGGTCACCAGCGGCGTGTACGTGCTTGGCGTGTTCCTCAACTATCTGGTGCCTTCGCAGGTGTTTGAGATCGTGCTGAATATGGCGTCTCTGGGCATCATCACCTCCTGGGCGTTTATCGTGCTGTGCCAGATTCGCCTGCGCAAGGCGATTAAAGAAGGGAAAGCGGACGACGTGAGCTTCAAGCTGCCGGGCGCGCCGTTTACTTCCTGGCTGACGCTGCTGTTCCTGCTTGGCGTGCTGGTCTTGATGGCGATGGATTACCCGAACGGGACGTTCACGATTGCTTCTATTCCGGTGCTGGCGATTCTGCTGACGCTGGGCTGGTTTGGCGCTCGTAAGCGCGTGCATGAAGTGGCTCAGCAGGTCCACGATCACCACGAGTAGTGCCCCTCACCCTAACCCTCTCCCCACCGGGGAGAGGGGACACGTATCCCCTTCATCGCCATCACATTCGCAGTAAACTTATTCACAACACCCCGCTATACACTACCGGCCCCGTTGGCTGCCCGGTTGGCGAACCGCCTTGCGGCTCCAGGCTGATGGCGATCGTCACACCTCGTGACAATGTCACGTTTCCGTTACCCACCTGGGTCACCGATTTACTGTCCAAAAGCCCAAGCGAGACGGGCTTCGCGCCAACCGGGATAGCCCACAGCTGCAGGCTATTGCTGGCGGAGACGGAGGCCAGCTGCAGCGGCGTCATGCGCAGCGTTTTACGGTCGCTGTCGGCGCTCACCAGCCACTGCCCCTGCTGGCTGGCACCGTTAAGCACCATAAGCGGTGCCAGCTCCGGTGCTTTGCTACTGAAGTATGGCACCAGCGCAACTGCAGCAAGCCCGGCGGCGAGCGCCCAGCCAAGATAGTTCCAGTTCCAACGCGAGCGCACGACGGCATTCCGCTCGGGCGGCAGGCTAAGCTGAATTTTCTTCCACACCGTTTCCGGCGGAAGCTGCGGCTGGGTCTGGCTGTCCAGGCCACCAAGCAGGGTTTGCCAGCGGCCCACGAGCGCGGCGAGATCCGGCTCGGCATGGAGACGTTTTTCGAAGCGCAACCGGGCACTCCCGCGCAGCGTGCCCAGCGCGTATTCAGAGGCCAGGGCGTTATCTATTTCTTGGCTGCTGTTCATAGTCCGACGCAATCCTTAAGGTGATCCAGCGCCCGCCGAATCCAACTTTTCACCGTGCCGAGGGGCTGCTGTAGCCAGTCGGCGATATCGCCGTGGGACATCCCCTGGTAGTAGGCCAGCACCACGCTCTGCCGCTGCTCGCTGGTCAAATTGTCCAGGCAACCGCGCAGGCGGCCTGCCTGCTGTTCATCGCCCCAGCCGTTGTCCCCTTCACTTTCTATTTCCGCAGCATTGTCGCTGAGTTCGTCTTCCTGATTTGCCGCGCGGGACTGGCCGCTGCGCAGCCAGTCGATACAGCGGTTGCGAACGATGTGGGTCAGCCAGGTCACGGGGGCGCTGATGGCCGGATCGTAGCCTGAGGCTTTATTCCATACCGTGAGAAAAGCATCGTGCAGAATCTCTTCGGCCAACGCCCGGCGCTGCACGGTACGCAGCGCCACGGCAAACAAATGGGGGGACGTCAAGCGATAGAGTTGTTCAAATGCGCGGCGGTCGCCTTCAGCAACCGCCCGCATCAGTTTTACCTGCTGTTCTACCAGAGTTTTATCCATAATTTTCTCGACCAGGCGACGGGCCTGGATCGAGTATAGACACTCACTTCGGCATCAGTACGGTATCAATCACGTCTATCACGCCATTTTTCTGGTTCACGTCATAGGTGCTGATATTGGCGATGTTGCCTTTCCCGTCTTTAATCTGAATATTGTGCGGGCCATTGTTCATGATCCACAGCGGCTGGCCGTTCACCGTTTTTAATTCTGCGCTGCCGCCACCCTGCTGGATTTTTTTCTCCAGCGCTTTCATGTCGTATTTCCCTGCCACCACGTGGTACGTCAGGATGCTGGTCAACGTGGCTTTATTTTCTGGTTTCACCAGGTTGCTGACCGTGCCTGCCGGCAGTTTGGCAAACGCGGCATCAGTTGGGGCAAAGACGGTAAACGGCCCTTTGCTCTCCAGCGTATCCACTAAACCTGCGGCCTTCACCGCCGCAACCAGCGTGGTGTGATCTTTAGAATTCACGGCGTTCTCAACAATATTTTTTGACGGGTACATCGCAGCCCCGCCGACCATTACGGAATCGTTCGTCATTGAGGCAATGCTCAGCGTACTGAAGAAAGCAGAGGCGCACACGGCGGAGGTAAAATACTTGTTCATGTTGAATTCCTCAATTGTAGGGAGCAAGAGAGTTGCTCACAGTCTGATATACGATTGAGGGTGCGCCGCTGGATGCAGAAAAAATTAAAAATATTTCGCCGTTAATTTCATCAGTCATAACTTATTGTTAACGTTACGTGCGCTAATAATTTTCAAAACTTACACACAGGAACTAACATATACAGTTCACAATTCTGACAATTGCGCATACCGTAAAACACTCCCCGATGAAGAAACCCCAGAAAAAAACGCTCCACACGCATAAAACCGCCCTTTCCCTTCTCCTGATCCCGGCTTTCACTCCCGGTTTTACACAAGCCGCTGACACACAGCCCAAAGACGAATCTACGCTGCTGGTCACCGCTAAACCGACAACCGTTTCTGAGCTCGATACGCCAGCTGCGGTCAGCGTGGTGTATGGCGATGATTTGCGCCAGGCTGCTCCCCGGATAAACCTGTCGGAAAACCTCGGCAGCGTGCCGGGCCTGCAAATTCAAAACCGCCAAAACTATGCTCAGGATTTACAGCTTTCCGTGCGCGGTTTTGGTTCACGCTCGACGTACGGCGTGCGCGGCGTGCGCATGTATGTGGACGGCATTCCGGCCACCATGCCGGATGGCCAGGGGCAAACGTCCAATATTGATTTGAACAGCGTGGACAGCGTGGAAGTGCTTCGCGGCCCGTTCTCCGCGCTCTACGGCAACTCGTCCGGCGGTGTGGTTAATGTCAAAACGGAAACAGGCCGACAGCCGCCAACCGTTGAGGCCAGTAGTTACTACGGCAGCTTTGGCAGCTGGCGCAACAGCGTGAAAGCCACCGGCTCCACCGGCGACGGCACGCAGGCCGGGGATGTGGACTATGCAATTTCTGCCTCGCGCTTTACCACTCACGGCTACCGTGACCACAGTAGCGCACAGAAGAATCTTGGGAATGCGAAACTCGGCGTCCGCCTGAACGATGTCAGCAAGCTGACATTGCTGTTCAACAGCGTGGATATTGACGCCAACGATCCCGGCGGCCTGACCGAGCAAGAGTGGCGCGATAACCCAACGCAGGCACCCCGCGCCGATCAGTACAATACGCGAAAAACAACGAAGCAAACCCAGGGCGGCCTGCGCTACGACCGGCAGCTCAGCGAGCACGATGACCTGAGCGTGATGATGTACGCGGGCGTGCGCGAAACTACGCAGTTTCAGTCCATTCCTGAATCAGCGCAGAAAAACCCAACGCATCCGGGGGGCGTGATCCAACTGGCAAGGCATTACCAGGGCATTGATACCCGCTGGACGCACAACGGCGAACTCGGCAGCGTGCCGGTCAGCTTCACCACCGGGCTGGACTACGAGACGATGACCGAGAAGCGCAAAGGCTACGAGAATTTCGTGACGGTGAACGGCGCCACGGTGCTCGGCGAACAGGGCAATCTGCGCCGCAACGAACGCAACCTGATGTGGAACCTCGACCCGTACCTGCAAACCACGTGGCAGCTTACCGACAAACTCAGCCTGGATGCGGGCATGCGCTTCAGCTCGGTCTATTTTGATTCCAACGATTATTACATCGTCGGGACAAACGGCGACGACAGCGGCAGCGCCAGCTATCACAAGTGGCTGCCTGCGGCGTCGCTGAAATATGCCGTCACCGACGGCTGGAATATTTACACTTCCGCTGGCCGTGGGTTTGAAACGCCGACCATTAACGAGCTTTCTTACCGCGACAACGGCGCGGCCGGGCTTAACTTTGCTCTGCAGCCGTCCACCAGCACAACGGTAGAAGTAGGCAGCAAAAACCGCGTTGGCAATGGCCTGTTTACCGCCGCCCTGTTCCAGACCGACACCGATAATGAGATCGTGGTTGATCAAAGCAGTGGCGGGCGTACCACCTATAAAAATGCCGGCGAAACTCGCCGCCGTGGGCTGGAACTTTCTCTCGATCAGCAGTTTGCCGCCGACTGGCGACTGAAAATGGCCTGGACGTACCTGGAGGCGACCTACCGCACCAACGTATGCGGGGCAAATGACTGCCGCGGTAACCGAATGCCGGGCATCGCCCGCAACATGGGTTACGCGTCGTTTGGCTACGCGCCTGAAGATGGCTGGTATGCGGGCGCGGATGTTCATTACATGAGCGATATCCAGGCGAATGACCAGAATAGCGCCAAAGCCCCGACCTGGACCACCGTGGGATGGAATACCGGCTACAAGCTTCACGTGCGGCAAAACTGGCTGCTGGACATCTGGGGACGAGTTGATAATCTGTTCGACCGCGATTACGTCGGGTCGGTGATTGTCAATGAAGGCAATGGCCGCTATTTCGAGCCAGCGCCAGGGCGTAACTATGGCGTGGGCGTCAACGTCAGCTACAGCTTCCAGTAAGCTTTTTCCCCTCCGGCTTTTGTCGGGGGAGATTAAAAAGGAATTTTATGTCACCTAATCTCACCCTTCGGGATGCCACCCTGGCGGACATCGAGACTATTTTCACCATCCGCACCAGCGTCAAAGAGAATCATCTGTCGCGCGAAGAAATGGCCGAAATGGGCATCACACCGCAGACTATTGCCGATATTATTGCCGAATCGCCGTGTATCTGGCTGGCAGACGTGGAGGGTGAGCCGGCCGGTTTCTCGATGGCGATTGCCGAAGAAGCCTGCCTGTTTGCCATGTTCGTTCTGCCTCAGTTTGAAGGCCAGGGCGTCGGCAGACTGCTGCTGGAAAAAGCCGAGGCGTTTCTCTTTGCTCAGCAGCCCACTATCTGGCTTGAAACGGCGGCAGCCAGCCGCGCCGCTGCGTTTTATCAGCGCCACGGCTGGCTGGCTGTGGGTGAGCAAGGTGGGGAAGATATTCGCTTCGAAAAATCACGCCCCGCAGCTGCGAAATAACAACTCCCTTACCCATCGGTGCGCGCTGTCGTGATGCGTGCGCTCATGCCATGCGGCGACTTTGGTAAAACCAGGGATCGCCAGCGGCGGCTGATGGCTGACGATATTCGCTTGTCCGGCAATAAGCCTCGCGGGTACCACGGCCATCAGATCGCTGGTTTTTAAAATCTCGGTTAAAAATAAGAAGCTCTGCACTGACAGGCTAACCCGCCTCGAACGCTTTATTTTTTGCAAAGCGCTGTCGGTCACGCCGCTAAACTCCCCACCGCTCCACGACACCAGCGCATGATCGCAGGCACAAAACTGATCCAGGGTGATCGCCCGCTGCCGGGCCAGGCTATGCTGCTGCCCCATCGCACAAACGTAATGCTCCTCATACAGAGTGTGAACGTGGAGGTCAGCCGACAGCGAAAAAGTCGTCATGATGGAAAGGTCCAGCTCGCCGCTTTCCAGCATCGGCTGAAGCTGCCCGTCAACCGGCGGGCGCACCGAGACGCGCATATTCGGCGCTTCACGCCGGAGTGCATTAATAAAAGGCAGCACGATGGCCTGCAGCGCATAGTCCGTGGCCGCGAGGGTAAACGTCAGCGTAGACGTTTTAGGGTCGAACTCAGCCGGGCGCAGCAGCAGTTCAACTTCGTGCAGGATGCGTTTCACTTGCTGCTCGAGCTGTAACGCTCGCTCCGTTGGCACGATGCCCCGCTGGCTGCGGATAAACAGCGGATCGTCGAAGCTTTCGCGCAGCCGCGTCAACATCCCGCTGACGGCAGGCTGCGTCAGAGACAGGCGCGAGGCGGCGCGAGTTACGCTGCGCTCCTGCAGCAAAGCATCGAAGGTTTTCAGTAAGTTAAGATCCAGACTGCGTAAATCGCGCATCGCCTGCCTCCAGATATAAAATTACATTATATCTGAGATTAAATTTGACGATTGGTTTTATATCCAGCGTGTCGATATTCTCGCCTCACAGCAACGAAACGTGAGGAATCCAAGATGCATTCAATTCATTGGCCGCAGGGCTTTATCCCCGGTTTTAGCGATAACTTCGCTTCTAACGAAATCATTATGATCGGGCTGGACGCCAGCGAAGTCTGGCGCTGGCTGACGCAAACCTCGGCCTGGGAACGCTATTACAGCAACGTGTCCGATATTGTGTTTCATGATGCCAGCGGGCCGACGTTAACGGCAGGGTCGCGCTTCCGCTTTACGACCTTTAGTTTCCCGGTTGAAGCCGAAGTGGTGGAGTTTGTCGCCCCGCAGGGGGAAATCCCAGGCCGTCTCGCCTGGCACGGCTGGGTTGGCAGCGAAGCGTCCCCAGAGCTGGACGTGCGTCACGCCTGGCTGATTGAGAATCTATCGTCTGGCCGGGTACGCATCTTGACTCAGGAAACGCAAAACGGGCAGCCCGCGCGTGACCTGGCGAGGACGTTGCCTAACCCTATGCTAAACGCACATCAGGAGTGGATTTGCGGCCTGGCAAATTATGCGCTGAGCCACAAGAAATAGCGTTAAGGTTTTTGCCCCGCCGTCTGTGCCGTCTGCCAGCGTTATAAAATACCCACCATGTAGCGCTGTTCCTCATCGGCCAGCGCTCTCCCCGACCGTATCGCGTGTTGATTTCCTCACAGGAAAAGAGTGTTGTCCAGATGGCAATTCGTATCTGCAGGATTCTCCCCTTATGCTGAGCGTCGCTATTACACTGAGGACGCCATGACACGCTTTCTAATCTGCAGTTTTGCCCTGATTTTGCTCTACCCTGCGGGCATTGATATGTATCTGGTCGGTTTACCGCGTATTGCGGCCGATCTTAACGCCAGCGAGGCGCAGCTGCATATTGCCTTCTCCGTTTATCTTGCCGGAATGGCCTGTTCCATGCTTTTTGCCGGCCGCGTGGCGGACCGCTCGGGGCGTAAGCCGGTGGCAATATTCGGTTCGGTAATTTTTATTGCCGCCTCCCTGATATGCGCCTCGGCGCAGCACAGCACGCTGTTTCTGGCGGGCCGGCTGGGTCAGGGGATCGGGGCGGGAGCCTGCTACGTGGTCGCTTTTGCAATTCTGCGGGATGCCCTGGATGAGCGACGCAGAACCAAAGTGCTCTCGTTAATGAACGGAATCACCTGCATCGTGCCGGTGATGGCGCCGGTGCTGGGGCATCTGATTATGCTTATTTTCCCGTGGCAAAGTTTGTTCTATACCCTGACCGGAATGGGGCTCGCGGTATTGCTGCTTTCCCTGCTGGTACTGAAAGAGACGAGGCCAGCAGCCAACGGTGCCAGCTCATTGGTTTCTTTGCCGAAAGCCGAGTCGTTGATTAACCGTTTCTTCCTCAGTCGGCTGGCCATAACAACCCTTAGCGTAACGGTCATCCTCACCTTCGTTAACACCTCCCCCGTGTTATTGATGGAGGGGCTGGGCTTAGCTCGCGGGGAATACGCCACCACAATGGCGTTAACGGCCGTCGTCAGCATGAGCGTTTCATTCTCTACTCCGTTTGCCCTGAGCATATTTCAGCCCCGCACAATGATGATAACGTCTCAGACGCTGTTTCTGGCGGCGGGTCTGCTCCTGAGCATGGCCGATTCAAACTTGCTCACGCTGGTCGGACTCACGCTTGTGTGCGCAGGTTTCTCCGTCGGATTTGGCGTGGCCATGAGCCAGGCGCTGGGGCCATTTTCACTTCGGGCAGGGGTAGCCAGCTCAACGCTCGGAGTGGCACAGGTGTGTGGTTCATCATTGTGGATATGGCTGGCCGCCATTTTGCGTATCGATGCGCTGAATATGCTGATCGGAATTCTGATTGGCTGTAGCATTGTCAGCCTTTTACTGATTTTCCTTGTCGCCTCTCCCAGAGCCGTAGTTGAGTATGAAGAAAACAATCAACAGCCTCGATCTTAATTTGCTGCTCTGCCTGCAGTTGCTGATGCAGGAGCGCAGCGTCACCCGCACGGCAAAACGGCTGAGCGTCACGCCTTCGGCGATCAGCAAATCGCTGGCAAAACTGCGGGCGTGGTTTGATGATTCATTATTTGTAAATACTCCTCAGGGACTCGTCCCTACGCCACTGATGGTAAGCATGGCGCAGGAACTGGCGGACTGGATGCAAATGAGCCATCAGCTGCTGGATAACGCTCACCATGAGACGCCGAGCGGACTGAAGTTTGAGCTTGTGGTTGAATTACCGCTGATGATGATCATGTTCAATGCCCTGTCGCAGCAGATTTATCAGCGCTATCCTCAGGCGACTATCAGGCTGCATCACTGGGATTACGACGCGCTGGACGCCATTACGAGTGGAAGTGTGGATGTTGGTTTCACCGGTCGTGAGAGCTATCCGCGTTCTCAAGGGCAGCTGAATCTGCCGTTGTCTATCGACTGTGAAGTGCTCTTTTATGACTCTCCCTGTGTCTGGCTGAGAGAAGATCATCCGGCTCTCCAGGAAGAGTGGAACCTGGACACTTTTTTGCGCTATCCCCATATCAGCATTTATTGGGAACAAAGCGATACCTGGGCGCTGGATGATATCCTGAGAGAAATGGGGCGCAAGCGGGATATTGCGTTGAGCCTGCCGGGATTCGAGCAGTCTCTGTTTATGGCCGCTCAGCCCGGGCACTCTCTGCTGACGACCGCTCCGGGCTACTGCCGGCATTACGGCCAGCTTCACCACCTGCCGCTGGTCTCCCGTCCCCTGCCGTTTGATGCCGGGCTTCTGCAAAAATTCCGGGCACCCTATATGATGATCTGGCACAAACGTAACCGCCATAACCCGAAAATTATCTGGCTCAGGCAGGCGATTAAGGCGCTTTATGCCGATCTCGTTATCGCCGGTAAAACAGCCAATGTCTAAACGTTTTCCAGCTAAGCAAGGCCGATAGAATCCCGGCGCGACTGAATGTTTCTTCTCCCGCGCCAGGGCAGGCTCTAGCTGCGTTCGATGTCTTTTGCCGCCTGATCCAGCGTGTCGATAATCTTATACAGCGTCTCTTTCGACAGCTCGGCGCTGCCCAGTTTGGCGTGCAGCGCCGTTTTAAAATTATGAATAGCCCGCTGCACTTCGGGCAAACGGCGGTTGTCGCCGAGAACGCCAAGGGTAGCGAGTCGAGTGGTCACCGCTTCCAGTTCGAGCTGCTGCTCTTCAAGCGAGGTTTGTCCTTCCGCCGTCAGCGTGAAGGATTTTTTCCCACTTTGCCCTTCGCCCACCGTAATAAAGCCCATCTCCTCCATCAGCGTCAGGTTCGGGTAAATAATACCGGGGCTCGGCACATATTCCCCTTTCGCCATCCCTTCGATGGATTTGATCAGTTCGT
Organism: Enterobacter sp. Ag1; assembly: GCA_000277545.1. Taxonomy (GTDB): domain Bacteria; phylum Pseudomonadota; class Gammaproteobacteria; order Enterobacterales; family Enterobacteriaceae; genus Cedecea. Next base: position 10,357 of record AKXM01000034.1, on the reverse strand, counting down.
AGCCGTGGGCCGGGCCATTTGCCAGCAGATGCAGGATCAGCAGGCGGATATCGTTGGCGTCAAACAGACGTTCGCGGCGATGGCGAGCGCGCCCCTCCGGGTGGCTTTGCTCATGGCGGCCATGACCGCCCCTGCCGCGATGCTGTTCGTGGCGCTCGCATTTGTGCTGTCTCAGATGATGAATACGCATAGTTTGGGACCTTATTTGTCATGCCAGTAGGCGACGGCGCGTACCAGGTCGGCGTCCAGGGCGCGGACTTCCAGCAGGTAATCTCCCAGCGCTTTAGCCTCTTTGCCTTCGCCAACAATCCAGATGTAATAGTCGTCGGCAGGGATCTCAATCTGCTTCAGGTACCCGGCGATCTCCGCGTGAGTTAACGCCCGCACATTTACCGCAGGGAATTCGTTCAGATAGCCCAGGCTGTCGGAATGGTGGCAGTTAACCAGGACTTCGACCTGAACATCCTGACTCAGCGACTGCAGACGGCGGCGCACCGCAGGCAGCCCGCTTTCATCGGTCACGTACAGCTGCCAGTGATAATCCGTTGGGGTGACCAGAGAGCCCCGTGGGCCACCGATGAACAGCTTGTCACCCGGCTGCGCATCTTTCGCCCAGCTGCTGGCTACGCCGCCGTCGTGCAAATAGAAATCCAGGGTTAATTCACCGCGTTCGGCATTGAAATCCAGCGGCGTATAGTCACGCGACTGTGGGCGAGCCCCCTCTCCCCAGACAATGCCCTCGCTGGTGACCTGCGGCGGAGTGAATTCGCCATTTTCAGCCGGGAAGAAGACTTTGATGTGGTCGTCAAATCCCTGGGAAGAGAAATCCGCCAGCTGCGGGCTGATGAAGACCAGACGGTAAAACGTATTGGCAATCAGCGTTTTCGTTTTAACCGTTAATTCACGAAACTTCAGTTCGTTACGAACCCGAACCGGCACTTTTTTAGCGTTATTTTGCGTTGTCATAGCGTACCTTTTAGGTGTGTAAGATATATCATAGACATATCTTAGAGCACGACACAGCGGCTGTCTTTATCATTTTGCGGCGTTATCACCAGGTTTAAACAATGAGAATGACATCCATTCCGGCAAGGTGCTGCCGGGATCGCAAATTGACAAAACGATGCTTTTTTGTACTTTCCCTTATCGCAAATTCGGTTCTAAACTGAAGTTGGCATCAGCCAGTTGTTAATCCACTCACCAACCTACTGACCAGGGAGGCCTGACATGTTTCCTGAGTACCGTGATTTGATTACCCACCTGAAGTCCGAAAACCCCCGCTTTCTCAGCCTGTTTAACAAACACAACCGTCTTGATAGCGAGATTTTGCGCAAGGAGGGGCCGCAAGGGACGGGATACAACGATGAAGTTGTGCAGATGAAGAAAGAAAAACTGAGGGTAAAACAAGAGCTTTACCAGATGTTGAAACAGGCCAGCCAACCGGCCTGATAGCATTGAAACCGGGGAAGGGGTTGCCCTTCCCTTGTTGTCTCCAGAGGTTACAGCGCCACACCCAGCGCCCGCAGTATGCTAATCATTTTCCCAGCCCCCAAATAGTTCAGGTGATCGCCGTCGCGGAAATCTTCGCGTGCAAAAGCGGGATGTTCTGAGAGATCGATAAAACGCGAATGCGCCCCTTCAAGGTCTGCAAAATATTGGCGATGCGTCTGTTTCATCTCAGCATCAAGATTGTCCACGTAGTCTGACGGGAAAGACGGCGTTAGCCAGATAACCTTTTTGCCTTTTGTCGCCAACTGAACGCTCATCTCAGCCACGCGGGGTTTATTCTCTGCAAGCGTTGTCTGGTGCTTCACTGATTTCGAGTGAGAGATCCCCCGCTTCTGGGCTTCCTCTTTCTGCTGCATGGCAGGGAGTGAGTCGCTGCGGGCAAAAACAAGGCGTGCGGACTCACAAATTTGCGCCCTGGCATTATTATCCTCGAGTCCATTTATCGCTTGCCCTTGCACCGGCGTCGGCATCACCAGCCGGCTAAACGCCTGCATGCCGTCGGCGGTTATCCCTTCTTCCGGCTTTATCCTGTAATGGCTATTGAGCTGGCTCCAGGCGTGGATGATTTGCTGGTTAAAGTCATCTTTTGTTTTTAACAGGTCGCTGTACAGATCAAAGAAGCCCAGGCAATACACAAAGTTTTGCACGTGCGGATAACGCTCAATAATATGCGCCGTTAATTGCTGGGCCTGCTTCAGCCCCAGGCTGTGGGTAGAAAGATTTATGCTGTGTTCAAACAGCGCGTCAGGGAAGCCATAAAAACTGTAGGAGTTACCTATAATGACTGTTCTGACGTTTGGATTAGCCAGCGCGGCATATTGCTGCGCCAGCAAATGCGTGTACTGAGTAGCTGTTGTGCTTAAGGGAATGAAATTATCAATCAGCAAATCGTACAACGAAATACAGCCTATGGCCTGAGGATGTTCAACCGCAAAGGCCAGCTTTAGTCCCTGCGGATCGTAGAGAATAAAAGGGGCCGTGCTGGCGGCAATTTTGTTATGAAAAGCGGTGATTTCCTGATGATTTGTCTCTTCATAACTGAGGTAATAGAGGTTATTGATGGCCGAATCTCTAAAGCGCGATCCGAGCATTTGCAGCTTGTTCAGCTCGCCAAAATAAAAAATATCGATACCGTTGCGCGCCAGCGCGCTCAGCCAGAAAAGATAGAGTGACAGGTAGAGTTGATTCAGGTTTTGCTGTTTACCTTCCAGCCAGTCACTCAGGGCATTAATCAAATCGAGCGTAATATTGCTTTCATCCAGGCACGCCTGGTTTGAGAAAAGATAATCGGCGAGCCTCTGAGGAACCTGAGCCGCCTGCTCAGCTTTTTCTATATCCCTCAGAAAATGCTGGAGCTGTTTTAAAAAGTCATTTTGCATAATGTCTTGTTGTATTTGCGCAAGAAGTATCGCTGATACTACCAGTCACCAATACAAGCAAACGCACGATTACCCCCCTTCCATCATGCTAATCTCGGGCGAAGGTTCACTTCACCAGCCGGAACGAAATCTCGTACAACGCATTCAATCCCGGATAGATTTCACCAATCACCTGTTTAAGCTCTGCCAGCGTCATGTTCTCCTGGCGGGCGTGCTCCTCGTCCAAATCATCAAGCAGCACCGGCGTCACGCCGATCACGTCGATCGTACAGAAATAGACGTCATCTTCGTAGCGGCCCACGCGCAAACGCTGGCCGGGCTGAAAATGAGATTCGCTGCTGTCGCGCAGCGTAATCGTTTTTAGCCCGGCGATAATGTCGTGCTCAAAGCGGCGGAAAAAAGTGATATCGTTAGCCATGCTACCTCCTGATAAACATTCGGCAGCATGATAAATCCCTTAGACGAACGGCGCTAACGGATCCGCCGTTTCAAAGGCGATTTTTCTGTCTGCCACCGGCGGGTAAATGAGTTCCTGAGTAATCGACAACTTAATTTTCTTCGCTTCCTCGCGCACGTGCGTCACTTTTTGCTCCCAGCCTTCGGTAAACACCGCGCCCCAGCCGCCGAGATCGAGACAGGTGACATAGTTAATCTGGCGGTATGGCAGTGGCGTGACGTCCAGCAGACTTGCCGCCACGTTATAGCCCACAAAGCGGCCCAGCATGATGGCGTGCTGGCAGGTCATTAGCGCGAGGTTGCCCTGTTCATCCGTCTCGGCACGCGCCACATCCCCCGTCGCGAAAATAGCTGGCTGCCCTTCCACCCGCAAAAAGGCATCCACGTGCAGACGGCCTTGCTTATCACGCGGGGCATTAATCTGCGCGGTTAGCGGGCTGGCCTGCACGCCTGCGGTCAGAATTACCGTGCTGGAGGCGATGCGTTCGCCGTCGGCCAGTACAATGCCGTTCGCATCAATTTCGCGGACGTCGGTATTCAGTCGCCACTCCACGCCCAGCTCTTCGCTGGCGGTAGCAATCACATCCCGCAGTTCGCGGCTGTAGCGACCGCCGATTTTATCGCCCCGTTCCACCACAATAACGCGAGCATTTGTTTCTTTGCCCAGTACCGCGCGCAATCTGCCCGGCAGTTCGGTCGCCATTTCAATGCCTGTAAAGCCGCCGCCACAGACAATGACCGTGTTGCGGGCTTCGCTTTCCGGCTGCTGCGCTAAGTCTGAAATGTGCTGCTCCAGTCTCAGGGCGCTCTCGAGCTGGTCGAGGTCGAAAGCATGCTCTGCCGCGCCGTCGATCAGGTCGCGCTTGAGGTTGCTGCCGGTAGCCAGAACAAGCCGATCGTACTGTCGCGGTGTGCTGTTGCCCTGCTGGTCACGGTACCAGACGCACTGATTGACGCTGTCGATACGCTGCGCCTCGCCTTTCACAAAAGTCACGCCGGTGACGTCGAACAGCGGCTGAAGAGGAGCGACCAGCGAAGCCACCTCGGTTTCGTAAAAACGTGGGCGAACGCGCAGCTCAGGCTGGGGAGCCAGCACGGCGATCTCAATGTCGTCACGGTTATGCATCGCCACCAGTCTGGCCGCGCTCAGGGCCGCCCACATACCGGCAAAGCCGGCGCCAAGGATCAGGATCTTCTGTTGCATGGTTCTACTCCGGTAAAGGCCCTCAGTGGCCAACGACTGCGACTATACTTGTCGCAGTTAACTACGACAAGATCTTTCGGAGTTTATTTTTAATCCTCTGTTTTCGGGGTTACAGATTGCATCGCGTGAGTAAAATCCCTACATTACCTGGATTAAATGAGTCGGAGGCAGCATGGCGTTTTACAGTTCGGGCGTGGAGTACGGCATTCATAGCCTGATATGCATGGTGGATGGCAAAGGCGAAGGCCGCGAAATGAACGTGCGCGAAATCGCCGAACTGCAGGGCGTGCCCTACGACTATCTCGGTAAAATTTTCACCAAACTTTCCAGGGCGGGGCTGGTCATCAGCAGCGAAGGTAAAGGCGGGGGGTTTATCCTTTCTCGCCCGCCGGACCAAATCAGCGTGCTGGACATTGTGGCAGCCATCGACGGTGAGAAAAGTATTTTCGACTGCAAAGAGATTCGACAGCGGCTGGCCGTCTTTGAAGCAACGCCGCCCGAATGGGCCTGCGAAGGGATTTGCGGCGTGCGCGCGGTAATGAACATTGCCCAGCAGCGTATGGAAGAAGCGCTAGCCCAGCATACCGTACTGGATCTGGCCCGCCGCATGTACCGCAAGGCACCGGATGAATTTGTTATCGAAGTCCAGGACTGGATCCGCGACCGGCGGAGCAATTAGCCTTTCGCTTAGTACAATTTCGCAAATTCAAAGCCAGCCAGCGCATAAGCCGCTGGCTTTTTTGTGTAAAAAACAGGCTTAAACCGGCAAAAGACGGCTCGTTTAGCCATCCCCCATTCCGGACATCCGAACGGCTTTCCTTCCCTACCGCCAGAGCAGCACATTATATTACTTTCCGATCTAAACCACGGGTTTATGTTCTTTAGAAGCGTCAATTCGCCGCCCTATCATTCCATACATGAACACTTTTCATGTTGAGAGAACGATGATTGCCGATTCCGTCCTGGACCTGATAGGCCACACCCCGCTGCTGCGGCTCAATCACCTTGATACCGGCCGCTGCGAGCTGCTGCTTAAGCTGGAAAACCAAAACCCCGGCGGTTCAATTAAAGACCGCGTTGCCCTGTCGATGATCGAACACGCCGAGCGCAGCGGTAAGCTGCAGCCGGGGGGCACGATTATTGAAGCCACAGCGGGCAACACCGGGCTGGGGCTGGCGCTGATTGCCACGCAAAAAGGCTACCCGCTGATTCTGGTGGTGCCGGACAAAATGAGCCAGGAAAAGATTTTCCACCTGCGAGCGCTGGGCGTGGACGTGCGCCTGACCCGCTCGGACGTCACTAAAGGCCACCCGGAATATTACCAGGATTACGCCCTGCGGCTGGCGGCAGATATCCCGGGCAGTTATTACATCGATCAATTCTCTAACGCCGCAAACCCGCTGGCCCACACCAGCGGCACGGCCGTTGAGCTTTGGGAGCAAACCGGGGGCCACATTGACGCCATCGTCGTTGGCGTCGGCTCCGGCGGCACGCTGGGCGGCCTGCAGCAGTTTTTCCACCAGCATTCCCCGCAAACCGAGTTTGTGCTGGCCGATCCCTGCGGCTCCATTCTTGCCGATGTGGTTGAGCACGGTAGATATGGCGAAGTGGGCAGCTGGTTGGTGGAAGGCATCGGTGAAGACTTTGTGCCATCGCTTGCCGACTTTGAGCGCGTCCAGCACGCATACCGGATCAGCGACCGCGAAGCGTTTTCCACGGCCCGTGAATTGCTAACCCACGAAGGCATCCTGGCGGGTTCTTCAACTGGCACCCTGCTCGCCGCCGCCTTGCGCTATTGCCAGGCACAGAACACGCCGAAACGCGTGGTCACCTTCGCCTGCGATAGCGGTAACAAATATTTATCAAAAATGTTTAACGATCAATGGCTCAGCCAGCAAAACCTGGCGTAACTATTAAGGAAAATTCATGAATAAATTTGCTACCCAGAGCGTGCACAGCGGTACTTTCGAGGATGCACACGGCGCGGTGATGCCACCGATTTATGCCACATCGACTTTTGCCCAACCGGCACCTGGCCAGCATACCGGTTTTGAATACTCGCGCAGCGGCAACCCCACCCGCCAGGCGCTGGAAACGGCGATTGCCGAACTCGAAGGCGGCCAGCGGGGTTACGCGTTTGCTTCTGGCCTCGCGGCTATCTCAACCGTGCTCGAGCTGCTGGACAGCGGCAGCCATATTATCGCCGTTGACGACGTGTACGGCGGCACCTGGCGACTGATTGAAAACGTGCGCAAACGCAGCGCCGCGCTCCAGGTAAGCTGGGTAAAGCCTGACGATCTCGACGGGCTGCAGGCGGCCATTCGGCCTGAAACGCGCATGATTTGGGTGGAAACCCCCACCAACCCGCTGCTTAAGCTGGCAGACCTGGCGGCGATTGCGGATATCGCCAAACGCCATCGCCTGATAAGCGTGGCCGACAACACCTTCGCTTCGCCTGCGCTTCAGCGCCCGCTGGAGTCCGGGTTCGATATCGTGGTGCACTCGGCCACCAAATACCTGAACGGCCATTCTGATGTTGTCGCCGGGCTGGCGGTGGTCGGCGCTAATGACGACCTGGCGCAGCAGCTTGGTTATTTGCAAAATGCGGTCGGCGGCGTGCTCGACCCGTTCAGCAGTTTCCTGACGCTGCGGGGCATTCGGACTCTGGCGCTGCGCATGGAACGCCACAGCAGCAACGCGCTCCAGCTGGCAGAGTGGCTCCAGACGCATCCTGAGGTAGAAAAAGTCTATTTCCCATGGCTGGAGACTCACCCGCAGCATCAGCTTGCACGCCAGCAAATGTCGCAGCCTGGCGGCATGATTTCTATTGTGGTTCGCGGGAATGAAAAGCGGGCCGAGGAAGTGATCCGCAGGCTGAAGCTGTTTACGCTCGCCGAAAGCCTGGGCGGCGTGGAAAGCCTGGTCAGCCAGCCCTTCAGCATGACCCATGCTTCTATCCCGCTCGAACAGCGTTTAAGTAACGGCATTGTGCCGCAGCTAATTAGATTGTCAGTGGGGATTGAAGATGCCGGAGATTTGCAGGCCGATCTCGCACAGGCGCTGAGTTAGCCGAACGCCAATTAATGCTGCCATAAATATAAATGATGGCCTTTTGCTGGCTCTGAGCACATCCAGAGTAATACAAAAGGCCATTTATTTGCTGTGCGTTAATAAATTAAAGACGTTTAGTCTTTAACCAAAGTACTGTCGGCGTAAAATATCTGCCCCGTCGTCTATCGCTTTATGAATTGCTTTCACGCTGCGCTTTTCATCTTTTTCGGCCAGGGCTTCCAGCAGATCGTCGTAATTATGATGCCCCTGAGTCATTTCTTCCGACTGCGGGTACAGATAATTAAAACATGGTCCAATGCGCACCCAAAGCTGCTCAATTAATACGGTAAGCGTTGGCATCTCGGCGTACTCAAACAGCTGGAAACGAAACTCCCGATTGGCCTGCAGCGCCGCCTCAACGCTGATATGTTTCGCTTCAAGAAACGCATCGCAAAGCTGCTGCAAACGGGAGAGTTTGGTTTTATCCATGTAACGCGCCGCCTGCTCTACCGCCATACCCTCCAGATTTTTACGGATGGTTGTAATTTCGTGGTAGCGCCCCAGAGAAATTTCAGGCACCAAAAAAGCCTGCGCCGGCGTCGCGTCCAGTGCGCCAGAAGAAACAAGACGCAACAGCGCTTCACGCACCGGCGTAATGCTGGTGCCAAGCTGCTCTGCAATCTCTTTGGTCACTAATCTTGCGCCGGGTTTTAAGGTTCCCACGATCAACGCACTCTTTAACCTGCCCTCGACTTGCATGGTTAAACTCATTCTTTGCGCTTTTTCTAAGTCAAGCATGTTTATTTCCTATAGCAAAATAACTACTTTGTATTTGCAGTTTAATAACTGGCTTGTCATCAATGGAGTATATAGGATATATCATGTACTCTTACCACAAATTTATACCACCATGCGAATTAACCTGACGAAACATTCGATATCCGTCAATAATTTAGACGGTAACGTATAGGGATTGACTACAATGAAAGCATCTGGCCGTAAGCTCGCAACTCTGGCTGTATTAATTAGCCTGGTAACCCCCTTTAGCTACGCAAGTGAATTAGTTATAGCCCAACCGGCTTCCGCCACCGCGATGGATCCCGGTTTTCTTAAAGAAGCCGCCACCCTGGTGGACAATATTTTCGATACGCTGGTCCTGCGCGATAAAAACATGCAGCTCCAGCCCGGTCTTGCCACCTCCTGGAAAGCGCTGGATGACACGACCTGGCAATTCGACCTGCGCCCCGGCGTTACTTTCACCAACGGTGAACCCGTTAACGCGGCGGCAGTGAAATTCTCTATTGACCGCATTCTGGACCCGGCCAACCACGCGCCAACCATCTCTTACATCCGCACCATCAAGTCGGTAGAAGTGACCGGCGACTATCAGGTTCGCATTCACACTGACGGCCCTGACCCGCTGCTGACAACCCGTATGAGCCGTTATCCGACCTACATCGTGCCGCCTGCCTATGTAAGTAAAGTCGGTGCTGCGGAATTTGCACGAAAACCTATTGGTAGTGGAGCATATACATTAAAAGAATTTATACCAGATGAACGTGTCGTTATGCAGGCTAATCCACATTATTGGCGTGGAAAACCTACAATTGACCAGGTGACATGGCGCCCAATCCCGGAAGCGACTGCCCGCATTACCGCCCTGTTAACAGGAGAAGTACAGCTGGTTGACAGCGTCCCTGCTGACCTCGTTTCTACGCTGAAAAATAAACCGGGCATTCATCTTGAGCAGGTGAAAGGCGGCGGATTGACTATTTATCTCGGCCTGAAGAATGGTGAGAAACCTTTAAGTGATGCGCGGGTTCGCCAGGCGCTGTCGCTGGCGCTGAATCGTCAAGCCTATACCACCCAGCTGCTGCACGGTTTTGGTACGCCAACCGGTACCATGGCTGGCGCCAAGGACTTTGGTTACCTCAATGTTCCGGCCCCTGAGCAGGACATCGCCAAAGCTAAAGCCTTGCTTAAGGAAGCGGGTTACCCGGACGGCTTCACGCTGAAGTTCCAGGCGCCACGTCGCTATATCGCCAGCGCCGAAGTGGCTCAGGCGATTGTGCAGGACTTGGCCGCCATCGGCGTGAAGGCGCAGCTTGAGGTGCCTGAGTGGTCCGTCTATACCCAGCAGGTGGCTTCCGGTAAACAGGCGGAAATGTACATGCTGGCGTGGGGCTCAACCCAAACCCTGGATGCCGATGCCGCGCTGTACCCTATCCTGCACTCCGGCGAGCCTTACTCCACGGTCAGCAACCCTGAACTGGATAAACTGCTGAACGCCAGCCGCGCAACGGTAGATGCGAAGAAGCGTGAAGTTATCCTGCAGGATATCCAGAAAGTTGTCGCCAAAGAGCAGCCGCTGATCCCGCTGTACCGTGAGGATTCTCTGTATGCCAACAGCGACAGCCTGAACTTTACCGGTCGCGCCGACGCCCGCATCCCGCTGTATGATTTGAGGCTGAAATGATTTTTCCCGGACGCGCCCTGACCCGTCGCCCTCGCCGCCTGATCTCAGGTGACGGGGCGCTGGGGGGCTTATTGCTTGGCATCGTGATCCTGCTGGCACTGGTGGCCCCGTGGCTGCCCTTGCCCGACCCGTTAACCAACAACCTGGCGGATACCTTCCTGCCGCCGGGCAGCGAAACGGCAAGCGGGATGCACTGGCTCGGCACCGATCAGCTCGGGCGCGATTTGCTGGCAAGGATCCTGGCGGGTACCCGCCTATCCCTGACGGTGGTGTTACTGGCGG
>AKXM01000033.1 GCA_000277545.1 Enterobacter sp. Ag1 | reverse complement strand
CTGGATTACCAGACACCAGCTGAATTCGCAACGGACTGGCGAAACAGGAAATATGAAGAAAAACCAACCGACATTACTAACTGAAGGTTTTATCGAAACCAGGGGGCAGGTGACTACCATCACGTATAAAATTTACAAAAGAAAATACTCCCTGCTAAAAAATAAGAATTTGAATAGTATTGATTCAACTGGAATGCAATCTCTCTCTAGAGGATAATAAAATGATTAATAAAGAGAGTTATGAAAATTACTATCATGTATTCAAGCATGACTATAGAGGCTGCCACCATTGTAATAAGATTATTCACATCAATGACACAAGATGTAGGTGGTGTGGTTGTAAAAAAACAAATAAAATAACCCAGTATAAACCGTCATCCTTTGTGTCGTTCTTTCTGTACAGTTCATTCATATTCTTACTTGGTTGTTTTGATGCAAATAAAATAATATGCATTTTAATTATAGTGTTCGCATCAATTTTTTTTCAAAAGTAAAAAATACAAGATGGTTGAAGAAAAATCCTTTTTGATCTGTAATTTTTTTAGAAAATACGATGCATAACGTTGAAGGTTATTATTGTAAATTTTAGAGGCGACATCACTCATTAACTTCACTCTTCATTTTCATGATTTTTGTAAAAAATCATTTATCTTTTTTTGTATTATGTATAAATAAAACAGTTGCTGCTTACTCCTAAGCCCTGATTTTTTTTTGATATTACCAATATGAGTTGACAAAGTTTTTTCCATGAAGGAATGTTGATTGCAAATATCTTTAACACTCTTCCCTTCACAAAGGCATTTAATAACTTCACTTTCAGTCCTGCTGTAACTTAAAATTTTATTTTTAAATTCTTGTTTAACAAGGAAATTACTAACTTTATCCTTCAAAAGCTCTGACAAAGTATTATTCCCTATGACAATTATTTTGTAATCGACAGGAATATATTCCTCTCTAAAAGTTGAAAGATCTGAAACAATAAAGAGTAATCTATTATTTTTTTTCGCATGAAATAATATTTCATACGCATTGCTATCCCTAAGCAAAAAAAAATCACTAATGACTACTGCTGATGGTTTACGAGAGATGAATTTTTTTATGATATCTCTTTCGTAACATGAGTAAATTTCACACACCTGTCCTTTTATGTTTTTTATAACTGCCTTGCCTGAATCACGATCAATACAGTCGCTTATAATAAACATCATACTTTATACCTCTCACATTAATTTATCTAATAGTGTAAAAGTCCTATCTTAAAATCCTAAAACCACTCTTGAAAATGTCAAATCTATTGCATAACTCAAGATCAGAACTAAATTAGTAATAGTAAATGAATCCATTATTTAGAATAATAAATAAAGCCATTTAAAATGTAAGGGAGAAAATTTAAAAAAAATATTTATCAGAAATTCTTAAAGGGATGAATAAAAAAAAGGAGTAATAAATGTATACTGATTTTGCATGGGAATTTCTTAGAAGAAATGATAGCTATAGAGAGTGCTGGAATGAAATGCAGTTAAAAGTGGCTCAAGAAAAAAACTCAAAAGCAATAGTAAATAACGCTGCAGCATCATGGGGGTTGGTGAATTTTGTTGATCCATATACATCATCACCATTAGACGTTTTTTGGTGTCCTAAAGTTAGCAGAAGAACACTTTATGCAAAGGTTGCAGAGTGTGCTGAGCATGACATCTATGGCACTTCAAAAATAGACTTGAGATTAATTAATAAATCATTGGAAATAAAGGGTATTGGTGTCATTACAAAATATTATAATGAAAATGGTTATGTACAAATAATAACAGAGGATGCATTATCCAGTAATGAAAATTTTTTGTTCTTTTCATTAAACAAATCAAGCTTAGTTAATAACTTGCGACTTGTTAGTTTTTTATATGGAGAAAATTGCGCTTTAACAACAAAATCAATGAAAAATACACAAGAATATCTGTCATTCTATGACTTGTATAATAATGGATTAACTCAGAGAGAAATTGCTAAAATTAAGTTTAAGGATTTTTTTACCGATCAGAGTTGGGAGTGTTCAGATTGGTTACGCGCAAGGGTTCGTTACAAAATAAAAAAGGCTACAAGTTATATAAGAGGGCAATATCTTGATCTTGTTTAGAATTATTAAAACAAAGGCATTGTTGAAAAGATTGTGATAGTGAAGCCTCTGGTGTTGCTGAAGGACATTAAATTTCAAAGACTCGGCTCACCAGACGCATTTCGACCAGGGGATGGCCAAAGTAAAATGATTCAACCTGACCTTTGTGCAGTGACCCTGACCCCGAATATGCTCCAGTCATAATCAGGAATAACCGGCTTCATGTTGGTTGCATGTTCTGGCAACCGGCAGACTTTTCAGCAAATTCGGA
>AKXM01000032.1 GCA_000277545.1 Enterobacter sp. Ag1 | reverse complement strand
GGGCAACTGATGCCCGTGGTCTTCAAGCCAGCCCTTAATCTTGCGGGCTCCCCAGCGTGGATGTGTGGCATGTGCCATCCGCAGCAGGTCGGTAATGCTGTCGTCGGTTCTTGCGGGGGAAAAGTGTGGTGCACGTGAACGGTCAGCAAGACCGGCAGTGCCGTCCTGTAACCAGCGATGAAGCCACTTGTAGCCAGTGGCAGGAGAAATGCCATAGCGACGGCACAGAAGACGAATGTTCGCCCCGTCCTGCGAGGCGAGCAGAACAAACTCAGAACGTAATGACATGGTATCTCTCGCATCCCACGGCATAAGCGGCTCCATAAACGGGTTCTTATGCCTTAGTTGTAAGTGTCTACCATGTCCCCGAACAAGTGTTCACGATGTCCCCGGACCGTACATGGGGAGAGGGCTGGGGTGAGGGGCTAATCAGCGAGCCTTCGTTAAATACTGCGCCATCTCAGCCTCAGGAACCATACCGCCTCCGGTGGCCCAGACCAGGTGCGTCGCGTTATCAAGCTGTTGGGCGCTGAAGCCCTGCAGCTCATGGTAAGACGTCGTCGCGCACACGCGCTGCGGCCCGGCCATACCAGCCAGGGCCGACGGCTCCAGGCGAATATTTTCCTCTTCAGCCAGCCAGCCTAGCAGGTTGTACAGCGTTTGATCGTCCACGGTATAGAAGCCGTCCAGCAGCCTTTGCATTGCTCTGCCGACAAAGCCGGAAGCCCGTCCCACGGCCAGACCGTCGGCGGCGGTCAGGTTATCTATCCCGATATCCTGCACGGAAAGCGCATCATGCAGGCCGGTATAAACCCCCAACAGCATGCAGGGGGAGTGGGTTGGCTCGGCAAAAATACAATGAACGTGGTCGCCAAAGGCCAGTTTCAGCCCAAACGCCACGCCACCGGGGCCGCCGCCGACGCCGCAGGGCAGATAGACAAACAAAGGGTGCTGCTCATCGACGGTAATAGCCTGTTGCGAGAATTGATCTTTTAGCCGTTGCCCGGCGACGGCGTAGCCAAGGAACAGCGTGCGGGAATTTTCATCATCGATAAAGAAGCAGTTGGCGTCAGCCTCGGCGGCTTTTCTCCCTTGCTCAACGGCAACCCCGTAATCTTCGGCGTATTCAACCACCTCCACGCCGTGGCTGCGCAGTTTAGCTTTTTTCCATTCGCGGGCGTCGGCGGACATATGCACCGTGACGCGGAAGCCAATTCGGGCGCTGATGATCCCAATCGACAGACCCAGGTTGCCGGTAGAGCCAACGGCGATGCTATAGCGGCTGAAAAACTCGCGTAATTCAGGAGAAAGCAGCTGGCTGTAGTCATCTTCAGGACTCAGTAGGCCCGCCTCGGTAGCCAGTTTTTCTGCGTGAGTCAGGACTTCATAAATGCCCCCGCGAGCCTTAATCGAGCCAGAAATAGGCAGATGGCTGTCTTTTTTCAGCCACAGTTTACCGAAGAGCCGCTGCCCATTTTCTTTTTCCAGGCGCTTTTGCATCGCCGGAATGGCGGCCAGCTCTGACTCGATAATCCCACCGGTTGCGGCGGTTTCCGGGAATGCTTTGGCCAGATAAGGCGCAAAACGAGCCAGCCTGGCGTGCGCCTCTTTCACGTCCTGCTCAGTCAGGCCAACATGCGGTAAGCCTTCGGCAAGGGAGGTGGCTCCCGGATTAAACCAGGTCGTTTCGTTCAGGGCGGTAAGCTCGCTGAGCAGCGGAAATTTTTCGGTTAACGCGTGTAATTCTGTCGATTGCATAACGAGCCTCCTGGCGCTCAGATGATAAAGGAAAGCAGGAATGTGCCGGCCAGTGCAACTAAAGAAGCGATGAATGTCGCCGTGGTGTAGTACTTAAAGGTTTCATGGAGCGTCGCGCCGCAGTACTGCTTCACCAGCCAGAACAGCGAATCCGTCACAATGGTGCAGCCGATAGCGCCGGAGCCGATGGCGAGCGTCACAATCTCCGGACTGACGTTGGGATAGAGCGGCAGCAGCGGAGCAACGATAGCCGTGGCGCCCATCATCGCCACGGTCGCAGACCCGACGGCGGCGTGAAGGATAAGGGCAACCAGCCAGGCCAGCAGGATCGGATGCATATGCAGGCTGGAAAGGCTCAGCGCCAGGCTGTCTGCCATGCCGCTGGCCTTGAGAATGGCGTTAAACGCGCCGCCTGCCCCGATGATCATCAGGATATTCGCGATGGAGCCAAAGCCAGTTTCGGTGTGGCTCAGCAGCGTAGCTATACCCATGTTCTGACGCAGTCCCAGCAGATAATAGGCCACGAAAACGGCGATAAACATGGCGGTAATCGGGTTGCCGATAAACTCCAGCGCGGTATAAGCCGTGCTGCCCGGGGTCATGTTCAGCTCAGCGAGCGTCTTCGCCAGCATCAGGCCAATGGGTAGCAGCACGGTAAACAGCGTGGCGCTCAAGGACGGCAGAGAAGCCGCATCGCGCGTTTGCAGATATGAAAATTCGACGGGAACGGATTTAAACGGCAGACGCTTGCCCAGGCATTTCAGAAAGAGCGGGCCACCCACCAGAGACGCCAGCAGGCCAACCGCTAAGCCATACACAATCACGGTGCCTACATCGGCGCCGAGTTTATTGGTCACAAACAGCGCCGCCGGATGTGGGGGCACCACGCAGTGAACGGCCATCAGCGCGGTACACAGCGGGATCGCCAGTTTCAGCAGCGAAGTGTGGGTCTTTTTGGCGATGGAAAAGGCCAGCGGGATGAGCAGCACCACGCCAACCTCAACGAACAACGTAATGCCGCAAATCAGGCCGACCAGTACCATAATCACGTCGGCGGAAAGCCAGCGGCAGCGCTGCAGCGCCAGGCCAATGCGTTCGGCGGCGCCGGAGACTTCCATCATTTTTCCCAGAATGGTCCCCAACCCGATGACCGCGGCTAAAAAGCCGAGTGTGCCGCCGATGCCGCTTTCCACTGCGTTGACCATCTCCAGCGGGCCCATGCCCATCATCACGCCGACGAAAAAGCTCGCCAGCAGCAGCGCGAGGAAAGGATGAAGCTTCAGTTTTATGATGGTCAACACGATTAACACTATGCTGGCAAGCAGCGTACCCACCACCCAGATTTGCGATCCCATTAGCCCTTCTCCTGTGCATCATTTGCGGGCTATTGGATATAAATCCATCCGGGCTGACAAACGATAAAACTGGCCTTTCACATGAGGTAAATTGAATCAATAGGGTGATTTGAGTCGAAATCAGGCGATGAAATGTGTTTCAGGTTCGCTTTTCTTCAACTAAATGCTGCTGGTTAGCCACGGATTTTTTAAACTTGGCCGCTGGAATTGAGAGAGAGGTCACGATGGAAACGTCACGCGAGGGGCGAAATCGGTTATTAAACGGCTGGCAGCTGTCGAAGCTGTACACTTTTGAGGTGGCGGCGCGCCATCAATCTTTTGCACTGGCGGCGGATGAACTGTCACTCAGCCCCAGCGCGGTTAGCCACCGGATAAACCAGCTGGAAGAGGAGCTAGGGATCCAGCTTTTTGTTCGCTCGCATCGTAAAGTGGAACTGACGCACGAAGGCAAGCGGGTGTTCTGGGCGCTGAAATCGTCTCTGGACACGTTGAACCAGGAGATTCTGGATATCAAAAACCAGGAACTCTCGGGGGTGCTGACCGTGTACTCCAGGCCGTCGATCGCCCAGTGCTGGCTGGTGCCCGCGCTGGGGGATTTCACCCAGCGCTACCCTGCTATCTCGTTAACTATTCTGACCGGGAACGACAACCTCAATTTACAGCGTGCGGGTATCGATCTGGCGCTCTATTTTGACGATGCGCCTTCCTCGCAACTGAGCCACCATTTTCTGATGGATGAGGCGATTCTGCCGGTTTGCAGCCCGGAATATGCCCGCCGCTTTGAACTCAATTCCCGGCCTGCTCAACTGCGCCACTGTACTTTGCTGCATGACCGGCAGGCGTGGAGCAATGATTCCGGCACCGATGAGTGGTACAGCTGGGCTCAGCAGTTTGGTATTGAACTCCCGGCCTCGACGGGCATAGGCTTCGATCGCTCTGACCTGGCGGTGATTGCCGCGATGAACCACGTTGGCGTAGCGATGGGGAGAAAAAGGCTGGTGCAAAAGCGGCTGGAGCGGGGCGAGCTCATCGCCCCGTTTGGGGAGAAAACGTTAAAATGCCATCAGCATTACTACATTTCGACCCTCAGTGGCCGACAATGGCCGAAGATTGACGCTTTTATTAGCTGGCTGAAAAACCTTGCCGAAGAGGCTAAATAACTAAACTGTCTCGCCATGATGCTGGAACCGCTGCGCCAGCGGCAGCCAGCAGCACAGGATCAGCACGCCCATCGCGGTCATCAGCATGCCGATGCTGTATTGCCCGGTTTGTGGCATCAGCGCGGAGAACCAGGCCATCACGCCGGAGCCGATGTTTTGCAGACCGCCAACCAGCGCCCCTGCGGTACCGGCCAGGAACGGGAACGGCTCCATCGCGCCGCTGGTCGCCAGCGGGAACAGCATGCCTGCGCCGAAGAAGAACAGCGCCGCAGGTACCAGCAGTGTCCAGATATTCATGATGCCGAACCAGCCTGGGATCCACATGAAAATCCCGGCGAACAGGCAGCTCAATACCGCCTGCCACATCAGGCTGGAGAAACGCACGTTCTGGCGGCCCGCGTACCAGGAGCCAAAAAACGCCGCCGGAATGGGCAGAATAAACAGAATGCTGACCACCACGCCGTTCAGGCCGAGTACGCCGCCCATCAGTACGCCGGAGCAGGCTTCAAACACCGCCACGCCCGCCAGGCCACCAACCAGCATCAGCAGATAGCAGTTAAAGGAGATATTGCCGAGCAGCATTTTGTAGCTGCGCATCAGGCGAGGCGGCGTGGCGTCTGCCGGGCGAGTTTCGGGCAGCCAGCGCCACATAGAAAACGCGACAATGGCACACAGCAGCAGCAGGAAACCGTAGCAGGCCCGCCAGCCCCAGACGCTGTCCAGCATCCCGCCAATAACCGGTGCCAGCAGCGGACTCACCAGAATGCCCATGTTCAGCAGGCTGTTGGCCTGGCGTAAATCACCGCCTTCGTAGAGATCGCGCGGCATGGTTCTCGCCATCACGCCCGCGACCCCGGTGCCCATGCCCTGCAGGGCGCTTGCCAGCACCAGAATATGCAAATTAGTGGTAAACAGTGCACCGAGCGTCGCCAGCATAAAAATCACCATGCCGGCGAGGATCACCGGGCGGCGGCCAATGCGATCGGAAAGCGGGCCATAAAACAGCTGAGACACGCCGTAGGTAAACAAATAGGCCGCCATCACGCGCTGAATCGCGCCGCTGCGTACGCCCATTTCATGAGCCATATCGGGAATAGAAGGAATATAAATCGTCTGTGTCATCTGCCCGACAGCAACCAGCAGAATCAACATCATCAGCAGGTGGATATTGGCTAACTTTCTCATGGCGTCCGATCGTTTACCTGAAAAAAGAGAGAGGCTTCGCAGCGTATTTTGCTGTGTATGTTTTGAAAGCGAGAGGAATCTATCACAACCTATGCAATAAGCCAGATGATGAGGCTGTTTTAACAGCAGAATTACGTGTCGGTTTGTAAAGCGAAAGCGGCAATTTTTATTGCCACCAAACGCCCATTTTTGCCCCGCAACGGTGCAATCTTCGTTAACCCTCAGAGGATTACATTTGTTTACAGGTTAAATACAAATGCGTATATTTCTCATCCGCATTTAATCGTGCGCGTCTTTATAAAAATCAAAAAAAGGTGCCGGCCACGGAAAACGCCGCAGCACTGCAAAAATGAGGGTTTAACATGGCATTTGTTAACTTCTCCAGGGATCGGTTCACGTTACGGGCAGGCGGCCCATCACTCCTGGCGGCGGCCATTGCGCTGGCGCTGCTGCCTTCTGCGCAGGCAGAAGACACCATCACGGTGAATACTCAGGCGGACAATCCGCTGGCGGGACAGGAACAGGATTACAGCGTCAAAACCACCACCACCGGCACCAAGCTGCTGCTGGTTCCGCGCGATATCCCGCAATCCGTCAGCGTCATCAGCCAGCAGCGTATTCAGGATCAGAACCTGCAAACCATCGGCGAGGTGCTGGATAACACCACCGGCATCAGCACCAAGCTGGTGGACAGCAGCCGTGCCACCTACTTTGCGCGCGGCTTCTTCATCAGCAACTATGCCTACGACGACATGCCCACGCAGGTTAGCGACGTCTGGGACTTCGGTGATACCGGATCGGATACCGCCGTGTTTGAAAATATTGAAGTAGTGCGCGGCGCGGCGGGGCTGATGAGCGGCAGCGGCAATCCATCGGCGTACATCAACATGGTGCGCAAGCACGCCGACAGCCGCGAATTTAAAGGCAACGTGTCCGCCAGCTACGGTAGCTGGGACAAGCAGCGCTATGTGGCCGATCTTTCCGCGCCGCTGAGCGAGTCCGGCAACGTGCGGGGCCGCGTGGTCACCGGCTACCAGGACAACGACACCTGGCTGGACAAAAGCCACTACCGCAAGAAATTTATCTACGGCGTGGTGGATGCCGATTTGACCGACTCCACCACGCTTTCCGTCGGCTACGACTACCAGGAAAGCAATGACGACAGCCCGACCTGGGGCGGCCTGCCCACCTGGTATGCCGACGGCAGCCGGACGCACTTTAGCCGCAGTGCCACCACCGCGCCGGACTGGGCTTACTCCAATAAAGACGCCACCAAAGTGTTCGCCAACCTGGTCCAGCGCTTTGATAACGGCTGGGAAGCGCGAATTAACACGCTGCACGCCGAAACCAACTTCGACTCTAAGCTGATGTACGTCACCGGCTTCCCGGATAAAGTCACCGGCGCGGGCACCAGCGCCTATGGCGGCTGGAACCGGGGCGAGCGTAAACAGGATTCGGTGGATGCGTTTGTGCGCGGCGGCTTTGACCTGTTTGGCCGCCAGCACGAGCTGATGTTCGGCGGCAGCTACAGCCGCCAGCGTAACCACTACGACAACGCCATGCCGAACACCGGCTTGCCTTACGGCGGCATCGCGATGGACAGCTTCTACAGCAGCGTCGCAGACCCAAGCTGGTCAGCCTTCTCGCTCTACAGCAAAGATGTGGTGCGCCAGCAGGCCGCCTACACCGCCGCACGTTTCTCGCTGGCTGACCCGCTGCACCTGATTGTGGGCGCCCGCTATACCGAATGGGACGCGGACTACAATCCGTCCACCGCGCCGCAAACCAGCCTGAGCAGCAAAAAACACGACGTGACGCCGTACGCGGGGCTGGTTTACGACATCAATGACACCTGGTCGGCCTACACCAGCTATACCTCCATCTTCCAGCCAACCGACAAGCGCGACGTCAACGGCGATTACCTCGACCCAACCACCGGGAAGAGCTATGAAGCGGGCGTGAAAGTAGACTGGTTTAACACGCGCCTGACCACCTCGCTGGCGGTGTTCCGCATCGAACAGGACAAAGTTGCCCAGTCGCTCGGCACGCCGGTTAACGGCAACCCTGGTGAAACGGCGTATAAATCCGTGGACGGCACCGTAAGCCGCGGCGTGGAGTTTGAGCTGAACGGCGCGCTGACCGATAACTGGCAACTGACCTTCGGGGCTTCCCGCTATGTGGCAGATGACAATAACGGCGACGCGGTAAACCCGGACCAGCCGCGCACCACGCTGAAGCTGTTCACCCGCTACCAGCTACCGATGCTGCCGGAAGTGACCGTGGGCGGCGGTGTGAACTGGCAGAGTAAAACCTGGCAGGATGCCTACGGCCCGAACGGCAACACCCGCATCAAACAGGGCAGCTACGCGCTGGTGGATCTCTTCACCCGTTACCAGGTAACGAAAAACTTCGCCGTGCAGGGCAACATCAATAACCTGTTCGACAAAGAATATGAATCCTGGCTTTCCGACTATGTGGTTTATGGCGCCCCGCGCAGCTTCTCGCTGACGGCAAACTACAGCTTCTAAGCGTGACGGGGAGGTCAGTGACCTCCCTGATTATGTGGGGAGAAATGGCGCCAACCGTTTAGAAATGTACCGGCTGGCCGAAACCGTCGCCGCTGTCGGTACTGTTATCCCTGCGGCCTCTGGCTTCCAGCTGGTCGGCGCGGATGCGGTCCCGGATATCCTGGCGCTGTTCCGGCGTCAGGTAGCGGCTATTGTAGTAGGGATCGGGCCACGGGGAGCGCATAAAGCTGTCGTCCAGGCGTTGCCTGTCCTGGCGGTCTATTCCTGAATTGTCTGATGACGAACAGGCCGCCAGCAGCAGCGGAGCCAACAGAACGAGTGCATATTTAGAGGCCATTTTTCTTCCTGAAGCGGCAAGCAATGAAAGTGAGGCAGTATCGCGCATCGACATATTGATGTGCGTTATCTGCCGCCAATATTGCGCAGCTTATCACGAAATAGTGAGCCGCTCAGAATACCGACAGCGCCCGTGAACAGGCCATGCCGTGTTGATACAGCTCCTCCGCGTAAAAGTCAGGCAAGGGGCTGTCTTTAATCGCCTGGGCCACGGCGGCGACGTCATAATTTACCGTTTGAACCGCCAGTTTTAGCTTCCCGTGACGGTAGTGCCCCCTCAGCCAGGTGGCCTGCGGCTCGCCGGGTTTGATTCGCCCGACGGCACCGGTATTGGCGACGATTAGTCTGCGGCCATCGCTGCGGACTAATTCGCGAATATCCGCGTAGTGCGTATGCCCGGAAACCATCACATCGAACTGATGCGTGGTTTGCCACTTCATCAGTTGGCTGCAGGAGAACTGGCGATGCACATACTCGGACAGAGAATCCGGGCTGGCGTGAACAAGCAGAATTCTGAGCGGCCCGGCGTAAAACGCTCTCGACCGGGGCAGGGCGCTGAGCCAGCGGCGGTTCTCCTCCGTCAGTGTGCGTTTGCTCAAGGCAATCGCCTGTTCACGGGCTTGTTGTTCATGGACGGAGTGCTTAGCCAGCGGCGTGACCGGCTCGTCCATTGCTACGCGGCGGTCGTGGTTGCCCATCACCACCGGAATGTTGCGGCTGCGAATCAGGTTTATCACTTCATTAGGCCACGGCGCAAAATCCACCAGATCGCCCAGGCACCAAATTTGGTTGATGTGGTGGCGGTCAATGTCCTGCAAAACGGCCTCAAGTGCCGGTAAATTGGCGTGAATATCGCTGAAAATCGCAAACTGGAAATCAATATCTTTAGCGTTCATTGAGCTGACTCCCGGCGCGATCCCGCACGGTGAAAACGACAACCAGAGCAATGAAGAAAGCGAACAGCGCAGCGCAAACCAGCATCAGCGAGAAGCCGCTGGCGTAGCTGTGGCGGATCAGCGAGCTTAGCGTCTGAGCCTGTTTCTCCGGCCACAGCGCAAGGGCGCGTTGCACATCTCCGGCCACAACCTGAGTAATAAAATCGTCGCGTACCGGCAGGTTGCTAGCCTGCATCGTTGAGGTCAGCACGTGACGCGTATGCCCGGCCAGAATGGCCCCCAGCAGCGCAAAACCTTGCAGAATGCCGGAGAAGCGCGCCGTGGTGCTGATCCCCGAAGCCATGCCCGCCCTTTCGTGAGGCACGGTGCCCATAATCGCCTTCTGCGTTTCGCCGTTAAGAATACCTCCGCCGCTGCCCAGCACGGCCATACCGGCGATAACCAACCAGGGCCACTGCGCCAGCACACCGCTGGCGATAATCAGGTTGCCGACGCCAACCAGCCCTAATCCGGCGGCTAAGATCCAGCGGGCGGCCATGCGGTGTGCCATCCAGCGGGCCACCATCGGGAAGAACAGCATGGCGAGCGCGAACGGCAGCATACCCACCCCGGATGCCAGGGCGGTTTTCCCCTCGACGTTTTGCAGCATCAGCGGCAGCAGCGAGGTCATTACCTGCGCCGTAGCCGCATAGGTAAACATGGCCAGCACTGCGCCAATAAACGGCAGCGAGCGGAACAGGCGGAGATCGAGCATTGGCTGGCCTTTGTAACGTTCGACCAGCGCAAAGAACAAAAAGAACCACGCCGAAGCGATAAAGCGCCCCATCACTTCGGGACTGCCCCAGCCGTGCTCCGGGGCGAGGATCAGCGCCCAGGTGAGAGAAAACATGGCGGCGATAAACAGCGAAATGCCATGTACATCCGGCTTACCGGCGGCAGGATTGCTGGACTCTTCGATGGTGCGCAGCACCGCCATCGCCAGCAGCAGGCAGATGGGAATGTTGATGTAGAACGCCCAGCGCCAGCCGAAATAGGCGCTGATGATGCCGCCGGCCAAAGGCGCGAGCACCATGGTGATGCCCATCATGCCGCCCCAGATGGCCCACGCCCGGCCCCGTGCCTGAGGTTCGCGGAAGGTATGGCCGATGATCGCCAGCGCGGGTGCCAGCAAGAACGCCGAGCCTACGCCCTGCAGCGCGCGGGCAATATTCAGCATCAGGATGGTGGTGGCCGCTCCGCAGGCAAGGGACGCCAGGGCAAACAGGGCGATACCGAATAAAAAAATCCGCCGTCTGCCGAAGCGGTCCGCCAGCGAACCGGCGGGCAGCAAAAGGGAAGAGAAGCACAGCACGTAGGCGCCAATCACCCACTCCATATCGGCAAACGTGGCGTCCAGCCCGCGGGCGATGGTCGGCAACACGACGCCAACGATATTTGTGTCGATGACCGTCATCGCGCAGCCCATGGAAGCAACCAGCAGCACGGTGGTGTCGTTTTTGGCCACGGGCGCGGCCAGCACAGTAGACATAAAAGCTCCGAAAACGCGGGAAGAACACGCCTTAAGCTTCACGATCCGGGGCGCGGTATTCAATTTCCACGTTCGGCATTATTATTAGTTAATACCTAATAATCAGGAGTAAACATGGAGCTTCGCCATCTGCGTTATTTCCTCGAAGTTGCCCGAACGCTCCATTTTGGCGCGGCGGCGGAAACGCTGAATATCTCCACGCCGACGCTGTCGGTGCAAATCAGTCAGCTTGAGCGGGAGTTTGGCACCCCGCTATTTTTACGCACCAAAAGGCGCGTACAGCTGACCCAGGCCGGGGAGATTTTCCGCGAAGAAGCCGAAGCCACTCTGCGGCAGGCTGAGCTGACGCGTGAGCGTGTGCTTAGCGCTGCACGCGGCGAGCAGGGCTACATTCGCGTCGGCTACGTGGCGTCTTCGCTTTGGTCGGGGACGCTTAGCTCGGTGATGGGGGCGTTTCGGGGGAGATATCCGGATATCTCGCTTGGTGCGCGAGAAGTGCTGATGGACAGCATGGCGGCAGCGCTGGTGGAGGGCAAAATCGACGTTGGGTTTGTGCGAGCCCCGGTTGCGCTGCCGTCAGAAGTCGGGCACCTGTTGGTGCAAAGCGACTGTTTTTGCCTGGCGCTCCCCGCTTCCCATCGTCTGGCTTCCCGCGCGGAAGCTATCGACCCTGCGGCTCTGGCCGGGGAAAGCTTTATTCTGCCGGAGCAGACTGCTGGCTCACATGAAGTCGCCCGCCGGGGTGGGTTTGTGCTCAACGATGCCATTCGCTCCAGCACGCTGACCGAAGTGCTGGCGCATATCGCGCTGGGCAACGGCATCGCGGTTATCCCGGAGATCATGGCGAAAACTATTGGCGTGCCGGAGGTGGTCTATCGCCCGATTGCCGGGGCAGAGATCCCTTCGGCTATCTGGATGCTGTACCGTAAGCGGGAGCGCACGCCGCTGATTAAACGCCTTATTCGCTTCGCAAAAGAGCACGTTTCGGGTGGGTCAGGAAACGTTTGAACACACTCTTTCACCCCCGGGATTCATTTGGCGGTTACGCTTGATCCAGAGCAGTCCTTACCCTGACCTGAATCCTGGAGAAAGCATGATCAAGCCTCGTTTGTTTATCCCGGCCCTAAGCCTCCTGCTGCTGAGCGTGGGCGCTGCGGCAGCGGACAATGTCATTACCCCGGTGCGCGGCACCATTGATGCGGTCAATGATTCCTCGCTGCAAATCACCACCCGTCAGGGGGAAAAGCTTTCCGTTGGCCTGACGGACAAAACCCGCATCAACGGCGTGAGCGAAGCGAAGATGAGCGACATCAAGCCCGACAGTTTCATCGGCACCGCCGCCGTGCCGCAGGCGGACGGCACGCTGAAGGCGCTGGAGGTACACGTTTTTGCCCCTAGCCTGCGCGGTTCCGGGGAAGGGTTTAATCCGTTTGAATCCGCCAACGGCCAGGTGAACACCATGACCAACGGCACGGTCGGCACCCTCGTGAACAGCCACGGGCGCACGATGACGGTGAAATTCCACGGCCAGCAGAAAACCGTGCAGGTGCCGGACGACGTGCCGGTGGTGCTGATCAGCCCCGCCGACAAATCCGTGCTCAAGCCGGGCGTGAAAGTGGTGCTGTTTGCCACCAAAGATGACAAAGGCCAGGCCGTCGCGCGTGGGATTTCCGCCGGGGTTAACGGGCTGACGCCGCCGATGTAATTTGTGGTGATTATCAGAACAGTGGCGACATCTATACAGAGAACCTGTCAGTAAGCTTTACAGGTTGAATCATTGATCTGTATTTCCCTTCTCCCTTTTAGGGAGAAGGTGGTTGCCCAGGTGAACAATAAATAACGCCCATGTATGATGCTCCGCAGACCATCCGACTCCTGTGGAGAGCACGTCATTGACAGCACAGACGGGCAATATTCTTTTTAGCGGCCAGCGCTTTCCTGCCCACCATTCACGGCGTGCGTGCGGTGGAGACGATTGCCCGCCAGAATCAACCGGGCGTGGATGCCGAAGCCGAAGCACAGCGGATTACCGAAGCTGAAATCGCCGATGTGGATGGCGTGGAAGCCATCGGCGGCGCGCGAGAGTTTTTGCAGGTGCTGCCGATGGATCGCTGGGCCATTGTTACCTCCGCCCCAAAAGCGTTGGCGCTGCGCCGCATTCAGGCCGCCGGTTTGCCTGAACCCAAAGTCATTATTGCGGCGGAAGACGTCCGTCTCGGTAAACCCGCCCCGGAGGGCTACCTGCTGGCGGCGGAAAAATTGGGCGTAAACGCGGCCGACTGCCTGGTGTTTGAGGATGCCCTGGCGGGTGTACAAGCCGGTGAAGCGGCAGGCGCAAAAATCTTTGTCATTTCCGGCACCAACGCTCACCACACCGGGGAGCTCTCTCGTTATACCGGCGCGGAAAATTACGATGCCCTGCGAGTTGAGGCCGACGGCTCGGGTATTCTCTTGCAGCTAAGCTAATTATTCAGGCTCTCTTTTGTGGCAGAGCCTATTCAAGGTGATTGACAGATTCCCGGCCGATGAGTGCCGGGTTATCTCTTTCATTCTCATGGGTAATTAAAAATATTACTCTACTTTGTAAATAAATAATTCATACTTTTCATGATGGCTAATATTTGATTTGCAGAACGTTCATGTATTTTTCTTTTAAAGGTTTTTGATGTTTTTTATTTATTTACCAGCTTCCTCAGAAGCTATTTTTTTATTTTCCGCATTACATCGCCCCATCCCTGGCGCCAACCGCTAAGAACTAAAAGGTGCGTCACGTTATGCGTAACATCCTTCTGTAACAGCCTTTAAGTGTGACTCTCATCACAATTATGGGCAGGTAAAAGCCTTTAAATAGCGCTGAGTTTTACCCGCTGACTATTGAGGCATTGATGAAAATTAACACTGAATCCTGTGTGATCTCAGGCAAGCAAACCGTTTCCGTTAGCCATCATGAAATTGAGTGGAATAATAAAGGGACGTTGCTGAAGATTTCCCGGGGAGGCATTTGCGGGTCCGATTTGCATTATTATCAGGAAGGGAAGGTCGGCAACTTTGCCGTAAAAGCCCCAATGATTTTAGGCCATGAAGTTATTGGCACGGTAGTGCATACCGATTCTCCTGAATTACATGAAGGGCAGACGGTCGCTATTAATCCATCCAAACATTGTGGTCATTGTAAATATTGCCTTAGCCAGGAAGAAAATCAATGCACAACCATGCGCTTCTTCGGCAGCGCGATGTACTTCCCACACGTTGACGGCGGCTTTACCCGCTTTAAAACCGTCGACAGCGCGCAGTGCGTTCCCTATCCCGCTGAAGCGGATGAAAAAGTGATGGTGTTTGCCGAGCCGCTGGCGGTGGCCATCCACGCCGCGCACGAGGCGGGAGATCTGCAGGGCAAGCGCGTGTTTATCTCCGGCGTAGGGCCGATTGGCTGCCTGATCGCCAGCGCGGTAAAAACGCTGGGAGCGGCAGAAATTGTCTGCGCCGATGTCAGCCCGCGCTCGCTTTCGCTGGCCGCGCAGATGGGCGCCGACACGCTGGTGAACCCGCTGCACGACAGCCTGGACGGCTGGAAAGAGGAAAAAGGCTACTTCGATATCAGCTTTGAAGCCTCCGGCCACCCTTCGTCAGTAACCACCTGCCTGGAAGTGACCCGCGCCAAAGGCACCATGGTGCAGGTGGGAATGGGCGGCGCAGTGCCGGAATTCCCCATGATGATGCTCATCGCCAAAGAGATTTCGCTGAAAGGCTCTTTCCGCTTCACCACGGAGTTCAATACGGCCGTTTCCTGGCTGGCTAACAAGGTGATTAACCCGCTGCCGTTGCTGAGCGCAGAGTATGCCTTTACCGACCTGGAGCAGGCGCTGATCTTTGCCGGGGATAAAACCCAGGCCGCGAAAGTCCAGCTGGTTTTCTGAGGCCTGTTAATAAGGATTAAGGCAATGAACGATCTTTTTTCACTGAAAGGCAAGAACATCCTGATTACCGGCTCTGCGCAGGGGCTCGGGTACCTGATGGCTACCGGGCTGGGTCAGTACGGGGCGCAGATTGTCGTCAACGCCAGCACGCCAGCTAAGGTCGAGGCTGCGGTGCAAAAGCTGCGGGACGAAGGGATCCGCGCCGTGGGCGCCCCGTTCGACGTGACGCAGAAACAAGATGTCGATGCGGCTGTGGAGCGCATTGAGCAGGAAGTGGGCCCGATTGATGTGCTGGTGAACAACGCCGGAATTCAGCGCCGCCATCCTTTTACCGAGTTCCCCGAGCAGGACTGGAATGATGTGATTGCGGTGAACCAGACCGGCGTTTTCCTGGTTTCGCAGGCGGTGACCCGCCGGATGGTGGCGCGCCAGGCCGGGAAGGTGATCAATATCTGCTCCATGCAGAGTGAGCTGGGGCGCGACACGATCACGCCTTACGCCGCCTCGAAAGGCGCGGTGAAGATGCTGACCCGGGGCATGTGCGTTGAGCTGGCCCGCCACAACATTCAGGTCAACGGCATCGCCCCCGGCTACTTCAAAACGGAAATGACTCAGGCGCTGGTGAATGACGAAGCGTTCAGCGGCTGGCTGTGCAAACGGACGCCCGCCGCACGCTGGGGTGACCCGCAGGAGCTGATTGGCGCCGCGGTGTTCCTCTCTTCAAAAGCTTCAGATTTCGTTAACGGGCACCTGTTGTTTGTTGATGGCGGCATGCTGGCCGCCGTTTAACGGCGCGAGTGTCTGCCGAAAAGTGAAGGCGGGTAGACCGAATAAAAGGTGGAGAGCATGGGCCTTCTCTCGCCGCAGAAAGCTGAAAATCAAGCGATTGGTTTTCAGCTTTTTTAAACGCGCTGACTGCCCGACCTGACCACTAACCTGCAGCGCTTCGCGCTGCTTTTTTTGCACTGATAAGAGATAAGCGTATGCCATTACTTATTATTGCCGCAGGCGTCGCCCTGCTGCTGGTCCTGATGATCGGTTTTAAAGTGAACGGCTTTATCGCGCTGGTTCTGGTGGCGGCGGTGGTTGGGTTTGCGGAGGGAATGGATCCCCAGGCGATTCTGCACTCCATTCAAAACGGGATTGGCGGCACCCTCGGCGGGCTGGCGATGATCCTTGGCTTTGGGGCGATGCTCGGGAAGCTGATTTCGGATACCGGGGCGGCGCAGCGCATCGCCACTACCCTGATCGAGGCCTTCGGCGCGAAGCGCGTACAGTGGGCGCTGATGATTGCCGGGCTGGTGGTTGGGATGGCGATGTTCTTTGAGGTCGGCTTTGTGCTGCTTTTACCGCTGGTGTTCACCGTTGTCGCCTCGTCCGGCCTGCCGCTGCTGTATGTGGGGGTACCGATGGTGGCCGCGCTGTCGGTCACGCACTGTTTCCTGCCGCCGCACCCGGGGCCGACCGCGATTGCCACCATGTATAACGCCAATCTCGGTACCACCCTGCTATACGGGCTGATTATCAGCCTGCCGACGATTATCGTTGCCGGACCGCTGTTCTCCCGTTTGTTAACCCGGTTTGAAAAGCAGCCGCCGGAAGGTCTGTTCAGCTCGCGGGTGTTCAGCGAGGCGGAAATGCCTTCGTTCTGGAACAGCCTGCTGGTGTCCATCACGCCCGTGCTGCTGATGGCCATTGCCGCGCTTTGTAACGTGGTGCTGCCTGAAAAAAGCGGGCTCAGATCTTTCCTCGACTTTATTGGTAACCCGGCGGTCGCGCTGTTTATTGCCCTGACTATCGCCACCTTTACCCTCGGCTGGCGCAAAGGGCGAAGCATGGAGCAGGTGATGAACATCGCCGGGGACTCTATCGGCGCTATCGCGATGATCGTGTTTATCATCGCCGGTGGCGGCGCCTTTAAGCAGGTGCTGGTCGACAGCGGCGTAGGGCAGTACATCGCGCACCTGATGAACGGCGCGCCGCTCTCGCCGCTGCTGATGTGCTGGACGGTAGCTGCTCTGCTGCGTATTGCGCTGGGTTCGGCGACCGTCGCGGCGATCACTACCGCAGGCGTGGTGCTGCCTATCATCAGCGTGACCCACGCCGACCCGGCCCTGATGGTGCTGGCGACCGGGGCGGGGAGCGTGATCGCCTCTCACGTTAACGATCCGGGATTCTGGCTGTTTAAGGGCTACTTTAACCTCAGCGTGGGGGAAACGCTGCGTACCTGGACCGTGATGGAAACGCTGATCTCAGTCATGGGGCTGCTGGGCGTATTGACGATAAATGCCGTTTTGCATTAAATCGTTGTATGACTCGCCGACAGGCCACCGGGTGCGCGCGCTGCGCCCCGGTATAGAGAGGGCCGATGAGAAACCATCGCATTTCTTTGCAGGATATCGCCACGCTGGCTGGCGTAACGAAGATGACCGTCAGCCGCTACATCCGTTCGCCTAAAAAGGTTGCAAAGGAAACCGGGCTGCGCATCGCCCGAATCATGGAAGAGATTGATTACGTGCCCAATCGGGCCCCCGGTATGCTGCTGAATGCCCGCAGCTTTACGCTGGGGGTGCTGATTCCTTCTTTTCAGAACCAGCTCTTCGCCGACATTCTCGCCGGCATTGAGTCCGTCACGTCCGGGCAGAATTACCAGACGCTGATCGCCAACTATAACTACAACCGCGAGTCGGAAGAGGAGTCGGTGATTAACCTGCTCTCCTACAACATCGACGGCATTATTCTCTGCGAGAAGTACCACACCTTCCGCACCGTGAAGTTTTTGCGGTCCGCTGCCATCCCGGTTGTGGAACTGATGGATATTCAGGGCGACCGGCTGGATATGGAAGTGGGGTTTGATAACCGCCAGGCCGCGTTAGACATGGTTGGCACCATGCTGGACAAGCGACAGCGGCGCAGGATCGTCTACCTCGGTTCAAAAGATGACGTGCGCGACGAGCAGCGCTTTCGCGGCTACTGCGATGCCATGACGCAGCGCGGCCTGGAGCCGCAGCGCATCAACCCGAAAGCCATTTCATCCATCCACCTCGGCATGCAGCTGATGCGCGACGCAATGGCGACTTACCCCGATCTGGACGGCGTATTCTGCACGAACGACGATATTGCGATGGGCGCCCTGCTGCTCTGCCGCGAGCGGGGCCTGCTTGTCCCGGAACAGATCTCGATCGCCGGTTTTCACGGGCTGGAGATGGGGCGCCAGATGATCCCCAGCCTGGCAAGTGTGATCACCCCCCGCTTTGACATTGGCCGGGTGGCGGCCAGAATGCTGCTGGATAAGATCGGCAATGAAGACCTGAACCACAACACCATTGATTTGGGCTACCAGATTTACCACGGGCAGACGCTGTGAGCGGGTTTTGTGAGGCAGGCGCCAGGAAGGGAACACGCCGTTGATGACGCCGCGTATTTTTCCCCTCTCCCTTTTAGGAAGAGGGTCGGATGAGGGGCTAGTGAATATTATTCCGGACTGGCTATCGATCGTTGCCAGACCTGAATCTGCGCGGACAAAGCGGGGCGCTCGCAGGCTGTCGATCAGAAGGTTAAACATCGTGATTAACAGAGAGCTGCAATATTTCCGTACCTGGAAGTGGCCAGCATCATCTATGGATGTATAAGATTTGTATCGCGCTGAAAGTTAATAAGGATTATTACGAATTTTTGGAATGTTGCATGAAGTAGATTGCACGCTAAAACATTAATGTGCTTTGGTGGAAATATTTTAATATTCTCAACCAATTATTTTATTTAGATGTTTTTGATATTTTAAACTTGGCGGAAAGTCACAGGAGTCGAACCTGCCCGGCGCCGCTGGCGGCACCAACTGGAGTTGAAGTCCAGCCGCCTCACCGGAGACGACGACCTTCCGCGCCTGCATTGCTACATGGAGGCGGGCGCAGTATACCGGGTTTCATGCTGCTGCCCAATGGGTCAGTAAGAATATATCCTGCGCCTAAAGTGAAATTATTTGCTAAATCAGTCTAACGACCTGGGAATCACTCCGTTGACGCGGTTCGCCAGGCTATGTCTCTTATGGCCTCTCTCGCTGTCAGGCTAATGCCGCCCAGCTGAAAGAAACCGTGGATCACGCCCAGATAGCGCTGGCAGCTTGCCGTAACACCTTGTTCTATAAGCTGGGAATAAAGTAATTCGCCCTCATCGCGCAGGGGATCGTATTCGGCGGTGAGGATATGCACTGGTGGCAGCCCGGCAAAATCTTCGCGCCACAGCGGGCTGGCTTCCGGATGCATCACATCCGTTCCAGGGAAATAAGCTTCAAAGCCACTGAGCAGCGTGTCGCGGGTGATAATGTAGTCTTCGCCGTTCTGCTGGTAGCTTGGTTGCTGAGCGCTGGCGTCGAGCATCGGATAAATCAGCATCAGGCTAGCCGGGAGCCATTCCTTGGCGGCTTTCAGACGCAGGGCGGTTACCAGGGCGATATGCCCGCCCGCGCTGTCTCCGGCAAGCGTGATACGCTCACTATCGACGCCTAAATTCATGGCGTGCTGCCTGATTAATATGGCAACACGTTCGGCATCATCATGGGCGGCAGGGTAAGTGTGTTCTGGGGCCAGGCGATACTGCACGGCAATGACCCGGCATCCGCTGTGAAAAGCTAACTGGCGGAGCTGATTATCGTGAGTGGCAAACCCGCCGCTGACAAAGCAGCCGCCGTGATAATAAATCACCGTCGGTAGTGTTCCACTGGCGTCGAGTGGGGAAACGACCCGTAACGGCATTCCCTCCAGTGAAATATCTTCCACCTGGACTCTGGTTTCCGTTTCACCGGCCAGCACGGTACTGGCGATATAGCCCGCCCGGCGGTCGGCAAAACTTTGCTGGCGGGAAGAGGGGCGACCGGCGGCAATAAAGTCATTCACCAGCCGGGCAATAGCGGGTTCGAGGGCCATAATACGTCCTTTTACTGGATGAATATCCATATCCTATGCCGACAAACTGGCCAGGTAAACCCATCATTTATGGCGGGCAGGGTTCAGCCAAAAAAGAACCATGCCGTTTTTATCAGCCCATTTTCCACTTCGAAAACGGCCATGCTTTCAATCGGTTCATCGCTCAGGCCGTGGATCTTCTCGTGATCGAACACCTTGTTGCCCATTGCGGTGCGGGAAATGATTTCTGCTCGCAGGGCCGGGTTATTGAAGCGGTGATCTTTGTAGAAGGCATACAGGGCATCGCGTCCTGCCAGAGAAGGCGTTACGGCTGGCGGGCGATAGGCGGTGAAATCTTCGCTAAAGCAGGCTGTAAAGGCGTCGAGGTCGTGGGCGTTGTACGCCTCGAACTGGCGGATGACGGGGTCTGTGACTGACATAAAAGTATCCTGATAAGAGAAACTGGCGGGCTGCCAAAATATGGTTGTGTGCCGGGACAGCGTCTCTTGCCCGATGGAAAATGTCTAATGAAAGGAATGGTGACGAGGTTAAGCCTCCTGTCTCTCTTCGCAATACACATTAACAACCGGTTGCATTTCATCCCGTTACAATCCCGTGTCTAAAACAATACAGGGTTGGCAAAAATGAAAAAACTTTTCGGGATGATGTTGGTTGGCGCGGTGGCGTTCTCGGTTGTGGCCTGCTCCAGCAGCTACGTAATGGCGACCAAAAATGGGGAAATGATCGTCACCAAAGGTAAACCAGAGGTGGATAAGCAAACCGGACTGACGCGCTATTATGACGCGCAGGGCGTGGAGCATCAGATCCAAAACGATCAAATCACCCAGCTGATTAAGCGCGGGTGATCGTTAGAAAAGAAAACTACCGGCCAGCGCGAGCTGGCCGGTAGTTAAGATTTATTCCCCTTCGCCAGGGAATAAGAATGGGTTGATGCTGCTGCGGGCGAAGCCTTCCTGCTCCATACGGGCGTCAAGCACCAGCGAGGCCAGGTCGTCGGCGACGGCTTCCACTTTCGGGTCCTTTTCCTGATAGAGAATTTTCAGGTAGGTGCCGCAGTCGCCGCAGCTTTCGGCTTTGATCGCCGCCTGTTCGCTGTCCAGCGACCAGTAGTTTAAGTCGCGGGTCTGCTCGCAGTTGCTGCACTTCACGCGCACCACGTGCCATTCGGTTTCGCATAGATTGCAATGCAAATAACGCAGGCCGTTAGTGGTGCCGATGTGCACCATGCTGGAAACCGGAATCGAGCCGCAAACCGGGCAGAACTGGCGCTGTTCGCCATATTCGGCTTTGGCTTTGCCGGGGATAAGCGTCGCCATTTGCGCCCAGTAGAGCGACAGCGCGGCCCAGATAAACGGTGCCTTGTCGCTGCTGACGAGCGCGAAGTCGGCGTTGAACAGCGCGGTGGCCATCTCTTCCAGCTCCTGGGAAGACGCCTTTTCAAGATTTTCAATCACCGCTAACGCCGGGCCGTCCATCTCTGGCTTCAGCTCGGCAATCAGCGACTGCAGCAGGCGCTGCCAGTGCGGGTCGCGCGGCAGGACGTGAATATCCAGCGGCGGCTTGCCGGTTTTAGCTGCTTCGGCAATCAGGGCGGTTAAATCCATCTCCAGCGGGTGGTCGTACAGCACCACTTCCTGCGCGTGGGCAATCAGCGCGGCAAAGCGCAGATAGTCGCCCAGCGGGTTGCTGGCAGCCAGCTCGCGCAGGCGTTCAGCACGGCGGTTGTAGAGATTTTTGAGCCTGGGGAATAATAGCGGCGGAATCACTTCCGCCGTGCGTTTCTCGCTCTTCTCCAGCTGATCTTGCGGGATTATGCGAATACTCATTCAGATGACTTTTCCTGTTTCCGGCGGACTTCGCGATACCATTTCGGGTGATGTTTCTTCGCCCACGTCGTGGTAACCCAGCCCTCCACCATCGCGGTGATGGTGCCTTTTACCCAAAGGGCGGCGTAAATATGCACCATGATAACCACAATTAACGCTACCGCGGCAAATGAATGCAGCATTAACGCAAATCGAATAACCGGAATTGGGAAGGCTGGCGCAAAGTAAGGACGCCAGATAATCACGCCGCTCGCCAGCAACAGCACCAGGAAAATAATCGCCGCCCAGAACACGCATTTCTGGCCGAAGTTATAGCGCCCGGTGTCTCCCACTTCCTCGTTGACGACGATCTTACGAATATTCTTCGCCCAAAAGATATCATCCCGATTGATTAGGTTGTGGTGCCAGTAACGGAAAAACATGATGATGAAGGAGGCGAACATCACCACCCCAACGAACGGGTGGAGGATGCGCGCCAGCTGCGGCGTGCCGAGAATGCCCATCAGCCAGTTGAAGGACGGGAAGAAAAAGCCCAGTCCGCTCACCGCCGCCAGCACGAAGCAGAAGGCGGTGATCCAGTGGTTGATGCGCTCCGGCGCGCTATAGCGCTGAATGGTCGGTTGCTTTTTCATTTACGCACCTCGTCGTCGTCATGGTGCAGATTATCGTCCTCTTCATCGGCACGGTTCGGGCCGACCCCAACGTAGTGGAAGACGCTGGCGGCGAAGGTTGCCGCAAAGCCGATGGCGGCCAGCGGTTTCCAGACGCCTTTCCAGAACTTCACGGTTGGGCTGATGGACGGGTTCTCCGGCAGGCCGTGATACAGCGTCGGCTTGTCCGCATGGTGCAGCACGTACATTACGTGCGTCCCGCCAACGCCTGCCGGATCGTACAAACCTGCGTTGTCATAACCACGGGTTTTCAGTTCCGCCACGCGCTCGCCGGCGAGGGTCTTCATATCCTCTTTCGAGCCGAAATGAATCGCCCCGGTCGGGCAGGTTTTCACGCATGCTGGCTCCTGGCCCACGGTGACGCGGTCTACGCACAGGGTGCATTTGTAGACGCGGTTGTCTTCCGGGTTCAGGCGCGGCACGTCGAACGGGCAGCCCGCAATACAATAGCCGCAGCCGATGCACTGTTCGGACTGGAAGTCGACGATGCCGTTGGCATACTGAATAATCGCCCCTTCCGATGGGCACGCCTTCAGGCAGCCCGGATCCGCGCAGTGCATACAGCCGTCTTTGCGGATCAGCCATTCCAGTTTGTCGTTCTGCTCCACTTCCGAGAAGCGCATCACCGTCCAGGATTTGGCGGTCAGGTCCGCCGGGTTGTCGTACACCCCGACGTTGTGCCCCACTTCATCACGGATGTCGTTCCACTCCGAGCACGCCACCTGGCAGGCCTTACAGCCGATGCAGGTGGTGACGTCGATAAGCTTGGCGACCTCTTGCTGGTGATCCCGCGCCTGAGGCGCGGGCGTGAAGCCGTTAGTGGCGGAACGACGGATAATGTCCTGAGATTGATAAGCCATAATTCGTCTCCGTTACACCTTTTCCACGTTGACCAGGAACGCCTTGAACTCTGGCGTTTGCGTGTTGGCATCCCCGACAAACGGCGTCAGGGTGTTGGCGATAAAGCCTTTCTTCGCCACGCCCTCGTAACCCCAGTGAATCGGGATCCCGATGGTGTCCACTTTCTGGCCGTGAACGTCCAGCGTGCGGATACGCTTGGTCACCACCGCTTTGGCCTTGATGTAGCCGCGGTTGGAGGAGACCTTCACCGTGTCGCCGTGGGCGATGCCGAGCTTGTTGGCCAGTTTCTCGCCAATCTCGACAAACTGCTCCGGCTGCGCGATGGCGTTCAGCAGCGCGTGCTTGGTCCAGTAGTGGAAATGCTCCGTCAGACGATAGGTGGTGCCGACATACGGGAACTTGTCGTGCGTGCCCATCGCCTCCAGGTCATCTTTAAACACGCGTGCCGCCGGGTTGGAGACCACGTTCGGGTGCAGCGGGTTGGTGCCCAGCGGCGTTTCAAACGGCTCGTAGTGTTCCGGGAACGGCCCTTCTGCCATCTTGTCGAGGGCAAACAGGCGACCCAGGCCTTCCGGCTGCATGATAAACGGCCCGACGCCGCTGTCCGGCGCAGCGGTGCTGTAGTCCGGCACGTCGATGCCGCCCCATTTCGCGCCATCCCAGGAGATCAGGCGGCGTTTTTCATCCCACGGTTTACCCGACGGATCGGCGGAAGCACGGTTATACAGAATGCGGCGGTTAAGCGGCCACGCCCATGCCCAGCCGAGCGTGTTGCCCAGGCCTGACGGGTCGGCGTTGTCGCGGCGTGCCATCTGGTTGCCGTCCGGTGTCCAGCTCCCGGCGAAGATCCAACAGCCGCTGGACGTTGTCCCGTCGTCGCGCAGCTGAGCAAAGGAGCTGAGCTGCTGCCCTTTTTTCACCAGCACCGCGCCGGTGGCCGGGTCAATCAGGTCTGCCAGCGCCTTGCCGTTGCTTTCCATGGCCACTTCTTCCGGCGCCGGGTTATCCGGGGTCAGGTACTGCCAGGTCATGTTCAGTACCTGCTCAGGCACTTTGCCGCCGTCGCGCTCGTACATGCGGCGCAGGCGGGTGAAGATGCCGGAGAGGATTTCGCCGTCGTTCAGCGCTTCCCCCGGCGCATCCGCCCCCTTCCAGTGCCACTGCAGCCAGCGCCCGGAGTTGACGATGGAGCCGTTCTCTTCCGCGAAGCAGGTGGATGGCAGGCGGAACACCTCGGTCTGGATTTGCGACGGATCAACGTCGTTCATCTCGCCGTGGTTCTGCCAGAAGTTGGAGGTTTCGGTGTTCAGCGGGTCAATGGTGACCAGGAACTTCAGCTTCGAAAGCGAGGCCACGACCTTGTTCTTGTTAGGGAACGAGGCCACCGGGTTAAAGCCCTGGCACAGATAGCCGTTGACCTTGCCCTGGCTCATCATCTCGAAGTACTGCAGCACGTCGTAGCCTTTGTCCCACTTCGGCAACCAGTCGTAGCCCCAGCCGTTTTCTTTCGTCGCTTTGTCGCCAAAGAAGGCTTTCATCATCGAGACGAAGAATTTCGGGTAGTTGCCCCAGTAGTTCACTTGGCCTTTCAGCAGCGGTTTCGGCGTGTTGGCCGCCAGATAGCTGTCGATATCCACCTGTTTTTCGCTCGGCAGGTTCATGTAACCTGGCAGGCTGGTGGAAAGCAGGCCGAGGTCAGTCAGACCCTGAATGTTGGAGTGGCCACGCAGGGCGTTAACGCCGCCGCCCGCCATCCCCATGTTGCCGAGCAGCAGCTGGATCATCGCCATGGTGCGGATGTTCTGCGCGCCGATGGAGTGCTGTGTCCAGCCCAGGGCGTACAGGAACGATGCGGTTTTGTCCGCCACGCTGGTTTCGGCGATGTACTCGCACACCTTCAGGAAGTCTTCCTTCGGCGTACCGCAGATGCTGGTGACCACATCCGGCGTGTAGCGGGAAATATGCTCTTTCAGCAGGTTCCACACGCAGCGCGGGTGCTGAAGCGTCAGATCGCGTTTGGCGAAGCCTTCTTCATCCAGCTCGTAGTTCCAGGTGGTTTTGTCGTACTTGCGGTTTGCCGCGTCGTAGCCGGTGAACAGGCCGTCGTCGAAGCCGAAGTCCTCACGCACAATCAGGTTGGCGTTGGTGTAAGACTCGACGTATTCGCGATTGAATTTGTTGTTGTTTATCAGGTACAGCAGGACGCCCGACAGGAATGCAATGTCGGTCCCGGAACGGATAGGCGTGTAGAAATCCGCCACCGAAGCGGTTCGCGTAAAGCGAGGATCGATCACAATCAGCTTCGCGCCGTTGTGAATTTTGGCTTCCATCGCCCAGCGGAATCCCACCGGATGCGCTTCTGCCGCGTTCCCACCCATTACCACGATGAGGTTGGCGTTTTTGATATCAACCCAGTGGTTGGTCATCGCACCGCGACCAAATGTTGGAGCAAGACTTGCTACCGTTGGTCCGTGTCAGACACGCGCCTGGTTATCCACGGCAAGCATGCCGAGGGCGCGGGAAAATTTCTGGGTTAAATAGCCGGTTTCGTTGCTGGACGCGGAGGCGCACAGCATCCCCGTGGAGAGCCAGCGGTTGACCGTGGTGCCCTGATCGTTCTTTTCGATGAAGTTGGCGTCGCGGTCTTCTTTCATCAGCTTCGCGATGCGGTTAAAGGCATCGTCCCAGCTGATTGGCTGCCATTTATCGGAGCCTGGCGCGCGGTAAGAAGGCGTTTTCAGGCGGCTTTCGGAGTGGATGAAGTCCACCAGACCGGCCCCTTTCGGGCACAGCGCGCCGCGGTTTACCGGGTGGTCCGGGTCACCTTCGATATGAAAAATTGAGGCTTTTGCGTTTTTTGCGCCGTCGCCGAGGCTATACATCAATAGCCCACAGCCCACGGAGCAGTATGTGCAGGTGTTACGGGTTTCACGGGTGCGCAGCAGCTTGTACTGCCGGGTTTCCGCTAGCGCAGCGCCGGGGGCAAAACCCAGTGCTGCTGCCGTGGTGCCTGCCATACCGCCAGCGCAGATCTTAAAGAACTGCCTTCTGCTGACCTGCATGGATCGCTCCTTACATTTCGACATTTCACATTGCTTAGGATTTATTTTGCGGGGTAACCCGCAAAGGTTCACAATTAGAACCAGTATAGATTTTGATGGCTTTCTTCCCTTCATCCGGAAGGGGTATTAAGTAGAATACCACAATGGTCCTGAGGGTGTTCTCGAATGGTTAAAACTAAGTGAACAAATTTCGCTACTCTGAAAAAGAAACCGTGGCGCAGATCACCGGCGCGCGCACGATTGATCTTTGGCACCGGGGCAATCTCACCGTGGCAGAAACCGACTGGCTGGCGGAGGAAGTGCCCGTGGCGCTGGTTTACAACGGCATTTCACACGTTGTGATGATGGCATCGCCTAAAGACCTCGAAGCGTTTGCTCTCGGGTTTTCTCTGTCTGAAGGCATCATTGAAAGCCCCGCGGAGATTTATGGGATGGATGTGTCTCCGTCCTGTAACGGTATTGAAGTGCAAATTGAGCTGTCCAGCCGCCGCTTTATGGGGCTGAAAGAGCGCCGGCGAGCGCTGGCCGGGCGAACCGGCTGCGGCGTTTGCGGCGTCGAGCAGTTAAACGACATTGGCCGCCCGGTTCCGCCGCTGCCGTTTACCCAGACGTTTGCCCTGGAAAACCTGGATGCGGCGCTGAAAAAAATGCGTGACTACCAGCCCGTCGGCGAG
Organism: Enterobacter sp. Ag1; assembly: GCA_000277545.1. Classification (GTDB taxonomy): domain Bacteria; phylum Pseudomonadota; class Gammaproteobacteria; order Enterobacterales; family Enterobacteriaceae; genus Cedecea. The sequence continues at coordinate 75,003 of AKXM01000032.1, read as the reverse complement.
CTGACCGGCTGTACCCATGCGGCACTTTGGCTAGATCCAGAGGGCCACATCCTCGACGGAAGGGAAGATATTGGCCGCCACGTAGCGCTGGATAAAATGCTCGGCGTTCGCAGCCGTAACCCGTGGCACAACGGCGCTGCGCTGGTGTCGAGCCGTGCGAGCTATGAAATGGTGCAGAAGGCCGCGATGTGCAGCATTGAAATCCTGTTCGCGGTGTCTGCGGCGACCTCATTAGCGGTTGAAGTTGCGCAGCGGACAAATCTCACGCTGGTAGGCTTTAACCGGCCTGGGCGGGCAACGGTTTATACGCATCCTGAGCGGCTGCGCTAGGTTTTCCCCTCACCCCGGCCCTCTCCCCAAAGGGGAGAGGGAGGAAAGAAGTGGAAGATGAAGCAATCCTCTCACCATAGGAGCGAGGGAGTAAATAAGTGGAAGGTGAAGCAATCCTCTCCCCAGGCGAGCCAGGAGAAAATATCTAACAGGCAACGCTAACTCGTCCCCTCTCCCTTCCAGGGAGAGGGGACGAGTTAGGGTCAATCCTCAGAACAGGCCCAGCGGCTTATCGGAATAGCTCACCAGCAGGCACTTCGTCTGCTGATAATGCTCCAGCATCATCTTATGGGTTTCGCGCCCAATCCCGGACTGTTTGTAGCCCCCGAACGCCGCGTGCGCCGGGTAGGCGTGATAACAGTTGGTCCACACGCGCCCGGCCTGAATGCCGCGCCCCATTTTATACGCCAGGCTGCCGTTACGGCTCCACACGCCCGCGCCCAGGCCGTATTCCGTGTCGTTTGCCAGCTCCAGCGCCTCTTCCACGGTTTTAAACGTAGTGACGGCGAGCACCGGCCCGAAAATTTCCTCCTGGAACACACGCATGTTGTTTTTACCGAACAGGATGGTCGGCTCAAGGTAGTAGCCCGCCTGCAGGTCGCCCGTCAGCGCTTTTCTGCGCCCGCCAGTAAGTACATCCGCGCCTTCTTTCTTGCCGATGTCGATGTAGTTGAGGATGGTTTCCATCTGCCCCTGAGACACCTGCGCGCCCATCTGGGTGCGACTGTCCAGCGGGTTGCCGGAGCGAATGGCTTCTACGCGGCGGATCGCGCGTTCAATGAAACGTTCGTAGATGGACTCCTGCACCAGCGCGCGGCTCGGGCAGGTGCAGACCTCGCCCTGGTTGAAGGCGAACAGCGCAAAGCCTTCCAGCGCCTTGTCGAAGAAGGCGTCTTCCTCTTCCATTACGTCGGCGAAGAAGATGTTCGGGGATTTGCCGCCCAGCTCCAGCGTGACCGGGATAATGTTCTGGGTGGCGTACTGCATGATCTGCTGGCCGACTTCGGTGGAGCCGGTAAACGCCACTTTAGCGATGCGTTTGGAGGTCGCCAGGTATTCACCTATTTCGCCGCCCGCGCCGTTGACCACGTTAACCACGCCCGGCGGCAGCAGGTCGCCAACCAGCTCCATCAGCAGCAGCACGGAGAGCGGGGTCAGTCGCGCAGGCTTCAGTACGATGCAGTTGCCCGCCGCCAGCGCCGGGGCCATTTTCCAGCTCGCCATCAGCAGTGGGAAGTTCCACGGGATAATCTGCGCCACCACGCCCAGCGGTTCGTGGAAGTGATAGGCCACGGTGTCTTTATCCACCTCGCTGATGCCGCCTTCCTGGGCACGAATGCAGGAGGCGAAGTAGCGAAAGTGGTCGATAGCCAGCGGCACGTCGGCGGCGCTGGTTTCGCGAATCGGTTTGCCGTTGTCCCAGGTTTCCGCCGTCGCCAGCAGCTCAATATTTTGCTCCATGCGGTCGGCAATTTTTAGCAGGATAGTCGCGCGCTCCTGCACGGACATCTGTCCCCAGCCCTTTTTAGCCGCGTGGGCAGCATCCAGCGCCAGGTCGATGTCGGCCTTGCCGGAGCTGGCGATTTCGCACAGCGGCTGGCCGGTTACCGGGGTGAGGTTTGCATAGTACTGGCCGCCAACCGGGGCAACCCACTGGCCGCCGATGTAGTTGTCGTAACGGGGTTTAAGTTTGAGCGGGAAACCATACTCGCCGGGAATAATACGGGTATCGGGAGGATTATTTGTCATGGCCGTCTCCTTGTGATGGTTCACTCACAAGGGTAGTTCGGGCTGTCTGTTTCTTCGCCATTTCGCGTCGGCTTTACGACATGCTTCACGGATTCCCTGGGGAAGAGGACAGACCTCTTCCCGCAGAATGGAATATTACGCCGGTAAAAATAGCGCCTTATCGCGCAGCAGATGGTCGTTGCCGCGCCGCCGGGTGAAGCCAATTTTGTCGAAATACTCCAGAATCTGAATCGCCAGTTTGCGGCCCACGCCCAACCTGTCGCGGAAGTCGGCGGCGTTGGTCGCGCCGTGGGTTTGATCCAGCTCGCGGATCAGATCGGCAAACGCCTGCAGGCGATCGTTCCGATAATAACGATCTTTCAGAATCGCGGTGACCAGCCCTTGCTGAGCGGCGGATCTTAGCAGCTGGCGCATGACCTGCTCTTCTTCACCGGTTTCTTTGGCCAGGTCACGGACCCACCACGGCTCGTCGCCGAACAGGGCGTCGACTTTATCCCACACGGCCTGCTGTGCTGAGGAAAACCCAGGTTCATGTCCCGGCAGATGCAGCCAGCCCTGGCGGCTCATTATTAGGCCTTCACCGCGCATTTTTTCGATGAGCGACAGTACCAGGCCTTCATCCTCTGCGGGCAGCGCCATACGGCGCAGGCGTTCTCGCCCCGGCCCCGGCTGATCGTCGTGTTGCTGGTGGTAGCGAGCCAGCACGTCGAGCAGTTTTTGCTGCCAGAGAGCGGCCACGTTTGGGCTTAACAGCGCGTTGCCCGCCTGCAAGTATCCCGGCTTCGCAAGTAAGGCCTGAAGCCCTTGCGTTGTTAACTGACGCGCCCAGCTAAATTCGTTGAGCAAAACGGTGCCTCGCGCCAGATGTGTTACCAGCGCCTGTTGGTCATCGGTGGTTTCTCCCAGCTCACCCAGCCAGCTCAGGAAGGCAGGCTGGCGTTTACCACGGCGTGGCGCATGAAGCAGCACGGTACGGGCTCCGGCGAGCGTGATGCGCGCGCTGATATCGCGCAGCACCAGGCGGTCGTTATCCGCCAGCCACAGCGGGACATCCAGCACCAGCTCGGCCAGATTACCTTCGAGCAGCGAAACTCGCCCGGTCACGTGGCGGGCAGAATGGTGAATATGCAGCGGCTGCCATTGCTGGAGCGGCTGCAGCGTTTGCAGCTCGACGATGACGCGCTCAACCGGCTGCAGCGGTTTGTCGCTTAGCAGCCAGTCGCCCCGGCTTATGTCGGTTTTTTCCGCGTCACCGCTGATGTTCAGCGCAATACGCTGCCCGGCCATCGCGCGGGTTACCGGCTGGTTTTGAGCGTGGAGGCCGCGCACGCGCATCGGTTTTTCTGCGCCCGTCAGCCAGAGTGAATCGCCGATATTGACTTCGCCGCTCAGCGCCGTGCCGGTCACAACCAGCCCTGCGCCCTTGACCGTAAAGGCGCGGTCGATGGCGAGACGGAAGCGATGTGCCGTGGCATGAGGACGTTCGCCCAGCCCTTTGAGATGCTGCTGTAGCGCCTCGACGCCTTCCCCGCAGGTGGCGGCGGTCACAAAGATTGCGGCCTGGGTATCACCCAGTAATGCAGTAACTTCATCGCGGACTTCCGCAATGCGGCTGTCGCTCACGCGGTCGGCTTTAGTCAGCGCGACTGTGATCTGCGGGTTGCCGGTCAGCTGTAAAATCGCCAGGTGTTCGCGGGTTTGCGCCATCACTCCATCATCGCAGGCGATGACCAGCAGGGCATGATCGATGCCGCCGACGCCAGCCAGCATGTTGGCCAGAAACTTTTCATGCCCGGGCACGTCGATAAAGCCGATAACCCGGCCATCCGGCTGCGGCCAGTAGGCGTAGCCGAGGTCGATGGTCATGCCGCGTTTTTTCTCTTCCGGCAGGCGGTCTGCGTTCACGCCGGTCAGCGCCTGAAGTAGGGTGGTTTTGCCGTGGTCGACGTGCCCGGCGGTGGCGATAATCACTGGGCGAGTCCCTTCAGCAGCAGCGCTTCGTTTTCGAGGCAGCGTAAATCCAGCCACAGGCGGCCCTCGGCCACGCGGCCAATCACCGGCCTTTCCAGCGCTCGCAGAGTTTGCGTCAGCAAGGCGAGCGTTGTGCCACGTCCGTCTTTTGGCGTGAAGGTCAGAGCGGCACCGGGCAGGCGATCAACGGGTAAAGAGCCGCTGCCGATTTGCGACATGCACGCTTCAACGCGCACGTCGAACCGCTTGCCAAAGCGCTCTTCAAATGCGGGCAGCAGGCGGCTGGCCTGCCGGTGGATATCTTCGGCGCTGCGGGTCAGCAGGCGCAGGGTTGGCAGGCGTTCAACCAGCGTTTCCGGGTGCTGGTACAGCCGCAGTGTGGCTTCCAGCGCCGCCAGCGTCATTTTGTCGGCCCGCAGCGCACGCTTCAGGGGGTGGCTCTGAATGCGCTCGATCAGCGCCTTTTTGCCGACGATAATCCCGGCCTGCGGGCCACCGAGCAGTTTATCGCCGGAGAAGCTCACCAGGCTCACGCCATCGGCGATCAGCTGCTGCGGCATCGGCTCCGGCGGCAGGCCCCACTGGCTTAAATCCACCAGCGAGCCGCTGCCCAGATCGGTGACGACCGGCAGGCCTAGTTCGTTGCCCAGCGTAACCAGCTCGGCCTCGCTAACGGCTTTGGTGAAGCCTTCAATGTGGTAATTGCTGGTGTGGACCTTCATCAGCAGCGAGGTGTTTTCCCCCGCTGCCGCGCGGTAATCTTTTAGGTGTGTACGGTTGGTGGTGCCGACTTCAACCAGCCCGCAGCCCGCCTGACGCATGACGTCGGGGATGCGAAACGCGCCGCCAATCTCCACCAGTTCGCCGCGCGAGACCACCACTTCACCGCCGTCTGCGCAGGCCGCCAGCATCAACAGAACCGCCGCCGCATTGTTATTGACGATGCAGGCGTCTTCCGCCCCGGTCAGCTCACAAAGCAGGTCGGCGATGGCGCGATCCCGGTGGCCGCGGCCGGCATCGTCCAGTGAATATTCCAGCGTGACGGCGGAGCGCATGGATTCCGTCACTGCCGCGATAGCTTCTTCAGCCTGTAATGCCCGGCCAAGATTGGTGTGCAGCACGGTACCGGTCAGGTTGAACACGGGCTGGAGAGCGCTGCGCTGGCTGGCCTCGAGCACGCTACGCGTTTTCTTCGCCCAGTCCTCGCTCCAGTCCGGCAGCTTGCTTGCCGAGCGGATGTGCTCGCGCGCTTCGTTTTGCAGCGTTCTCAGCGTGGCAACCACGCGGGTATGGCCGAACTCGGCAAGCAGGGCGGTAAAGGCGGCATCGCGCAGCAGGCGGTCGGTCGCCGGAAGATGGCTAAAAAGTGTTTGAGCTGTCGTCATGGCAAGGACTGAATTAAGAAATTTGTGGGCGATATTACAGGGGACAGCGTCCCCTGTCCTGGCCGCAGATCATGCCGCGGGCGGTTCGGTACGGGCAAAACTCTCGCGCTGGAACAGCTGTTCTACCAGCTTGACCAGGTGAGGGCGGTTCACGCACCAGCCCGGTGAAACGCGGCGGAAATTAAGATAGCCCACTGCGCAGGCCGCGGAAATACTGGCCAGATCGAGCGGCTCGGCGGCCAGGGTGCCGTCGGCGGCGTATTCTTCCAGCAGGTCGAGCGCGCGGCCAATCTTCTCGCGCTGACGCACCATGACTTCTTCAGACTGCTGTTCCGCCGGGCGCAGTTTCTCACGCACCGACGTTAACGCCGCGTCCAGAATGCCGTCGGAAAGCGCCTCAAGCTGGCGCACTTTCAGCGCCGCTTTTGGGTCGTGCGGAATGAGCTCTGGCGCAATGTTTAGCAGCTCAAGGTATTGGGCGATGATCGGCGAATCAAACCAGCGCTCGCCTTCATCGGTGATAAGCGTAGGGACTTTGCCTAGCGGGTTGTACTGCGGAGCCGGGCTGTCGCCAACCCACGGGTTGACGTTAATAAATTCAAAACTGAGGCCTTTTTCAAGCAGGATGACCGAGATCTTTCGCACGTAGGGGCTGGTGTAATTACCGATCAGTTTCATGACATTATCCGTTTTTGCCAACTTGAGGTAAGTATGGCATCAAACTACAGATTTTAATGGGTGCAGAAAACCTGAAATCTACAATAAGATAGTGAAATGAGCTATTCACGAGAAGAGATGTAAGAAAATCAATGACAATAATTGCAGACGATAAACCAGATCTTACTTTTGACTGGAGTCAGGTATCCAATGATTTACCTCCCGATATGTTGGACCGGGCTCGTTATGCTCAATTTTTAACGGGCTTTTTGGTCGGTAAAGGGAAAGAAGGTAACTATGTTTTAAACATTAATGCCACATGGGGTGCTGGAAAAAGTTGGTTTCTCAAACGCTGGGCTAATGAAATTGAATCTCGCTATCCGACAGTTTATATCGATGCATGGAAAAATGATCATTCAAAAGATCCCTTTCTTACCGTCGTTTCGGAAATACAAAATACACTGATTCAAAAAACGGATAAATCATTACTGGCCTCGCCTTTGATGAACAGTGCATGGCGTATGATAAAATCTGTTGCACCTGAAGTAACGAAAGCGATTATCAAAAAAAAGCTTGGAGTGGATATTGAAAAAGCAACGGACTGGATTGATAAAGAAGGGGCGGCAAATATTGGCAGTAAGATTGTAGAATCGGCTCTTAAAGCCCATGATGACGCGAATAAATCCATTTCAGATTTTAAGTCAGCTATTTCATCCTGGCTTGAGGCAGTGATAGGCATATCGAAAAAAGGCTTTCACTATCCACTCTTTATTTTTATTGATGAACTTGATCGTTGCAGGCCAACTTTTGCGATAGAAATGCTGGAAACGGTAAAGCATATTTTTGATATGAAAAATGTGGTTTTTGTTATAGCCACTGACAAGGAGCAGCTTCAGCATTCTATTAAGGCTATTTACGGTGATGGTTTCAATTCTCAGCGCTATCTTGAACGTTTTTTTCAACGTACTGTCACGTTACGGCAGATGACGCTGGATACCTTTTTGAAAGAAAAAATTGTTAACTCATCCGCATTTACTCAATATTGTGAAAATGAGAGTAATTTCTATTATTCAATCAATAAGGAGTCAATGATTTACCAAGTAACACATCTTATGGTTGTGATCGCGAACAGCTTTCACCTTGATTTACGGTCTGCTTCTTTATGGTTTGAACGCCTGGAATCAATCCTGCAAAATAGAAAAAGCCAATTAGATTTAGCGATAGTGGCAACACTTCTTTTATTATTAGATCGCTACCCAAATGATTATTATGAAATAACTGGTAACGTGAATAAATTAATGCTTCGTCATCGAGAAAATGCTGGTGATCTACACATCATTTCATTTATTCAAGAAAGTTCTCGTCAGTTGAATAGTATTGATGTAACTCTTCAATGGCCGCAAGCTCCTTATTCCATGGGTGATTTTCAAAGTAATGGATGTCGTTTTGATTATCAGGTAAGGGAGAGTGATTGCTATAATGTTAAATTTTTAGAGCTACTATTTGCTTTGTGTCATTCAATTGAAAATAATAATGAATTTAATGCTTATGATGTCAGCTTAACACTTGAGGATATATATAACAAAAATCAAGATGATAAGCCTCTTAAATTGAGGGTTGGAGAATGGAGTCGCGATTTTCCCTCTATAATTCTATATCGTTGTGCACAGTACCATCGTATACATAACATCAGCTTGAGAACCTATTTCGACTATTGCGAACTGGCCACTACCCTAGAATAAGCGCCCATCATGCTATTGAATGAACTTACGATAAATATTTTTAATAAGAGTTTCTGAGGTATCCTCAAACATTGGTGAAAAAGTCTACGCCTGCTGCGTTTTTATGTAATCAACGAAGGCACGCAGCGCGCTGGGCATGTATTGCCGATTTGGGTAATAGAACTGGAACGGCGGCAGCGCAGGCAGCCAGTCTTCGAGCATTGAAACCAACCTGCCGCTTGCCAGGTGTTCTTCTACCTGCTGCTGATAGAGATAGCCGATGCCTGCGCCGCACAGCACCGCTCCCAGCTCAGAGTCGAGATCGTCCACGATGATGTTGCCGCACGGCGTCACTTCCAGCTTGCCCTCCGGCCCGTAAAACTCCCAGCAATAGGGGCGGCCGCTGTGAAAACGAAAGATGACGCTGCAGTGATTAACCAGCTCGCGAGGGTGCATTGGCGCAGGGTTTTGCGCCAGGTATTCCGGCGTGGCGACGACGCAAATCCTCGCTTTTGGGCCGATGGGAACGGCAATCATGTCTTTTTCCACCGTGGTGCTCAGCCGTATCCCGGCGTCGTACTCCTGCTTCACTATGTCCACCAGCCTGTCGTCGGTGGTCACTTCGACTTTGATGTCGGGATAGCGGGCGGTAAACCCGGCGACCAGCGGCATCAGCACAAGGCGTGATGCCAGCCGCGAACTGTTGATTTTGAGGGTGCCCATCGGCGTGTCCCGAAACGAGTTCACCTCATCGAGAATAGTATGAATCTCGTCGCAGGCCGGGCGCAGGCGCTCGTAGAGGTTGTTACCAGCCTCGGTCAGCGAGACGCTGCGGGTGGTGCGGTTGAACAGCCGAATTTTCAGGCGCTGCTCGAGCTGTTTGATGCCGTGGCTGATCGCCGAAGGAGACAGCCCCAGCTCGTCTCCGGCGGCGCGAAAGCTTTTGTGCCGCGCCACGGCGATAAAGGTCGCGAAGTCGGTAAAATTCAGCGCCATTAGTGAAAATCCTTCATTAACCCATCTCAAATACTACGTTTTACAGAATTATCCAGCGGTCGTAAAGTGAACGTACATCCCCACTGGCTGAGATAACTCCATGAAATCAGAGAATATGTATATTGTTTGGGCGCACCCGCGCAGTGAGTCGCTAACCGCGCAGGTGGTGCAGGAAATTCAGGGCGAGGCGGCCGAGCGCGGCATTAACGTCTCCTCCCTGGATCTGTACCGCAGCGGCTTTAACCCGGCGCTGGGCATGGAAGATGAGCCGGACTGGAACAACCCGCAGAAACAGTATTCCCCGGAAGTTCATCGCTTGTTTGGCGAGTTAGAAGATAAAGACACCGTGGTGATCGTGTTCCCTGTGTGGTGGTACAGCTTCCCGGCCATGCTCAAAGGCTATCTGGATCGCGTGTGGAACTTCGGCCTGGGCTACGGGCCAGGCAGCACGCTGGGCAATAAGAAAATCCGCTGGGTGGCGCTGGTCGGCGGCTCACAGGCCGGGTTTGTGAAATATGGCTGGGAAAAAAACATGGCCGATTATATTCACGGCTCAATGGGGTATCTGGGCGTGGAAGATGCAAAAATTGAGTTCCTCTATAACACCATCGGCGTGGAAGAGGGGATTGGCGACAGCGACGCCCATTACCAGCAGCTGTTTGCTCAGGCGCGCGGCATTGTCGCGGACTTAGATAACTAACTTTTCATTCCAGCGCGGCATTCAACGTCGCGCTTTCTGCCAGCCGCTTCGCTGTAATTTACTTTCATCCCTTTCTTGCCCGCCGTTTGTTGTCAACGCCCAGATTTTAACTGGATCACATTAGGATTAATCTGCCCCAAAATACTTTGTGAAGTGGGTCACAAATAAATAACAAAGACGTCATAACAAAATGTGATTTTAGTCACATTAAAAGGTCAATCAGGGTTAAAAATTCCACGGTGTACTTTTTTTACACTGCAATTATGTGATCGTCATCACTCAATGTGGAAGGTGGATCCCTGAGTATTAGTGATCTAAATCACATAATTAGGCGGTTGCTGGACAGATTAACGATTCAGTGCCAGATTCGCGTCACTTTACTGCATAAGGCCGGCGACCCTGCCGCTACGTTAACAATAAACCTCGGGCTGCTTTTCAGCGCGGAACACCAACAAGGGGTATGTGTATGTCATCCGATATCAAGATCAAAGTGCAAAGCTTTGGTCGTTTCCTCAGCAATATGGTTATGCCAAATATCGGGGCGTTTATCGCCTGGGGTATTATCACGGCCTTATTTATTCCTACCGGATGGTTGCCAAACGAAACGCTGGCGAAGCTGGTAGGCCCGATGATCACTTACCTGCTGCCGCTGCTGATCGGCTTTACCGGTGGTCGCCTGATTGGCGGTGACCGCGGCGGCGTGGTGGGTGCGATTACTACCATGGGCGTTATCGTCGGGGCAGATATGCCGATGTTCCTCGGCGCAATGATTGCGGGTCCTCTGGGCGGCTGGGCAATCAAGCACTTCGACAAATGGGTCGACGGTAAAATCAAATCCGGCTTTGAAATGCTGGTGAACAACTTCTCTGCCGGTATCATCGGGATGATCCTGGCGATTCTGGCATTCCTCGGCATCGGCCCGGCGGTTGAAGTCCTGTCCAAAGTTCTGGCGGCAGGCGTTAACTTCATGGTTGTGCACGACATGCTGCCGCTGGCGTCTATCTTTGTAGAACCAGCTAAGATCCTGTTCCTGAACAACGCCATCAACCACGGTATCTTCTCGCCGCTGGGTATTCAGCAGTCCCACGAGCTGGGCAAATCCATCTTCTTCCTGATTGAAGCGAACCCGGGTCCGGGTATGGGTGTTCTGCTGGCGTACATGTTCTTTGGGCGCGGTAACGCTAAGCAGTCTGCGGGCGGCGCGGCAATCATCCACTTCCTGGGCGGTATCCACGAAATTTACTTCCCGTACGTGCTGATGAACCCACGTCTGATCCTGGCCGTTATCCTCGGCGGTATGACCGGCGTGTTCACCCTGACCGTGCTGAACGGCGGCCTGGTGTCTCCGGCTTCCCCGGGTTCTATCCTGGCGGTACTGGCAATGACGCCGAAAGGCGCGTACTTCGCTAACATCGCGGCTATCTGTGCGGCAATGGTTGTCTCCTTCGTGGTCTCCGCCATCTTGCTGAAAACCAGCAAAGTGAAAGAAGAAGACGACATCGAAGCTGCGGCTCGCCGTATGCAGGAAATGAAAGCCGAATCCAAAGGTGGCGCAGCGCCGCTGGCGGTAGGTGCTGGCTTGTCTAACGACCTGAGCCACGTGCGTAAAATCATCGTTGCCTGCGACGCAGGGATGGGGTCCAGCGCCATGGGCGCAGGCGTGCTGCGTAAGAAAGTGAACGACGCTGGCCTGAAAAATATCTCCGTGACCAACTGCGCGATCAACAGCCTGCCGGACGACGTTGACCTGGTGATTACCCACCGCGACCTGACCGAGCGTGCGATGCGCCAGGTGCCGCAGGCGCAGCATATCTCCCTGACCAACTTCCTCGACAGCAGCCTGTACGCTAACCTGGTTGAGCGTCTGGTGGCTTCCCAGAATCTGAGTCAGAAAGAAGAAAAAGTCATGCACAGCCTGGAAGACAGCTTTGTTTCCAGCGAAGACGCGGTGTTCAAGCTGGGCGCGGGTAACGTGTTCCTCGGCCTGAAAGCCAGCAACAAAGAAGAAGCGATTCGCTTCGCTGGTGAACAGCTGGTGAACGGCGGCTACGTGCAGCCGGAATACGTGGACGCGATGTTTGAGCGCGAGAAACTGACCCCGACCTACCTGGGTGAAGGTATCGCGGTTCCTCACGGCACCGTGGAAGCAAAAGACCGCGTGCTGAAAACCGGCGTGGTGTTCTGCCAGTACCCGGAAGGCGTTCACTTCGGTGAAGAGCCGGAAGACGTGGCTCGCCTGGTGATCGGTATTGCAGCCCGCAATAACGAACACATCCAGGTCATCACCAGCCTGACCAACGCGCTGGATGATGAGTCGGTGATTGAGCGCCTGGCGCACACCACCAGCGTCCAGGAAGTGCTGGATTTGCTGGCCGGTAAGAAATAAGACCCTGCCCCTCACCCCTGAGGGGCAGCAGGTGCAAAGCATTACTCCCTCTCCCCTTTTGGGAGAGGGCTAGGGTGAGGGGATTCGCATACAGTATCCTTACCCCAGCCCTCACGGGTGAAATAATCAGGAAGGTTAACGCAATGAAAGCATTACATTTTGGTGCAGGTAATATCGGTCGTGGCTTTATCGGTAAACTGCTGGCGGACGCCGGTCTGCAGCTGACTTTTGCCGACGTAAACCAGGTGGTTCTGGATGCCTTGAACGCGCGTCACAGCTACCAGGTTCACGTAGTCGGCGAGCAGCAGCAGATTGATACCGTCTCCAACGTGAATGCCGTCAGCAGCATCGGCGACGACGTTGTGGCCCTTATCGCTCAGGTTGATCTGATCTCCACCGCCGTCGGCCCGGTTGTGCTGGAGCGCATCGCACCAACGCTTGCCAAAGGACTGGAACTGCGCCGTGCGAACGGCAACGAAACGCCGCTGAACATCATCGCCTGTGAAAACATGGTGCGTGGCACCAGCCAGCTGAAAGAGCACGTCAAGAAAGCGCTGTCTGCTGACGCGTGGGCGTGGGTAGAGCAGCACGTTGGCTTTGTCGATTCTGCAGTTGACCGCATCGTTCCGCCGTCTGAATCCGCCACTAACGATCCGCTGGAAGTGACCGTGGAGACCTTTAGCGAGTGGATTGTCGATAAAACCCAGTTTAAAGGTGACCTGCCGAACATTCCTGGCATGGAACTTACTGATAATCTTATGGCGTTTGTCGAGCGCAAGCTCTTCACGCTGAATACCGGGCATGCTATAACCGCGTACCTCGGTCAGCTGGCCGGGCACCAGACTATCCGCGATGCCATTCTTGATGAGAAAGTGCGCGGCGTAGTGAAAGGGGCGATGGAAGAGAGCGGTGCGGTGCTGATTAAGCGCTACGGCTTTGAAGCCGACAAACATGCCGCGTACATCAAGAAAATCCTCGGTCGTTTCGAAAACCCGTATCTGAAGGATGACGTGGAACGCGTTGGCCGCCAGCCGCTGCGTAAACTCAGCGCGGGTGACCGCCTGGTTAAGCCGCTGCTGGGGACGATTGAGTACGGTTTGCCTCACGCTAACCTGATCAAAGGGATTGCGGCGGCAATGCACTACCACAGCGAGCAGGACCCGCAGGCGCAGGAGCTGAAGCAGCTTCTGGCAGATAAAGGCCCGCAGGCGGCGCTGGCGGAAGTGTCCGGTCTGGATGTAAACAGCGAAGCCGTGACTGAGGCGGTGAAGGCGTATAACGCCATAGCGTAACCCTATGCAGGCGCGGTGGATACCGCGCCTGAAACATGTTTAGTGATGCAGGCAAAAATGGAAGAAACCCAGGCCTTTGAAAACCGCGTGCTTGAGCGACTGAATGCCGGCAAAACCGTAAGAAGCCTGCTGATTGCTGCCGTCGAGCTGTTAACCGAAGCGGTAAATATCCTGGTGCTGCAGGTGTTCCGCAAGGACGACTACGCGGTGAAATATGCGGTTGAGCCACTGCTGGACGGCGACGGCCCGCTGGGCGACCTGTCGGTTCGCCTGAAGCTTATCTACGGGCTGGGCGTGTTGAACCGCGCCGAGTACGAAGACTGCGAGCTGCTCATGGCGCTCCGGGAAGAGCTGAACCACGATGGCAACGAGTACAGCTTCACCGATGACGAAATGCTTGGCCCGTTTGGCGAGCTGCACTGCGTGACGGCGCTGCCGCCGACGCCGACCTTCGTTGATGGCAGCGATCCTGAACTGCTGGCGATGCAACGTCAGCGCTATATGCAAATCGTTCGCTCCACGATGGTCCTTTCCCTGACTGAGCTGATCTCCCGGATCAGCTTAAAAAAAGCCTTCCAGAAATAGCCGCTTTTCGCCCTGTCCCTCAGGATCGTGTATCCTTGCCAGCAAGCCATCTTTATTCACGGTAAGTCAAAATGAAAGAAATCGAAAAAGCAGAAATTAAACGCCTCAGCGACCGTCTGGACGCTATCCGCCACGAAATGCCAGGCCTGCACCTGATCAACGAAGCGGAAAAATATGCCGAGCTGGAAAAAGAGCGGCAGAAGCTGGAAATCGAAATCGCTCGCCTGCAGGCGGTGCGTAACCAGAAGCTGAGCAAAGAAGCGCAGAAGCTGGTAGCGCTGCCTTACAAGCGTGCGATTACCAAAAAAGAGCAGGCCGATATGGGCAAGCTCAAGAAAAGCGTGCGTGGCCTGGTAATTGTCCATCCGATGACCGCTCTGGGTCGCGAGATGGAACTGACCGAGATGACCGGTTTCTCCCGCACGGAATTCTGACCGCGTTCTCTTTTCGGTGAAATAAGCCGATAAAACTCGTCATCGTTTTCAGATTAAATCCTCATCCGGCCTTGTTGTTAAGCGCCGGGTGCGGGGTTTAACCCTCAGTTTCTGTCGCTATTATCATGATCACTTTGCGTTCAGTTTTTTTGAAGTAGATAAGCGAATTGTTCCGCTAACAAACAAAGCACGGCGGCGCTATTCTTATCTCATTGAAGGCAGTCAGCCTTCCAACTAAACAAAATGCAAAGGTAACCATCATGAAAAGCATCAAATATTTTGCCGTAGTTATGACTCTCGCTGCTTCCTTCTCCGGCTTCGCTGCGGAAACTCAGCCAGCTGTCAGCCAGAAAATGGGCACCGTATCGGTCAGCGGCGCGTCTAACCTCGACAGCCTGCAACACCAGCTGCAGCAGAAAGCCGAGCAGGCAGGCGCGAAGTCTATCCGCATTGTTTCCGCCGGTGGTGATAACAAAATGTACGGCGTGGCTGAAATCTACAACTAAGTCTTGAATCACGCAGTATGGGCCGCCTTGTGCGGCCCGTGTTTTATCTGAATTCCCGGGCCAGCAGGCCAAAAATCCAGTCATCCTGCCAGCGTCCATTCAGCCAGTAGTTCTCCCGCAGAATGCCTTCCTGCTGAAACCCGACTTTCTCCAGCACTTTCTTCGACGGAATATTTCCGGCGGTGACCGTGGCCACAAGCTTGCGGATGCCGACCTCCGCAAATGCAAAGGCGCACACCTCGTACAGCGATTCATACCCGTAGCCCTGACCGTGAAACGACGGGTCGAGTAAAAATCCGACTTCCGCGATATCGTCCTCACGCAGAATGAAGCCGGTGACGCCAATCGGCACGCCGGTTTTGCGGTGACGCATCACCATACAGAGCCAGTGGCGGCTGCCCGGCTGCCAGTTGGGAAGACGGGCGTCAAAAGCCTGGCGAATCTCTGTCTCCGGTCGGTTATCGGCCACGTAGCGCATGACGTCCGGCTGCTGCTGCAGGTAGCGGAAAAGTGGCCAGTCGGCTTCGGTGATTTGGCTGAGTGCCAGGCGTGGCGTCAAAAGCGTCGGCATGGCGTTAATCCACAATAAACAGGACGGCACCTGATGCCGTTGAGGAACGGTGAGGCTCCGCGCCGTCGGCCACCTGGTAACTCATACCCGGGGTTAACGTAAACTGGCGGCCATCTTCCAGCTCAGTTTGCAGCTCGCCCTTCAGGCACAGCAAAACGTGCCCTTTTTGGCACCAGTGATCGGCCAGATAGCCGGCGGTGTATTCCACCATGCGCACGCGGATGGGCCCAAACTGCTGCGTGCGCCAAAGCGCTTTGCCGGTGATGCCGGGGTGTTCGGTGGGGATTAGGGTGGCCCAGTCGGTGGTATTAAAAGGCAAGTCGGTGATGTTCATGCGGCTCCTGAGTATTGTTGTTGTTGTCTGGTCCTCCTTTTGATAGCAGTAAATAAAAAACGGTGCCAGCGTGTGGCACCGCTTAAGCGTTATTCCCAGCGGGATAAATCATCCCTCGTCAGCCCCATATCCCTGAGTTGTTCCGGACTAAGTTCGCGTAACGCCCGTAAAGTCTGGCGGCGCTGGCGGCTGCGGCGAAAATACTGGTAAAGCATTACCAGGCCATAAAACGGTCTGCGATGGTGGTTCTCTTCAAAGCCCATGCTGTGACTCCTCGCGGTTTGCCTGGGGGTAATCATGGGGCCAGCGGGCAAAAGCAGACAGATTCAAAAATTACTTTTCTTTAACATACAGAAGGGCTAAAACATGAGCTGAATGGCATTTTTTGCGCCATTCTGTATCGGTTTTTCCTTCTGTATGGCTTCCGGTGAGGATACAGCATGACGCGTTACCAACATCTCGCCACGCTGCTGGCTGAGCGCATTGAGCAGGGGCTTTATCAAAGCGGGGAGCGCTTGCCCTCGGTGCGGAGCCTGAGCAGCGAACACGGCGTCAGTATCAGTACCGTGCAACAGGCGTATCACGTCCTGGAAGACAAGCAGCTGATTTCCCCTCAGCCACGTTCCGGCTACTTTGTTTCGCCGCGCAAAGCCGTGCCGCCTGTGCCGCGCTTAACGCGTCCAGTACAGCGCCCGGTGGAAGTGACGCAGTGGGATGCGGTGCTGGAATTGGTGAACTCCCGGCAGGATTGCGAAGTGATCGCCTTCGGCAGCGGATCGCCGGATCTCACCCAGTCGACGATGAAACCGCTGTGGCGAGAAATGGGGCGGCTCGCGCAGTACCAGGAGCCTGAGCTGCTGGGCTACGACGGTATGTTCGGCGTGAAAGCCCTGCGCGAGCAAATTGCCCGCCTGATGCTGGACAGCAACTGCATGGTGAATGCCGATGAGATCGTGGTGACCAACGGCTGCCATGAAGCACTGTCGATTGCGATTCGCGCGGTGTGTGAGCCGGGGGACATAGTGGCGGTTGAGTCGCCGTCATTCCACGGCACCATGCAGATGCTGCGCGGTTACGGTGTTAAAGTAGTTGAAATTCCTACTGATTCTGTCACCGGCATTAGCCTGGAAGCACTCGAGCTGGCGCTGGAGCAGTGGCCCATCAAAGCCGTGATTCTGGTAGCCAATTGCAATAATCCTCTTGGCTTCATCATGCCGGAGGCGCGTAAAAAAGCGGTGATGAATCTTGCCCGGCGCTTTGATATCGCCATCATCGAGGATGATGTCTACGGTGAGTTGGCCTATGAATACCCGCGCCCTATGACGATCAAATCCCTGGATGTGGATGGCCGCGTCCTGCTGTGCAGTTCGTTTTCAAAAACGCTGGCACCGGGGCTGCGCGTGGGCTGGATTGTGCCGGGACGTTACCTCGACCGCACGCTGCACACCAAGTATATCGGCACCGGCAGCAGCGCGACCTTCACCCAGCAGGCGGTAGCGGCCTTTATTCGCAACGGGCATTACCACCGCCATATCCGGCGTATGCGCCAGCACTACCAGCGCAATCTGGAGGTGTTTACCTGCCGCGTGCGGCAATATTTCCCCTGCGGGATTTGCGTCAGCCGGCCTCAGGGGGGCTTTTTGATGTGGATTGAACTCCCGGAAGAAGTCGATGCGGTGCGGCTGGGCAGCGCATTGAAAGAGGCAAAAATCCATATTGCGAGCGGCTCGCTGTTTTCAGCCTCTGGAAAATATCGCCAATGCCTGCGGTTGAACTATTCTTTGCCGTTCAACGCCGTTACCGAGGCGGCCCTGAAAAGATTGGGCGAAATCGTCGAATGTGAGATTTGAAAATGCCCGGCTAAATCGCTCTTTTTATCGCCATTGATTCCCGGCGGGCTGCTTTACACTCGGCTGTAATGGCGAAGTGTGGCCTTGGCATTAATAACCATAAAAAAATAGCCGCCTGGGGCGGAAAAAAGCCGTTTTTCTGCGTTCGGCAACGTAAGGCCGGACATCGACAAAGGACTATCATGAGCAGCGCAACATTGCAGATGCGGGAGCACTTTGAGACGTGTCTGGGGATTATTCGGCAGGCTTCACTTCAGATCCTGCCGCTATTGAATATTCGTGCCGCCGAAGGCAAAGATCCGCAGTGGTTTTTCCAGCAGCTGGAGCAGGCCCGTATGGCGCTGGGCAGTTGGGGGGCGGTGGCGAAACGGCTGAATCTTAACGACTCCGAAATTTCACAATTCACGCTGCTGCTGCGCCATTTGCAGCAGCTGGTGCCGCAGTATGAAAGCGGGCAGGAAGTTAGCCAGAACCAGCTCCTCGCCGCCTTGCGCTTCACCAGTTATCTGGAGCATGTGCGCTTCAAACAGCCCTTGCTGGGCTACTCCACCGAGCTTTCCTCCGACGTTGACAGGCTACAGAAAGGCGCCCAGCAGCAGATGCGCGCCATTGAACTGATGCTGAAAGGGCTGGTCAATCAGGCGTGGGAAAACCAGGCGGAGCTGGTTAATCAGCTAAAAAGCCAGTTTGGGGCTGACAAAGTTCGCCGCTGGCTGAAGCGAGGCGAGCGGGGCGATGTGCTGAGCGGCATGAAGTTCAGCGAGCTGGCGCTGATGCTGGTGGATAAGAAAGAGTTTGCCCATCACTACGCCAAAGTTTACCAAAACTCGCCTCAGTTGGGTTTTCTTATCGACCAACGTAAAACCCTGCAAATCTTCCTCGATGGCACCCGTCAAATCCGCAACGACCTGATGCACAAGCAGCCGCTCACGAGCGTGCAGGTGGCTTTGCTGGATAGCTATTTCGGTGAAATCAGCGGCCCGGTACAAAAAGCCTTTAGCGAAGGCCGCACTAAAGTGAATCCCTCCTCGCTGCTGGACGCGGATGATACGGCACTGCAAAGCTACCTTGACCAGGCGCGTAAAAATCATGCGGCCCAGGGCGGCGATCCGGCAGAGATCAGAGAATCCATCGAGCGTTATGACCCGCGCACGGCCAAAAAACAGCATGATACTACCGACATGATCTCCACCGCGCTGTGGGCATCGGTAGGGATTGTGGTGGTGGCAGTGGCGGTGATTGGCCTCTATCTGTTAAGTGATGCCACTTCAAAACCTGAGGTGACGGCGGTTCCGCCAATAGTGAGTACGCCGGTGCAGCAGAAAGAGCGGCCGGAATCCAACAGCCCGCGGGATATGCTTGCCAATATGGGCATCACCTGGGACGAAAATAACCTGCGGGCGGCGATTAACCGTAATGACGCGCGTATTGTGCGCCTGTTTATGCAGGGCGGGATGAACTGGAAAGTCTATTTTGCCGAGCAGGCGCTGGCGGCGGATGACCGCGATGTGCTGACCATTTTGCTGCAATACCGCCCGCAAATGGACGAAACCCGGCCCTGCCGCAGGCTGATTGGCTCCACCGAGTTAGGCATGAAGAAAGGGCAAAAGCTGACTTCGCTGAGAAAGCAATTCCTCGCCAGCTTCTGCAGTTCAGCCCCGGCGGTACAGCGCCAGAAAGAGGAAGTAGAGCGCGCTCAGCTGCGCCTGGCGGCGCAGAAGCAGCGCTACGAAGATGCGACCGCCCAGGGGCTGGAGCCAGAGCCGGTGGATGAGCAGACCGTCAAAATTCAGCAGGCGATATACAACGCGATGCGCTAGCCGTGCCGGGCAGCCTTCGGGCTGCCCAATGCATTACAGCAGCCCTTTATCACGGAACGTCGCGGCGGTGGCTTCATTCAGATCGTAGCTCGCCAGATCCTGCGGGCTGACCCACGCGTACTGCTCAAACTCTTCGTTAAGGGTTATCTCGCGGTTTTCGCTGATGCAGTCGAACATCAGATAAATCATGTACACCTGCTCCTGGCTGCCGTCGGTGTAGGTTTTCACCCGCACGTCATCGCGGAAGGTCCACGGCTCAATGTGCGAGATAATCAGCGCTTCCCCCAGCTCTTCCCGGATCTCACGCCGTAGCCCTTCTGCCATGGTTTCACCCGGCTCAATGCCGCCACCGGAGAGCGCCCACTGGCCGGGAAACACCCCGCGATCTTGTGGCATTTTGCACAGCAAATATTGGCCCTGATTCTGGATTATCGGGCAGGCAATCACTCTTTGTCGCATGGTCATCTCCCTGAAAATAAGCCGCTGAGTTATAGCACAGATAAGAAAAAGGGTCTGCGCGCTGGCAGACACCTGGGGGAGAATTTTATCCGTTAATACAATAATATTTTTATAATAATTTCATTCAATATATTAATTAGATGAATGCATAAAGATAAATAAAGTAATTTTGTTTTATGTTGTGAGTGAAAATAATGATTGAGGTCTAAGTTTTTACTGTAAATATAAAAAGCATTACGCACCGTATGTATCTGCCGCTTATCATAAGTGACGCTCAAGATGAGCCTCGTTAACAATATACCAGGAAGGTATTTATGCCGGCACTTCAGTTCCCCTGTAAGATATTCAAAACCCAGAAAAAGATGGATGACTATACCGCCAGCGATATGAAATGCGGCGATCTGTCTGACATCGTTTTGAGGGCGCGGTTTCATTTGGTGGATATTTCCACCAGAGTGAACCCTTACACGTTGACGGCAATCAGCCCCTTCAGCCAGCCGCAGTCAATGTTCCACGGATCCCGAGGGGAAGGTGATAAACTGACCCAGAGGGAGTGCGCAAACATCCTTTTTGATGAGTTTCGGCACCTATCCCGTCCGTTTGCGTGCCACCCCCCTTACAACGTGCTGATTAAGCTGATGATTTCTCATATGCAGAAAAATAGCGACAAATCGTTCTGCCATCCATTACTGGATAGCGCGTTGGAGGCGCATATTTTAAGTGATAGTTCGTCTGAAAACAGTACAAGACTCCGTTTGCAGAAAGTTTTCGGGCAGTATATTGACTGGGAAAACAAACGTTATCCATTAAAAGACATAAAAAAATTAGGGGAGGCAATTATGCGTGGAAAATTGCCAAAATTTGACCGCTTCCAGGACAACTTTAACGGCCTGGGCATCACTGTGCACGATACCTGGGCAACGCATATCACGATTAAGTCCCTGGTAGTTGGTAAAGAGCGATATCGTGCCGTTGTGCATTATAAAGTCCAGGACCACTTTGGGCTGGATGATGAGGACATTTCAAAGGTGAAATTTAACCAGTTCCGTTTTTTCCGGATCTGGTTTGTCCTTCAGCGCTACAGCGAGTTTGTCTTTAAACCCTTTATGACCAATATGCAAGCCACCATTGAAATTACCGGGGGGCGCAATGACATTCAAAAATAAGAAAGCAGTTTCCTTGCTAGTTTTTGCGAGCTGTGTGTTAGCAGGTTACCTGCTATGGGAGTCACTTCGCCCGGTGGAGATTGTCGCCGTGCATCAGAGAAATACCTATAGCGATGTTTTAGTTAAAAATTTCCCTTTGACGAGTAGAGGTAAAATAAACTGGTGGCTGCAAAATCAAGAGATGCTAAAAGCGAAGTATGATATTCCAGGGCCTGAATACTACAGTGGCCACACTATTACGATTTGGCTTTTCGGTGAGGGCTATAAAGAAGAGGGGAAGTATGACCGACTCTGTTTCGATGATATGAAAACAAAAGTTAACTGCATTGATAAGGATGTGGTTTTCATTGTTGACTACAGTAAAAATACGGGGTTAGAGCTCACTGTTAATGGCAGTATCTATAGGCTGGAAGAAAATGGAAATCTTATAAAGATATATTGAGATGTTTTGTTTTTTTGATGTTCAATGTGATCGCTACCATTGAAATTACCGGGGGGCGCAATGACATTCAAAAATAAGAAAGCAGTTTCCTTGCTAGTTTTTGTGAGCTGTGTGTTAGCGGGCTATCTGCTATGGCAGTCACTTCGTTCGGTGGAGATTGTCGCTGTTCATTACGATGGTAACTATAGCGATGTTTTGGTTAAAAATTTTCCTTTGACGAGTAGAGGTAAAATAAACTGGTGGCTGGAAAATAAAGATATGCTGAAAGCGAAGTATGATATCCCAAGACCTGCATCCTACGGCGGCTATACGATTATTTTTTGGCTATTCGGTGAGGGGTATAAAGAAGAAGGAAAGTATGATCGACTTTGTTTCTATGATATGAAAACAAAAGTCAACTGTATTGAGAAAGATTTAGTTTTTAGAATCAATTACAGTAAAAACGCAGGGTTGGAGCTCACTGTTAATGGCAGTATCTACAGGCTGGAAGAAAATGGAAATCTTATAAAGATATATTGAGGGTATGTTTTTTATTGATGATTACTGTGGTGGGGGCATTAACAATATAGCACTTTCTCTGCTATTCAAGCATAAGAACATCTCTCAGCCCGGCTGGTGAAAATCACACAATCCGGGCTGAGTTTCCTCAACTTAATCTGCAAAACCCTTTAGAAGCGATACTGAATTCCGACGCCATAGGTGTAGCTGTCGTTACTCAGGCCCGCTGACCCGCTGCCCTGGGTCCAGGTTTCCCCAGTATTATTATTACGGGTTTTTGTTGATGCTTTTGCTTCGGAAAAACGCGTCCACGTTAATTCCGTGTACAGCCGGGTATTTGGCGTGACGTAATAACCGGCGGAGACGGTTGCAGCATAATAATTGGAATGACTACTTTTCTCGCTAAAGCTCAGCTGACGCATATAGTGCTCGTCATTATCCTGAGCATTAACCAGCGGGCTGAATTTAAATTGCCCTGCAATATCAAAGTCCTGATAGCGGTAGCTACTGGTCAGCCCAATATACGGCACGCTGAATTTCTGACTATACCCAATTCCCGGTTTCCCGGCGGGGAATTCACCGATAAGTGCACCGTTGAAATAATTGTATGAGCCGCCTCTCGCCGTCCAGCTATAGCGAGTTTCCTGGTAGCCGGTTACCACGCCGAGATTGTATGTCGGCTCCTTCAGCAGCCAGCCGGTAAGATTGAAATCGAGCTGGTTGGCATAATTCAGGCTGGTATCCGGGTGGGTAGATTTGTCGCTCCAGTGGCTCTGGCCAGGCGTTTGCCAGTCATAGTCGGACATATGCGAGCCGCGAGAGGCGAAGGTTGTCCAGCCGTTAGCATTGAGGGTGATGTAGCGCTGTGCGTCCCAGCTAATACCGCCTTTAATAATAGGGGTATTTTTGATTTTCCATTTCAGTTCACTTAATTTACTGCCATCGCCTTGATTATAAACGAGCTCTTTAGATTCTCCGTTTAAAATGCTGGTGGAAATATTGGTGGTGAATGCATCGGGTGAAAAATTAAAGCTGGTTGAAGCTAGCAGCGCCGGGCTAAACAGCAATGCGGCGGCTACAGGCAGGTATTTTTGCTTGTGCATGATGTATCGTTCTGTTTTCTATCACATTGGTTTGGTGTTGCAAAAAATAAACCTGTACGGACAGGTTAAGGGCCGTAAAGGGTTATTGTTGCGCGATAAATTATGTTGTTGAAAATTATTATTAGTTTGTCTTGCCAGGCAAAACGGGAGCTATTTTATGGACCGTTCCTTGACAGGGGAAAGATTATTTTCTGCTGGTGAATATTTGAGCGGTGAATCGTTTGATTTTAAAGAAAATTAAAATTGTAGCTTTTTGTTACAAGGATATATCATAACTATTCATATGTATTTATTGAGAAAATTTAGCTTAAGTCGCGTTTAGTGAATTTAAATATGTAAGCGAACTAATAATTATTTGGCGATGAAAGTTTTGCTGCTCGTAGCATATTCATTTCATTCTCTTTTTTACATAATGCGTGCCACCGCGCCGCTGAGCACTCGGCGTAATATCGAAAAAACGTAAAGCTGCTACCCTGCATGCCGACACTACATCCAGATACTTTGACCAGGAATGACTTATGGAGCCGTTACTGACCACCCCGCGCCTGACGCTGCGCAAGTTTACTCGTGCCGATTTGCCCGCTTTTATTGAATACCGTAACCAGCCGGAAGTTGCTCGCTACCAGAGCTGGGATGGCTATAGCGATGCCGATGCCGAGGCGTTTTATGCCCAGCAGGCGTCGCTGGGCTTTAATACCGATGAAAGCTGGTTTCAGATTGCGGTGGTGCGCAGCGAAGACCAGCGTTTATTGGGTGACGTTGCCGTTCACTTCTTCGATGAAGGCCAGCAGGCAGAGTTGGGCATGACCTTTGATGAGAGGCATCAGCGTCAGGGCTTTGCTTTTGAAGCTTTGCGCGGCGCGATTGATCTGTTGTTCACCACCTTCAACAAGCATCGCCTGGTGGCGACGGTTGATGCTAGGAATGACGCCGCCGCTGGCCTGCTGGAAAAGCTGGGTTTTCGTCGGGAAGCACACTTTCACAAGAATATTTTCTTTAAAGGTGAGTGGGGGAATGAATATGCCTATGCGCTATTGCGCAGCGAGTGGAAATAAACAATGGCCTGCTTAGCGGGCCATTGTTTATTTAGCCGTGGCGAATAGCGAATAATATCAGTGGGCCAGTGAAATATTCACTTAGCGTTATTTTATGATTTTGTGCGTTTTAATTTAGCGCCTAATGCGATGTTTAGCTTTTGTTTAACCTTTAATTTACATTCTTACTATACTCGTTCGAATCCCTTTCAGGTATGCATTCGCTGTCTTCCGGCGGCGTGCTTCTATTCGTCTTTCAAAAAATAAAATGTTCCGGAAATTCATCTGTTAAAGACATTATCCGGAGCAGTGGCAAGGACATCAATATGTCAGATTTAAACATCACTCTTGATACCGCAGCCCTGACGCATCCGCTTTCTCAATGGGGCAATACGGCTGCTGAGTCGGCTGTGAGCGAGCTGGAACAGGGCAAAGTTGTTTTTCTGCCGCAGCTGGCGTTTGCGCTGACCGAACAGGAAACCGCGCTGCTTAACCCCGCGGTCGTGGATCCGAAACGTAAAAACATCAGCTATCAGCCCCTGAAGGATAAATTGACCGGCGTGGCTGTAGCCGATCAGGAGCCAGAAGTTCGCGCCTTGCTAAAACGGCATTACGAATCTTGCCTGCAGCTGATTGCCACTCTTCTGCCGGAATACCAGCAGGTGCTACATTCGCCGACCAACAGCCTGCGCCTGCACCCCGTTAAGCAGTGGACGCAGAACACTTCCTGGCGTAAGGACGACAGCCGCCTGCACGTGGACGCGTTCCCGTCCCGGCCCAACTATGGCGAGCGTATTTTGCGTATTTTCACCAACATTAATCCGGCCGGTGAAAGCCGCAGCTGGCGCGTGGGTGAAGCCTTCCCGACGCTGGCCGAACGCTTCCTGCCGTGCCTGAAAAGCTATTCCCCGGTAAGCAGCTGGCTGCAGAACGCCGTCGGCATTACCAAAAGCCGCCGCAGCCATTACGACCACCTGATGCTGCAGATGCACGACGCGATGAAGGCCGATGCGGATTATCAGAAGCAGGGCCCGCAGGTGGCCATTGATTTCCCACCGGGCAGCAGCTGGATCTGTTTCTCTGACCAGACGCCGCATGCCGCGATGGGCGGGCAGTTTATGCTGGAGCAGACGTTTTTACTGCCGGTAGACGCCATGCAAAATCCACAGCATTCCCCGCTGAAGGTGCTGGAAGGACTGCTGCGTAAGCCGCTGATTTAGCCATAATGAGCGCGTGTAAAAAGCCGCTGGTGCGGCTTTTTTATTGGTAATCCGTAGAGGCAAGACTGCGCTATTTATTTTCTGAAGTAAGTAATGATTTTTTGTAGAAATGAAGGTGAAATTTCTTTTTTTGCCCACGATGGATTAAGTAAATCATCGGGCGATAAGTATAAGTTGCCGTCATCGTCCAGGACTTTTGCATTGAGCGCGGCGGCGATATCCAGCATTTTGCAATACAATGCCTGAGCAGGCGATTTTGCAGAAATATTCCCTGTATGCCAGTCCAGCCAGTTAATTTCATCCCCTCGCCAGATGACATGATAGGGTCCATTTATGGGCGAAAAGCTGAGTTCAGGATCGTTATTTACATACTGAATCCATTCTTCTGCAAGAATAGGATTACTCTCCCCATCCCATGCATGTTCCGTTCTGGTGATATACATTTCCCAGCCCATAATATATCTCCGCTTTGTACATTATTTTTGATATCAGTTTATGCAGAGATAAATATCATGGCTGGATGTTTTTCCACAGATATAAAAAAGGCCAGAGCGATCTCTGACCTTTTAGGCGTTTCCCAGGGGAATTAACGCATGGTGACAAACTCTTCCGCTGCGGTCGGGTGGATCGCCACGGTGTTGTCGAAGTCTTTCTTGGTCGCGCCCATTTTCAGCGCCACGGCGAAGCCCTGCAGGATTTCATCCATGCCGAAGCCGATGCCGTGGATCCCGACGATTTTCTCGTCCGGGCCAGCACAGACCAACTTCATGCGGCACGGCTGGCGGTGAGAGGTCACGGCGGTGTACATGGCGGTGAAGGAGGATTTGTAGACCTTCACGTTATCGTCGCCGTACTGCTCGCGCGCCTGCGGTTCGGTCAGGCCCACGGTGCCGATTGGTGGGTGGCTGAACACCACGGTCGGCACGTTGCTGTAGTCCAGATGCTCGTCCGGCTTGTTGTTAAACAGGCGCTCGGACAGGCGGCGACCGGCGGCAACCGCCACCGGGGTCAGCTCAACCGCGCCGGTGTTATCGCCCACGGCATAAATCCCCGGCACGTTGGTGTTCTGGAACTTATCTACCTTGATGTAGCCTTTGGCGTCCAGCTCAACCCCGGTTACCTGCAGGTTGAAGTTGTCGTTAGCCGGTTCGCGGCCGATCGCCCAAATCAGGGTGTCGACGGTTTCCGCCCGGCCATCTTCCAGCTCAAGCGTCAGGCTGCCGTCTGCATTTTTCACGACCGCTTTCGGAATCGCGTTGGTGTGCAGGGTTGGGCCTTCTGCTTCGATAACCTCCAGCAGCGTTTCAACGATCAGCGGGTCGAAGGTGCGCAGCGGCGCATGTTTGCGCACGAACAGGTGCGTTTCTGAACCCAGAGCGTTAATCACGCCCGCGATTTCCACCGCGATATAGCCTGCGCCAACAACCGCCACGCGTTTTGGCAGGCCCGGCAGCTCGAAGAAGCCGTCGGAGTCGATGCCGTACTCAGCGCCAGGGATGTTCGGGTGGCTTGGGCGGCCGCCGGTAGCGATCAGAATATGGTCTGCGGTGATGGTTTCGCCGTTAACTTCCACGGTGTGGGCATCCACGAACTTCGCAAAGCCGCGGATCACGTCCACTTTATTCTTACCCAGTACGTTGTCGTAAGAGGTATGAATACGGTCGATATAGGCGGTGCGGCTGGCGATCAGCTTGTCCCAGTCGAAGTGGTTCAGCGTGGTGTCAAAGCCGTAGTCCGGGCCGTAGTTGTGGATCGCTTCGGCGATCTGCGCCGCATGCCACATCACTTTTTTAGGCACGCAGCCGACGTTCACACAGGTGCCACCCAGATCCTTCGCCTCAATCAGTGCGCATTTCTGCCCATACATTGCCGCACGGTTAATCGAGGCGATACCGCCGCTGCCGCCGCCAATGGCGAGGTAGTCATAATGTTTGGTCATGATGTTTCCCTTTTGAGTCGAAAATTAGGCGCGATTGTAGCGCGCCGGGATAAAGGTTCTACCGATTACTGTGATAGCCACGTCATACTTCAAGCTGCAGCGGCATTGGCTAGCTTTCTTATTCAGGCACAATCCAGCTCAGCGTGGTGGAGCCGGTCCCCGTTGGCACCAGCTTTTTGTGCAGCCACGGCAGCACGTTCGCCATCTGCTGTTCCAGCTTCCACGGCGGGTTAATCACAATCATGCCGGAAGCCGTCATGCCGCGCTGGTCGCTGTCCGGGCGAACCGCCAGTTCGATCTGCAGGATGCGGCGGATGCCGGTCTCTTCCAGGTCGCGGATCATGCGTTTGATTTGCTGACGCAGCACCACCGGGTACCACAGCGCGTAGGTGCCTGTGGCAAAACGCTTATAGCCTTCGGCAATCCCTTTCACCACGTCCTGATAGTCGGTTTTGATCTCATACGGTGGGTCGATGAGGATCAGACCGCGACGGGAAACCGGCGGCAACTTGGCTTTCAACTGCTGGTAGCCGTCGGCGCGCTCGACGCGGGCCCGGTCGTCTTTCTGGAACTCAGAGCGCAGCAGCGGGAAGTCGGACGGATGCAGCTCGGTCAGCTGCAGGCTGTCCTGCTCGCGCAGCAGGTGGCGGGCAATCAGCGGAGAGCCAGGGTAATAACGCAGGTTGCCGCTGCGGTTCAGATGCTTCACCGCGCCAATATAGGCTTCCAGTTCGGCAGGCAAATCGTCCTGCTGCCAGATGCGGGAGATACCTTCCAGATACTCGCCGGTGCGCTCCGCATGTTCGCTGCTCAGCTGGTAACGACCGGCGCCTGCGTGAGTGTCGAGATAGAGAAACGGTTTCTCCTTCTCTTTAAGCGATTCAATAATCAGGCTTTGAACGGTGTGTTTTAGTACGTCGGCATGGTTACCGGCGTGAAAGCTGTGGCGATAGCTGAGCATGAGGGATGGTGTTCCGCAAATAAGAAAACAAATTTCCCACAGTTTACCGCAGATTGCGGCGGATTACCGCCCGGGCGCGGCGCTGTTTCAGTTCGGGAGAAAGCGTTTCAAAACATAACGGTGTCATAAAAATGTCAAATCACCAGGATAGCGTCGCTGCCAGGCAAGGTAATCGTTTGAATAAAAGGAAAAATAATGAAACTTCGTATTTCTGTGCTGGCCGCCGCGTTAGCCGTCTCTCTGTCCGCGCTGGCGAAAGATGTGTCTCTTCCTCAGGCCGCGGCGATAGCCAATAGTGTGACCCCGGCCAACAGCAGCCAGGCGTTTGATGAGATTGAAATGCAGTCTCTGGCGGCGTTGCGCGCTGCCCTGAAAGGCGATGCGGATAAACTGACCCGCGACCAACTGGATAAAGCGAAGCAAAGCAAAAAGCTGGCGGATACCGCCTGGCTGAAGGCGAGCGGCTATGACTTCCAGACTAAAGCTAACCAGAAGGCGGGTATTGAGCTGCTTTCTGCCTTCAGCAAGTTGCCGGACTCGGTGATTAAGCAGAACCTTGAAACCGTCACCAACATCAACCTGAACGCCGTGCAGACTTCGCGCCATCAGGCGCTGGCGGATGCCGAGGGCATCAACCACCTTTACTTCCTGAGCGATGCCATGGGGCCGCGCCTGGGGAAAGCCTTCCTGGCCGCCTACGATAAAGGCGAGCTGAGCAAAGCCGCGGCGCTGATTAAAGCCTCCGAAGTCAGCACCAGCGCAGCGAAGAAGCACTTCAATAACCCGCGTCCGTTCCTGATCCAGGGCAACACCATTCACCTCGTGCCGGACGATGTGGTGATTAAAGACAACAAACCGTACACCGCAGACGGCGGCTCCTTCCCAAGCGGCCACACCAACACCGGCTACACCGATGCGCTGCTGATGGCCGAAATGGTGCCGGAGCGCTTTGAAGCCCTGGTTGAGCGCGGTGCGCGCTACGGTTACTCGCGCATTGTGCTGGGCGTGCATTACCCGCTGGACGTGATGGGCTCCCGCATGGTGGCGCAGCGCAACGTCGCCAACTATCTGAACGACCCGAAATACCGTGCGTTGTTTAACGAAGCTCGCGATCAGCTGCGTACCGCGCTGGAAAAAGAGTGCGGCACCACTTTGGCCGAATGTGCGAAATCTTCCGCAAAAGACGATCCGTACCGCGCCCCGGCGATGAAAGAACTTTACCGCTTCACCATGACTTACGACCTGCCGCAGCAGAAGGGTGAGAAGCAAGCCCTGAAAGTACCGCAAGGGGCGGAAATTTTGCTGGAAGCCGCGCTGCCTAAGCTTTCCGCCTCCCAGCGCCGCGACCTTATGGTGAAAACTGCGCTGCCTGCGGGCTACCCGCTGTCCGGCACGACGGCAGACCAGCAGTTCTGGCAGCGCCTGAACCTGCCAGCGGCCTACGCCATGGCCGCGAAATCCCACTGATTTATCCCCTGGGGCAGCGCCTGCTGCCCCATTTCCCGGCGACCGCAGCGCAACGCCCGGGATTGAAATTCGCTACACTTAACCCCATGCTAGACTCCATGCACAAAGCGCCGCTTGAGCGCTTCTCTCTCCCTTTTAATCAGGAACGCGCTTATGACCAATCCTTTACTGACCTCTTTTGAGCTGCCGCCGTTTTCCGCCATCAAACCTGAGCATGTTGTTCCGGCCGTGACTAAAGCGTTGGACGACTGCCGTGCGGCGGTGGAAAGCGTGGTTGCGCAGGGCGCGCCTTATAGCTGGCAGAACCTGGTTCAGCCGCTGGCAGAAGTGGACGATCGCCTGGGCCGCCTGTTCTCCCCGGTCAGCCATCTGAACTCGGTACAGAACAGCCCGGAGCTGCGCGAAGCCTATGAGCAGACGCTGCCGCTGCTGTCCGAATACAGCACCTGGGTTGGCCAGCACGAAGGCCTGTATAATGCCTACCGCGACCTGCGTGACGGGGCGAACTACGCCAGCCTGAGCGTCGCCGAGAAGAAAGCGGTGGATAACGCGCTGCGCGACTTTGAGCTGTCCGGGATTGGTCTGCCAAAAGACAAACAGCAGCGCTACGGGGAGATCTCCGCTCGCCTGTCCGAGCTGGGGTCCACCTACAGCAACAATGTGCTCGATGCCACCATGGGCTGGAGCAAACTGATCGCCGACGAAGCCGAGCTTGCCGGAATGCCGGAAAGCGCCTTAGCCGCAGCGCGCGCTCAGGCGGAAGCCAAAGAGCAAGACGGCTGGCTGCTGACGCTGGATATCCCAAGCTACCTGCCGGTGCTGACCTACTGCGACAACCGTGCGCTGCGCGAAGAGATGTACCGCGCCTATTCCACTCGCGCTTCTGACCAGGGCCCGAATGCCGGGAAGTGGGATAACACCCCGGTGATGGAAGAGATTCTGGAGCTGCGCCACGAGTTGGCTCAGCTCCTGGGCTTTGGCAACTACGCGGAAAAATCCCTGGCCACCAAAATGGCGGAAAACCCGCAGCAGGTACTGGAGTTCCTGTCAGACCTGGCCAAACGCGCCCGTCCGCAGGGTGAAGCCGAGCTGGCTCAGCTGCGCGCCTATGCGAAAGAGCATTACGGCGTGGAAGAGCTGGAGCCGTGGGACATCACCTGGTACAGCGAAAAACAGAAACAGCATCTCTACAGCATCAGCGACGAACAGCTGCGCCCGTACTTCCCGGAAGAGCGCGCGGTAAATGGTCTGTTCGAAGTCGTGAAGCGCATCTACGGCATCACCGCCAAAGAGCGGAAAGATATCGACGTCTGGCACCCGGACGTGCGCTTCTTCGAGCTGTATGACGACCAGGGCGAGCTGCGCGGCAGCTTCTATCTCGACCTCTACGCTCGCGAGCACAAACGCGGCGGGGCGTGGATGGATGACTGCGTGGGCAAAATGCGCCGCGCCGATGGCTCACTGCAAAAACCGGTGGCCTATCTGACCTGTAACTTCAACCGCCCGGTGAACGGCAAACCTGCGCTGTTTACCCACGATGAAGTGATCACCCTGTTCCATGAATTTGGTCACGTCCTGCACCACATGCTGACCAAAATCGAAACCGCGGGCGTGTCCGGTATCAACGGCGTGCCGTGGGATGCGGTCGAGCTGCCGAGCCAGTTTATGGAAAACTGGTGCTGGGAGCCGGAAGCGCTGGCGTTTATCTCCGGTCATTATGAAACCGGTGAATCTCTGCCTGTTGAGCTGCTGGAAAAAATGCTGGCGGCGAAAAACTACCAGGCAGCGCTGTTTATTCTGCGTCAGCTGGAGTTCGGCCTGTTCGACTTCCGCCTGCATGCGGAATTCAACCCGGAGCAGGGCGCGAAAGTGCTGCAGACGCTGGCCGAAATTAAGAAACAGGTTGCCGTGGTGCCGGGGCCGAGCTGGGGCCGCTTCCCGCACGCCTTCAGCCATATATTTGCCGGTGGTTACGCGGCGGGTTACTACAGCTACCTGTGGGCCGACGTGCTGGCGGCGGACGCGTTCTCTCGCTTCGAAGAAGAGGGTATTTTCAACCGCGAAACCGGCCAGTCGTTCCTCGATAACATCCTGACCCGTGGCGGTTCGGAAGAGCCGATGGAGCTGTTCAAACGCTTCCGCGGGCGCGAGCCGCAGCTGGACGCGATGCTGGATCACTACGGTATTCAGGGTTAAGCCACCACGTGAAAATCTGTTTACTGACTGAAGCAGGCGCCGACTCCGGCGCCTTATCTGTTTTGAGCGAGCGCTGGCAGCTCGAGCATGATGAAGAGGCGCTGATGGCGCTGGTGCTGACGCCTGAAAGGCTGGAGTTACGCAAACGCGACGAGCCAAAGCTAGGCGGCATTTTTGTTGATTTTGCCTCCGGCGCGATGGCGCACCGCCGTAAGTTTGGCGGCGGGCGTGGCGAAGCGGTGGCAAAAGCCGTGGGCGTGAAGGGCAGCTATCTGCCAGACGTGGTTGACGCGACGGCGGGGTTAGGGCGAGATGCCTTTGTGCTGGCGTCCGTCGGTTGCCGCGTGCGGATGCTGGAGCGCAATCCGGTGGTAGCCGCGTTGCTGGATGACGGCCTGCGCCGAGGCTACGAAGCTCCTGAAATCGGTGGTTGGCTGCAGGAGCGATTACAGCTGATTCATGCCTCAAGCCTGACGGCGCTCAGCGATATCACGCCGAGACCGGATGTGGTGTATCTCGACCCGATGTTCCCCCACAAGCAGAAAAGCGCGCTGGTGAAGAAAGAGATGCGCGTTTTCCAGTCTTTGGTGGGGCCGGATGAAGATGCAGACGGGCTGCTTGCCCCAGCCAGAGCGCTCGCGAAGAAAAGGGTCGTTGTGAAGCGTCCGGACTACGCGCCGCCGCTGGCCGACGTCGCCACGCAGAATGCTGTGGTGACCAAAGGGCACCGGTTTGATATTTATGCCGGGACGCCGGAGTAATTACTAAAACGCTGGAAAGTGCCTCGCAGAAGAGATTGCTTCCCCTCGCAACTTTACGGCTGCATCGGCATGTTGTATGCCATGCAGCCGATCCGACGTTATGCCCGCCAGCTCAGGCACCAGATGACTCCCGAAGATAACTTGCTGTGGTATCAACCCCGCAGCAGGTGTTTTGCTACGTTTAAGTTTCGTCGCCAGCATCCGGTTGGGCTTTATATCGTGGACTTTGCCTGCTGCGCTGTTCGCCTGGTGATCGAGCTGGACGGTGGGCAGCATGAGATGCAAAAGGGCTATGATGAACGAAGAACGACGTATTTGAATGAGCAAGGGTGGCGGGTGAGGCGGTTCTGGAATAACGAACTGCGGGAGAATCTGGAGGGGATGTTGACGGTGATTCTGCAGGATTTGAGTGAGCTGTGACCCTCACCCCGGCCCTCTCCCTGGAAGGGAAAGGGGGGAAAATCAAAGGATTGGGCTCTATCGAGTCCCCTCTCCCCTTTGGGGAGAGGGTTAGGGTGAGGGGCAATACCGTTACTCGTCTTCTTCATCACGCAGTGGAACAATCAGCATATCCACATGCACGGTATTGATCAGCTGGCGTGCAGAGGACATCAACTTGCTCCAGAAATCCTGGTGGTGACCACAAACCACTAAATCCATATCGTATTTTTTAATGGCATCGACCAGCACCTGGCCCAGATCGCCGCTGCCGCTCAGGGTTTCGGTAATCGGGTAACCTGCCCCGGTAGACAGCTCGGTGAGCGCGTGGTGAGTCTCTTCGGAAATGCGTTTCTGCATATCGCCCAGATTGACATCAATCAGCCCGGTATACAGATCGGAGTAATTCACATCGACATGAATCAGGGAAACTTTCGCGTTGTAAGGCCGAGCCATGGAGACGGCTTTTTCTACCAGGACTTTACTCTCAGGGGAGAGGTCAACCGCGATCAGAATGTGTTTGTAAGCCATAATGTTACTCCTTCCATAAGTTATCGATGACTCTCGCCGTCATCTTTTAAACCGTAGCGGCATGAGCTACGGTCACCCGATCTAAAGACTTCAATTGTAGATGGTATTTCGCTTTTATCGAACCTTCTTCAGCCCGACAATGCGCCATCCCTCAATCACATTCAAGCGAAAAATGAATGCGGCCACTTTGATAAAGATTAACGCGGTGGTAAAAAAATTAAGGGATCTCCTACACTATTAAATGAGCCGGGCGGGAAGAGATCTGTGACCTGTATCGGTTATTCGTTGCAGGATTGTCTGACAGGGTTTTCGGGGAGAGCGGTCGTCCCGAAGCAAAGGCTTCGAGGGCTTCGCCGGGAGGGGTACATGATCAGCACCGTCGCGCTGTTCTGGGCGCTTTGTGTAGTTTGTGTAGTGAATATGGCGCGTTATTACTCTTCACTGCGCGCGTTACTGGTGGTGCTGCGCGGGTGCGATCCGCTGCTGTATCAATACGTTGATGGCGGCGGTTTTTTCACCTCACATGGTCAACCCAGCAAGCAGGTCAGGCTGGTGCGCTATATCTACGGCCAGCGCTATGTCGATCATCATGATGAAGAGTTTATTCGCCGCTGTGAGCGCCTGCGCCGCCAGTTTATTCTGACGAGTTCGCTGTGTGGTCTGGTGGTGATTAGCCTGATTGGATTAATTATCTGGCACTAGTTGTAGGGCAGCGTTATGGACAAGCATAAAAAAAGCGGGCCAGTTTCCTGACCCGCTTTTTCTTTGGCTACGGCTTACACGAAGCGCAGCGCAATCCAGTACAGCCCGCCGGAGAGCAGAATCGAAGCCGGTAAGGTGAATATCCAGGCCATCAGGATATTGGTTACCGTCTTACGCTGCAGGCCGCCGCCGTCCACGATCATGGTCCCTGCCACGGAGGAAGAGAGCACGTGGGTAGTGGAAACCGGCATCCCGGTGTAGCTTGCCAGACCGATAGAAACGGCTGCCGTCATCTGCGCGGACATCCCTTGCGCATAGGTCATGCCTTTCTTACCGATCTTCTCGCCGATGGTGGTCGCCACGCGACGCCAGCCGATCATTGTACCCAGACCAAGAGCCAGAGCCACCGCCAGAATAATCCAGACCGGCGCGTACTCGATGGTGCTAAGCATGTCGCCTTTCAGTTTCTTCAGCAGGCGCTGGTCGTCGGCGCTCACTTCCGGCAGCTTCGCCACTTTATCGGTGGTGTCGGAGATGCACAGCATAATGCGACGCAGCTGGCTACGCTGCTCAATACTGAGCTTGTCGTAGCTTTCGATATCCGTCAGCATCAGCTTCGCGCGATCCAGCGCGTTAATCGCGTTGGCCGGGTGGCAGTGGAACTGAGCCGGTTCAGTTGCGCCCGCTTCCGGAGAAGGGATCAGCTGTTCCGAGCCGGTGGCTTTCTTCAGCAGGTCAGGGCGTTGCTGGAAGAAAGTTTCGACGTTGTTCACCGCATCGCGAGTACGGGTGATTTCGTAGCCGGAAGCATTCATGTTAACCACGAAGCCCGCCGGTGCGACGCCAATCAGTACCAGCATAATCAGACCGATGCCTTTCTGGCCGTCGTTAGCGCCGTGAGAGAAACTCACGCCGATAGCGGACAGGATCAGCGCGATACGCGTCCAGAAAGGCGGCTTTTTCTTGCCGTCTTGCTTTTCACGTTCCGCAGGCGTCAGGTGAATACGCTGCTTTTTCTTGGTGTTGCTCCAGTAACGGCGCAGCAGGAAAATCAACCCACCGGCAATCACCAGCCCGACAATCGGGGACAGAATTAAGGAAGCGAAGATCCCAATGACTTTCGGGATATTCAGCGCGTCGACAACCGAGGTGCCGGTCAGCAGCGCGTTGGTCAAACCGATACCGATGATGGCACCGATAAGCGTATGGGAGCTGGAGGCCGGCAGACCAAAATACCAGGTGCCGAGGTTCCAGATAATAGCGGCCAGTAACATAGAGAACACCATGGCGAGACCATGAGAAGACCCTACGTTTAACAGCAGATCTGTAGGCAGCATATGCACAATGGCATAGGCCACGCTCAGCCCACCGAGCAGAACGCCGAAGAAGTTAAACAACGCAGCCATTGCCACCGCAAGTTGCGATCGCATAGCGCGGGTATAAATTACCGTTGCTACTGCGTTGGCCGTATCGTGGAAACCATTAATGGCTTCGTAGAACAGCACAAATGCCAGAGCAAGCAAAAGTAAAAGCCCGGTGTGAAGATCCAGGCCGGCAAACAAATGTAGCATAGACGTTACGCCATTTTGAGGACATGAACGCGGCGCATTATGTAAGACAACCTCCACCGCGGCAAAGTGAAATCTGGACTTTTTTTGATTTTAGTCGCCATCTGGCGCACAGGTGGAATGATTTACATTTTGTTTATCAATCACCTGCATTTGTTATTCACCTTAAAGCTGGTGCGACCAGCCTCAGGTCTTTACAATCCGTTGCCTTAAGCATAGTCGGGAGTCGGTCGTGGAAAAGTTTGATGCCATTATTATAGGTGCGGGTGCAGCTGGAATGTTTTGTGCGGCGGTTGCCGGGCAGGCGGGCAGCCGCGTATTGCTGATTGATAATGGGAAAAAACCGGGCCGTAAAATCCTGATGTCCGGCGGCGGACGCTGCAACTTTACCAACCTTTATGTCGAGCCTGCGGCGTATCTGAGCCAAAACCCGCATTTCTGCAAATCTGCGCTGGCCCGCTACACCCAATGGGACTTTATCGACATGGTGGGCAAGCACGGCATCGCCTGGCACGAGAAAACCCTCGGGCAGCTGTTCTGCGACGATTCTGCCCAGCAGGTAGTCGATATGCTGGTGGCCGAATGCGAGAAAGGCAAAGTAACAATGCGCCTGCGCAGCGAAGTGCTGAGTATTGAACGCGACGAGCAGGGGTACACCCTGCAGCTAAACGGCGGCAGCGTGCAGGGCGCGAAACTGGTTATCGCCAGCGGCGGTCTGTCGATGCCGGGGCTGGGGGCGACGCCGTTCGGCTATAAAGTCGCCGAACAGTTTGGCCTGAAGGTGCTGCCGACCCGCGCGGGCCTGGTGCCGTTCACGCTGCATAAACCTTTGCTCGAACAGTTGCAGGTGCTGTCCGGTGTCTCGGTGCCGTCCGTCATCACCGCAGAAAACGGCGTCAGCTTCCGTGAAAGCCTGTTGTTTACCCATCGCGGCCTGTCCGGCCCTGCCGTTCTGCAGCTTTCCAGCTACTGGCAGCCGGGCGAATTCGTCAGCGTGAATCTGCTGCCGGACACCGATCTGGACGGTTTTATTCACGAGCAGCGCAACGCGCACCCAAACCAGAGCCTGAAAAACACGCTGGCGATGGTGCTACCGAAACGCCTGGTTGAGTGCCTGCAGCAGCTGCAGCAGATCCCGGACGTCACGCTGAAGCAGCTCAACAGCCGCCAGCAAAGCGAGCTGATTGACACCCTGCAAGCCTGGCGCGTTCAGCCCAACGGCACCGAAGGCTATCGCACGGCGGAAGTGACCCTCGGCGGCGTGGATACCAACGAACTTTCCTCCCGCACCATGGAAGCGAAAAAATCCCCGGGCCTCTATTTTATCGGCGAAGTGATGGACGTCAGCGGCTGGCTGGGCGGCTATAACTTCCAGTGGGCCTGGAGCTCCGCCTGGGCGTGCGCGCAGGCGCTGGTTGATGCAGGTTAAGCATTGTTGTCCCCTGCCAGCATGAAAAGGAAGCCATGATGAAGATAGAAAACTATCAGGAAACGGATTTTGCTGGCGTACAGCGCCTTTTAACCAGCGTTTTTGGGAAGGATCATGCGGTTGCCCTTACTCAGGAATTGGCGCTTCGCCTGGTCATTCATCATCCTCAACATTCAGACGTCATTATCGGCCATGCAGCGCTTTATATGCGTGAAATGTCCTGCCAGGAGCAGCGCTTTTTAGCTGGAATCATCGGCGATGTGGCTGTTGCCCCCGAGTTTCAACGGCAGGGATTAGCGGCAAGCATGCTGAAAGAACTTCATCAGTGTTTGAAAGATAAAAAGAGCGATTATTCCTTTTTGTTTGCCTACCAGGAAGGCGTCTATAAATCCTCAGGTTACCGGCAGCTAACGCTGCCTATTCGCTACTTCGATGTGGTGGATAACAGGTGGAATACCTACTTCTATAACGGTGGCATGATTCGCGCTACGTCGAAGGTAGCGCTTGAGGGGATAATCGATTTTAACGGCAGGCAGGGTTTATTAATGAAGCCCGGTATGCCGGTGAACGGCAGGCGCCGTGATAGATTGTGATATGTTATGCACTATTGCAGCTATTTGAGGGCTAAACGTGACAGATTATGACGCATTGCCTGAACAGCGCCAGGCGATGATCCACCAGATCCTGACCGAAACGGGCAGGGTGATCGGGGCTGATGTGGCGCGGAAGCTGGGCGTATCCGAGCACACCATCCGCCGGGATCTGCAGGAGCTGGCGCGTCGCGGCCTGTGCAAAAAGGTTTATGGCGGGGCCATCAGTCAGTTCCAGCAGTCTGCCAGCTTCGAAACCCGCGTGTCCCAGGATGTGGGTGAGAAATCCCAGGTGGCACGGAAGTGCGCCGGGATGATCCAAGCTAATACCTGCGTGTTTCTCGACGCCGGTTCAACCTATCTGGCGATGGTGGAGTTTATCCCCGAAGAGCTGGATCTCACCATTGTCACCAATTCCCCGCAGATTGCAGCGGCGCTGAGCGGGCGCACGCGGGGCGAACTGATTCTGTTGGGCGGCAAAGTTAACCCGCTGACCGGCAGCACGCTGGGTTCCGACACGGTCAATCAGCTGCGCGGCATGGTTTTCGACCAGACCTTTATCGGTGTGTGCGGGCTGGATCCGCAGGCTGGCCTGAGCGCGGTTTATTACGAAGACGCCTGTTTTAAGCGGGAAGTGCTGAGCCAGAGTAATGAGGTGATCGCCGCCGTAACGGCCAACAAGATGTCCCAGGTGGCTCGCTATAAAGTGGCACCCTGCGAAGACATTGATATTGCGGTGGTGAGCGCCGAAACCAAAATTGCCGATTTCGGCGGCGTTAACCTGCGGATTGAAATCGCGGGCTAGCGGAACGGGCGGCTAAGAACCCGCCCTTCTTCAGACTTTGCTTTGCAACGCCAGCAGGCTTTTTATCGTGTGCTGGACCGCGCTTTCATCATTGCTGCCGGTAATAAACCGGGCTGCGGCCTTGGTCTCTTCAAACGCATTACGCATCGCGAAGCTGTATTCCGCCTGAGCCAACAGTTCCAGGTCATTATACCCGTCGCCAAAGGCGAGAGTCTCCGCCGGGCTGACGTTCAGTAACTGCTGGAGCCTTTGCACCGTTGTCCCTTTATGGACGCCATAATCCGCAATATCTATCCACGCCGCTTCGGACACCACGATGTAGACGTCCTGCTCAAACGGCTTGAGTACCGGGCGAGTCTGCGGGCAGTTTCCGGCTTCGTCATAGACGCTTATCTTCACGAAATCACAATTGAGTTCGGCAAAAGAGTCCACCAGCGCCAGGCTGGCGTAGGACTGGCGCATTTTGTCCTGCAGCCGCTGCGGCACGTCTTTGCGAATAAACGCGCTTTCGCTGCCGCAGGCAACAATCACGTGGCTGTCACTGGCTGCTTCCAGCGTGTCGATAATGCGTAATCCCAGCGCATTGTTGATAAGCGATTCGTAGACATATTCGCCGTTCCTTTTAATGCGCGTGGCGCTGTCGCCGATGATCCATAAATCCTCGCGGTAATCGGCGAACAGCTCTTCTACCCGCTGGCACTGCTTGCCGGTACAGGCGGCGAAATGGACGCCTTGCTCGGCCATTAAGCGGTGGGTCTGGGCAAATAATTTACGGTCATAGTCGCCGTGGCTATTGAGAAAAGTGCCGTCCAGGTCGGTAATAATTAGCTTTATCATGTTGTTATCCCATCGGTAAGTGTTCTGTAGGCGTTTATATTTTTAGTTTTGAAACGAAGGGCAGGTTGCGGTACTTGTTTTGCCACGGCATGCCGTAGCCAATGAGCAAATCGTCATTGTCCATCATCCAGGCATAAGATTGCTCGGCGGGGATCTCTACGCGACCAGGCTTCACAAATAAGGTGGCGATGGAGAGCGATTTCGGAGCGTAATGTTCGATTAAATGCTCGACCAGACGCTTCATGGTCCCACCGGACTCAATGGCGTCATCCACCAGGATAACGTCCTTCCCCCTGATGCCAATATTGTCATGGTAAACGATGGTAGAGCTGTTGTTTCTGTCGCCGGGCGTGTGCGGGCAGGAAATATAGTCCATTGAAATATCGAAGGTGAGCTGCCTGACCAGATCGGCGGTAAACAGAATCCCACCGGGCACGACCGTGATCACTACCGCTTCGTGATAGCGACTGTTCAGCAGCCGGGCGACTTTGGTGACGCCTTCGGCAATCGTCGACTCATTCATCACGATCTGTCCTACATGATTGTTTCTCACTGCTGCATCCTCGCTAAAGTGTCATTGCTCGTTGTTGCTCGATTAAAATAAGATCGAATGCTCGATTGTGCAATATTAGCGTGATGACAGCGTATTTTTTGTGATCTAAAACGATCGTGCAGGCAGGGTATGCTCAATGCTGCATTACCGAGCATTGAGCAAAGGGATCTACTGGCGGAGATTGAAACGGATTGGCAGCGTGAGGGTTATTTGCGGCTGGCCTGGCGCGATATCATCCGTGGGGGCGGGCAGCGGAACCGCGCGCGTCGGCAGGGCAAGGGCTTCGCGATCCAGCGTTGGCGTACCGCTGCTTTTTGCCAGCGCCACGCTAAGGACCTGGCCCTCCCGATTCAGCGTCAGGCTCAGATAAACCACGCCCTGGGCCTGCTGGCGTAAAGCCTGAGCCGGGTAACGTTTGAAGCGGTCGAGCCGCTGGCGCAGTAGCCCGACCCAGTTCACTTCGCCTGGGCTGGGGGCGCTCACCGCGCTGCTTCCTGCCCTGCCGGCGCTTTGCTGCGGGTAGCTGGCGGGTGCATGCGTTTCAGGTGCAGGAGGTGTAGGGGCCGGCGGCACTTCCGCATCGTGCGGCTTAACCGGCTGAGGTTTGGCGATGATTTTATGGTGCATTTTTTTAGCCACAACGAGCTCCGGGTTCGGGGCCTCCACGCTCTTCACCGCTTCTTTTGACTCGGCCTTTTCCTGAGGTGCGGCCGACTGGATCTGTTTGATCTTATCGGGCTGCTTGGCTGGCGTGGCGACAGAGGCCGGATCGTCTGTCGGGAGGATCATCAGCGCAATAGGCGGTGGCGCGGTGGCCGGTTGTTCCTGCGTGGGCCGGTTGGTTAGCCAGAGAAAAACGCCCGCGTGCAGCAAGAGCGCCAGCACCAGCCCGATGCTGCGGCGTGTGGGAGGCAGGCCGTCGGACCAGGCAGGAAAGGGCTGTCTTATCGGCAGGGTAGAAGGCATGACAAAATACTCCGCAGCCGGGCTAAAGGCTGTTGTTTCAGTGGGGATAAGAGAGAGGACACGCGAAACGCCCAAACGGGCAGGCTGACATGAATAACGAGACAACTGACATGGATTACTCCGTCTCGAAGCATTATTCACTGCGTGAAAGGCTGACCCAGTAACGAGATAGCGTATTTATTCTGACGGGCAGGACGCGGGGGAGCACAGCCAGAATCTGGTCAGTATCTGCCAGCGGAAAAACGCCGGACAGCCGCAGGGCCGCAATATCCTCGTCGCAGCGCAGGACGCCGGGGCGGTAGCGGTTAACTTCCCGCAGGAAATCGCTCAGCGGCATATTGTCGGCCAGCAGTTTGCCGTGCGCCCAGCCAGGCTCTTTTTCACCGCCGTGCAGGCCCCCGGATTCAGCCCCGCTGAGCCATGCGCCCTGGCCTGCCGCGAGCTGTAGCCCGGCGAGGCCAGAGCTGCGCGGATAAAGCCGGACTGCGCCGTGGTAAACCGCCACGCGGGTAAGCCCCGGTTCCAGCTTTACCCGGAATTGGGTGCCCAGCGCGAGCACTTTGCCCTGTGGCGTCGTCACGCTAAAGGGCCGGGGCCATGCCGCCAGCTTTTCCTGCTGCCCGGTCGTAATCAGCAGGTCGCCGCCGAGCAGCTCAATCTGGCGCTGTTGCCCGGTAAAATCCACGTTTAGTGCGGTTTGGGTGTCCAGTAATAGGCGGCTGCCTTCGCTGAGTTCAACCTGCCGCTGCTCCCCCGTCCCGGTGCGATAATCGGCAATGAACGCTTCCCAGCCGTGCTGCTGTCGCCCCCATTCCAGCGAACCACCGAGTAGCAGCAGAGCGCCTAATCCTTTTAGCGCCCGACGCCTGCCGCTGTTTTTTAACGAAGAGAGGCTCTGCCGCGCCAGTTTGCCGTCAACCTGCCGGAAGCTGGCGCAAACCGCCTCGACGTGCCGCCAGGCTCGCTGATTCTCGGCGCTGGACGCCAGCCATTTTTGCCAGTCGGCTTTATCCTGCTCGCTAACGTCGTCCGACATCATCAGCGTCAGCCATGAGGCGGCGGCCCAGGCGCTGTCCCGGTCGATGGCTTGCCCGTTTTGGTCAATAAAAGGATGGGAGGTCATGAGCTGAGCGCGAAGAAACAGTGCAGGTTGGCTCGCTGGAGATACTGCTTCACGGAGCTGCTGGAAACGCGCAGGCGCTCGGCGATATCGCAATAGCGCATTCCCTGCAGGTGGGCCAGCAAAAAGGCTTCCCGCACCTGCGGCGGCAGGCCGTCCAGCGCCGCATCAATCTGTTCCAGCACTTCCAGAATCAGCAGTCGGGTTTCAGGGGAAGGGTGTTCTATTTCCGGCTGAGTCGCCAGCGCCTCCAGCCAGGCCTCTTCGATTTTCTTGCGGCGATAATGGTTGGCAATCAGCCGTCTGGCGACCGTGGCAAGAAAAGGACGTGGCTGGCGAATGGAGGCCAGATCGGGGCTGACCAGAATATTAATAAAGGTGTCCTGAGTCAGATCCTGCGCCTGTTCCGGGCAGCCGACTTTGTTGCGAAGCCAGTGGTAAAGCCAGCGCTGATGATCGCAGTAAAGCTGCTGCGCAACCTGTTGGGAACGGGACATGATGTGACTCACCATTGATCGGTATCAGGGCGTGATAAATATTTAAATGATAATCATTATTATTTTCATTTCTCTATTTTTATGTCAAGAGATTGCGAAGTATTAATGTATTTTTGCGGGCGACGAGAACGCAGCGCCAGCACTGGCGCTGCGGGTAACACACTAGAATTTCTGCGAAATGGTCAGTTTAACGTTGCGGCCGATACCGGACACGGATTCACCCAAGTACGGGTAGTAGTCGGTGTTAAACAGGTTGTCGACGGCAATGCGGGCTTCCATGCCTTTCACCTGCTCCGGCTGCCAGGACGCAAACAGGCCCTGCAGCGCGTAGCCGCTGGTTTTTGGCAGCGCCCAGATGCCCGCTAACGGGTCGCCATCCTGCGGGGAGCGATCCTGTTTACGCACCATGTCCATGGTCCAGCCGAACGTCATGTTCCACTCCGGGGCTTTTACGCCCAGCGTGGTGTGGGCGGTGACCGGCGGAATTTCTGCGATCCAGGTTTGGTTGCCCCACGGGTCGCGCGGAGAAGCGTCACGCTGCCCACGAATGGTGGAGAAGGAGAAGCTGCCGAAGATACGGCGGCTGTCGTAAAACGATTCAATCTCCAGACCCTGGATGGTGTAGCCCGGCAGGTTACGATAGTTCGACAGCGGAGAACCGCAGTTAGCGCCACTTTTCACCGACTGCGCCTCGCACAGCACGCCGCGACGGTAGAAGATTTCATCTTTGCCGCGGTTGCGGAATAGCGTGGTACGAATCTGTACGCTGTCGTCGTCCGCCAGCAAATTATTGAAGTTCAGGATCATCCCGCCGCGAACGCTGTTAATGGTTTCCACTTTCAGGTCGCGGCTGGTGCCGGACACGTTAGACAGCGCGTACTGCACGGTGTACTGCTCATCAATGGTCGGCGCTCGCCACGTGCGGGTCACATCGGCAAACAGCGACACATTCGGCGTGGCTTTCCAGACCAGCCCAAGCGCAGGCGTAAAGCCGTGATAACTTTTGCTGCTGTAGTCGTGGCCGACTTTAGGATTACTGCTGTTGTACATTGAGGCGATGTTTGGCTCACCGGTATTGGTGACGCTGTCGTAGCGCACGCCCGGCGTTACGGTGACGCTGCCGAGCGTCATGCTGTCCTGCAGATACAGGCCGCGCGTTTGCTGTTCCCCGGCGGGCATGTAGTACGGCTGGAAGTAGCCGTAGTTGTAGGCGGCATTTTTCTTGTAGCCTGGGTAGTACATCAGCGCATCGCGTTGGTTTTTATGCCAGCTTGCGCCGATTTCCAGCAGGTGATCCACCGGCCCGGTGCTGAAGCGGCTCTTGTTGCTGATCTCCACCAGGTTGTCTTTGTAATCCACCCAGCTCTCATTGCCGAGCGAGCCCAGGAAGCTGGACGCTCCGGCGGAGTCGGGGCGGGTATCATGCTGTTTGGTTTTGGAGTAAGCGTAGTTCAGCGTCAGATCCAGCCAGGGCTTGTCCGCCGGGGCCAGGTTCCACTTCACGGAGTAGTTTTCGTCGGTCTGGTTGCGGTACACCAGCTTCCTGCGCCAGGCCTCGTCTAACCCGTATTTGTCGACATCCGCCTGACTCGGGGCGGCAATTTCGTCCCGCTTGGCGGCGAAGGGCTGCCAGCCGGTGGATTCGGAATGCATGGCCGAAAGCGTCAGCGTCTGCGCGTCGGTCAGGTAGAGATTGGTTTTGGCAAGCCAGGTCCCCTGGCGGTTAGCGGAATAGTCGAAATGCGTGCCGTCCGGGCGGGTAATATTGCCGCCATCGCGTTTGCTGGCGTAGAGCATCCCGTCGGCAAAGCCTTCTGACGTTCTGCCATACAGTGCGCCGCTGTAGATATTCTGGTTGTCGTTGGTGTGGAAACCGTACTTCAGCATGCCGCCAAAGTTTTCGCCGGGCTGTAAGAGGTCGGCCGCGTCTTTGGTGACGATTTTGATGCTGCCGCCAAAGCCGCCGTTGCCGTTGGCGAGGTTAAACGGACCCTTATCGACGTCGATTTGTTTGATTAGCTCTGGTTCGATAAACACCGAC
The DNA here is from genome assembly GCA_000277545.1 of Enterobacter sp. Ag1. Lineage (GTDB taxonomy): Bacteria > Pseudomonadota > Gammaproteobacteria > Enterobacterales > Enterobacteriaceae > Cedecea. Next base: position 30,393 of record AKXM01000032.1, on the reverse strand, counting down.
CCCTGGCGGTACTTCTCAAACCCTTTGGGCGCGCCGTCCAGCGTCACTTTGATGTCCTCCATGCCGCCCATGCCCCAGATATTCAGGCTTTGCCCGCCCGGGCGCGGTGAACCTGCGGAAGAGACACCCGGCAGCTTATCAAGCAGGGCGGCGACGTTATCAGCCTGAATGCGCTCGATATTCTCTTTTTTCAGCGTTGAGCGCCCGGCCACGACGCTGTCATCCAGGCCGCTGAGCACGGAAAGCTCTGGCACGATAATCGGCGCGTTCTCGCCAGAGGCTGCCGGAAGGGAAACAAGCCGATAGCTATTGCCGTCGCGCACGGCTTTCAGGCCGCTGCCCGTCAGCAGATGATCAAACGCGCTTTGTACGGAATAAGTCCCTTTGAGGCCAGAAGTCGTTTTGTTTGACGTCTGATCCGGGGTGAAGACCAGCAGCACGTTGGCGTCATTCGCCAGCGTTTGCAGGGCGCCGCTCAAAGGCCCGGCAGGCACGGAAAATGCCTGGCTGGCGGCTGAGGAGGCTTCTGCCGCCCAGGATAATGTCGGTAAACCAGTTGCCAGCGCCAGCAGGCCGGATAAGGCGATGCCGGACGCAAGCGGGGCGCGAGGGAGCTGTGCAGGTTGGCTCGCGTCGGAAATGGCCGTAGCCTTTCCGTTATTTTTTATCGTCATGATGTATCCCTGAAGGTGAGTCACAAGAAGTACTGCTTCAGAGAGGTCACGCGAGACTGAAAATCAGGCAGAAAATTTTTAAATTAAAAACGGCCGTCGGGTTCTACATCGTCAGCACTATGCGGAATCGTGCCTTGCCGGACTTCATTTTTTGCCACGCTTCGTTGGCCTGTGCCAGCGGGAATATTTCCGTCATCGGCTGCACGTTGTTCAGCAGGCTAAAACGCAGAGCGCTTTCGGTTTCATACGGGGTGCCGGTCAGCGAGCCTTCGATTGACAGCTCCCGGCCAACCACCATACCCGGAGAAAGCACGAGCGGCTGCTGGCCGACCCCGAGCACCATCAGCTTGCCTTTGGGCTGCAGGGCTGGCAGCAGAGAGGACGCGATAGCGTTGTCCGTGACCGTGGTGACGATCGCCTTTACACCGCCGAGTTTTTTCAGCGCTTCGGCAGGATTATCCAGGCTGCTGTCGAGATAATCGCGGGCACCCAGCGCCAGCGCAGCTGGTGGTTTATCGCTTCCACGCCCGATGGCGATAACCCGAAACCCCATTTTAGCGGCATACTGCACGGCAAGGTGGCCCAGGCCGCCAATGCCGAGGACTGCGATGCTGTCTCCCGGCTGAGCACCTGATTTACGCACTGCGTTAAAGGTGGCTATTCCGGCGCAAAGCAGCGGCGCGGCGTCGACTGCGCTTAGCGCATCCGGGATTGCTACAAGGCCGGTCGCCTTCGCCAGCATCATTTCGGCATAGCCGCCGTCCTGCGAGCTGCCGACGACCGGCTGGTGGCTGCAAAGCGTGAACTCGCCGCGGCGGCAGGCATCGCATTCATTGCAGTGCCCGCCAAGCCTGCCCACGCCAACCCGCTGCCCAACATGCAGGCCAGAAGGTACGCCACTGCCAAGTTTCAGCAGCGTGCCGACAACTTCATGCCCCGGCACGCGCGGGTAAGACACGTTCTTTTCCGTGCCGTCGATAACGCCGCCGTCAGCGCCACAGATGCCGCAGGCTTCTATTTTTATCAGCACTTCGCCTGCGCCAGGTTCTGGTACGAGGCGCTCGACAAGTTCGAGGCTACCGTTGCCGCTGGCCTGCATCGCTTTGTAGGTCATTTGCATTCTCCGGTGAAAAAAGCGGCACCCTCAGGAAGGATGCCGCTTAGGCTCAGGCTTTTGGCAACGCGTCGAACGCGTCCAGGGCGTGAGCGGTGTAGGTCAGCGCCGCCCCGGTGTTCAGCGAAATGGCGACCGCCAGCGCTTCGGCAATCTCTTCCCGGGTTGCGCCGTGTTTTGCGGCGGCTTTAACGTGTACCGACAGGCAGCCGTCGCAGCGGGTGGTGATCGCCACCGCCAGCGCAATCAGCTCGTGGGTTTTGGCATCCAGGTGGCCCATGGCGGAAGCACCCGCGTCCATCTTCATCAGCCCTTTCATAAACTCCGGCTGCAGCTTCGCGTAATCGCCCACCACACCCAGTAATTCTTCGCGATGTTCATTCCAGTTCAGCAACATACAAACCTCTTCAGTTAATTTCAGGCGACGCTATAAATGCGGACTTCCGGGGCGGCGTTCAGGAACGGTTTCAGGGCTTCAACTACGTCGCGGGTGAACAGGTCAGAACCCAGATAGGCTTCGGCCTGGGCGGCGGTGTTAAAGCCGTGCAGTACCTGGACGTCCTGCTCGCGGATCAGCAGTTCCTTGGAGACTGCACCGTCGATGGTGGTCAGGAAGGCCGTTTTGTACTGCTGGTAAACGCCCGCGGCTGCGGCGCGATTCTGCGCGCTGATATCAAGGGTGATTTGCAAATAAGCCATGGTTCACTGCCTCTTGTTGTGTGGCTCATGCCGTTGCACGAGCGGAGATGAGGGAGAAAAAAGCGGCAGAGCGAAGAAGAAAAAGGCTGCCGCTTGCCTCTCCGTGTTGGCGCATTATGTGAATCAGCGTGAGGGTTAACAAATGACTTAATCTTGACTGGCAAGATAGATTTTCTTCTTTGGTGGGTGGTTTTTTTGCTGGCCTGGTGATTCTTGTTCATTGTGGATCTGTCTGTCGTGGCGGCTTTGCGCAGAATAGGAAGCCAATCTGAGTATCTGGAGCCACCATGCAAAATAGAAGCGCGTTGCCGCTCAGTCAGCCGACTGCTCACCCGCAAACCCGAGGCTGGATCAGCGGCTTTTTAGGGATGCTTATTTTTAGCGGCTCGCTGCCGGCCACGCGCGTTGCGGTGCTGGAGCTTGATCCTCTTTTTCTGACGGCGATACGAGCCACTCTTGCGGCGCTGCTGGCGGCCGGCACGCTGCTGATTTTGCGGCAGCCGCGACCGCAGCGGGGAGACTGGCTGCCGCTTTGCCTGGTGGCCGTCGGCGTGGTGCTGGGTTTCCCGCTGCTGACGGCTTTAGCACTGCAGCACACAACCTCGGCACACTCGCTGGTCTACATCGGCCTGCTGCCGCTGGCGACCGCCTGTTTTGGCGTGTTGCGTGGAGGAGAAAGGCCACAAGCGGCTTTCTGGCTGTTTTCTCTGGCGGGTGCTGCGCTGGTGGCAGGTTTTGCTTTGAGCCACGGGACAGCAAGCAGCTGGCAGGGCGATGCGCTAATGCTGGGCGCCATTGCGCTGTGCGGGCTGGGTTATGCTGAAGGTGCGGTGCTCACCCGGCGGTTGGGCGACTGGCAGGTGATTTCGTGGGCATTGGTAATTTCTCTGCCGCTTAGTGCCGCGGCTACTGCTTTTACCGTTCCGTCGGCGGGAGACGCTATCAGCGCTCAGGCATGGCTCGCGCTGGGCTATGTGTCGCTGTTCAGCATGTGGATAGGGTTTATTTTCTGGTATCGCGGCCTTGCATTGGGCGGGATTGCCGCCGTCGGGCAACTGCAATTGTTACAGCCCTTTTTTGGTCTGTTGCTTGCCGGATTGCTGCTTCATGAAGAAGTACATACATCGATGATTGCCGTGATGCTTGGCGTGCTGGTTTGCGTGTTCGGCGCTAAGCGCTTTTCCCGCTAAAAAGAAAAACCGCCGGGGAAGGCGGTTTCTCAGAGGTTAGTCGATATTCAGCTCGGAGAAGCTGGTAATGACTTTGCCGACAATCCCGTAGTCGATAGCTTCTTTCGGCGACATCCAGTAGTTACGGTCGGTGTCCTGCTTCACCTTCTCCAGCGGTTGGCCGGTGGCTTCTGAGATCATCTTGTTCACGCGGTCGTGCATGCGAATAATCTCTCTGGCTTCGATCTCAATGTCCGTGGCCTGGCCGCGCACGCCGCCCAGCGGCTGGTGGATCATAAAGCGCGTGTTTGGCAGCGAATAGCGGTGCTTTTTGTCCGCCGCGAGGAAGATGGTGATCCCGGCGCTGGCAACCCAGCCGGTGCCGATGATATGGACTTCTGGCTTGATGAATTTGATCACGTCATGAATGGTGTCCGCCGCCTCAACGTGGCCGCCCTGGCTGTTGAGGTACAGCTTGATGGGTTTGTCGTTGATGCTTTGCAGCAGCAAAAGCTGGGCAACCACCTCTTTGGTGATCGCCTGAGTGATTTCGCCGGAGATAATAATCGAGCGGGAATCCAGCATTTTTTGCTGCATCAGTCCTGAGGCATTGGCGGGGGTGGCGCTTTCTTCAGGTTCATCTTTTTCTAAATAGGTCAGCATAATCAGGCTCCTGCCAGGTTTATGGCGTAATCAGGGATGCACTTGAGCATAGCACTTCATCCAGACGCTGCACGGCGCGAACGATCTCTTCGTCGCTGTAACCACCGAGGCCCAGCAGAATGCCGGACTTCTGTTTTTCTGGGGTAAACATGTGCGACACCGCACGAACGGCGATTCCGGCCTGCATCGCCCGCTCCACAACCTGATGGTCGTCCAGGCCCTGGCGCAGCCAAAGCACCATGTGCATGCCCTGGTCGCAGGGCTGAAGCCAGGCCACGTCCGGGGAAATGTATTGTTCTACCGCCGCCATTAACACGCGGCGTTTTTCGGCATAAACACCGCGCATTTTGCGCAGGTGGCGGTCGAGGTGCCCCTCTGAAATAAAGCTCGCCAGCACATGCTGGTCTGCCCCTGGCGGCTGCCTGTCCATCAGAATGCGTGCCCCGCAGAAGGCGGAAACCAGCTGCTTGGGCACTACGGCGTAGCCGAGACGCAGCGACGGGAAGAGGATTTTGCTGAAGGTGCCGAGGTAGATAACGTTCTCCGGCCCCAGGCCCTGAAGCGCCGGGAACGGGTGGCCCGCGTAGCGCATCTCGCTGTCGTAGTCGTCTTCAATGATCCAGGCCTGGTTGGCCTGCGCCCATTCCAGCAATGCGGCGCGGCGCGACATGCTGAGCGGCATGCCCAGCGGGTACTGGTGCGAGGGCGTGACAAACGCAGCGCGGGCGTTGGGGGCCAGCTTTTTCCCCAGCTCCACGTCCAGCCCTTCGTCGTCCACGGCGACTCTGACCATGCTACGGTCGCGGAACATCGTCTCAAACAGCGAAGTCGCACCTGGGTAGCCCGGCTCTTCCATCCAGACGGCATCGCCTGCCTCCAGCAGGATTTGCAGGGTCAGGTACAGGCCGTGCTGGTTGCCGGAGGTGATGATGACCTGCTCCGGGGTGCAACGCACCGAGCGCGACTTTCTGACGTATTCACAGATAGCCTCGCGCAGAACCAGAACGCCTTGCGGATCGGCATAGCCCGACGGGGCACCGGCACCCCGCGCCCGAATGCGGTTGCCTAGCCTGCGCCACACGTCGTCCGGGGCCGTGTCGCCAACCGGAACGGAAACGGCAAACGGCTTCGGCGCCAGCGTTTTAAGCTGCTCGCCTACTCTGGCAAAAGCCTGAGCCTGGGCAGACAGCGGGATGGCTGCTGCTGTACGAGCCGCCGGTTCGGGCAGCGGGCTTTCCGGGGCGTAGGCCACGCGGGTGCCGGAGCCGTGTTTCGACACCAGAAACCCTTCCGCAACCAGCTGCTCGAACGCCTCCAGCACGGTGCCGCGCGCCACGTTAAGGGCGCCCGACAAGACGCGGGTGGAGGGCAGCAGGTCGCCGCTCTTCAGTTCGCCTTTGTGAATGGCGTTTTTCAGCGCTTTGGCTAGCTGCAAACTAAGCTGCCCGCTGCGGCGGTCAAGCTCGCCAATGGCGGGGATATCTACTGCTCGGGCTTTACGTGACATGAATTGTGGCTCGGTCATATAGCTGTAATCTGGTTCTTTATCATAAACCACTTCGAACATAAGCTGGGCAAAATTACCGCAAATGAAGGTCTGCCCATGTATATTCCTCGCCCTTTTCAGGAGCCCGATATTGCTGTGCTGCAGCGGCTGATTCAGGCCAATCCCCTGGGCCTGCTGGTTGTACAAATCGAAGGTGTGCTGGAAGCGTTTGATATTCCCTTTGAGCTTTGCCCTGATGAGGGGGAGTTCGGCGCGCTCCGCGCGCACATTGCCCGTGCGAACCCGTTGTGGCGCGGCCTTCAGCCCGAGCAGGATGTGCTGGTGGTGTTCCGTGGTGCACAAGGTTATATCTCCCCGAGCTGGTATCCGGGCAAGCAGGAGCACCACAAGGAGGTGCCGACCTGGAACTACCAGACCGTGCAGGCGCGGGGGAGGATTGCGGTGCGGGACGACGCGGATTTTGTCCTGCGGCAGATAACCAGCCTGACGCGGCACCAGGAAGCGCAGAGCGAGCTCCCGTGGCAGGTAAGCGATGCGCCCCCGGCGTTTATCGGCTCAATGCTTAAAGCGATTGTCGGGATTGAAATCCCTCTGGCTTCTCTGGTCGGCAAGACCAAGCTCGGCCAGAACAAGAAGTTTGGGGATCAGGCCGGGGCCGCGCAGGGACTAATGGCAAAGGGTGAAGTGGCCATCGGCGAGGCGATGTTAAGCAGCCTCGCAAAGCGTCGTCAGACTTAACATTCGGGCTGCTGAAAGAGGGTGAGCAGCGTGGTGATTGGCTCGTCCAGTGGGGCTAAATCCTTTTTCACGATCAAATGCAGGGGCGTGGCACGCCTTGCCCCGTGACTGAGCGGGAGCGGTTTAAGCGTGCCGTTTTCAATCTGCGGAGCAATCCGTTCTTCAGGCAGCCAGCCGTAGCCAACCTGCCAGGTCACGGCTTCGCACGCGGCATCAAGCGTGGAAAAGGTCCAGTCAGCCGTGGGCGAGGATTCGCTGCTGTTTTGCCCGGCAAGGCGGATCAGCGGATAGGTCGCCAGGTCCGCTTCTTCTAAGGGGGCGGGAAGCTGATGCAGGGGGTGATCGCGGTGCGCCACGGCCACAAAATCAACGTTTCTGAGCCACTGCCCGCGGCCCGTGAGATCCTGACGGCGGGTTAGCACCATGACATCCGCTTCTGCCAGATCGGCTGTGTCGGTTTCCAGAATCTCCGTCAGATGAACCTGCGTGCTGGCATGTAATCGCTGAAACTGATGGAGGATGGCGAACAGGCGGGCGCGCGGGAATATGCAGTCCACCACTAAGTCTATGCGGGTGCGGATGCCGTTTTTTAACGTAGCAGCGCGGCTTTCAACGTAGTGAAAGCTTTTCAGCAGCGGGCGAACCTGCGCCAGCAAAAGTTCCCCTTCAGGCGTCAGTACCGCCTTACGCCCTTCTGGCTTCAGCAAGCTAACGCCAAGCCGCTCCTGAAGTAATGCAAGGTTATAGCTGACGGAGGACTGGCTGCGGAAAGTGGCTTCTGCCGCTTTGGCGAAGCTGCCCAGCTCAATGACCAACTCCAGAAGTGCCCACTGCTCAAGGGTTGTTTTATGCATATCATCTAAAAAATGGATGAATTTGATACAAAAGTAGCGTTATTCATCGAAAATGTGAAGGTCTAAGATGCGCTTAACCCCACAGAGGAGCGCCATCATGAGTCACTTTGATAAACACGATTTAAGCGAGTTCGTCGGCAAACATCTGGTTTATACCTACGATAATGGTTGGAACTACGAAATTTATGTAAAAAATGCAACTACCCTGGATTACCGGATCCACAGCGGCATTGTGGCCAATCGCTGGGTGAAAAATCAGGATGCGCACATTGTGCGTGTGGCAAGCAGCGTGTACAAAATTTCCTGGACTGAACCTACGGGTACGGACGTCAGCCTGATTGTGAATCTCGGCGATAAGCTGTTCCACGGGACGATTTTCTTCCCGCGCTGGGTGATTAATAACCCGGAGAAAACGGTGTGTTTCCAGAACGAGCATATTGCGAAAATGGAAGCGTTCCGCGAGGCTGGCCCGGCTTATCCAACGGAAGTTATTGATGAATTTGCCACCATCACGTTTGTTCGCGACTGCGGCGAGAATAACGAAGCGGTGATTGCCTGTGCCGCCAGCGAGCTGCCGGCGGACTTTCCAGAAAACCTGAAATAAGCGTTAGCCCGGCAGGCGTTTTTTCGGCCTGCCGGGACCCAGCAGAATCGCCAGTTTCGCTCCGCCCTGGGTAGATTCCATGAGGATTTTACAAACGCTGGTGAGCGGCACCGAGAGCAACATGCCCACCGGGCCGAGCAGCCAGCCCCAGAAGAGCAGGGAGAGAAATACGACGAAAGTCGACATCCCCAGCCCACGCCCCATCATGCGGGGCTCCAGAATATTCCCCAGTACCATGTGCACCACCAGGAACAGCGCCCCGACCATCAGCATCTCATAGGTGCCGTTGAGCAGCAGAGCCTGAATCATCGGCGGCACGGCGGAGATCACCGACCCAATATTGGGAATGTAGTTGAGCAAGAAGCCCAGCACGCCCCACATCAGCGCAAACTGCACGCCCAGCAGCTTTAGCCCCAGCCAGATAACGATGCCGGTCAGTAAACTGATAAAGGTCTTCAGCGCCAGATAGTGGGTGACGCCTTTCAGCGCTCGGTGCATGCCGGCGATATGCAGCTTAGGGTTGGCCAGCGCAAAACGGAGTTTATAAGGTACATGGCGCACTTCAAACAGCATAAAAATCACCGTCATCGCCAGTAGAAGCACGCTGGCCATCGCCCCGGAAAGCCCGGTCATCAGCGTTGTGGCAAAGGTCATCAGCTTGTCGGAGTCCAGCTTTTGCAGCAGGCGTTCCGGCGACAGCGGCAGGTGCAAAAACGGCATCGCGTGCTCGATTTCACGCACTTTCTGCGTCAGCAGTTTGTTGAACTGCGGCATTTGTTCCATGAAGTCATTCATCGACGTTGCCAGCACGCCAACCAGCAAAGTGAGCATCACCAGCATGACCAGCACCACGATGGCAATCGCGAGCGGGCGGCTGAGGCCGCGGCGCATAAACCAGGTCACCAGCGGGTTGAGAACAATGGCGAAAAATACCGCCAGCAATAGCTGAACGATGATGTCGGCTGCGGCGTGAATACCGGCGAGAATAATCACCAGGGCCGCGAGTTTGAGCAATATATGCAGGCCGGTCTTATCAGGTTGTGGGGCTGTCATGCAGACGTCCGATCGGGAAAATGTGCTTTTAGTGTAGTACTTCCTGGCAGGGCGACGGCGGCAGTCTGTCTGAAAATGAAGGAAAAAAATGGCCCCGCGGAGGCGGAGCCATTGATGTATCGCGCGGCGATTACTTGATGACGATGGTGTTGATGATGTTTTCCGCGTTGGTCTGCGCCAGCTGCTGGTTATCCGCAGGCAGCGTGATTTGCATGGTCAGCAGTTTATCGTCCACTTTGCCAATGATGATGGAAGAGTACGCGGTCTGTCCTTTGGCGGAGATCACGCTGTCCAACTGCTGCAGGGTGTGGCCTTTAATCTCGATGGATTTGTTGGTTACCACCTGAAGCTGCGGGTCGCGTGCGCGCTGCTGCTCTTCCAGGCCTTTTGCCAGCGTGGCAAGGTCGCTCGTCGGGTTGTCGCTGACAATCACGATCACCGCTTTCTGGCCGGTTGCGTCAGAATAAACGTGCATGTTGTTGGACTGGGTGCCCACCTTGCCGCTCTGATCGCTCATGTCCGCTGGCAGGGCAAAGCTCAGCTTGCCGTCCAGCAGTTCAACTGGCTGACCGCTGGCGCTGCTGGCTTCCGGCGCGCCGGTGGTGGCGGTTTTGCTGTCGTTATTATCACAGGCGGCAAGACCCACTACCAGCAGGCCAATACCGACATATTTTACCAGTTTGCGCATCGCGTTCTTCCTTTCCGTTAGCAAGCCAAAAGGCCAATCCCTGCATCTTAACACAAGATATTCAGCCCGCGTTTAACCAGGCTGCAGCGCGGAGATTTCAGATTTATCTGCGAGGCGTTTCAACAGCATATTAAGCAGGACGCCGTACATCGGCAGGAAGAATACCAGGCTAATAAGCACTTTGAAGCAGTAATCGACCACGGCGATTTCTACCCAGTGCTGGGCCATAAAGGCGTCCGGGCTGCGCCAGAAGGCGATAAAGAAGAACGACAGCGTATCGCTCACGTTACCGAACAGCGTGGACACCGTTGGGGCCAGCCACCAGCAGTGATTCTGGCGCAGGCGGTTAAAGACGTGCACGTCCAGAATCTGGCCGAGCGCGTAAGCCATGAAGCTGGCAACCGCGATACGGGCAACAAACAGGTTGAAGTGGGTTAGCGCTTCAAAGCCCTGCCAGCTTCCCATGTAAAACAGCGAGGAGATGCCGTAGGAAATCACCAGCGCCGGGATCATCACTGCGAAAATAATCCGCCGCGCCAGCGGAGCGCCGAAAATACGCACCGTGAGGTCGGTCGCGAGGAAGATAAACGGGAAGCTGAAGGCGCCCCAGGTGGTATGAAACCCAAAGACGGAGACCGGAAGCTGAACCAGATAGTTGCTGGAGGTGATCACCAGCAAATGAAAAAGCGATAGCCAAAACAGCGCATTAGTGCGCTGGCGAGTGCTGAACTGCATCATGTTGTAGCCTTTTTAGTAGTGGGGTGAGGGAACCCAGTCAAAAATGTAAAGCGCGGGGATGATACTGCTTTAGTTTCTCAATGCAATGGTTAATTTTAACGCAATCGTTCACGCGGCTTGCGCCAGATTTTACCCGGCGTAAACTAGCGCGGTTTTTGACGACCTGAGAGTGCTATGACCGATTTGTTCGCAACCCCTGACCACACGCTGGATGCTCTTGGCCTGCGCTGCCCGGAGCCGGTGATGATGGTGCGCAAAACCGTGCGCAATATGCCCGTCGGCGAAACGCTGCTGGTGATAGCCGACGACCCGGCCACTACGCGCGATATCCCCGGTTTCTGCCGCTTTATGGAGCACGAACTGGTCGCCAGCGAAACCGACGCGCTGCCTTACCGCTATTTGCTGCGTAAGAGTCACTAATCCCCTCACCAGGCTAATCCGCTGCTCAGAAAAAGAGGGCGGGTGATATGCCAAATCGCCGTGACAGTTTGCGGATGTGATCGGTGGTTAGCTGGCGTTCACCGCTGAGAATGCGGGAGACCATCGACTTGCTGCCAATCTCTTGTTGAAAATCGCTCTGTTTCAGATGGTGATGCTCCATCAGGGTTTTCAGTATGGCTATCCCGGCAGGTATGGCCTGCATTTCCTCGCGGAACGCCTGCACGTCAGGCTGCGCGTTTTCCCAGGCCTGGATCTTACTACTGAGAATCTCAACCAGCGGACTTTCTGGATCATTGATGAGCAGATATTCGACCAGCTCCAGCGCAGCCAGATAATCTTTTTCGCAGGTGCTGCCTGCCAGTAGCGGAACCGCTGTTTTTAAAGCTTCGGCGGCCTTCAGTGCATCCGCAATCATCGCTTCTTTCCCCGGTGTTTTTCAGTAAATCGCATGTATTCGCTGTGCGTCATGACGTGGCGGATGTAGAACTTCTGGCTGGTAAAAAAGATAAGTGCAATCAGCCTGAGTTCATTTCCGGCTATGTTGATGACGTAATGTTTATCGAGATATTTAAAGTTATCCAGCGTGGGATAAATCCGCTTAAGTGAGTCCGGTGTTGGGAAGAAGCCTTTTTCCAGCACTTTGCCAAGGATTTGCAGTTCCTGCTTATGTCTGGGAAATTTTTGACCGGCTTCCACAAGCGCCTTAAGCGTAATCAGGTGCATCACTTCATCCTGAAGTTGACTGATTGGCAATTAATATGCTCATAAGTTGCCAATCAGTCAACTTATGGGCGGGGATTTATTTTTACACAGGGGCATCCTTGCCCCTGCTTGCGGAGTAAAAAACCGGAAGCTGCCTCGAAAACTATTTCTTCCGCAGCAGGCGAATGGCGTTCGCCGTGACCAGCGCGGTAGCGCCTGAGTCTGCCAGCACCGCCAGCCACAGGCCGGTCAGGCCGAGCAGGGTGGTGACCAGGAAAATCCCCTTCAGCCCCAGCGCAATCGTCACGTTCTGGCGAATGTTGTTATGGGTGGCTCTGGCGAGCCGTACCATACCTGCCAGTTCGGTCAGACGGTTGTGGGTTAGCGCGGCATCTGCCGTTTCCAGCGCGACGTCGGTGCCGCTGCCCATCGCGATGCCGATGGTCGCCGCTTTCATCGCCGGGGCATCGTTGATGCCGTCGCCGACCATTGCCAGCGGCGCGGTGGCATTGAGTTTATTCACCGCTGCCACTTTGTCTGCCGGCAGCAGGCTGGCGCGGTAATCAATGCCAAGCTCGCGGGCGATTGCCGCCGCCGCGCGTGGGTTATCCCCGGTCAGCATTACGCCCTGAATCCCGAGCTGGTGGAGTGCCGTAACCGCTTCGCGGGCATCGCTGCGCAGCGTATCGCGCATAGCGATGGTGCCCAGCAGTTGCCCCGCACGCAGCACTACGATCACCGTCTGGCCCTCTTCTTCCTGCTTCGCGATCCGTCTTTGCCAGGTTTCGCTGAGTGTCTGGCCGTCAAGTTTGGACGGTGAACTGAGCAGCAGCGTTTCGCCCTGAATGCTGGCTTCTACGCCAACCCCGGCGAGAGCGCGGTGATTTTCTGCGGCGACAGGAGGCAAGTTGCGCTGTTGCGCCGCGTTGACAATGGCCTTCGCCAGTGGGTGGGTGGAACCTTGTTCAACCGCCGCGGCGAGCGCCAGAAGCTGGTCTTCTTCTGTTCCTTCTTCCACCGCTATGGCCGTAACCTGAGGTTTACCTGCCGTCAGGGTGCCGGTTTTGTCGAACGCGACCTGCTGGATTTGACCGAGACGTTCCAGCGCGGCCCCGCCTTTAATCAACGCGCCTCGACGAGCCGCCGCGGCAAGACCTGAAGTAATGGCCGCAGGCGTGGAGATAACCAGCGCGCATGGGCAGCCGATCAGCAGCAGCGTCAGGCCTTTATAGATCCACGGTTCCCAGCCCTGGCCGAAGAACAGTGGCGGGATGACGGCGGTCAGCAGCGCGAGCAGCATGATGATCGGCGTGTAAATCCGGCTAAAACGATCGATAAAGCGTTCGATAGGCGCACGGCGCTCCTCGGCTTCTTCAATCAGCCGCAAAATGCGGTCGATGGCGCTGTCGCCGGGCTCGGAAATCACCTCCAGCTGAACAAGGCGATCTACGCTGGTGCTGCCTGCGGCGACTTTTTCGCCCTGCTGGCGCTCTACCGGCACGGATTCCCCGGTCAGGGCACTTTCGTCAAAGCTGGCAAAACCGCTGAGCAGGCGGCCGTCGGCGGGCAGTCTGCCTCCGGCGGCAACTTCAATCACGTCGCCTGGGCGAAGATCGGCCTGCGCGACGGTTTCGCGCTCGCCGTCCCGGAGGCGAATAGCGACGTCCGGCTTTAGCGCCATCAAGGCGCTTACCCCGCGGCGTGCTCGGCTGGCGGCATAGGATTCGAGGCGTTCGCCGATGAGGAACAGCAGCAGAACCATCGCCGCCTCGGCGGTGGCGCCGATAAACAGCGCGCCGATTGCGGCGACGCTCATCAGCGTTTCAATGGCGAACCAATTGCCGCTGCGAATCAGGCGCACGGCCTGGCGCGCGATCGGCCACAGGCCAACCAGCGTGGTGGCGATAAACGCCAGGTTGCCGAGCGGATGGTTGAATTGCTCGAGCCCCCAGCTGATCACCATCAGGACGATGAGCAGGATCAGCGGCAGGTTCTCTTGCAGGCTGCTGCTTTTTTCCTGCTTCGGGGCGCTGGCGTCGTTCAGCGTGTAGCCTGCGGCCTTGACCGCTTTTTCTACGTCGTCGCGAATGTCTCTTGAGGCGCTGACCAGCAGTTTTTCGGTAGAAAACACCACCTGAACTTGCTGCACATCGCTCACCTGTTTCACCGCATTTTCCACTTTGCGTGCGCAGGCCGCGCAGTCCATTCCCGCGACGTACCAGCTGTAGCGGCTGCCGTTGTCGGCAATTTCTGGCTCTGGTTTTTGTGCAGAGCAGGCGTCATCTGCGCAGCAGGAGGGGCCTTCCGCCTGCAGCGGGCTTAGTTTGGCAAACGCAAACTGCGGTGGCTTTTTGCCGTCTTGAGGTGTGTTGAGCATGGCGCCCTCCGGTAATGATAATTTTCTCATTACCGATGTTACTCTCTGGAGTTGACTCCAGAGTCAAGCGTCTTTTTTACCGCCGGATATTTCTGGCTGGCCGGCGGCAGTTTTCAGGATTGGCCTTTGCTTCCCCACGGCGCTTCCCCTAGTATTATCCGCAGGTCGGGATGAGAATGAATCGATGAAAAAACCACTGACAATCAAGGATATTGCGGAGCTGGCGCAGGTGTCTATCGCCACGGTCTCCCGGGTGCTGAACAATAACAGCTGGGTGGCGGACAAAACGCGTAGCCGGGTTGAAAAAGTGATTCAGGAGCATAACTTCAGCCCGAATCTGCTGGCGCGGGGGATGATTTCCAAGAAAACCCAGACGCTGGCGATTGTCGTTTCCGATATCAGTAACCCCTACTTTGTGATGCTGGTGGCGCAGATTGAGCACGAAAGTCTGCGGCTGGGCTACAAGGTCACGCTGTACGACACGCAATCGGCAAACAGAACCTCCCGCGAAGCACCGGTGGTGCCCGAAGAGCATATTTTTAATTCCATTACCGACAGCCAGATAGACGGCGTGATCATTCTCGGCGGTAATATCGACTACAACGACATTGCCGCGACTTATCTGCAGGAACTGAAAAAGCTGATCGCCACCGTGCCGGTCGTGGTCGTGGGGCGTAACCTGCCGGGCGTGGAATATGCCTGCGTTGAACGCGATCAGGCGGGATGTGTGCGCTTAGCCACTCGTCACCTGTTTGAGAAAGGTTACCGGCGCATTGGTTTTATCGGCGGGTCAAAGAATGTATATATTACCCGCGAGCGCGAGGCGGTATTTCGGGCCGAGCTGGAAGCTGCGAAATTGCCGGTAGAAAATAGTTTTATTGTGCTGAATAACTTTTATTTACAGCATGGCTATGAGGCAATTGAAACGCTGATTTCAACGAATACAAGCTTGCCGGATGCCATTGTGGCAATTAACGATCATGTTGCCAAAGGCGCGATCCGTGCGCTAAAGGATCACAATCTGTCTGTGCCAGATAATATCGCCATAGTGAGCTGTGAATATTTCCCTGGCAGCGAGTATTTTATTCCCCGCATTGCCACCGTTGACCACCAGAATGCTTTGATTGGCAAAGCGGTCATGACAAAGTTAATGGCTATTTTGAATGAAAATGCTGCCGGTATCGCAGTCGAAAAAATACCTCTTACGCTATTGAACGGCGAATCCTGTTAGTTTTCAGCGGCGGATCTCTTTTTCAGGCATCCGCCCGTTTCTCCCCTTCACATTATTTTTTGATCTCGCTAACAGTTGCGCGATCTGGCGTTGACAAGCCTCGTCAGACTCCTCTAGCCTAAAACCTGAAAACGTTTTCAGGTTTTGATTACAGGAGAGCCGATGAAACCGACAATGATGACCTACATCCATGAAGAGCAGGCGACATTAAGCGCCATGCTGTCTCGCTATCCGTCCGATCTTCCGGTGCTCGGTGGGAAGAAAGAGTGGCTGGTGCTGGCCACGGGCTCCAGCATTAACGCGATCAAAAGCGCGAAGTACTACGTGGAAAAACTGGCGGACGTTCGTGTCACCGTCGAAGAGCCGTTCCACTTTCAGCATTACGAAAAATTCAGTGATACCACGGATTTGGTGATAGGCGTTTCCCAGAGCGGGGAAAGCACCTCGACCCTCAACGCGATTCAGCATATTCGCCAGACTCACCCGGTCAAAACGGTGGGCATCACCAGCAAAGCCGGGAGCGAGCTTGCCCGCGCCGTGGACCACGTGATTGATATCGAGATCGGCGAGGAACGCGTCGGCTACGTCACCAAAGGGTACGTTGCTACGATCCTGAAATTTATGCTGCTGGGCGTGTTTGTCGCTCGCCGCAGCGGGAAGATCGACGCTGAACAGGAAGCGGCTGAGCTGCATAAGCTGGACGTTGCGGTGAAATCGATTCCGGGCGTGATTGCCGACACCGAAGCTTTCTTCACCCAATGGCAGGCCGAACTGGCCGCTTCCCCGCGCTTCACCTCAATTGGCTACGGGCCGAGCGTCGGCGTGATCAAAGAGATGGAAACCAAGTTTGCCGAGACGATTCGCGTGCCATCCCAGGGCGTTGAGCTCGAAGCGTTTATGCACGGGCCTTATTTCGAAGTGAATGGCAGCCACCGGATGTTCTTTATTGATACGCCGGGCGTGGCTCGCGAGCGTTTATTACTGCTGAAAGCCTATGAGCAAAAATATACCGACTACGTGTACACCATCAAATTAGGTGAGGACAACGATCCGCGCACGCTGGCGGTGAAAGCCAATATTGATGAGTTTATTGCTCCGCTGATCATGGTTATCCCTTTCCAGATATTGGCTCACCATATTGCAGAGGCAAAGGGCAATAATCTGCCGCAGCGGATCTTTACCGATTTTGGCGTGTCCGTAAAAAGTAAAACGAAGCCAGGCGATTACGCCTGAGGCACAGTATTCCCTACACAATAATAACGTCCCTACCTTGCTACTGAGGAATGATTATGGCTACCTTCAGTCAACTTGCCCGACAGATAATTCAGCATGTCGGCGAGGCAGAAAATATAGAGCATCTTACCCACTGCGCAACCCGTTTGCGTTTTACTATCAAAGATAAAAGTAAGATTAATAAAGATGAGCTTTATAAGTTGCCAGAGGTAGTCAAACTGGTTGAAAACCCAGGGCAATTCCAGATTGTTATTGGGCCAAAAGTTGAAAAAGTCTTTCTGGCTATCACGGCGCAGATGGGGGAGCCGTCCTCAGAAGAAGCCTCTGCGCCGCAGGGCTCGATGATTAATCGCCTGCTGGCCACGCTTTCCGCTATTTTCACGCCTTACATCGGCGTGCTGGCGGGCGTGGGGGTGGTGAAAGGGATTGTGGTGTTGCTGCAAACAATGAACCTGGTGGATACCCATTCGTATGTGTTCACCGTGTTCAATGCGCTTTCCAGCGGCGTTTTCGTCATGCTGCCGCTGTTTATCGCGGTAACGGCTGCGGAGCGCTTTAAGGCCAATAAATATAGCGCCCTGGCGCTGACGGCGGCGATGATTTTCCCGCTGACGGATGCCAGCGTGCCCGGGGCCTTCCACGTTATGGGCCTGGCGCTGAACGTGAAAATCTACGGCGGGGCGGTGATCCCGGCGGTCTTTGCCGTGCTCTTCCTGAGCCACGTCGAACGCTGGCTGAAAAAGGTGATCCCGGAGATCGCCGCGCTGGTATTCGTGCCTTGTTTGTCGCTGATCGTCAGCGGCTTTGTGGTGTTCACCGTGATTGGCCCGGTGGCTGACTATGTTGGCGTCGGCATCGCCAACGGCTATGCGTGGCTGTACAACCTCAGCCCGGTGATTTCCGGTGCGCTGTTAGCGGGGATTGGGCAGCTGTTCGTGGTGTTTGGCGTGCACTGGGGCATTATCCCGCTGGCGTTAATTAACATTCAGGTCAACGGCTATGACACCATTATGGCGATGTTTATGTCGGCGGTAATGGGGCAGTTTGGGGCGGTATTTGGTGCCATCTTTATTGCCCGTAACCTGAAAGATAAGCAGATTGCGATTTCCGCTTCGCTCTCCGCTTTCTTCGGCATTACCGAACCGGCGCTGTACGGCGTGAACCTGAAATACCGCATGTTATTTGTTTTCGGCTGCATTGGCGCAGCGCTGGGCGGCGGGATTACCGGCCTCCTGGGCGTGAAAACCTACAGCTTCCTGCCGGTGCTGAACGTGTTCGAGCTGGGGCTGTTTAGCGGGCCGGAATCGAAGATGATTTACGAGGTGATTGCTATCGCGGTGGCGTTTACGGTGCCTGCGGTGTTGACCATTATCTACGGCAAAACCCGCAGGCTGGAACCTGCCTCCCTGGCGGAAGGCAGGCGTTAACCTCAGATATACAGGGCGCGAACAATCATAAAGTGCCCGGCAAAGTAGCAGGCGGCGGCAATGGCGCTGTCGCCTCTGAAGCGGTGACGATAGTGGCTGACCAGCCAGACAATGTTGCCCAGCAGCAGCAGGCTAGCCCCCACAAACCCGGAGAAGTTCGGGGCCGTCGGGCGGAAGAAATAAAGCTCGGCGGCAAGCCAAACCATCACCAGCGTCATACCGATAAACGTCAGAATAGGCACGCGCAGCGCTTCCAGCCGCGTCCAGATAGTCGCGACCAGCAGTGCGCCAATAATCAGCAGAGCCAGCGGTAGCGGCCAGAAAATGGCCAGGCTCATCTGGCTGGCAAAATAGATGGTGTACAGCAGATGCGAAAGGAAGAATGCCCCCACGGCGTAAAGCAGACGTTGAGTGGGCAGTAGCGTGAGCGCATCGCCGACCAGCGTTGCCAGAAGACCCGCCACAATCAGGTAGCCGGCCGCTTCAAACATCGGTGCCTGCCAGGCCAGCAGCAGCAGGAGCAGCAGGGTCAGCGGCTTGAAGAGCCAGCGCTGCCAGGTGGCGCCGCGCCAGGAAGCATCAATGTAAATCCAGGCCGATAACGCAACAGCAATAAATGACCAAAGCATGGCATATCCTTATTTTAATTGTTGGCGTAACACCGTTCAGTCTAGTGGCTAAGCGGCGCAGATGACAACGGCGCGGCGCCAGGGTTATGCTGAAAAGTGTCTGACAATTAGAGAAAAAGCCATGAGCAAGCCCCCAACTTTCATTATCGCCATCGTTGTGGTCATCGTCGTAGCCGCCTCCTTTCGCTATTTTCAGCAGCGCCGCCAGAATATCGAAAACGACGCGGCGCCGCTGAGCGTAAAAAAAGTGGTGGTGGCGACCAAGCGTGAAAAACCGTCCAACGACCGACGTTCGCGCCAGCGTGAAGTCACTCCGCCGGAAGACTCGATTCGCTATGAGGTTTGGTTTGCGCCACAGAGCGGCGGGATGGAAATGAAAATGCGCGTTGAAGCGGCGGAATACCATGCGGTATCGGTGGGAGATACAGGTACGCTGAGTTACAAGGGGACGCGCTTTGTCAGCTTCGTCCCCGAAGAGACTCACTTGCCCTGACGCAGCTTTTTCTGCCAGACCAGCAGCTCAAACACGCCAAAAACGAAAATCTTAATCTGTTCACCGCGGGCAAGCGCCGGGCCGTCTTTCGGCTGTGTGGCTTTCAGCAGGCTCAGCTGCAGGCCGTGCATAATCACCATGAAGATCAGCGCGACGTTAACGAAAATGTTCAGCGGGCGCGGATAAGGGTGAACCAGGTTAAAGATCAGAAAGCCCCAGACGCAAAGCATCAGCAGGCGGCCAAAGTTAATCAGAATCGGCATTATGCGGCTCCTTGAGCTTCACGAATAAACAGGCGATAAGCCACCTGACCGGCGACTTTTTCACGGTGCAGCACCCAACTGGCAGGCACCGCTGGCAGACCATTTTCCACTTCACTTTCTACGTAGATTAGCGCGTCATCCGCCAGCCAGCCGTTTTTCTCGAGCAGGCTGAGCGTTTCATCCAGCAACCCCTTACGGAACGGCGGGTCGACAAAGACGACGTTGTGCTGTGTGCCGGGCTGCGCGAGCACATTCAGCGTATTGGCGTTGAGCACTTTGCCATTGCTGGCTTTTAAGGTCGCGAGGTTCTTTTGCAACTGCTGGGAGACTGCGCGATCCATTTCAATCAGCGTCGCGCTGGCGGCATAGCGGGAGAGCGCCTCCAGTCCGAGCGCGCCGCTGCCGGCAAAACAGTCGAGGCAATGGGCATCTACCATTGACGGGGCCAGCCAGTTGAAAAGCGTTTCGCGCACGCGGTCTGTCGTCGGGCGCAGGCCGGGGCTGTCCGGAACCGGGAGTTTTCGGCCGCGCCATTGGCCGCCGATGATGCGAATCTGGCCGGAACCAGAGGATTGGGGTTTCTTCATTGCTCTCACTGCGATGCTAAATTTTGCGGTTATTCTAGCGGCGCACGCCCGGCCAGGAAACCTTAATCCACTGGCGTGATGCGGCGCCGGGAAAGTGATAGACTAACGCACTATTTTTTATGCCCGTGGCAAGCAGAATCGGGTCTGTGCCATGAATTAACAGCGAGGAGTGTAGTCGCAAATGGCGAAAGAGAAAAAACGTGGCTTTTTTTCCTGGCTGGGATTTGGCCAGAAAGAGCAGCAGCCGGATGTCGAAGCAGAACAAAAAGTAATAGAAGAACAACCGGTTACTGAGCAGGCTCCCGCGCAGGATGAACCTCAACAGCCTCAGGCTGTCGAGCAGGAACAGCAGGACTTAGTTAGTGAGCACTCACTGGAGGAGTCCGAAAAGTTTGCTGAGCAGGTCGTGGAGGTTAACGCCCAGCTTGCAGAAGAAGCGGAAGAGAAAGCGCTGGCGGCCGAGCCGGAAATGATTCCTGAGCCGGAAGTGACCGTTGAGCCCGAGATCGTGGCTGAACCAGAGCCTGTGGCGGTTATCGAGCCAGAACCCGTTGTCGAACCTGAGGCCGTTGTCGAGCCTGAGGTGATTGAACCTGCGGCTGTTGTTGCAGAGCCGGAAGTCATTGAGCAGCCTGTTGCGGCCGTGGAGCACGAAACGCTGCCGTTGCCGGAAGAGATTGCCGAAAATGTAGATCAGCCTGACGAGTGGCAGGCCGAGCAGGACGAAATCGTCAACGAAGAAGTGGCTGAAGCCGAGGCGCTGTTCGCGCACGAAGCTGCCGTGGAAGATGAAGCCGTGGCTGAAGAAGCTGTTGATGAAGAGCCGGAAGAAGAGGCTGTCGAAGAGACTGCTCCGGTTGCCGTGCAGCAAGAGCAGGAAAAGCCGACCAAAGAGGGCTTCTTCGCCCGCCTGAAGCGTAGCCTGGTCAAAACTAAACAAAACCTCGGTTCCGGATTTATCAGTCTGTTCCGCGGCAAGAAAATCGATGATGATCTGTTTGAAGAGCTGGAAGAGCAGCTACTCATTGCCGACGTTGGGGTTGAGACAACCCGGAAAATCATCACCAACCTGACCGAAGGCGCAAGCCGCAAGCAGCTTCGTGACGCGGAAGCGCTGTACGGTCTGCTGAAAGAAGAGATGAGCGAAATCCTCGCCAAAGTGGACGAACCGCTTAATGTGGAAGGCAAAACGCCGTTTGTTATCCTGATGGTTGGCGTTAACGGCGTGGGTAAAACCACCACTATCGGCAAACTGGCTCGCCAGTTCGAGCAGCAGGGCAAATCCGTGATGCTGGCGGCAGGTGATACCTTCCGTGCGGCAGCGGTTGAGCAGCTTCAGGTTTGGGGCCAGCGCAACAATATTCCTGTTGTCGCCCAGCATACCGGCGCGGACTCCGCTTCAGTTATCTTCGATGCTATTCAGGCGGCGAAGGCGCGTAACATTGATGTGTTGATTGCCGATACCGCAGGGCGTTTGCAGAATAAATCGCACCTGATGGAAGAATTGAAGAAAATTGTCAGGGTTATGAAAAAGCTGGACGAAGATGCCCCGCATGAGGTTATGCTCACCCTCGACGCCAGCACCGGTCAGAATGCCATAAGCCAGGCTAAACTGTTCCACGAAGCGGTCGGGCTGACGGGCATCACCCTGACCAAACTGGATGGTACCGCCAAGGGTGGCGTAATCTTCTCTGTGGCAGACCAGTTCGGCATTCCGATTCGCTACATTGGCGTCGGCGAACAAATTTCTGATTTACGACCGTTTAATGCGGGCGACTTTATAGAGGCACTTTTTGCCCGAGAGGATTAACAATGATTCGCTTTGAACACGTCAGTAAAGCCTATCTCGGTGGGAGACAAGCGTTGCAGGGAGTGACCTTCCATATGCAACCGGGCGAGATGGCCTTTCTGACCGGCCATTCTGGCGCAGGGAAGAGTACTCTGCTCAAGCTTATCTGCGGTATCGAACGGCCCAGCGATGGGAAGATTTTTTTCAGCGGCCATGATATTAGCCGCCTGAAGAGCCGTGAAGTGCCGTTCCTGCGTCGTCAGATTGGGATGATCTTCCAGGATCACCACCTGCTGATGGACAGAACCGTGTACGACAACGTGGCCATCCCGCTGATCATCGCGGGCGCCAGCGGCGAAGATATTCGCCGTCGCGTGTCTGCGGCATTAGATAAGGTCGGCCTGCTGGACAAAGCGAAGAACTTTCCTATCCAGCTTTCCGGCGGTGAACAGCAGCGCGTGGGCATCGCTCGCGCCGTGGTAAACAAGCCGGCTGTGCTGCTGGCGGATGAACCGACCGGGAACCTTGATGATGCGCTGTCGGAAGGTATTCTGCGCCTGTTCGAAGAGTTTAACCGCGTGGGCGTAACGGTGCTGATGGCGACTCACGATATAGGGCTTATCTCACGTCGCAATTACCGTATGTTGACCCTCAGCGACGGCCATTTGCATGGAGGCCTGGCAGGTGAATAAACACAGTGCGCTCAACCATATCAAGCGCTTCAGCAACAAGCTGGATAAAATCAACCAACTGAATAAGTTAGGCGACCTTGGCCGTTCGGTGAAAAAACGTGGCAAAGGGCCGCAGTCTAAAAGTAAATCCCTGAAAGGCGGCGTGAATGAGCAGTTCCGCTACGCCTGGGAAGGGGCGCTTCAGGATCTGAAGAGCAAGCCGCTGGCGACCTTCCTGACGGTAATGGTGATTGCCATCTCCCTGACGCTGCCGAGCGTTTGCTATATGGTTTACAAGAACGTAAACCAGGCGGCGACCCAATATTATCCGTCCCCGCAAATCACCGTTTACCTCGATAAGGCGCTGGACGATAACGCCGCGCAGCAGGTGGTGGGCGCGATTCAGGCGGAGGAGGGCGTGGATAAAGTTAACTACCTCTCCCGCGAAGAAGCGCTGGGCGAGTTCCGTAACTGGTCGGGCTTTGGCGGCGCGCTGGATATGCTGGAAGAGAACCCGCTGCCCGCCGTGGCCGTGGTGAACCCTAAACTGGATTTCCAGAGCACGGATCATCTGAATACGCTGCGTGATCGCGTGGCGAAGATTCATGGCGTCGATGAAGTGCGCATGGATGACAGCTGGTTTGCCCGTCTGGCGGCGCTGACCGGGCTGGTCGGGCGAGTGGCGGCGATGATCGGCATCCTGATGGTTGCAGCGGTGTTCCTCGTCATCGGTAACTCGGTGCGTTTGAGCATCTTTGCCCGCCGCGATACCATCAACGTGCAGAAGCTTATCGGGGCAACCGACGGCTTTATTTTGCGTCCATTCCTGTATGGCGGTGCGCTGCTGGGCTTTAGCGGTGCGTTTCTGTCGCTGATCCTGTCTGAGATTCTGGTGATGCGCCTCTCTTCGGCGGTGACGGAAGTGGCGCAGGTGTTCGGGACTAAGTTCGATATCAGCGGGTTGGGCTTTGACGAATGCCTGCTGCTGTTGCTGGTCTCGTCGATGATCGGCTGGCTGGCAGCCTGGCTTGCCACTGTTCAACATTTACGCCGTTTTACGCCGGAGTAAAAAGTTTTTGATATACTCATTCCCTGCTACGATAACGTCGTCCGCAGGGAGTGCGTTTTACACCGTAGTGACCCCTGCGATGCTGCAATAACCGTCACACTTTGTGTGTAATCTATTCACAGCTTTACATTGAACTTGTGGATAACATCACTGTCTGAGAGTACAGTGAAGGGTACGGTCTGGGCCTGACGTGTTGTCGGTGCGCCTCAGCCACTTGAATGGCAAGCCGTACTTAGTCTCTAAGAGAGGGTTTGAATGACCAAAGAAATGCAAAATTTAGCTTTAGCCCCTGTTGGTAACCTGGAGTCGTATATCCGGGCTGCAAACGCCTGGCCGATGTTAACGGCTGAGGAAGAGAAGGAGCTGGCTGAAAAGCTGCATTACCAGGGCGATCTGGAAGCAGCGAAAAAGCTGATCCTGTCTCACCTGCGCTTTGTTGTTCATGTTGCGCGTAACTATTCCGGCTACGGCCTGCCGCAGGCAGACCTTATCCAGGAAGGCAACATCGGCCTGATGAAAGCAGTACGCCGTTTTAACCCAGAAGTGGGTGTTCGCCTGGTCTCCTTTGCGGTGCACTGGATCAAGGCTGAAATTCATGAATACGTGCTGCGTAACTGGCGTATTGTGAAAGTCGCGACCACCAAAGCACAGCGTAAGCTGTTCTTTAACCTGCGTAAAACCAAGCAGCGCTTGGGCTGGTTTAATCAGGACGAAGTCGAAATGGTGGCCAACGAGCTTGGCGTGTCCAGCAAAGACGTGCTTGAGATGGAGTCACGCATGGCGGCGCAGGATATGACTTTCGACATGTCGAATGACGACGACGCTGACGGTCAGCCGATGGCGCCGGTGCTCTTCCTGCAGGATAAGTCTTCCAACTTTGCCGATGGCATTGAAGACGACAACTGGGAATCTCACGCCGCAGACAAACTGAGCGATGCGATGCAGGGCCTGGATGAACGCAGTCAGCAGATCATTCGCGCGCGCTGGTTAGATGAAGACAACAAAAGCACGCTGCAGGAACTTGCAGACCGCTATGGCGTTTCCGCCGAGCGCGTTCGTCAGCTTGAAAAGAACGCGATGAAAAAATTGCGCGCCGCTATCGAAGCTTAACGCCGATACACACGTCGCACTAAGAGCGCCCCACTTTATGTTGGGGCGTTTTGCTTTTTATGCTCCGGCATACATGCCAGCAGCACGGTAAACGCCGCTTCCATTTCGCTCTCCGGCAGGCTGGCGAACCCCATCAATAATCCCTTCTTGCGCCGTTCGGTCAGGTAGTAACGCGACAAGGGCCGCACCAGAATATTGCGGGCGTTAGCGCGCTCAGCAATCGCCACATCATCGGCCTCATCAGGCAGATTCAAAATCAAATGCAGCCCGGCGTTATCGCTGAAATCTGACAGCGCCTGTGGCCCGCAGTGGCGGGAGATCAGGTCGGTCAGGAAGGCGCGACGGCGGCCGTAGAGCAGGCGCATCCGGCGAATATGGGCCGAATAATGCCCGGCGGTAATAAACTCTGCCAGCGCCTGCTGAATAAGCGAATGCCCGCCGCGATACAATTCCGCATGGGCGGTTTTCAGGTCATTGACCAGCGGACGAGGCAGCACGACGTAGCCGAGCCTTAAGCCCGGATAAAGCGTTTTACTGAAGGTGCCGATGTAAACCACCGGCGCGTCGGTGACCAGCCCCTGCAGCGCCGGAATAGGCTGGCCAGAAAAGCGAAATTCGCTGTCGTAGTCATCTTCAATAATCCAGCTGCCGTGCTGGCGGGCGAGTGCCAACAGGCGCTGGCGGCGCTCCAGGCTCATCACCGCCCCCAGCGGGTACTGATGAGACGGCGTGACGAAGATTAAGCGCGGCGCTTCGCTCACTTTCTCCGGCGGGCAAAGGCCGTTCTCATCGACGGTGAGCGGCGTGACCCGCACATCATTCATCGTCAGTACGTGGCGAATGCCCCAGTAAGAAGGTTCTTCGATCCACGCCAGGTCGTCTCTGTCGCACAGCATCCGGGTGACCAGATCGATAGCCTGGTGGATCCCTTCGGTGATCAGGATTTGGTCGACCTGGCAGTTTACTCCTCGGGAAACACGCAGGTAATCGACCAGCGCATGCTGTAGTTCAGGTGTGCCGCCGTTGCAGCTATAGCTCAGGCGCTCCGGTTTAGGACGGCGGCTGATGCGCGCCTGGATCTTGCTGAATAGCGGATGAGGGAAGGCGTTGACGTCTGGTACACCGGGAATAAAAGCTCCCCACTGGCGCGGGCTGGCGCTCACCTGAGAAAGAAGATGCTGTCCGCGGCGGGAAATAGATACCTCAGGAGCCGGAGCCGTGCCACCTTCGGCAGGGCTTCCCGTGGAGGTGAAGCGATCCGGCAGCGTTTTTTCAACAAAAGTGCCGCTGCCCTGGCGGGATGAAACGTACCCCTCGGTCATAAGCTGCTCATAAACTGTTAACACAGTGTTACGGGAAATGCTGAGTTCGCTGGCTAAGTCGCGGGAGGCGGGCAGGCGGCTGTGGGGCGGCAATGAGCCATCCAGAATGGAACGGCGCAGCGCGTTATAAAGACGTTTATGCAGCAGGATATCGGTCTCTGCCTGTAGCCTGACAAGAATCAAATCACCCACTAAGTCTCGCAATTGGATCCCTCAGATAAACTGAATTGGCACTCGATTATAGGGCCAATACCTGTGTAAATAAACGACATTGTTTCTGATTTGTTGCGATAAAGTGACTGACATAACAGGAGAGACCAAGGTGAAAAGTGCAGAGCTGAATCAGCGCCGTTTACAGGCCACGCCGCGCGGTGTGGGCGTGATGTGTAGCTACTTTGCAGAGAAGGCAGAGAACGCCACTCTGTGGGATGTGGAAGGCAACGAGGTTATCGATTTTGCCGCCGGGATCGCCGTGCTGAACACCGGCCATCGTCACCCGAAAGTGATTGCCGCTGTAGAAAAACAATTGCAGGCCTTTACCCACACGGCTTACCAGATTGTCCCCTATGAAAGCTACGTTTCACTGGCCGAGCGTATTAACGAACTGGCGCCGATTGACGGCCCGGCGAAAACCGCGTTCTTCACCACCGGTGCGGAAGCGGTTGAGAATGCGGTGAAAATCGCCCGCGCTTATACCAAACGTCCCGGCCTGATCACCTTCGGCGGCGGCTTCCATGGCCGAACCTTTATGACCATGGCGCTGACCGGCAAAGTGGCACCGTACAAAATCGGTTTTGGCCCGTTCCCTGGCTCCGTCTACCACGCGGTCTACCCGAACGCCGCTCACGGCGTGACGACTGACGATGCGCTCAAAAGCCTGGACCGTATCTTTAAAGCCGATATCGCCGCGGATCAGGTGGCGGCCATCATACTGGAGCCGGTTCAGGGAGAAGGCGGCTTCAACGTGGCGCCCCCTGAATTTATGCAGGCGCTGCGCCAGCTGTGCGACACCCACGGCATTCTGCTGATTGCCGATGAAGTGCAGACCGGCTTCGCACGTACCGGCAAGCTGTTTGCGATGGACTATTACGACGTCAAAGCCGACCTGATGACGATGGCGAAAAGCCTGGCCGGTGGCTTCCCTCTGTCCGGCGTTGTGGGCCGTGCCGAAGTGATGGATGCCCCTGCGCCTGGCGGCCTGGGCGGCACTTATGCAGGCAACCCGTTGGCGGTTGCCGCGGCTCACGCGGTGCTGGATGTAATCAACGAAGAACAGCTGTGCAAACGTGCCACCCAGCTTGGTGAACACCTGAAAGAAGTGCTGAATCAGGCGCGCCAAAGCTGCCCGGCAATTGTCGACGTGCGTGGGCAGGGCTCGATGGTGGCGGTGGAGTTTAACGATCCGCAGACCGGGAAACCTTCGCCAGAATATACCCGTGAAGTTCAGCTGAAAGCGCAGGAACAAGGGCTGCTGCTGCTGAGCTGCGGCGTCTACGGCAATGTTATTCGCTTCCTTTATCCGCTGACCATTCCTGATGCTCAGTTCACCAAAGCGCTGGCCATTCTGTCCAGAGTGCTTAAGGGCTAATCCCCGTAGTTTGCGGCGGCAGGGAAGCCCGCCATACACAAGGCGGCCGCAGCATTTTTTCCCCAGCGTGAAGTGGTTTATCACCCTGATATCCCCTGTTTTCCGGCGGACGTTACCGCCGGAGTAATACGGAAAATATTATGTCTGAAAACTCCACCTTCTCTCCCGCCGTTGCGCGCGGGGAGCGGACTGTTGTCCCCGGTAAATCCCTGAGTTTCGTTGAAGGCGTGTCGATGATTGTCGGCACTAACATTGGTGCGGGCGTGCTTTCTATCGCCTATGCCTCGAGCAAAGCGGGCTTCTGGCCGCTGTTATTCTGGCTGGTGCTGGTGGGCAGCCTGACCACCGTGACGATGCTTTACGTCGCTGAATCCACTTTGCGTACCCGCCAGCATTTACAGCTCAGCGGGCTGTCGCTGCGCTACGTCGGGCGCTTTGGCGCGCTGATGATGTTCCTTTCCGTCTGCGTAAACAGCGTCGGGGCGTTGACCGCCTATATGACCGGCAGCGGCAAACTGCTGCACTCTTTGTTTGGTATCTCCCCGGCCCTGGGCAGCGTGCTGTTTTTCATCCCGGCTGCGGGCGTGCTCTACATGGGCCTGAAAGCCATCGGGCGCGGGGAAAAGTTTATTAGCGTCGGCATGGTGGTGATGATAGTGGTGCTGGTGATTGCGACTTTGCTGAAAGAGACGACCAGCGTCGGCTACCTGCTGGAAGGCAACTGGCTTTATATGGTGCCGGTGTTCAACGTGGTGGTGTTCTGCTTCTCGGCGCAGTACATCGTGCCGGAGATGGCGCGTGGTTTTGCCGACAAGCCCGAAAAGCTACCTAAAGCCATCCTCGTTGGCATGGTGGTGACCTTCGCGCTGCTGGCCCTGGTGCCGATGTCGGTCATCATGCTTAACGGGCTGGACGATATCTCTGAGGTGGCGACGATTTCCTGGGGGAAAGCGCTGGGAGAGTGGGCATTCTTCTCGGCGAACCTGTTTGCGCTGTGCGCCATGCTGACGTCGTACTGGGGGCTGGGCGGGAGTTTCCTGACCAATATCTTTGACCGCTTCCGCCTGGGCAGCGATGAGCCTTCTCTGAAGCGTTTTCTGGTACTGCTGGTGGTCGCGATCCCGCCGTTTGTGCTGGCCTACAGCGGGCTGGTGTCGTTCGTGAATGCGCTCTATTTTGCGGGCGTGTTCAGCGGCGTGATTTTGTCGATTATGCCGATCCTGATGATTAAAGGCGCCCGCCGCAGCGGCGATGTCACGCCCGGCTGGACCTGCCCGGCATTTATGACCCACCCGCTGATCCAGATTTTCATCGTGTTGCTTTACCTCTGCAGTGCCGTTTATGCGGTTGCTTCCGCTCTGGGATATTTGCCGGCAGGTTGGTGATTCCGAGGCCTGCTCCCCCGCGCCCGGAGGCTTTCCGGCGCGGTTATTTTTTTGTCACATTCCCGTTATCTAACCTTCAAATATGTCTTTCCAAATTATCGCAAATGGCGCTATGTTTAGCATAGTGTGCTGCCGTAGCGCCGGCTGCTGCCCTTAAGTTAGCTATCATATGCTTTTCTTATACCTACAAACAGAATAATGCGCTAATAAACAACAACACAACAAATTCAATAACCATAACAATGGGGACTCTCAGGATGAAAATGACGGGTAAAGCCTTACTGGCAGGATGCGTTGCACTGGCAATGAGCCACGCGGCGATGGCAAAAGATATTAAGGTCGCGGTAGTAGGGGCAATGTCTGGGCCGGTCGCGCAATACGGCGATCAGGAGTTTACCGGTGCCGAGCAGGCGGTGGCTGACATTAACGCCAAAGGCGGGATCAAAGGCGACAAACTGGTTATCACCAAATATGACGATGCCTGTGACCCGAAACAAGCGGTCGCGGTAGCGAACAAAGTGGTGAACGACGGCATCAAGTACGTGATCGGTCACCTGTGCTCTTCTTCTACTCAGCCAGCGTCTGACATTTACGAAGACGAAGGCATTCTGATGATCACCCCGGCAGCTACGGCACCGGAGCTGACCGCTCGCGGCTATAAGCTGACTCTGCGTACTACCGGTCTCGACTCTGACCAGGGCCCAACCGCGGCGAAATACATTCTGGAACACGTGAAGCCTAAGCGCATTGCTGTGATTCACGATAAGCAGCAGTACGGCGAAGGTCTGGCGCGTTCCGTGCAGGATGGCCTGAAAAAAGGCGGCGCTAATGTGGTGTTCTTCGACGGGATCACCGCCGGTGAGAAAGATTTCTCCACGCTGGTTGCTCGCCTGAAGAAAGAGAACATCGACTTTGTTTACTACGGCGGCTACCACCCGGAAATGGGGCAGATCCTGCGCCAGTCCCGCGCTGCTGGTCTGAAAACTCAGTTCATGGGGCCTGAAGGCGTAGCGAACGTTTCCCTGTCTAACATCGCCGGGGATTCAGCAGAAGGCCTGCTGGTGACCAAACCGAAGAACTACGATCAGGTTCCGGCCAACAAACCGATTGTGGACGCGATCAAAGCGAAGAAACAGGATCCAAGCGGCGCATTCGTCTGGACCACCTACGCAGCCCTGCAGTCGCTGGCTGCTGGCCTGAACCAGAGCGCAGATCCGGCGGCTATCTCTAAATACCTGAAAGGGGCGACCGTGGATACCGTGATGGGGCCGCTGTCGTGGGATGAGAAAGGCGACCTGAAAGGCTTTGAGTTCGGGGTGTTCACCTGGCATGCCAACGGCACAGCCACCGACGCAAAATAAAAGCAAACGGCAACCAAAGGGTTGCCGTTTTAGTGTTTTCGCGGGCGATGAGCGCCGGGTTACAATTCAACCCTCACCCCTGCCCTCTCCCAGTGTACGGTCCGGGGACATCGTGAACACTTGTTCGGGGACATGGTAGACACTTACAACTAAGGCATAAGAACCCGTTTATGGAGCCGCTTATGCCGTGGGATGCGAGAGATACCATGTCATT
>AKXM01000031.1 GCA_000277545.1 Enterobacter sp. Ag1 | reverse complement strand
TTCATCGAGATTGATGAGGCCACTGCCGGCATATTCCCGTCAGACACACTCACATCCGGAAAAATGCTTTTAACAGGCCAGGATTTATTTCCGCTGAAGGAGGAACAGATTATTGTCTTGCCTGAAATGATCCCCGCGCTCCTGGTGTAAGGTGTTAGCGTTGCCAGAGATGTCAGCAACGGCAGGATTGTTTCGCAGTCATGAGCACCTGCTTCACTAATCCGACTAAGCGTGGCGGATGCTGGTTGATAGTATTCATCAGTAAGCCTGAGTATACCGCTCACACCAGCAGTCATTGCGCGGTACTGCATCCACAAACCCGAGCATATAAGAATAATACAGAGCATCACCGTTGCTCCGGCAAGGGTCATCCATAACTGAAATGGCCTGGGTGATATTGTTTTCATATGGCTCATTGGCGTTCACAAAGAATAAAACACCATCATAAATACAAAGTTGCTCAAATATCCATTTTTTTAAAGTTAACAGGCTGATGCTCACGCAGGTGATAAATACAAAATTGTGCAATTCATTCAGGTTTCAGTGATATGAGTTTACCTGGAACATCTCCCTCTCGGTTATTGTTGTTTATTCCCACCCGCGCACTTAATATTTTCAAACTGATGCTTGATTAATACAGGCGACATCGATCGATTACCACCTTTTGATAGTCACAGGCTATCATGTGGTTATAATTGATCGTTTTTGACTATCCTTTGATTGTGTGTATAATGATCAAAATACACTGTTGTCGCGAGAATTCTATGTGTAAACAACACCATAGCGTCTGACTGAGATTGTTTATTTTCATCTGTAGCCGTTCTTTTTTTGCTCGTAAGTAATAGCCTGGTTTTTAATCCTGGGAAGGAAAATCACATGGATAAGTGCGCGTGCTGGCCCGAAAATGAGCCTCTTTCTGGAAAGGGGTTCATGGCTATTGCTGAGATAGCGGGCAGAGAAAATCTTTACTTTGTTAATCTTGATGAATTTCCATTTTATATATTTTTAATATGTCCTCAGGTTTTTAATTTAAAAAGGGGCATTGTTATCCCCTGCCAGGCGCTATATCCATTGCCGCTCTTATTATTGACCGAGTTTACCTCTGTATATGCCATATTCCCCTCAGACTGCAGGCCTGAGCGGGTTGCCGGTGAGATTAGGCAGGCACCTGACAACGGAGAAAAAAATATCCAATACTCCGAAACCCGTTTTCTCACGCCTTTTGAATTCAGGCTTCTGCACTTATTCATGCGGGCAGTCAGTATGAAAGATATCCCCTGCACCATTCTATGCACGGCCTGCGTATACCAGGAGCTATCAGAGAAAATGCAGCTCACGCACAAGGGAATGTCCGTTTACATGAAGCGGTGCGGGATATGAAAAACGACGTGATGCTGATTGTATTGACTGAAAACCACTGGTTATACACGGGGCTTGCTGCACTGCTGCCTGAAATGGACTCCCTCCGTATCGGGTTCAGTTCGCCATACCTGCCTCCGGAGGTCAGGGCTGCCGGGCGGGTCATCATCGCGGTGGACAGCCGGATTGTGCTCCGGGGGGAGTGGTCGGCCCTGAATACCCTTCATGCGCTTCGACCAGATGCCATCCTGGTCTGGCTGGCCTGCGAACAGAGCGGCAGGTTATGTCCGTTTGCAAATCAGAGATACCTCTGCGTTAGTCAGCGACAGGATATTACCTCGTTACGCCTGGCTTTACGTCAGTCAGGGCAATACTCACAGGGAAAATTTGCCCGTATCAAAAATATTAACCTGACACTCACCGAACGTCACATGCTGCCGTTTTTTTTGTCAGGGATGAGCATTCATCTGGTTTCCCGTATAACCGGAAAACCCTTAAAGACACTCTACGCACATCGAAAAAAAATTCTTGAGAAGACCGGAATGCGGCAACTGGCATTTCTACAGTTTGTGAATGAACGAAACCAGGGATTACCAGGCATTTTTGGCTTAGAGGGCGTTAATAAATAGAAAACAAATTTGAAGCGGCATGAGGATGCAAGAAGGAAGGGGGGAGCCCCTCCCGATGCAAGCCTCCGTATCGCGCCGTGGAGTGGCCTTCAGAGAAACGGCAGCTGACGCATCACGGCATTGCAACTTACAACCCCCGTTCTCTGGAACTCACTTATTTGTACACAGCCGACGTCCGGACAGAACCGGCGTAATTTATGGAGTCATTTGTGAAGACATCATCCTTAGTTCCCGTGTCGCTGAGAATGCGATTATTTGCCTGGCTAAACATCGCCGTACAGGCAGCCTTTCCCCTGGCGGTCGCTTTTACGCCCGCGGTCGCCGGCACGGCCGGCAGTGACGGACGTTTTCTGCATGAGCAGGCAGTTTCAGCAATGCAGACCCGGGTGTACACCCTTGGTGAAGGGGAGAGCGTTTCGTCCGTTGCCAGAAAATACAATATGTCCGTAGATTCACTGCGTAAACTGAACCAGTTCCGCACTTTCGCTCACGGATTTGACCACCTGCAGGCGGGGGATGAGCTGGACGTTCCTGTGGCTCCGCTCCCGGAAGTTCGCTGGGATGATACGCCGTCAGGGGCGGTTTCAGACAAAAAGGAAAAGGAAGATGATGCGCAGACGAAAGTCGCCGGCTATGCCTCACAGGCCGGTAATTTCATCTCAGCCAGCACCAGAAGCGACGCGGCAGCGTCCATGGCGCGCGGGATGGCGAGCGGTGCTGCCAGTGGTGAAATTCAGCAGTGGCTGAGTCGTTTCGGTACGGCCCGAGTGCAGCTGGATGCGGATAAAAATTTCTCTCTGAAAAACTCACAACTTGACCTGCTTGTCCCGTTGTACGAACAAAAGGACAGGCTTGTTTTTTCTCAGGGCAGCATTCACCGCACCGATGACCGGACTCAGGCTAATCTTGGTGCCGGCGTCCGGCGCTTCTATGATGCATGGATGTTCGGTGCCAACAGCTTTCTCGATTACGACCTGTCCCGGGACCACGCCCGTGCCGGCGCCGGCCTTGAATACTGGCGAGACTTCCTGAAGCTGGGCTTTAACGGATATATCCCCCTGACCGGGTGGAAGGATTCCCCTGACCTGACCGATTACCAGGAGCGTCCGGCCAGAGGCTGGGATGTCAGGGCACAGTACTGGCTTCCGGCGCTGCCGCAGCTCGGCGGCAAGCTGACCTATGAGCAGTACTATGGCAAAGAAGTCGCCCTGTTCGGCATTGACAGTCGACAGCGTGACCCGCACGCCATTACGGCGGGGATTAACTATACGCCGGTGCCGCTGCTGACGTTCAGTGCAGAGCAGCGTCAGGGGGCCGGGTCAAACGCCGAAACACGCTTTGGCGTGGACATGAATTACCAGCTGGGTATGCCCTGGCAGCACCAGATTAATCCGGACGCGGTGGCTGCCATGCGCAGCCTGGCCGGTAGCAGATATGACCTGGTGGAGCGCAATAACAACATCGTGCTGGAGTACCGCAAGAAAGAGGTTATTCGCCTGAAGACGGCCGATCTGGTGACGGGGCATACCGGGGAGCAGAAGTCTCTGGGGGTATCCGTCAACAGCAAGTACGGTCTGGAGCGCATTGACTGGTCGGCTTCATTACTCATCGCCGCGGGAGGAAAAATCGTGCAGAGCGGAGAGGGCTGGGCCGTGGTGATGCCGGTTTACCGGGCTGACGTCAACAGCTATACCGTGCAGGGTGTGGCGGTGGACAGAAAAGGAAACCGCTCAAATCAGGCTGAAACTCAGGTGACGGTGCAGGCGCCTCAGGTCAGCGCGGTGCAGAGTACGTTCACGCCCGCCACCTCTTCGCTGGCTGCGGACGGCAGGAGTGTGCAGGCTCTGACCCTGAGTCTGCGGGACGGGAATAACCAGGCGGTGGACATGGATGTGAAGGACATCAGCCTGAAAAACAGCACGCTGAAAAGCGCCACGGTATCGGCACTGACCCGAAAATCCGCGGGCGTGTACACCGTGACGGTGACGGCGGGCACGGATGTTGAGACGGTGACGTTAACACCGTCGGTAAGTGGCGTCACGCTCTCCCCGGCCGGAGTGACCATCAGCAGCACCACGCCGGATGCGGGACAGTCGGTGTTCACGGCGAGCCCGGAGACCATTGCGGCTGACAACGCGGCCACCTCTACGCTGACACTGGTTGCGAAGGACGCGCAGGGTAACGCCCTGACGGGGCTGAAGGACAGTCTGACATTCACGGTAAAAGACAGCGGTGGTCAGACACTGGCCAGCGGTATCATCACGGAAAGCGCCATCACGGAGAGCAGCACAGCGGGTACCTACACGGCTACCCTGAAGGGGACCACGGCGGGTCAATATACCGTGGTGCCGGAGTACAACGGTACCGCGATAGGCAGTCTGAGTGCAACGGTGACGCTGACGGCCACCACGCCGGACCAGAGCCAGTCCCTCATCGCGCGGGACAAGGACACCTACGTCTCAGGCGACGACATCACCATCAAGGTGACGCTGAAGGACAGGAACGGCACGGCCCTGACGGGCGATGCGGGCCTGCTGACCACCTCCACGGTGACGGTGCCGAACGCAACGCTTAAAACGGACAGCAGCTGGAAGGACAACAGCGACGGAACCTACACGGCGACGTACACGGCAGGGACGATGAGCACAGACAATCAGGCATCGCTGAAGCTTGCCGGGTGGGACACGCCGCCGAAGTCTGAGAAGTATGCCATTACGCTGAGAGATGAGGCCCCCGCATCCATCAATACGCATGTCAATGCTTACACCTTTACACAGACCAGTGAAGAGGGGACATTCCCGACCACCGGCTTTACCGGGGCGACGTTCACCATCGTGCCGAAGGACAGCAAGAGCGCGACTGACTACACATGGAAATCCGACGCCAGCTGGGTATCAGTGGCCAGTGGAGTGGTGAAGTTCACCGGCACGGGGACGGGCAGTAAAGTGACCATCACCGGCACCCCGACCAGTGGTCAGGGGAAAATCATTAAGTACAGCTTCACGCTTAAGAGCTGGTTCATAAATAGCGGAGCTACAACTAATACCTGGGCTGAGGCAAACACGTACTGCTCATCGCAGTCAGGGTATAGTATGCCAACGGTTCTACAGATGACCGCCAGCAAACTAGGAACCGTTTCAAAACGCAGTGCGATAGGCCATCTGTGGAATGAGTGGGGTGACATGTCTTCGTATAGTAAAGGGTTCAGCTCAGCATTCTCCTGGACATCAGATGAGTATGACAGCACAGCGCACTACGTGGTTACGCTCGGCAATGGGAACGTGAACTACCGGGATAACGATAAACAATCCGCGGTAGTCAGGGATGTAGCCGTCGTGTGTCGTCAGGGTCTTTAGCATTTAGTCTTTAGTTTTTAACCTTTGGTTTTTATTTTTAATGATGATTTTTTATTCACCCCCGCGCTCCCGCGGGGGTGAATGAGGAGAATGAATGATGGAGATAAAGGAGAAGCTGGCGCTGAGCGCCCGTCCGGGCTGCCTGACGCTGCGGGCTCAGGTTGCGGATTTGCTCATAAAGCCGGCGGCACTGCTGAAGGTGTTTATTTCTGGCGCGGGGGGCGATGGCCTGCATCCCGGCCTGCGTGAACCACAACACCCACAATTGCTGAAAACCGATAATGGCTCTTAATTTGCAGGGAAAATGCTGGACAAATGGGTGTACGAAAGAGGGATCCGCATCGACTTCTCACGACCGGGAACGCCCACGGACAATACGACCGTGGAGTCGTTCAACGGCAGACTGCGGCAGGAGTGCCTGAACGAAAACTGGTTCATGTCGCTGGAGGATGCCCGGTGCAAAATCGAAGCCTGGCGCATATACTATAACCAGAGACGTCCTCATTCTGCGCTGGGCTGGATGACCCCGTCCGAATTTGCTGAAAAGTCTGCCGGTTGCCAGAACATGCAACCAACATGAAGCCGGTTATTCCTGATTATGACTGGAGCATATTCGGGGTCAATCTTACTTTAGGCCAACAAGTCAGTCATCATAGAAAAGGGGGCAGTGTAGTGAATTAAATTTCGTGATTTAAAATAATGATGTTACACCAATAGCTTTCAATAATATTAACTGTGATCTCTTACTGATTGACTGCACTATCCTCCACGCAGCAGAGCGTAAATAACAAATTAAAAGTATATTGATTCAATTGCGTATCATTAGATATTAAAGAAACGTAAAA
Organism: Enterobacter sp. Ag1; assembly: GCA_000277545.1. Taxonomy (GTDB): domain Bacteria; phylum Pseudomonadota; class Gammaproteobacteria; order Enterobacterales; family Enterobacteriaceae; genus Cedecea. The sequence continues at coordinate 268,472 of AKXM01000031.1, read as the reverse complement.
TATTGACGCGTACAGAAACATCCAGTAACTTGATTGAGGTGTATGATGGTATCAATTTTACTTTTAAGGATAAATTATGAGCGCATGGAAAAAAACTAACGTACGCATTTTGTTGTGGGCGACTTTCATTGGTGGTGCGATAAGCTCATTAGTTAAATCAGGTACTGAAGTTAATATGCCACCTCGTCTCGCAGGGGAAGTTTCTCCTCCCGCGTTGAACATTGATGCCTGGTTGGGCTGGCTGGGGGTTAACTCGCACTCGATGGATTACATATACCAAGGAATTACTATTCCCGGTGCTGTAATGCTCTATCATTGGCTATTTAGTTTTATCTTTGCTGGCATTTATATTTTACTCTCAGCTTATGTGCCAAAAGTTAGACTTTGGTATGGTGCGGCTTATGGAGTCATCATTACGTTTGTTATGCACGGATTCCTTATACCTGCACTGGGTTTCCGTTATCCAGTTTACCTTGGCGGAAAAACTGGTTGGCTGTGGAATTTGAACGGTTACGAATTCTGGAGTGAACTATTAGGGCATATTTGTTGGTCTGTATCAATTGAGTTTAGCCTCATTGCAGTATTGGCAATTTTTTCTCGGCCTATTATTGGTGTATGGACGAAAGATATCGTTAAGTAAATATATTTGGCAGGCTTAGGCCTGCCAAGGATAGATTTTTACAGTATGGTAGTGGGGTTTTATTATTGTACGAGTGAAAATGTTTCCAGAACTATAGTTACCCAGCCAAGTGTGTTTTTGTTAGTTTAGTTAAAGTGAGTTATTTTAAAGTTAACAGCTTGCATTTAATCTCTTTGAAGGGGTGTCAGTTTAATCAAATCTTGTTTTTATCTTTTTTACGAAGAATGATTTTCCGCATGTCCCAAGGTTAATATTCAAAATTAACGAATTTCAATTTATTTAACTAGTTTTTTTTCAATTTTCGTAACTTTCAAAAAATTAAATGTAAATTGATATTGTTGCATATACATATCTAAATATGGCTATATGAAATATATCCTTTGATTTTTTTAGTCTTATCCTGCAAGGGGGGTGTAACTTCCGCTGTAATAAAGTAATTTCCTGAAAACAGATCTCATTTGTAGCCCTTGAGTAGTAATTAATTTCTTTTTTTTCTAATTTGAAAATTGGCATCATTTATTTGTGATGGCGCGCAGTCTGGAGTCTGAATATTGATGTGGATCATTAATTATATTTTTTTGTGTAAGGAGCGATTTTTATTTTGCAATTAATTCAGCATATCAATTTTTTTGTTTTAACCACTTTAAGTATACGGCGATTAATTTATTATAAAATACTGGGTATCTACAGAACTATAGTTCACTAGCGCAACAAACTTTATTGGCCTGTGATGCTAAATAATAAATTATAATTATTATTTAATGTTTTTACTTTTTGTGCTGTTGTTTGCTATTGATTTTTATGTAAATAGATGAGAGTGTTCACGCTCGTCAATATATGAAACAGTTATTAAGTAGTTGTGTGATTTTATTGTATAATGAGGATGAAGGATGATTTTAATTACCAAACATGTTGAAAAAGGTTTTGAATATGGAGCTGAAATTAAAGGTTTACAACAGAATACAGCATCTCTATAAAGTTATCTCAAGAGATAGTCTATTTATTCCTGCAGTTGAAACGCATTGTAGGCTTATGATTGAAGAGTTCAAGAAAGATAGGTTATATTATAAATATATATTTAGTAATAATCGCTTTGTCATTTCGACTGTGACTGCATCTGTTTTTTTTAATAAGGATGAAGCTTTTTTGTCTGACGTTGTGAGCGAGTGTTTGACTACGGGGTTGGTTAGTCATAATACAATTACATCTTTGTTGTTGTTATTTAATGTTAGTGGAAGGATTTCACTTAGGGAGAGTGATAATGACAAAAGGAAAAAAAGTTTTAAGATAACAAGAAAAGGTAGGTTAGATATTATAAAATTGTTGAACACAATGGTTCCTGCACTAAGCTTGATGTTTGAAGGCCCATATAATCCTAAGATTATATCTGATGATCAGATTTCTGTTTTTTTTAAATCATACGCAAAAATCCACAGATCTTCACTATTTATTATTAATTTTGTCAATGATTTGGATGTTTTTATTTCAAAAGATTCAGGCCATATGATTCTTGTTTATCTCTATATGCTTGCCATAGAGGATAATAAGCCAAAAGCGATATTAAGCTTAGTATCTAAAGAATGTGGTGTTTCTAGAACGCACTTGAGAAATATACTAATTGCGGCCGAAGAAATAAATATGCTCTCTTTTAACAAAAAAACTGGTGAGATAACTATTTATGAGTCTTTTGTTAAAATGTTTACTTCGTATATGGCTTATTACTTTTCTTTCGTGCAGTTTGGGCTGGAAGGCGGGCATCTTTCAGACAATGCTGATTAAGTCTGTTCTGGCTATTATTATAATGACTCATCTCTGTATGATTTTTTTAGGTTGGCGCCTCCAGAGAGGCGCTTTAGAGTTCTACCGTATTCCTTCTTGTCAGAAGGCGTATTTCACTCCCAGCATACCCTGAGTGTCCCGGTAACTACCTGACCCCATCTGTTGCGCCACGTTGCCCCATGCGCTCAGATTTTCGCTTATGTGGCCCTCAACACCAGTTTTTAGCTCTGCCACATTGCGTTGCCCCTGAAGATATGCACTGCTTTCACCCATCTTCACGCCATAATCCTTCGCGGTATAAACCCAGTTTGCTTCCACAAAAGGTTCAAACTGACGGAAGGAACCTTTGTCATGATGGCTCTGTCCGGTCATTGACAAGCGTACACCCAGGCGTGTCTGGACGTTATCACTTCCCCTGCCTTCCACTTTCGTACCGTTGACTTCCGTGTGATTATCGGCTTTCACGCCGGACCATAGCACCTGTGCCTGGGGCGTTATGTAAACGTTGTTTTCCATTCCGCCGGAGGTTCTGTATGAACCCGTATGGAAAACATACCCCGTTTCCAGTGACGCGCTCAGACCTTTTGATTTGTACTTCTCATACGCCAGTTCATCACCTTTAACGGAGTTATCGAACCAGTTCCATGCCATCCAGCTGTCTGCATACAGGCCGGTTTTGTCCTTCGAATTCTGGTGCCAGGTGCTGTAGACACCAGCGCTGTAACCCCACACAGAGCCTTTTGAGTTATAACCGGACAAAGTGTTACGGGAATTACTGTACTGTTTACCGTAGCCGCCCATCAGACCAAGATGCCACGCATCGTCGTTGCCGGTGCTGCCGTTGAAGATATCTGCCCCCATCTGGAAGACTATCCGGTTTGCGGCGTATTTTGACTGACCGTCCGAGACATGTCCTTCCGTATGGCCCCCCACAGAGCGTACCCACAGACTACTTTCGTGACGCTCTCCGGTGGCCAGGTTTGTGTATATCATGCCACTTTGACGGTCTTTGAGACGCATGTTGAACATTGTTGCGGCTGCCTGAAGGTTGGCGGCGTAATTTCCTCGCTCAGGACGATAAGTGTGTCCGGTATCAGCATTGTTATGAGTTCCATTACTATTACCGTTATTATCGTTATTGCCGTTATTATCGTTATTGCCGTTATTACCGTTATTACCGTTATTACCGTTATTACCGTTATTACCGTTATTACCGTTATTACCGTTATTACCGTTATTACCGTTATTGCCGTTATTGCCGTTATTGCCGTTATTGCCGTTATTACCGTTATTACCGTTATTACCGTTATTATTTTCACTCTGACTGGTGAGATACCAGTTATTGTTATTCATGCCGGAAGGGGTACCCTGCTGGAGATGATACTCATAACTGCCGGCTACAATTCGCCCTTTCTGAATAAAGGCACCGGAGGCGGAGTTACCGGTGGAAATAACTTCAATTCCCTCCAGGGTCTGTGCCCCGATACCGCCTTCGTTGGCGACCCTGATGTAGGTGGTGCCGGAAGCATTCCCGCTGATGGTCAGCTTATCTGTCAGGCTGTCATCGCCACCCAGCACAGTTCCGAGAGAAACTGTACCGCCATTTCCGGTCCAGTCGCCTTCCACGGCCAGGGTCTGGCCCGCATTAGTGGCTCCGTTATTAATCATTACCAGTCCGCTGTTAATCATGTCACCGTACAGTGTTACTGCTTTCGGCAGTGCATCTGCGCCGGTATCATTAATTAATACGGTACCACTGTTGTTCAGTGTGGTGACGGTCTGGCTGTTGCCGCTGAGATTAAGGGTCGCACCTTCAGCTACCGTCACACCGGAGGTGGAGGCAAAAGTATCCTCAACACCGGTTTTAAGTGTGCCGCGGCTGACCGTAGTAGTACCTGTGTAAGTGTTGGTTCCGGATAAAATAAAGCTGCCTTCACCATTTTTACTTATGCCTCCCCTGCCAGAAATCTTGCCTGAAAATGTGGTAGCGGTGCCAGCAGTATTATTTTCCGTGAGGGTATTATCGCCTAGTAGAATCTCTCCTTTTCCGGATAGGGCATTTACTTGCTGATTGTAACCTCCAAGATCTAAACTGGCACCAGAGTTAACGACCAAGCTGTGGGAGGTCATGATTGCATTTTCCACACCCGTCTTGAGCGTTCCTTTCTCAATCAGAGTATCGCCAGTATAAGTATTGTTACCGCCTAAAATCAGCGTTCCATCTCCTAATTTTTGTAGGCTGCCCGTACCTGCTATAATGCCTGAAAGTGACATGCCTACACTGTTAGTGTCTAATGAAGAGATACTATTTCCATTTAGATTGATATCGATGCTGGATGTTAGCGTCGATTTGTATGCCTGAAGGATTCCACCGTCGAGAGTAAAAAGGGGTGGAATACTGCTTCCCCCATAAACAATGCCGTTCTGCCCGCCAATGGACAGTTTGCCGCCATTGGAAATGATCATCTCCGTAGTGCCAGCAGAACTTGTCGCAAGGTATAATTTGTCTGCAACGGTGATGCTTGCTCCGTCGGTAACCGTAGTTTTGGCTGTACCTTCATCTGCGCCGAGATAGAAAGTATTAACATTTAACGCTGAGCCCTCACCCATGACGGTAATAGCGGTGTCAGAATTGTCATTGCTGTTACCGGCAGCGAGCATATCTGCATTGACAATGCCACCATTAGATATATTGAGATATCCAGTTCCACCTCGGCCGTAACCAGTCCCCCCCATACTTAGTAATGCTCCATTAGAGACATTAACAATACCTCCATCGGATACGTTTAGTTCTCCGATAAAACCTTGAGATCCAATTGTTAATTGCTGAAATGGGGTGCCGGCCGCATCGCGGCCAGGCTTTACAGTCAGAGCTGAACCATTTCCCTGTACGTTAATCGTGCCTTCAGCGCCATATCCGGTGTAAACATCAAACGAGTTAACCTTGCCGCCATCGATAATGTTGAGAATATTGTTTTTACCTCCTCCAGCATTACCAACACGGATCTGGGGGCTGGTTAGTGAGGAGCCATTTCCGGAAACTACAATATATGACGACAGACTGTTATCGCTTCCAATGAAAATATTTTGCTCTGCTAACACAGTTGCACCATTTTGCACCTGCATATAAGCTTCTTTATCGCCCGATGCAGCACCGTTACCGATACTTATGGTGCCGCTTAGCGGTAATGTATTAGTATACTTTGCGGCAATTGATGTGCCCGATCCTGTAACAACAAAATTTGATGAGGTATTATATTTTTCACTGTACGTGAGAAAGCTTGCAAATTCTCTTGAACCACTTTCGTATACAGTGTCACTTGATGCTGAAACTCCAAAGTTTATTCCATAAGCGATCATGGAAATCGACATGGCAATTTTTTTAATTTTCAAAGCATATTCCTTAAGCTCTGGTGTTAATGAGTGGGTAATTTATAATTGATACTCTGGTGTTTTTATTTTTATGAGGTTGCTTTGAATCTTTGCAAAAAAAAATATTAATGTATTAGCATTATCAGATAGGGGGGCATGCTCCTTTTCTTATGGCGCTTTCAGGTAAGCTACCGCCCGTTACTATACCAAGTACACTAGGGAAAATAATTATCAATACTTGTGGCGAGTTACTATCAATGAACATGCATTTATTTGCGCCTTATTCATCCTCATATGAAGAGTTCACGTATGTGAGTTCATTCCCAGACGAGAGTACAAAGAATACCAAATTAAATAAATGTCAAAAAAAAGCACCAAAGTTTGTTACTGAAAGTTATTGACATTACGAAAAAATGTATTTTATTCCCCGTGAGCTTGGTGAACCTTAAGGTTGTATTATTTAGGAGAGATGTTTTATGAGAAAAATTTAGAGAATTCAAGTGGATTGGTAAGTAATATCATTGAGTTATGAGGTTGATGTTTCTATTCCCCCAGTTGTCTTGGTTCATCGACTCCTTAGCCTCTATATATTAAGGCGCAACTTCATCGTTAAATTTATTTTTGGGTGCTCATTTATCACTCAATAGATAAAGCGCTAACGCATATAGATTAACCCGCTCCAAGTGAGAAGAATTGTTACATCTGGTTATTTACCAGACTCTACGCGATAGTTTTCGGAATAGTTCCCGTTATTTCATATGTTCACTAATTTATGTTTAAATACTTGAGCATTGTTCCCTTGATTCCCTTTTCTTAAACATGTTTATAGTTACCCGGCTTGATTAACGCTTTCCCCTGCGATGTTCGATAAGCGTTGGCATCCCGCAAAGAATAAGCGCAGCCGCAATACTCCTGCTGATAAAACTGCTCGCGTTTGCAGATCTCTACCGTGCGCGCGGAGCCACCTTGCTTACGCCAGTTGTGGGTCCAGTAAAACATTCCCGGATGACGCGCCGCTGCTCGCTGGCCGCATTCGCAAACCTGCTGAAAATTCTTCCAGCGTGAAATTCCCAGCGAACTGCAAATCGCCTCGAAGCCGTGTTCAGCCGCGTACAGCGCGGTGCGCTCCAGGCGCATATCAAAACAGGCCGTACAGCGCGCGCCGCGCTCGGGTTCCCATTCCATACCTTTCATGCGCGCAAACCAGTTATCGGCATCATAATCCGCGTCGATGAAGGGCACGCCGTGTTGCCCGGCAAACCGCTTATTCTCCTCCTTACGGATGAGATACTCCTTTTGCGGATGGATATTGGGATTGTAGAAAAAAATCGTAAAGTCGATATCCGAGGCAAGCAAAGCCTCGATGACTTCGGAAGAGCAGGGCGCGCAGCAGGTATGCAATAACAGCTTGTTTGCACCGTCCGGCAGCACAAGCTTCGGGCGCTTAAATTCGGTGGTTGTCATGATATGTTGGCGGAAAGAAGGAAAACGGCGTGGATTGTACCACTAAAATTGTGGTCAATGGGCTTTGCCAGCTTAAGGTGAGGCGGGAGACTGCTTCTCCCACCTTAGCTAACAGTTATTCCTGCCCTGATAAATGCATCCCGACGTACCGCTCATAGCGGCTTTTTTTCAGGAACGTTAAATCCACCAGCACCAGCCCATCGACGCAGTTGTTGAAGGCCGGGTCGCTGCCAAAATCAATAAACTGCACACCGCCCGGCTCGCAGAGTTCCGAATATTGCTTATACAGCGTCGGGATGCCGCAGCCCATATTGCTGAGCAGGGATTTTAACCGAGTCAGATCTTCGCCGTAATCCTCTCCCTTGAACTGCGCCAGCACGTCGGGGAGGCTTGCCGGGTAAGGGCTGCGGGACGAGGCCAGCGGATGGCTCGCCGGGAACCACAGCCGATAAAAGGCGACAAGCAGATCGCGTGCGTCCGGCGGCAGGCCACCGGAAATAGATACCGGGCCGAACAGGTAGCGATATTGCGGGTAACGGGCCAGGTAAGCGCCAATCCCCGACCATAAATAGTCCAGGCCACGGCGGCCCCAGTAGCGAGGTTGAATAAAGCTGCGCCCCAGCTCGATGCCGTGCTGCAGCACATCGTCCATTTTTTCGTCGTAGTGGAACAGGCTATAGCTGTAAAGCCCGTCTAAACCGCGTTTTTTGATCTGCTGAGCGGTAGGCATAAAGCGGTAGGCGCCGACGATCTCCAGGTCCTGCTCATCCCAAAGGATTAAATGCAGGTAATCGTCATCATACCTGTCGAGATCCCGGCGTTTGCCGCAGCCTTCACCTACGGCGCGAAATGCTATCTCACGCAGGCGACCAAGCTCGCGCAGCAGCGGAGCCTCTTCTTTGGTGTCGTTTCGCTGCCAAAGATAAATCACTTTATCGTCGGCGGTTCGGCCCAGACACTCGGCTTTAGCCAGCTCCCGGCGCAGCGTGGCCCGGTCTTCCGCCCGGGCAATCGCGCTTTCCGTTGTGAATTTGCCGGACAGCCCTTTACCCAGCAGCTGAACGTGCTGGCGGCACTTTTTAGCCAGTTCGCGCGGGATTTGCTGTGGACTATGCCAGCTTTCCCAGGGAATGCGCTGGCCAAGCGTGATTGGCAAAGTGGAGTTGCGGCGGCGGAACATTTGCTGCATCAGCAGCAGCAACGGCAGCGCAGGGGAAACCATCGTGCCAGCATAAAACAGGGCGCTGTTACGCGCGTGGATAAAGGCCGGCAGAAGCGGCACGCGGTACTTCGCGGCAAGCTTAATGAAGCCGGTGTGCCAGTGTCCTTCGGCAATGCCTTCCCGGGATAAACGAGACACTTCTCCCGCCGGGAAAAAGATCAGTACGCCGCCGTTTTGCAGCTGCTGTTCCATCTGCACAAGCGATGATTTAGGCGTGCGGCCATTGATATTGTCGACCGGGATAAACAGAGAACTCAGCGGTTCGAGGTGATTGAGCAGGCGATTGGTGACGACTTTAACATCGCGGCGGACGCGGGAAACGGCATACAGCAGCGCCAGTCCATCAAGCGTGCCCGTTGGATGGTTGGACATCATCACCACGGGGCCACTTTCAGGGATATTTTCTAATTCACGGGGAGAGATATTACAGCGGATTTGCAGGTGGTCCAGTACCTGTTCGACCATGTCGAGGCCACGAAGATGAGGGTATTGCCCGGCAAAGGCCTGAAACTCTTCCTCATGCAGCAGGCGTCTTAACAGATTTTTTTGCCAGGGTGCAGGCTTAGCCTGAGGCCAAAGATCGTCAAGTACGTTATCGATACTAAACATGTCAGCTCCTCCTAACTTCCTGTTGGTGAAAGTATAAGCAAAAGATGAAGTTTTCGTGTCAGTGAGGTGATGTTTCAGGGATACGCGCAGAAGCGGTGCCGATTTTTTATTCCGCAGTGATACATCGATGGGGGGTTAACGCGATTTTGGGCTTAGGTAATGGGGTAAACCCTGATGAGTTGTAGGTTAATGGCGAGTGTTTCGTGAAAAAGCGTGATTTTTATTTAATTAATTGTTTTTAATGAATTTTAATTTTGGTTGTTTGAGATTTTATTGTCAAGATGAAAGCGCATTTAATGAGATTTTTATCATGAAAAATGAGAGTTAAGTCGATTTTTAATCTAAAAACCCTCTATTAGACACTAAAGTTACTCTTCGTCCTGATGATTTTTCAACGATCTACGCTAAAGTAGCCGCCGCTGGCTAACGACCAGCCTATGATTAAAAATCTGCAACCGAACGCCGGGAACGGCGTTTTATCAACACCGCATCAAAAAAAAGATAACCTATGGGAGTTCACAGATGAGTCACTCTGCGACGAAAACAAAAACATTTTTCGGGCATCCGTACCCGTTAAGTTCGCTCTTCCTCACCGAAATGTGGGAACGTTTTTCTTTCTACGGGGTTCGCCCGCTGCTCATTCTGTTTATGAGCGCCGCGCTGCTTCAGGGCGGGATGGGGCTGCCGATTGAGCAGGCATCCGCCATTGTCGGGATCTTCGCCGGCGGTGTGTATATCACGTCTTTACCGGGCGGCTGGCTGGCCGATAACTGGCTCGGGCAGCGCCGCGCCGTCTGGTATGGCTCGCTGATTATTGCCCTCGGCCACCTCTCGATTGCGCTGTCGGCATTCGTGGGCAACACCTTCTTCTTTGTCGGCCTGCTGCTGATCGTCCTGGGAACCGGGCTGTTCAAAACCTGTATTACCGTCATGGTCGGCACGCTGTACAAAAAAGAAGATACCCGCCGCGACGGGGGCTTCTCGCTGTTTTACATGGGCATCAATATGGGCTCGTTTATTGCCCCGCTGATCATCGGCCCGCTGCATGAAAAATACGGCTGGCATATGGGCTTTGGCCTGGGTGGCTTAGGGATGCTGGTTGCGCTGTTCATCTTCCGCTTCTACGCCATTCCGCAAATGCGCCGCTACGACAAAGAAGTCGGCCTGGATTCCACCTGGAACCGCCCGACGACCGAGCGTAAAAACGTCGGTAAATGGGTGACGCTTGCCATGGCGCTGCTTGCCGGGCTGGTGGTACTTATCTCCAATGGTACGATTCCGTTCAACCCGACGGTGATAGCGAAAAGCTCCGCCTACATCATTTCTACCTGCGTGGGCCTCTACTTCCTGTTTATGTTCTTCTTTGCGGGCTTAACCAGCAGCGAGCGTTCGCGCCTGCTGGCCTGCCTGATCCTGCTGATTGCGGCGGCGTTCTTCTGGTCTGCCTTTGAGCAGAAGCCGACCTCCTTCAACATCTTTGCGCGTGACTATACCGACCGCCAGATGGGCAGCTTTGAAATCCCGACGATCTGGTTCCAGTCGATCAACGCGCTGTTTATTATCCTGTTAGCCCCGGTCTTCAGCTGGTTCTGGCCGTCGCTGGCTAAGCGTAATTTGAACCCGAGCAGCATGACGAAATTCGTTATCGGCATTCTGTTTGCGGCGGCAGGTTTTGCGGTGATGATGGCGGCGGCAAACCAGGTGCTGGCGACGCAGAGCGGCGTTTCTCCGTTCTGGCTGGTAGGGAGCATCCTGCTGCTGACCCTCGGTGAGCTGTGTCTGAGCCCAATCGGCCTCGCGACCATGACGCTGCTGGCACCGCAGAAAATGCGCGGCCAGGTGATGGGGCTGTGGTTCTGCGCCAGCGCGCTGGGTAACCTGGCGGCGGGTATTATGGGCGGGCACATCAAAAAAGATCAGCTTAGCTTGATGCCGGAGCTGTTCTCCCACGTCTCTATCGCCCTGGTTATCTGCGCCGTTGTGCTGGCCGCGCTGATTATTCCGGTCAGAAACATGCTGAGAAACGCGGATGCCAACGAAGCTAAATAACGGTTTTTAAGCACCTGGCCCGGTAGCCTTTATGGGGTACCGGGCCTTTTTATTTTGTGGGCCGCTACTGCACATCAGTCGAACGACTTACCGTTTCCCACGCCTCAATATCTGCTTCCATTCGCTCAAGCTTCTCTTTGACGAAGGTAACGGCGTCGCTGCCCAGGAGCAGGGTTGCCGGTGGATGAGGGCTGTCGATAAGCGCCAAAATTGCTTTGGCGGCTTTGATCGGATCGCCCGGCTGCTGCCCGCTGCGTTTCTGGCGCGCGTCGCGAATCGGGCCGAAGCTCTGGTCATAATCGCTGATGCTGCGCGGGCTTCGCACCATAGATCGCCCGGCCCAGTCGGTTCTGAAGGAACCGGGCTGCACGGCGGTGACCGCGATATTAAAAGGCAGGAGCTCTTTGCTCAGCGTTTCGGAGATGCCCTGCAGGGCAAATTTGCTGCCGCAGTAGTAGCTGATACCGGGCAGGGTGATAAAGCCGCCCATCGAAGTGATATTGATAATATGGCCCGTACGACGAGTGCGGAACCCAGGCAAAAAGGCTTTTATCATCGCGACGGCGCCAAATACGTTGACGTTGAACTGGTGAATCAGTTCGCTCATCGGGGATTCTTCCATCACCCCCTCGTGCCCGTAGCCTGCGTTGTTGACGAGTACATCAATAGCGCCAATCTCCTGTTCCACCGAAGCCGCCAGCGGGGCTGCGGCATCAAAGTCGGTGACGTCCAGAATTCGGGCAAAACACTTGCCGGGTGCCAGCGCCTCAAAGGCTTCCTTCGCCTGGTGATTACGCACGGTTCCAACCACGCGGTGTCCGGCTTTCAGGGCTTCTTCTGCCAGCGAACGGCCAAAGCCGCTGCTGACGCCGGTAATTAAAAATAACTTCGACTGGCTCATTATTATGTCCTCCGTTAATGGGAGGTAAATCGTAGGGCTGGAAGGACTGAGTGAGTAGCCTGGATCCTCTCTGATGTTTGCCTATTCCTATGAGGTGTCTGGACGAGGTGAGGTTTCACTGCCAGACTCTGCCAACATTTCCCTTGGCCAGATGAACCGCTATGACAAACGCCAGCCTTCTGGCCAGTAAACAAATGGTTGAGCTTCTGGATCGGTTAACCCCGCATGAAGGCTACAATCTCACCGCGCTGAACGAAGTCCGTTTCTTACGCTCTAATCGCCCGCTGATGCGAACCCCGGTTCTTTATGAGCCCGGCATTGTGATTGTGGTGCAGGGGCGTAAACGGGGTTTTTTAGGTGAGGATGTCTATTTATATGATGCCCAGCACTACCTGATGGTTTCCGTGCCCGTGCCGTTCACCATGGAAACGGAGGCCAGCGCCGAAGAACCCATGCTGGCTATCTACATGAGGTTAGACTTTACGCTGGCTGCGGAGGTGATGCTCGCGCTCGATGGCCGAGGCATTGAGCTGGCCTGCGAGCCACGCAGCATGATGTCCAGCCCGATGGACGAAGCGATGAGCGCCTCCGTACTGCGTTTCCTCCAGGTGATGTCGACGCCGCTGGATGCCGATCTCTTGGGGCCGGCTATGATGCGGGAGATTTATTATCGGGTACTGACGGGCGCGCAGGGGCAGACGTTACGCAGCGCGCTGACGATGCAGGGGCAGTTTGGCAAAGTGGCGAAGGCGCTGCGCAAGCTTCATGCTGAATTTAATGCGCATCTGGACGTTGATGCTCTGGCAAAAGAAGCGGGCATGAGCGTGCCCACTTTCCACAGCCATTTCAAAGCGGTGACCAACACTTCCCCCATGCAATATCTCAAATCCACAAGACTGCATCAGGCGAGATTGTTGATGCTGCGAAACGATCTGACCGCTTCGGCGGCCAGCGCCCGCGTGGGCTACGAAAGTGTGTCGCAGTTCAGCCGCGAATTTAAGCGTCTTTTTGGGCTCACGCCGCTTAGCGAGGTGGCGCGCATGCGGCAGCATTTTTCCATGCCGGCCCCGCTTGCAGAGTCGGCATTTATCTCTTCCCACTGAAGAGGTTAGTACCGGTATTTCTTATCCAGAATTCGGCAGGTTGTATAAGCCCCGGCGGCGCAGAGCAGCGCGGGGGCAAAATAGCCGTGATCCATATGGGTAAACTCCATCACCAGCGCCACGGCGGTGATTGGCATCTGCATCGAAGCGGCTAAAAACGCCGCGCCACCGACCAGCGCAAAGCTGCCCACGTCCCCGCCAGGGAAGACAAACTGCCAGACCACCGCCAGCAGCAGGCTTAGCAAAGCGCCCACCGTTAAGCCCGGCGTCAGCAGCCCACCCTCAGCGCCGCCTCGCAGGACGGCGAGGATCACCAGCATTTTCAGCGCCAGCAAAATCGCCGCGAAGTTAAAGCTCAGGCCGTTGCTGATGGCAAGCTGCATCGGACCTTTGCCGTTGCCCGGCAGCTGCGGGAACCACAGGCTAAGCACGGCCAGCAGCGCAAAGGCCAGCAGGCAAAATACCGGCATCTGCCAGTTAGTTTTTACCTGCGTTCTCACGCTTGTTGTCGCCTTGCGGAACAGCCAGGCTGCATAACCGAGCAGCGGGCTGGCAACAATGGCCCAGGCGATAAACGCGTGGGGAAGCGCAAAAGAAGCGAAGTGATACTGCGACTCATCCCCCAGCCCCAGCGTGGCGACCCAGGCCGCTACTGCCGAAGTGATAACCGCCGCCAGCGCTTTCTCCCAGCTGAACGAGATCAGCAGCACTTCCAGCGTGAACAGCGCTCCGGCAAGGGGCACGTTATACACCGCAGCCAGGCCCGCGCCCGCGCCGCAGGCAATCAGCGTCCGGGTTTCATCCGGCTGCAGGCTGAACTTCCGGGCGAGGAGCCCGGCCGCCAGCGCGCCCATTTCCCGAGGGGCCACTTCACGCCCGAGCGGGGAACCCAGCGCAACGGTAATGATTTGCAGCAAAGCATGAACAGTGGTGGTGCCCGTAGGCATCGGCACGGCAGGATTTGCCACGGCGGCAGCGATAGACACTCTTTTCTTGCCGTAACGCGCGAGCAGCCACCAGCCAAATCCGGCGACGGCCCCGCCGCCAAGAATCGCCGCGACCCGGCGTAAATGCGTGGCGTCCGTCACGCCCTCAAGGAACGTCTCGCTCCCAACCAGTTGGTCAATGCTGTAGCCAAAAGCCAGGTGCTGAATAGCGTGTAAAATCAGCGCGAGAAGCATCCCCGCGATGCCGGCAAGAATGCCGGTAAGTACGACCGCAATCAGGCGCACAAGGTAGTGTTTAGCGTCAGCCTGGTCAGCTTGCTGGGTCATATTGGGATCCTTAACGCGGGAAAATTCGATGATAAGGGAGAAGAATTAAACAGTTAGTATAAATGTAGCATTCATCCGGCCCGAATCTCTCTCACCTTTCCCCACGCAGATTGCCCTTGTTTAACTCGCTTTCTGGCATGCCGCAAGCAGCATGCCTGCCACAGCGGCAGCGCCCAGCAGCCGGAAAGCCGTTGCCCACTGTGTTATATCGGGAGCCTGCCCGAGCACGACGGAAAGCACCGCCAGCATCATTGCCCCGGCCATATACTGGCTGGTGGCCATCAGGGCGCTGGCGCGTCCCTGTTGATCAAGCGGGGTGGATGACAGCCCCACAGCGAACATCGCCGGGAAGATGAGCCCGTGGCCAAGCCCGCTTAAGGCGATACCACTGATAAATACTGCAGACAGCGGGGACGCCACCCCGACGGACAGCAGCCCCAGCCCCAGTGCCGAACAGGCAAACCCGACGGCCAAAACCGTGGCGCTGGCGTAACGGGCCGTCAGGCGGGTAAAAAGAGTATTGCCCGCGACGATTAATAGCGCGAGCGGCGTGAACATCAGCCCGGTGGTAACGGCATCCTGCTGCAGCGTCTGCTGCCAGAATAGCGTCATGGCATAAAACTGGCTCCCCACGCTTGCCATATAACAGGCGCTGCTGAGCCAGCCCGTTTGCAGGCCCAGCAGAGCGCGAAGCGAGCGGGCCAGTAAAGGCTGAGGGGCGTAGCGCTCGTGCAGAATAAACAGGATCCCCATGGCAACGGCGAAGCGGTTGGCAATATAGTCAGGCTGCCCGGTTTCGCCATAGCGCATCAGCGCCCAGACCAGTGCCCCGGCGGCGAAGCACCCGACCAGCGACCCGATGCCCGTCTGCTGTTTTTCGCCCTGCGTGCTGAGCGGGAGATAATCCCGGCGAACCAGCCACAGCGCAAGCAGCCCCGGCGGAATGTTAATAAAGAAAATGGTTCGCCAGTCCAGCGCGGCCAGGATCCCGCCCAGTATCACGCCCGCAACCAGACCCAGCGCGCCGATGGCGCTCCATATCGCCAGCGCCCGTCGGTGCGCCTCGCCGTGAAACCGCTGCGCCATCAGCGCCAGTACCGCAGGCTGCAACAACGCTGCCGCCATCCCCTGTCCGCAGCGGGCAATGAGCAGCAGCGTGCCGCCCTGCGCCAGCCCACCAACCGCTGACGAGAGTAAAAACAGCGCCATGCCGAAGCTGAACATCCGGCGTGCCCCCAGCCGGTCGCAGAGGCTGCCGCCCGCCAGCAAGAGGGCGGCAAACGTCAGGCCATACAGGGAAACCACCCACTGCATCTCGCTGAGAGAAAGATTCAGGCTCTGCGCCAGCGTGGGGAGCGCGACGTAGACAATTGCATAGTCCAGCGCAATCAGCGCCTGTGCAATGCCGGGCGCGGATAAAGCGCGCCAGGACCCGGCGGCGGGTTTCGCATAAGTTTGTGTCATCGGCGTTTCCTGCTATTTTCTCTGTGATGAATCATTTTCATCATTTGATGAGCGTGAATAACAGGCTAAGCCTTTGTTTATGGTGCAATCAAAATCATATAATTCAGCCAAGGATGAGTTAAATTCACTCATGAAAAATCGTCGACTCCCGCCACTCACGGCCATTCGGGCCTTTGATGCCGTGGCACGCCACGCCAGCTTTAAAGCGGCAGCGGAAGAAATTGGCGTGACGCCCACCGCCATCAGCCACCAAATTCGCCTGCTGGAAGATTCGCTGGAGCAGCGATTATTCACTCGCTCTGCTCGGGGCGTGGCGCTGACTGCGGCGGGGGAGATTCTGTTTCGCGCCTCCGGAAACATGTTCACCATGCTGCGCGAGGCCGTTGAGTCCATAGCTACAATATCTCAGCCCGGCACGCTCACGCTCAGCACTACTTCGAACTTCCTGACTAACTGGCTGGTGCCGCGTTTACCGTCTTTACATCAGCAGCATCCCTCGCTGGAGCTGCGCTTTCACAGCGGCGTAGCGCTGGCCGATCTCCACGGAAAAATGGCGGACTGTGCGGTGCGTTACAGCATGCAGGCCGATGAATCTCTCGACAGCACGCTGCTGCATAGCGACAGCTTTGTGCTGGTGGCAAGCCCGCAGCTAAAGCTCAGGAGCGTGAAGGATCTCGCGGGGATGACGCTGTTTCATATTGATAACCGGCATGTGCCCAGCCCGGAACCCAGCTGGCAGCACTGGAAATCCGTCTTTGGGCCTGAAGATTTGGATGTGCAGAGCGGCATTCATTTTGACGACGAAACCCATGCGATTCAGGCGGCGATAGCCGGGCAGGGGATTTTGCTGGCAAGCGAGCTGCTGATTCGCCGGGCGCTGCAGCAGGGCTTGCTGCATATTGCGCTGCCGGGCGCGCTGCCTGGGGCGAACTATTATTTTGTGACCAGCCACGAAAAGGCCCGGAGAGAAGATGTGCGGCAGGTTAGGGCGTGGTTGCAGCAGGTGTTTGAGGCAGGTGGCTGATGATTGCCCCTCACCCTAACCCTCTCCCCAAAGGGGAGAGGGGATTGGATCGAGTTTGGTTTCTCCCCTTTCCCCGGAGCGTACAGGAGGGATGAGGGGGACTGGATCGAGCAGAGATTTTCCGTCGGTTTTCCCCCTCTTCCTTCCAGGGAGAGGGCCGGGGTGAGGGTCTGGTTATTCCCCGGATTCCCACCGTTTCAACAGCAGGCTTGCATTCACGCCGCCAAAACCAAACCCGTTCGACAGCGCATAGCGCAGCGTCTGCGGCCGGGCGGTAAGCGCCACCAGATCCAGCCCGGCCGCCTCTTCATCGGGGTGATGCAGATTCAGCGTCGGCGGCACAACCTGGTCACGCAATGCCTGAATAGTAAATATAGCCTCGATGCCGCCCGCGGCGCCCAGCAGGTGGCCGGTGGCGGATTTCGTTGACGTCACAGCCACCGGAAGCGTGCCGAAAAGCGCTTTAATCGCCGCCAGCTCGCCTTTGTCGCCGACCTGCGTCGAGGTTGCGTGCGCGTTGATATGGTCAACATCCGCGGCTGCAATGCCGGCCTGGCGAAGGGCCGCCTCCATTGCTCGCCTTGCGCCGTTGCCGTCTTCCGGCCCGGCGGTCAAATGCCAGGCATCCGCGCTAGTGCCGTACCCGACCAGCTCAGCCAGCGGCGTTGCGCCACGAGCCATGGCGTGTTCCAGGGATTCAATCACGATAAGCCCGGCGCCTTCGCCCATCACAAAACCGTCCCGGTCACGGTCGAACGGGCGTGAGGCGGCTTCGGGATTGTCGTTGGAGGCGGTAGACAGCGCGCGTGCGGCAGCAAATCCGGCCAGGCTGACGCGGTGAATGGCCGCTTCTGCGCCGCCGCAAAGGGCAATATCAGCCTCGCCGCTGCGGATCAAGCGGGCGGCATCGCCAATGGCCTGGGCTCCGGCGGCACAGGCGGTCACCGGGGCACCAATCGGCCCACGAAAGCCGTGCGCAATGGACACATGCCCGGCGGCAAGGTTGGCGAGGAAAGAGGGGATGGTAAACGGCGACAGGCGACGTGGCCCGCGCTCGTCCGTGGTGCGCACTGCATTGGCTATTTCGCTGAAGCCGCCGATCCCGGTGGCAATCACCGTTGCGGTACGATCTTTCTCTTCCTGCGAAGCTGGAGACCAGCCCGCCTGGGCGAGCGCTTCATGGGCGGCAACCAGTGCAAACTCGATGAACCGATCCATCTTTTTACGTTCTTTGGCGGAGATCGTCGCCAGCGGATCAAAGCCGTGCTCAGGATCCTGTTCTACGGACGGCACCTGACCGGCCACTTTGCAGGGGATATCTGCCACGACGTTCTCATCCAGCGCCGAGATGCCGGATTTTCCCGCCAGCAGCGACGGCCAGACATGCTGCACGCCACAGCCCAGCGGGCTGACGATACCCATACCTGTGACCACAATCCTTTTCGCTGAAACGCCCATCATTATTCTCCTGAAATATCAGTGTGGCTGCGGCTTTTTCATTAACGGAACCAGCATCGCAGCAATCAAAAAACCTATCATGATCAGGTAAAAAGCATCCGAAAATGCCTGAGTGCGTGCCTCGCGCAGTGCCAGGGAGGACAAGTTTTTTAGCGCCCCGCTGGTGGCGGCATCCGGGGACAATCCCTGCGCGGCCAGGCTGGCGGCGCTGCGCTGGACAAAATCCGTCATCGCGAGGTTAGCGGTATTGAGATGATCGGCCAGGCGGCTGTAGTGCAGGTTGGTTCTGTCATTCAACACCGTGCCGCACAGCGCAATGCCGATAGCGCCGCCGAGGTTACGCATCAAGTTGAACAGCCCGGAGGCAAGCTTAAGCCGCGCGGGCGGCAGGCTGCCCAGCGTTAACGTCACCGTAGGCGCGACGGCGAACTGCTGCGCAAGGCCGCGAAACGCCTGCGGCAGCAGCAGTTGGTCCGCGCCCCAGTCGTGGGTGATCGGCACGAAGCTGTACATCGAAATGGCAAAGCCGATCAGCCCGGCCATCAGCAGCCAGCGGAGACCCACGCGGTTTGCCAGCCAGGCATAAAAGGGAATCGACATCACCTGGAACAGGCCTGTGGAAAACACCGCCAGGCCGATTTCCAGCGCGCTAAAGCCACGTACGCTGCCGAGATACAGCGGCGTTAAATAGATCGTGGCGAAAATGCCCACCCCGGCCATAAACGAGAAATAGCAGCCGAGGCTAAAGGTTCTGTCCTTGAGCGCCCGCAGGTCCATCACCGGCTGGGCGTGGCGCAGCGTTCGAATAATAAAGGCGATGCCGCACAGCAGCGCTATCCAGCCGGTTGTGGCGATGGTGTTGTCATCAAACCAACCCCAGCGCGGGCCTTCTTCCAGCGTATATTCCAGGCAGCCGAGCGAGGCCGCCAGCAGCAAAATACTGAAATAGTCCGCGCCGCGCAGCAGCGAGAAATCAGGACTATCCACCTTCACCAGCAGCGGCACGGCGACGGCGATATAAATCCCCGGGATGACGTTAATAAAGAACAGCCAGTGCCAGTTAAAGTTCTCGGTGATCCAGCCGCCGACGGTGGGGCCAAGCGTCGGAGCCAGCGAAGCAAGGCCGCCGATGGTCGCGGCGGCAATAACACGCTGTTTGCCCTGAAAGAAAGCGAAGGCGGTGGTAAACACCAGCGGGATCATCGAGCCGCCCGCCAGCCCTTGCAGGGCACGGAAGGCAATCATGCTTTGAATATTCCACGCCCAGCCGCAGAGCAGGCTCATCAGGGTGAAGCCTGCCGCCGAGGCGGCAAACAGCCAGCGGGTGGACATCACCCGCGCCAGCCACCCGGACAGCGGAATAATAATGATCTCGGCGATCAGGTAGCTGGTTTGCACCCAGACAGTTTCATCATCCCCAGCCGAAAGGCCGCCGCCGATATCCCGCAGCGACGCGGAGACGATTTGGATATCAATCAGCGCAATAAACATCCCGACGCACATGCTGGCAAAAGCGAAGATCTTTTTTGCCATTGGCATAGAGATGCCCTGCGGCATCGGTGCGGCCTGGGCGGTGCTCATCGCGTGCTCTTTTGATCGACGGTAACGATGACCGACAGCCCCGGACGAAGCACATCCAGTTTTGCGCCGTCACCTTCCAGCGCTATCCGCACCGGAACCCGCTGAACGATTTTGGTGAAGTTCCCCGTGGCGTTTTCCGCCGGAAGAATGCTGAACCGGGAGCCGGTCGCCGGAGAGACGCTGGCAACGTGGCCCTTAAAGGTGTGGTTCGGCAGCACGTCGGCCACCACGGTCACCGGTAAACCGGCTCGCATGTGCGCCAGCTGGTTTTCCTTGAAGTTGGCATCGACCCAAAGCCCCTGGGAAGGCACCAGCGACAGTAAATGCATGCCGCTGGTCACGAAGGAGCCGGTCCACGCGCGGCGGTTACCGATCACGCCGTCGAACGGGGCGCGAATTTCGGTATAGCTGAGATTCAGCTTCGCCATCGCCAGGTTAGCCTGCGCCTGTTCCAGCGCGGCCTGGGTTTGTTTTTCACGGGCATCAAGCACCGCGAGCTGGCGCTGGGCGACGGCTTTGTCGGCCAGGGCTTTGCTTTGTTCCGCTCGCGCCCGGCGATAATCCGCCGAGGCGTTGTCGCGTATTTGGGCTGAAATGGCGCTCGAGGCTTCCAGGGCGTTATAGCGGCGGTTGTCGTTGGCTGTTTTGTCCGTTGCCGCCGCCGCTGCCGCTAAAGAAGCGGTGGAACCTTCAATCGTCGCCTGCTGTAGCTGGCGCGTGGCGGCGATATCCGCCAGCGCAGCCTGCTGGGCGGCAACTTCCCCAAGGGCTTTCGCCAGCGCGGCCTGGTAATCACGATCGTCAATGCGGATCAGCAGGTCGCCTTTTTTCACCGCCGTGTTGTCCTGCACCGCAATTTGCTGAATGTAGCCGGAGACTTTGGTTGAAATGGCGCTGATATCCCCGCCGATGTAGGCGTCGTCAGTCGACTGAATAAAACGCCCGCTGTGCCACCACCATGTACCATAGCCTGCGGCCGCCAACACCGCGGCACCAAGTACGGTCAGCGTGATCAATTTTTTCTTATGGGCGGCGTTCATTACTGGGGTTCTCTGTACGGTTCTGGCTGGAATTTAAGCCCGGCGTCGCCGGCGTGTTTACGCTGCAGGTAGTCGTGGCGGTATTTCATCATCGGTGAGGCCGCTGGACCCGGCACCATGGCGTATTTTCCCGGCTCAATCAGCTCGCCGGTTTCTTTATCGGTAAGAATGGGCTCTACCGGGCGCTGGGTTTCGCGCTCCACCAGCTGCATCTGACGCCCTTCGGGCGCGAAGTGGCGGTTGCCCCATTCCGCCAGTGCCAGAATCACCATGCGGAAATCACGCCCGCTTTGGGTGAGGTGATATTCGTAGCGCGGCGGTGAGCTGCTGTAGCAAACCTTCTCCAGTAAGCCATCATCAACCAGCTCTTTCAGGCGGCGCGAAAGAATATTGGGCGCCACGTTGCTGCTCTTCTGGAATTCATCGAAGCGGGTAAAACCTGCCAGGGCATCCCGCAGGATCATGATGCTCCAGCTGTCGCCGATACGGCCAAGACTGCGGGCAATGGGGCAGGGAGCGCTGCACAGAGGTTCGTTTTTCATGGTTCGATCCGGGGGCGGGGTTATCGTCTGGTGACAAATTGGCATAGTGACTTTCAAAATGCAAGTTACTAAATGCAGCGCTGATGAAAGTGACTTGATCGTAACGTCACGGATATATTCAGAAAGGCGTCGTTCTTAAACGAAAAGTGCGGATTTAAAATCTTTTCAGTTGACTTATGTCGGCGTTAAATTCTGATTTATTTTATGGGATGGCTTTTCCATAAATCCAGGTAATAAATAATATACCCGCCCAAGTCTCGCACAGGATTACCTATGCTTAAGAATGCCAGCGTTCGAAGCGTTATTGTCTATTTTTTGGCAATATCCTTTTTAGTTATAGATTTCTTAGCATTTGCTTTATCAGCTAGCGTGCTTGTTTTAGCCATGCTTAATATTGCCTGGGTTGTCTTAATCTTCTCCCTGTGGACGTATATGACGATATATCTTGTACGGCCCATTAATAACGTTAAGCGGAGCATTGACGAAATTAATTCGGGGAATTTATCGGTGCATATCCCTGAGTTTGGTAATAATTGTGCCGGACGATTGATTCCGGGCATAAATACGCTTTCCGCCGAAATTACTACCCTGGTAATGGATATTCGCAAGTCGTCCCAGTCGGCCAAAGCGCTTTCTGAAAGCCTGGCGCACCAGAGCGCCACGCTGTCGGTGAAAACCGAGCAGCAGTCGGCGATGCTGATTCAGACGGCATCGAGCATGGAACAGATTTCCGCCGGGACAAAAAACAATGCCGACAGCACCCGTGAGCTGAGCGATATCACCAGCGGCGCGCACCGTTCGGCCAACCACGGCAGTGACCTGATGCAGAAGCTGACCAGCAACATGACCTCAATCACCGACTGCGCCAACAAGATGACGGAAATCATTACCATCATCGACAGCATTGCCTTCCAGACCAATATCCTGGCGCTGAACGCTGCGGTGGAAGCCGCCCGCGCCGGGGAACACGGCAAAGGCTTTGCGGTGGTGGCCGGTGAAGTCAGAAATCTGGCGCATAAAAGCTCGGAATCGGCCAAGAACATTAAGTCGTTAATTGATATCACCAACCAAAACGTTCTGCAGGGCGCAAGCCTGGTCTCCGAAGCGGAAAAAAATATGAAGGATATTGTTTCCGGTTCAGAAAATATCGACGCGCTGATGGGGCATATTTTTATCTCCACCAACGAACAGGAAAAAGGTATTCAGCAAATTACCACGGCGCTCTCCGAACTGGAGAAAGTCACCCAGGGGAACGTAGCGGTGGTGGAAGAGCTGGCCGGATCTTCAGAAGTGCTGAATAAACAAGTGTTCGAGCTGGAAAAAAGAACCAGCAGCCTGCATTTGGGGGCAAGCGATGAGGCAAGCGTAATATTATCGCCCCAGCTGGCACCGCGCCGGGCGTTAAAAAGAGAAGAGGAACACTGGCAGGCGTTTTAATCTTTAACTTTAGAGCAAATAATAAAAGGCTTCGACGCATGAATATGCCAGGGCCTTTTATTTTTCAATGACTTCTTCATTGTGATGCAGATCACATTAAAGCATTGCTTCGGGCCAAAATGCTGCTTTATCGACCGTTCCCCCCTGGTTTTTGCCTGCAGAAATAACCGTGACCTCCGATATCGGTTAACAACGTGGTTACAAAACACGCCATTCCCTCGCGCCAGGCGCCGGGGGCACTCCGGGATGTGGTTTTCTAAGGAACGAGAATGAAACTAAGTAATTTGCGTGTAGGCGTCAGGCTGAGCGGCGGTTTTTTTCTGCTGTTGTTTTTAATGATTCTGATGGGTATCGGCGCCAGCCTGTTCAGCCGGAATAATGTTCACGCCGTCGATGAGATGATTAACCAGCATTTGCTGAAGGAAAGGCTGGTCGAGGAATGGCTGGCGCAGGTCGACAAGAGCAGCGGGAACGCTATCGCGGCAATGGGAACTGAAAATGCGATGCTGCGTAAGAAACTGCTCGCCAGCATTGCGCAGAATTCGGCGGTCACCACCCGGGTCCAGTCCCAGCTCACATCTTTGATTGCGTTGGAAACCGGCAAGCACCTGCTGGCGAATCTTGTCCCCGTGCGTGAAAAGTATTTGCAGGTTCGTTCCGAAGGGTTGGCCCGGGCTGAGCTGAGCGAACATGAGGGCATGGATAGCTATATCTCGGAACTTTTTATTCCGATAAGCGAAGAATATCGGCAGGGGCTGCAGGCTCTGCTGGATTTCCAAAAACAGCTTATCGACAACACGCATGCCAGCATTCAGAAAAACTCCCGTAATAATGAGCTGCTCATGTTGCTGCTAGTGGCGCTGGGTGTGGCGCTGGGGGCGGCAACGGCCTGGTACATAACCCGCAGTATTACGCATCCGCTGCTGCAGGCCGTTAACGTTGCCGGCAGGGTGGCGCAGGGCGATCTCACCGCCAAAGTACATGTGCATGCGAAGGACGAGCTGGGGCAGCTCATGCATTCATTGCAGGAAATGATTACTTCGCTTGGGAGTACGGTTAGGAACGTCAGCAGCGGGGCGGAAAGTATTGCCCTGGCAGCGGATGAAATTGATGCCGGGAACCAGGATCTCGCCTCACGAACAGAGGAACAGGCGGCGAGCGTCGAACAAACTGCCGCGACCTTAGAGCAGCTAACGTCGACGATCAAGAGCACCGCCAGTCATGCCCATCGGGTGAATACGCTGTTTAATGAGTCCGGAGAAATGGTCAAGGCCAACAGCGAACGTATGCACGTGGTGGCCGATGCCATGGGCGAAATCCATGCTGATGCAGGCCGGATGACCGATATCATTGCGGCCATTGAAGGAATTGCTTTCCAGACAAATATCCTGGCATTAAATGCCGCCGTTGAGGCTGCCAGAGCCGGTGAACAGGGGCGCGGTTTTGCCGTGGTAGCCGGGGAAGTGAGAACGCTGGCGCAGAGAAGTTCGGCCTCCGCGAAAGAGATTCGTGACATCATTAGCGCGTCCGTGAACAAAATCACCGATGGCCGTAAGCTGGTCACGGAAGCGGATGAGGGCATGCAGGAAATCGTTGAAAACGTTGCCCGCGTGCGGCAGCTGGTGGATGAAATTGCCCGCGCGAGTCATGAGCAAAGCGACGGCATCGCGCAAATTAATGCTGCGATGGGGCAGATCGATACCACCACTCAGCAAAACGCCTCCCTGGTTGAGCAGTCCGGCTTGTTGCTCAACAGTATTCGTGTCTTCACCCTACATCAGGCGTAGTTCCTCAGAGGCAGGTATCCTGCCTCTTTTTTTCGCTATTTCAACTGCTCGTAAATCAGCAGCAGCGCAATGATTACCATGAGGACACCCGAAAGCATACTCACCCTGCGAGCGGCCTGAGGGCGGGTGCTTAAGAGCGCTCTTGAACCGTAACCAATCAAGAGATAAATCAGGGTACAGGTCACCAGGTGCATCGCACCCAGAGCGGACATCTGCTGCGCCACTGACCACTTCCCCTGGGGATCGGTAAACTGCGGTAAAAGGGCCAGAAAAAGCAGAAACACTTTCGGATTCAGGCCGCTGATACACATCCCTTTGATGGCCCACTGTTGCCAGTTGCCGTTGTTCTGAGCGGCGGCGTTCAGCCCGGGAGGGCTGCGCAAAATAGTGAGGCCAAGCCAGAGCAAATAGAGCGCACCCAGCAGCGTGAGGACGGATAAAGCGAGCGGATGTCCGGCGAGCAGAACCCCCACGCCGGCAACAACAATGATTGTCGCGATAGCATGGCCCGACATCAGTCCGGCCACGGCGGGAATAATTCTGCGGCCATTGATTCCGGCGCTGATAGTGTAAGCCCAGTCAGCTCCTGGGGTGATGATTAGCAGGAACGAAACCAGCCAAAATCCTGCGGCAAGGCTCATCGCCATGATGGTATTTCTCTCTTGGATAACGGGAAAGAAAGAATACGGTTAATCCCCGGCAATGGGCTTTCAATGTTATGCTCAAAACTCTTGTTAAAAGAGAGAATATTCCAAATGGATAGCGTAGACAGAAAAATTCTTGCTGAACTCCAGGCCGATGGGCGTCTGTCCATTACCGACCTGGCCGAGCGGGTTAACCTCAGCCTCTCGCCGTGCCATCGTCGGCTCAGAGCGCTGGAGCAAGAGGGGGTCATTACGGGCTATCGGGCTAACCTTGACCCGGGCAAGATGGGCTTTAATTTTGTGGCTCTGGTCTTTGCGACGCTCAAAGAAGGGGACAGAAAGGCCGTCAGCGCGTTTGAAGAAGCTGTGGAAGATATCCCGCAAATTGTGCTGGCGCAGAGACTGTTTGGCGACCCGGACTATCTGATGCAGGTCGTAACCCGGGACCTGCCTTCGTTCCAGGCGCTGTATGACAGAAAACTATCGGCCATGCCCGGTGTGCAGCATCTCCGCTCGACGCTGGTGATGAAAACCGTGGTACAGGACAGGCCCTTTCCGCTGGAGAAATTAAAATAGGCCTGCATGTTACGATGTGATTTTTCCGCCATCGTTCTCTGGCTGCTTTATGGGCTTATTGGCTGTATTTCACTTTTGCCGCGGGTGCTGAACAACACCAGCGGCACGGCAACGGCGTACACCACAATCACCGACAGCCAGATAGCGCCTGGCCACGAATCCTGCACCACAAAGTAGAAGCTTGAGAAGCCCAGCGGGGCAATGATAGACGCGAGGCTGACCGCCGAGGCCAGAATTCCCTGCAACTGGCCCTGGCTGGCTTCATCTACTTTCCGGGTGGCTAGCGCCTGTAGGGCCGGGGCGCCAACGCCGCCCAGCCCGAACAGCGGCATAATCACAAACACCTGCCAGCCTGCTTGCACAAAGGCCAGCATCGTCAGCGCAATACACGAGCTACAAATGCCAAACAGCACCGCGCCGCGCTCCCCCAGCCAGCGGGTTATCGGGCCGGGAAGCAGCGCCTGCGTCAGCGTCTGGCAGATGCCATAAGCGCCGAGAGAAAGCCCAATCCACAGCCCGTTCCAGCCGAAAGTATCGGTCCCCCAAAGCGCCCAGCAGGTGCCGTATACTTCGCCGGTTGCGCTCAGAATGAAAAAGACCATCGCAATCGGGATTAGCCCTTTCAGGGTGAAAATGCGGCGCAGAGGCTGCAGGGGATTGAGTACGGCAAAGCTGAACCGTTGGCGGGCGGGTTCGCGGGATTCCGGCAGCATAAACAGCGCCATTAGCAGGTTAACGGTGTTTAGCACGGCAGCCGCAATAAACGGCAGCCGCACCCAGGCATCGCCCAACAGGCCGCCAAGCACCGGGCCGATGATAAACCCGGCCCCAAACATGGCGTTAAACAGCCCGAAGCGACGGGCGCGTTTATCCGCCGGAGTGACGTCGGTGATGTAAGCCATCGCCACCGAGACGTTCGCGCTGGTCAACCCGGCGATAGCGCGGCCCAGCAGCAGCATCCACAGGTGCGGGGCGAAGGCCATGATCAAATAATTCACGGCGGCCCCGATAAGGGATACGAGCAGCACGGGGCGGCGACCATAGTTGTCGCTCAACGCCCCCAGCAGCGGGGCGAAAACAAACTGCATCAGGGCATACAGCGCGGTCATGATGCCGATCCAGTGGGCGATATCCGGGGTGTGTGTCACCTCTTCCAGCAGGCGCGGCAGAATCGGAAAGATCAGGCCGATGCCGACGGCATCCAGGCAAATAGTGGAGAAAATGACAACCAGCGCTTTGTTCATGTTTACCTGTACTAAGTACCAATATATACTCAGTACATAATTATCCATTCCGCAGGATCCTGTCAATGTCCGTCGATCGCCGAACCCTGAACCGACTCGCCACCCGCCAGAAAATTTCTAATGTTGCCACCCGGCTGTTTCTGGAAAAGGGCTTTGAACAGGTGACGATTGACGAAATCGCCACGGCGGCAGAGGTGGGGAGAATGACGGTGTTCAACCACTTCCCGCGCAAAGAGGAGATGTTCTTCGACCGCGAAGAAGAAGGGTTGCAGATGCTGCGCCGTGCGCTGAGTCAGCGGGATAAAAACACGGGGCCGCTGGAAGCGCTGCGTCGCTTTGCTCACCATCTGGTGGAGCAGAATAGCCCGGTGGTGGCTTTCTCCGTGGCGGGGCAGGGGTTTGTCTCGACGATTGAGCACAGCCCGGCACTGAAAGCGAGAGCCAGAGAGATTCGGGATGAATTTGCCCAGGCGCTGGCGCATGAGCTGGCCGCCGGGGCCGGCCTTGAAAAAAGCGACCCGCACACTCAGCTGGCGGCGGGCCTGGTGCTGGCCACGTGGAGCGCGGCGCTGATTCAGGCTCATCGAACTTTTAGCCAGACGCTGAGCAACGCCGCCGCCGCCGCCGTATTTCTTGACCTGATCGACAGAGGAACCGCGGGCGTTACCGCGGCAATGAACGGGACAGTTTACGGCGAAAAATAACGGCATCAGGGCATTGTCGGCTGAGCTGAATTTCAGTAGATTTATCGTTTTCGGAGTTAGAAAAATGTCCGTCACCGATGCGCTTCTTGCTTTCACGCTAGCTGCCACTCTGCTCACGCTTACCCCTGGTCTCGATACCGCCCTTATCCTGAGAACTGCCGCCGCCGAAGGGGGCAAAAAAGCTTTTCATGCCGCGCTTGGCATCGACGTAGGCTGTTTTGTGTGGGGGGCGCTGGTTGCCTTTGGACTTGGCGCTCTGCTGGCGGTGTCTGAATTTGCCTATACCTTGCTGAAGTGGTGCGGTGCCGCGTATTTATGCTGGCTGGGTATTCAGCTGCTTTTGCGTCCTCGCCAGAGTTTTAGTCTTGCCTCCGCTGACTCAACCCGAGCCAGCAACTGGTTTTTGCGCGGCATGTTAGGCAACGTGCTTAATCCGAAAATGGGCGTGTTCTACGTCTCTTTCCTGCCGCAGTTTATCCCCTCCGGCCATTCGCCGATCCTCTGGACTTTCCTGCTGGTTTCTATTCATGCGGTGCTTGGCACGCTGTGGTCCCTGACGCTGATTCTTGCCACGCGCTACGCTTCCGGCGTGCTAAGAAAGCCTGGCGTTGTGAAGTGGATGGATCGCGTTACCGGCTGTGTGTTTCTGCTCTTTGCCGCGAAGCTGGCCATCAGCCGACGTTAAGTCTGTTTCGCCGTCAGCATGCCCGGCGTCTGGCCGGTCATGCTGCGGTAAAAGTAGATAAAGGCGCTGTCGCTGGAAAAACCTAGCTCCGAGGCAACAACGGTAACCCGCGCGTGGCTGGCCAGCATTTCCACCGCCTTCATTAAACGCCACTGCTGCCGCCATGGCTGGTAGGAGAGGCCGGTTTCCCGGAGGAAAATACGGCCAATGGTGCGCTCGCTTGCGCCGGTTACGCTGGCCAGTTCGTTGAGCGGCGGCGGCAGCGTGTCGCCCGTCAGGTGGCGCAGCCGCTTATCCTGAGGGAAGCGCAGCGTCATCGGGACTTCTTGTGCGGCATTCAGTTCCGCTACGCACAGGGCGGCCATGTGCATCGGGGCGCCTTGTTCCCAGTCCGTTTCCCAGGCGCTGGCCGAAATCCTCTCCAGCAGTTCGTTGAGCAACGGCGTGACGTTGAGCACCAGCGCGGTGGCGGGCAGCGTGGGGTAACGTTTTATATCAAACCAGATTGAGCGGTAGGCCACGCTACTTTTCATTTCTGCCCGATGGCTGACGCCGCCGGGGAGCCAGGCGACTTTACCCGGCGGCAGCAAAGAGAGTACCTGGCCTTCATCCAGCGTGAGCTTCACGCAGCCTTCCCGGGTAAACAGCAACTGCCCCATCCGGTGTCGATGTAGCCCGGAATCATGATCCCCAAGTTCAGCCTGCACGCCAATCACGCCGTTATGCAGCGCGTCAGGGTTAAATTCTGCATCCGCACTTAGCCAGCTCATAATGTCTGATTTCCGATATTAAATGTCATAATGTTTATAATGATTCATCTGACGTTTTCCTACAATAGCGCCTCTTTTTGAGGAGGACGTATTGTGAAAACACATCGCGGTATGGCGCTCTTAACGGCGCTACTGATGTTTCCGCAGATTGTGGAAACCTTTTATAGCCCGGCACTGACCGATATTGCCGGGTATTTCGCGGTCAGCGCGCAGGATGCATCCTGGACGCTGTCCATTTATTTCCCGGGCTTTGCCCTCGGCGTTCTGGTCTGGGGGCGGGTATGCGATCTGGCTGGCCGTAAGCCAGCCCTGTTGCTGGGCCTGGCATGCTACGCAGTAGGGTCGGTCCTTGCGCTGCTGGCGCACGATTTCAGACTGCTGCTCGCGGCACGCGTTATCGCGGCCTTTGGTGCGGCGGCCGGGTCGGTTGTCACCCAGACGATACTCCGGGACCGCTTTAGCGGGCAGACGCTGGCAAAGATCTTCGCTTTTATGGGCATTGCTCTGGCGGTAAGCCCGGCGATAGGCCTGTGGGCGGGCGGGATGCTTGTTTCCTGGGGCGGTTTCCGGGGAGTGTTTGATGCTCTTGTGGCGCTTGCCCTGCTGCTCTTTATCTGGAGCGCCTGGCGGCTGGAAGAAACTCGCTCTGCGCAGCATCAGAGTCAGCCCATCGCCAGCGTCGCGGTGCGAATGCTGAAAGATATGCAGATCTGGCGTGCAACGGCGCTGGTCGCGCTGTTTAACGTGAGCCTGTTCAGCTATTACGGCCTGGCGCCGTTTATGTTTGAGCGGTTTGGCATGGAGCCCGGTACATTTGGATTAAGCGGTGTCCTGCTGGCGCTTGGCTCTTTGGCTGGCGCGCAGCTTAACCATCAACTCATCCAGCGCGGCACGAGTTCAGCCACGCTTTTACGCCTCGCCTGTATCTGGGGCCTGATCGGGAGCCTGGGCGTTGGCCTGCTGTCGGCCAGCCCGTGGTTCCTGGGACCGATGTTTATGGTGATGCTGGCCTTTTCGATGGCAATTCCGGTGGTGCTTGGCACTGCGCTCAGCGCCTACTCAGATTGCCGGGGGACGGCAGGCGCACTTTTCGGCCTGGTCTATTACGTGCTGATTGGTGCCGGGCTTTTCGTTGCCGGCTGGGGACAACGGCTGGATATGACGCTGATCGTATGTGCCGTGGGCATTACGCTTATCGGTTGGAAACATTTACGGAGATAATACTCTGCGCCCTCTCCTCGTGGAGAGGGCCGCATCGCTAAGGCAACAGTTACAGCAGTCCACCCAGATTCACATACTTGGTTTCCAGGTACTCTTCTAGTCCACAGTCGGAGCCTTCGCGGCCGAGGCCGGACTCCTTCACGCCGCCGAAAGGCGCGACTTCCGTGGAGATAATCCCTTCATTAACGCCGACCATGCCGCTTTCCAGTTGCTGTGTCACCCGGAAGGCGCGGGCGAGATCGCGGGTATAAAGATAGGCGGCAAGGCCAAACGGCGTGCCATTAGCGCGTTCAATCGCCTCCAGTTCATCGCTGAAGCGGAAGCAGGCCGCCAGCGGGCCAAAGGTTTCCTCGCGGGCCAGCAGCATGGCTTCGGTAGCGTCGGCCAGCACGGTAGGCTGGTAGAACGATGCGCCGAGGGCGTGACGCTCGCCGCCGCACAGCAGGCGCGCGCCGTGCTCAAGGGCGTCCTTCACGTGGGCTTCCACTTTCTCAACCGCTTTCTGGTGAATCAGCGGCCCCTGCTGTGCACCCGATGTCAGGCCAGGGGCAACTTTCAGCGCCCGCGCGGCGGCAGCGAGTTTCTCAACAAACTGCTCATACACGCCGGCCTGGATGTAGAAACGGTTAACGCACACGCAGGTTTGCCCGCTGTTGCGGAATTTGGCCGCCATCGCACCCTCTACGGCGGCGTCAATGTCCGCATCGTCAAAGACGATAAACGGTGCGTTACCGCCCAGCTCCAGCGACAGTTTTTTCACGGTATCCGCCGCCTGGCGCATCAGCAGCTTGCCGGTTGGCGTGGAGCCGGTGAAGGAGATTTTACGCACCGTCGGGCTTGCCATCAGCGTGCTGCCGATTGCCACGGTATCACCGGTGACGGCGTTAATCACGCCAGCCGGGACGCCTGCCCGTTCGGCAAGCACGATAAGCGCGAAGGCCGATAGCGGTGTTTCGTTCGCCGGTTTAATCACGGCGGTACAGCCCGCTGCCAGCGCGGGGCCGAGTTTGCGGGTCAGCATCGCCAGCGGGAAGTTCCACGGGGTAATAGCCGCGACCACGCCAACTGGCTCCTTGAAGGTGAGGATTTGGTTACCCGCTTTTGTGGAAGGAATGGTTTTGCCGTTGGCGCGTTTGGCTTCCTCGGCAAACCATTCGATAAAGCTGGCGGCGTAGGCCACTTCGCCTTTGGCTTCTGCCAGTACTTTGCCCTGTTCGGTGACCATCAGTTCCGCCAGTTCGGCCTGATGCTCCATGATCAGCGCGAACCAGCGCTGGAGGATCTGCGAGCGGGCTTTGGCGGTTAATGCTCGCCAGGCGGGCAGGGCGGCGTATGCGGCAGCGATGGCTGCCTCGGTTTCTTTTGCTCCGGCGTTGGCTACCTGAGCCACTATTTCATCGGTTGCCGGGTTTAATACGGCATAGAGCTCGTCGGCGTCCCGCCATTCACCGTTGCAGTACCAGCCGGTACGAACCAGTGCGTCAAAGCTGCTCATGCGATGTTCCTTGTGGTTACGTTGTCGATAAACAGGCCGCGAGCGGCGCGGCTCTCACGCGCAATACGTTTGCCTGCGGTGTAGTCGTTGATGACGTCGCACGGCGTGTAGTTACGCTCCAGTTCGTAGCGCTCATCTTCATCCAGCGGTGTGCCGAGTGCGGCAATTGCGCTGTCAATTTGCTGTACAGAATCTGCGCCAACCAGCATGCAGTCCACGCCCGGATGGTTCAGGACCCACGCCTGAGCAATTTGTGCCGGAGGCAGGCCGCGCAGCTGGGCTACATGGCTGACGGACTGCGCAACGTTTCGGGAGGTGATGTCCGCGTACATCTCCTGGGTGAAGAAGTCGGTCTGGTTGCGCACGGAGGTAAAGTCACAGCTCAGCAGGCCGCGGGCGAGCGGGCTAAAGACTGACACGCCAAGCCCCTGGTCGCGGCAGAAAGGGATCATTTCCCGCTCTTCTTCGCGGTAGGCGCAGTTCAGCTGCAGCTGCATATTGATGGGTTTCGCGTAGCCATAGCGCTCGCAGCACCAAAGGATTTTCGCCAGTTGCCAGGTGTACATGGTGGAAACGCCGACGTAGCGCGCTTTGCCACTGCGCACGATGTCGTTCATCGCCGCCCAGGTCTCTTCGACAGGCGTATTCACGTCGAAGTAGTGCAGCATGTAGATATCGACGTAGTCGGTGCCGAGGCGCTTCAGGCTGCCGTCGATGCTTTCCATGATGTGTTTGCGTGAATGGCCCTGGTTGTTAAAGCCGGTGCCGATGGGGTAGCCGACTTTGGTGGTGAGGACCAGGTCATCGCGGCGGGCAATGCGTTTTAACACGTTGCCGACCACTTCCTCCCCCGCGCCGCTGGAGTAGAAGTCCGCGAGGTCGATAAAGTTAATGCCGGATTCCAGCGCGTGACGGATCAGCGGCTCGCTTTGCGACTCGTCAAAAATCCAAGGTTTCCACTGTTTGCTGCCCATGTTCATGGTGCCGAGGCACAGGCGAGAGACTTTCAGGCCGCTGTGGCCCAGATTGACGTATTCCATTTCGCCTCCTCAGGCTTTTGGGGTGTAGAAAGGGTTACCGAGCTGCGGCAGGGCGTCGGCAATCTGGCTGCGCTGCGGTAGTTTTCCCATGGCCGCGCGGATGGCCTGGCGGCAGGCGCGGTAGTTGTTGTGGTACACCTCGTCGATATCGTTGCAGCCGGGATTGACCCAGTTGGCGGTGACGATGCACCAGTTGTCTTCTGCTTCCGGCGGCAGCGTGCCGTCCAGAAGTGCTTCGGTGACCGCTTTGGCGATGGCGGCCTGAGAGGCTCCCCAGGTGGCATTGCCGTGCAGCTCGCCGCTGATTTCCGCTTTGTTGACGTACAGCGTCATCGGTTTGGCCGGAACGTTAGGTTTGATCACCACCATAAACGGGCAATGACCCTGGCTGGGTGAAGCGAGGCTGCTGGAAAACGCCTGGCCAACCACGCCGCTGCGTGGGCCAATCATGATGTTGATGTGCGAGGCGTTAACGCCGTTACCTTCAAACCCTTCTCCGATATACATTTCCACGAGACTTCTCCTGTTAAGCGTGAGCGTTATTTAGCCGGTTCAGCGGCGGCATTGCCGTGGCGCTGGGCCGGATCGTGAGCGGCATCGACCAGGGTTAACCCTTTGGTTTCAGGCGCCCAGGCGAGAGAGACAACGGCACCGATGACGAGGACCAGCGCCAGCATGCCGGTGGTGGCCTGCATGCCATAATTCAGAATGGCCAGCGGCAGTAAGCCGGTGCCGATGGCGGAGCCGAGGCGGCTCATGGAGGTGGCAAAGCCGACGCCCATCGAGCGCACTTCCGTCGGGAAACTTTCAGCCGGGAAGACGCCCACCAGATTGCTGACCGCCGACATCACCAGCGTGAAGGCGGCAAAGAACAGAATTAACCAGCCGGACTGGCTGACCGGAATGATGCTGAGCATCACCAGGCAGGCGGCGAGGAAGACGAACGAGCCGATCAGGAAGCCACGGCGCGAGCAGACCACCGTCAGCAGGATCCCGAGCAGCGCGCCGACGATCAGCAGGGCGTTCAGCAGCAGGTCGGTGGTGAAGTTATTGTTCAGCCCCATCACCTGCAGAATCGACGGCAGGAAGGTGTAGATGGCGAAATACGGGATCACCAGGCAGACAAAAAACAGACTGTTGAAGGCGGTGCGGCGGCGGTATTTCGGCCCGAACAGCGACATAAAGCGCTGTTTTGAGGCGACGGGGGCTTCATCCACCAGCAGCACGTTAGGGCCGAAGTGTTTATGGACAATCGCCATCGCTTCTTCTCGTCGCCCTTTGCCCATCAGCCAGCGCGGGGATTCCGGCGTGCCGATGCGCATCAGCAGAATAATCAGCGCGGGCAGGGCGGAAGAAGAGAGCAGCCAGCGCCAGGCGTCCGGCCCTAGCGCCGTCAGGAAGTGCCCGGCAAAGCCTGCGGCCACGTAGCCAAAGGTCCAGATCACGCTGAATGAGCCGAGCAGGACGCCGCGATGTTTTCGGGGGGAAAACTCGGCCAGCATAGTGTGGCCGACGGAGAAGTCGCCGCCGAGGCCGATGCCGACCATTACCCGCAAGAAGAACAACTGTTCTGGCGTGGTGGCGAAAAACTGCAGCGCCGAAGCGAGGGTTATCACCACGAAGCTGAAGCAGAAGATCTTCTGGCGGCCAACGTAATCGGAGATCCAGCCCAACACCAGGCTGCCGAGAAACAGGCCGATCAGCGCCGAACTGCCGAGCATCCCTTCCCAGAAGGGCGTTAACCCCATTTGAGGTTTGATTTGGGCCAGCGCGAAGCCGATGACGCCGAGCACGTAGCCGTCGGTAAAGTGTGCGCCGAAGGTCAGGCCGGCGATTTTGATATGGAAACGGTTTAACGGCACGTCATCCATACGGGTGTACTGTTGTGTCAGGTGGGACATGATGCCTCCTCCTGTGAGGTGGTTTTGTAGGGTATTTGTATTTTTTATGTTTCAAGTACGTTAACAATGTGGCAGTAAAGCGCCTCAGCAGGCGAGTGCGTTTTAGTCATACCCCCAGGCAAAAAACGCATGTGATCCTCCTCCTGTTTTGCAGAAATAGCTGCGGCGGGGGATGGTGTTTCAGGGCAGGTTAGAAACATATTATTAACATGACTGGCGCTCGCCCGCGGATAATGACAACAATGAGAAAACTCCCGTCACTCAGTATGTTAAGGGTCTTTGAAGAGACTTGCCGGACGCTTAGCTTTAGCAAAGCGGCGCAGGCCTTGTGCATTACCCAGAGCGCGGCCAGTCGGCAAATCAAACAGCTCGAGGCGTTTCTCGGCAAGCTGCTGTTCGTGCGTACCCACAGCGGGCTGGAGTTGACCCAGGACGCGATGCTGCTGTTGCCGGTGGTACGCCAGTCTCTGGATATTCTTGAAGAGGGCGTGTGCCACGTTCAGCTGCGCAATCCTCTCCAGCATCTTCGCCTGCAGGTTGCTCCGACCTTTGCCACCCGCTGGCTGGCACCGCGGCTGGTGGCGCTTCGCCAGCGCAACGGCCAGCTACAAATTGCCCTTATCAGCGAAACCCGGCAGAAATACAGCGATTTTGACTGCGCCATCCGCTTTGGCACCCGCCAGGAAAGTGAAGGACGGGGGCAGTGGCTGTGCCATGAAAAACTGCTGCTGGTGGCCAGCCCGCTGCTGATGATTGACGGCGTCTTTCCCCCGCTGGCCTCGCAGCCACAGCTGCATATTCTTAACGGCGACATCCGACTGGATAACTGGTCGCGCTGGCTTGCTGCGACGGGAGAAAATGACAGTCTGCTTTCCGGCGGGCTGGAGTTCAGCACCGAGGATCAGGTGATCAACGCCTGTGTGACCGGGGCAGGCTATGCGGTGCTCGACAGGATGATGATCCGCAACGAGCTGCGTGGCGGGTTATTGGTGCCGCTGGCAGAGCTGGAGCTTGAAAGCGGAAATGGTTACTGGCTGGAGATCCCCCAGGGTAAGCGGGAGCTGCCGCGAGTCGGCTATTTTAGCGACTGGGTTCAGGCCGAGATCGCTCGTTTTTGGGGGGAGGAAGAGGGGGAATCTTCCCGGGCAAAGCAGCTTCTTTTCCGTGAAGAACCGATAGCCCTTTCACTCTAATGTGATCTCAATGAGAGTTAACATATATTTTTCATTCGATTAATTTCCACAACGTGCTGAGAGTATGCTTCGCCAAACTCAACGCAGTCTCTGACCTGACACGCCATGAAAAGTGAGTTGAATCGCATTTCTATTTCTGAAAAAAAAACAAATCTCAATATTTGGTGGTTGTTTTTAGGATTATTCTTGGGAATAATGGCGCAATGCTTTGCTTCTCTTCAACCATGCTCGGTTCTATGAATGCGTGGTGTTAAATATCATTGATTATTTTGTTGTTATTTAGCTCTGTGCTCAATCCATTGGTTTCCTGTCGGTATAGTTTCGTCTGGCATCTATTATGAGTTGGTTAAC
The DNA here is from genome assembly GCA_000277545.1 of Enterobacter sp. Ag1. Classification (GTDB taxonomy): domain Bacteria; phylum Pseudomonadota; class Gammaproteobacteria; order Enterobacterales; family Enterobacteriaceae; genus Cedecea. Next base: position 231,902 of record AKXM01000031.1, on the reverse strand, counting down.
ATGTCCGCAATTGAATTAAAAAATGCTCCTGTGGAAGATATCCGTGCGTTTTCGGTGATAACTGAATCGAGTCAGGAAATTGATTTGATTCACCTGTTAAGTACCCTTTTCGCGGCAAAAAAAACGATAATTGCTATCACATTTGCTGCTGCATTAGCCGGGTTGGGCGTTAGCTTTTTGATGCCGCAGAAATGGTCAAGCAAGGCCGTTATTACGCCGCCAGAATCCTCTCAGCTAATCGAGTTGCACCGCGCGATGGTTGAGCTGACGGTTCTGGATGCAGCGCCTAATGTCGACGCCGGGCATGTTTATCAAGCCTTCCTGAAAGACTTTGACTCGCAGGCGTTGCGTGAAGAGTATTTGGCCAATTCTGAGTATGTTAAAAAGCTTGTTAATGCCGTTAACTCGGACGATAGCGTAAAACTACACCAGGCTATTCAGGAAACGGCTGCAAAATTCAAATCGGTAAATACCGCAGATTCTAAACTGCCGGATGCCATCCCCTATACCTCATGGGCTTTAAGCTTCACTGGACCGAATCCAGAAGAGGCCAGGGAAGTGCTGAGCGGTTATATTCACTTTATTGCGCAGCGAGTTAATCAGGATGTTGTGCAAAATTTACGCTATAGCGTTGAATTAAAAAGCGCGGTAGAGAAAGATAAACTCGAGCTGGATAAGAGAAACCTCGAAAACCAGCATAAAGTTAATATTCAGCGTCTGGGCTACTCGCTTGAAGTTGCTAACGCGGCGGGAATTAAAAAGCCGGTATACAGCAATGGGCAAGCGGTAAAAGACGATCCTGATTACTCGGTTGCGCTGGGGGCTGATGGGCTGGCCGAAAAACTGAAAATTGAATCCGCGCTTAAAGATGTGGCGGAATTAAACGCCAGCGTTCAAAACCGGGAGTACTATTTAACTAAACTTGAGCAGGTCAAGGTTAACGACGTTGACTTCCAGCCCTTCCGCTATCAAATGAATCCTTCTTTGCCGTTGAAAAAAGAAGGCCCGGGGAAATCCCTCATCGTCGTGCTGGCGGCTTTGCTTGGCCTGATTGGCGCCTGTGGCTACGTGCTAATGCGCAATGTCATGGCCGATAGGCAGAAAAAGCTGGAAATTGTTTAGCGCGCTGCATTCCTTTTAAAGCCTCCCTTCGGAGGCTTTTTTCTTACCGGAATAAGGGTTATAACCGAAGGGAAATGGCAAAAGGGGATGACAATGAAAACGATTGGGCTGCTGGGCGGCATGAGCTGGGAATCCACCATTCCTTACTACCGATTAATTAACGAAAGGATCAAACAGCGTCTGGGCGGGCTGCATTCGGCCAAAATTGTGCTGCACAGCGTCGATTTTCACGAGATTGAGGCCTGCCAGTCTGCCGGTGAGTGGGACAAGGCCGGTGAGATGCTGGCTGAGGCGGCGCTGGGGCTGCAAAAGGCCGGGGCTGAAGGCATTGTGCTGTGTACAAACACTATGCACAAAGTCGCGGAGCATATTGAATCCCGCTGCTCGCTGCCGTTTCTGCACATCGCCGACGCCACCGGGCGGGTGATTGCGGCTCAGGGCGTAAGCCAGGTGGCCTTGCTGGGCACGCGCTACACCATGGAACAGGATTTTTATCGTGGCCGCCTGCAGGCGCAGTTCGGGATCCGCTCGATTATTCCTGACGCCTCCCAGCGTCAGCGTATCAACCAGATAATCTTCGATGAGCTGTGCCTCGGGGTGATCAACCCTGAGTCGAAGCGCTATTATCAGCAGGTGATTCAGGCGCTGCAGGCGCAGGGGGCGGAAGGGGTTATTTTCGGCTGTACCGAAATTGGCCTGCTGCTCAGTCAGCAGGACTGCCCGCTGCCGGTGTTTGATACCGCCGCCATCCACGCCGCCGATGCAGTTCGCTTTATGTGCGGTGAAGAGTAATAGTTTATCCTTATATATCAATTAAATAAGCGTAAGTAGTGTTTTTTCCCCACGACGAGCCGGGTCATGCCCGGCCGCTAATGTGTTATAAATTTGTTATGTAGCGCACATTATTCCAAAAAGCTGCTCCTCTGAAATCCTCACACACTACAGGCGATTGCGCACAGCAATGGCTTTTCATCATGTCTGCAACCGGAGTTATACAATGCCTGTTTCCTTACTGGCGCTGGCGATGAGTGCGTTCGCCATCGGCACGACGGAGTTCGTGATTATGGGACTGCTGCCCGAAGTGGCAGGGGATCTCCATGTCTCCATTCCCGTCGCCGGCTGGCTGATCAGCGGCTATGCGCTGGGGGTCGCCATTGGCGCGCCTATCATGGCGCTGCTGACCGCCCGACTGCCGCGCAAGCTGTCGTTAATTTTGCTGATGGTGATTTTCATTGTTGGCAACCTGCTGTGTGCCCTCGCGCTGAGTTACAACTTCCTGATGCTGGCGCGCGTTATTACGGCGCTGTGCCACGGCGCGTTCTTTGGGATTGGCGCAGTCGTCGCGGCAAGCCTCGTACCTGCCGGGCGCAAGGCTTCGGCGGTGGCGCTGATGTTCACCGGCTTGACGCTGGCTAACGTGCTGGGCGTGCCGATTGGCACCTGGTTCGGACAGCTTTACGGCTGGCGAGCTACTTTCTGGGGCGTGGCCGTTATTGGGGTGATTGCGTTTCTGGCGCTGGGAGTGAGCCTGCCGTCGCAGAAAGATGAAGAAGCCACTGACTTAAAAAGCGAAATCAAAGCGCTGGCGCACGGCAAGCTTTGGCTATCGCTTAGTATGACGGTGTTCTTCTCTGCGGCGATGTTCGCGCTGTTCAGCTATGTTGCACCGATGCTGCTACAGGTGACAGGCATTACGCCAGAGGGCGTGAGCTGGACGCTGTTCCTGATCGGTGCGGGGCTGACGGTGGGGAACATTCTGGGTGGGCGGCTGGCGGACTGGCGAGTCTCGTTCAGCCTGATCCTCAGCTTCAGCCTGATTGCGGTCTTCTCGTTACTTTTCAGCTGGACAAGCCATGCCGCATGGCTCGCGGAAATCACGCTGTTCCTGTGGGCGATGGCGGCGTTTGCCACGGTACCGGCGCTGCAAATCAACGTGGTGCTGCACGGCAAAGAAGCACCTAATCTGGTGTCCACGCTGAATATTGCGGCCTTTAACGTCGGCAATGCGCTCGGTGCCTGGGTTGGCGGCACGGTCATTGATCGTGGCTTCGGCCTGACGGCGGTGCCGGTCGCCGCGGCTGCGCTGGCAGTGGTTGGCCTGATACTTTGCCTGATTAACTTTAGCAACGGCACGGGGCATCAGCAGCCGGTGACCGGGCAATAAGCTAGCGGTTGAGTAGCGCGTTGAGCGGGTCGGTATACAGATGCATGTTGTGCTGTAAGTGGTCGCTGAACGCGCTGACCAGGGCTGATGCCGGGCGGTGCAGGGGCCGAATCAGGCTGACGGTAAAAGGCACCGCCACGCTGAACGGGCGTACCACCACGCCGCGTTCGTGGTAATCCAGCGCGGTTAACGGGTTGACGATAGACACGCCAGCCCCCGCCTGAACCATCGCGCAGACGGACGCGGCGCTGTGCGTTTCCACCACCATTCTTCGTTTTACGTCATATTCCTGAAACAGCGAGTCCAGCAGTTGCCGATAGCTGTCGGTTCTAGACAGGCTGATGTAATTTTCCCCGGCAAAATCCTGCGGTGTGAGTTCTGCTTTCGCGGCTAGTTTGTGCCCGGCGGGCAGCACGCAAACTTCATTCAGAGTGAGTAGGGTTTGGCGTTCCGTCCCGGCAGGCGTGGTGATGTTTTCCGTCAGCCCCAGGTCGTGGCGTTGGGCGGAAAGCCACTCTTCCAGCAGCGGGGATTCCTGCGGCACGATGTTCAGGCTGAGCTCCGGGTAGCGGGCCAGGAAAGGGTGTATCAGGCGCGGCAGAAATGACTGAGAAAATACCGGCAGGCAGGCAATAGACAGTTCGCCCTGGCGGAACTCACGCAGGCTTTCGGCGGCATTAATAATACGATCCAGTCCGTACCAGGAGCGCTGAACTTCTTCAAACAGCCGCAGTCCCTGAACGGTGGGGTAGAGGCGGCCCCGACTGCGCTCGAACAGCTGCAGGCCGATGAGCTTTTCAAAGCGCGCCAGCTCCCGGCTGACCGTGGGCTGGGAGGTGTGCAGCAGGCCTGCGGCTTCGGTGAGGTTGCCGGCCGTCATCACGGCGTGGAAGATTTCGATGTGGCGCAGGTTGATGGCTGGCATGATGTTGTTCCGCTGATGTTGATTATCCTCACCCCGGCCCCCTCCCTGGAAGGGCGAGGGGGAAAAACTAGTTTGTCTGAAGCTGGGGGCGTTCATCCTCACTCCGGCCCTCTTCCTTGAAGGGGAAACAGAAATTGCATCGGGGCAATTTACTGTCCCCTCTGGGGAGAGGGTTAGGGTGAGGGGCATTTTCTAAACCATATCATATTTGAATAGACTCGCTAGAAAACGATATTTTTTATCCCTCACTTTCTGTGGCGTAATAGGGAAAATGACGTTTACCGGAGTTCACCATGCCACGCTCGCTGCACGACACCACCACCGCGCTGAACGCGCAAAACTTGCTGACCCTGCCCGCTGAATTTGGCTGCCCGGTTTGGGTATATGATGCGGAGATCATTCGCCAGCAAATTGCCAAACTGCGCCAGTTTGATGTGATTCGCTTTGCCCAAAAGGCTTGCTCGAATATCCACATCCTGAAACTGATGCGTGAGCAGGGCGTGAAGGTGGATTCGGTGTCGCAGGGGGAAATCGAGCGCGCGCTGGCGGCAGGCTACAAGCCGCTGGAAAACCCGGATGATATCGTCTTTACCGCCGACGTGATCGACAACGCCACGCTGGCGCTGGTGGCCGAGCAGAAAATCCCGGTCAATATCGGATCTGTGGATATGCTGCATCAGCTCGGCGAAGTCTCGCCAGGGCACCGTGTCTGGCTGCGTATTAACCCGGGCTTTGGACACGGGCACAGCCAGAAAACCAACACCGGCGGCGAGAACAGTAAGCACGGTATCTGGCTGAGCGATATGCCGAAAGCGCTGGAAGCTATGCAGCGCTACGGCATTCATCTGGTGGGAATCCATATGCACATTGGTTCCGGCGTGGATTATGGCCATCTCGAACAGGTGTGCGGCGCGATGGTGCAGCAGGTCATCGACTTCGGCCAGGATCTTGAGGCGATTTCTGCGGGTGGTGGGCTGTCCATTCCTTACCGCGAAGGTGAGGAAACGATCAATACCGATCACTATTTCGGCCTGTGGAATACCGCGCGCGAAAAAATTGCCGCTCATCTGGGGCACCCGGTGAAGCTGGAGATCGAGCCGGGGCGTTTCCTGGTGGCGGAAGCCGGGGTGCTGGTTTCGCAGGTGCGCGCGGTGAAAGATATGGGATCCCGCCACTTTGTGCTGATCGACGCTGGTTTTAACGATCTGATGCGTCCGTCTATGTACGGCAGCTACCACCATATTTCTGCGCTGGCGGGTGACGGGAGGGATCTGTCCGCACTGGAGCCGAAAGAAACCGTGGTGGCGGGGCCGCTGTGCGAGTCCGGGGATGTATTTACCCAGCAGGAAGGCGGCAAGGTAGAAACCCGCCTGCTGCCGCCGGTAAAACCGGGTGATTACCTGGTGCTGCACGATACCGGCGCATACGGGGCTTCTATGTCCTCTAACTACAATAGTCGTCCGCTGCTGCCGGAAGTGCTGTTTGATAACGGCAGCGCGCGCCTGATTCGCCGCCGCCAGACGATTCAGGAGCTGCTGGCGCTCGAGCTACTTTGAGACTTTCCGTCCGGCCTCGAAAAAGGGGCCGGGCGCAACGGAGTCCCTCAGTACCAGCGTCCCCACAAATGGCGGGATGGGGGCTAACGGTTCGCCGCTCGCTAGCTTAATGGCCTGATCGATGGCGGTAATGATCATGTTGTCGATGGGCAGATAGACGGATGACAGCGCTGGTTCCAGCCACTGGGCGCTAGGCGCGTCATCAAAGCCGAACAGCGAAATATCCTGTGGAATACGGATCCCGGCCTGGTGCAGCGCTTTAGAGGCACCCAGCGCCATATCGTCGTTACAGGAAAACAGCGCACTGAAGGTCACGCCGCTGGTCAGCAGCTCCTGGCACAGGTGGTGCCCTTCGGTCATGCTGGAATCCCCGTATTTCACCCGGCTCTCATCCCACGCAATGCCATGTTTTTGCAGTGCTTTCCGGTACCCCATCAGGCGCGCCTTGCCGGTTGGCGTGGAAATAGGCACGGTAATGCAGGCAATTTCCCGGTGACCTTGCTGGATAAGGTATTCGGTGGCCTGAAAGGCGGCATCCTGCTGCTCGAAGAAGACGCAGCGTTCACGGGCCTGGGTGACGTCCCGGTTAATGACGACCAGCGGCACCTGAATCGCATTCATCAGCGACATCAACGCCCGTTCGCTCATAAAACGCGTGTAGAGAACGATGGCGTCGCAGTGCCTGTCCGCCAGCATTTGTACGGCATCCAGCTCTTTTTCAGGCGTGTCATGCCCGTCGGTGACAATCAGCTGTTTACCGTAGAATTCCGTGCGGCGTGAAGCCTGCTGCAGCAGGCGCCCGAAGTAGAAGCCATCGAAGGTGGAGACAACCAGCCCGATACTGTTGCTGCTGCGGTTTGCCAGCGATCGTGCCAGAAAATTAGGCTTATAGCCCAGCTCTTCCATGGCCTTAAATACCTGTTCGCGGGTGCTTGCTTTAACCTGTCCGGTGCCGTTTAACACGCGAGATACCGTCGCTTTGGAAACCCCTGCGCGTAACGAGACATCTAACATTGTTACCATTGTTTCCTTCCCGATCTGGACGCTGTCGCGATTTTCCAGCAGTTTATCACAGGAGTTTCGCCCGCAAGCGGCCTTGCCGTTTCGCCGTGCAAATTGTCGTCCCGGATCACGCTTTCAGAATTTGGTGTGGTTTTTTAGGAGTATATCGTTGTGAAAATTGTCCCGTTATACCAGGCCCCTCAGCACGTAGAGCAAGTCACGGAGTGGCTTTGGCAGGCGTTTGGCAGTCAGGAAAGCCGAGGCTTTTTTGCGTCTATTGTTGCCGCCAGCCAGCGGGAAGGCGAAATGCCCCTGACGTTTATTGCGCTGGAGGGCGAAAAGATGGTGGGGACCGTGGGGCTGTGGCGCTGTGATTTGATCAGCCGGCAAGATCTCTGGCCCTGGCTGGCGGCGCTGTATATTGATGAAAGCCAGCGAGGAAAGGGACTGGGCGAGATTTTACAGCGACACGTCGTGGAATATGCCCGCCAGCTGGGTTTTGAGTCTTTGTATCTGTATTCGGCCTGTAAGACCTATTATGAACGGTTTGGCTGGCGCTACATTGGCGATGGGCTGGATTACCCCGACCAGCCCGTACATCTTTATCAACTTACGCTTTAAGCGTTGTCGCCCGGAGAGGCCACCGAATGTCGGCGCACCAGCGTCGGGCTGAACATATGGGTGATTTCCGGCAGCGGCAGGTTTTCGGCCAGCGCCAGCGCGAGCTCTGCTGCCTGAGTCGCCATGGTCACAATCGGGTAGCGAACCGTGGTCAGTCTGGGCCGCACGTAGCGTGAAATTAACACGTCATCAAAGCCAATCAGCGAAATCTCACCGGGTACATCAATGCCGTTGTCGTTCAGCACGCCCATCGCCCCGGCGGCCATTGAGTCGTTGTAGCAGGCCACGGCGGTGAAGTTTTTGCCGCGTCCCAGCAGCTCCGTCAGGGCCTGCTCGCCGCCGCTTTCATCGGGTTCACCAAAGGTCACCAGACGCTCGTTGACGGGGATATTGTGCTCGCGGAGCGCGTCGTAGTAGCCCTGAAGGCGGTCTTCTGCGTCCGATATCTGGTGGTTGGAACAGATGTAGCCGATGCGGGTGTGCCCCTGCTGAATCAAATGGCGCGTCGCAAGCCAGGCGCCGTAGCGGTCATCCAGCGCAACGCAGCGCTGCTCAAACCCTGGCACAATGCGGTTAATGAGCACCATACCGGGGATTTGCTTCATCAGCGAAATTAGCTCCTCATCAGGGAGTTTTTTGGCGTGAACGACCAGCGCCGCGCTGCGGTGGCGAATAAGCTGTTCAATGGCCTGGCGCTCTTTTTGTTCGCTGTGGTAGCCATTGCCGATAAGCAGGAAGTTGCCGGTGCGGTAGGCAACCTGCTCCACGGCTTTAACCATCGCGCCAAAGAAGGGGTCGGAAACGTCGCCCACGATCAGACCAATGGTTTCCGTGGCCTGTTGGGCAAGGGCTCTCGCGTTAGCGTTGGGATGATAATTCAGCGCTTCCATGGCGCTATTCACCGCCTGCTTTGAGGCATCGCTGGCTTTTGGGGAGTGGTTGATGACGCGTGAAACCGTGGCGACAGACACACCAGCCAGCCGAGCCACATCCTTAATTGTCGCCATGAAAAGCCTTCCTGTTAGGGGTAATCGTTTACACTGCGTTTAGTTTTACGGAATTCCCTGATGACTGCAAGGCAACAACTGATGGGAATATCGCAAAGTAGAGCAAAATCAAGGTGAAAGCGTGTAACGGTTACACTTGCTTCACGAGGTTGCCTCTTTTTAGTGCATGTCGCGGATTTTTAAACGTTTCCGCCCAAATCTTTGCTTACATTTTGCAGTCGGCTGTTGCGATTTCAGCATAGCTTAATGGAAGACGCCGCTGCTACATTTGTGGTCCCAGAGGTATTGATAGGTGAAGTCAGCGATTATTTGCTGATCCTATGAATTACACCAACCTGCGCGGATGCGCAGGTTTTTTTTTGCCTGAATCCAGCCGCCTGTAACAAGAATCGAAAATTTAAACACCTGGTTGCACTTGGGCTCATTCCCTTGCTTTTTGCCGCTGGTTTCGCTGCTGGCGGCACGAGACAATTCAGATCCCAGAGGTATTGATTGGTGAGAATTCCTGGTACTCTGCTGAGTACAATTCTTTTGCACCAACCTGCGCAGATGCGCAGGTTTTTTTTTGCCATTTTTTGAGCCCCCTCCCGCACTTAACGCAACTGGTGTACTCTGCGACTCTACACTTAATGCTGACCGACAGACGACAAAGAGAGTCGCTATGCTTCTTGCTTTTTTCCGTGCGCTATTTCGCATTCTGTTCCGGGTAACCCTTTCCGGCGATCCGCAGGTGCTTCAACGCCAGCGGGTGCTGATTGTGCCAAACCACGTCTCATTTCTGGACGGGATCCTGGTTGCACTTTTTCTGCCGGTGCGCCCCGTATTTGCGGTCTACTCCTCAATAAGCCAGCAGTGGTTTATGCGCTGGCTTAAGCCGCTCATTGATTTTGTTCCGCTGGACCCGACCAAACCGATGTCTATCAAGCACCTGGTGCGCCTGGTGGAACAGGGGCGCCCGGTAGTGATTTTCCCGGAAGGACGCATCAGCGTGACCGGATCGTTGATGAAAATCTACGACGGAGCTGGATTTGTGGCGGCCAAAGCACAGGCCACGGTGGTGCCTTTGCGCATCGACGGCGCGGAGCTGACTTTCTTTAGCCGCCTGAAAGGGCTAGTAAAACGCCGGGCTTTCCCGCGTATTACCCTGCATCTTCTTCCGCCAACGTCGATTGCAATGCCAGAAGCCCCACGGGCCAGGGATCGCCGTAAAATGGCCGGCGAGATGCTGCACCAAATCATGATGGAAGCGCGCATGGCCGTGCGCCCGCGTGAGACGCTTTTTGAGGCGCTGCTGGCGGCGAAAGATCGGTATGGTTCGAGTAAAAACTGTATTGAAGACATAAATTTCAAGCCAGATACTTACAGTTCGCTGCTGAAAAAAACGCTGTTTGTGGGCCGAATCCTCGATAAATACAGCGAACAGGGTGAAACCATTGGTTTGATGTTGCCGAATGCGGCGATCAGCGCGGCGGTGATTTTTGGCGCTTCATCCCGGGGCCGTATTCCGGCAATGATGAACTACACGGCTGGCGTAAAAGGGCTGACCAGCGCGATTACGGCGGCGCAAATCAAGACGGTCTTTACCTCCCGGCAGTTCCTGGATAAGGGCAAACTGTGGCACCTGCCGGAACAGCTGGCGCAGGTGCGCTGGGTGTATCTGGAAGATTTAAGGTCCACCATCACCCTGCAGGATAAAGTGTGGATCTTTGCTCATCTGCTTGCGCCTCGCCTGGCCCAGGTGAAACAGCAGCCGGAAGATGCGGCGATGGTGCTGTTTACCTCCGGCTCGGAGGGCAATCCAAAAGGCGTGGTGCACAGCCATAAAAGCCTGTTGGCCAACGTAGAGCAGATTCGCACCATCGCGGACTTCACCGCCGATGATCGGTTTATGTCCGCGCTGCCGCTCTTCCACTCTTTTGGCCTGACGGTCGGGCTGTTCACGCCGCTGCTGACCGGGGCGGAAGTGTTCCTTTACCCAAGTCCGCTGCATTACCGCGTGGTGCCGGAGCTTATTTACGACCGCAATTGCACGGTGGTCTTTGGCACCTCGACGTTCCTCGGCAACTATGCCCGTTTTGCTAACCCGTATGATTTCTTCCGCCTGCGCTATGTAGTTGCCGGGGCAGAAAAGCTGCAGGAAAGCACGAAGCAGCTGTGGCAGGACAAGTTTGGCCTGCGCATTCTGGAAGGCTACGGCGTGACCGAGTGCGCGCCGGTGGTGTCTATCAACGTGCCGATGGCGGCGAAACCGGGCACCGTGGGCCGCATTCTTCCGGCAATGGATGCTCGCCTGCTGGCGGTGCCCGGTATTGAACAGGGCGGAAGGCTGCAGCTAAAAGGGCCAAACATCATGAACGGCTATCTGCGCGTGGAAAATCCGGGCGTGCTGGAGAAGCCTGAGGCTGAAAATGGCCTGGGTGAGATGGAACCCGGCTGGTACGACACCGGCGATATCGTGACCTTTGACGAGCAGGGCTATTGCGTGATTCAGGGGCGTGCGAAGCGCTTTGCCAAAATCGCCGGGGAGATGGTGTCGCTTGAGATGGTCGAACAGATGGCGATCGGCATTTCGCCTGACAAATTGCATGCTACGGTCGTTAAGCACGACGCCGCCAAAGGCGAGGCGCTGGTGATGTTTACCACCGACAGCGAGCTTAACCGCGAAAAACTTCTGCATTATGCGCGTGAGCACGGCGTGCCTGAGCTGGCGGTGCCACGCGATATTCGCTTCCTCAAACAGCTGCCTGTGCTAGGCAGCGGAAAACCAGATTTTGTCACCCTGAAAGCACAGGTTGATGAAGCGGAGAAAGCTCATGGCTGAACAGGCTGGCAATAGCGGTTCGTTGTGGTCCCGGGGCATGATGGCGGTCACCGCGGCGCAGTTTTTATCGGCTTTTGGCGATAACGCGCTGTTGTTCGCCACGCTCGCGGTGCTCAAGCAGCAGTTCTACCCGGACTGGAGCCAGCCCGTGCTGCAAATGGTGTTTGTTGGCGCGTACATCCTCTTTGCGCCGTTTGTGGGACAGGTAGCCGACAGTTTCGCCAAAGGGCGAGTGATGATGCTGGCGAACAGCATGAAGCTTGTGGGTGCGGCGGTCATTGCGCTGGGGCTGAATCCTTTTGTCGGCTACACGCTGGTGGGCATCGGCGCGGCGGCCTATTCACCGGCTAAATACGGCATTCTCGGCGAGCTAACCACTGGCGATCGGCTGGTGAAGGCCAACGGCCTGATGGAGTCTTCTACCATTGCGGCGATCCTGCTGGGATCCGTTGCCGGCGGCGTGCTGGCAGACTGGAACCTGACGGCGGCGCTGGTTGTCTGCGCGCTGGTTTACGGCGGGGCGGTGGTTGCCAACGTCTTTATCCCTAAACTTGCCGCCGCGCGCCCCGGCCAGTCGTGGCGTTTCAAGCCGATGACGCACAGTTTCTTTTCCGCTTGCCGCAGCCTTTGGCGCAGCGGAGAAACGCGCTTCTCGCTGGTAGGCACCAGCCTATTCTGGGGGGCGGGCGTGACGCTGCGATTCCTGCTGGTGCTGTGGGTACCGGTGGCGTTAGGGATCACGGATAACGCGACGCCGACTTACCTTAATGCGATGGTGGCGGTTGGGATTGTGGTGGGGGCCGGAGCAGCCGCGAAGCTGGTGACTTTGGAAACCGTTGCCCGCTGCATGCCCGCCGGGATTTTAATCGGCGTTGGCGTACTGATTTTTGCTCTACAGCATTCTCTGTTGCCGTCTTACGCTTTGCTGGTGTTGATTGGCCTGTTGGGCGGTTTCTTTGTGGTGCCGCTTAACGCGCTGCTGCAGGAGCGCGGCAAGCACACGGTCGGGGCAGGTAACGCCATTGCCGTGCAAAACCTTGGTGAAAACACGGCCATGCTTTTGATGCTGGGTCTGTTCTCACTGGCGGTGAAAACCGGGGCGTCCATCGTTGGCATTGGCATTGGATTTGGGGCGGTGTTTGCGCTGGCGATTAGCGCCCTGTGGCTGTGGCAAATCAAGCATAAATAGCAAAAAGGCCCTCTTTTGGAGGGCCTTATTTTTTTACGGTGCCGGGTAAGTATAGAGGCGATGCACCGCTTCAATCTCCTCAATCACCTCTTCGCTTAGCGTCAAATGCAGGCTTTCAAGGTTGGTTTTCAGCTGTTCCAGCGTCGTGGCGCCGAGCAGCGTGCTGGCCACAAACGGCTGACGGCGAACGAAGGCCAGCGCCATTTGCGCCGGGTCGAGATTATGGCGTTTAGCTATTTCTACGTAGGCCGCAACGGCTTTTTGCGACTGCTCGCCGCTGTAGCGGGTGAAGCGGCTAAACAGCGTGTTGCGAGCGCCGGCCGGTTTGGCTCCGTTAAGGTATTTGCCCGACAGCACGCCGAAGGCGAGGCAGGAATAAGCGAGCAGCTCAACGCCTTCGTGCTGGCTGATTTCAGACAGGCCAACTTCAAAGCTGCGGTTTAACAGGCTGTAGGGGTTTTGAATGGTCACGATGCGCGGCAGATCGTGTTTTTCCGCAAGCTGCAGGTAGCGCATCACGCCCCACGGGGTTTCGTTCGAGACACCGATATAGCGAATTTTCCCGGCACGCTGGCACTCGGTCAGCGCTTCAAGGGTTTCCAGCAGCGTTACCGGCAGCGAGGTCGTGTCGCTCCAGGTGTAGCCCAGTTTGCCAAACATGTTGGTCTGACGCTGCGGCCAGTGAACCTGGTAGAGGTCGAGGTAATCGGTTTGCAGGCGTTTGAGGCTGGCATCCAGCGCCTCGCGGATGTTTTTCCGGTCGAGGATCTGGTTTGGGCGGATGCCTGCGTCGTTGTTGCGGGTGGGGCCAGTGACTTTGGAAGCAACAACCAGTTTTTCGCGGTTGCCGCGAGCTTTAAGCCAGCTGCCGACATAGCTCTCGGTTAAGCCCTGGGTTTCCGGGCGCGGCGGCACCGGGTACATTTCCGCGACATCAATCAGATTCACGCCCTGACTGACGGCGTAGTCGAGCTGCTGGTGGGCATCGGCCTCGCTGTTTTGTTCACCAAAGGTCATGGTTCCCAGCCCCAGCGTGCTGACTTCAAGTGAACTGTGGGGGATACGGTGATAGTGCATAGCCGGCTTCCTGTTGTTCTTTTGACTCGTCAGGCATCGTTACCCGACAAAAGGTCTATAAACATGGCAGAGGCCGGAGCAAAGCGAAAGAGGGGAAAAGAAGAAAAATCATCAGGCCAGCCGAGGGGCTGACCCTGCGAGATTAGCGCTCAATAATCTGGGAAACGTCGTTGCGGTTGATCTGCATTTCATTACCTTGCTGGTCACGATAGCTTACCAGACCGGTATCTTCATCGACCTTCGGCTTGCCCTCGGTCAAAATCATTCGTCCATCTTTGGTGGCCATTACGTAGTCACTGCTGCAGCCTGAAACGGCAAAGGCAAGACCAATGGCGGAGATTGCTACTGCCCATTTAGTCATCGGTATGTTCCTCGTCAGGAAGGGATCTTGTTAATAAGTTTAGTAATAACCTGATGAACAGGGGAAAGAAAGCGGTAAATTCTTAATAGGACGAGGGAAATGTAACATTCCCCGGTACTTACTGACAGAACCCTGGATTCCATTCTCTGCGGCCGCTATTAGAGCGTGAAGTGCCGTGCGAGAAGAGCTGCGGTGAAATTCTTCTTTAAGTAGAAGCCGCGAGGTAACGTGAGAATAGGTGAGCCGTCCGCGCCAATAGCCTCTGTTAACGCCCGGCTGTTGGCGGCTTTTGGCCGCAGCTGCAGCACTTCGCCGTGACGGGCGGTAATGCGCTCGACCTGGCCCAGCACGATCAAATCCATCAGTTCTTCCCAGTCCAGGCGCAGCTGCTGTTCTTCCTCTTCTGAAGGGCTCCATAATAGCGGAGAACCCACGTGCCGCTCGGCAAGCGGGATCTGCCTTTCTCCCTCAACCGGGATCCACAGCACGCGCTTGAGCTTATGCCGCACATGGCTGGTTTCCCAAATGACGCCGCTATTACCGGTTAACGGCGCGACGCAAACGAACGTGGTTTCCAGCGGACGGCCAAGGCTATCCACCGGGATCGTTTTCAGTTCGATCCCGAGCGCGGCAAAGTCTTGTTCGGGCTTGCTGCCCGCGCTGGCACCCAGCCACAGCTCCAGCAGCACGCCAATCCAGCCTTTATCGCGCTTCAGGTCTTTCGGCGTCTGTAAGCCAGCGCAGGCAGCCAGCTCGCCCAGAGTATAACCGGCGACGCTTTGCGCCTGTTGGAGCAGCTCGGCTTCACTGCGTGGGGGCGTGATGAGCGGACGTATTGGTTGCATAACTCGTTGATGTTTTTTGGTTAAAAAATGAACGCACTTTGTGCACAGCGAAAGCTTAGTTTAGTCGTCTGAGGATAAGATTAACAATATTCTGATTTATAATGAGTTTTTAAAGTCAGCCGTTTCGTTGCAGCAACATTAAAAAGGCTTTTCCAAATCTGGTCACTGACAATGAACAGGATCTTACACCATGTTATCCACAGAAAAGTGGGATAACTGGGAAAAAGCATGACTACTGGTTCCATTTACAGCCTTGACGAGGCGCTAAAATACAATTTATCACCGATTTGTGACTAACTTGTTGGCACAATCTGTGGATAAAAACAACATTGTGCGATCTTTCATCAGTAGACGATCTTCATATGTGACGATCATCACATTATGAAACTCGTGTGTCATTTTTATAGTATTATGATTATGAAATTTAAAGGCTTTAATGTGTGGCAGGATTGCTCCTTATTTTAGTTGTCCTGAGTTGTCCCGATGTAATTCGGTAGTTCTTCACAGTTATATCCACAGAAAAAGTGAATAAAACCGCCGGTTTTGACCGTCCCCTGTTTATAACCCGGCTCTCTTTTGTGAGTTATTCAAATGTTATTCCATGCGAGCGCCGCCGAGAGAGTGGTTTACCGCCTGACACTTGTATGAAACAATCGATGCAATCTAAGTTTGTTTTGAGGTAGTCCGGTGATCGATGATGATGGCTACCGCCCCAACGTTGGGATCGTAATATGTAATCGGCAGGGACAGGTGATGTGGGCGCGACGCTTTGGCCAACATTCCTGGCAATTTCCCCAGGGGGGTATTAATCCTGGCGAGTCCGCTGAACAGGCAATGTACCGGGAGCTTTTCGAAGAAGTCGGTCTACAAAGAAAAGATGTTCGCATTCTTGCCTCGACCCGAAACTGGTTGCGTTACAAATTACCTAAACGTTTGGTGCGTTGGGACACAAAGCCGGTTTGTATCGGCCAAAAACAAAAATGGTTTCTTTTGCAGTTGCTGAGCAGCGACGGTGAGATCAACATGCAAACCAGCAGTACGCCGGAATTCGATGGCTGGCGCTGGGTCAGTTATTGGTATCCGGTCCGTCAGGTTGTTTCATTCAAGCGCGATGTCTATCGCCGGGTAATGAAAGAGTTTGCCAGCGTGGTGATGCCACTGCAGGAAGTTACGCCACCACGCAATAACTCGCCGGCATGGCGACGTAAAAGAGGTTAAGTCACGCGAAAAATGCTCACCCGTCTGCGAGAAATAGTCGAAAAGGTCGCCAGTGCCCCGCGCCTCAATGAGGCGCTGGACATTTTGGTGACTGACATCTGCCTTGCGATGGATACCGAGGTTTGCTCGGTTTATCTCGCCGACCACGAGCGCCGCTGTTTTTACCTTATGGCGACGCGCGGGTTAAAGAAACCGCGCGGCCGCACCGTCACGCTTGCCTTTGATGAAGGTATTGTTGGCCTGGTTGGGCGGCTCGCGGAGCCGATTAACCTTGCAGATGCGCAAAAACACCCCAGCTTTAAATATGTGCCCGCCGTAAAAGAGGAGCGTTTTCGTGCGTTCCTCGGCGTGCCTATTATCCAGCGCCGTCAGCTTCTGGGAGTGCTGGTTGTTCAGCAGCGTGAACACCGGCAGTACGATGAGAGCGAAGAGTCTTTCCTCGTTACGCTGGCAACGCAAATGGCCGGGATATTATCGCAGTCTCAGTTAGCGGCCCTGTTTGGACAGTATCGCCAGACCCGTATCCGCGCGCTACCTGCATCGCCTGGCGTGGCGATTGCCGAAGGCTGGATGGACACAACCGTCCCGCTGATGGAGCAAGTTTTTGAAGCGTCGACCCTGGACACGGCGCTTGAGCGCGAGCGTCTGACCGCCGCGCTGGAAGAGGCTTCCGGGGAATTCCGCCGCTACAGCAAGCGTTTTGCCGCCGGGGCTCAGAAAGAGACTGCGGCGATTTTCGATCTTTACTCTCACCTGCTGACCGACGCCCGCCTGCGGCGTGAGCTTTTTGCTGAGGTAGATAAAGGCCTGGTCGCTGAATGGGCCGTGAAAACGGTGGTCGAGAAGTTTGCTGAACAGTTTGCCAGCCTTTCAGATAGCTACCTGAAAGAGCGAGCGGGCGACCTCAGAGCGCTGGGGCAGCGCCTGTTGTTCCATCTCGATGACACGATTCAAAGCCCGAATACCTGGCCTGAGCGCTTTGTGCTGGTTGCCGACGAACTTTCAGCCACCACGCTTGCCGAACTGCCGCAAAACCGTCTCGCGGGCGTTGTCGTGCGCGATGGTGCGGCAAACTCTCATGCCGCCATTATGGTCCGTGCGCTCGGTATCCCAACCGTCATGGGCGCGGATATTCAGCCATCGGCTCTGCATCGCCGAATGCTGATCGTAGACGGCTATCGCGGTGAATTGCTGGTGGATCCTGAGCCGGTTTTGCTGCAGGAATACCAGCGCCTGGTGACCGAGGAGAACGAACTTAGTCGCCTGGCGGAAGATGATGTGGAGCAGCCCGCGGCGTTAAAAAGCGGCGAGCGGGTGCAGGTCATGCTGAATGCCGGGCTTAGTCCTGAGCATGAAGAACAGCTTGGTAGCCGTATCGACGGCATCGGGCTGTACCGCACCGAAATTCCTTTTATGCTGCAAAGCGGTTTCCCGTCCGAAGAAGAGCAGGTTGCACAGTATCAGGGCATGTTGCAGATGTTTAACGACAAACCTGTGACGCTGCGAACGCTGGACGTCGGGGCGGATAAACAGCTTCCGTATATGCCTATCAGCGAGGAGAATCCCTGTCTTGGCTGGCGAGGCATTCGTATTACGCTGGATCAGCCAGAGATCTTTCTGATCCAGGTCCGCGCCATGCTGCGTGCGAATGCGGCTACGGGGAATTTGAGTATCCTGCTGCCGATGATCACCAGCATTGATGAAATCGATGATGCGCGCAGACTTATCGATCGTGCGGGCCGGGAAGTCGAAGAGGAATTAGGCTACCAGTTGCCGAAGTTCAGGCTTGGGGTGATGGTTGAAGTGCCTTCCATGGTGTTCATGCTGGGGCATCTGGCCGGGCGTATTGATTTTATTTCCGTTGGTACAAACGACCTGACTCAGTATCTGCTGGCGGTTGACCGTAACAACACGAGGGTGGCTAACCTTTACGATAGCCTGCATCCGGCGATGCTGCGTACGCTGAACCTGATTGCCCGTGAGGCCGAGCGCTATGACCTCGATCTGTGCCTGTGCGGTGAAATGGCCGGTGACCCGATGTGCGTCGCGATTCTTGTGGGCATGGGGTACCGTCATCTTTCAATGAACGGCCGTTCCGTCGCGCGTATTAAATACCTGTTACGCCATATTCAGCTTGAAGAAGCCGAAGTGCTTGCTCAGCGTACCCTTGAGGCTCAAATGGCGACAGAAGTGCGCCACCAGGTAGCGGCGTTTATGGAGCGCCGCGGCATGGGTGGCCTGATTCGCGGTGGGCGCTGATCCGTTCTCAATGTCCCGATCTCACCGGGACATTTTCCCCGTCTGACAACAAGGGAAAAAGCGTGGTTTTTCCCTTGTTGTGGCCCATCTTCCGAAAACCCCAAAGGGGTTTCCCTGTTCGTTTTCTTCGATGCCTGGTGTTGGTTCACACTCCCGGATACGCCCTGAATGCCCCGGTACCACCGGGACATTACACATCTTTTACAACTTCCGTAATCAATCACTCTGGCTGTTTGTGCTATGATCCGCTGCTTTCGGAGCGCATCGAGAGTGGTGCGTACTTGCCACTCACCTTCTATTTTGGGTGAGGTAACAATAGCTTGTGGTGACAGATGAATAGTGGCTATCTGCGTTTCCCTGAATTTGATCCGGTGCTTTTCTCCATCGGGCCGGTTTCCCTGCACTGGTACGGGCTCATGTACCTGGTCGGGTTCGTGTTTGCCATGTGGCTTGCCGGGCGCCGCGCCAGCCGTCCGGGCAGCGGCTGGACGAAAAATGAAGTAGAGAATCTGCTGTATGCAGGTTTCCTTGGCGTGTTCCTGGGGGGACGCCTGGGCTATGTCTTCTTCTACAATCTGCCGGTCTTCCTTGCCGATCCTCTCTACCTGTTCAAAGTCTGGGACGGCGGTATGTCCTTCCACGGCGGCCTGATCGGTGTTATCTGCGTGATGATTTGGTTTGCGCGCCGCACCAAGCGTACTTTCTTCCAGGTCTCTGATTTTATTGCTCCGCTGATCCCGTTTGGTTTAGGGGCTGGGCGCCTCGGCAACTTTATCAATGGCGAACTGTGGGGCCGCGTTGACCCGAACTTCCGCTTCGCCATGCTGTTCCCTGGTTCACGCAGTGAAGACGTTGGCCTGCTGGCAACGCACCCGGAATGGCAATCGCTGTTCAATACCTACGGCGTACTGCCTCGCCACCCGTCTCAGCTTTATGAGCTGGCGCTGGAAGGGGTTGTCCTGTTCATCATCCTGAACCTGTTTATTCGTAAGCCTCGCCCAATGGGGTCCGTCTCTGGCCTGTTCCTGATTGGCTACGGTGCGTTCCGTATCATCGTCGAATTCTTCCGCCAGCCGGATGCGCAGTTCACCGGCACCTGGGTACAGTACATCAGCATGGGGCAGATCCTGTCGATTCCGATGATTGTTGCCGGTATCATTATGATGGTCTGGGCTTACCGCCGTCCGCAGCAGCAACTTTCGTGAGGTGACATGAAACAGTATCTTGATTTGATGAAAAAAGTGCTCGAAGAGGGCACGCCAAAAGCGGACCGTACCGGTACCGGCACGTTGTCGATTTTTGGGCATCAAATGCGCTTTAACCTGCAGGAAGGCTTCCCGCTGGTTACCACCAAAAAATGTCACCTGCGTTCGATCATTCATGAGCTGCTGTGGTTCCTGAATGGCGATACCAATATCGCGTACCTGAAGGAAAACAAGGTGACGATTTGGGACGAATGGGCGGATGAAAACGGCGATCTCGGCCCGGTTTACGGCAAGCAGTGGCGTTCCTGGGCAACCCCTGACGGGCGTTATATTGATCAGCTAACCACCGTGCTCAACCAGTTGAAAAACGATCCCGATTCTCGGCGCATTATTGTCTCTGCGTGGAACGTGGGCGAGCTGGATAAAATGGCGCTGGCCCCTTGCCACGCGTTTTTCCAGTTCTATGTGGCAGACGGCAAACTCTCTTGCCAACTCTACCAGCGCTCTTGCGACATCTTCCTTGGTTTGCCGTTCAACATCGCCAGCTATGCGCTGCTGGTGCATATGATGGCGCAGCAGTGCGACCTGGAAGTGGGCGACTTTGTCTGGACTGGGGGCGATACGCACCTGTACAGCAATCACCTGGAACAGACACGTCTGCAGCTAACCCGTGAACCGCGCGCGCTGCCTAAGCTGGTTATCAAACGTAAGCCGGAGTCATTGTTTGACTACCGTTTCGAAGACTTCGAGATTGAAGGCTACGATCCGCATCCGGCGATCAAAGCGCCTGTCGCCATTTAGCCTGCCGACAGAGTGACAGAACCGGTGCCTGAGTGCGCCGGTTTTTTTTGCCCTGGTTTTGCTTCTTCGGCATTGATTCCAGAGCGTATACAACTCTCCGTAACGCCTTAATTATCTTCCGATATGTGTCGCATCATCTGATTTGCGAACTGGCTGATTCAACCTCTGTGGCCCACACTCCTCCCATGAAAATCAACCAACGTGGTTTTAGCATTATTGAGGTGATGGTGGTGATAGCCATTGTTGCCGTACTCAGCGCTGGTGGGCTTCACGGCTGGCACGAGTGGCAGCAGAGAGTGCAGTTGCGGCAAACGGCTCAGCAACTGAGTCACTTTCTCTCGCGGCTAAGAAATGATGCCAACTGGCACAACCAAACCCATCTTTTGGCGCTGCATCAATTGGGGAAAAGCTGGTGCCTGACAAGCCGTGCCGCTGAAGAAAACTGTTCGGGAAACTCAAATCTGACGTTTACCCCCGAGTTTGACGATATCGTCGTGGAGGATATGACTGCCGGGTTAGGTTTCTACGGAATTCGCAACACAGCCTGGCCAGGCCACCTTATTGTGAAAAGTCAGGTCGGGCGCTGGAAAGTGACGCTCTCGGTTTGGGGGCGCATCCGGCTGTGCGAAATGTCCGGAGACAAGTCATGTTGAACGCTCAGAGAGGGTTTACGTTACTCGAAACGCTTATTGCGATGGCCTTGAGCAGCGTGCTGTTACTAGGCACTTCAAGGCTTTTCCCCGCTTTGCAGGGCGAGGTTTTACGCCAGTACAGCTACGTTGCTCAGCAGGAAGCGCTTTGGCAAATGGCGTTCACCGTTGGAAAAAATTTACAGCGTGCGGGTTATTGCCGAGGGAAGTGTCAGGGGGAGGCTGTAAAGCTTATGAACAACGGAAGCTGTGTGATATTGCAGTGGGATGCCAACGGTAATGGCCGGTGGGACACGACCCCTGGTAGTCAAAATGAACAGACGGGCTATCGCTTGCGTAACGGCAGCCTGGAGACTCAAAAGGGCGTAGAGCATTGTGAAGGCACCGGCTGGGAAAGAATGTCTGACCCGACGCAATTGGTGGTGCAGCATTTTTCCGTGGTTCGCCTGAATCGCAAAACCGGCAGGCCTTTATTCCTCGTGAGTCTTGCTGCATATCTGAAGCAAGGTGGGCGTCCTGTGGAGCTTAGCTACACGGTGAGTGGAGAAAATTCATGAGCGGCAAGCAAGAGAAAGGGAGCACCTCTTTGCTGATGGTATTGATGCTGCTTGCAGTTGGTTCTCTGATGCTGAGTGGGCTTTCCCGGCAACTTAGCGCCCAGCGCTTTGAGGTTGCCGCCGAAATTCAGTTTATTAAAAATCAGACGGCTGCAAGATCTGCGCTGGCATGGGGGGAAAAACAAAGCTGGCAACCCCAGAGAACCTGGCAATGTCAGTTTGAGTCGCGTAATCAGTGGCACGCCTGCCTGCATCTAACCGATAAAGGTGAGGCCTTACTGGCTGCTTCCGGTTCTGTTGCCGGGCCCACGCTACCGTTCACATTGTGGCGCTGGGGGGGACTTCAGGGGAATAAATTAGTGGCCTCCGCGCAGGGCTGGCTGGATTTTTGCCCTTTACTGGACGATGACTTATGCAAACTGCCTCGATAGTTTCCCGGCAGCGTGGCTTCAGCCTCCCGGAGGTGCTATGTGCCCTGGCGCTGTTTGCGATAGTGATGACCGCATTGCTGGGGTACCACGGTGTATTGCAGCAGGGTTTCACCAGCCAATGGCAGCTAAGGCAGCTGTGGCGAGTCGCGCGTGAGCAGACCGAGCCAGAAGTTCCTCCACTTTCAGATGCATGGAATGTGCATCAACAGCAGACATCGTCTTTGGGATGTGTCAGCATCGACGTTACTGTAACAAGTCCAGAGGGCCGGATAGCGCAGCTTTTGAGGCTCGATTGCCCACGGTCAGAACAACGTCAGGAGTAGCGATTTCATGTTGCGTGTCTACCATTCCAACCGCCTTGATGTGCTGGAAGCCATTATGGAGTTCATTGTGGAGCACCAGCCATTGCCGGATCCTTTTGAGCCGGAAGTGGTGCTGGTGCAAAGCACCGGGATGGCGCAGTGGCTCCAAATGACGCTGGCACAGAAGTTTGGTATTGCGGCGAACATCGAGTTTCCGCTGCCCGCCAGCTTTATCTGGGACATGTTCGTGAAGGTATTGCCCGATATCCCGGAAGTGAGCGCTTTCAACAAGCAGAGCATGAGCTGGAAGCTGATGACGCTTATCCCCAATATGCTCCACAAGCCAGAGTTCAAGATGCTTGGCCACTATCTGCAGGTAGACGACAGCAGCCGTAAGCTGTTTCAGCTTTCTTCCCGGATTGCCGACCTTTATGACCAGTATCTTGTCTATCGTCCCGGCTGGCTAAGCCGCTGGGAGAAGGGCGAGCTTGTCGAAGGCGTGGGAGAGTCTCAGCTCTGGCAGGCTCCGCTCTGGGCGGAACTGGTGCGCTACACCGCTGAGCTGGGGCAGCCAGAATGGCATCGAGCCAATCTCTACCAGCGCTTTATTAGCGCTCTTGAGAAAAGCGAGGTTTGCCCGACGGGGCTCCCATCTCGCGTCTTTATTTGTGGGATTTCCGCTCTGCCACCGGTGTACCTCCAGGCTCTGCAGGCGCTGGGTAAGCATATCGACGTCCATGTGCTATTTACCAACCCCTGCCGCTACTACTGGGGGGATATTAAAGATCCCGCGTTCCTTGCTCGTCTTGTCAGCCGTCGTCGTCGTCGGCATCAGACAGAACAAGAGCAGACCTTGTTTAAGGACAACGACAATGCCTCTTCGTTGTTCAATGAGCTTGGTGAGCAGGATGTGGGGAATTCCTTGCTGGCCTCTTGGGGGAAATTAGGGCGCGACTACGCGTTTTTGCTTTCCGAACTGGAGCGTTTTGAAGAGATCGATGTTTTTGTCGATTTAGAACCCGATAACCTTCTCCGCGGCCTGCAAAGTGACCTGTTGGAGCTGAAAGATTCGCAGGTGCTGGGGCTGACGGCTGAGGAGTATGAACACAGTGACGGTAAACGGCTGCTGGATCTTAACGATCGTTCTTTGACATTCCATGAGTGCCATAGCCCGCAGCGAGAAGTTGAAGTGCTGCACGATCAACTGCTGGCGATGCTGGAGGCCGATCCAGAACTTACCCCGCGCGATATCATCGTGATGGTTGCGGATATTGATAGCTACAGTCCGTTTATCCAGGCGGTATTTGGTAGCGCGAAGGATGAGCGTTGGCTGCCGTTTGCCATTTCTGACCGTCGGGCGCGCCAGGCTCACCCGGCCCTGCAGGCGTTCATTTTACTGCTTGGCTTGCCGGAAAGCCGTTTCGCAGCAGAAGATGTGCTTTCATTGTTGGAAGTGCCTGCCCTGGCGGCGCGTTTCTCTATTGATGAAGAAGGGCTGCGCTATCTGCGTAAATGGGTGAATGAATCAGGTGTACGTTGGGGCATTGATGATGACAACGTTCGAGAACTGGAACTGCCTGCGACCGGGCAGCATACGTGGCGGTTTGGCCTGACCCGGATGCTGCTTGGCTATGCGATGGAAAGCCAGGCTGGGGTCTGGGATTCTGTGCTGCCCTATGATGAGTCCAGCGGCCTGATTGCCGAACTGGTGGGGCAGCTTGCGGAGTTGCTGATGCAGCTGAACCGCTGGCGTCAGCTGTTAACTCAGGAGCGCCCTTTAGACGAATGGCTACCGCTATGCAGGGACATGCTGAACAGCTTCTTCCTGCCTGATGGTGAAACAGAAGCCGCACTGGCGCTGATTGAGCAGCAGTGGCAGGAGATGATTGAAAAAGGCACTGATGCAGCCTACCAGCAGCCCGTGTCATTAACCTTGCTGCGTGATGAACTGGCCCAGCGTCTTGACCAGGAGCGCATCAGCCAGCGCTTCCTCGCCGGGCCGGTAAACTTCTGTACCCTGATGCCAATGCGCGCCATTCCCTTTAAGGTCGTTTGTTTGCTGGGCATGAATGACGGTGTCTATCCGCGAGCGCTTGCGCCATTGGGCTTTGACCTGATGAGCCAGCACCCGCAGCGCGGGGACCGCAGCCGCCGAGACGATGACCGCTATCTGTTCCTGGAAGCGCTTATTTCGGCCCAGCAGCGGCTGTACATCAGCTATATCGGCCGTTCGATTCAGGACAACAGCAGGCGTTACCCGTCGGTGCTGGTGGAAGAACTGCTGGATTACATCGCTCGCAGTCACTACCTCCCCGGAGATGCTGAATGTAATGCAGATGACAGCAGTGAGCATGTGAGAAAGCATCTGGTCACGCTTCATGCCCGAACACCTTTTGACAGCACCAACTACCTTGCCGGAGGCGATGGGCAAAGCTTTGCTCAGGAGTGGCTGCCAGCGGCAAGCGGCAGCGGCGTAGCGCATGCCCACTTTATTCAGCCTTTGATTGCGGATCCCTGGGGCGACATCTCCCTTGAGCAGCTCCAGCGCTTTTGGCGGCACCCGGTGCGGGCATTTTTCCAAATGCGTCTCGGCATTAACTTCCGCCTGGAAGATACCGAATTGCCGGATGAAGAGCCTTTTACCCTCGATGTACTCGATCGTTTTCAGTTAAACCAGCACCTGCTTAATGCTCTGGTTCAGCAAGATGATCCGCACCAGCTGTTTGTGCGTTACCGGGCAGCTGGCGTTTTACCTTACGGGGCCTTCGGTGAAATCTTGTGGGAAAACCAGCGGAATGAAATGCAAACGCTGGCTGAAAAAGTGCTGGCCGAACGGCAAAAAGGGGAAAGCTGTGAAGTGGATCTTCACATAGACGGAACCAGAGTGACGGGCTGGCTGTCGGACGTACAGGCTGATGGTTTGCTGCGCTGGCGCCCTTCGGTGCTGAATGTGGCTCATGGCATGCAGCTGTGGATTGAACATTTGGTTTACTGTGCCAGCGGCTATTCGGGCGAAAGCCGAATGTTCGGGCGCAAAGATTCACAGTGGCGTTTCCCTCATATGGCACAGGACGAAGCTAAAGCCTGGTTGTTGCAACTGATTGAGGGTTATAAAGAAGGTCTCCGTCAGCCATTGCTGCTGCTGCATAACAGCGGTGGCGCGTGGATAAAAACCTGTTATGACCCACAAAATGATGCCATTTTATGGGATGAGGAGACGCAGCAGAAAGCCCGGACTAAGCTGCTTGCTGCCTGGGAAGGAAACCATATGGTGGAAGGGGAAGGGGCTGATATTTGGCTGCAACGTTTGTACCGTACCCTTGATGCCGAGTATTACGAAGCGATTATCGCAGAGGCCGAGCGCTACCTGCTGCCTCTGTTCAGATTCAACCAATCCTGAACAAGGATTGTATAAAAATTGCACAGCCCGGTGAGTTCAATTATGATGCGATTTCTTGCTCAGGGCTGGCGAAGTATAACAACGGCGTTCGACGGATAGCTTCGAAAAGTTGTTAATGATGAGTAAGTTAGTGAAGACGAGGTTTGTGAATGCCTAAATGCAGCACCTGGTTTACCGCGCTTTTCTTGTTCGTTGCTCTTTGGGCACCCTGCAGTCAGGCAGATAACGGATGGCAACCGATTCAGGACACCATCCGTAAAAGTGAAAAAGATCCTCGTCAGTATCAGGCTATTCGTTTAGATAACGGTATGACCGTGCTGCTGGTTTCCGATCCGCAGGCGGTGAAGTCGCTGTCAGCGCTGGTGGTGCCGGTTGGCTCACTGGAAGATCCAGATGCTCACCTCGGGCTTGCCCATTTTCTGGAACATATGACGCTGATGGGGTCCAAAAAATATCCGGACCCGGATAGCCTGTCTGAATTCCTCAAAAAACATGGCGGCAGCCACAATGCCAGTACCGCCACCTATCGAACCGCATTTTATCTCGAAGTAGAAAACGATGCGCTCGACGGTGCCGTAGACCGCCTGGCCGACGCCATTGCTGAACCTAACCTCGCGGCACAATATGCCGAGCGTGAACGTAACGCGGTAAACGCCGAGTTGACGATGGCCCGTGCGCGTGACGGGATGCGCATGGCACAGGTTAGCGCCGAAACCATCAACCCTTTACACCCGGCGGCGCGTTTCTCCGGCGGCAACCTTGAAACCCTGCGTGACAAACCCGGCAGCAAGTTGCTCGACGCGCTGGTGGCATTCAGAAATAAGTACTACTCGGCAAACCTGATGAAAGCCGTTATCTACAGCAACAAGCCTTTGCCTGAACTGGCGAAGATTGCCGCTGAAACTTACGGCCGCGTTCCTGACAAAAATATCGAAAAGCCGGTTATCGATGTACCGGTGGTGACTGACGCGCAAAAAGGGATCTTCATCCACTATGTGCCGGTCATGCCGCGCAAGGTGGTTCGCGTTGAGTTTCGCATTGATAACAATAGCGATAAATTCCGCAGCAAAACCGATGAGCTGATTGGGTACCTGATCGGCAACCGTAGCCACGATACGCTGTCGGATTGGCTGCAAAAGCAGGGGCTTGCGGAGAGCATTCGCGCGGATTCTGACCCGATGGTGGCCGGTAACAGCGGTGTTTTCGCCATCTCCGTCTCCCTGACGGATAAAGGCCTGGCCAATCGTGACCAGGTGGTTGCGGCGATATTCAGCTATCTCGATCAGTTGCGCGCCAAAGGTATCGATAAACGTTACTTTGACGAGCTTGCACACGTGCTGGATCTCGACTTCCGTTACCCGTCCATCACCCGTGATATGGACTATATCGAATGGCTGGCGGATACCATGCTGCGCGTCCCGGTCACCCATACGTTAGATTCCGCAAATATCGCTGACCAGTACGATCCTGACGCGATTAAAGCGCGTCTGGATATGATGACGCCGCAAAATGCCCGCGTGTGGTATGTCAGCCCGCAGGAGCCACACAATAAAACGGCTTATTTCGTTGATGCGCCTTACGAAGTTGACAAAATTCCTGCGCAGACCTATGCCGACTGGCAGCAGAAGGCAGATGCTATCAAGCTTGAGCTGCCTCAACTGAATCCTTACATTCCCGATGACTTCACGCTTTATAAGCCACAGAAGCAGTACGACCATCCTGAGCTGCTGATCCACGAGCCGGATCTGCGGGTGGTGTATATGCCGAGCCGCTATTTTGGCAACGAGCCAAAAGCGGACGTGACGCTTGTGCTGCGTAATCCACAGGTGATGAACAGCGCGAAGAATCAGGTGCTGTTTGCTATCAATGATTACCTTGCGGGCATTGCGCTGGATGAACTCAGCAATCAGGCATCGGTTGGCGGCATCAGTTTCTCATCTAACGCCAATAGCGGGCTGATGATTAACGCCAACGGCTATACGCAGCGCCTGCCGCAGCTGTTTGAAGCGCTGCTGAAGGGCTATTTCAGCTATACCCCAACGCAGGAACAGCTGGATCAGGCCAAGTCCTGGTATGCCCAGATGATGGATTCGGCGGACAAAGGCAAAGCCTTTGAGCAGGCGATTGCGCCGGTGCAGATGGTTTCGCAGGTGCCTTATTTTGAGCGTAGTACCCGTCGGGCGTTGCTGCCGGAGCTGACGCTTAAGGACGTGCTGGATTATCGTGAGCGGTTGAAAACCAATTCCCGGCCTGAGTTTATGGTCATTGGCAACATGTCTCCAGAGCAGACCAAACAGCTGGCGGAAAACGTCAAAGCCCAGCTGGCTCCAAAGGGGGGAGAATGGTGCCGGAATGACGATGTGCTGATTAATAAGCAGCATCTGGCGATGTTTGAAAAAGCCGGAAGCAGCACCGACTCGGCGCTGGCGGCGGTTTATGTACCCAAAGGCTATAACGAAGCCACCAGCACGGCCTATGGCTCAATGCTGGGGCAAATCATTCAGCCCTGGTTCTATAATCAATTGCGTACACAAGAGCAGCTTGGCTATGCGGTGTTTGCTTTCCCTATGTCCATTGGTCGCCAGTGGGGAGTGGGGTTCCTGCTTCAGAGCAGCGATAAGCAGCCAGCTTACCTGTATGAGCGGTTTAAAGCGTTTTATCCGGTTATCGAGAAAAAGCTGCGCGGCATGAGCGACGCCGAGTTTGCCCAAATCCAGCAGGGGATGATTGCCCAGATGCAGCAGGCGCCTCAAACGCTTGCGGAAGAAGCGGCGCAGCTTAGCAAAGATTTCGACCGCCGAAACATGGCGTTTGATTCCCGTGATAAAGTGATAGCCGAAATTAAGAAATTAACGCCGCAGAAGCTGGCTGATTTCTTCCATCAGGCGGTGATAGCTCCCCAGGGAATGGCGGTGTTGTCACAGATTTCCGGCAGCCATAACGGCAAAGCAGAGTATGCAGCTCCAAAAGGGTGGAAAACCTGGGAGGGGGCACGCAGTCTGCAGCAGGCGTTACCACTAGTAAGCGAGAAATAATGACCGATGTAACTGCGCAGCCCCTTGATCCTTTAAGTTTGCCGCTGTTCGGCGAACGGTTGATAGAAGCTTCCGCGGGGACCGGTAAGACCTTTACCATTGCCGCACTTTATTTGCGGCTGCTGCTGGGCTTAGGGGGAGAGAATGCTTTCCCCCGTCCGCTGGGGGTTGAAGAACTGCTGGTGGTGACTTTCACCGAAGCGGCCACCGAAGAACTGCGTGGCCGTATTCGGGCGAATATCCACGAATTGCGCATTGCCTGTATTCGTAACCGCACCAAAAATCCACTGATACAAAACTTACTTGCCCAGATTACCAACAAGCAGCTCGCTGCCCGCACCCTGCTGTTAGCCGAACAGCAGATGGATGAGGCCGCTATCTTCACGATCCACGGCTTTTGCCAGCGGATGCTCAGCCTCAACGCTTTTGAGTCCGGGATGCTGTTCGAGCAGCAGCTACTCGAGGATGAATCCTTGCTGCGCCGTCACGCCTGTGCTGATTTCTGGCGGCGTCACTGCTACCCGCTGCCAAAACCTGTGGCGCAGGCGATGAGTGAGGAGTGGTCGGGGCCGGAAGCGCTTTTAAGGGATATCAATAGCTGGCTTCAGGGTGAACAGCCCCAGTTGAAACAGCCCCCGGCGGATGATGAAACGCTGCTGGCTCGCCATGAAAAAATAATCGCCGCTATCGACGGGGTCAAAGCTCAATGGAGAGCAGCCGCGGGTGAGCTGGCAAGCCTGATTAGCGATTCTGGCGTGGATAAACGCAGCTACAGCAGTAAACATTTGCCAAACTGGCTGGAAATTGTTGGCCAGTGGGCGCAGCTGGAAACCACCAGTTATCAGCTCCCTGAGGCGCTGGCGAAGTTTGCGCAAAGCACGCTTGAAGAGAAAACCAAAAAAGGCGAAGTGCCCCGGCACAGCCTGTTCACCGCCATCGACGCATTGCTTGCAGAGCCGCTAACGCTGCGTGACCTGGTGATTGCCAGAGCCATGGCGGAAATTCGCTATATTGTTCAACAGGAGAAGCGCCGCCGCGGCGAACTGGGCTTTGACGATATGCTGAGTCGGCTCGATGAATCTCTGCATCAGCCCGGCGGCGACGCTTTAGCGACGGCGATCCGCAGCCGTTTCCCGGTGGCGATGATCGATGAGTTCCAGGATACCGACCCGCAGCAGTACCGTATCTTCCGCCGCCTGTATATCAAGCAGCAGGGCACCGCGCTGTTGCTGATTGGTGACCCTAAGCAGGCTATTTACGCTTTCCGCGGCGCCGATATTTTTACCTACATGAAGGCGCGTCAGGAAGTTAGTGCCCACTACACACTGGACACTAACTGGCGCTCGTCACCCTCGATGATCCACGGCGTAAACACGCTGTTCCAGCAGGTTGAGAATCCGTTCTTATTCCGCCAGATCCCGTTCCTGCCGGTTAAATCAGCGCCCCGCAACGGTGGGCTACGGTTCACGGTCCAGGGTGAAAGCCAGTCGGCGGTGAAAATGTGGCTCCAGCCGGGGGATGGCGTCGGTGTAAGTGATTACCAACAAGCGATGGCATCGCAGTGTGCACGGCAAATTCGAGACTGGCTCACCGCCGGGCAACGGGGGGATGCGCTGCTTTGGCAGGGGGATGACGCCCGGCCGCTCAGGGCATCGGATATGACGATTCTGGTTCGTAGCCGCGGAGAAGCGGCCATCGTACGTGATGCGCTGGGCGCGCTAAATATTCCTTCGGTGTATCTCTCTAACCGCGATTCGGTGTTTGCTACCGTTGAGGCACGTGAGCTGCTGTGGGTGCTACAGGCCGTACTGACGCCTGAAATTGAGACGGCCATGCGCAGCGCCATTGCGACAGCCATGTTCGGGCTGGATGCCCATGCTATCGAGTCTCTGAACAACGACGAACTGGCCTGGGATAATCTGGTTGACGAATTCTTTGGCTACCGCGAGCAGTGGCTTAAGCGGGGCGTGATGCCCATGTTAAGAGCCTTAATCGGGGCGAGAAATATAGCTGAAAACCTGCTGGCCACGCCGGGGGGAGAGCGCAGGCTGACCGATATTTTGCACATCAGCGAACTGTTACAGGAAGCCTCGGCAGAAATGGAGAGCGAGCATGCGCTGGTGCGCTGGCTGGCGCAGAGGATTGCCGAGCCGGACAGCAACGCTTCCAGTCAGCAGTTGAGGCTCGAAAGTGATAAACATTTGGTCCAGGTGGTGACCATCCACAAATCCAAAGGGCTGGAGTATCCGTTGGTCTGGCTGCCGTTCGTGGCCAACTATCGCCCACAGAGCAGCGGCCTTTATCACGACCGGACCACCTTTACCTCACTTCTGGATTTGAGCAACGATGCGGAAAGCCTGGGGCTGGCCGAAGAAGAACGTCTGGCGGAAGACTTGCGTCTGCTCTATGTGGCATTGACCCGCTCCGTCTGGCACTGCAGCTTGGGCGTTGCGCCGTTGTTCCGCGGTTCGAGAGCCAAAAAAGGCAACAGCGACCTGCACCTCAGTGCGCTGGGCTATTTGCTGCAAAAAGGGGAAGCGCTCGATGCAGAGGGACTGCGCCAGGCGCTTGATGGTCTGAAAAGCGAAGCCATCGACGTTGAAACGCTCTCTTCCGGGGACGATACTCCGTGGCAGCCGCGGCCCGATGCTTTGCCCGAGCTTGCCGCCCGCCAGCTCAAGCGTCGAATCACCGATAACTGGCGCGTGACCAGTTATTCTGGTCTGCAGCAGCACGGCAACAGTCGGGTTCTGGATTTAGTGCCACGCCTGGACGTTGACGCCGTTGGGGAAGCCCCGGAGCAAAGTGAGCCGTTACTTACGCCGCATACTTTCCCGCGCGGGGCTTCACCGGGTACTTTCTTACACAGCCTTTTCGAAGAGGTTGATTTTACACAGCCAGTACAGCCTGAAGAGACAGAAAAACACCTGCTTGCCAATGGGTTTAGCGGCGAGTGGGAGCCGGTGGTGAGCCGCTGGCTGGAAGAGGTGCTTGCTGCGCCGCTCAATGACACCGGCGTTGCCCTGAACCTGCTTTCTGCGAAGGAGAGACAGGTGGAGCTGGAATTTTATTTACCTATCGACAATGAGCTACAGGCGCCGGCGTTAGACGGTCTGGTTCGTCATTACGACCCGCTGTCTGCTGGCTGCCCGCCTTTGGACTTCCGTCAGGTGAAGGGAATGCTGAAAGGGTTTATCGACCTGGTGTTCCGCTGGCAGGGGCGTTACTACCTGCTGGACTATAAATCTAACTGGCTGGGTGAAGACAGCAGCGCCTACACCCAGGAGGCGATGGCGAAGGCGATGCAGTCTCACCGCTACGACTTGCAGTACCAGCTCTACACGCTGGCGCTGCATCGCTACCTGCGCCACCGTATGGCCGGGTATAACTACCAGCAGCACTTTGGTGGGGTTATCTATTTGTTCCTGCGAGGCGTGGAGCAGGGTAAGCCGGAGCAGGGTATTTTTTCTACGCGACCGGACGTCAGACTGGTTGAAGCAATGGATGCGCTGTTCGCCGGGGCAGCAGAGGAGATCCCACAGTGAGTATGTCTCAGCTACTCAACCAGGCGGTGGTGCTGAAAGCTCTCAGGCCGCTGGATTCACAGTTTGCCATGATGGTGGCTAACGATAAGCAGCCCGCCGTTATGCTGGCCGCAGCGCTGTTGAGCCGAGAATCAGGCGAGGGGCATGTCTGCCTGCCGCTGGAGCGCATCAAGCCCGAATATGCCTTTGCTGGCAAACATCCTGAACTTGTGGCTCAGCTTTTTGCCGAGGCGGAGCCTACTTCGGGCTGGCACAGCGCATTACTGGCTTCCCATTCGGTCAGTTCGGGCGACGAACCCACGCCGCTGAAACTCATTGATAACCGCCTTTACCTCAACCGTATGTGGAGCAACGAGCATCGGGTGGCGGCCTTCTTCGGTGAACATAACCAGCCTGTTGCGGTGGATGAGACTCGGCTTCGCGAAATCCTCGACGCGCTGTTTGGTAACAGCCCACAGACGGACTGGCAGAAAGTGGCCGCAGCGGTGGCGTTGACCCGACGTATCTCAGTTATTTCCGGCGGGCCGGGAACAGGTAAAACCACAACGGTGGCAAAGCTGTTGGGCGCGCTGGTTCAGCTTTCCGATGGCCAGCCCGTGCGCATTCAGCTTGCGGCGCCTACGGGCAAGGCGGCCGCACGCCTGACGGAATCGTTGGGAAGTGCGCTGCGCCAGCTGCCGCTCAGCGATGAGCAGAAAAAGCGCCTGCCTGAAGAGGCTTCGACGCTGCACCGGCTTTTAGGCGCGCAGCCAAACAGCCAGCGGTTACGCCACCATGCCGGGAATCCTCTGCACCTGGATGTGCTGGTGGTGGATGAGGCGTCGATGGTAGATCTGCCGATGATGTCCCGGCTGATTGATGCTTTACCGGAGCAGGCCCGCGTCATCTTCCTCGGAGACAGAGATCAACTGGCTTCCGTAGAGGCGGGGGCGGTGCTGGGCGATATCTGCCATTACGTGAACGACGGGTATTCGGCTGAGCGTGCGGAGCAATTAAAACGGCTCACGGGCTGTGAGGTACCCGTAGGGGAGAGCACCCGGGGGATCGCGCTGCGTGACGGGCTTTGCCTGCTGCGTAAGAGCTATCGGTTCGACAGTCAGTCCGGCATCGGTCAACTGGCCTTTGCCGTTAATGCCAGCGATAGCAGGCAGGTGAAAGCTGCGTTTGGACAAGGGTTTACGGACATCTCACTGCAGCCGCTGCTGGAGCCGGAAGATTATACGGCGATGATTGCCGACGTGGTCAGCGGCTACGGCGAGTATTTGCAGCTGGTGCGTCAGAAAGCCGCGCCTGCGGAGATCATTGATGCCTTTGGCCGTTATCAGTTGCTGTGTGCCTTACGTGAAGGACCTTTCGGCGTCAGCGGCCTGAATGAGCGTATTGAGCAGGCGCTGGTACAGGCGCGTTTGATTCAGCGGCCTTCGCAGGCGCTGTCCCGCTGGTACGACGGGCGTCCGATGATGATTGCCCGCAATGATAGCTCGCTTGGCTTGTTTAACGGCGATATAGGTATTGCTTTGCAGCGTGAGGAAGGGCTTCGCGTGTGGTTTTCAATGCCGGATGGTTCAGTAAAATCCGTTCAGCCCAGCCGCCTGCCTGCACACGACACGGCCTTCGCCATGACCGTGCATAAATCTCAGGGTTCTGAATTTGACCACGCCGCGTTGGTATTGCCGAATCAGTTTGTGCCGGTGGTGACGCGTGAGCTGGTGTACACCGCGATCACGCGCGCCCGTAAGCAGCTGTCGCTGTATGCCGATGAACGCGTGTTGAATAAAGCGATAGCCACGCGTACGGAGCGCCGCAGCGGGCTTATGGCGATTTTCTCTGGAGAATAAAAGACAAGGGAAGGCACACTTTATGCCTTCCCTTTTTTCAGGTCAGGTCGGCCATCAGCACTTTTGATTTGCGCTGATAGTTGTACATCTCTTTTTTGCTCGCCGGCAGCAGCTCAACGTCCACCGGCAGGAAGCCCCGCTCCTGGAACCAGTGGATGCTGCGGGTGGTCAGCACGAACAATTTACTCAGCCCCATCTGCCGCGCCTGGTTGGCTATGCGGTTCAGCAACTCTTCGCCCCGGGACGAACTACGGTAGTCAGGGTGCACCGCGACGCAGGCCATTTCGCCGATGCTTTCTTCCGGGAACGGATAAAGCGCAGCGCAGGCGATGGTCAGGTTATCCCGTTGAATAATCGTGAACTTGTCGATCTCCATTTCCAGCTGCTCACGAGAGCGGCGCACCAGGATCCCTTGCTGTTCCAGCGGGCGGATCAGCTCAAGAATACCGCCGATGTCGTTGATGGTGGCGCGGCGGATCTGCTCGGCGCTTTCCATCACAATTTGCGTGCCGATCCCATCGCGGGAGAACAGTTCCTGCAGCAGGGCACCATCTTCCTGATAGCTGAGCAGGTGGCTGCGGCGCACGCCGCTGCGGCAGGCCTTCACCGCTCCGCGCAGGAAGCGCACTGTGCCGGAATGATAGTCGCCGGTGCTTTCCAGGGCTTCAATACGCTGCTGAGCCTCGTTCGGGAACAGCTCAGAAATCACGTTCCCCAGGTCGTCGGTCACGCCCTGAGCGGAGCAGAACCCAATCATTTTCTCTGCCTTCAGCTTAACCGCAAGCTGGGTGGCCACTTCTTCGGAGGTGAGGTTAAAGCTTTCCCCCGTCACGGAAACCGCGACTGGCCCCATCAGTACAATCGCGCCGCTGTCCAGCTGGCGGTGAATGGCTTCTTCATCAATACGGCGGACGCGCCCGCTGTGGCAGTAGTCCACGCCGTCATCCACGCCCAGAGGCTGTGCGATGATAAAGTTACCGCTGACCACGTTGATATGGGCACCCTGAAGCGGCGTATTACCCAGGCTCATGGAGAGTCGCGCGGTGATGTCGAGCTGAAGCAGCCCTGCAGCCTGTTTCACCAGTTCGAGGGTTTTTGCGTCGGTGACTCGGGTGTGTTTATGGTAAACCGGCTCGTGGTGGTGTTCGGCCAGGTTTTCGTCAATCTGCGGACGTGCGCCGTACACCACGACCAGGCGAATGCCCAGGCTGTGAAGCAGGCCAATATCGTTGACGATGCTGGAAAAGTTTTCATGTTCAATGGCTTCGCCGCCGAGCATGATGACAAACGTTTTTCCCCGGTGGGCATTAATATAGGGAACAGAATGGCGGAATCCCTGGACCAGTTCAGTTCTGCGTTCCTTTACCACGGCACACCCTCATTGCATGATTATTCGTAATTTGTGTATTTTTATTCTTTTATGGCGTTCGGTGCAAGCGCCAATTTTCATCCAGGATAAAATTCCTCCTCCCTGACTTTTTATCTCCTTTTCTGAACGTTTACCCTTTTATAGATGACAGTAACCGCGTGTTTCGCTAAAGTTTTTGGCTCAAAAAATAAATTCGTCTATTCAGTGATTTTATCGCTCAGGGGAGCCATGCCAGATTCCAGTTCGTTAATGAGTCGCCGCCGTTTACTTCAGGGTGCCGGAGCCATGTGGTTGTTGAGCGTCAGCAAGGTCGGTTTTGCTGCCTCAAGCCAGGTGATCGCCGTGCGCGTCTGGCCGGCCTCGTCTTATACCCGCGTGACGCTGGAATCTAACCATCAGCTGAAGTACCGCCAGTTTGCGCTCAGCAACCCGGAGCGGGTGGTTGTGGATATTGAGGGGGCGCATTTAAATTCAGTTTTAAAAGGCATTGGCAGACAGGTTCGCGGCGACGATCCCTTCATTAAATCCGCCCGCGTGGGGCAGTTTGATCCCAAGACCGTGCGCATGGTTTTTGAATTGAAGCAAAACGTGACCCCGCATTTGTTTGCGCTGGCCCCGGTCGCCGAATTCAAAGAGCGCCTGGTGATGGATCTTTATCCCGCCAACATGAATAGCGAACAAGATCCGCTGCTGGCATTACTGGAAGATTACAACAACGGCCAGTTAGACAAGAAAATGCCGGCGGAAAAAGGGCCGAAGCCGGGTAAAGCCGGGCGGGACCGGCCGATTGTCATCATGCTTGATCCAGGCCACGGCGGCGAAGACCCCGGTGCGATAGGCCCAAACAAGACCCGCGAAAAAGATATTGTGCTCAGTATTGCGCGCAGGCTGAAGGCCCTGCTCGATAAAGAGGGCAATATGAAGGCCTACATGACGCGTAATGAAGATGTGTTCATCCCGCTGAAAGTGCGCGTTGCCAAGGCGCAAAAACAGCGAGCCGACCTGTTTGTTTCTATTCATGCGGATGCATTTACGACCGCTGCCGCGCGCGGATCGTCGGTCTTTGCGTTGTCCACTAAAGGGGCGACCAGTACGGCGGCGAAATACCTGGCGCAAACGCAGAACGCCTCGGATTTAATTGGCGGCGTGGGCAAAAGTGGGGATCGCTATCTCGACCACACGATGTTCGACATGGTGCAGTCGCTGACCATTAACGACAGCCTGAAGTTCGGGAAAGAGGTGCTTAACCGGCTGGGGAAAGTGAACAAGCTGCATAAAAACAGCGTAGATCAGGCCGGGTTTGCGGTGCTAAAAGCGCCGGATATTCCATCTATTCTGGTGGAGACAGCGTTCCTGAGTAACCCTGAAGAAGAGCGCAAGCTGCGTACGGCCAAATTCCAGCAGGAAGTTGCGGAGTCAATTCTGGCGGGGATTAAGGCGTACTTCTCGGATAGCTCAAGGCTGGCAAGACGAGGCTAAAATGGCTGATAAAGGCGGGAGATAAACCTGCCTTATTTTTTTACAAACGGCAGAAACAAAAAAACACCCGTAAGGGTGTTCTCAATGTTGGTTGCGGGGGCCGGATTTGAACCGACGACCTTCGGGTTATGAGCCCGACGAGCTACCAGGCTGCTCCACCCCGCGTCCGTCATACTACTCTTTTTAATGATTTTTCATCATTGCGCTGTTAAATCAGCGACTTTTAATTGGTTGCGGGGGCCGGATTTGAACCGACGACCTTCGGGTTATGAGCCCGACGAGCTACCAAGCTGCTCCACCCCGCGTCCGTGGATGCGCACTATACTCCGCTCGCTTTTTGATGCAACCCTTTTTTCGAGTAAATACCTGAATTTCCCCTTAGTTGTTGAATTAACCCGCATAGTGGCCATAAAACAGACGTTTTTGCTGTGAGGGGTGTGCAACTCGTTTAATTCTGGCGGCGCGTTTGCTATCTTCGGCGAGGCATACAGAGGCAACGAGCAGGGCGAAAGGTAAATGAAAGGACGTTGGATTAAGTACACAGCGGCGGGGGCCATGTTAGCGATGCTGGCCGCCTGTTCATCAAAACCGACCGATCGCGGTCAGCAATATAAAGACGGGAAATTCTCCCAGCCTTTCTCACTGGTGAATCAGCCTGATGCGGTTGGCGCGCCTATCAACGGCGGCGACTATGCCGAGCAGGTTAACCAGATTCGTTCTGCTTCTCCCCGCCTCTATAATAACGGCAGCGATATCTATAATGCCGTGCAGCAGTGGCTGCGTGCCGGGGGCGATACC
Organism: Enterobacter sp. Ag1; assembly: GCA_000277545.1. Taxonomy (GTDB): domain Bacteria; phylum Pseudomonadota; class Gammaproteobacteria; order Enterobacterales; family Enterobacteriaceae; genus Cedecea. Next base: position 194,325 of record AKXM01000031.1, on the reverse strand, counting down.
CGCCAGCTGAAGCAGTTCGGCCTTGATGCCTGGCAGATGGAAGGGGCTGACAACTACGGCAACGTGCAGTTTACCGGCTACTACACCCCGGTGATTCAGGCTCGTCATACTCGCCAGGGCGAGTTCCAGTACCCTATTTACCGCATGCCGCCAAAACGTGGGCGTCTACCGTCCCGCGCGGAAATCTACGCCGGTGGGTTGAGCGACAGCTATGTGCTGGCCTACAGCAACTCTCTGATGGATAACTTCATCATGGATGTGCAGGGCAGCGGCTACATTGATTTTGGCGATGGTCAGCCTTTGACCTTCTTCGGCTATGCCGGTAAAAACGGCCACGCTTATCGCAGCATCGGCAAGGTGTTGATCGACCGCGGCGAAGTGAAGAAAGAAGATATGTCGATGCAGGCGATTCGCCACTGGGGAGAAACCCATAGCGAAGCGGCAGTGCGGGAGCTGCTTGAGCAGAATCCTTCTTTTGTCTTCTTTAAACCCGCAAGCTATGCGCCGGTGAAAGGCGCGAGCGCGGTACCGTTGATTGGACGTGCCTCCGTGGCGTCTGACCGCTCCATCATTCCTGCTGGCACCACGCTGCTGACCGAAGTCCCACTGCTGGACAATAACGGGAAGTTCACCGGCCAGTACGAGCTGCGCGTGATGGTGGCGCTCGACGTTGGGGGCGCGATCAAAGGTCAGCACTTCGATATCTATCAGGGCATTGGCCCGGATGCCGGGCACCGCGCGGGTTGGTACAACCATTACGGGCGCGTCTGGGTGCTGAAAGCGGCGCCTGGCACGGGCAGCGTTTTTAACGGTTAATGCTGCAGCGTTTCCACCTTTATCTACGGGCTGTATAATCAGCCCGTTTTTTATTTCTGAGGATTTCCCCGATGTCTGTCGTTCTCTCTGATGCCTGGCTGCAACGCTTTGGCGGCACCGCTCGTCTGTATGGCCAGGCGGCGCTTCAGCTTTTTGCAGAAGCGCACGTTTGCGTGATTGGCATCGGCGGGGTGGGCTCGTGGGCGGCAGAGGCGCTGGCGCGAACCGGGATTGGGGCCATTACGCTAATCGACATGGATGACGTTTGCGTCACCAACACCAACCGCCAAATCCATGCCCTGAAAGACAGCGTAGGCCAGGCCAAAACGGAAGTCATGGCCGCACGCATCAAGGAGATCAATCCTGAATGTCGGGTTACGGTGGTGGATGACTTTATTACCGCTGACAACGCCGCTGAGCTGCTTAGCCAGGGATTCAGCTATGTTATCGACGCCATTGACAGCGTGCGGCCAAAAGCGGCGCTGATCGCGTATTGCCGCCGCTATAAGATCCCGCTGGTGACCACGGGGGGAGCCGGTGGGCAAATCGATCCGACACAGATTCAGGTTAGCGATCTGGCTAAAACTATTCAGGATCCGCTGGCGGCGAAGCTGCGTGAACGCCTGAAAAGTGATTTCGGCGTGGTGAAAAACAGTAAAGGGAAGCTTGGCGTAGACTGCGTATTTTCAACTGAAGCGCTGGTGTATCCGCAGGCTGACGGCTCAGTTTGCGCGATGAAAAGCACCGCCGAAGGTCCAAAACGGATGGACTGTGCCTCGGGCTTTGGGGCGGCGACCATGGTAACCGCCAGCTTTGCTTTTGTGGCGGTGTCTCATGTGCTGAAGAAGATGATGGCGAAGGCGGCACGAACCGCCGCCTGATTAATCCTCGTGCGCGGCCTGTTGAACGGCCGCGGCAAGGGCCGTAAGCCCGCTGCTGCGGGAAGCGCTTAGCTGATGGCGAAGCCCCAGATCGTCAAACAGACTTAGCGGATCGTTTTCCAATAGCTGCCGGGCGGTTTTCCCCTCTACCGCGGTCAACAGCACCGCCAATAAGCCACGAACGATGCGTCCTTCACTGTCACCGTAAAAGTGCAGCGTTCCGTCCGGCAGGCGCTCGTGGCCCAGCCAAACGCGATTTTCGCAGCCGCTGATTTCAATACTCTCGGTTTTTAATGCCTCCGGCAGCGCCGGCAGCTTCTTACCCAATAAAATCAGCTGGCGGTATTTGTCTTCCCACTGCCGCTGCGCTTCGAAGGTGCTACGCAGCATATCTGCGTTAATTTCTGTGCCAAAGGGATGATTAGCCTGCATTCAGTCCACCAGAATATCGAGGGCGCGACCGACTGCGTCGAGCAGTTCGTGCACATCCTGCTGTGTGTTGTAAGGGGCGAAAGAGGCGCGCAGCGTTCCGCTAACGCCTAATGCGGCCATCAAGGGCTGCGCGCAGTGCTGGCCCGCCCGCAGCGCAATGCCTGATTCGGCCAGCAGCGTGACCATATCGCTATGGTGAACGCCCGCAAAGTCAAACGCCAGCAGGCTGGAGTCCTGACTGCGGAAGCTACGGAAACCGGGGCGTTTTGCCAGCTCGGACTCCGCGAGCGTGGCCAGGCTACGGCTCCAGTTTTCCGCCTGCTGTAAATCGACAGTTTCAAGCCATTCCAGCACAGCGCTAAGGCCAATGACGCCCGCGACGTTTGGCGTCCCGGCTTCAAAGCGGTAGGGCACTGGCTGAGTCTTAAACCCGTCGAATGAGACATGGGTAATCATTTTCCCGCCGCCGAGCCACGGCGACATCTGCTCAAGGAGATCTGCTTTGCCATAGAGCGCGCCGATGCCGGTCGGGCCATACAGTTTATGAGCGGAAAAGGCGTAAAAGTCGATATCCAGCGCCTGCACGTCCGGCGGGCAGTGAACAATGCCCTGCGCGCCATCAACCATCACGACGGCGCCTGCTTTGTGGGCAAGCTTGATAGCTTTTGCAAGATCGGGGCGGCCCCCGGTGACGTTAGACATTTGCCCAAGCGCCAGGATACGAGTGCGGCCATGCAGCAATGCAGGAAGCTGGTTAAGATCGGGCAGAGCCTGGTCATTCAGCGGCAGTTTCACCACTTTCGCACCGGTTTGCTCAGCCACCATCAGCCACGGCACAAAATTGGCGTGATGTTCTGCCTCACTCACAATGATTTCATCCCCGTCTTTGAGGCGAGGGCGGGCATAGCACTGCGCAACCAGGTTTATGGCTTCGGTTGTGCCCCGGGTCCAGACCACGGATCTACCGCTTTCGGCGTTGATCAAACGTGCTACCTGGTCACGTGCCGCTTCGTAGCGCGCCGTCAGACGCTGCGCTTCTGGAAACTGGCTGCGGTGAACGTTCCCGGCACTCAGGCTGTAAAACTGTTGGGTAGCGTCGATCACGGCCTGGGGTTTTAGCGCCGTGGCCGCGCTGTCGAGATAGACGCCTGCATCTGCCAGCGCGGGGAATTGCGCGCGAAAATGAGCGGGGTTAAATGCTGTCATGGGGATCCTCAGTTCAATGCACAGATCGTCGCGCAAAACTGGCGTTGGCACAAGGTTTCCGTCTTTCTCGGAATTGTCTGTTTCTCCTGGCAGAATGTGAGAAGCAGGTTATGCTAATTATTGTTGGACTAATATTTAAGCATGTTAGTAGGAAAGACTTAAACAGCATTAAACGCTATCCACAAGGAGAAGAATAATGAACAAATCTATCGCTATTGTTTCTGCCTGTATGATGACCTTTGCACTTGCAGCTTGTTCCAGCCCGAACTACATCATGCACACCAACGATGGACGCGCGATTGTCTCTGAAGGTAAGCCAAAAACCGATGACGAAACAGGGATGATCAAGTACAAAGATGCTAACGGCAATATGCAGCAGATTAACCGTTCGGACGTGAAAGAGATGGTTGAGCTGAAGAAGTAAAACTGCAGGCAAAAAAAAGCACCGCATTCGGCGGTGCTACATTAATCACTATGGACAGACAGGGTAAATGTACAGGAAGTGAAAAGGGGTAGCTTAGCTACCGTGGTCCGAAATGTCAGACCAATTGCAAACACAACAACACAACATCACAACCGTAAGCCAAAAGCCCTCCAGAACACGCATTCCAGACAACTTTTCGTTCCGACTCAGGAAGTGCCGCCACTATAGGTATTTGCTGGTGCATCCTCAACGGACAATTTATAATGGCTCAGATAAAAAAAACTAATAGGTAAACAAACGCTATCTGTTTGTTAACTCTTATTAACACTTAAGCCAAATAACCCCATGTCTAAGCGATTACCCCCTCTGAATGCGCTGCGCGTTTTTGACGCTGCGGCTCGTCACTTGAGTTTTACTAAAGCGGCTGAGGAACTGTTCGTTACTCAGGCCGCGGTAAGCCACCAGATCAAGTCCCTGGAGGATTTTCTTGGCCTGAAGCTGTTCCGCCGCCGTAACCGATCGTTGCTGTTGACGGAGGAGGGGCAGAGTTATTATCAGGATATTAAAGAGATTTTTTCCCAGCTGACGGAAGCCACCCGCAAGCTGCAGGCGCGCAGTGCAAAAGGCGCGCTGACGGTGAGTTTATTGCCCAGTTTTGCGATTCACTGGCTGGTGCCTCGCTTAACAAGCTTTAACTCAGCTTATCCGGGCATCGACGTGCGAATTCAGGCGGTGGACCGCCAGGAAGACAAGCTGTCTGACGACGTGGACGTGGCGATATTCTATGGGCGGGGAAACTGGCCGGGGCTAAGAGTCGAAAAACTTTATGCTGAGTATTTGCTGCCGGTTTGCTCGCCTATGCTACTAACCGGCGACAAACCGATTAAAACGCCGGAAGATTTGGCCAGGCACACTTTATTGCATGACGCTTCGCGCCGCGACTGGCAGACTTATACCCGCCAGCTTGGCGTGAGCCATATTAATGTCCAGCAAGGGCCCATTTTCAGCCACAGCGCAATGGTACTCCAGGCCGCGATTCACGGGCAGGGGATTGCGCTGGCCAATAACGTCATGGCCCAAACGGAAATCGAAGCGGGCCGTCTGGTATGCCCATTCAATGATGTGCTGGTAAGTAAAAACGCCTTTTATCTGGTTTGTCATGACAGCCAGGCAGAACTGGGTAAAATAGCCGCGTTTCGACAGTGGATCCTGGCAAAGGCGGCCAGTGAGCAAGAAAAATTCCGTTTTCGCTACGAACAATAAGCAACCTTCGCGTGGCGCGGCCACGCCTTACTTTAGGGTTACACCATGACCAGCCGATTCATGCTGATTTTTGCCGCCATCAGCGGTTTTGTTTTTGTTGCCCTGGGCGCCTTTGGGGCGCACGTATTGAGCAAGTCTCTGGGTGTTGCAGAGATGGGATGGATCCAGACCGGGCTTGAGTATCAGGCGTTTCACACGCTCGCGATTTTTGGCCTTGCGGTGGCAATGCAGCGTCGCATCAGCATCTGGTTCTACTGGAGCAGCGTCTTTATGGCGTTAGGCACCGTATTATTTAGCGGCAGTTTGTACTGCCTGGCCCTGTCGCACCTGCGGCTGTGGGCGTTTGTTACCCCGGTGGGCGGCGTCAGCTTCCTGGCCGGTTGGATATTGATGTTAATTGGTGCTGTGCGCCTGAAACGTAAGGGCGTAAGCCATGAATAAAGTGATTTTGTACTGCCGACAGGGATTCGAGAAAGAGTGTGCGGCAGAGATAACCGACAAAGCGGGTCAGCGCGGTGTCTACGGCTTTGCCCGCGTTAAAGAGCACAGCGGTTATGTCATATTTGAATGCTATCAGCCGGAAGAGGCGGAAAAGCTGGCGCGCGAGCTGCCGTTCAGCGACCTGATTTTTGCCCGCCAGATGTTTGTTGCCGGCGAGCTGCTAAAGGATTTACCGCCGGAAGACCGCATCACGCCTATTGTCGGCATGCTGCAGGGCGTGGTGGAAAAGGGCGGCGACCTGCGGGTTGAAGTGGCCGACACCAACGAAAGCAAAGAGCTGATGAAGTTCTGTCGCAAGTTTACCGTGCCGCTGCGTGCCAGCCTGCGCGAAGCCGGAGTGCTGACCAACTACGAAACGCCGAAGCGTCCGGTTGTGCATGTGTTCTTCATCGCCCCTGGCTGCTGTTACACAGGTTACTCCTACACCACCAACAATTCGCCGTTCTATATGGGCATCCCGCGCCTCAAGTTCCCAGCGGATGCTCCAAGCCGCTCCACGCTGAAGCTGGAAGAGGCGTTTCACGTCTTTATTCCCGCCGATGAATGGGACGAGCGTCTGGCCAACGGCATGTACGCCGTGGATTTGGGTGCCTGCCCGGGCGGCTGGACCTATCAGTTGGTAAAACGCAATATGTGGGTTTCGTCCGTTGATAATGGCCCGATGGCGCAGAGCCTGATGGACACCGGACAGGTCACCTGGCTGCGCGAAGATGGCTTCAAATACCGCCCGACCCGCACCAACATCTCCTGGATGGTCTGCGACATGGTGGAAAAACCGGCGAAAGTAGCCCATTTAATGGCAACCTGGCTGGTAAACGGCTGGTGCCGTGAGACTATCTTTAACCTCAAGTTGCCGATGAAAAAGCGCTACGAAGAGGTGTCGCAAAACCTGGCGCAGATCCGCGAAATCCTCGAGAGCAACGGGATTAACGCGGAAATCAAAGCCCGCCAGCTTTACCACGATCGTGAAGAAGTGACCGTTCACATCCGCCGTTGGTGGGCGGCCGTGGGTGGCCGTCGCGACGAACGTTAATGACCAACCCCTTGCTCATCCGGGCAAGGGGATTTCTTTTGCGTTATGCAGAAGGCAATGCACCAGGCAACCTTAGCTGCTGTAAGTTCCCGTCGAGCTGTAAATCCGTCTCAAGCCTTGCCACCTGGCGGCTGATAAACGCACTTTCTCTGTGCAGCTCCAGCTTCTTACGCCATTTTTCCGGGACTTCATCGAGCCGCTGATAGAGCGTTTCCAGGTCAGAAAACTGGTTAATGAGCTGTGTGGCGCTTTTAGGGCCAATACCGGGCACGCCGGGAATTTTGCTGCTGCTGATGCCCGCCAGCCCCCAGAAGTCCCCCAGTTGTTCCGGCTGAACGCCATATTCCTGAGCAATAAAGGGCGCATCCAGCCAGCGTTTTTGGAAGTAATCGCGAATTTGCAGCGTTGGGGCCAGCAGCTGGCAATAGCCTTTGTCGGTGGACACAATGGTTGCCCGATGGCCGCCGGAGGCGACTTTCACCGCCAGCGTGGCCGCAAGATCATCCGCCTCGTTGCCTTTTGAATGCCAGCACTGAACGCCACGACGGGTAAAAGCATCCCGCAGAGCTGGCATTTCGGCATGCAGGTCGTCTGGCATTGGCGAACGGCCCGCTTTGTAGTCGGGCAGAACTTGATGCCGCCAGCCTTCGCGACGTTCTTCGTCATCAAACACTGCCACCGCATGAGTAGGCTGACTGTGGCCAATAAGCTGGTCCAGCGCATGCAGACATGTATCGACACAGGGCGAACCCTGCACCGCATGTATGCGGCGAATCAGGTTCAGGGCATCGACGATAAGTAAATGAATAGCCATAAGAAATTAACTCGTCACTCTGATGGGCCTACCCTAACACTTCCCGCCATGATGAGCTATTCTCATCGCAGCATTCAGGAATGCCTCTCGCAAAACCTTATCGGGGCCGGGTGGAAAGCCATTGCGTAGTTGTTAGCGGGCTATGTATATTTCTAACGCATAAAAAAATAGAGAACATCAATATGAGTAATACTAAACACCTCGCGCAACGCATTCAAAACCTGCAACCCTCGGCCATCCGCGAACTTCTTAAGCACAGCAAAATGCCCGGCGTGATTTCACTGGCTGGCGGCATTCCTTCCAGTGAGCTGTTTGACAGACAAGGGCTGGAGCTGGCGACCCGTAAAGTGCTGGAAGAGAACTTTAACGACGCTTTTCAGTATGGCCTGACCGAAGGCAATTCCGAGCTGCGTGACCAGCTAGTTGAGCTGTGCAAGGCTCGCGGGATTACTACGCGCAGCGACCAGTTGCTCATCACCTCTGGTTCCCAGCAGGCGTTGGATTTGCTGATTCGTGCGCTGGCAGACGAAGGTGACGTTTTCGTCGTTGAACGCCCGACCTACCTGGCCACGCTGCAAATCCTCAGTTTGACCGCCGCGAAGGTTGAATCCGTAGGTGGGGATGAGCACGGCATGATTGTCGATGAGCTGGAAGCTTTGCTGAAAACTACGCGAGTGAAAGGCGTTTATCTGGTGCCAACCTTTGGTAACCCAAGCGGCACAACGCTGAGCGCTGAGCGTCGTGAAAAGCTGGTGAAACTGGCTGCCGAACATGATTTTGTGATTATTGAAGACGATCCGTACGGGGCGATTAGCTTTACCGATCGCCGCGAGAAGACCCTGATTCAGGTCGCCACAGAGTTAGGGCATGAAGATCACGTGGTCTATACCTCAACGTTCTCGAAAATTCTGGCTCCGGGGCTGCGTGTCGGCTGGATTATTCTCCCGGAGTGGATGAAGCAAAAGGTCGCCATCATTAAGCAGGCGACTGATTTACACGCTAACTCGTTTACGCAGGCGCTGGCGGCGGCTTACCTGAAACTGGGGCGTCTTGAGCCGCAGATTGAGCTGATTCGTGAGGCTTATAAGCAGAAGTGCCTGACGCTGTCGCGTCTGCTGGAAGAAGAGCTTGGTGAGCACATTACCTTTAACCAGCCGCAGGGTGGGATGTTCCTTTGGGCCGCTTTCCGCTACGACTTTGATACCACGGCCTGGCTACAAAAAACGCTGGAGAAAGGCGTGGTGTACGTGCCGGGAGAGTTCTTCTTTAGCGATCATGCGGATAAACGCACGCTGCGTTTCTCCTACGCGACGGCAACGGATAAGCAACTGGTGGAAGCCGTGAAGCGTTTGAAAGCGGCGCTCTAAGAAAAAGGCTCCCAAGCGGGAGCCTTAAAGGTTGCTGACAAAGAGGAAAAAAACGTGGTTTTTCCCTCTTTGTGGTTATCAGCCGAAAATCAATAAAGTGATTTTCCTGTTTTTTAACCAGTCGGCGGATCTTTCTTTTTCACCGGAAGTTGGTCAGTCGTCTGAAAGGCTCCCAGCCGGGAGCCTTAATTTTTAGTCACAGGCGACAATTTTCAGCGCCAGGCCACCGCGAGAGGTTTCGCGATACTTGGCGTTCATGTCCTTGCCCGTTTCATACATTGTCTCGATAACCTTATCCAGACAGACGCGAGGCTCGCTGGTGCGGCGCATAGCCATACGTGCAGCATTCACGGCTTTAACTGCCGCAATGGCGTTACGCTCGATGCACGGAACCTGAACCTGGCCTGCAACCGGGTCACACGTCAGCCCCAGATTATGCTCCATGCCGATTTCCGCAGCGATACACACCTGAGTAGGGCTACCGCCCAGCAGCTCAGTAAGGCCTGCCGCAGCCATTGAACAGGCTACGCCGACTTCTCCCTGACAACCTACTTCCGCGCCGGAGATAGATGCGTTCATTTTATACAGAGAACCGATAGCACCGGCGGCCAGGAAATAGCGGGCGCAGGAGTTAGCGTTCACCTGACGAATGAACTTGTCGTAATACGCCAACACAGCCGGAACAATACCGCAGGCCCCGTTTGTTGGCGCGGTGACCACACGGCCACCGGCTGCGTTTTCTTCGTTCACCGCCAGCGCGAACATATTGATCCAGTCCACAACTGCCATCGGGTCAGAGTTGTTTTTATCGGTGGTCACCAGCATACGACGCAGGGCTGCAGCACGGCGCGGAACGCGCATTTTACCCGGCAGCACGCCTTCTGTAGTGATACCGCGTTCAATTCCGCTGCTCATGACTTCCCAGACCGCCGCAAAGTGGGCGTCGATCTCTTCCTGGCTATGCAGGGCTCGTTCGTTCTGCATCATCAGGCCGGAAAGCGATAAGCCCGTTTCACGGCAGTGTTTTTGCAGGTCTGCAGCATTCTGATACGGATAGGGCACGCTGACCGGGTTTTCACTCTGCGCACCAAAATGGGCTTCATTAACGATGAAGCCACCGCCGATAGAGTAATAGGTCTGAGAATACAGCACGTTGTCGCCAGCCAGAGCGGTGATGCGCATACCATTCTCGTGGAGCGCCAGGTTGTCGGCATGGAAGTTCATGCAGCAGTCCACCGGGAATTCAACTTCATGCTGACCGTTGGCCAGCATCAGGCGCCCGTGGGTGTTTACATCCTGGATGAAGTGCGGAATAGCGTCGATATCGACGGTATCCGGCAGGTTACCCGCCAGGCCCATAATAATGGCTATATCGGTATGGTGGCCTTTACCTGTCAGGGACAGAGAGCCATAGACATCCACAACTACACGAGTGACATCGCGCAGGATCCCTTGCTCAATCAGGTCATCGGAAAATTGTTTACCGGCCTTCATCGGGCCGACGGTATGTGAGCTGGAGGGGCCAATACCGATTTTGAAAATGTCGAATACGCTAATCATAAGATTTCCCTGCGTAAGTGACTTGGGGGAAGAGAGTCGCCCTGGCGGGCGACTCTTTAGCTTGCTTAGCTGAACAGCGAGTAGAAGATAGCGGAGATAGCGATCAGGCCCATAATCACAACAAAGACGTTGCTGATATGGCCGCTGTACTTACGCATCGCCGGTACTTTCTGAATAGCATACATCGGCATCAGGAACAGAATCATCGCGATAACCGGGCCGCCCAGGGTTTCAATCATCCCGAGGATGCTTGGGTTCAGCGTCGCCACTGCCCAGGTCGTCACCAGCATAAACAGCGCGGTAATTTTGTTCAGTTTACCGATTTCAATACTCTTACCTTTGCCGCGCAGAGACTTAATGACCATGCCGTTAAAGCCTTCACGTGCACCCAGGTAGTGGCCGAGGAAGGATTTGGTGATGGCAATCATCGCAATGATTGGCGCCATCCAGGCGATAACCGGTGCATTAAAGTGGTTAGCCAGGTAAGACAGGATAGAGATGTTCTGCGCTTTTGCCGCGGCCAGGTCAGCAGGGCTCAGGCTCAGCACGCAGCTGAACACGAAGAACATGACGGTCAGCACCATCATGATGTGTGCACGAGCCAGGATGCTGGAGCATTTTTTCTCAGCGCCATCGCCGTACTCTTCGCGTTTAGCCACGGCGAAGGAGGAGATGATAGGGGAGTGGTTGAAGGAGAACACCATGACCGGAATTGCCAGCCACAGGGTCATCCACAGGCCGCTGCCGGTTGCCGGGGTTGCGCTGAAGGACAGGGTTTCAAACGCCGCACCGCTCCAGTTTGGAATCAGGTACAGCGCCAGAATCATCAGAGCCGCAACAAATGGGAATACCAGGATGCTCATCGCTTTGACGATCATCTGCTCGCCGAAGCGCACGATAGTCATCATGCCGACAATCAGAATCAAAGAAAGGATAGCGCGCGGCGGTGCAGTCATGCCCAACTGGTGGGTGATGAAGCTGTCCACGGTGTTGGTGATAGCCACGCTGTAAACCAGCAGGATCGGGTAGATAGCAAAGAAGTACAGCAGGGTGATGAGCTTACCTGCGCCAACACCAAAGTGCTCTTCTACAACTTCGGTGATATCTTCGCCCGGGTTTTTACCGGACAGCACGAAGCGGGTCATACCGCGGTGTGCGAAGAACGTCATTGGGAAAGCCAGAATCGCCATGATGAACAGCGGGATCAGGCCACCAACGCCGGCGTTGATTGGCAGGAACAGGACGCCTGCACCGATAGCTGTACCGTACAGGCCCAGCATCCACATGGTGTCGGTCTTGCGCCATGCGCCTTTTTTCTCAGCAGAGACAATACTGCCGGTTTGAGTGGTTTCCATCTACATCTCCAAAGGAAAGTTTCGTGCAATGTTTAAAAATTCGCAGTTAACGCGATGTGTGAGGCATAACTGCTGAAACTAAATTCTGGCCGGGCGCGTTTTTGAAGTAGTTGTGGCCCGTAACTATCGGCGGGCGGAAAGATACATTTATGTCATCACTGTATCAGTGATCGCGATCCCAAATGCGATAATCTACGTTTGTTAAGCAACAAATCCGCATAACAGTCTGTTCATAGACATCAACATGACATTTATGGTCGCGAAGCCTAGCACTTGTGGATGATGCAATAAATTAAACCTGACCAAATAACTCGGTTTTTGCCAAAGAAAGTGCCTAAAACAGCATTTTTCAACGAGTATTTGCTTCAGGTCGCAATGTTTGTGCTTTTAAGTGTGAGCGCAATCGATTAAATGGCAGCTTAGTATTGGTGCTGAGGGATGGCTTCAAACGCTGGCGGTTGGCAGAGAAGATCTGTTTATCAAGTTTGTGGGGGTGAAAAGGAAGACGGATCCTTCAGCAGCGCTATCGCGCAATACGCCGAATAACCCATCTTCGACAGAACGTTCGGTTCTCCGTTCCCTAGTCCGCCTGAGCATCAAACAATAGCGTCACGACTCCCTTCCAGGTTGAACCTGGGGATTTCACCATCGTTTCAACGCCGGGTTTCCGGACTTTAAAATCAACCTGTGAGCGACGATGAACAACAAACTCGCCGGGAGGTAAAATAACATGGCCAGCCGGTAACGAATTCAACAGCAGATTTCTGGCTTCTCTTCCGTTTTCCGTTTTATAACCCGGTAAGGTCAGAGAAACCTCCAGCGGTATTTTTTCTCCGGTGGGGGATGTTGTTTCGCGTAACGCACAGGCCCCCTCCAAATCATACTCACAGCGCATATTGACAGTGAAGCCGGACGTGGACGACAGGGTGAAGGGGACCTCCTGACTCAGGGAATCAGGGACACGCCCACCGTTTGCCCACTGGCTCCAGCCGCCTTTCGGGGCCAGGCTGACCTTGATAAATTCCGCGTCGGAGGGAAACTTCACCTGGAAGGCATGGCGTACGGTCGCCTTTATTTTTATTCTAATTTCAGTGTCAGAGGTTGTTTCGGCATTAAAGTCAATATCTTCGCCTTCACCAACGGTATAAACCACTTCACCTTCGTAGTCACCGCTATAAACACCTAATGGATTGAGTGTTTCTAACGTATAGCCAAAGCTAAAATCGGAAACACGAACATAACCTTGAAAAGAGTTACCAAGCTCCTTGTAGCAGGTCAGCTTTTTTTCTGGCACTCCCCATCCATGTCTGAACTGACTATTCGAAGAACCAATACCAACGCCAATCCGCCCTGAGCACCCGCCCTGAGGATAAATACCCGTGCCATTCATTGCATTAAATATGTTATATCCATCTAACGACGTGTGTTGCATACCAAAAAAAGCCAGACGAAATACCCCAGTAATTTGATTCCCTGTTTTACCATCTCTTAAAACAATATTCCTTGCCGTGCCATCAAGTGTTATTGATGTATAATTGCGTGGGTTATCACTCGTAGAGTCAAAATACTTTTCCGCCGATACCCCAGGAATCAAAATACTGAACTCTCCCACATTACAATACTTAGAGTACTGAGAACAAAATCCTGAGACCGGGGTAGTATTCACAAACGCATTCTTCTGCGGCTGCTGCAGGTCGGCGATAAACTCCGTAGTGACGTCCACCGTTGCAGCGTTGACTGTGGATATCATCGCCAATAAAAGCAGCGCGGACAGTGCTGCCGTATTTCTTCTGCGAAACAGGGCGTTATTAATGAAGTCGATAATATACATCTGTCGGGTAAACATTATATGTCCTTATTCCTGGCTGCTTTGCTGGCCGCATAGCCTGCGTTCCCCGCCAGCGGTAATTCGTCACAGGTCAGATTGCCGAGGAAAATAATCTCATCGGCCGTTTTCTGCGTGGTGGGATTCAGGCGTATTTCACACTGGTTCATTGCGCGGTATTCCACCGCCAGCACCGGGTTGTTTTCATGCACTTCGAGGGTGAACAGCCCGTCGGATTCGGTGACCGTCCTGCCGGCATGATTCACCACCTGAGCACCGCCCAGGGCGTGGCCATTGCCGTCCACCAGGCGCCCCATCACCGTCACCGTTTTCATCACTTTCACGGAATACGCACTGACGCCCCCGCGAATATGCTGGTAGCTCAGGTATTCAGGCTCGACTTTCAGCGCCGGGGCTTCCGTGCCGGGGAAGTCAATCTGCACCGTGCCGGGTTGCCAGGCATCGACCGGAATGAAGTTCCTGCCCGGCTTGAGCGGCACGGCACCGCCCGGATAAAGCGCCACCAGTTCGGCATTTTTATCGTCGGAGGAGACATCCACTATCATGCCGCCGCCCTGATAATGTGCCGCCTGTTTCGACATTGTGACCCGCCCGCCACCCAACGCCAGCAGGCTGCCGGTATTGAGGCCGCCGGACAGCCTGCCGTCCAGCGTTGAGCTCTGCCCCCAGAAAGTGCCCGCCATCATCGGCGTATCAAACTGGTTGTAAGTGCTGAACCCTGCGCCGTGGCGGTCCGCCGTCAGCGTCGCCGTCGTCATCTTCACGGGGCCTTTGTCCCAGGTCTGATTGACCGAGGCGGAGGTATAGAGATCCCGGCTGCCGCTGGTATCCGTTCGGCTGCCGACGCTGATATTGCCGCTGCGTTTCTGCCCGCCGAGCGCGAAGCTGGCGGAGAGACTCACGCCGCGGTTGCGTAACGTGCTGCCATTGCCGTAGGGGCGATCAAACGCGGCCAGCCGCCAGTTAATGGCGTTCCCGGCAAGTACGGTGCGGGTATTAAAGCCCACGTCGGCACCGATACCGCTGTGACGGCTTCTGTGCGTCAGACGGGCGGTGAGGCTGTTCTCGCTGTTCAGGCGCCAGGTGGTGGACAGCACGCTGCTGTGTTCCAGCGAAGGGCGAGCCGTATACCGGTAGGGTTCATCTTCCTGGCGATACCAGCTCCGGCTGTGGCTGAGGGCGACGTTACCCTTTGCGTGCGACCATATTCCCTGGGTATCAAACCCGTGACCGGTGAGATTGCTCCGCCAGATATTACCGTACAGCTGCACCGGCTTTGCCGCCTGCCAGTCGAGTGAAACCCCGGCCTGACGCTCTTCCCCCGTCTTCTGCACGGCCACGCCGACCGTCGCCAGCGGATGCAGCAGGTAATTGACGCTGGCCCCGGCCGCAAATTCACCGTTATCTTCATTTTTGTCACTGTTCCACAGCGTCTGCTGCTGCCCGGCGAACACGTTATAGCGCAGGCGCTGGCCCGGCGTTCGCCAGCGGGTGGGTTTATTGATCGTTTCAGTGACCCTGCTGCTCTCACGGCCGTCTTCAATGAGGCGAATTTCAACTTCATAGATACCGGCCGGCAGCGGCACGGTGTCTAACATTTGCAGGCCGGGTTCAACAGGCTGAGAATTTATCAGGGTACCGTCGCGGTAAATTTCAGCCACACCTTCACGGTTGGCGGAGACGTAGACGGGATAAAGCGCCGGAATATCCCCGCCCTTCAGTAGTGCATCGCCGCTGCCCGCCATCATGCCCGCCAGCGTGCTGATACCGCCTCCCGGCGTATAAAGCTGGCGCATCAGGCCTTGGCTGTCCGGCGTAAATAGCCCGGTACGGAGAAAGTGTTGCTGAAATTCACGCTGAACGTAGAGAGAGGTTATGGCATGGCGGGAAGTGCTGCCGAGGCTGTTGCTGCGGGTCTGGTCATGCTGAAACTGGCTCATTAATGTCCAGCTCCCCAGCGCCGCCTCCAGGCCCCCGTTCCAGCTCATGCTTGACTGCTGCTCGCTGCCGCTGAGGTTAAGCTGGTTATTCAGCAGCAGGCCTGAATCCCCATCTTCGGGTAAGGTATACCAGTATTTATTCGCGTCGTTTCCCGGTTGCTGCGTGAGTAAAACGAGGCGGGCATCGCTCAGGCTGTAATCCGCCGCCAGCAGCCCCGGCGGGCAGGCATGGTCACTGCACTTCCCAAGCGGAACAAAGTCAGTGAACGCCTTTAACCAGCGCTGGCGTTCGGCCTCGCTAAACTCACTGTCGCCGTTATCAGTAAAATGGATAATCCTGGCCCGGTTATCCTCCGTCACGATGATCATGGCATCGCCCAGGACCCGGTTATCTACCATGATGCGGGCTGAAAGCGGGGCATTGAAGAAATACGCCTGAAAATCATCCGGCATAGCCGCTGCCTGGCTGGCAAGCGTCGCAGGCTGAGCCAAAACATTTACACTGCTGAAAAGCAGAAATAACGACCCTGTTAATGGACGCAAGAATCCCATAATATCAAACGCCTGAAATTTTCTTTCCGAAGAAAGAAAAGAGAAATCCCTCTCTCTTTTCTCCTCAATGCACGATTGTTCGGTAACCGAACAATCCATGAATACTGCTGCCGCTAAAATTAAGGCGTATCGGTATCAAACATCATGGTCACGGCCCCGATGTAGGTCCCGGCCGTTGGTTTAGAGCCAGCCGCTTTCTGGCTTACCGTCAGGGTGGCCGTTTTCTCTGCTGCGGCTTCGGTCGTGTTGTACAGCGTGACCGCTGACACGGCGTCAACCGGCAACGTCTGGCCGGCAATGGCCACCTGGAGATCGATGGTATCCGTACCGCTGGCCGAGCTGAGCACAGGCTGCCCGGACAGATAGGCTTTGATGCTCCCGCCGGAATTTTTCATTTGCAGCTGCTGAGAAAACCCATCCAGAGAGCCCGTCGCCGCATTCCATGCCATTTTTTGCGTCTGGGCATTCCAGCCGTTAACTGGCGTGACGAAGAAATCAGTAGCAGGGATCGCCGCCTCTACGTTGAAATCAACCTGCAGAGGGGCAGCGTGAACCGCCGATGCCGTCGCCAGAAGGGCACCGAGTAAAGTGATTTTTTTTGCGTACATATATCATTCCTTTTGATAAGAGAGAGAACAGGGTTACTTCAAATTACGAACCTGATTTCAGCGCCTTTTTTTGACTACCTTCATTCAGCGTGTAGTGCCAGATTTTTTGCGGCACAATGTCCCGCTCCAGGCTCCGGCCGGGCCTTAATTGAATATTGACGGGGGGGCTACAGTCTTTAAGTGTTGCATCGCAGGATTTCAGGTCGCTGATAACCACGGAGGCATTCCCCCTGTTGCTGATACGCAGTTTTTTACCTTTATCCGTAATTTGCGTATCGAAGCGAACACTATCGGGATGAACGGTCACAATGGTGCCAAACCCGGTGAGTACGCTGACGCTGGCGTTGATGGCATCCTGATACTTTTCAACTTCGTCCTTGCTGAGCGTAAATTCATCCCTGTTTTTCGGCACGACGGGAATATAACGCACGCGATAATAAGACTCTTTATTCCGGGCGCCGGTATAGACCAGTCTGTTGGTTTGCATTCCGCCCGCAGGGATAATTAGCCGCGGCGGGGACGAAATAACCCCGGCGCCCTGCCCGTTAACAATGGCCGCATTATCAAGCGGAATTTCCTTTGCCGGGCTATGCTCGTTATAAACTATTTCACTAACCTCAACGCGTACAAATGCCGTGGCATCCCCGGAGTTATAAATGCGTTTGGCGAGGGTATTTTTACCGGAATAGATATACTCATTTAACGGACCCACATTGATCACCGGGCCAGCAAAAGCGTGCATGGGCAGAGCGATGAAAACAGCTAAGAGCAAGTTATGAGTTAGGCCACGAGCAGGCATAAAAGCCACCACTGCAAAGTTTTGATTGGGAGCGTATTTGAGCATGGTTTACAGGCTGCTCAGTGTTTTTTTCTCTTAATTAATGTTTTTTCTCTCTTAATTAAACTGCGCATGCTGCAATGATGTTTTAAATATAGTGCGATTATAGTGCGATCGTTTGTTTTAATACTTCTGAATAAAGAGATGTGCGGCGAGGTGCTGCGAGCTTGTTTTCATTATGATAATGCATATTTGATAAATAGTTGTAAGCATTGTAAATGATTGGTTTAGTACGAAAGACAACAACTCTATGAGACTTGATATTTCTTGGGGGCGGCAGATGATGATTTTATATTATTGAAATGGGGGAGCTATTAGGCCATTGCCATTAATGTGAATGAGATTATATAGAGTAATATGTAAAACCAGAGCGTTATTTATTTAAAAGCACGATATAAATCAGGGGGGAGAGCTTAACAAATATATTGCAGAAGCATTTTAGACGCGGTTTTAAATGGTTATCTTCATTGTAAATAATGAACGTGGAAGAGGAAAAAGAAGGGCGACCGCTGGCCGCCCTGGAAGGTTAACGCACTATTTCGTAGCAGGGAATGTAGGCGCTGCCGGGCAGCTTCATGCGGTGCTGGGCGACAAAGCCCTGCAGCAGAACATCCATGCGTTTCATCATGTCCGGGTCCCCGTGCAGTTTGTACGGGCCGTATTTTTCGATGGCATGAATACCTGGCTCCTTCACGTTGCCGGCAACGATGCCTGAGAAGGCGCGCCGCAGCGAGGCGGCCAGCTTTTCCGCAGGCTGATCAGGGTAGAGCTGCAGGTTAGCCATGTTTTCGTGGGTCGGTTCAAACGGCATCTGCAGATCCGGCGAGATGCGAATGGACCAGTTGAAGCCGTAGGCATCACCGGTTTCACGGCGGTTCTCTTTCACCTGTGGCATCGCTTTTTTCATCAGGCGGGCGACTTCAGTTGCGTCGTCGATGATGATTTTATAATGCTGTCGTGCTTTCTCGCCCAGGGTGCTAACGATGAATTCATCCAGCACACGGAAGTAATCCGCGCTCTCTTTCGGCCCGGTGAGGATCAGCGGCAGTACCTGATCGTGGTTGTGCGGATTCATCAGAATGCCAAGCAGGTAGAGCAGCTCTTCTGCGGTACCGACCCCGCCAGGGAAGATAATAATGCCGTGGGCAATACGCACGAACGCCTCAAGGCGTTTTTCAATATCCGGCATGATGATCAGCTCGTTGACCAGCGGGTTAGGCGGCTCGGCGGCGATAATCGAAGGTTCCGTCAGGCCGATAAAACGCCCTTCTTTATAGCGCTGCTGGGCGTGGCCGACGGCAGCACCTTTCATCGGTGCTTCCATCGCCCCCGGCCCGCAGCCGGTGCAGATATTCAGCTCGCGTAGGCCGAGCTGAGTGCCCACACGGCGGGCATACAGGTATTCGTTTTCGTTAATGGAGTGCCCGCCCCAGCAAACCACCAGGTTCGGGGCTTCACCCACGTGCAGCGCGCGGGCATTTCGTAAAATAGAAAACACCACGTTGGTGATATGAATAGAGTTTTCTTTGTTCAAATGCTGAAAACGGCCTGCGTTGGTAATCTGGCCGTTAACAAACAGAATATCGCGCAGGACTGCAAACAGGTTAGCCTGCAGCGCGCGGATGATTCGGCCGTCAACAAAGGCGTCTTCCGGGGGGTTAATCAGTTCGAGTTTTACGCCACGTTCACGGCGTAACACATTGATGTCAAAGTTCTGGTAGCGAGAAAGCAGCTCTTTGCTGCTGTCGGTTTGACTACCGGAATTAAGGACCGCCAGTGAGCAGTTACGAAACAGTTGATAAAGGTCGCTGCTGGCGGTGCGTTTAAGCATATCGACTTCCAGCTGCGACAACATATCCATTGAGCCAAGCGGGCTAATATGTGTAATCAAGTGAACTCCTTACGGAACGAAAAGTGCCGTTCTCACAGATTACAATAGCCCTGGCTTGTTCACTTTAACAACCCGTAAACCACATTCACTTTTGGCGCTGGGAGCTATTTCGCACTTATTGGCGGGTCAGGCGGCCAAAAGCAGGATGGAAATCGGTATTCGTCCGCCACGGGTTAATGTCCAACCCGCCCCGACGCGTGTAGCGTGCGTAGACGCTGAGCGAGTGCGGCTGGCAGAAGCGCTGCAGGTCATTAAAGATGCGCTCTACGCACTGCTCATGAAACTCGTTGTGATGGCGGAAGGAAACCAGATAGCGCAGCAGCTTTTCGCGATCGATTTTTGGACCACGATAGCGAATCTGTACGGAGCCCCAGTCTGGCTGGTGGGTGATCAGGCAGTTGGACTTCAGCAGGTGGCTAACCAGCGTCTCTTCCACGATCTCATCCCCCGCGGCCTGTTGCAGATAATCTGCATTGAAGTCGTAGCTGTCGATGGTGATGTCCTGCTCATCGATGCATTCTCCGCTGAACGCTGCGATTTCCTGGCCTTCCAGCTCATGCAGGCGGAACAGCACCACGCTGACGTCGCCTTCGGCGCAGGCGCTTAAATCACGCTTCAGCGTTACCTGGACGGTTTCCCAGTCGGCGAAGCGGGTCTGGTTGAAGCTGTTCAGGTAGAGCTTAAAGCTTTTGGACTCCACAAGATTGACGCTGTTGGCGTCTAACTGCACATGGCCCACGGCGACCTGAGGCAGGCCATTACTGTTCAGCCATGAGAGTTCGTAGAGCGTCCAGATGTCGCCGCCGCTGAATGGCAGGCTGTCGGCGTGGAGGCCAAGCGGGTCGCGATTCAGGCTGCGCGGTACGGCCTGCAGTAGCGAAGGCTGGTATTGATCCTGATAAGCCGTGGGCTTACCCAGCGTCAGGCCACTTAGAGCCTGGTGATTTTCGTAGGACATGTTTCACCGAGATAAAGGTACAATTGGCTTTTATTGTACCCCAGCCTACGCGAGTGAGAAATTAATGAACGAAGTCGCCTTTGCCCTTAAAGAGTTTACCCGCCGTTTTTGCGACCAGTGGCAGGAGGAAACGGGAGGCTGGCCTGCCAGTGAAGCACTGTACGGCATTCCTTCGCCGTGCATTGTAACGACCACCGGGGGAGACGTGCGCTGGCAGCCCCAGCCGTTTATACCCGAAGCGGATTTAAGCGCCGTAGAGCGAGCATTGGATATTTCCCTCCAACCTGCCGTTGAAGCGTTTTACACCACGCAATTTGCCGGCGATATGCCCGCCGAACATGGGAATACTGCGCTGACGCTGCTGCAGGCGTGGAGCGAGGACGACTTTGTTCGCGTGCAGGAAAATTTGATTGGTCATCTGGTGACGCAGAAGCGTTTGAAGTTATCTCCGACGCTATTTTTAGCGACGACTGACGATGAAATGGAAGTTGTCTCACTGTGCAACTTGACAGGTGAAGTGGTGCTTGAAAGAATCGGCACCCCGCAGCGGACCGTGCTTTCCGCCTCTCTTCCTGACTTTCTGAATGCCTTAACGCCACAGGTGATCTAGCTTTTTTGCCCAAGGCCTTGTGAGAGATCTCTTACAAGCCATGTGAGAGATCGCTACATTTGACGGCAGATGAAAGCGACTCTCATTTGTCGATACCTTTATAAAACAATGAGTTATTTTTGTTTTAGGAAAGTTCCGAATGAAAGTTTTTGCCCGCAGCACCGCTGCATCCCTTGTCACATGCGGGCAAATAGGGGATTCTATATCCATCGACAGGATGTCGACGTAATGAAGGAGACATTAGGATGATGTCGCTTCTTACAAAAGGAACCCGCCGGGATGGCGAACAAGGAAGGCTTCACAGATGAAGCATGGATAACTCAGGCAGAGTTAAAGGACACCTCCAGGACGGAGAATGAGAGCCGTAACAGGAGTGCGGTGGGTCAGGAAGACTTAAGGATTTCGCGTCAGGATGATGTTGGACACCCATCAGGATGATGGCAGCAGGAAGCCCTGGCGATGGATTGCTGGTCAGGAGACCAGAGGACAAAGTTGTCATGGATGAGCAGGGAGCATAAAAAGTAGCTGGATTAGCTGCGAAACGAACCGGGAGCACTGTGTAAACAGTGCTCCCTTTTTTTATGCCTTTTTCACGGGCAGCGAAGAAGTGTTATTCTGTACCGCTCTTTTCCACTGACGAATGAGGTTTTCATGGAGCGCCAGACGCTGGTTCGCCATCATTTACTCACCATTGAGCAGATCCTGCGCGATCATTCCCTCTGGCAGGGCCTGCCTCCCGATCCCACAGCATTCGAGAGCACGCAGCCTTTCTGCATGGATACGCTGCAGCCCCACGAATGGTTACAATGGGTCCTGATCCCTCGTATGCACGCGCTGCTGGACAGCCAGCATCCTCTGCCTGACGCCTTTGCTATCGCCCCTTATTATGAGATGGCGCTGGATGCGACGCATGCCGTGCGTGAACCTCTCCTTGCCGTGCTGCTTGAGCTGGATGCACTGTTTGACGCGGAACAGGGTTGATGCTGGAGATTATTTACCAGGATGAATGGCTGGTTGCCGTGAACAAACCGTCCGGCTGGCTGGTTCACCGCAGCTGGCTGGACAGGCACGAAAAAGTCGTGGTGATGCAAACCGTCCGCGACCAGATTGGCCAGCACGTTTTTACCGTTCATCGCCTCGACAGACCAACCTCTGGCGTGCTGCTGATGGGGCTGTCCAGCGAAGTAGGTCGTCTGCTGTCACAGCAATTTGAGCAGCATCAAATGCAGAAACGCTACCATGCCGTGGTGCGCGGCTGGCTGCAGGACGAAGCCGTGCTGGATTATCCGCTGGTTGAAGAGCTGGATAAAATCGCCGATAAATTTAGCGACCAGGACAAAGGGCCACAGCCCGCAGTGACGCATTATCGCGGGCTGGCAACGGTTGAAATGCCGGTGGCGGTGGGGCGCTATCCAAGCGCGCGCTACAGCCTGGTGGAGCTTGAGCCAAAGACTGGCCGTAAACACCAGCTTCGGCGGCATCTGGCGCATCTTCGGCATCCCATTATTGGCGATTCCAAACACGGCGATTTGCGTCAGAATCGTGGGGCGGCGGAGCATTTCGGTTGCCAGCGCCTGATGCTGCATGCCAGCCAGCTCTCTTTAAAGCATCCTGTTACCGGGGAACCGCTGACGCTAAAAGCGGGGCTGGATGAGACCTGGATGCAAATGCTGACACAATTTGGCTGGCGTGGTCAGCTACCGGATGTTGAAAATAGTGAGTATGATCCGGCGAGCTGCCAGGATAAGCCTTGTCTCTAATTCTTAAGGAGTTACCGATGGCCGAAGTGGGTATTTTTGTAGGCACGATGTACGGCAATGCGCTGTTAGTGGCGGAAGAAGCCGAAACTATTCTGAAAAAACACGGCCATCAGGCAAAGGTGTTTGAAGATCCCGACCTGACCGAGTGGCAATATTACCGCAACCATTATGCGCTGGTGGTCACGTCCACGACGGGGCAGGGCGATCTGCCGGACAGCATTGTTCCGCTTTTTCAGGCCATCAAAGATCAGTTGGGTTACCAGCCTGAACTGCATTACGGCTTGATTGCGCTGGGTGACAGCAACTACGACCACTTCTGCGGCGGCGGCAAGCAGTTTGACGCTTTATTGCAGGAGCAGGGCGCAACCCGCATTGCTGAGGTTTTAACGATTGACGCCAACGACCATCCGGAGCCTGAAGTGGTTTCCGGCCCGTGGGTTGAGCGGTGGGCGACTTTACTGAAGTAAGTGAAAACAGGGTGGGTAAGCGGCGCATACCCACCCAGAAAAGGCCTTAATTAAGCGGGGGTTCGTGCTCGCGACGGTAGGCGCCGGGAGAGGTATTGAACCGTTTCCCGAACGTGCGGGTAAAAGATTGCTGCGAATCAAAACCGTAGCGCACTGAGATATCGAGGATTTTGTCCTCGGTATTTTTCAGATCTTCTGCCGCTAACTGCAATTTACGTTCACGAATGTAGGCGCCGAGGCTTTTCCCCGCCCAGTCTGAGAACATCCGCTGCAGGTACCACTTAGAGTAGCCGGACTGCCTGGCGACTTCTTCAATACGCAGCGGGCGCTGCATGTTGCCATCGACCCACTCAAGCAGAGATTCCATAAAATCTTTAGGCATGGACATATCACCTCCTTCTACATCTTGCTCGTTCGATAATTGATAACGCTATTCCCACCAGGCATCGAAGGCCTGGCGCGGTTGACTGACTTCCAGTATTTGTCCCATTTCCGGCGTGAGCAGCTGATAGCTGCGGCCTTTGCTGGCGGTGGCTATGCGGCGGAAAGGCTCGTCCCAGCTGTGGTTCGCCAATGCAAACCGGCCTGCGTGCCCTGGCACCATGGTTTTCGCCCCCAGGTCTTCCGTCGCCTGAGCGGCTTCTTCTGGCATCATGTGGATGTATTTCCAGCCTTCGTCATACTGGCCGTTTTCCATGATCGCGAGATCGATATCGCTAAATTGCTCACCGATCTGTTTGAAATGCGGGCCGTAGCCGGAATCGCCGCTGTAATAAACTTTTCGCTGCGGCGTGACGAACATAAAACTTGCCCACAGCGTTTTGTTGCCGGTTAACCCGCGGCCAGAGAAGTGGCGTGCCGGCAGGGCGTGAATCGTTAATTCATCGTCAATGGCGACTTTTTCCTGCCAGTCCAGTTCGTGGATAAGCGCGGGATCGAAGCCCCAGGCTTCAAAATGTGCGCCAACGCCAAGCGGGGTGACTACCTGCTTAATCTTTGGCTTAAGCGCCCGCAGCGTGGGGTAGTCCAGGTGATCCCAGTGATCGTGAGAGATGATCAAAGTGTCTATGTCCGGCATATCTTCCGCTCGCCACGGATAATCGCCCGCAAACGCTTTGTTCAGAAAGGCGAACGGGGCGGCATAGTGGCTGAACACCGGATCGATAAGAATGCGTTTGCCGCCAAGCTGAATAAACCAGGAGGAATGGCCCAGCCACACCACCAGATCCTGCTGTTTATCAAGCTTTGCCAGATCGGTTTTGATCAGCGGCAGGGGACGATCGGGTTTTACCGTATCTGGCCGGGCGAAAAAGAAATCCCACAGCGCCGCAATGCGACCGCGTTTGTCGGTCATCATTGGCGTGTCCTGCTGATTGTGGAACTTGCCGTCGCGGTACTGGGGGGATTGCTGGATGCGTTCAAGGCGGCTGCCCTGCGGCAGTTTGCCAAATTCAGTCATCGGGAACAGCGCAGCACTAGTGGCAGTAAGGCCTAATAACATAATCACGACCATGAATTTTAGGGTTAACGAACGCTTGCCAGATTGCGCGGCAGCCATAAAGAATTCTCGTAGAAACTGTGCGGGTTATATTGCTATTGAGTGAGTAAACACTCATTATAAGCAGGCAAGGTCAACCGTCAACAAAATTTACGGTATGATAAAGAACATGACATTCAGCGATCGCGGCGATCCCGATGGCTGAAATCCTATCCACTCAGATAACTGGCTTGTGAGGAACCGTGGCTCGTCCAAAAAGTGAAGATAAACGATTAGCATTACTCGATGCGGCAACCGATGCGATAGCGGAACTGGGATTAGGGGCGGCGACCTCTTTAATTGCCAGAAAGGCGGGCGTTGCCGAAGGGACATTGTTCCGTTATTTCCCGACTAAAGACGAGTTGCTGAACGCCGTTTATCTTCATCATAAGCAAGATCTTGGCAACGAGCTGATGAAGACCTACGATCGACATGCCTCAAGCAAAGAGCGTACCAGGACGGTGTGGGGGAATTACATCGACTGGGGGCTGGTGAATATGAATGCGCGTAAAGCGATGCGCCAGCTGGCGGTTTCCGGCAAGATCACGTCCGAAACGCTGGAAATGGTTTACCTTGCTTACCCGGATCTGCGTGACCTGTCGAAGGAATGTATCACCAACGAGGCGCTGACCGGCATTGAGTCGGCATTTGCCGACGCTATTTTCTTTGGCCTGGCCGAAACCACGATGGAATTTGCCGGACGCGATCCTTCACGCAGGGATGAATACAAATCTGCCGGCTTTGACGTGATGTGGCGCGGCATGACTAAAGGCTAACATTTTTGTAAAAGCGAAGAGGGCGTGCGGGATCCCTCTTCGCATCCGATTTAAGCTCAAATCTGATACTTCTTCGCTTCCCGCGCGACATTATCCATTTCGTCCAGTAGCTCCAGAATTTCAGGCTCCATCTCCTCTGGTGCTACGCCGTGACGCAGCTCGTGCTCGAGCGTCTGGCAGAGTTTTTTCATCCGAGGGACACCGCTGTAGCTGCAGCTTCCGTGCAGTTTATGCACAATATCAATTAATCCTTCGGGCTTGTCGCCCACCAGCTGTTCTTCGAGAACATTTCTCACTTCCGGTAAAAACGCCAGCAGCATGTCAAGCATCTCCCGGGCGAGATCGGCTTTGTTGGCGGCCTGCCGCAGCGCCAGGTTCCAGTCCAGCGTCTTATTGATATTAATTGCCGGCGGGACGGGGTCTTCCTGCTGAACGGGAAGCTGGCCGATATTGCCCGGATGGTAGCGCATCAGCAGGCGATGCAGCTTTTCTTCTTCAATCGGCTTGGCGAGATAGTCGTTCATGCCGGCGCTCATGAGTTTCTCTTTTTGCCCCGCCAGCGCGTGGGCGGTAACAGCAATCACCGGGGTTTGCTGGTGATGCGGCAACTGGCGAATCAGCTCGCAGGCGCGGATGCCGTCCATTTCCGGCATCTGAATGTCCATCAGGATAATGTCGATGTTCATTTGTCGGGCGCGCTCCAGCGCCTGCGTGCCGCTTTCACACAGCACAACTTGCTGAACCCTGTCTTCGAGTAACGCGCCGATCAGCTTCAGGTTGGCCGGGTTATCGTCCACCGCCATGACGGCCATCGGCAGCTTATCGCTATGTTCAACGAACGGCAGAGCCAGATTAGCTTTCGGGCAGCTTTCAAGCAGCATCGGGAACAGGCGCGTAGAGGTGATCGGTTTTAACAGGCAGCCCGCCACGCCCTGGCGCTTAAGCTCTTCTGCACCGACCTGGGTATGGCAGGGCAAGGCCAGAATCAGGCAATCTGCCATGGTGACCGCTTTGGCGAGCTTAGGGTTTGCCAGCGTGAGCGTTTCTGTAAAGGTGACGGGAATGCCACACAGCAGAATATCGTAGTGCTCATCGGGCAGTCCGGTGAGGGACGGGCTGTGCACGACGTCCAGCGGCGTATTTTGCAGCAAATTCAGGGTGCTCTGCGCGGCGGTCGCGTTCGGCTCGACGTAGCCGAGGCGTTTACCTGCCAGTTTGTCCAGCACTTGCCTGTCGTTTACGGCGTTCGGGTTAAGATCCAGGCTGATGTGGAACCAGAACGTTGAGCCCCGATTCGGTTTACTGTGGAAGGAGATATCACCGCCCATTTCATTCACCAGCTTCTGGGTGATCACCAGCCCCAGCCCGGTGCCGCCGTGGCGGCGGGAAATACTGGCATCCGCCTGGCGGAAGGCCTGGAAGAGACGCGATTGTTCCTGTTCAGGAATGCCGATGCCGGTGTCGTGGATCTGCATTTCAATCTGAACTTTGTTGTTCCCTTCCGCCCTTTTTTCCACCAGCAGGTCGATGTTGCCGGTTTCGGTGAATTTAATCGCGTTACCCACCAGATTGGTGACCACCTGCTGCAGGCGCAGAGGGTCGCCAATCACATTATCCGGCACGTCATTTTTGATGTTTAGCGTCAGCTCAAGGCCTTTGTCGTGGGCGGAATGTGCCAACAGAGTTACCACTTCATCCAGCGTGTTGCGCAGCGGGAAGGGAATGGATTCCAGCAGCAGCTTGCCCGCTTCGAGCTTGGAGAAGTCCAGCACGTCATTAATGATGGTGAGCAAGTTATTGGCCGAGCGTTCAATCGTGTAGAGGTGATCGCGCTGGGTCGGGGTCAGGTCGGTTTTTAAGGCCAGACGAGTGAAGCCAATAACGCCGTTGAGCGGCGTTCGCAGCTCGTGGGACATATTTGCCAGAAACTCAGATTTTATACGGGCGGCTTCCTGAGCCCGCTTTTTGGCAAGATCGAGCTCCACGTTCTGAATTTCCATCTGCTCAAGGGTTTCACGCAGATCGGATGTGGCCTGGTCGACGTTGTGCTGCATCTCTTCGTGATACGCCGTCAGCGACATTGCCATCGAGTTAATGCCGTTTTTCAGCATATCCAGCTCGCCCAGCATAAACCCTTCCACGCGGCTGTCGAGCTGCCCGCGGCGAATGCGGTCCACGGTATTTACCATATTGCGGATCGGCCCGGTCACGTCTCGCATCAGGCGATAGGCAAACAGCATCGCAATGCCGATACAGAACAGCATCATCAAAGTGGAGATAAAGATTTCGCGGTATTGCTGCAGGCGAACGGATTTGAGATCCAGCTCCATGGCGACGTAGCCGAGGGTGCTGTTGCTTTGTTTGACGTTGGTTTCAGCGGACTCATCCGGTGAGTATCTTTCGGAAATAATCGGCATTCGCAGGATCATAATGTCGCCCGCGCGGGTGACGGTGAGATCTTTCGGGGGCTTTTCCCCGTCGGGCAGCTTCAGGCGAGCGGCGTTATGCTGAAAATTAGAGGTGACGAACAGCTTGTTACTGTCATCGTAAATTGAAATGCCCCGCACGATATCCGAATGGCGGCGGTGCAGCACGCTGACTAACTGGCGAATCGACTCCCGGCTGTGGAAGTTCATACCGTATTCGCTGGAGACCGCCAGGGGCTCAATAATACTGGCGCCGGCATCTTCCAACTGACGCTGTAAGTCATTGTAACGATGGACAACGAAAAAGATGCTGAGCAGCAAACCGACCAACAGCGTCGGGGCCAGAATCAGGATCATCATACGTGCGCGCAGGCTGTAGTTGGTCATGGGGTTCCGATATGGGACAATAAAAGCAACAGTGACATTTGAGAACACATCTACTTACATCATGGCGCAATTCTACTCTGCAAAGCGACGCGATACGAATCGTGAATTACTTACCGTGACCGTCACCGACCTCGATCCATTCGGTCAGGGCGTCGCGCGCCACAAAGGCAAAGCGCTCTTTATTCGTGGGGCACTGCCCGGCGAACAGGTTGAGGTTCGCATTACCGAAGATAAGCGTAGCTACGCTCAGGCTGAGGTAAAGCGCCGTTTAAACGACAGCCCGGAAAGGGTGAAGCCGCGTTGCCCGCATTTTGGGGTTTGCGGCGGCTGCCAGCAGCAGCACGCGAGCGTGGCGCTGCAGCAAGAGGCAAAATCAAAGGCGCTTGGGCGGATGATGGGCGAGCGCGAACAGCCTCGTCAGGTGGATGAAATTATTTCTGCCGGGGCATGGGGATACCGGCGTCGCGCGCGGCTGGGGTTGAATTATCTGCCCCGCACGCAAACCTTACAGATGGGTTTTCGTAAGGCGAGCGATAAAGCGCTGGTGGATATTCATCATTGCCCCGTCCTGGCGCCCCGGCTTGAAGCATTACTGAATCCTTTACGCCAGTGCTTGTCTGAATTAAGTATCGTGCACCGGTTAGGGCACGTGGAACTGGTTCTGGCCGACGGTGGGCCGCTGATGGTGCTGCGCCATTTGGCCCCGCTCAGCAAAGACGATCGGGAAAAACTGGAACAGTTTTCGCATTCCCATCAGGTGGCGTTATTCCTCGCCCCGGACAGCGACAGTCTGGAATCCCTGGCCGAGGAAGAGCCCTGGTATCATTCAGACGGGCTACGCTTAACCTTTAGTCCACGAGATTTCATCCAGGTTAACGACGCGGTGAATCAGCAAATGGTGGCGCGGGCGATCGAGTGGTTGGAGGTGCAGCCTGAGGATCGGGTGCTAGATTTGTTCTGCGGAATGGGGAATTTCACCCTGCCGTTGGCAAAACGAGCCACCGCGGTCGTGGGGGTCGAGGGCGTTGCTGCGCTGGTGGCGAAAGGTGAATATAATGCTCAGCGTAATGCGCTGAAAAACGTGACATTCTTCCATGAAAACCTGGAAGATGACGTGACGCGTCAGCCCTGGGCGCAACAAGGATTTACTAAAATATTGCTCGACCCGGCGCGTGCCGGTGCGGCGGGTGTTATGCAGCACGTCATCAAACTGGCGCCGAGCCGCGTGGTGTACGTTTCCTGCAACCCCACCACGCTTGCGCGCGACAGCGAAACGTTGCTGGCCGCCGGGTACCACATTAAACGACTGGCCATGCTCGATATGTTCCCCCACACCGGGCATCTGGAGTCTATGGCGCTCTTTGAGCGTAATTGAAAGGGTTAATCAGGCGTATTGGCCTGAGCGTTAGCCCAACAGGAGAGGATAATGGTTGCGGTAAGAAGTGCACATCTCAACAAAGCTGGCGAATTTGCGCCCGAAAAATGGATTGCAAGCCTCGGGATTTCCAACCAGCAATCGTGTGAACGCTTAGCCGAAACCTGGGCGTATTGTGAACGCCAGACCAAAGGTCATCCTGACGCTGAATTATTGCTGTGGCGCGGCGTGGAGATGGTCGAAATCCTCTCTATGCTGAGCATGGACAACGATACGCTGCGTGCCGCGCTGCTGTTCCCGCTGGCGGATGCTGGCGTAGTCAGTGAAGAAGTGATGCTGGAAAGCGTCGGCAAGCAGGTGGTGACGTTGATTCACGGCGTGCGCGACATGGACGCGATCCGCCACCTGAAAGCGACCCATAACGACTCCGTTTCTTCCGACCAGGTGGATAACGTTCGCCGCATGCTGCTGGCGATGGTGGATGATTTCCGCTGCGTGGTCATCAAGCTTGCGGAACGTATCGCCCATCTGCGTGAAGTGAAAGATGCGCCGGAAGATGAGCGCGTACTGGCGGCCAAAGAATGTACCAACATTTACGCCCCGCTGGCGAACCGCCTTGGTATTGGCCAGCTCAAATGGGAGCTGGAAGATTACTGTTTCCGCTACCTGCACCCGGAAGAATATAAGCGTATCGCGAAGCTGCTGCACGAACGCCGGATCGATCGCGAGCAGTACATCGACGACTTTGTCGGCACATTACGTTCTTCGATGAAAGAAGAGGGCGTAAAGGCTGAAGTTTATGGCCGACCAAAACACATCTACAGCATCTGGCGCAAAATGCAGAAAAAGCACCTCGCGTTTGACGAGCTGTTTGACGTGCGTGCGGTGCGTATCGTCGCCGAGCGCCTGCAGGATTGCTACGCGGCGCTGGGGATAGTGCATACTCACTTCCGCCATTTGCCGGATGAGTTTGACGACTATGTCGCAAACCCTAAACCGAACGGCTACCAGTCTATTCATACCGTGGTGCTTGGTCCGAACGGCAAAACCATAGAGATTCAGATCCGCACCAAGCAGATGCATGAAGAGTCTGAGCTGGGCGTGGCCGCGCACTGGAAGTACAAAGAAGGCAATGCGCGCAGCGGCAGTTCCGGCCATGAAGACCGCATTGCGTGGCTGCGTAAGCTTATCGCCTGGCAGGAAGAGATGTCCGACTCGGGCGAAATGCTTGACGAAGTCCGCAGCCAGGTCTTTGACGACCGCGTGTATGTGTTTACGCCGAAAGGGGACGTGGTTGACCTGCCTGCTGGCTCGACGCCGCTGGACTTTGCCTACCATATTCACAGTGATGTCGGGCACCGCTGCATCGGGGCGAAAATTGGCGGGCGCATCGTGCCGTTTACCTATCAGCTGCAAATGGGTGACCAGATCGAGGTCATCACCCAGAAGCAGCCGAACCCTAGCCGCGACTGGCTGAACCCTAACCTCGGGTACATCACTACCAGCCGCGGGCGTGCGAAGATCCACAACTGGTTCCGCAAACAGGACCGGGACAAGAACATTCTTGCCGGACGCCAGATCCTGGACGACGAAATTGAGCATCTGGGCATCAGCCTGAAGGAAGCAGAGAAAACGCTGCTGCCGCGCTACAACTTCAACGAAATTGAAGAGCTGCTGGCGGCCATCGGCGGGGGCGACATCCGCCTCAACCAGATGAGCAACTACCTGCAGGCGCAGTTTAATAAGCCAAGCGCCGAGGAGCAGGATGCCGCCGCGCTACGTCAGCTGACGCAAAAAAGCTATTCGCCGCCGCAGTCGCGCAGTAAAGACAATGGTCGTGTGGTCGTTGAGGGCGTAGGGAATCTGATGCACCATATCGCCCGCTGCTGCCAGCCGATTCCGGGGGATGAAATCGTCGGCTTTATTACCCAGGGGCGCGGGATCTCGATTCACCGTGCCGACTGTGACCAGTTGGCCGAGCTGCAATCCCACGCGCCGGAACGTATCGTCGATGCCGTTTGGGGGGAAAGCTACTCCAGCGGTTATTCGCTGGTGGTGCGCGTCACGGCGAACGACCGCAGCGGCCTGCTTCGCGACATCACCACGATTCTGGCGAACGAAAAGGTCAACGTGCTTGGCGTGGCCAGCCGCAGTGACACGAAACAGCAGCTTGCCACCATCGATATGACTATCGAGATCTATAACCTGCAGGTGCTTGGCCGCGTGCTGGGCAAACTCAACCAGGTGCCGGACATTATCGATGCCCGCAGGCTGCACGGCTAATTGATTGCCCCTCGCCCCTAAGAACAATTCTACTCGATCCAGCCCCCTTTCCCTTTTAGGGGGAGGGGGCTAGTGAGGGTAAAAAAAACAAGGAATTACAATGACTCAAATCGACCGCCTGCTCGGGATCATGCAGCGTCTGCGTGACCCTGAAAACGGCTGCCCGTGGGATCGCGAGCAAACCTTTGCCACCATCGCACCTTACACGCTCGAAGAAACCTATGAAGTGCTCGACGCCATTAATCGTGAAGATTTTGACGACCTGCGCGGCGAGCTGGGTGACCTGCTGTTCCAGGTGGTGTTTTACGCCCAGATGGGGCAGGAAGAAGGGCGCTTTAATTTTGAAGATATCTGCCAGGAGATTGGCGACAAGCTCGAGCGCCGCCACCCGCATATCTTTGCTGACGGCGACGCCGCGACCAGCGGTGAAGTGCTGGCGAAGTGGGAGCAAATCAAAATTGAAGAGCGCGCGCAGAAGGCACAACACTCGGCGCTGGACGACATCCCAGAGGCGCTGCCCGCGTTGATGCGAGCGCAAAAAATCCAGAAACGCTGTTCAAACGTCGGCTTTGACTGGAAGACGCTTGGCCCGGTGCTGGATAAAGTGCACGAAGAGATCGACGAAGTCATGTTTGAAGCCCAGCAGGCCGTGGTCGACGAGGCAAAGCTGGAAGAAGAAGTGGGTGATTTATTGTTCGCCACCGTCAATCTGGCCCGCCATTTGGGCACCAAGGCTGAGGTGGCGTTACAAAAAGCTAACCGAAAATTCGAGGCTCGTTTCCGAAAAGTGGAGGCGATTGTCGCCGCTCAGGGGTTAACCATGGAGCAGGCCGGGCTGGAAATTATGGAAAAAGCCTGGCAAGAAGTGAAACGCCAGGAAACTGAAATCTAAAGCGTTTTTGCTATCAGCTGCACTTTTTAGCGCTTTTTATTTAACAAGCGATTGATTTGCGTCAAAAACATTTCTCACGGAAGGGCTATTTTCTTAGCCTGACTGTGGGGCCGGATTGATTTCCGGGGAACAGAATGAATGTTTGTGGCGCCCATGCTGTTCGGGTATACTACTTTCCCGTCCTGGTTATTCCATCGTCTTTAAACCTAACTTCTCAGGTTCAGCATGACAACGAACTATATTTTTGTGACCGGCGGGGTCGTTTCCTCTCTGGGTAAAGGCATTGCCGCAGCCTCCCTCGCAGCTATTCTTGAAGCCCGTGGCCTCAACGTATCCATCATGAAACTCGATCCGTACATCAACGTCGATCCGGGTACCATGAGCCCTATTCAACATGGGGAAGTGTTCGTTACCGAAGACGGCGCTGAAACCGACCTGGATCTGGGTCACTACGAGCGTTTCATCCGTAACAAGATGAGCCGCCGCAACAACTTCACCACTGGCCGTATCTACTCTGACGTCCTGCGTAAAGAACGCCGTGGTGACTATCTTGGCGCGACCGTGCAGGTTATCCCGCACATCACCAACGCCATTAAAGAACGTATTCTGGAAGGCGGCGAAGGCCACGACGTGGTGCTGGTTGAAATCGGCGGCACCGTCGGTGACATCGAATCCCTGCCGTTCCTTGAAGCGATTCGCCAGATGGCGGTAGAAGTGGGCCGTGAGCACACGCTCTACATGCATCTGACGCTGGTGCCTTACATGGCCGCAGCCGGTGAAGTGAAAACCAAGCCGACTCAGCACTCCGTAAAAGAACTGCTTTCCATTGGTATCCAGCCAGACGTGCTGATCTGCCGTTCTGACCGCGTTGTACCGGCCAACGAACGTGCGAAGATTGCATTGTTCTGTAACGTTCCAGAGAAAGCGGTAATCTCTCTGAAAGACGTCGATTCTATCTATAAAATTCCAGGCCTGTTGAAATCCCAGGGGCTGGACGATTATATTTGTAAACGATTCAGCTTGAACGCGCCGGAAGCCAATCTGGCAGAATGGGAACAGGTTATCTATGAAGAAGCCAACCCAACGGGCGAAATCACTATCGGTATGGTCGGCAAGTACATTGAACTGCCGGATGCCTATAAGTCGGTGATTGAAGCGCTGAAACACGGCGGGCTGAAAAACCGTTTGACCGTGAACATCAAGCTGATTGATTCACAGGATGTTGAAACCCGTGGCGTTGAGCTGCTGAAAGGTCTGGATGCGATTCTGATCCCTGGCGGCTTCGGCTACCGCGGCGTTGAAGGCAAGATTGCCACCGCGCGCTATGCCCGTGAAAACAACATCCCGTACCTCGGCATTTGCCTGGGTATGCAGGTTGCGCTTATCGAGTTCGCCCGTAACGTGGCGGGCATGGATAACGCCAACTCCACTGAATTTGTGCCAGACTGTAAGTACCCTGTGGTGGCGTTGATCACCGAGTGGCGCGATGAAGAAGGCAATGTTGAAGTGCGCAGCGAGAAGAGCGATCTGGGCGGCACCATGCGCCTCGGCGGCCAGCAGTGCCAGCTGACCGACGGTAGCCTGGTTCGCCAGATGTACGGTGAGCCAACTATTGTTGAACGCCATCGCCATCGCTACGAAGTCAACAACATGCTGCTGAAACCGATTGAAGCAGCTGGTTTACGTGTTGCAGGTCGTTCCGGTGATGACCAACTGGTGGAAATCATCGAGGTGCCAAATCATCCATGGTTTGTTGCCTGCCAGTTCCACCCGGAATTCACTTCGACTCCGCGTGACGGGCACCCACTGTTTGCAGGCTTCGTGAAAGCCGCCGGTGAGTACCAGAAACGCCAGGCGAAGTAAGCAGAGTTAGAACGGCAACGCGCGACATTTTCGCGCGTTGTTTGTCTGGAGTTTTAGTTTAACGTTGTGACTTGAGGAAAACCTACTATGTCCAAAATTGTGAAAGTGATCGGTCGTGAAATCATCGACTCCCGCGGTAACCCGACTGTTGAAGCCGAAGTTCACCTGGAAGGCGGTTTCGTTGGTCTGGCAGCTGCACCATCAGGTGCTTCTACCGGTTCCCGTGAAGCTCTGGAACTGCGCGATGGCGACAAATCTCGTTTCATGGGTAAAGGCGTACTGAAAGCTGTTGCTGCGGTTAACGGCCCGATCGCTGAAGCTGTGCTTGGCAAAGATGCTAAAGACCAGGCTAACATCGATAAGATCATGATCGATCTGGATGGCACCGAGAACAAATCCAAGTTTGGCGCAAACGCCATTCTGGCTGTTTCCCTGGCTGCGGCTAAAGCTGCTGCTGCCTCTAAAGGCCTGCCGCTTTACGCTCACATCGCTGAACTGAACGGCACCCCAGGCAAATTCTCTATGCCTCTGCCAATGATGAACATCATCAACGGCGGCGAGCACGCTGACAACAACGTTGATATCCAGGAATTCATGATTCAGCCTGTTGGCGCGAAAACTCTGAAAGAAGCGGTACGTATCGGTTCTGAAGTGTTCCACAACCTGGCAAAAGTGCTGAAGTCCAAAGGCATGAACACTGCTGTGGGTGACGAAGGTGGCTACGCGCCTAACCTGGGTTCCAACGCAGAAGCGCTGGCTGTTATCGCTGAAGCGGTTAAAGCAGCAGGCTACGAGCTGGGCAAAGATGTTACCCTGGCAATGGACTGTGCAGCGTCTGAGTTCTATAAAGACGGCAAATACGTTCTGGCTGGCGAAGGCAACAAAGCGTTCACCTCTGAAGAGTTCACTCACTTCCTGGAAAACCTGACCAAAGATTACCCAATCGTTTCTATCGAAGACGGTCTGGACGAATCTGACTGGGCTGGTTTCGCATACCAGACCAAAGTGCTGGGCGACAAAATCCAGCTGGTTGGTGACGATCTGTTCGTAACCAACACCAAGATCCTGAAAGAAGGTATCGAAAAAGGCATCGTTAACTCCATCCTGATCAAATTCAACCAGATCGGTTCCCTGACCGAAACTCTGGCTGCGATCAAAATGGCGAAAGATGCTGGCTACACTGCGGTTATCTCTCACCGTTCTGGCGAAACCGAAGATGCGACCATCGCTGACCTGGCTGTGGGCACCGCTGCTGGCCAGATCAAAACCGGTTCTATGAGCCGTTCTGACCGTGTTGCTAAGTACAACCAGTTGATTCGTATCGAAGAAGCTCTGGCTGCACAGGGCACCCCAGCACCGTTCAACGGTCTGAAAGAAGTTAAAGGTCAGTAAGTTCTTACTGCTGCTTTAGACTTTGAAAAACCCGCTTCGGCGGGTTTTTTTTCGTCTT
Organism: Enterobacter sp. Ag1; assembly: GCA_000277545.1. Classification (GTDB taxonomy): domain Bacteria; phylum Pseudomonadota; class Gammaproteobacteria; order Enterobacterales; family Enterobacteriaceae; genus Cedecea. Next base: position 158,214 of record AKXM01000031.1, on the reverse strand, counting down.
TGGTTTTTACGAAATGAACAAGGCCGGGATCTTACCGGCCTTCAGGCTGATGACAAACCTCATGCGGATAAAATTCTGCTTTTACAGCGAACGGATCACTTCGCGCAGCAGACGGACCCGAGGCTCGATACTGTTCAGCTCCAGATATTCGGAAGGGGAATGGAAACCCGCGCCGACAGGGCCAAACCCGTCCAGGGAAGGTACGCCCAGGGCCGCCGTGTGGTTGGCGTCTGAGCCGCCGCCCACCGCCTGCCAGCGAACTTCCACGTCGACAGCCTGACCGGCTTTTTCCACCAGCTTCATCAGCTTTTCCGTTTCAGCAGAAGGGGACATCGCGGGCGTTTGTGCCTGCTGTTCGACGATGGTTAACACATCAGGCTCGAACTGGCGGTGGCGGAACGACTTAACGGCCTCGTTAACCCGCAGATATTCGTCGTTATCATTGAAGCGGAGATCGACAATCATCTCCGCGCGATCCGCCACGATATTCGCCCCAACGCCGCCGGAAATCACGCCGGTGTTCAACGTGGTACCCTTCGTCATATCGGCCAGATCGCTGATTGCCAGCACCGCGTGGGCGAGCGCTTTCACCGCAGAACGGCCTTTTTCCGGATCGTTGCCCGCATGGGCGGCTACGCCTTTAAAAGTCAGGCGGTAACGGGCCATGCCTTTTCTGGCTTTCACCAGAGAGCCGTCGGCTCTTGCCGCCTCGCATACCAGCACGCAGCGGCTGCGTTTTGCTATGCCGCCTATCCATTCGTATGAATGGGCTGAACCCGTTTCTTCGTCCGGGTTCATGGCCACGGCGATAGCTAACCGATCAAGATCGGCTTTGTCCAGGCCGCGTAGAGCCCAAAGAATAGATAACAACCCGCTTTTCATGTCTGACACGCCTGGTCCATAGGCGCGGTCGCCTTCAATGCTGAAAGGGCGCTCTGAGACGGTTCCCGGCGGGAAGACGGTATCCATATGCCCCACCAGCAAAACGTCGTACTGTGTGGCGTCAGGCTTATTCGTGGCGAACAAGCCCGGCCCTACTTTGTTCCCCAGGTCGACGCTGTCGCAGTGCCAGTTTTCTGACAGATACCATTGCTGAAAGATACGGCTGACTTCTTCCACGCCCGCAACGGTGGCGGTGCCGCAGTCGATATTCACGACGCTTTTTAACTCTTGAAGATACTTTTTCAGATCCATGGGTTACTCCAAAATAAGCACGCGCATGATCAGCATGGCGCAAAATGCGTTGAGTACGGAAAGGGCTATCATCAGAGGAATGCGTTTCGCCGGAATACCGACCACGCCGAGGATACGCCCGGCGTACTGCACCTGAGAGCCCATCAAATAGATGGCCGGTGCGAGAATCGCCAGGTGTTCGCCGCTGAGAATGCCTCTTTCAAACAGGCTGATAGCGACGCCTACGCCGCCGCCCATCGACATCCAGCCGCCGATGAGCACCGCTGCGGCTTCACCGGGCAGTCCAAAGAGTTTCATTACCGGGCCAAACAGCCACGCCATGCCCTGCAGCGCGCCCGTCAGCTCAAGCGCATAGATAATAATGAATGCCATCAACACGTTAGGTAGCGTACTGGTTGTGGCGATGGTCCAGCCTTTGCGCGCGCCGGCAACAAAGACATCGGTGATCATCGGTTTTGCTGCATCAGCCATGTTGCGCCTCCGTTTTTGTTTTCCGTTCTGTGACGTTCAGGATCAGGCGCATCATGTTTGCCCCTACGATTTTCATCATGAACATCACGGCGACGCACATGCCGATAGAGCTTGGCACGGCCTGGCTGCCGTCAACGGCGATCAGCGTGAAGAGCACGGCCCCGGAAGAGAAAAAGTTGGTGATCATGGCGCCAGCGGAAAACTGGAACATAGTGAACACGGTTTTTTCTTTTTCGGTAATCTGGCCTTCATCGGCAAGCACGCGGGTGAGTGACGCGCCAACGTCGGTACTCTGCAGGCTGCCGATTAGCGCAAGGCCCGTGGCACCGGGCACGCCCATCAGGGGACGAAGGAGAGGGGTCAGCAGTTTTCTTGCGGCCCGCAGTGCGCCGTAGTGTTCCAGCACGTTAATCATGCCCAGCGCAAACATCACGGCGGGAATCAGGCCGAAAGCGAAGAGAAAACCGTCCATTGCGCCATACCCGCCGTTGCCGCGGAAGGCGCTTTTGGCAACATCCAGCGATTCTCCGGCCGGGTTAACGCCGCTGACCACTTTGCCAAAGGCGCCGTTTAGCGTGGTGAAGTCAAACACCCCGTACCAGTTTTTTCCGCCTAACAGGCCAGAAAAAAAGACCATCGCAAACAGCAGGCTAAACCAGGCGGCGGGCCCAACTCTTTGTTGTCCGGGAACAGAAGAATCATCCATTTATCATTTCCTTATGTAATTTAAGGGGAAAGCCAGAGGGATGCTAGAAGTTAGCAATACGTGCTGTTATGACGACGATCAACATGAGGAACGAACGTTTAATCACCATAAGAAAGTTGAGAACTGGCACACAGTAACCGTGAGAATAGAGAATGTTTGCGCGGCATGGGCATCAGGTATCGCCGTGGTGCAGCCGCTTTCGCATGATCTCCATCGCCAGTTCTGCGATAATTACTTTTTGTGACTATGACTGAGATGATTATGCAGTACCCGATTAACGAGATGTTCCAGACCCTGCAAGGGGAAGGCTATTTTACCGGCGTGCCCGCCATTTTTATTCGCCTGCAGGGTTGCCCGGTAGGCTGCGCCTGGTGCGATACCAAACATACCTGGGATAAGCTCGCGGATCGTGAAGTGTCGCTGTTCAGCATCCTGGCCAAAACTAAAGAAAGCGATAAATGGGGCGCGGCAAGCGCCGAAGATCTACTTACCGTGATTGGCCGCCAGGGCTATACCGCGAGGCATGTGGTGATTACCGGCGGTGAGCCGTGCATTCACGACCTCACGCCGCTGACAGATTTGCTCGAGAAAAACGGGTTTAGCTGCCAGATAGAAACCAGCGGCACGCATGAAGTGCGCTGCACGGCAAATACCTGGGTGACGGTTTCCCCGAAGGTGAACATGCGCGGCGGGTACGACATTCTCTCCCAGGCGCTGGAGCGCGCGGATGAAATTAAGCACCCGGTTGGGCGTATGCGTGACGTCGAAGCGCTGGACGAACTGCTGGCTACGTTGACGGATGAGAAAAGCCGCATCATCGCGTTGCAGCCTATTAGCCAAAAAGAGGACGCGACGCGTCTGTGCATCGAAACCTGCATCGCGCGCAACTGGCGCCTGTCGATGCAGACGCACAAGTATTTGAATATTGCCTGATGAGCAAAGCCGGGTGTAGCCATCACACCCGGCGTAAACCGTGAGTTAAGCGTTGGACCAGCTTTGAATCGAGTCCGTGTTATCTAACTCGCCGTGCATCACCTGATACGATTTTTTCAGAATCACGTCAGTGTGCTGCGTTAACTCCCTGAAAATGCCTTTGTTTAGCGCCTCATAGCGTTTAGCGTTGCTTTCAACGGGCATAAACACGTCTTTGACCCGCACCATTTTTTCGACGGCGGTTTCATAGCTGGTATACAGCCCCAGCCCGACGGCGGTGTTGATTGCCGCTCCCAGACTTGCGCAGCCGTTGATCGCGTTACGCCTGACCGGCAGGTTAAACACGTCGGCAAAGATCTGCATAAACAGGTCGCTGTTGGAGCCGCCGCCAGTGATGATCACATGTTTGGCAAAGTGGTCCATCTCATGGCACATATTGTCGTAGTTGTTTTTCAGCGTCAGGGCGATGCTTTCGAGTATCGAGCGGTAAATCCACGCGTAGTCCATGCTGGAATCAAAACCTATCATGATCCCACGCTTAAACGGTTCCCAGGGATTGGTCAGCCAGTCCAGCACGGTCATTAAGCCGTTACAGCCCGGCGGCACCAGCGCGGCTTTCTTGTTCAATAACCCTTCCGGGGAAAGATTCTGCGCTTTGGCATCCTGAATCAACGACTCGCCCAGCATGTCCCGCAGCCAGCTTACCGTCCACATTCCTTTGCGGATGCCGTAGCCCTCATACAACAGCGTTTCAGGCACAGACGACATAATGGGCCAGTAGGCCACGGGGGCTTTTGGCAGCGCTTTGCCGTTCATCATCAGCGCGATATAGGTGCCGAGAGAAATCACCGCCGTTTCATCATCCAGCAGCCCGGCCCCAAGCGCTTCAACCGGCTTATCGCTGGTGGTACAAACGACCGGTAATCCGGCCGGGAAGCCCGTAGCCTTCGCTGCGTTTTCTGTGAGATGGCCAATGACCGTACCCGGCATCTGAACATCAAACAGCATGGTGCGTGGAATATTAAATTTCTTCAGCACTTCGCCGTCGTCGCTCCATGACCACGTTTTGTAGTCCACCGGCCACTGGCCAAAATAGTTGGCGATATTGTCTTTGAACTCGCCGGTTAAGCGATGGGACAGGTAACCCGAGAATGAAGTCACCCAGGCCACATCAGGATTTGTGTGCTCGTAGGGGCGGGTGACGCGGGCATCCTGCCAGCTGATCAGCGGCGCAGCTGGGGTGCCGTCGGCCTTTAATAAGGCGCGACAGCAGCGTATGGAGCCGAGGCCAATCCCAACTATCGCACTTATGTCTCCTGTGAAGTGACTCATTAAATCCTGCCCGGCGCGGCACAGCGAGTCCCACAGATCGTCGTCAGGGTGTTCGGCGGTATCCGCGTCCGGCGTGTACATCGGCTGCAGCTGCCCCTTGCCTTCGCAGACGATATTACCTGCCAGATCGTACATCACGACTTTTGTACTCTGGCTTCCACCATCAATCCCAATGATGTATTGCTTCGACATTGCCTTTCTCCTTCAATTTTCCCTCATCACTCGCCCGTTGCGGCCAGCGATGCCAATTTTTCCTGTGCGATGTCGGCGGCGCGAATTTTGCGAATCAGCAAAAAGGCAAACACGATGACCATGCACAGTGCGGCTAATCCCATCAGCCACATGTTGCGGTAGGCTTCTTCTGCGGGCAGGGTGTCCTGCCAGTGGCCGACAAGCGGGTATACGAATACGTCCGGCAAGAAGCCGATGACCGAACAGATACCCACGGTGGTTCCCATAATATAGGGCGGCGTTCTCGCTTCGCCGGGGCAGGCCCAGTACAACCCGCGTGAGGCGTAACAGGTGAACCCCAGCAGTAAAATAAGCCCAATGCCCATCGCAACGGACTGAGGATTGGCGTTGGTCGCCAGCAGCGCTATTAGTGCGACTGCGCCAACAATAGAGAGCAACTGCACCACGCGAGTGGGAGATTTAATTCTGCTGTAGGTCGTAATAATGCCGCCCAGCGGGCCGCAAAAGGCGCGGAAGATTTTATTGATCACGATGCCCATGTAGCTGGCGGCCACCAGCGACATGCCGTACATCTCGGTCAGATAGTTGGTGGAATAGCTCAGGATGGCATAAATGGTGTAAACCCCGAAGATCACCATACTGCAGTACCAGGTGGTACTTATCCGTAAAACGGACAGAATATCTTTGAGCTGGAAGGCCGGTTTTTTGGCTGCCTGAGCACCTTCTGTGCGGCCGGTAAAGCCGTCGCTGACAAAGAACCAACACAGCACGCCAAGCGCAATATAAACGCCGCTGTAGATAAGAATAACGGCTTTAAGGCTGTTGGCATCTTCCGGCGCAAAGCGCGAAAACACCCACATGGTGAATACCGCCAGCGCCATCACGCCGACGCCGCGCAGGCCTTCCATCCAGCCCATGATTTTTCCCTGCTCGCTATGATCCCCCAGCAGGGAAGCCGCCTTAATGGAGACCGACCACAGCATCAGAATGGTGGTCACGGCGAAGGCGACCTGAATGACGATCATTACCCACAGCGGCGGATAGAAAGCCATCACAATCCCCAACAGGCCGGTGGCAATCATCGCCAGCGTCATCATTACGCGGTGAGAGAATTTATCAGCAATAATTCCACTCGGCGCATAAAGGATAATTGCGGTTATTCCGAATGTACTCATAATTAAGCCTATTTCGGTATTGCTAAACCCCATAAATTTTGCCATGGGGATTTGGTAAATATACCTTAAATAAGCAAGGTCAAAACTTACACCACCACTGATACTTATTATTGCCAGCGTTAGCCAGCGGCGAAAATTTGAATCACGCATGGTGTGCTCTCAGTAATCAGGATTGTTAAAGACAAAAAAAAGAGAAAAGTAACCAATCCCCTTTTAAGGGCTGATTACTTTTCTCATGGGCTCTAGTAATTGCGGAGATTATTAACATGCAGCGTGTTTTTTTAGTGTGAGAAATATCACGATATTGGTTTTCACGGCGAATAATTTAGCGATAGAACCCTCTTGTTAATGAGTTGTGATGTTGATCACACAACATGCCCCCACCGCTGTGATACTTATTTTAGCCAGTTACTAGAGATGATGAGAAAAGTAACTTCCCTTTCGGGGGGAGCTTGCTTTTCTCATTTTTTTTGCGTTTAAAAAATTTAAGGAGTTCATCATGTCGCTCAGCGCACTCAACGAATTCTCACTGGACTTCTTCTCGCTCAAGGGGAAGACGGCGATTGTCACCGGCGGTAACAGCGGGCTGGGGCAGGCCTTCGCCATGGCGCTGGCTAAGGCTGGCGCGAATGTGTTTATTCCAACGGTGGTGGAAGAGAAAGGCGAAACGCGTCAACTAATTGAACAACAAGGCGTAAAAGTGGCGTTTATGACCGTGGATATCACGGAGAAAGGTGCCCCGGCTCAGGTCATCGCCCAGTGCCTGGAAACCTTTGGTTCGGTGGATATTCTGGTCAACAACGCCGGGATCTGTAAGCTCAACAAGGTGCTGGATTTCGGCCGCGCCGACTGGGACCCGATGATCAACATTAACCTGACCGCGGCGTTCGAATTAAGTCACGAGGCGGCCAAAGTGATGATCCCGCAAAAGCACGGAAAAATTATTAATATCTGTTCGCTATTTTCTTATCTTGGCGGCCAGTGGTCTCCGGCTTATTCCGCCACAAAACACGCGCTGGCCGGTTTAACGAAAGCGTATTGCGATGAATTAGGCCAATATAATATTCAGGTGAACGGTATTGCGCCTGGTTATTATGCCACCGATATTACTACCGAAACGCGTAAAAACCCGGAAACCAACAAGCGCGTACTGGATCATATTCCAGCCAACCGCTGGGGTGAAACGCAGGATCTTATGGGGGCAATGGTTTATTTATCCAGCCGTGCTTCAGATTATGTTAATGGCCATTTGTTAGTCGTTGATGGTGGTTATTTAGTCAGGTAGTTTTCGCAGGGTGGTTCCTGCTTTCTCTTATTTATATCCGTATTCCCTTATTTGTCAGGAAGGAGTTGTCATGTCTTTATCTCGCGAAGCAATTGTGGATCAATTAAAAGAAATCGTTGGTCCACAGCAGGTTATTACCGATGAAAAAGTATTACAGAAAAACAGTATCGACCGGTTCAGAAAATATGCGGATATTCATGGCGTGTACACTCAGCCGCTGCCGGCCGCGGTAGTGAAACTGCAGAACACTGAGCAAGTCTCCAGCGTACTGGCGTTTCTCAACAGCAACCACATCACCTGTATCCCGCGAACCGGCGCTTCCGCAACGGAAGGCGGCCTGGAAGCGGTGGTGAAAAACTCCGTGGTGCTGGATGGCTCGGGGCTGAACAAGATTGTCGATATCGACATTGAAAACATGCAGGCCACCGCCCAGTGCGGCGTGCCGCTGGAAGTGCTGGAAGACGCCCTGCGTGAAAAAGGCTACACCACCGGCCACTCGCCGCAGTCCAAACCGCTGGCACAAATGGGCGGCCTTGTGGCAACCCGCAGCATCGGCCAGTTCTCAACCCTGTACGGGGCGATTGAGGACATGGTGGTTGGTCTGGAAGCCGTGTTCCCGGACGGCAGCATCACGCGCATTAAAAACGTGCCGCGCCGTGCCGCTGGCCCGGACATTCGCCACGTGATCATCGGCAACGAAGGGGCGCTCTGCTACATCACCGAAGTAACGGTAAAAATCTTCAAGTACATGCCGGAAAACAACCTGTTCTACGGCTACATCCTCGACAACATGAAGACCGGGTTCAACATCCTGCGTGAAGTGATGGTGGAAGGCTACCGTCCGTCGATTGCCCGCCTGTATGACGCCGAAGATGGCACCCAGCACTTCACCCATTTTGCCGACGGCAAATGCGTGCTGATCTTTATGGCAGAAGGCTCTAAGCGCCTGGCTGAAGCGACCGGCGCGGGCATCGAAGAAATTGTTGCCCGCCACCCGGAATGCAAGAAAGTGGACAGCAAGCTCATCGAAACCTGGTTCAACAACCTGAACTGGGGGCCAGATAAAGTGGCCGCCGAACGTGTGCAGATCCTGAAAACCGGCAACATGGGCTTTACCACGGAAGTTTCTGGCAGCTGGAGCTGCATTAATGAGATTTACCACAATGTGATCGAGCGCATTCGCAACGAGTTCCCACATGCGGGTGATATCACTATGCTGGGCGGCCACTCTTCCCACAGCTACATCAACGGCACCAACATGTACTTTGTGTACGACTACAACGTGGTGGGCTGCAAGCCGGAAGAGGAGATCGACAAGTACCACAACCCGCTGAACAAAATCATCGTGGAAGAGACGATTCGCCTCGGCGGCTCGATGGTGCACCACCACGGGATCGGCAAGCACCGCGTGCACTGGTCCAGGCTGGAGCACGGCACCGCCTGGCCAATCATGCAGGGCCTGAAAGATCAGTACGATCCGAACGGCATCATGAACACCGGCACGATTTGGCCGATTGAAAAATAATCGCACATAACCGCACGGGTCGGCTCTCAGGAGCCGACCTCTTCATTTACGGATCGACAAAGGAATCAGTATGCACGCCGAACCGGTTCGTATGGATGACCTGCCGCTTAATCGCTTTCATTTACGCATTGCCGGGCTGACCTTCGGCGCTCACTTGACGGACGGCTACGTGCTCGGCGTAATTGGCTTTGCGCTGGTGATGATTGCGCCGCAAATGAGCCTGACGCCGCTTCAGGAAGGATTAGTGGGCGGCTCGGCGCTGTTTGGGCTGTTTCTGGGCAGCCTGGTGCTGGGCTGGATCTCCGATCATATTGGTCGTCAGAAAATCTTTAACTTCAGCTTCGTGCTCATCACACTGGCCTCCTTTTTACAATTTTTCGTTAGTAACGTAGAGCAGTTGATTCTGCTGCGGGTGCTGATTGGCATCGGGCTGGGCGGCGACTACTCCGTGGGCCACACCATGTTGGCCGAATTTGCCCCGCGCAAACATCGTGGCGTGTTGCTCGGCGCTTTTAGTGTGGTCTGGACGCTGGGTTATGTGCTGGCGAGCCTCATTGGGCATCAGCTAGTGGAGAGCGGGCCGGAAGCCTGGCGCTGGCTGCTGGCGTCGGCCGCGTTGCCTGCGTTGTTAATCACTTTCTTGCGCTGGGGCACCCCGGAATCTCCTCGTTGGCTGCTTCGCCAGGGGCGGGTGTCCGAAGCGCATCAGATTGTGCGCCGCTGCTTCGGCGAACATGTTGTTATTAGCGATGAGATTGCGGTGCCAACTTCCCGCCATCTCCGCACGTTGTTTTCCGGGCAATACTGGCGGCGTACCGCGTTTAATAGCCTGTTCTTTGTTTGCCTGGTGATCCCGTGGTTTGCGATTTATACCTGGCTGCCGTCCATTACCGGGCTGCTGGGTATGCAGGATGGCCTGACCGCCAGCCTGTTGCTGAATGTGGTGCTGGTGGTGGGCGCGATCGCGGGCCTGGTGCTGACCCACCGCTGCTCAAGACGCGGCTTCCTGATCGGCGGTTTTCTGGTGCTGTTCTTCAGCCTTACCGCACTGGCGCTGGTGCCGGAACAACACGGCACCCTCATCCTGCTGCTGTTCTTTGTTTTTACGCTGACCATTTCGGCGGTCAGCAACCTGGTCGGCGTTCTCCCCGCTGAGAGTTTCCCGACGGATATTCGCTCGCTGGGCGTAGGGTTTGCGACGTCGATGAGCCGCCTGGGTTCGGCAATTAGCACCGGACTGCTGCCGGTGGCGCTGGTCTCCTTCGGGGTGCAAAACACCATGCTGTTGCTGAGCGCGGTTCTGATGCTGGGCCTGCTGGTTTCCGTCTTCTGGGCGCCGGAAACGCGAAACATGAGCCTTGTGGCCGCGTCCGGGAATAAAGAGCAGCCGCCGGGAGTGAATCATGAACATTCTGTTAGCCTTTAAGGCCGAGCCAGACCTCGCCATGCTGGCGGAAAAAGACTGGCTGGCCGCCGGGCAGGGCAGCCTGGACACCTCGATAACGCGCCCTTGTCTGGGAGAAGATGAGGCTGCTGCCGCGGAGATACTGCTGCGTCAGGCTGAAGGCTTAAACCTTACCGCCTTAAGCATTGGTCACGAGCGGGCGGACAGCTTTCTTCGCCAGTTCAAAGCGCTGGGGTTCCTGCGAGCCGTTCGGCTGCAGCCGGATGACGAGCTGACTTTTTCTCCCGACTCAGTGGCTGCCTTGCTGGCCGCATGGCAGCAGCAACATTCTCAATCTCTGGTGGTCATGGGCTCACGCAGCGCCGAAGGTAACAGCGGCCAGACGGGGTTTTATCTCGCCGAACAGCTGGGCTGGCCGTGTTTCACTCAGGTCTATGATTTCACGCTCGATGCTGAACGGCAGCAGCTTTGCCTGAAACAGCGGCACGGCGCAGGAAAACGCAGCCTGACCGTGCGGCTGCCTGCGGTGCTGATGATTGAAAGCCGTGGAGATTACTGCCTGAGAACGCCTGGCCTGCGACAAAAGCTGGCGGTGAAAGCTTCGGATGTTGAGGTCTTGCCTGTGAAAGTCCCTGGTCATGAGGAGGCATTCTCTCCTCTGGTCGGGCTGGATCACCCTCAGCGGCAGCGCGGCGGCTTAATTATTCAGGGCAGCGATGTGCGCGAAAAGGTCCGCAGCCTCTACCGCGACTGGCTACGTAAAAGGATGAAATCATGAAAATTGCCCTGGTTCTGCCTGAAGCGAGGCAAGCGTCGGCGCTCAGTGAGATAGGGCATTTCATTGCGTGCAGTGAAATGGCACCAGAACATATCGAAGCCTGGCTGCTGCCGGAGAGTGAATTCAGCGAGCCGCTGCTGGAGGGGTTGTATACCCATTTTGTGTCTGCCCCAGTAGACATGCTGTTATTCCCTTCTGGCTGGCAGGGCGCGGAGCTTGCCACCCGGCTGGCTCACCGGCTGCAAGGGGAGGCGTGGAGCGCGATTAACGACGCGGATTTTGCCCGGCAGGTGGTGCGCAAAAACGCCTATGGCGGCGCGCTGGTGGCTGAGCTTCAACTGCACAATAAGCCCTGGTGCCTGAGCGTAGCCGCCGCGCCGGGAGCCAAACCCTGGCAACCGGAGATCGAGTATGTACCGATTCCCGTGGCAGCACAGAAGCCCGCCTGGCTGCTTGAATCCCGGGCAATTGCCGATGAAGCCGAATCCGGCCTGGCCGATGCCAGGCTTGTGCTGGCGGTGGGACGGGGAGTTGGCAGCCCTCAAGCCATGGCGCAGGTAGAGGAGATTGCCTGCTGTCTGGGCATGGAAACCGGCGCCAGCCGCGAAGCGGTGATGCACGCCTGGTGCAGCATGGACAAACTGCTGGGGATATCCGGTACCCAGGTTGCCGCAGACGTTTGTATTGCGGCAGGTGTCTCCGGCGCACCGGCCTTTATCAGCGGTATTGCCCACAGCCGGTTCATTGTTGCCATCAACAACGATCCGCAGGCGGCGATTTTCCGCCACGCCGATGTGGGGATCGTCGATGACCTGCTGCCGGTGCTAACCGAGCTGCAAACCTGTGTCAGGGAAGATATTTAGCCAACTGCCAGACGCCGGTATTGGTGGTGGAGATAGCCAACGCCCCGGCGCTGAGTGCGTTGTTGGCATCCTCCGCGTCGCACACCAGGCCACCGGCAATCACCGGCAGGTCGATTTTTTCTGTGACCCATTTCATCACTTTCGGCATACATCCCGGCAGGATCTCGATGCAGTCCGGGTTCGACTGGGCCACCTGTTTATCGATGTTGTGGTAAGAGATGGAATCGACGATAAACAGCCGGTGAATGGCAAAGAACCCCTGCGCCCTGGCCGCTTTCACCATTGGCGCTTTGGTACTGATCACGCCGTCGGCCTGGGTCACCAGTTTCAGAAAGTTAATCACAATCTCTTTATTCGATGTCCCTTCCAGTAAATCGACGTGCACCAGCGCGTATTTATTCGCCTTCTTAATTTGCTGCACGATGCCGGTAATGGTGCAGATATTGCCGTACAGCACGGAAATCACCTGGCAGTCGGATTCCAGCGCCAGCTGCAGGCTCTGGTTATCTTTTACCGCTGCAATCAGCGGGTGTTGCTTGAGTAGGGACATCAGGGACACAGCTTGGACTCCATTAACCAAAGCGTAATTGGATGCCGCAGCCTGCGGGCGGGTAGTGCCAGCGGCTGAGGGTTTGTTCGTCGCACAGCAGGCGGCAGGTGCCGCACTCCAGGCAGCCGGCGGTATCAATGTGCAGGCTGCCGTCTTCTTTCTGTCGGTATAGCCCGGCGGGGCAGGCTCGTACCAGCAGAGTAAGCTGTTCGATATCGGGATCATCTGCGGGGACAATGTGTGGTTTCTCCGCAGGTTGCCAGGCGTTTCTGGCCAGTTTCTCATGCAGGTTCACAGGCTGCGCCCTCCGCGAAAAATGTCTTTAACCAGTCTGGAAATACCCGTTTTGCGGGCATGTTTCCACAGCAGGCTGCTGAGCCGTGGCGGCGGTGAATGCTGGGGATCAAAGATATCACGCTGCAGCTCAGCCAGCAGGTGCGGATAGTCCTGAAACAGCCCCGGCGTTTGTAAAAAATCAGGCATTTTGCGATAGCGCTCCAGCACCGCCCACAGCGAAGTGCACGCCAACTGGTGGCGGTACGCCTGATGAAGATCGACACTGATATTTTCTTGTAGCGCTTGAATCAGCGTTTGCGCCGCCGCTTTTGCCGAAAACGCCGCCAAATCCATGCCGCGCACGGTGAAACCGGTATTGATACAGAAACGGGCGCTGTCGCCCACCAGCAAATAGCCGGGGCCGGCCAGGCGCTCGGGAAGCCCGTTCAGGCCACATTCAGGAATCAGATGCGCGCCGTATTCCACCAGCTCGGCACGGCGCAGAAGCGGGCGCAGCGTCGGGTGCTGCTTGAAGTTTTCCAGCAGATCGGGAAGCGAAGCAGAGGCAGCCCGAATTGAAGATAGCGGGCAGACAATGCCGACAGACAGCGTATCTAGATTGGTATAGAGGAACCCGCCCGCAGGCTGTTCACCGCAGATGCCGCCGGTGAACAGCCAGGCGGCACCGGCGTTACCTTCAAGCGAGAAGCGGTTCTCGAGATCTTCTTTCGGTAGCGCCAGCATTTCTTTCACGCCAACGGCAACGCTGTGCTCGGGTAACTTGTGCAACAGCTTGTGCTGTTCCGCCAGCAGGGTATTGGCCCCTTCGGCGATAACCACGGCTTTGGCGCTCAGCACTTCGCCTTCGATCACCACGCCGCTCACCGCGCCGTTTTCAACATGCAGGCTATCGACCTGAGTCGCAGTCAGGCACTGCGCGCCCGCTTGTTCAGCCTGCTGGAACAGCCACGGATCCAGCCGGGCACGCAGCACGCTGTATGACGCTGCCGAAGGGTGCTGGAAACTCAACGTCGTGGACGTTTCTGCCGTCAGCGCGGAGAGTTTTTCATGGGTGATACAGCGTTCGAGTGGGGCGGCGCGAGAAAAATCAGGAAAGAGGGCATCAAACGCGGCGGTGTAAAGCCTGCCGCCCGACAGGTTTTTGCCTCCCGGCTGAGCTGCCCGCTCAACAAGCAGAACATTTAGCCCGGCGCGCGCGCACTCTACCGCGCAGCAGGAGCCTGCGATCCCCGCGCCAACGACGATAATATCGAAATCTGTAGTGGCCATCCCGTGCACCTTTTAGTTGCGACGTCGCAGCTTACCAAAGTGGGATGAAAATTAGCTTGATGGGGGACGCAGAGAGGAAAAGTCCGGAGTGATTTCCGGACTTTTTTTAGCTTATTCGCCGCGGTAGACGCAGCCTGCGGTGCAGGTTTCTTTGATCATCACCGCGCTCAGCAGCGGCACAACAGGTTTCATCTGATCCCAAATCCATTTCGCCAGCACTTCGCTGGTGGGGTTTTCAAGCCCTGGGATATCGTTCAGATAATAGTGATCGAGGCGATCGTAGGTTGGCTTAAACGCGGCTTTCAGCTCGGAGAAGTCCATGATCCAACCGGTATAAGGATCTACCTCGCCGGTGATTTCCAGGCGCACCATAAAGGAGTGGCCATGCAGGCGACCGCATTTGTGACCTTCCGGGACGTGCGGCAGGCGGTGGGCGGCTTCGAAGGTAAAATCTTTAAACAGGGTGGTGGACATCATTCGACTCTCTGGAATTCAAAAAACCGCCGCATGATAGCGGAATGGACTATTTTTCGCATTAACTAAACGGCGCATTGCCCTGCAGCATGGTGTAAATAGCGGTGAATGCGCTGAAATCTTATATTCATCAGGTAGTTAGGTAATCACTTTTAACACTATGATTTACCTGAAAAAACGATTAGTCGTTTTAGTTATTTATTATTTCCATCCCTTCTTTAATTGTTGATAACCTGCTGGTTAACCTTGACTCATTACAGTCTGTAAGCCCTTTTTTGCCCTTTGCTACTGGAAGCTAAATACGTATGACTTCTCAGGTTCCACCGAGCGCTTTGCTGCCGTTAACGCCGGACCAGCTGGCACGCCTTCAGGCGGCGACCACTGATTTTTCAACCACTCAGCTGGCCTGGTTATCCGGTTATTTCTGGGGAATGATTAACCAGCAGCCTGGTGCTGTCGCGGCGGCTCCGGCCCCTGCGGCAGAAGTCCCAGTGATTACGCTAATTTCCGCGTCGCAGACCGGCAACGCACGCCGCGTGAGTGAGCAGCTGCGGGACGACCTGCTGGCGGCGAAGCTGAACGTCAATCTGGTGAACGCGGGCGACTACAAATTCAAACAAATTGCCCAGGAAAAACTGCTGATTGTCGTCAGTTCCACGCAAGGGGAAGGGGAGCCGCCTGAAGAGGCCGTGGCCCTGCACAAATTCCTGTTCTCGAAAAAAGCACCGAAGTTGAACGGCACCGCGTTTGCCGTCTTTGGCCTCGGTGACAGCTCGTATGAATTCTTCTGCCAGTCAGGCAAAGACTTCGACAGTAAACTGGCTGAATTAGGCGGCGAGCGCCTGTTGGATCGCGTTGATACCGACGTAGAGTACCAGCCTGCCGCCCAGGCATGGCGCAGCCAAATCGTTGAACTGCTGAAATCCCGCGTCCCGGCCGAAACACCGGCTCAGGCTGCCGCGACGGCCACGGGCGTGAGCAACGAAATCTTCACCAGCCCTTACAGCAAAGAATCACCGTTGACCGCCACGCTTGCGGTGAACCAGAAAATTACCGGCCGTGACTCCGATAAAGACGTGCGCCATATCGAAATCGATCTTGGCGACTCCGGCATGCGCTATCAGCCGGGCGATGCGCTTGGCGTCTGGTATCAGAACGATCCGGCGCTGGTGAAAGAGCTGACGGATCTGCTATGGCTGAAAGGCGATGAAAGCGTCACCGTCGATGGCAAAACGCTGCCGTTAAGCGAAGCGCTGCAGTGGCACTTCGAGCTGACGGTCAACACCGGCAATATCGTTGAAAACTACGCCCAGCTGACCCGCAACACGGCGCTGCTGGAGCTGGTGGGCGATAAAGCCAAATTACAGCATTACGCGCAGACCACGCCGATTGTGGACATGGTGCGCTACGCCCCGGCAGAGCTGACGGCTGAACAGCTGACTGGCCTGCTGCGTCCGCTCACACCGCGCCTTTATTCTATTGCCTCTTCGCAGGCGGAAGCTGAAACCGAAGTCCACATTACCGTGGGCGCGGTGCGCTATGACATCGAAGGCCGTGCCCGCAGCGGTGGCGCTTCAGGTTTCCTGGCCGACCGCCTTGAGGAAGATGGCGAAGTGCGCGTGTTCATTGAACATAACGATAACTTCCGCTTACCGGCCAACCCTGAAACCCCGGTCATTATGATTGGCCCCGGCACCGGCATCGCCCCGTTCCGCGCCTTTATTCAGCAGCGCGACAGCGACGGCGCTGGCGGCAAGAACTGGCTGTTCTTTGGCAACCCGCACTTTACCGAAGATTTCCTTTATCAGGTGGAATGGCAGCGCTACGTCAAAGACGGCCTGCTGACGAACATCGATTTAGTCTGGTCCCGTGACCAGCAGCATAAAATATACGTACAAGACAAACTGCGCGAGAAAGGCGCGGAACTGTGGCGCTGGATTCAGGAAGGTGCCCACATTTACGTCTGCGGCGACGCCAACCGTATGGCGAAGGACGTTGAGCAGGCGTTACTGGAAGTGGTTGCCGTCCACGGTGGCATGGACACCGAAGCGGCAGATGAATTTTTAAGTGAGCTGCGCGTTGAGCGCCGTTATCAGCGAGATGTCTACTAATGAGTGAAAAACACCCTGGCCCTCTGGTGGTCGAAGGCAAACTGGTCGACGCCGAACGCCTGAAGCGCGACAGCGATTTTCTGCGCGGCACCATTAAAGAAGATCTGCAGGATGGCCTGACCGGCGGTTTCAACGGCGACAACTTCCTGCTGATCCGCTTCCACGGCATGTATCAGCAGGATGACCGTGATATTCGAGCCGAACGCGCTGAGCAGAAGCTGGAGCCGCGTCACGCGATGATGCTCCGCTGTCGCCTGCCGGGGGGGATTATCACCACCCAGCAGTGGCAGGCTATTGATAAGTTCGCCGAAGATAAGACTATCTACGGCAGCATTCGCCTGACCAACCGCCAGACGTTCCAGTTCCACGGCATTCTGAAGAAGAACGTCAAGCCCGCGCATGAAATGCTGCACGAGGTGGGCCTGGACGCGCTGGCGACGGCCAACGACGTGAACCGTAACGTGCTGTGTACTTCTAACCCGGTAGAGTCTGAGCTGCATCAGGAAGCCTACGAATGGGCGAAAAAGCTCTCTGAGCACCTGCTGCCGCGCACCCGCGCCTACGCCGAGATTTGGTGGGACAAAGAAAAAGTCGCCACCACCGACGAAGAGCCGATTCTGGGGCCGACCTATCTGCCGCGTAAGTTTAAAACTACGGTAGTGATCCCGCCGCAGAACGACGTGGATCTGCACGCCAACGATATGAACTTCATCGCGATTGCGGAAAACGGCAAGCTGGTTGGCTTCAACCTGCTGGTCGGCGGTGGCTTGTCCATCGAGCACGGGAATAAAAATACCTATGCCCGCACGGCAAGCGAATTCGGCTACATTCCGCTGGAGCATACTCTGGCGGTAGCGGAAGCGGTGGTGACAACCCAGCGCGACTGGGGAAACCGTACCGACCGTAAAAATGCTAAAACCAAATATACCCTTGAGCGCGTTGGCGTTGACGTGTTTAAGGCGGAAGTTGAGCGCCGCGCTGGCATCAAGTTTGAGCCAACCCGCGCATACGAATTTACCGGCCGCGGCGATCGTATTGGCTGGGTGAAGGGCATTGACGACAAATGGCACCTGACGCTGTTTATCGAAAATGGCCGCATCCTGGATTACCCTGGGCGACCGCTGAAAACCGGTCTGCTGGAGATAGCCAGGATCCACAAAGGTGATTTCCGCCTGACGGCAAACCAGAACCTGATCGTCGCCGGTGTGCCGGAAAGCGAAAAGGCTAAAATTGAGAAGCTGGCAACCGAGTCTGGCTTGATGAATGCGGTTACGCCGCAGCGTGAGAACTCAATGGCCTGCGTGGCGTTCCCGACCTGCCCGCTGGCGATGGCGGAAGCCGAACGCTTCCTGCCGGAGTTTGTCACCAAAGTTGAGCAGGTGATGGATAAACACAAAGTGCCGGATGAGCACATTGTGATGCGTGTTACCGGCTGCCCGAACGGCTGTGGCCGCGCGATGCTGGCCGAAATTGGCCTCGTGGGGAAAGCGCCTGGGCGCTACAACCTGCACATTGGCGGCAACCGTATCGGGACGCGTATTCCGCGCATGTACCGCGAAAATATCACCGAGCCGGAGATCCTCAGCTCGATTGATGAGCTGGTGGGCCGCTGGGCGAAAGAACGTGAGACCGACGAAGGCTTTGGTGATTTTACCGTACGCGCTGGGATTATTCGCCCGGTGCTCGATCCGGCCAGGGATTTGTGGGACTAGTTTTTCCCCTCACCCTAACCCTCTCCCCAAAGGGGAGAGGGGATTAGCATAACGATTGCCTGGCTTCGCTTCCCCCTCTCCCTTCCAGGGAGAGGGCCGGGGTAAGGGTCATTGATTACTAAGTGAGGCACGTATGTCCGTACTTGATTTAAACGAACTGAACGCCCTTCCTAAAGTCGAACGCGTCATGGCGCTCGCCGAAGTCAACGCTCAGCTGGAAAAACTTAGCGCGCAGCAGCGCGTGGCCTGGGCGCTGGAAAATCTGCCTGGGGAATTTGTGCTCTCGTCCAGCTTCGGCATTCAGGCCGCCGTGTGTCTGCATCTGGTCACGCAGCAGCGCCCCGATATCCCGGTGATCCTGACCGATACCGGCTATCTGTTCCCGGAAACCTACCAGTTTATCGACGAGCTTACCGACAAGCTGAAGCTGAATTTGCAGGTGTTCCGCGCGACCGAAAGCCCGGCCTGGCAGGAAGCGCGTTACGGCAAACTGTGGGAGCAGGGCGTGGAGGGCATTGAGCGCTACAACGACATCAACAAAGTTGAGCCGATGAACCGCGCGTTGAAAACGCTGGAGGCGCAAACCTGGTTTGCTGGCCTGCGTCGTGAACAGTCCGGCAGCCGCGCCAATTTGCCGGTGCTGGCCGTACAGCGTGAAGTCTTTAAAATTCTGCCGATCATCGACTGGGATAACCGCACGGTTTACCAGTACCTGACCGAGCACGGGCTGAAGTACCATCCGCTCTGGGATCAGGGCTATTTGTCCGTCGGCGATACCCACACCACCCGTAAATGGGAACCTGGCATGGCAGAAGAAGAGACGCGCTTCTTTGGCCTGAAACGCGAGTGCGGTTTGCACGAATAAATACCCCCTCGCCATTGCGGCGAGGGGAAAATCACTTCCCGGCCTTCGCCAACTCTTTCACCAGCGGGAGCAGAATACGAACCGTGTCATGGCTGCGGCGCTTAATTCTGCCCGGCAGCGCTTTATCCAGATACTCGAGGTTGTCGAGCGTGGCGTTATGCCAGCTGGTACCGTCTGGAAATGCCTTGTTTTTACTGCGCTGCTGATAACCGTCTTTCGCCCCAAGCGTCCAGTTGGTGGCTTCCACGGACAGCACCGGGATCCCGGCCTTGTCGAATGGTTCAGCATCGCCACAGCAGCCGGTGCCTTTCGGGTATTTCGTATTCAGTCCCGGATTGCTGGTGGCCTGAATCCCGGCGCGATGAGCCAGCGTCAGCGCGCGATCGCGGGTCAGTTTACGCACGGCCGCAGGCGTTGATGCCCCGCTATTGAAGTAGAGCTTATCGCCAACGATCAGGCTGTCCAGGTTGATCACCAGCAGCGTGTTGGCCTGCTCCGCTTTGCTCATGCGCTCCAGAATATTTTTCGCACCCAGGGAGCCAATTTCTTCTCCACTGGTGGCAATAAAGCGGATGCCGTAGCGGGTAGGAATATCTTTCAGGCGCTCGGCCAGCTCCAGCATGACGCCAAGGCCGGAAGCATTATCGTCCACGCCCTGCAGCGTGAGGCCGCCGAGATTATTGTCCACGTCTTTATCATTGAGCGGCGTATAGGTGTCCAGATGCGCCATGATAATAATTTGCTGCGGCAGTTTACCTTCACGGGCGGCAATCACGCTGCTGGTAGTGACGTTATGCCAGGTCTGATGTCCCGCTTTCGTGGTGTAGATATAGCGGGTATTAAACTGGCGAATATCGCTCTGGTATCCCCAGCTTTTAAACTGCTGCTGAATATAGTCTGCGGCCAGCATTTCAGCAGGGCTGCCGGTCATTCGGCCCGGAAAATAAGTCGCGATATGGCGGGTTTGCTGGTCGGCAAGGTCGCCCTGCTGCGTGACCTTCGCCACTGCGGGAAAGCTAAAGCACGCGCCCAGCGCCAGGCAAATCACCGAGCGGCGCAATGCGGAAAACATAGTACGTCCTTATTCATCTTTATTAGTCGGAAATTTTAAGCGCCGTTAGTATGAAACTGTGAGCCAGGTTAAACAATTTCATTTGCTCTTAAACCCGCGAAAAAACGACTGGTTAAGCACATTTTGTCGTTAGCTTTGCCGTGGCGTTATTCTTTTAGGGAACTAGTCATTCCAATTCGTAATTTCATAACAAATAAGCCCAAGACTTATAGTCCCCTTAGATTAAATCTCAAGCGGCTGCGATGAACGGCCGCGGCGCATCTGCTTAAGGGAAGGTTATGGACCAAAAACGACTCACTCACTTGCGGCAACTGGAAGCTGAAAGCATCCATATTATCCGTGAGGTCGCTGCCGAATTTTCTAATCCGGTGATGATGTATTCCATTGGGAAAGACTCTTCGGTCATGCTGCATTTGGCCCGTAAAGCTTTCTACCCAGGTACGCTGCCGTTCCCGCTGCTGCACGTTGATACCGGCTGGAAATTCCGCGAAATGTACGAATTCCGTGACCGCACGGCGAAAGCCTACGGCTGCGATCTTATCGTACACCGCAATCCTGAAGGTGTAGCGATGGGTATTAACCCGTTCGTTCACGGCAGCGCAAAGCATACCGATATCATGAAAACCGAAGGGCTTAAGCAGGCGCTGAATAAATACGGCTTTGATGCTGCCTTTGGCGGCGCGCGCCGCGATGAAGAGAAATCCCGTGCGAAAGAGCGTATTTACTCTTTCCGCGATCGCTTCCACCGCTGGGACCCAAAAAACCAGCGGCCTGAGCTGTGGCATAACTACAACGGCCAGATAAATAAAGGCGAAAGTATTCGCGTGTTCCCACTCTCTAACTGGACCGAACTGGATATCTGGCAGTACATCTACCTGGAAAATATCGACATCGTTCCGCTGTATCTGGCGGCACCGCGTCCCGTGCTGGAGCGCGACGGTATGCTGATGATGATTGACGACGATCGTATCGATTTGCAGCCGGGTGAAGTGATTGAACAACGTATGGTGCGCTTCCGTACCCTGGGCTGCTGGCCGCTGACCGGCGCGGTGGAGTCAACCGCGCAGACGCTGCCGGAGATCATCGAAGAGATGTTGGTTTCCACTACCAGTGAACGCCAGGGACGCATGATTGACCGCGACCAGGCCGGCTCGATGGAGCTGAAAAAACGCCAGGGTTATTTCTAAGGAGCCGCCAGATGAACACCACTATTGCACAACAAATCGCTGATGAAGGCGGCGTCGAAGCCTACCTGCACGCCCAGCAGCACAAAAGCCTGCTGCGCTTTTTGACCTGCGGCAGCGTCGATGACGGCAAAAGCACCCTGATTGGCCGCCTGCTGCACGACACACGCCAGATTTATGAAGATCAGCTCTCGTCGTTGCATACCGACAGCAAACGTCACGGCACGCAGGGCGAGAAGCTCGACTTAGCGTTGCTGGTGGATGGCCTGCAGGCCGAGCGCGAGCAGGGCATTACCATCGACGTGGCCTACCGCTATTTCTCCACCGAGAAACGCAAATTCATTATTGCCGACACGCCGGGGCACGAACAGTACACCCGCAATATGGCTACCGGGGCCTCAACCTGCGACCTGGCTATCCTGCTGATCGACGCCCGCAAAGGCGTGCTGGATCAAACCCGTCGGCACAGCTTTATCTCCACGCTGCTGGGGATCAAACATCTGGTGGTGGCGATCAACAAGATGGATCTGGTGGCGTTCAGCGAGCAGACCTTCGAGCAGATCAAGCAGGATTACCTGACCTTTGCTCAACAGCTGCCGGCGGACCTGGATATCCGTTTTGTGCCGCTTTCCGCGCTGGAAGGGGATAATGTCGCCAGCGCCAGCGCTCAAATGCCGTGGTACAGCGGCCCGACGCTGCTCGAAGTGCTGGAAACGGTAGAGATTATTCGCGGCGTGGAGCAGCAGCCAATGCGCTTTCCGGTGCAGTACGTGAACCGCCCTAATCTCGACTTCCGCGGCTATGCGGGGACGCTCGCTTCCGGCACCGTTAGCGTAGGCCAGCGCGTCAAAGTGCTGCCGTCTGGCGTGGAATCCAGCATCGCCCGAATCGTGACTTTTGATGGAGATTTGCAACAAGCCGGCGCGGGGGAAGCGATTACCCTGGTGCTGAAAGACGAAATCGACATCAGCCGGGGCGATCTGCTGGTGGAAGCGACGGAATCGCTGGCCGCAGTGCAGAGCGCGAAAGTGGATGTCGTCTGGATGGCGGAACAGCCGCTGGTACCGGGCCAGAGCTTTGATATCAAAATCGCCGGGAAGAAAACCCGTGCGCGCGTCGACAATATTCAGTACCAGGTTGAAATTAACTCGCTGACTCAGCGCGTGGTAGAAAGTTTGCCGCTGAACGGAATTGGGCTGGTGGATCTCACCTTCGATGAGCCGCTGGTGCTCGATAAATATCAGTCCAACCCGGTGACCGGCGGGCTGATTTTCATTGACCGACTGAGCAACGTGACCGTCGGCGCTGGCATGGTGCGCGAGCCGCAGACAGAGGTTTATCAGGAACCTTCGGCCTACAGCGCGTTTGAGCTTGAGCTTAGCGCCCTGGTGCGTCGCCACTTCCCACACTGGGGCGCGCGCGATCTGCTGGGAGGCAAATAATGGCCGACCATGATGAAAACGTGGTCTGGCATGCTCATCCGGTGAAGCGTGAGCAGCGTGAAGCCTTGCACAAGCACCGCGGCGCGGTGCTGTGGTTTACCGGCTTGTCCGGCTCCGGGAAATCGACCGTAGCCGGCGCCCTTGAGCAAGAGCTGCATAAACTTGGTGTCAGCACGTACTTGCTTGATGGCGACAACGTGCGCCACGGCTTGTGCAGCGACCTGGGCTTTAGCGATGAGGACCGCAAGGAGAACATCCGGCGGGTTGGCGAAGTGGCTGGCCTGATGGTGGATGCGGGCCTGGTCGTGCTCAGCGCGTTTATCTCGCCTCACCGGGCTGAAAGGCAAATGGTGCGCGAGCGGGCCGGGGAAGGGCGTTTCTACGAAGTGTTTGTGGACACGCCGTTAGCCATTTGCGAAACGCGCGATCCTAAAGGGCTTTACAAGAAGGCCAGGGCTGGGGAGCTGAAGAATTTTACCGGGATTGATTCGGCGTATGAGGCGCCGTTGCGGGCCGAAATTCACTTAGACGGCGAACAATTAGTAACAAATTTAGTGGCCCAAATATTAGACCTGCTGCGTCGCGACGATATCATCAATTGCTGAAGACGCCCGGAAGCACAACGCTTCCGGCCATCAGGGTTATGAAATCAGTTATGCGCAACAGCACGAATATCGTTATCTCTCAGGCTGAACCCAGCCCGACGGTCGAGGAAACAACCTGGTCACTGCCCGGGGCGTTTATCGGCTTTTTGTCGTGGCTGCTGGCGCTAGGTATTCCCTTTTTGGTCTATGGCCCCAACACGCTCTTTTTCTTCCTCTACACCTGGCCATTCTTCCTGGCGCTGATGCCGGTCGCGGTGGTGGTGGGGATTGCCCTGCACTCCATCTTGCGTGGCAAGCTGCTGTTCAGCTGTGTGGCTACGCTGCTCTCCGTGGCGCTGATGTTCGGCGTGCTCTTCATGTGGCTTATGGGTTAGCCGTGCCGAACTGCGTCAAACCGTAACAGACTATTTATGGGCAACGTTAAGCTAAACTTGCTCCAATCGCGCATGAATTCGCGTTATGTGGTAAATTCTGGCGCGATTTGGCGCGCAGGGTGGCTTGCCGCAGTGGAGTCGACGAAAAAGTTGTGGGATGATTGTGCCGTTTTTCAGGGGGCAGGATGGGTAAACTAACGCTGCTGTTGCTGGCCTTGCTGGTCTGGCTTCAGTATTCGCTGTGGTTCGGAAAAAACGGCGTACACGATTACACGCGCGTCAGCGAAGATGTCGCTGCGCAGCAGGCAACCAATGCCAAACTAAAATCTCGCAACGATCAGCTTTTTGCCGAAATTGACGACCTCAACGGCGGCCAGGAAGCGATCGAAGAGCGCGCTCGCAACGAACTCAGCATGACCAAGCCGGGAGAGACTTTCTACCGCCTGGTGCCGGATGCCTCCAAACGCGCAGCCAACGGTAATACCTCCAACGCCGGGCAAAATAATCGATAACTCAGCATAAGTGAAAGGCATGGCAGACTCCTCCCCGGACGTAATTGCCGTGGTACCGGCCGCCGGTATCGGCAGCCGTATGCAAACGGAATGTCCTAAGCAGTACCTACACATCGGCGACAAAACGATTATCGAACACGCGGTGGCTAGCCTGATGGCTCATCCGCGCGTGGGCCAGGTGATCGTGGCTCTCAGCCCCAACGACACCTATTTTTCCTCTTTACCGCTGGCAACCCATCCTCGCGTCACCGTGGTGACTGGCGGCAAGCAACGTGCAGATTCCGTGCTGGCTGGCCTGCAGGCCGCAGGTAATGCTGAATGGGTGCTGGTGCACGATGCCGCACGCCCCTGCCTTCACCGGGACGACCTGAATAACCTGCTGGCGATTACCACCGGCAGCAAAGTCGGCGGTATTCTGGCGGCCCCGGTTCGCGACACCATGAAGCGGGGCGAGCCAGGCAAAGGGCTGATTGCCCATACGGTTGATCGTGAAGATCTTTGGCATGCCCTGACGCCGCAGCTTTTCCCTCTCGAACTTTTGCGCAGCTGCCTGCTGCGCGCGCTGGATGAAGGTGCCACTATTACCGATGAAGCGTCGGCCCTCGAATATTGCGGCTTTCATCCAGAACTGATTAGCGCCCGGGCGGATAATATCAAGGTGACTCGCCCTGAAGATCTCGCCCTGGCGGCTTTCTATCTTACGCGGTTAACCCAAACGGAGAATTTATAATGCGTATTGGACATGGTTTTGATGTTCATGCTTTTGGCGGCGAAGGCCCGATTATTATTGGCGGCGTTCGTGTCCCGTTCGAGAAAGGGCTGCTGGCTCATTCCGACGGCGACGTTGCTCTGCATGCCCTGACCGATGCGCTGCTGGGTGCCGCCGCACTGGGGGATATTGGCA
Source organism: Enterobacter sp. Ag1 (assembly GCA_000277545.1). Classification (GTDB taxonomy): domain Bacteria; phylum Pseudomonadota; class Gammaproteobacteria; order Enterobacterales; family Enterobacteriaceae; genus Cedecea. The sequence goes on along the minus strand of AKXM01000031.1, from coordinate 132,984 downwards.
AGCTGTTCCCGGACACCGATCCTGCTTTTAAAGGGGCGGACAGCCGTGAGCTGCTGCGTGAAGCCTGGCGCCGGATTCAGGCCAAAGGTTTTACCCTCGGGAACGTAGATGTGACGATTATCGCCCAGGCGCCGAAAATGGCCCCGCACATCCCGCAGATGCGCGTGTTTATTGCCGAAGACCTCGGCTGCCATATGGATGACGTCAACGTCAAAGCAACCACCACCGAGAAACTCGGCTTTACCGGCCGCGGCGAAGGTATTGCCTGCGAAGCCGTGGCGCTGCTGCACAAGGCCGGCAAGTAATGGACATGCAAAACCTGACGTGGCTGCACGGCAAGCCGCAGGGCAGCGGCGTCATCAAGGCCAGCCCAGAAGATTTCGTGGTGATCGAAGATTTGGGCTTTGGCCCGGACGGTGACGGTGAACATCTGCTGCTGCGTATTCTGAAAAGCGGCTGCAATACACGTTTCGTGGCCGATGCTCTGGCGAAATTCCTTAAAGTTCATGCGCGCGAAGTCAGCTTTGCCGGGCAAAAAGACAAACATGCGGTGACCGAACAGTGGTTCTGCGTTCGCCTGCCGGGCAAAGAGATGCCGGACATGAGCGCTTTTACGCTCGAAGGCTGTCAGGTGCTGGAGTTTGCTCGCCACCGCCGCAAGCTGCGCTTAGGCGCTCTGAAGGGAAACCGCTTTACCCTCGTGCTGCGCGAGGTAAGCGATCGCCACGAGATGGAGCAGCGCCTGCAGGCCGTAGCGGAGCAGGGCGTGCCTAACTATTTCGGCAGCCAGCGTTTTGGCATCGGCGGTAATAACCTGCATCAGGCGAAACGCTGGGCAGAAAGCAATGCGCCGTTGCGCGACAGAAATAAACGCAGTTTTTGGTTGTCGGCAGCCCGCAGCGCGTTGTTTAATCAGATTGTTAGCCAGCGCCTGAAAAAAACAGACTTTAATCAAGTTGTTGATGGCGATGCGCTACAATTGGCAGGGCGCGGCAGCTGGTTTGTGGCGACCCCGGAAGAACTTCCTGGCCTGCAACAGCGAGTGAATGACGGCGAACTGCTGATCACCGCTTCGCTCCCGGGCGATGGCGAGTGGGGAACGCAAAATGCAGCGCTGGCTTTTGAGCAGCAATCCGTGGCGGATGAAGAGATTCTGCTGGGGCTGCTGAAGCGTGAGCGAGTGGAAGCGGCGCGCCGTGCGATGCTGGTTCAGCCGAAAGAGCTGAGCTGGAACTGGTGGGATGATGTCACCGTCGAGCTGAACTTCTGGTTACCGGCGGGAAGTTTTGCCACCAGCGTTGTCAGGGAACTCATGAACACAGCGGGTGATTATGCGAATATTGCTGAGTAACGATGACGGAGTCCATGCGCCTGGTATTCAGGTGCTGGCGAAGGCGTTGCGTGAATTTGCCGAGGTGCAGGTGGTGGCGCCGGACAGAAACCGCAGCGGCGCATCAAACTCGCTGACGCTGGAGTCATCGCTTAGAACCTTTACCCTCGCCAACGGGGATATCTCCGTTCAAATGGGAACGCCGACGGACTGTGTCTATCTCGGCGTCAATGCTTTGATGCATCCGCGCCCGGATATTGTGGTGTCGGGCATCAACGCCGGGCCAAATCTCGGCGACGACGTTATCTATTCCGGCACCGTTGCGGCGGCGACGGAAGGGCGTCATTTGGGGCTCCCGGCGCTGGCCGTCTCGCTGGATGGCCATCAGCATTATGAGGCCGCTGCGGCGGTCACCTGCTCTATTCTCCGGGCGCTGGCTCGGGAGCCACTGCGCACCGGGCGCATTCTGAATATCAACGTTCCAGATTTACCGCTGGACCAAATCAAAGGCATTCGCGTCACGCGCTGCGGCAGCCGTCATCCGGCAGACCAGGTGATTCGCCAGGAAGATCCGCGTGGCAACACGGTGTACTGGATTGGTCCACCGGGGGAAAAACTGGATGTTGCACCGGACACCGACTTTGCCGCCGTCGACGAAGGCTATGTGTCTGTGACGCCGCTGCATGTCGATTTAACCGCACATAGCGCCCATGAAGTCGTTGGCCACTGGCTTGAAAAAGCCGGAGTTGAGGCGCAATGGTAAGCAAACGCGTACAGGCTCTTCTCGATCAATTACGTGCCCAGGGCATCAAGAATGAACAGGTTCTTGAGGCTATTGCACAGGTGCCGCGTGAGAAGTTTGTCGACGAAGCGTTTGAACACAAAGCCTGGGAAAATACCGCGTTACCTATTGGGTCTGGTCAGACTATCTCTCAGCCGTATATGGTAGCGAGGATGACGGAGCTGCTGGAGCTGACGCCGCAGTCAAAAGTGCTGGAAATTGGCACCGGGTCTGGCTACCAGACCGCGATTCTGGCGCATCTGGTAGGGCATGTTTGCTCCGTGGAGCGTATCAAAGGGCTGCAATGGCACGCCAGGCGTCGCCTGAAGCAGCTGGATTTACACAATATTTCGACCCGTCACGGCGATGGCTGGCAGGGCTGGCAGGCAAAAGCGCCGTTCGACGCTATCATTGTGACAGCGGCACCGCCGGAAATTCCCACTGCGCTGCTGTCGCAGCTGGATGACGGCGGCATTCTTGTTTTACCCGTGGGGGACGACCGGCAGTTTTTGAAGCGCGTGCGGCGCCACGGGGATGAATTTTTAATCGACACGGTAGAAGCTGTTCGCTTTGTGCCCTTAGTACGCGGCGAATTAGCATAACCCGGAAATATCCGGTTTTTTTGCTGCCAATTCGGCGTAACGTAGCCGAATTCAGCAAAAGCTGGCGTGGATTACGCCGCTTTTCTACAGTGTTTTATGCATATCTGGTTGTTATCATTTTGGGGGATAAATGAGCGCGGGAAGCCCAACTTTTACTTTACGCCGGGCGGCGATGTTGACGCTAACCAGCCTTTGGCTGGCAGGCTGTACAAGCAACAATAATACCCAGGCGCCGATCAGTTCCGTTGGCGGCAATGGCAGTTCTTCAGGCTCTTCAACCGGCAGCCTGCTGGTGACGAAGCCACCGACAATGTCCGCTCCGATCCAGCAACCTCAGATTCAACCCGTGCAGCAGCCACAAATTCAACCGGTTCGCCAGCCTCAGGCCCAGCCCGTAGCGTCAGAGCCTGTACAGACTGAAAATGGCCGCATTGTCTACAACCGTCAGTACGGCAACATCCCTAAAGGAAGCTACGCGGGCGGCAGCACCTACACCGTTAAACGCGGCGATACTCTGTTCTACATTGCGTGGATTACCGGGAACGACTTCCGTGACCTGGCGCAGCGCAACAACGTACCGGCGCCATACGGTCTGGAAGTAGGGCAAACCCTCCAGGTCGGCAACGCCTCCGGCACGCCAATCACCGGTGGGAACGCGGTGACCGCCGCCGATGCCCGCGCGCAGGGCGTCGCGACGCCGGTTGAACAAAACTCAACCAGGGTAGTTGCTTCTAAACCGACAATTACGTATTCTGAGGATTCAGGTGAACAGAGTGCTACTAAAATGTTACCGGGCAATAAGCCAGCTGAGACTGTTGTCACAGCACCGGTGACGGCACCTGTGGTTAGCTCTACCGAACCTACCGTCAGCAGTACGTCTAACAGCTCGCCAATTTCAACCTGGCGCTGGCCGACCGACGGTAAGATCATCGAAAACTTTGCGGCAACCGAAGGGGGCAACAAAGGGATCGATATCGCTGGCAGTAAAGGACAGGCCATTATCGCGACCGCCGCAGGGCGCGTGGTATATGCCGGTAACGCGCTGCGCGGTTACGGTAATCTAATCATCATCAAACACAACGATGATTATCTGAGTGCCTACGCCCATAACGATACAATGCTGGTCCGGGAACAAGAAGAAGTTAAGGCGGGGCAAAAAATAGCTACCATGGGTAGCACCGGAACCAGTTCTACACGATTGCATTTTGAAATTCGTTACAAGGGGAAATCCGTAAACCCGCTGCGTTATTTGCCGCAGCGATAAACCGGCAAAACATTCATTGAGTGTATTGCCCAGGGATCACGGGTAGGAGCCACCTTATGAGTCAGAATACGCTGAAAGTTAACGAGTTAAACGAAGACGCGGAATATGATGAGAACGGAGTTGAGGCTTTTGACGAAAAAGCCCTTGTAGAAGAGGAACCCAGTGATAACGACCTTGCAGAAGAAGAGCTGCTGTCACAGGGTGCAACACAGCGTGTACTAGATGCGACTCAGCTTTATCTTGGAGAGATCGGTTACTCTCCATTATTAACAGCCGAAGAAGAAGTTTACTTTGCTCGCCGCGCGTTGCGCGGTGATGTAGCCTCCCGCCGACGCATGATCGAAAGTAACCTGCGTCTGGTGGTAAAAATTGCCCGTCGCTACAGCAATCGTGGTCTGGCGCTGCTGGATCTGATTGAAGAGGGTAATCTGGGGCTGATTCGTGCGGTTGAGAAATTCGATCCGGAACGTGGGTTCCGTTTCTCAACGTACGCCACATGGTGGATTCGTCAGACCATCGAACGGGCAATCATGAACCAAACCCGTACGATTCGCCTGCCCATTCACATTGTGAAAGAGCTGAACGTTTACCTGCGTACCGCTCGTGAACTCTCCCACAAGCTCGACCATGAGCCGAGTGCCGAAGAGATTGCCGAGCAGCTGGATAAACCGGTTGATGACGTTAGCCGTATGCTGCGTCTCAACGAGCGCATTACCTCGGTAGACACCCCATTAGGTGGTGACTCTGAGAAAGCGCTGCTGGATATCCTCGCGGACGAGAAAGACAACGGCCCGGAAGACACCACGCAAGACGATGACATGAAACAAAGCATCGTGAAGTGGCTGTTCGAACTGAACGCTAAGCAGCGTGAAGTACTGGCCCGTCGTTTTGGTCTGCTGGGTTATGAAGCTGCGACGCTGGAAGATGTGGGTCGTGAAATCGGCCTGACTCGTGAACGCGTTCGTCAGATTCAGGTTGAAGGCCTTCGCCGTCTGCGTGAAATCCTGCAGGCTCAGGGGCTGAACCTCGAAGCGCTGTTCCGCGAATAATCGACTCTTCAAATAAAAAAGCGGTGATGCAAATCACCGCTTTTTTTATGCCTGCCGTTTGGTAACGGCTACACCAAACTCTTCAGCCGATAGATCCACTCCAGCGCCTGACGCGGAGAAAGAGAATCTGGATCCAGGTTCTCCAGCGCCTCGACGGCAGGGGATGTCTCTTCCGCCGTGGCCAGCAGCGACATTTGCGTCCCATCCACCTGGCTTGCGGCCGCATTGCCGGAAATGCTTTCCAGCTCGCGCAGCTTCTGACGCGCACGTTTGATCACGTCTTTTGGCACACCCGCCAGCGCGGCTACGGCCAGGCCGTAACTCTTGCTCGCCGCGCCGTCCTGCACGCTGTGCATAAAGGCGATGGTATCCCCATGCTCCACGGCATCCAGATGGACGTTAGCCACGCCTTCCATTTTCTCCGGCAGCGTGGTCAGCTCGAAATAGTGGGTAGCGAACAGCGTCAGCGACTTAATACGGTTGGCCAGGCTTTCGGCGCAGGCCCAGGCCAGCGACAGGCCATCATAGGTCGACGTGCCGCGGCCAATCTCATCCATCAGGACCAGGCTGTGTTCGGTCGCGTTGTGCAGAATGTTGGCGGTCTCTGTCATCTCCACCATGAAGGTTGAGCGACCGGAAGCCAGGTCATCGGCAGCGCCTACGCGGGTAAAGATGCGATCAACCGGGCCAATTTCTGCCTGCTGAGCTGGCACAAAACTGCCGATATAGGCCAGCAAAGCAATTAACGCAGTCTGGCGCATATAGGTACTTTTACCACCCATGTTCGGGCCGGTAATGATCAGCATTCTACGCTGAGGGGAAAGGTTTAGCGGGTTAGCGATAAACGGTTCGCTGAGCACTTGTTCCACTACAGGATGGCGGCCTCCGACCAGCTTAATGCCGGGCTTGTCCGTCAGCGTCGGGCAGGTGTAGTTCAGGGTATAAGCGCGCTCGGCCAGGTTCACCAGCACGTCCAGCTCCGCCAGCGCGGTAGCGCTTTTTTGCAGCGCTTCCAGGTGCGGCAGCAGCAAATCAAACAGCTGATCGTAAAGCTGTTTCTCCAGCGCCAGCGCTTTGCCTTTGGAAGTCAGGACCTTGTCTTCGTACTCTTTCAGCTCAGGAATAATGTAGCGCTCGGCGTTTTTCAGCGTCTGGCGGCGAACATAGTTGATCGGCACCAGATGGCTTTGGCCGCGGCTGACCTGGATGTAGTAGCCGTGCACGGCGTTAAATCCCACTTTCAGCGTATCAAGGCCCAGGCGTTCGCGTTCGCGAATTTCCAGGCGATCCAGGTAGTCAGTTGCGCCATCGGCCAGGGCTCGCCATTCGTCCAGCTCTTCGTTATAGCCGGGAGCGATAACGCCGCCGTCGCGCACCAGCACCGGTGGCGATTCGATAACCGCCTGCTCAAGTAATTCGCGCAGCTCTACAAATTCACCCATCTGCTCGCGCAGGGTTTGCACGTAGTCGGTGCTTACGTCAGACAGGGTCTCGCGCAAGGCGGGCAGTTGCTGGAAGGCATAACGCATACGAGCCAGATCGCGTGGGCGAGCGGTGCGCAGCGCCAGACGGGCAAGGATACGTTCCAGGTCGCCGACCTGACGCAGCGTAGGCTGAATATCTGCGGTGCGCTCCTGCAGGGCCGCAATAGTTTGCTGCCGCCGGGTGAGCACATCGACGTTACGCACCGGCATATGCAGCCAGCGTTTGAGCATACGGCTGCCCATCGGCGTCACGGTGCAGTCCAGCACCAAGGCCAGCGTGTTCTCCACGCCGCCGGACAGATTCTGGGTGATCTCAAGGTTACGGCGGGTGGCTGCATCCATAATGATGCTGTCCTGCTGCCGGTCCATGGTCACGGAACGGATATGCGGCAGGGAAGTGCGCTGGGTATCTTTGACGTACTGCAGCAGACAGCCGGCGGCGCAAAGCCCATGGTGGGCGTTCTCGACGCCAAAGCCGGTCAGGTCCCGAGTGCCAAACTGCAGATTTAGCTGCTGGCGCGCGGTTTCAATCTCGAACTCCCAAAGCGGGCGGCGGCGCAGGCCACGGCGGCCATCAATCAGGCTCATCTCAGCGAAGTCTTCCGCATACAGCAGCTCCGCCGGATTGGTGCGCTGAAGTTCGGCGGCCATGGTTTCACGGTCTTCCGGTTCGGTCAGGCGGAAGCGCCCGGAACTGATGTCGAGCGTCGCATAGCCAAAACCTTTGCTGTCCTGCCAGATTGCCGCCAGCAGGTTATCCTGGCGCTCCTGCAGCAGCGCTTCGTCGCTGATGGTGCCCGGCGTGACGATGCGAACGACTTTACGCTCAACCGGCCCTTTGGTGGTTGCCGGATCGCCAACTTGTTCGCAGATGGCCACGGACTCACCAAGGTTCACCAGTTTAGCCAGGTAATTTTCCACCGCGTGATGAGGCACGCCCGCCATTGGAATCGGTTCGCCCGCAGAAGCCCCGCGCTTGGTCAGGGAGATATCCAGCAGTTGAGAAGCGCGTTTTGCATCGTCATAGAACAGCTCGTAGAAGTCACCCATACGGTAAAACAGCAGGATGTCACGGTGCTCGGATTTAAGACGCAGATACTGCTGCATCATCGGGGTGTGGGCGTCGAAGGTTTCGCTAGTACTCATGGAGTGATGATATCCATTTCGTTGAATTTTAAGTGGTTAGTGATGTTTCTGGTTCTCATTATTGCTCACTAATACGGCGTAAACTGCACGCGGGAATCGCCCCGCAGATGGCCCATGATAACGGAGTATCAAAGGCAGGAAAACAGCGGTTAAACGACATTGCTGAAAGCCTCGCAACGCGTTGCTGTTCTGATATGTTCTAGCGGCGGCTGGCTGTAATACCGCAGTTTGGCGAACGTTCTCGCCTTCATTCTGTTTAAACGGTTAAATTCCAGGGTGTCTATGAGAAAGTGGGTACTGGCGGGCGTGCTGGCAGTGACGGGGTGCGTTTCTTTTCAACAGCTTGATGAGGGTTTGCGTGGCCTCGTGGGCCAGGATAAAACCGTCGCATTTAAAATATTAGGCTACCCCGATAATCAGCAAACGTTTGACGACACGAAAGTTTATACGTGGATAACGAACAGTACGGGAGCCGAGCCTTATATTTCGCCGCAAACGACCACCGGTACGGTCAACGGTAAACCGTTTGAGGCCACGACAACACAAACCACGTTTGTGCCGGTTAACTACAGCTGCAAAATTCAGATCTCTACCGACAGCAAAGGCATTATCAAAGACTATAAATACAACAGCACCGATCCCAGCGTGATGGGCTGCATGAACTACATTAAAAGCCTTAATAATTACTATAAAAGATAGATCCCGCCCGATCCGGCAACGTATTTGAGTTGCCGGATGTTGCGTTTAGACACATCTTTTTGACCCTGTTTTCAGGAACTCAATTTTCAGTGACCCACTTATCAGAAAACATCCCAACATCGGAGATAACCATGTTTTCTGCAGTCGGTCAGTCAAATCGCGTTCAGCCCGCCGCTCTTAACACCAGCGGAAGGATCCACCCTGATATTAAAATTAAGCCGCCGGTAAACGATCCCGTTCAGGCCTTGGCTAACCTGTTCCGGGATAACAAGCTTGCTTACCTGGGCGACGTGCATGGTCAGCTTGAGATCCCTGAATTTGTCGGCCATGCCATTCCCGAGTTGAAAAAGGCTGGTGTGGATCTGCTGGCGGTAGAGTTTGTGAAATACAGCGATAACGCCTTGTTTCACGAAGCGCTGGCTCATGGCAAAGAGGCGACAAAAAACTTCATCATGAACGCCTGGTCAAAACACGGCGAGGCCTGGGTAAATAAGGTTGCCGGGGCACTTTATGAAGCGCACAAAGCGGGTATTTCCGTCGCCGGCATTGACCGCCATATTCCCGGCGCTGCGCCGAAAACGCCGATGGAAGCCATCAAATACATGAACAAACGGCTGGCGCTCAATATTGCCTGGAACGCTGCGGCAGAAAAAGAAGAGCGTGCCATTGGCGCACGTAAAACGCTGGTTTGGGGCGGCGGCGGTCATTTTCACCATAGCCGTGAACAAGGCCCTAAAGATATGCGTCCCGGCCCTGTGGTTTCTTTCGACTCGAGTGGTAAAGCCCCAGGCTGTTCGCTGAACGAGAAAGACGGCAATAGCCACCTGGTGATTAATTTCCCGAAATAAAAAAACGGGGAATGGCGATTCCCCGTACTTTGTAGGCTCAGGAGGCAACCTGGAAAACGCTGACGGTTTCACGCAGAACGCGAGATTGCCTATCGAGAGAGGTTGCCGTGGAGGACGTCACCTCAACCAGCGCGACGTTCTGCTGCAGGTTTTTATCCATCTGGGCAACGGCCTGGGCAACCTCATTCACGCCGGTCGCCTGTTCTGCTGAGTTATGCGCAATTTCGTTCACAATGCTGTTCACCTGGCTGACGGTGGTTAAAATCTTGATCATGGTTTCCGCCGCCTGATCGATCTCCTGCGCCCCGCTGTTTACCCGCTGCACTGAGCCGGTAATCAGGCCTTTTATTTCTTTCGCGGCGCTGGAAGAGCGTTGAGCAAGGGCTCGAACTTCAGTGGCGACAACGGCAAAACCCCGGCCTTGTTCACCCGCTCTGGCGGCCTCAACGGCGGCGTTCAGTGCCAGAATGTTGGTCTGGAAAGCGATCCCCTCGATCACGGAGGTAATGTCCGCAATACGTACGGATTCCTGAGTGATCTCCTCCATAGTACTGACGATCCCCTGCACCATTTCACTTCCCTGGGTGACTTCGCTGGCGGCAGAGCTGGCAAGTTTGCTGGCGTACTGCGCGCTTTCCGCATTGTTCCGCACCGTGCTCGCCACCTGATCCATCGCCGCTGATGTTTGCTGTAGCGCCGCAGCCTGGTTCTCCGTTCTTGCAGAAAGCGAGCTACTTCCTTTGGCAATTTCCGCGCTGGCGCTAGCCACACCCTCTGCGTTCTGGCGAACTTCCAGCACCAGCTGGCGCAGCGCATTCTGCATATGGCTGAGCGAGGCCAGAATACTGCTGGAATCTTTTTTACGCAGCTCGGGCGTTTGCGTCAGATCTCCGGCGGCGATGGCGTTGGTCATACGCAGTAAATCAACCGGTTCACCGCCGAGGGAAAGCGTGATTTTGCGTGTGGTTGACCAGGTGATCAGCAGTCCAATCGCCACGGCAACCAGCGCCAGGGTAAGCATCAGAAGGTGAAATGTTCGCGCAATACCGCGCGCCGTATTAGCCAAAGTGTCGTTAAGCTGAGTCTCCATGTCGATAAAACCGTTAATGGTGGCCAACCAGTTAACAAAAGCAGGACGAGCCTGATTGAGGATGACCTGGCGCGCGCCCTCCACATCGCCTTTTTGCTGAAGAGCGATAATCTCATTCACCAGCGGGAGCGTTTGCTGCTCGGCCTCTTTTATCTTTTCGTACTGAGTACGCTCCTCGGGCGTCACGTCGCTGCCCTGGGCAAAGATGCTTTCCATCGGCTGAACGGAGGCCTGGTAATCCTGCTCCAGCTTGCGGATGTGTTCCACAATGCCCTGTAGTTCGCCTGCCGGCACCAACGTCACGTCGCGGATGGCAATTGAACGGTCATGTACGCTGCCCCTGAAATTAACGGCGTAGCGCTGTTTAACGTTATTGACATCGTTGATGGCGATCAACGCGTTGTTTATTTTATTTACCTGCATAATCGCCACCAGCGTCAGCATAATCAGCGTTAATAAAATAATGATAAAGCTGCCGCTTATTCGCGAACCTACGGAAAGGTTTTTAAACATAATAACTCTCTTTTAATTAATATTGAGCGTGATGTTAATGGTGTTGTCGGAGTATTTTCCTGCAGTGGATACAGGAGGGTAAGTTGTCTTGCTGGCTTACAGGGTGGAAAGGAAATTAATCTGCAGGCAAAAAGTTGTCAATAGGGCGGATTTTTAACGATGCGCGCAGTGTTGGTAGCGATGAAATACTTTATTCCATAACTAACAATGGCTTTTATTTTTGCTCTCCCTAAGCTAAATGATGTTGTTTTTAGTTTGAAGTTTCACTTTGTTTCTATGTTTTAAACTTGGCGTCGGTGACTTGTAATCATTCACTCGGTACGTTCGTTACGTCTGCTAACAAAAGTTTATTATTTTTTTAATGTTTAACTTTTTTACCTATTGATGAAAAAGGCCGAACCGGTGTTTTTAATGTTCACATTTCCGGAATATATAAAAAGTAATAACAATCATTCCCCTGCTTTTGATAGTGGAATACGGACGGTAAAAATTTTTAATTACCTGGGAATAAATGCTCATTTCGTTCGTCCTATGTGCTCCAAAACCCAATACCGTTTCATTATTGTGAGCCGATCCTATGCGAGAACCTCGTCCGTCTTTCTGCGCGATGTTTAAAAATTTACGCTACCCGCAGCAATTTTTACTGCGTGGCACCGTGATAGTCGCCATTCCGTTAGCCCTCTGCCTGCTGTTGGCCTGGGCGTGGGGGGCCCTGACGCCGGGGCGTTTATCCCCCGACAAGCTGGTTAATGCGCTGGAAAAAACGGGAGGAGAGCACCCCGGCTACCGCCGCAATCATGCCAAAGGGGTCTGTGTGGTGGGATATTTTGACTCCAACGGTAGCGCCAGCGCGCTGTCGAAAGCAACGGTGTTCCTGCCGGGCAATACGCCGGTCATTGGCCGCCTGGCAATTGCTGGCGGTAACCCCAACGCGCCCGATGGTGCGGTGCCAGTGCGCAGTATGGCGCTGCAGTTTATCACCCGTGATGGCCAGGAGTGGCGTACCGGGATGAACGCGCTGCCGTTCTTTAGTGTCGCAACGCCGCAGGGCTTCTACGATCAGCAAATGGCGGGTATTCCCGATCCTAAAACGGGCAAACCCGATCCAGCCAAAATGAAAGCATTTATCAGCGCTCACCCGGAGGCAAAGCCGTTTTTTGCTTGGGTGAAGGGCTATGTGCCGACGTCGAGCTGGGCCAGTGACAGCTACAACAGCCTGAACGCCTTCTTATTTACCAATAAAACTGGGGACGTTCATGGCGTGCGCTGGAGTATGCAGTCGCAAACCCCCGGCGTGCCGGTGACGGCGGAGGACAAAGCGAATCCTTTGTTCTTGCAGCAGGACATCAAGCAGCGCCTGCAGCAGGGGCCGCTGAAATGGGATTTGATTATCAGCGTGGCTGAAAAGGGCGATGTGATTAACGATGCGACAAAAGCCTGGCCCGATAGCCACCAAAAACTTAACGCAGGCACGCTGGTGCTCACTGCCGCACAAGATCAAGCTGACGGCAACTGCCGGGACATCAACTACGATCCTCTGATCTTGCCGGAAGGTATTTCTGGCTCAGACGATCCGCTGCTTAGCGCGCGCTCTGCGGCTTATTCATCATCCTTCAATCGCCGCACGCATGAAGAAGCTCAGGTAAATAAAGGGGGCCGGTTATGAGCAAAGTGACGTATTTTCACCCTCTGCTGCGCGTCGTTCACTGGGCGATGGCGCTGATGATCGTGGCAATGCTGTTTATCGGCGTGGGGATGGTGTCCACGGTGTCGGCATTACACGCTTTTTTATACTCATTGCATAAACCGCTTGGCGTCGCCATTCTGCTGCTGGTTATCCTGAGGGTTTATCTCCGCCTTCGTTATAAAACGCCGTCGCTCCCGGCGAATCTGCCGGGTTTTCAGGTAGCGCTGGCACATTTATCCCACTGGCTGCTCTATCTTCTGATGGTAGCCCAGCCGCTGGTAGGCTGGGCCATGCTCTCTGCCGCGGGCTATCCTGTGACGCTGGGGCCTGGCATCACGCTACCGACGCTGGTGGCGAAAAATATTGAGCTTTATGCCGTGCTTCGGCCGCTGCATACCTGGCTTGCTCTGCTGCTGTTCGTCATCGTAATTCTGCATCTGACTGCCGCATTATTTCATGCGCTGCTATTGCGTGATGGCGTGTTCAGCAGTATGACGGGCTACAAAGGCCGGGGCTAACATCGCCAGTGGAGTAAATCATGTCAAAACTGAGCGAACAGGAAGTACGGGAAATGCTGCCGCATCTGCAGCGTTTCGCCCTATGGCTCACGCGCAATCCTCATGCCGCGGAGGATTTGGTGCAGTCCTGCCTTGAGAAAGCATTTACCCGCGAGAGGAATCTGGCGGCAAGGGAAAGCCTTCGCAGCTGGCTGTTCTCTATTCTCTACCGGCAATTCATTGACGGCGAGCGGCGAAAAAGACGCTATCAGCGTATTTTGTCGCTGTTTACCGGCGATGAACACCCGGTGGCCGCGTCAACGGAGGAGATGCTGATCAACGACGATATGCTGGCGATGTTCAGCCAGCTTCCCGTGGAGCAGCGCGCATTACTGCTGCTCATCAGCGTAGAAGGTTTGAGCTATAAAGAGGCGGCTGAGTCGCTGGATATTCCGTTGGGAACCGTGATGTCGCGTTTGTCCCGAGCCAGAAAACAGCTGCAAAAATGGGATGAAGGCACGCCATCCACCCCGGCGTTAAGGAGATTAAAATGAAATCGCGCATACCTGACGAACAGGATCTCCATGCCTGGGTTGACGGGCAGCTGGATGACGAGCGCAAAAAGTGGGTTGAGCACTATTTGCAGCAGCACCCCGAGCAGGCCGCACAGGTCAAAAAATGGCAGGCCGATGCCCGGCGTTTACGTCTTTCGCTGGACGAATTTGTGCCACAGGTTTCTGCCCCTGCTTCGGAAGTACAGCGGGCGCGGCAGCAAATCCAGCGCACTCGCCGGTGGCGGTTAGCCGTTGCTTTTAGCCTGCTGTTCTCCGTCGGCATGGGCGGCGTGGCCGGGTGGCAGCTGCATGCCAGCGAAGTTCTGCGGCAAATTCTGCCGATGGAAGATGCCGTGCAGGCCTATCGTCTGGTGAACAGTGGCAGCGTGAAAGCGCTGGACGTTGTGGCCAGCGATCGCGCGGAGGTGAATAACTGGATGAGTCGCTACTTTATTAACGGGGCGCTGGCACCAGACCTCGATAATTACGGTTTTACGCTGGTGGGCGGGCGTTTAATGGTAACCGAGCAGGGGCCGGCGGCGCTGGTGGTCTACCGGGACGCTCAGGGCACGCGCGTGGCGTATTATATCCGGCCCTCCGGCATGTTTACGCTGGGGAAAGGGGAGCGACAGGCCGATAACCTGACCGCGCAGTACTGGAGCGATCGCCGCTATAACTACGCGATGATAAGCCCGGCCAATGACAGCCAGACGGCGAGGTTACAACAGGCGGTAGCGCAGTACGCGGGGGATGCGCGAGCAATTTAATGCAGGCGTCGGTTTATGCGCCAATGTCAGAAAAAATATACCATTTTTGCCTGAAGGTCTTATCCTGAATGGAGTGAGGCGGCACTCGGATCCCCCGAAGCTGCCTCCGTCATTCCTGAAGGATAAAACATGATATCTACACATATTGGCTTCCCGACCGAAACGGTAGCGGTATTTCTTGCGCTTTCGGTGGGTGCCATTTTTATCGACCTCTTTATGCACCGCAAAGACGAGCCCATCTCGCTGAAAAGTGCCGCATTGTGGTCGGTGTTCTGGGTTGCAGTGGCAATGCTTTTTGCCGGTTTTTTATATCTTCATCACGGCGCAGAAGTCGCCAGCCTGTTTGTCACCGGCTACGCGCTTGAGAAGGTGCTTTCCGTCGATAACCTGTTTGTGATGATGGCGATTTTTGCCTGGTTCGGCATTCCGGATCGCTACCGGCACCGCGTGTTGTACTGGGGCGTTATCGGCGCGATTGTTTTCAGAGGCATTTTTGTGGCCATCGGCACCGGGCTGTTGTCGCTGGGACCTTATGTTGAAATCGTGTTTGCGCTGATTGTGGCGTGGACGGCGGTGATGATGCTCAAAGGCAACGATGGAGAGGACGAAGTTGAGGACTACTCTCAGCATCTGGCTTATCGGCTGGTAAAACGCTTTTTCCCTCTTTGGCCAAAGCTTGCCGGGCGCAAATTCCTGCTTAACCAGGCTGAGGTTGACCACGAGCTGGCGAAGCCAGAAAACCAGGCCATCACCGTTGGGCGAGTAAAAAAAGCCACGCTGTATGCTACGCCGCTGATGCTTTGCGTGGCGGTGGTTGAACTGTCTGACGTGATGTTCGCTTTTGATTCTGTCCCGGCCATTATTGCCGTCAGCCGTGAACCGCTGATCGTCTACAGCGCAATGATGTTTGCGATACTTGGCTTGCGTACCCTGTATTTTGTGCTGGAAGCGTTAAAACAGTATCTCGTTCACCTGGAAAAAGCGGTGGTGGTGCTGCTGTTCTTTATCGCCGTTAAGCTCGGGCTTAACGCCAGCGAACATATCTGGCACCACGGGTACAGCATCTCGGCCACCGCCAGCCTGTACGTTGTGTTGGGCGTGCTGGCAGTGGGCATCATCCTCAGCGTGATGTTCCCGGCGAAAGCGGAATCAAGCGACAGTAAGAACTGAACAGGATGAAGGACGCCTTCGGGCGAGGGCGTCCTGATGACGAGACTCAGAGATGTTTGTCGAGGCGTAATCTTTCGATAGGTGAGCGACGACGAGATTTGGCGCGGTGGAAGTGGCGCCAGTGGTAATCCCTGGCTGCGGTCAGCAGCTCATAATCCCCTCTTGAATCCCCCCAGGCGCGCAAGTGCAGCTGGTTAAGCGGGCCATAAATCTGTTCCAGACGCTGAATCTTTTGATCGCAGCGGCAGTTATGGCCGTTAATGCGGCCGGTTAACACGCCGTCCACCACTTCAAGCTGAGTGCCGATGAGCTTCACGCCCAGACGTTCGGCGAACGGCAGCAGCACGATGGCCGGAGACGCAGAGCACAGCGTAACTTCAGCGCCAGAACGCAGCTCAGCGGCAACCGCCATCAGCCCACGCGGGCGCATCATTTTTTCGAAGTTTTTCGCGCAATACACTTCGGCTTTATCCTTAACCCACTGCTCATTCACGCCGGTTAAGAAGGTTGAAATCAGGATTTCTTTTAATTCATCGCGGGTCAGTTTCCGGCGCAGGCATTTGAGCGTCGGAATGACCATACGCATCATCTTGCGCGCGAAGGTTTTGCGCCCAAAGGCAAACCGCAGGAACGGGACAAAGCTATCGCTATGGGTCAGCGTGCCGTCAAAATCAAAAACCGACAGGACGCCTGGCGAAGGATCATTCATAACAACCATAGATTCCCAACTTTCCTTTTTATCTGTTCGTCGCGAGGGCATCTTGCGAACGATGGGGAAATTATAAACTTTTAAATCCCGCTACGGAAACCATCGCGAAATGTGATAGGGTAGCCGAATGAACATAAATCACACCGCACTTATCGTTATCCGCTGGTGGCTGTCTCTTTAGAGGCGGCAGGAATTCGTTCACCCTTTTCTAATAGCCGCCGGAAGGCGGCTATTTCGTTTAACTGTTCGCCCTCCGGCAAGATTTATCAGCCTCAGGAGGCAGTTATGAGCAGTTCACACGCTTTACAGCAAACCATTCTTACCGGCGACCGTCCAACCGGCCAGCTTCACCTTGGGCACTACGTCGGCTCACTGCGTAAACGCGTTCAGCTTCAGGATGAGCACCAGCAGCACATTTTGGTCGCCGACCTTCAGGGGCTAACCGACAACGGCAGCCGCCCGGAGAAAGTCGCCGAAAACATTCTGCAGGTGATGGCGGACTACCTGGCGGTTGGCATTGATCCGCAGAAAACCACAATCTGCCTGCAATCCTCTCTGCCAGCGCTGGCCGAACTCACCATGTTGTATATGAACATCGTGACCGTCGCCCGGCTGGAAAGAAACCCGACGGTAAAAAGCGAGATAGCCCAGAAGGGGTTTGCTCGCTCTTTGCCTTCTGGTTTTCTTGTCTATCCGATAAGCCAGGCCGCGGATATTACCGCATTTAAAGCCAGCCTGGTGCCGGTGGGGGACGATCAGCTGCCGATGATCGAACAGGCCAATGAAATTGTGCACAAGATGAATAGCCTGACGCCGACGCCGATATTAACCCCCTGCAAAGCGTTGCTCAGCCCGGTCAGCCGTCTGCCGGGCATTGACGGTAACGCTAAGATGTCAAAATCCCTGGGCAATACGCTCACCCTTTCCGCCAGCGAACAGCAGATTCATCAGGCCGTGAGCGCCATGTTTACCGACCCGGATCATCTGCGCGTCAACGATCCGGGAAAAATTGAAGGCAATGTGGTGTTTACCTATCTGGATGCTTTCCATGAAGACAAAGAGAACGTTGAGGCGATGAAAGAGCACTATCAGCGCGGTGGGCTGGGGGATCGGCAGTGTAAAAACGAGCTGGAAACCTGTCTGCAAAACCTGCTGGCGCCGATCAGAGAGCGGCGAAATCGCTTTATCGAAGATAAGCCTTATTTGCAAGAGGTGTTGAAAGCCGGGAGTGAGAAAGCGCGAGCGCTGACGCAGCAAACGGCGGACGAAGTGAAACGTGCGCTGGGGCTGCCGGTGCTATTTTAACGGCAGAAGGGCGCGAGACGGCGAACATCGACGCTTTAGTCAGCCAGCCGGTGAAGCCTGACAGAGCAAGGGCTGGTGGAATACAACCGCCCGCGCTCTCATAATTTTTGAAGAATCTGGCAGTGAAGCGTACCTGCAGGGCTGAAAAACCACAAAGCTTAAATAGCACGTGGCATCCAGGCAGGTATGCTTACGGCAACATGATGACAAGCCCTAAAACTCGACAAACACGGTGCCGAAGTATCTGCCCTCCGCAATAGCCTGAATGGCCTCTGGCGCCCGCTCTATCCCATTGACGATGACATGTGGAAACACGATATCCCCTGTTTGAAGCCATTCTGCAAATCTCGTATCCCATTCCGCGTGAGCATCCGGGTCGTCGTCAGCGCTGTATCCGCGTATCGTGATCTTTTTCAGGAGGATCTGGACTGAATCGAGCTCGACGGGGGCTTCCCGTCCCGTTCCTGCATCAGCGAGCTGGCCCGACAGAGCCCCGACGATCGCAATTCGGGCACCTGGGCGTGCAGCCACGATGGCTGACTGCAGTTGTTCCCCGCCTACGCAATCGAGCACGACATCAATGCCTTCCGGAGCGACTTCACGCAGCTGTGCCACGTCGCTGCCGCGGCCCCGAATCACCGCCGCGTCGTAACCTAATTCCTTAACAAGCCGTTCGGCTTTTTGCCTGGAGCTTGTGCTGCCAATCACTCGTCCAGCGCCAAGCTGTCGGGCGATCTGCCCGGCCATAGAGCCTATTGCGCCGGCCGCGCTGGTGATAAGGACGATATCACCGGGCCTGATTTCAACGCCTCGCGTCAATGCCGCATAAGCCGTCGAGCCATGCGAAAGGCTCGCGACGTCCGGATAAACTCGGCTATCAACACGGACGCACTCCGCGAGCGGGACGGCGGCATACTCGCGCCAGCCCATGAAATGCCGAACCCGATCGCCCGGCCTGAGTTCACTCCCCGGGGGAGAAGAAAGGACCTCGCCGAGCGTTTCCTCCGCCAGAGTGTCGCCCGGCTTCAGCGCCGGAAACGGTACGCCAGGGATGGCTTCGGCGCCCTCGCTGATCATCATGCGCAGCGAGGCGGAGACGCGCGAATAACGGTTCCTGACCAGAACCTCATCGTTTTGTGCAACGGGTAAAGCCACTTCGACTATCTCAAAGTCAGAAACCTTTGGGCGGCTGGTGGGTCTGACCTTGAGCCGGAGTTCACGGCTTGTGGCTGGCAGAGGATGCACCTGACCAATCCTTGTATAATGTGAGCCTGGAGTTCACATTTTGAGTTGGAGGCACAGTGATGTCTACTCGCATTCAGCCGTGCGATAACGGGATGCGGAAGCTCCCAAAGCAGAAGCGTTCTCAGGCGACAGTGAGCGCGATCGTCGAGGCTGCGACTCAGGTTTTAGGTGAAAAAGGCTGGCGATACTTCACCACCAATGAAGTGGCCGAGTTTGCGGGTGTCAGCATCGGGTCGCTTTACCAATACTTTCCCAACAAGCTTGTACTCGTAGAGGCCATTAGAAAGAAGCATTTCAGCGATGTTATCAACGTCCTGCAGGCTGCCAGTGAAAATACCGAGGATGTGAACCAGAGCTTCAACCTGCTGATCGAAGGCATGCTGTCGGTACATGGGGCACATCCCGCTCTACATCGGGCCCTGATGGAAGAAGCTCCCCGGAGCGACGAGGCTATTTCGGCTCACGCCGAATTTGAAAAAAAGTATAACGAGTACTACCTCGCCCTTGTTTCCCGGTATGGGGCGCGACGGAATGCCGATGATATTCAGACAGCGGCGTGGACATTATCCGCTGCTATTGAAGGGATTGTGCATCAGGCGGCCTTGCGCGGATTGACCGGTTCATCGGCGCTGAAGCGGGAATTGGTTCAGTTGCTTTTTGGGTACTTAAGAGGGCAGACAGCATAAACACACGCTTTTACTTTCCGCCTGTGTGTCTTTGAATCTTCCCTCCCAGGAAACTTCAACCGGCTGGCATTGGGCAACGAGTGGCGGTTTTTAATAACCGGCTTATGCATCTGTTACGCCACTTTTGGACGTAACAGAGCTTTAGCTATCTCGTTTAGCCTGTTATATCGACGTGAGCTAAAAATTTCCGAAACCATTCACAGATTTTTTAGCTCCCGGAAAGCGTCTTTCATACGGCGTAGTTTGGCAAAGACTTCCCAGTTGGCGCTCTCCATACAACCCAATCGGGAACGTATGGAAGCCCGATCGACGCGTAGAAACGGATTGGCCGCGAGCTCCGTTGCCAGTGTCGATGGAACGGTCGGCATGCCCGCTTGCCTCTTGTCCTCTATCAGCGCGATCTGCTTCAGCAGATCGGCGTTGTCTGGTTCGATTGTGAGCGCGAAGCGGGCATTGTCGGCGGCGTATTCGTGCGAGGAATAGATGAGCGTTTCCGGCGGCAGCGATCTTATTTTATCGATCGAAGTCCACATCTGGGCCGGCATAGCTTCCTGGACACGCCCGCAGCCAAGATGAAAGATGGTGTCGCCGGAAAAGAGAAGCCCGGCCTCCTTGAACCAAAAGGCGATGTGCCCGCTCGTATTCCCCGGCACGTCGATAACCAGGGCAATATGCTCCCCCAATGCTACCGTATCGCCTCCGATCACGCCCCGATCGATACCCGGGATATCATCCACTTCGGCCGCCGGGCCAATGACGCGTGCCCCTGTTTTTCGCTTGATCTCCGTGTTGCCTAAAACGTGGTCCCAATGATGGTGCGTATTAAGGATCAGATCTACGCGCCTCCCTTCAAGCACATCCAGTACCGGACTGGCCTCGGTTGGATCAACGACGGCCAGGGCACCTGTCCGTAAATCTTCTATAAGGAAAATATAATTATCTTCGAGAACGGGCAGGATCTGCACCGATAACCCATTGCACTTTTCAACGATCATCCTGGACTCCTGGAAACAATAAAGCGCGGCGCTGTTTGATGGGAAATTAGAGCGCCGCTGAGGCATTGAACCCCGAATGAATAACCGCTGCCGCCGGCGCCGGGTATTGGCCGGCGGCTTGCGATCTACTTACTGCTCAGCGCGGGGGCAGACCTTCTGCCGCGCGTGCGGCCTGAACGCTGGGGCGCTGTTCCATGCGCCGCATGAATCGCTCAATGGCCGGGTAAACGGACATGTCGATCCCAACGCGGGGCGGCCAGTTCAGTACGTTATAGAGATAGGCATCAGGTGCCGAAAATTCGTTGCCGAGCACATAGTCGTTGTTCGACAGATGCTCTTCAACAAAGGCGAACCGACCTTTGAGGAATCCTTCGGCGTAGCGGTTTTTCGCCGCATCGTCGAAAAAGGGCTGGAACATCGTCGACATCCCTTTGGCAAGGTCGGTCGCGATAACATTGAGCCATTCCAGCGCGCGATAGCGCTCCTGCGTGCCGAAGGGGGGCAGCAGGTTAAGGCCGGGGTTCTGGTCGGCGATCCACTGCAGGATGACTGCACCTTCGGTAATCAAGTCACCGTTATCGAGCACCAGAATCGGAATGAAGCCTTTCGGGTTCACATCGAGATAATTGCCCTCGACAGTCGTCTTCGTGGCGAAGTCTACTTTGACCAGATCGAAGGCAAGGCACGCCTCGCGCAGCGCGATGGCCGGGGAAAGCCCGCAAGAGCCAGGGGAGTAATAGAGTTTCATGAGTCCTCAGATTTAATGTTGAGCTTGTTGGCGGTTATGGTTCGAGGATTTCCAGCGTTTCGACCATGCGGATCGCCCGGGAGAAGTTCGCCAGGTTGACCGACGTTCTTGTCGCCTGGGCGTGTAATTCCTCAACCCGCTCGCGGGTGGCATCAGTGCGCAGGCGCACCACATACCGGATTTCGTCATAGCCGGGATTCACGCTGTCATCCAGGCCCAGGAAACCTCGCAGGTCCAGTTCACCGTCAGTTTCGATTTCAAGACTGTGGAGGGTGATGCCCATGGCGGCCGCATTCGCCGCATAGCCGACTGACATGCAGGCGTTTAGCGCTGCCATCAGCAGTTCCTGTGGGTTAGGCGCGGTATTCTGTCCCAGCAGCTGGGCCGGTTCGTCGGCGGCAATCTCGAAATGGCGTGCGTGTTTCTCGCCCCCCAGTTCGTAATGATCGACGCTCGCTACCGTCCGCGTCTGGCCCTGCCATTTCGTTTTAACGTTGAAGCGGATTGCGCCCCTGGCCGGGTTGTCGCGCACGTCCTGGGCGAATTGTTGTAGGTCGGCGACGTTGATACCGTTTACGGTTTTGCCCATCATATGATCCTCCAGAAGCCGCTCTGCGGCTGGTTGTCAAAGTCAGATTGCCTTGCCGTTTTGGCGGCTTTCTTGCGGCCATCTTAAACATGGCCTGTAGTCGGAAAAAGCCATGTAAATGGATATGACTGTTCGAAATAGCGAACAATGACAGGCAGCCAATTCGGGGCTCGAGCTTCAAGATATGTCCAGCCGGCAGGAGAGTTTCCCGGTCGGGTTACCCTCCCGGGTAGGGCTATGGCTCCGGCTTCAAGCTAGCTGGGATGTGCGGGGCGGGGTCAAGGCAGGTGGGATCGTTTTCGAAGAAGTGGGGGCCAGCGGCAACTCAACGCCATGACATGAGAAGTTAAGTGCGACGGGCACGACGGGCTGTCGCCGGGGCCATACCTGGATGCTTCGCAAAAAGCTCGACAATCCACTCCACAAAAACGCGGACCTTGGTCGATAGATGGCGATTCTGCGGATACACCACATGAATAGGCATCGGATCATTGCTCCAGTCGTCGAGTATCAACTCGAAACGGCCATCTTTCAGCATGGGTTCCATCAGGAACGCCGCCATTTGCACGATGCCCAGGCCGGATAAGCCAGCCGCGGTATATGCATAACTGTCATTCAGTGCGATGGGGCCGGTGAGAGTACG
This sequence comes from Enterobacter sp. Ag1, assembly GCA_000277545.1. Taxonomy (GTDB): domain Bacteria; phylum Pseudomonadota; class Gammaproteobacteria; order Enterobacterales; family Enterobacteriaceae; genus Cedecea. The sequence continues at coordinate 110,583 of AKXM01000031.1, read as the reverse complement.
CTTGATACGTTCCCCCTCACGGGAAAAATGCCAATCAAAAATCTGGCCAGTGCGGGGCGAAAAATAATTCAGGCATTGATGATGCACCAGATCGTCCGGGTGCAGGGGGCGGCCATGACACTTCAGGTAGGACGGGGCCGCGCAGGTCATGTAGTGCATAACGCCCACGCGACGTGCAATCAAGCTAGAGTTGCGTAGCTCGCCGACCCGCACGGCACAATCTACGCCCTCCTCGATCAGATCGACTGAGCGATCGCTGCAGCCCAGTTCTAGCCTGATGTCAGGGAAACGGGCAAAGAAATCAGGCAGGGCGGGCACCAGAACTTCGCTGGCAAGACCGGTGGGGGCATCGACCCGCAGCCGTCCTTTTGGACTGAGTCTGGTGCTTGAGAGCGATTCTTCCGCTACGCGAATCTCCGTCAAAATGCGTAAACAATGTTCGTAGTAGGCGGCACCGTCCGCGGTGACGCTGCAGTGACGTGTGGTACGGTTCAGCAGCCTGACCCCCAGCGTTGTCTCCAGCGTCTTAATCAGCGTCGACACCGTCACTTTGGGCAGCTTCATGGCTTCCGCCGCACGACTGAATCCGCCGGCGTCAACCACCTGCACAAAGACTTCCATCGCTTGAAATTTATTGTTCATCTCAGGGCTTATTGTTCGCTATTTTGAACGGTTATATCAATTTAGATCACTTTTTTAAATGATATGCCCTGCCGACGCTTCTGGTAACGCATTGCGGCGGTTTGGCAGAGGGAAGATTCATCTCCGGGCTGCCAATAAGTCGCGACCAGAGACCCGTCGAGTATGACGTGAGGGGCCAGAGAGACATATTCAGATGAGTAATTATGGATTACCATTATTGCGAAACTTTCGCGAACATTCACAGGGACAGCCCATCAGATGCGTTATTCAGCCGCAGCACTTCTTCCTATGCTGGTTTTACTCTCTGCCTGTAGCAGTAAGCCGAAAACCGCCGAACAGCAGACGACCAGCGGCACGCCGTCTGGCGGTTTCCTGCTCCAGCCACAGCACGATGTCTTTATGCAAACCGGTGATTTTGCTTACAACCCGGAAGCAGAGAAGTTTATCGACAAAATGGTGAATGAGCATGGCTTTGACCGTCGCCAGCTGCATGAAGTGTTGTCCCAGGCCAAACGTCTGGATTACGTGCTGCGCCTGATGGATCAGCAGGCACCGACGACCGCGCCGCCTGCCGGGCCGAACGGGGCATGGCTACGCTATCGCGCTAAATTCATCACGCCGGATAACGTACAGAACGGCGTTAAGTTCTGGAACCAGTATGAATCGGCCCTGAACCGCGCCTATCAGGTTTATGGCGTGCCGCCGGAAATCATCGTCGGGATCATCGGGGTTGAAACCCGCTGGGGCCGCGTGATGGGTAAAACACGCATCGTGGATGCTCTCGCGACGCTTGCCTTTGCCTATCCGCGCCGCGCGCAATACTTTGCGGGCGAACTGGAAACCTTCCTGCTGATGGCGCGTAATGAAGGGGACGATCCGCTGGCGCTCAAAGGCTCCTTCGCCGGAGCAATGGGTTACGGGCAGTTCATGCCTTCCTCATTTAAAGAGTACGCGGTGGACTTCAACGGCGACGGGCACGTGAACCTGTGGGATCCGGAAGATGCCATCGGCAGCGTGGCGAACTATTTCAAAGCACACGGCTGGGAGAAGGGCGACATGGTTGCCGTGCCGGCCAATGGGCAGGTACCGGGGCTGGCTAACGGCTTCAACACCAAATACTCCGTGGCGGCGCTGGGCCAGTCCGGCCTGAGCCCGCAGGGCGCTTTGGGCAACCATCAGGAAGTGAGCCTGCTGCGCCTGGATATGGGCGATCGTTACCAGTACTGGTACGGGCTGCCAAACTTCTACGCCATTACCCGCTACAACCACAGCACCCATTATGCGATGGCGGTCTGGCAATTAGGGCAGGCCGTCGCGCTGGCTCGCGTTCAGTAATACGTTTTATCGCCCCCGCTTGGGGGCGATAAAGGCGGTTCTCAAATACCTGCCTGGTGAAAATCATGCAGGTTAATTGCCCCCAGCAGCCTGCCGTTTTCATCCACGACCGGCGCCGCGCTAATGCGTTTTTTCATCAGCATCTCTTTGGCATCTATCGCCCGGGTTTCGGCATTCAGCACCGTGCCATTCTTCGTCATGGCATCTTTGATCCCGGCTTCCAGCTTACCGCCGCCCACCAGCCAGCGGCGCAGGTCGCCATCGGTAAAGACGCCGGCAACTTGCTGCGCTTTGTCGCAGACGGCAACCAGCCCCAGGCCTGTGCGGCTTAGCTCCAGCATGGCATCCATGACGGAGGCGCTGTCCGCCACCTGTGGGAGCTGCTCGTGGGTGCGCATCAGATGATGAACCCGATTTAACAAACGGGCACCTAACGCACCGGCAGGGTGGGAACGCGCAAAGTCCTCTTCGTTAAAGCCGCGCTCCTGCATGACGGCCATGGCCAGTGCATCGCCCATCATTAATGTATTAACCGCGCTGGAGGTCGGCGCAAGGCGCATCGGGCAGGCTTCACGCTCTACCGAAATATCTACGGTGGCAAAGGCCGCTTTCGCCAGCGGCGACTCAGCTTTGCCGGTAATCGCAATCAGCTTAACGGCCTTTTCCTGCAGGCGAGGAATAATTAAATCCAGCTCTTTCGCATGGCCGGAATAGGAGATAAACAGCAGGATGTCGCGGCTTTCGATCATCCCCAAATCGCCGTGTAACGCTTCGGCGGGGTGAACGAAGAAGGCGGGCGTGCCGGTGCTGGCAAAGGTGGCGGCAATTTTCTTCCCGATATGCCCGGACTTGCCCATGCCGGAAACAATCACTTTCCCCTGACAGGTGAGCACGGCGTTGGCGGCGGCGACAAAATCTTCGCCAAGTCTGTCCGGCAGGCGGCTCGCTTCCTGTAATTCCAGCAGCAGGGTTTCTCGTGCGGCGTCAATCATTCGCTGATGCATCTTCTTCTCCGGTAACAATCACTTTCACGCCTTTTTCACGCAGCGCGGTGAGGAATTCGTGGCTAATGCCGCTGTCGGTGATGATCGTATCCACTCTCTCCAGTCCGCAGACAATATTCGGGCTTTTACGGCCAAATTTTGAGGAGTCGGCCATCAGGATCACTTCGCGCGCCGCGTTGCACATCGCTTTGCTGACGGTATAAACCTCGTTGTAGGTTGTGACCCCGGCGGTGAGATCGATGCCATCGGTGCCCATAAAGAGCCTGTCAAAGCTGAAGTGTTCGAAGGCGTTTTCCGCCAGTTGGCCATGAAACGAGGCTGATTTCTTACGGAAGGTGCCGCCGGGCATCAGGATGGTTTGTTCGTTGTCCAGCTCAGACAGCGCGTTGACGATATGCAGGCTGTTGGTCATCACCGTAATGTTATTGAAGTGCTGGAGCAGCGGGACCAGCTGCAAAACGGTGCTGCCCGCATCCAGAATAATGGAATCGCCATCGTGGATGTACTTGACCGCCGCCTCGGCAATTTGCTGTTTTTGCTGGGTATTGATCAGCGTTTTGTGGTCAATGGGCGGATCGGGTTCGTCTTTACTGAGCACTACGCCGCCATAGGTGCGAAGCACGGTGCCAGCCGTTTCAAGCAGCACCAAATCTTTACGGATCGTGGTGCCGGTGGTTTGAAAATGCTGGGCGAGATCTTCCACCGAGCATTTTCCCTGCTTTTGCAGATGTTCCAGGATCGCCGCCTGCCGCTGACGTGGTTTCATAGGCTCTTATTACCTTGCAATAAATTTCGATTCGGTAATTTCGCAAGCAATAAGCATTCGAAACGAAATTAACCCTGTTTCAGTTTAAGCGCTAATGATAGAGCATTCTGACAATCACGATCATGGGGAAAGATCACATCGGGCTGCAATTCCTGCCGATTCATGCCGTGTAGCTGCATTACTGGCTGTGGGAGGGCAAAAACCGTCAGGCCTTTCATTATCAGGCTGTCGCGGACGTTTTGCCGCTCATCAAAGGCGAGGGCAATGACCACTCTGGGCCGAAAACGCCCGGATGAACGGCCTACGCCAACGGCACCCTGCTGGCAGAGACGGTCAAAGGCCCGATTAAAACGGCGAATTTGCCAGCCGCCGAGCAGTAGCTGGCTTAGCCAGGCGATCGCCGCCAGGGCGATCAGTGCATTCATCATGCATCCTCCTTTGGGCAGCCTCTGGCTGAGGGCCAGAGGCAACCGGTGACCCGAGAGTTAAAACATAACCTGCCCGCCGGTGACGTTGATCGACTGTCCGGTACAGTAAGAGGCTTTATCGCTGGCGTAAAACAGGAGCGTGTTAAGCACATCCTGGTAGTCACAGCCGCGTTTTAAGGGGACTTTGTCGATGTAGTATTGCTCTACTTCGTCAGCAGGAATGCCGAGTTTTTCCGCGTACTGCGGCAGCAGAGACTGGAACATTGGCGACTTGAGCAGGTTACCCAACATGAGCGCATGCACCGTGATGCCGTATTCCGCCAGATCGAGGGCGAGAGACTGCGTCAGCCCCACGCCACCAAATTTCGCCGCGCTGTAGCCGGAGTTGTGCTTGCTGCCGACCTTGCCGGACTTTGAGTTAATCTGGATGATGCGGCCTTTAATCCCGTCGCGAATCATCAGGCGGGAGAACTCCCTGGCGCACAGGAAGTACCCCACAAGGTTTACCTGCAGCGAACGGTCAAAATCCCCCAGAGCGAAATCACCAATAAACGCCGCTTTGGCGATGCCCGCACTGTAAACCAGCAGATCGACCTGGCCGAAAATCTCGTCCACGCCGTGAGCCAGCGCGGTAACGCTTTGCTCGCTGGTGGCGTCCGAGCCAAATCCCCAGGCAGAACCCGGCCCGTACTGGTCGTTAATTTCCTGCGCGACGCGGGCCGCTTTCTCACTTTGAATATCCACCACGGCAACTTTGTAGCCTTCCTGGGCCAGCCCATGGCAGAGAAACGCCCCGAGCGTTTGCCCTCCACCGATGACAACGGCAACCTGATTCATGTTTTACTCCTTTGATTAAATGACAATGTTTATGCAACAAACTTCAGCTGGCAGCCGGGTTCAATGCCCTGAGGCAGCGGGCCAGCGACGTGTACGGTGCCAGGGTATTCCGCCCGTGCTTCACCATCGAAGCGCAGGGTGATGTGCCCGAGCTCCTGCAAGTTTTGCTGGGCCACGTCGCCGACTGCGGTAACGGCGTAATGTTGGCCATTGAGTTCAAAGTGGATACCTGGCTTTAGCTGGCCGGTCAGCTCGCCGTGGCAGTGGATAAAGCAGTAATCCTGAATATCCGCCGGGGCGCCTTCCCGAAAGGTAATAAGCATGTTGTCTGCCAGCGCCTCGCGAGCGCACTCTCCAATCTGGACGATGGTGGTCTGGTAAATGGTTTGCATGGGGCTTTCCTTTATTGGTAGATGAAGCCGGACACCAGCCAGGCAATTAGCACGGTAGGGGCGCCCGTTAAAAAGCGCCCGACCAGCACAGAAGGCACGCCGACGCGCACCGTTTCCTGGCGCGCTTCCGCCAGAGACAAGCCAACAGGAATAAAATCGCAGGCGGCCTGGGCGTTAATGGCGAACAGCGCGGGCAGCGCCAGGTGAGGAGGGATATGTCCGAGGCCAATCTGCACCCCAATCAGCACCCCGATGACCTGCGCAATCACCGCCCCAGGGCCAAGGAAAGGTGAGAGCAGGGGGAAGGAACAAATCAGCGTGAGCGTAATCAGACCGAGAGGGTTATTGGCCAGCGGGGCCAGGCCGTGGGCAATCCAGTCGCCCAGCCCGGAGGCCATAATGATGCCAATCAGCGCCGACACGAAGGCCATAAAAGGCAGAATCGTTTTCAGAACCGTGTCGATAGTGTCGCGCCCCGCCTGAAACAGCACGGCGACGGCTGAACCCATTCCCATACCGACTTTGGCCAGCAGGCCGTCGCTTTGTTCGGTAATTTTTTTGCTGGCGTCGTAGTCCCGCGCTGGCGCAGGTTTGCGCTCGATCTGCGGTTCGCCATCTGCCCAACTAATGTTTTCTTCCCGGACGCCTGAGACGTAAATATCTTCAACAATGTACTGCGCCAGGGGACCTGATTTGCCGGTGGCGTGGATATTGATCGTCGGGATGCGGCGTTTAGGGTAGAGCCCGCAGCGCAGCGTGCCACCGCAGTCTATGATTGCCAGCGCAATTTCTGCCTCCGGCGGCTCGCCGTCTTTAAAACCGTCTACCGCCTGGCAGCCGGTCATTTCACTCAGCTTATCGACGATTGCCGGGCGCGTACCCGCCGTGATGTAAACGATCTTTTTGCTCGGATCGACCGGGACGATCAGCGGCCCGCCCCATCCACCCTGGCCTTTTTCAATACGAATGCTTTGAGTCATGATTTTTCCTTAGAGGCGGACCTGGCGTTCCAGCTCAATGCCCATTTTTTTCTCGAAAATCGAGGTGGTGAGATCGGTTATCCAGCCGCGGAAGAAGTTGGTAACCAGCCCAACCAGCAAATAGCTCACTGCAAGCGGGGCCAGCGGCAGGCCCAGCGTCGTTAACCCGCTGGCAATGCCCAGATAAACAAACAGTTCGCCAGGGTTGATGTGGGGAAACAAACCGTTCATCGAATGGCAGCTATACGATGCGGCGGCGTAATAGCTCGGTTTGTACTTCTCAGGCATAAAGCGTCCCAGACTTAGCGTCATCGGATTGCAGAACACGAAAGTGCCGATGCAGGGCAGCAAGAGGTAACGCGAAACGGGGTTGCCGGCGCAGCGCTGCGCCATACGTTCAATGCGGTGCTGGCCGATAAAGTTAATCAGCGCGTTCATTATCACCAGCAGGCTGATCAGCAGAGGGAGAATGCCGGTCACCATACCGGTAAAGACCTCTCCGCCTTTCTGAAACAGGCCAATAAACCACTCCGCCCCGTGGGTAATCATGTCGATCATTTCTGTCTCCTGTAGGGTTATCTGCTCACCGTTGTTCCCGGTGGTGGCTCATATTAATCATTTTGAAATGCGTAAATATGTTATTTAGATCTCATTGTGAAATATAAATCTATCAGTTTGAAAGATTATTGGGTGGTGAAAGAGGTGAAAAAATGACGTTCTGATTAACGGAAGGGAAAAGGGGGCTTGATTGAGGGTTCGTTTATGCCGAGGTGTAAAACAGGAATTTACAAGGACTACTGGGTAGATTATGTTATGTTATAACGAAACAATATTGGTGCCGGTATGTCTGTTGCAGTTCCCTCTTCACTGTTTAGCCTTTCCGGGCTATTTCGCGCGGCCCTTGTCGCGCTGCTGATCCTCGGCCTGTGGGGCGCCATTCATTGGGCGGTTATCCTGCCATGATCGAACTGCAGAATCTCGAGCTGGGCTATTACGGCAACGTGGTTGTGTCGGCCCTCAGCGGCCAGTTTCAGCGCGGCAGCATGACGGCGGTGATTGGGGCGAACGGCTGCGGTAAATCGACGTTGTTAAAAACCCTGGCCGGGCTACTGCCCCCCATTTCTGGCAGCGTAAAGTTTCAGGACAATATGCGCCCGCGCATTGCCTGGCTGCCGCAGTTAGGGGAGATGGATCGGCAATTTCCCGCCACGGTTTATGACGTGGTTTGTATGGGGAGCTGGCCGGGACGCGGGCTGTTTTCCGGCCTTCGTCGGCAGCACCGTGAACGCGTGACGGAAGCGATTGAGCGCGTGGGATTAAGTGAGCATTACCTGCGGCCGATTGATGTGCTCTCAGGGGGACAGTTTCAACGCATGCTGTTTGCTCGCCTGCTGGTTCAGGACGCACCGCTGGTCCTGCTCGATGAGCCGTTCACCGGCGTGGATGCACAGACCAGTGAATTTTTAATGGAACTGATGTGCCAGATGCACCGGGATGGCAAGACGCTTATCAGCGTGCTGCATAACAACGAGCTGGTACGCCGGCATTTTCCTGAAGTCTTGCTGCTCACCCCGGAGGGTTACCAGTGGGGTAACGCCGACGAAGCCTTAGCGCAATATGCTTCCTTTCGCCCACGCCTGGTACAAACAGCATGATTTATCACCTTTTTATTGAGCCGTTTGTGGCTTACGGCTTTATGCGCCGCGCGCTGGTGGCCTGCCTGTCGCTTTCTCTGAGTACCGTTCCGCTCGGCATTTTTCTTCTGCTTCGTCGTATGAGTCTGGTGGGTGACGCGCTTTCTCATGCCATTTTACCCGGCGTTGCCGTGGGTTATCTGGTTGCCGGTATGTCTCTGGTGGCAATGGGCATTGGTGGGTTTGTCGCTGGCGTGCTGGTGGCTTTACTTTCCGGCTGGGTTAGCGCCCGGACGCCGTTAAAAGAAGATGCCAGCTTTGCCGGATTCTACCTTGGGTCGCTGGCACTCGGCGTGACGTTGATATCATTGCGCGGTTCAAGCGTTGACCTGCTGCACCTGCTATTTGGCTCAATTCTCGCCGTGGATGGTGAGGCTATTAAGTTTGTGGGGCTCATTGCAAGCGTGACGCTGATTGCACTGGCGCTGCTTTATCGCGGCCTGGTGCTGGAGTCGTTTGACCGCAGCTTTTTACAGGTGAACAACCGGCTGCTGCCGTCGCTGATACACGGCACGTTTTTGGCGCTGCTGGTGCTTAACCTGGTGGCCGGTTTCCAAATCCTCGGCACATTAATGTCCGTTGGCCTGATGATGCTCCCCGCCATTGCCGCGCGCTGCTGGGCTAAGACATTGCCGGGCTCGATCGCTCTTGCCGTGGTGTGTGGCCTGATTTGTGCCTGGTTAGGGCTGGTGTGGTCTTTCTACGCCTCGTTACCCGCCGGGCCGGCCATTGTGCTTACCGCGAGCGTCGCATTCTTTATCTCAATACTTTTCGGACCGCGCAGCGTGCTTGCAGGGAGCCTGCTGCGTAGGAAATTGGCAATCATAAAGGGGGTTAAATGAAACGTTTAGGGATTGGTATTGCGCTGGCTCTGGCGCTCTCCAGCCAGATGGCTGCAGCGAAAACGCTGAATGTAGTGGCAAGTTTTACCGTGCTGGCCGACATGGCTAAACAGGTTGGCGGCGAGCACGTCAAAGTCACCAGCCTGGTGGGGCCGGATGGCGACCCGCATAGCTTTGAACCCTCGCCGAAAGACAGCGTCGCGTTGCGTAATGCGGATGTGGTGATTGTGAGCGGGCTCGGCATGGAAGGGTGGATGGATCGCCTGGTGACGGCGTCCGGCTACAAGGGCAAAGTTATCGTGGCTTCCCAGGGAATTAACACCCGCAGCATGGAAGAAGACGGTAAATCAATCACTGACCCACATGCGTGGAACAGCGCGGCAAACGGGGCAATCTACGCGGAAAATATCGCTGCAGCGCTGGTTGCTGCCGACCCACAGGATGCAGCGGCTATCCGTAAAAGCGGCGATAGCTATGCAGCTCGCCTGAAGCAGCTAGACGGCTGGGCGAAAAAACGCTTTGCGGATGTGCCGCAGGCTAAACGCAAGGTACTGACCAGCCATGATGCATTTGGCTACTTTGGTGAGGCTTACGGCGTCACGTTCCTGGCACCAGTGGGCTTTTCCACTGAAGCTCAGGCCAGCGCCAGCGACGTTGCATCTCTGATTAAACAGTTGAAAGATGAACATATCGCCACCTACTTCATCGAAAATCAGACCGACCCACGTCTGGTGAAGCAAATTGCCAGCGCGACCGGCGCTAAGCCCGGCGGTGAGCTTTATCCTGAGGCGCTTTCAGGCCCTGGCGGCCCGGCAAGTACCTACGAAAAGGCGTTCAAGCACAACGTGAACACCATCGCCAACAGCATGAAGTAGTTTTTCTCCCGGCCAGCTTTCGCTGGCCGTTCCATTTCTGGAATCCTTCCCGAGTATCCCGATGTAATCCCCTGCAACGTCCGTAAAGTGCTATCGTGTTGGCTAATGATATGTCTACAATCGGAGCCAGCATGACAGACAGCGCATTGTTTGAGCTAAGCCAGCGGGTAGGGAATGGCCTTGGGCAGCTTGGGGCCACCGTGACTACTGCAGAATCTTGTACCGGCGGCTGGATCGCGAAAGTGATTACTGACGTTGCCGGCAGCTCAGCCTGGTTTGAGCGGGGCTTTGTGACCTACAGCAATGAAGCCAAACATCAGCTGATCGGCGTGAACGAAACCACGCTGGAAGCCTATGGCGCCGTCAGTAAAGGCGTGGTGCTTGAGATGGCTCAGGGAGCGCTTGCCGCCGCGAAAGCGGATTATGCGGTTTCTGTCAGTGGTATCGCCGGGCCAGATGGCGGCACGCCAGAAAAACCGGTCGGTACGGTGTGGTTTGGGTTTGCGGATAAGCACAGCAGAACGCTGGCAAAAGTGCAGCGCTTTGACGGCGACCGCGATGCCGTTCGCCGCCAGGCCACGGAATTCGCCCTGCAGAGCCTGTGGGACGATTTTCTAAAAAATAAACTTGATACTGTATGACTGTACAGTATAATTGCCTCAACGAAACAGTATTGAGAACGCGGGGTTGCGAATTATCGCATCACTCAGCATGACAGGAGTAGAAATGGCTATCGACGAAAACAAACAGAAGGCGTTAGCGGCAGCACTGGGCCAGATTGAAAAGCAATTTGGTAAAGGCTCCATCATGCGCTTGGGTGAAGACCGCTCCATGGACGTGGAAACGATCTCTACCGGTTCACTTTCTCTGGATATCGCGCTGGGCGCCGGCGGCCTGCCAATGGGCCGTATCGTAGAAATTTACGGGCCTGAATCTTCCGGTAAAACAACGCTGACCCTGCAGGTTATTGCGGCCGCACAGCGAAGCGGTAAAACCTGTGCGTTCATCGATGCTGAGCACGCGCTGGACCCGGTTTATGCCAAAAAGCTGGGTGTTGATATCGACAACCTGCTGTGTTCCCAGCCGGATACCGGTGAGCAGGCGCTGGAAATCTGTGACGCGCTGGCACGTTCTGGTGCGGTTGACGTCATCATCGTTGACTCCGTTGCGGCGCTGACGCCGAAAGCGGAAATCGAAGGTGAAATCGGCGACTCTCATATGGGCCTTGCGGCACGTATGATGAGCCAGGCAATGCGTAAGCTGGCGGGTAACCTGAAGCAGTCCAACACGCTGCTGATCTTCATCAACCAGATCCGTATGAAAATTGGCGTGATGTTCGGTAACCCGGAAACCACGACCGGCGGTAACGCGCTGAAATTCTACGCGTCTGTCCGTCTCGACATTCGTCGTATCGGTGCAGTGAAGGATGGCGAAAACGTCGTCGGTAGCGAAACCCGCGTGAAGGTCGTGAAAAACAAAATTGCCGCGCCATTTAAACAGGCTGAATTCCAAATTCTCTACGGCGAAGGCATCAACTTCTACGGTGAGCTGGTTGACCTGGGCGTGAAGCACAAGCTGATTGAAAAAGCGGGTGCATGGTACAGCTACAACGGTGAAAAAATCGGTCAGGGCAAGGCAAACGCCAGCAACTTCCTGAAAGAGAATAAGCCGATGGCGGAAGAAATTGAGAAGAAACTGCGCGAAATGCTGCTGAATAACCAGGACAGCACGCCGGACTTCACTGTTGATGACCACGACGAAGACGCGGTCGAAACTAACGAAGACTTCTAAAACAAGATAAAGGGCTGCTAACGCGGCCCTTTGTGCTTTTTCTCTCCTGATATCGATCTTTGCCACCCGACCCTATGTCCGACAACATCACTTCTCCCCGCCGCAGCCCTTTTGCCCGCCTTCTGGATAAGGCGACCCGTATTCTTGCCATGCGTGACCACAGCGAATATGAGCTGCGCCGTAAGCTGGCAACGCCTTCTGCCTTTACGGCAAAATTTGCTAAAGAGGACGAACCTGAGGTCACTCAGGAAGACATTGATAAGGTTATTGCCTGGTGTTACGAACACCGCTGGCTGGACGACGTGCAGTTTGCGTCACGTTTTATTGCCAGCCGCAGTCGGAAAGGGTATGGACCGCAGCGTATTCGGCAAGAACTGAAGCAAAAGGGCATCGAACGGGCCATTGGGGAGTCCGCGATGATAGCCTGTGAAATTGACTGGCCGCCGCTGGCGCGCGAACTGGCCGAACGCAAGTTTGGCTCGCCGCTGCCAACAGAGTGGCAGATGAAGGCTAAAGTGCAGCGTTTTCTTCTCTATCGTGGCTTCTTTATGGAAGACATTCAGGAGATCTGGCGAAATTTTGCTGATTAGGGCCACACTGGATTTTACTTCCCTCGCCAGAAAACTTATCTTATTCCCACTTTTTTCCAGGTAAGCTGGCCTGAGCCGTCTGCGTTACGGCCGTCATGGCAGCTTTACAACTCTTCGTTAGCTTGATTCCAGGATAATTATGAGCAAGAGCACCGCTGAGATCCGTCAGGCGTTTCTCGATTTTTTCCATAGTAAAGGCCACCAGGTTGTAGCGAGCAGCTCCCTGGTCCCGAACAACGATCCGACTTTGCTGTTTACCAATGCCGGGATGAACCAGTTCAAGGATGTTTTCCTGGGCCTCGACAAACGTAACTATTCCCGCGCTACAACGTCTCAGCGTTGCGTCCGCGCAGGCGGCAAGCACAACGATCTGGAAAACGTCGGTTACACCGCGCGTCACCATACCTTCTTCGAGATGCTGGGTAACTTCAGCTTTGGCGACTATTTCAAACACGATGCGATTAACTTTGCCTGGGAACTGCTGACCGGCGAAAACTGGTTTGCGCTGCCGAAAGAACGCCTGTGGGTGACCGTCTACGAAACCGATGACGAAGCCTATGAGATCTGGGAAAAGGAAGTGGGTGTGCCGCGGGAGCGCATTATTCGCATTGGCGATAATAAAGGCGCAGCCTTCGCATCCGATAACTTCTGGCAGATGGGTGACACTGGCCCTTGCGGTCCTTGCACCGAGATTTTCTACGATCATGGCGATCACATCTGGGGCGGCCCTCCGGGAAGTCCTGAAGAAGATGGCGATCGCTATATTGAGATCTGGAACATCGTGTTCATGCAGTTCAACCGTCAGATCGACGGCACGATGCTGCCTCTGCCAAAACCTTCTGTAGATACCGGTATGGGTCTGGAGCGTATTGCAGCTGTTCTGCAGCACGTTAATTCCAACTACGATATCGACCTGTTCAAAAAGCTGATTCAGTCCGTTGCCGAAGTGACCGGCGCGACCGATCTGTCGAACAAATCCCTGCGCGTTATTGCGGACCACATTCGTTCATGTGCATTCCTGATCGCGGATGGCGTAACGCCTTCTAACGAAAACCGCGGTTACGTTCTGCGTCGCATCATTCGTCGCGCTATTCGCCACGGCAACATGCTGGGTGCGAAAGACACCTTCTTCTATAAGCTGGTTGGCCCGCTAGTCGAAGTCATGGGTTCCGCAGGCGAAGAGCTGGCCAAACAGCAGGCGCTGGTTGAGCAGGTTCTGAAAACCGAAGAAGAGCAGTTTGCCCGCACGCTGGAGCGTGGTCTCGCACTGCTGGATGACGAACTGGCGAAGCTGAAGGGCGACACGCTGGATGGCGAAACCGCTTTCCGCCTGTATGACACCTACGGCTTCCCTGTGGACCTGACGGCTGACGTGTGCCGCGAGCGCAACATCAAAGTTGACGAAGCCGGCTTTGAAGCGGCAATGGAAGAGCAGCGTCGTCGCGCGCGCGAGTCCAGCGGTTTTGGCGCAGACTACAACAGCATGATCCGCGTGGATTCTGCGTCTGAATTTAAAGGCTATGACAGTCTCGACCTGAACGCGAAAGTGACCGCGCTGTTCGTTGACGGCAAATCCGTTGACCAGATTACTGCTGGTCAGGATGCTGTCGTGGTGCTGAACGAGACGCCATTCTATGGTGAGTCCGGCGGCCAGGTTGGCGATAAAGGTACCGTCAAAGGTAACGGCGTTGATTTCGCGGTTGGCGATACTCAGAAATACGGCCAGGCCATCGGCCACCTGGGCAAGCTGGTTTCCGGCGTGCTGAAAGTCGGCGACAGCGTGGAAGCGAAAGTTGATGAAGCTCGTCGCGCTCGTATTCGTCTGAACCACTCCGCAACGCACCTTCTGCATGCCGCGCTGCGTCAGGTACTTGGTACCCATGTTGCTCAGAAAGGCTCCTTGGTAAACGACAAAGGCCTGCGCTTCGACTTCTCTCATTTTGAAGCGATGAAGCCGGCTGAAATCCGCGCCGTAGAAGATATCGTTAACGCGCAGATTCGCCGTAACCTGCCTGTTGAGACCAACGTAATGGATCTCGAAGCAGCGAAAGCGAAGGGCGCAATGGCGCTGTTTGGCGAGAAATATGATGACCACGTGCGTGTGCTGAGCATGGGGGACTTCTCCACCGAGCTGTGTGGCGGTACTCACGCATCCCGTACGGGCGACATCGGTCTGTTCCGCATTGTTGCGGAGTCCGGTACGGCGGCTGGGGTGCGTCGTATTGAAGCCGTGACTGGCGAAGGTGCACTGGCCAATCTCCATGCGCAAAGCGACCAGCTGCACGACATCGCTCAACTGCTGAAAGGCGACAGCCAGAACCTGAACGAGAAAGTCCGTTCGGTGCTGGAACGTACCCGCCAGCTGGAAAAAGAGCTGCAGCAGTTGAAAGAACAGCAGGCTTCGCAGGAGAGCGCAAACCTCTCCAGCAAAGCGGTTGAAGTAAAAGGCGTTAAATTACTGGTAAGCGAGCTGAGCAACGTCGAGCCTAAGATGTTGCGCACCATGGTCGATGACCTGAAAAATCAGCTCGGCTCCGCCGTAATTGTTCTGGCCACCGTGGCAGAAGGGAAAGTGTCTCTGATTGCTGGTGTCTCCAAAGAGGTGACCGACCGCGTGAAAGCGGGGGAACTGGTGGGGATGGTTGCACAGCAGGTAGGCGGCAAAGGGGGCGGTCGTCCTGATATGGCTCAGGCGGGTGGTACAGACGCAGCGGCATTGCCGGGCGCACTGGCCGGCGTTGAGGCCTGGGTTACGGCAAAACTCTGAAAATAACTAAAAGTGTAATTGCGCCATAACTGTTCTCAGTTATGGCGTACTACCATTTACACACTATCAATAATGATAAAGTCAGGTTGAAGTTGTGTATATCGGCTAAACTTAGATATAACAGAGTGTAATGCTATGACAGAGTGCGTGTTATCTATTTGTCATTCGTTACGATTTCGCGTTATATGATGGATAATGCCGGGATACAGAGACCCGACTCTTTTAATCTTTCAAGGAGCAAAGAATGTTAATTCTGACTCGTCGAGTTGGTGAGACCCTTATGATTGGGGATGAGGTGACCGTGACTGTGCTTGGGGTAAAAGGCAACCAGGTCCGTATCGGTGTTAACGCCCCGAAGGAAGTCTCTGTACACCGCGAAGAAATCTACCAACGTATCCAGGCTGAAAAATCCCAGCAAACGAATTTCTAAAAATATCGCGCCTCGCTGAAATCTACAGCGAGGCGCACCTCTTCTGCCTGCTGTTTCCTTTCTCTCCCGTTAACGTCATTTTTGCTTCGCTTATCAGCGTGCCGTTTCTGCGCGCGTATTGCCGTTTGCCTGTTGATAAAACACTCTTTTTGTCTCCAAATTACGCTAATCGAGCGTGATTTGTGCAATCGATAGCGAGTAGGGAAAAATTGTTTGACTTATAAGTCCCAGAAAGTAATATGTGCGCCACGCAGCGACGAGAAGCTCTTACGAGTAACTCGAAGCACTCGAAAGAGGCGTGTGGTGAGGTGGCCGAGAGGCTGAAGGCGCTCCCCTGCTAAGGGAGTATGCGGTCAAAAGCTGCATCCGGGGTTCGAATCCCCGCCTCACCGCCATTTTGCATCCGTAGCTCAGCTGGATAGAGTACTCGGCTACGAACCGAGCGGTCGGAGGTTCGAATCCTCCCGGATGCACCATATTCTTCCTCATCATTAGCGATGACGGTGTGACAGAGAAAGTTAATTTCTCCGCCAGCACCAGGGAAGATAACGTTGCTTCAGCAACGGCCCTTTAGGGCGAGCCTTTGGTGAGTCATCCTCCCGGATGTACCATCTTCATCAGTGTTGCGGCATGATGAGCGACACTGAGTCAGCAGTAAAAGCAGTAATCCCGATGCATCCGTAGCTCAGCTGGATAGAGTACTCGGCTACGAACCGAGCGGTCGGAGGTTCGAATCCTCCCGGATGCACCATATTCTTCCTCATCATTAGCGATGACGGTGTGAAAGAGAAAGTTACTTTCTCCGCAAGCACCAGGGAGGATAACGTTGCTTCAGCAACGGCCCTTTAGGGCGAGCCTTCGGTGAGTCATCCTCCCGGATGCACCATTCTTCTCCGGTATTGCCTGATAGTGTAGGTAGTACTGAGTCAGCAGTAAAAGCAGTAATCCCGATGCATCCGTAGCTCAGCTGGATAGAGTACTCGGCTACGAACCGAGCGGTCGGAGGTTCGAATCCTCCCGGATGCACCATTTTCTTCCTCATCATTAGCGATGACGGTGTGAAAGAGAAAGTTACTTTCTCACCAGCACGACCCACCCCTTCAAACTTCATTTAAATTCCCCTGTTACAAACATACCGTTCAGCTTTTCATACTCCTTATTCGCAATATCGCCTCTACCCGCAGACAGCGACAATTTCAGCCATTTACGCTAAAGTACCGCCTCGACATTCAGTGAAGTGAGGGTGAGATGTACGATCGCTATGACGGTTTAATCTTTGATATGGACGGCACGATCCTTGATACGGAGCCGACTCACCGTAAAGCCTGGCATGAAACCCTTGGCCGCTATGGCATGAGCTTCGACGAGCAGGCGATGGTTGCCCTGAATGGCGCGCCAAGCTGGAAAATTGCTGCTGCAATTATCGAAAGGCACAATGCCGATCTCGATCCCCACAGTCTGGCGGCTGAAAAAACTGTTGCCGTTCGAGCCATGCTGCTTGATACCGTGCGTCCGCTGCCGCTGATTGAAGTGGTGAAAGCCTGGCATGGCCGCCGTCCGATGTCGGTCGGCACAGGTAGCGAAAGCGATATTGCAGAAGCGCTGCTTAAGCATCTTGGTTTACGTCAGTATTTTGCGGCGGTCGTGGCAGCAGATCATGTTAAACACCATAAGCCAGCACCTGATACCTTCTTACGCTGCGCCGAACTGATGGGCGTGGCGCCGGAAAAATGTGTGGTATTTGAAGATGCTGATTTTGGTCTTCAGGCGGCGCGTAGCGCGGGAATGGATGTTGTGGACGTGCGCCTACTGTGAGCGACACGCTATCGCTCCTTTCACTGTTCACCAGCAGTTTCCTGAGCGCGACGCTGCTGCCGGGGAGCTCAGAAGCGGTACTTGTGGCGCTTCTGGTTGCCGGTAGCGGCCCGGTATCGGTTCTTGTGATAATAGCAACAATCGGTAATAGCCTTGGCGGTATGACTAACGTTATTCTGGGGCGCTTTTTCCCGCAGCGTATACAATCGCGCTGGCAGGGGAAAGCGACCGACTGGTTGACTCGTTTTGGCCCAGCGACGTTGTTACTGAGCTGGATGCCGCTGATAGGCGATCTGTTATGCCTGCTGGCCGGGTGGTTACGCCTGAGCTGGGGGCCGGTGATATTCTTTTTATGCCTTGGCAAAGCGCTACGCTACATCGTTGTCGCGGCTGCAACGGTACAAGGCATGGCGTGGTGGCACTAATTGCGTGGGATGAGTCTTCATCACCGGCGAAAACAATTATGCTTATTAAAATAAATTCGACAGGCGGGAGGTCAATTTGATCCCGGACGTATCACAGGCTTTGGCCTGGCTGGAAAAACACCCTGAAGCAGTAAAAGGCATTTGCCGTGGTCTTGAGCGTGAAACGCTGCGCGTGACGCCAGAAGGCGATTTAGCCACCACCGGGCATCCTGAAAGCCTTGGCTCAGCGTTTACACATAAATGGATTACCACGGACTTCGCCGAAGCCCTCCTGGAATTTATTACCCCGGTTGATGGTGACATTGACCATATGCTGACCTTCCTGCGTGACATTCATCGCCACACGGCGCGTGAACTGGGCGAGGAACGTATGTGGCCGCTAAGTATGCCGTGTTACATCGACGACGGTCAGAACATCGAGCTGGCCCAGTACGGTTCTTCTAATGCGGGGCGCTTTAAAACGCTGTACCGCGAAGGGCTGAAAAATCGTTATGGCGCGCTGATGCAGACCATCTCCGGCGTGCATTACAATTTCTCCCTGCCGATGGCTTTCTGGCAGGCAAAATGCGGCGTACAGGACGCAGAAAGTGGCAAAGAGGCCATTTCTGCCGGTTATTTCCGCCTGATCCGCAACTATTACCGCTTTGGTTGGGTTATCCCTTATTTGTTCGGTGCTTCTCCGGCTATTTGCTCTTCATTCCTGCAGGGCAAAGAGAGCGCCTTGCCGTTTGAGAAAACCGAATGCGGCATGTATTACCTGCCGTATGCCACGTCATTACGCCTGAGCGATCTGGGTTACACCAACAAGTCGCAGAGCAATCTGGGCATTACCTTCAACGATCTGAACACCTATGTCGATGCGCTGAAGCGGGCGATTAAAACCCCGTCGGAAGAGTACGCTCAGATTGGTTTGATGAAGGACGGCAAGCACCTGCAGCTCAACACCAACGTGCTGCAAATTGAAAACGAACTCTATGCGCCGATTCGTCCAAAGCGCGTGACGCGTGACGGAGAATCGCCGTCGGATGCGCTGCTGCGCGGCGGCATCGAGTATATCGAAGTGCGTTCGCTGGATATCAACCCGTTCTCGCCAATCGGCGTGGATGAGCAGCAGGTTCGCTTCCTCGACCTGTTTATGATTTGGTGCGTACTGGCGGATGCGCCGGAGATGAGCAGCGACGAGCTGCTGTGCACCCGCACCAACTGGAACCGAGTGATTCTGGAAGGGCGTAAACCTGGGCTTACCCTTGGTATTGGCTGTGAAACGGCTCAGCACCCGCTGTCAAAAGTAGGCAAAGATCTGTTCACCGATTTACGCCGCGTGGCGGAAACGCTGGACGGCATGACCGACAGCCAGGAATACCAGCAAGTTTGTGACCAACTGGTTGCCAGCTTTGACGATCCAGAATTAACGTATTCAGCACGTATTTTACGTTCTATGATTGATAACGGGATTGGTGGCACCGGCCTTGCGCTGGCGGAACAATACCGTCAGATGCTGATTCAGGAGCCGTTGGAGATTTTAACCGCGGATGCCCTGCAGAAAGAGCATGATGCTTCATGGCAGCGTCAGCGGGATATTGAGGCGGCGGATACGGAGTCGTTCGATAGCTGGCTGGAAAAGAATGCCTGACAGAAAAGAAAATGGCCACATACTTGTGGCCAAATATTCATCTCTGAATAACAGGGATGATGATAACAAATGCGCGTCTTTCATATACTCAGACTCGCGTGCGTAAAAATAGTTTCAATTATTTTTAAAAAAAATCATTTTATCGGAGGTGACCAGATGCCGTTGTTGGATAGCTTCACAGTCGACCATACTCGTATGGGTGCGCCTGCAGTCCGTGTAGCCAAAACTATGCACACGCCACACGGTGACACCATTACGGTGTTTGACCTGCGCTTTTGTGTCCCGAACAAGGAAGTGATGCCGGAAAAAGGGATCCATACTCTGGAGCACCTGTTCGCCGGTTTTATGCGTGACCACCTGAACGGGAACGGGGTAGAGATCATCGACATCTCCCCAATGGGCTGCCGCACAGGGTTCTACATGAGCCTGATCGGTGTCCCGGCAGAGCAGCGCGTGGCGGATGCCTGGAAAGCGGCGATGCAGGACGTGCTGAAAGTGAAAGAGCAAAACCAGATCCCAGAACTGAACGTTTACCAGTGCGGGACTTATCAGATGCACTCTCTGCAGGAAGCGCAGGATATCGCGCGCCACATCATTGAGCATGGCGTCAGCGTCAACAGCAATGATGAGCTGGCTCTGCCGAAAGAGAAGCTGCAGGAACTGCACATCTAGTTTTGTGTACACAGTAAAAAGGAGTCATATGGCTCCTTTTTTTACGCCTGCGGTATGCTATCGTCATCTTTTTGCTCACGAAACGAACTATGTCCACCAGCCTGAAATTCAGTTTTGCCACGCGGCCGCTGGTTCCTTTTGCCCATGATTACAGCCATGGTGCCTCGGAGCCCTGGCACAGTCACGACTGCGCCCAGCTGCTGCATACGCTGAGCGGCGTTGTGCGCGTCGAAACCGGGCAGGGGATTTGGGTGGTTCCGCCGGGGCGCGGCGTCTGGTTACCCGCTGGCACTCAGCACCGCCTGCAAATCATCGGCCACGTAGCGGCGCGCACATTGTTTATTGATCCGTTTGCACGGGCTGACTTACCGTCGGTTTGCCAGGTCGTGCAGATATCCACTTTACTGCGCGAGCTGATTATCTGCTCGCTCCAGTTACCGGAAGCTTACCCGGCGGGAAGTCGGGCAGAGCGAATTTACGAGCTTATCCTGGATGAGATTAGGGGCACCGACGCGCTGCCGTTTAATCTTCCGGAGCCGCAGTCACCGGGGCTACTGGCGCTGTGTCGCCAGATTCAGGCGGAACCCGGTCAGCCCTGGACAAACGCGCTGGCCGCTGAACGGCTTAACGTCAGTGAGAGAACCTTGCTGCGCCATTTTCGTCAGCAAACGGGTCTGGCGTTTAGCGAATGGCTGCGCAGGGCAAGGCTGATGGCGGCGCTTGAGCGTCTTGCCCAGGGGCAGTCCGTGCTGCGCGTTGCGCTGGATCTGGGGTATGAAAGCCACAGCGCCTTCAGCGCTATGTTTCGGCGAACGCTCGGCGTTTCACCGAGCGAATATTTCTTCTCTGATTAACCCTCGGGCAGCGCGTTTAACAGCGCCTGGAGCGACGCGCGCGAGACATCGTTATCAATGCCGGTTCCCCAGCGGCTCACGCCTTCCCTGAAGGTGCAGCGGATATAAGCCGCCGAGCGGCTTTCGCTGTGCCTGCCGAGCGTATGCTCATGATAATCCTCAATAGAAAATACCAGGTTAAAACGAGATTTGAGGGCATCGGCTGCGGCGGAAAGTAAACCGTTGCCTTTGCCCTGCAGAGCGATAACGCCGCCGTGCGTCTGAACGTGGGCCCACAGCCGGAGTGAACCATCGGCCTGGCTCTCCGTCCGGTAATCCAGCAACTGACGCGGGGCGGTTTGATGCGGGCCGTACAGTGTGCGGAACAGCTGCCACAGGGCGCTCAGCGTCATCTCGTTCCCCTCCCTGTCGGTTTGCGCCTGGACGTGGCGACTAAAGTCCTGCTGTAAACCGCGCGGCAGCACCAGGCCGTGGTTTTGCTCCAGCATCCACGCGGCACCGCTTTTCCCGGACTGGCTGTTGACGCGGATCACGGCTTCGTAGCTGCAGCCAATATCGTTCGGATCAACGGGCAGATAGGGCATTTCCCACCGCGCTGAGCTGGACTCGCCCCGCGCGGTAAAACCTTTCTTAATGGCATCCTGATGCGACCCGGAAAAAGCGGTAAAAGCGAGATTCCCGGCGTAAGGATGGCGAGGGTGCACCGGTAACTGATTGCATTGTTCAACCAGTTCCACCACCTGCTTCATATCGCTGAAATCCAGCTGCGGCGAAATCCCCTGGCTATAAAGATTCATCGCCAGCGTGACCAGGCAGACGTTCCCGGTACGCTCGCCGTTGCCAAACAGGCAGCCTTCCACCCGATCTGCACCGGCGAGGATCGCGAGTTCGGCGCTGGCCACGCCGCTGCCGCGATCGTTATGTGGATGTACGCTGATGCACACCGCATCCCGGCGGGAGAAATGGCGGCAGAAATACTCAATCTGGTCGGCATAGACGTTGGGCGTGTTCACCTCCACGGTGGCGGGCAAATTGATAATCATTGGTCGATCGGGAGATGGCTCCCAGACATCCGCCACCGCTTCACAAATTTGCAGGGCAAAGTCCGGTTCGGTGAAGCAAAAGGTTTCCGGGGAATATTCATAGCGCCAGCGCGTCTGCGGGTTAGCCTCACACAGCGCTCGCACCTGGCGCGTGGCGGTGACCGCCAACTGAACGATCTCTTCTTTGCTCTGGCGGAAGACCAGCCTGCGGAACAGTGGGGCGGTGGCGTTGTACAGATGCACCGTGGCGCTGTGTACGCCTGCCAGGGATGCAAAGGTGCGTTCAATCAGGTCGCTGCGCGCCTGGGTCAGCACCTGAATGGTGACATCTTCAGGAATACGATTTTCTTCAATCAGCTGACGCACAAACTGGAAGTCGGTTTCTGAGGCGGCAGGGAAGGCGACCTCGATCTCTTTGAAGCCGCACTTCAGCAGTAAATCCCAGAAGCGCAGCTTGCGGGCCGCGTCCATCGGCTCGGCCAGCGCCTGATTGCCGTCGCGCAGGTCAGTGGAAAGCCAGCGAGGAGCGTGCGTCAGGGTTCTATCCGGCCACTGTCGGTCGGGTAACTGAATCGGCGCATGGGCGAGGTATTTTTGCGATGGGTTGGTCAGCATCAGGATTCTCCAGGTCATGTGGTCTGTTTATCCTGGCGAATAATCTGGGCAGGGGCTGGCGCAAAGCTGACAACCTGTGTGGCGAAACCGCCAGGTTGAGGCAAAGAAAAAGGAGCCCGAAGGCTCCTTTAGGGAGGAATGTCAGTGTGCGCCACCGCCGCCACCGCCGGCCCCGAAAGGCGGTTTGGCAAACCAAACCAGCCCAAGCAGCAGAATAAATACCCCTGCCGAGAACCAGAAAATCTCGTTGGCGGAGATGATCAGCCCCTGGTTGGTGATCTGCTGGGCGATGTAGCCGGAAGCCTGTTGGTGCGACATGCCCAAGCCCTGAAGCTGGTTGTAGGTTTCAACCGAGTTCGGGTTATACGGCGTCACAGACTCCGTGAGCTGCGCATGGTGCAGCGACTCGCGGTTCGTCCACAGCGTGGTGGTTATCGACGTCCCAATCGAACCCGCCAGCGTACGGGTAAAGTTCGACAGGCTCGACGCCGCGGCAAGGCGCTCCGGCGGCAGGCCAGACAGGGTAATCGTGGTCAGCGGCATGAAGAAGCACGCCACCGCAAAGCCCTGAATAAACTGCGGCCAGGCCGACGCGGCGAAGTCCATCCCCGGCTCAAAGGTATACGCGCGCCAGTAGAAGCACACCGCATACATAATGAAGCTGAAGGTCACCAGACGGCGCATATCGAGCTTGTGCGCGAAGCGGCCGATAATCGGCGACAGCAGCACCGGGATGACCCCCACCGGCGCGGACGCAAGCCCGGCCCAGGTTGCGGTATAGCCATACACTTCCTGCAACAGCTGCGGCAGCAACACAATCGCGCCGAAGTAGAGCATGTAGGCGAGACTGATACACAGGCAGCCGATGGTAAAGTTTCGCGACTTAAACAGCGAGAGGTCGACTATCGGATTATCGTCGGTCAGCTCCCAGACAATCAGGAAGCTGATGGTGACCACCGCAATCACCGTCAACACGATGATTTCCGTCGAGTTAAACCAGTCCAGCTCTTTACCCCGGTCGAGCATGATCTGCAGGCTACCGATCCCCAGCACCAGCAAGGCCAGCCCTACGCCATCAATGCGGCGCTGCTCTGTGCGGGTTTCGCGGCCTCGCAGGGCCTGCAGGCCCATCAGCACCACGACGATACCAATCGGCACGTTGATGAAGAAGATCCAGCCCCAGTGATAGTTGTCGCTGATGTAGCCGCCCAGAATCGGGCCGCAAATCGGCGCCACGATCACCGTCATCGACCACAGCGCCAGCGCAATGCTGCGCTTGGCGGGCGGGTAGTTGCTCAGCAACAGGCTCTGGGACAGCGGAATCAGCGGCCCGGCAACGATCCCCTGGATAACGCGGAAGAAGATCAGCATCGTCAGGCTGTTGGACATGCCGCACGCCCAGGAGGCGATAGCAAACAGCACGGTCGACCACAGGAACAGCCTCACTTCCCCGAAGCGTTTTGCCAGCCAGCCGGTGATCGGGATTGAGATGGCGTTTGCCACCCCAAACGAGGTGATAACCCACGTCCCCTGGCTCAGGGATGAGCCCAGGTTACCGGCAATCGTCGGGATAGCCACGTTAGCGATGGTGGAGTCCAGCACCTGCATAAAGGTCGCCAGCGACAGGGCGATGGTCATAATGACCAGCTGGGCGCCTTCTAGCGGTTTTTGTTGTGCCATACACCCTCCGCTTTATTAACCCGCATTGGCCTGAATAATCTGGTCAATAAGCTGGTTAGCCGGCGTCAGATTCAGCTCACGCGCGTTACTTTCGTAAACCGGCGTGGTGCGGGTCTGAGAGGACAGTACGCTCCCGTCGCGGTTGCTGGTATCCACATTCACCAGCGTGGACAGGCCGATACGCAGCGGATGCTGTTCAACCTGTTTGGCGTCCAGTTCAATACGTACCGGCAGACGCTGAACCACTTTGATCCAGTTCCCGGTGGCGTTCTGTGCTGGCAGCAGCGAGAAGGCGCTGCCGGTGCCCATATCCAGGCCGACAACTTTCCCGGTGTACTTCACGTCGTCGCCGTAGATATCGCTGACGATGGTGGCCGACTGGCCAATGCGCATATGCGCCAGCTGGGTTTCTTTAAAGTTAGCGTCAACCCACATACCGCTGGCCGGTACGATGGCCATCAGCGCCGTGGACGGGCTAATTTGGGCGCCAACCTGCACGGCACGGCGGGAAACATAGCCGGTCATTGGGCTGACGATGGTGGTACGCTGCAGCGCCATCCAGCTGTTACGCACTTCGGTCGCCGCCTGTTGAACCGCGGGCTGCTCTTCCAGTTTGGTGCCGAGAATCATGGCCTGGTTAGCATTGTATTGCTGCACGGCCACATCCAACTGAGCCTGAGCGCTGGTGACGGCATCACGGGCGTGCTGCAGTTCTTCGCGGCCAATCAGGTTGGCGCTGCCCAGCGGAATACGGCGGTTCAGGTCGCTTTGCGCCTGCGCCAGAGCCGTTTTCTGCAGTTCGATATTGGCCTGATATTGCTTGCTGTTGATCATCAGCTGGCGAGTCTGCCGCACGCTGGAGGCCAGTTGGGTTTTGGCCTTTTCAAACGCCTGTTCGGCGTCGGCGCGGTCGAGGCTGACCAGCACATCACCCTGTTTCACAAAATCGGTATTGTCCGCCCAGACTTTGGTGACGCTACCGGAGACCTGGGCCATGATCTGCACCTGGTTGCCTGCCACATAAGCATCATCGGTCTCTTCAAAGTGACGCAGCACCAAAAACCAATAGATTCCATATGCCACAGCAATAATGACAAAGAGCAAGGTCAACAAGATCAGGGCGCTTTTACGTTTCCCCTTCTTGTTAGCCGGTTGCTGCGGGGCTTGAGTCTCCGCATTTGCGCTCATGCTAATCTCCACCTGGTTATTATTATTTCCGGTCAGCTGAGCCGACCTGTTAGACCTGACAGGCCAGCAAGGAGATTGCTGGCCTGAGCGTTGTTTTGAAATCGGATTGTGGTCAGACGTACAGACGGTAAAAGCTTAGCTCAGAGCTTCAAGGATCACTTTGTCCTCTTCCATCTGGTCGAGGCGGTTGAGCAGCTTACGGGTGATTGTTTCCAGCTGTGTTTTTTCGTCAGCATCCAGAGCGGACCACAGTTGATGCAGGCAGTTATGCTGCGGTGGCAGGACCTGTCTCAGGAATTCGTGACCTTTTTCGGTCAAATGCAGATGCAGGCAGCGGCGGTCATTGTCGCTTTCACGGCGCTCAATCCAGCCGCGTTTTTCCAGCTCATCGGCAATACGCGTGGCGTTGGTGCGGGATGAACCCAGCGCGCAGCTCAGCTCAGAAGGCTGGATGCTGTGATTTTCCTGGGACTCAAGGGTAATGAGTGCCATGAATAAGGTCTCGTTGATCCCCTGCGCCTTCAGCATCTTATTGCGGTTTTCCAGCAGTTTACCCTGCATGTGCATACAAAGACGCGTCAACAGAACTTCCTGGTACGGGAACTCCTGATAACGTTTGGCGCGGAACTTCAGCATTTGTTCTATGGGCGTGAACGAACTATCCATTTTGGCATAACCTCATTAGTTGCAGCCGATATAGTAACGATGGTGACAAATAAAGTAAATGTATTATTTATACGTTTGTATACGTTTATATACGTTTGGTTGTTGCCACCATCGGCGTAAACCACGCTAAGCCGTAGCCCAGAGTGCTAAGCAGCGTGGGGAGAGAAAATGGGTTTCGAGTGGTATAACGGCGTTTAACGGCAGCGAAGCCGGAGGCTTTGTGCCTTGAGGACAGGAGAAATGGCAATGGAAAGGCTGCTTTCAGACTGAAGAACAATTCCGCCCCGTGGCGGTTGTCGGCTGAAACAGTTGCGGGTCTATCCATATAGGGTGTTAATAAATAACCTGCGTTAATGTCACTCGAATTAGTAAACGGGGACAACCTTAACAGACTGTCCCCGCCATTACATCTTCAATTTCCCTTACGGGAAGCGACAATATTGCGCTAATCGGCCTGCCGCTGGTATCCGCGCCACCACACTACCAAATTTAGTAGGGCGACGCTGGCGCCGGCAATGCACACCCCGTTCCAGCCGGCATGTTGGTAAGCGCTCGCTGAAATCAAAGAACCCGCCGCGCCGCCGATGAAGTAGCTGGTCATGTACCCGGCGGTCAGTCGGTTACGGGCTTCCGGCATCATGCGGTATATCAGGCTCTGGTTGGTGATGTGGACGCCCTGAACGGTGAGATCCAGCACCAGGATACCCACAATCAGGGCGAGGGCAGAGAACTGACCAAAAGCGATTGCGGCCCAGGAAAGTAACAGCAGCAGCAGACCAATGGTGGTGGTGTGGTGCCCTTTGCCCTTATCAACCAGCCCGCCTGCGGGGCGAGCGCCGAGCGCGCCAGCGGCTCCCGCAAGGCCGAACAGGCCGATAACCCCTTCGGAATAGTTAAACGGCGGCGAGGCCAGCAGGAACGCCATCGACGTCCAGAGAATGCTGAAGTTGGCGAAGGTCAGGCAGCCCAGCAAGGCGCGGGTGCGCAGCAGGCTGTTTTTAATAAACAGGCTGAAGATTGAGGTCAGCAGTTGCGGGTAGTTGAGGTGGCTGTCCTGCTTCACCTGCGGCAGCCCGCGCCACAGGGCCAGCGCCATCAGCGCCATCAGCACGCTGGCAACCCAATAAACGGTGCGCCAGCCGCCAAGGCTTGCCAATAAACCCGCGACGGTTCGCGCCAGCAGAATCCCGAGCAGCAGCCCGCTCATGATAGTCCCGACAACCTTCCCGCGCTTTTCCGGTGCCGCGAGCGTCGCGGCAAACGGCACAAGAATCTGCGCGACCACGGAGAAGAGCCCGGTCAGCGCGGTGCCCAGAATCATCATCCACAGGGACTGGCTGGTGGCGGTGATCAGCATCCCACCGGCTGCCAGCAGCGTCATAAAGACGATCAGCCCCCGGCGCTCGAACATATCCCCAAGCGGCACCAGCAGCAACAGCCCTGCGGCATAGCCGAGCTGTGCAGTGGTAACGATAAATCCGGCCTGATTCACCGAGAGCGAAAAGGCGTTTGCGATGGTGTCGAGCAGCGGCTGCGCGTAATAGTTGCTGGCAACCGCGAGGCCGGTCGCGACGGACATCAGGACGATCAGCGCCGGGCTGAGTCCGTGAGTATTGTTTTTCATTATTATCTTCAACTTGCCAAAGAGAGGTCTGAATAATAGCGAAAAATGATGACAGCAGAAGCGAAGGTGGGTGTCGGATCGTGCGGTTATTGACCCTCACCCCGGCCCTCTCCCTGGAAGGGTGAGGGAGAAAAGAAGGAGAAGGGAAAAGGTGTTTGTCTGTTTATTCCCTCTCCCTTTTGGGAAGAGCGATGGTCTTTACCAGGAAAGGAGAGGGAGAAAAGAAGGAGAAGAGAAAAGGTGTTTGTCTGTTTATCCCCTCTCCCCTTTGGGGTGTACAGGGGAGAGGGTCAGGGTGAGGGGCGGTTTATTTCGCCGCCAGTGCCTCTTTCACCCAGCCGTCAAACTGCGCCTGGTGCGCCTTAATCCAGCCGTCGACGTGGCCGTTAATGTCGGCCTCAGAAGACTTACCGTTATGCATCATCGCATTCTGGGCATTGATATCCGCCAGCGGCAATTTCATGACGGCAAACAGCTTCGCCGCCTGTGGGTTTTTCTCGGCCCAGGCCTTGTTGGCGACAATGTGCATGGTGTTCACCGGGAAGCCGTAGTTCGCCCCGTTAGGCAGTTTAGTATCAATATCTTTCTGCTCGCCCGGCAGGGAAGAGAACGGCACCTGCAGCCACACCACGTCTTTGCCCGGCTTCAGCACATCGCTCACCCAGTACGGTGTCCAGGTGTAATACAGCACCGGCTTACCTTCTTTGAAGCGCGCGATAGTGTCGGCCATCATCGCCGAGTAGTTGCCGTGGTTCACGGTCACGGTATTCGCCAGCTTATAGGCTTCATTCTGGTGATTAATCACCGCCTCGCAGCCCCAGCCTGGCGTACAGCCCATCATGTCAGCTTTGCCGTCGCCGTTGCTGTCGAACAGTTTGGCGATTTTCGGATCTTTAAGCTGCTCGATATTGGTGATGTGGTACTGGTCAGCGGTTTTCTTATCAATAAGGTAGCCCTGAGCCGCGCCGGTCACGAAGGTGCCTTCCCGGTAGAATTTCTTGCTCCCGCCCGCAGCGGCGTACATATCATCATGCAGCGGCTGCCAGTTAACGGCGGTGAAGGTGGCGTCGCCGGAAGCGATAGAGGTGTAGCCTACGTTATAGTCCACCTCGCTTGGCTTGTTCACGGTGTAGCCCATTTTCTCCAGCGCGCGGCTGACCAGCAGCGTCTGGAAGGTTTCTTCGGCGATGGTGCTCTGTACCGGCTGAACGGTAATGCCTTTGCCCGGCAGGTCTGCGGCAAAAGCGCTGGTGGTAACGAGTGTCGCAAGAGCTGTGGCTAAAATAGCGTTGTGTCGCATCGTTATTCCTTTTTAATGGTGATGGGGCGAGGGGCGGCCGAAGCCGCCGCCAGGCTTATTTCATGAAGGGACGGGTCACAAGACCCAGCGGGCCGGTGGTATACCAGCGGCGGTTGCCACGGGAGCGGGAATCGCGCCCAATGGACTGAGTCAGGCGGTCGAGAATAATGGCCAGGATCACGATCCCCACGCCACCGACCGTAGCCAGACCCATATCAAGACGGCCAATGCCGCGCAGAACCATCTGGCCGAGCCCGCCCACGGCAATCATCGACGCAATAACCACCATCGACAGCGCCAGCATCAGCGTCTGGTTAACGCCGGCCATAATGGTTGGCATCGCCAGCGGAAGCTGCACTTTGAACAACATCTGGCGCGGGCTGGCACCGAATGAACGCGCCGCTTCGACCAAATCTTCCGGCACCTGCTTAATGCCCAGGATAGTCAGGCGCACGATAGGCGGCAGGGCAAAGATAATCGTCACCACCACGCCAGGCACGTTGCCGATGCCGAACAGCATCACGATAGGCACCAGGTAAACAAACGCCGGGGTGGTCTGCATGGCATCCAGCAAGGGGCGAACGATTTTCGCTGCACGTTCGCTGCGCGCCAGCCAAATCCCGAGAGGCAGGCCGAGCACCATACAAAACAGCAGGGCCGTCAGCACCAGCGCGAGAGTGACCATCGCCTGCGACCAGGCCCCAATCGCGCCAATGGCGACCAGCGAGATCAGCGTGGCGACGCCCATGCCGAGGCTGGACATTTGCCAGGCAATCAGCGCAAAGACGATAATCGCGACCGGCGCGGGCATCCCCAAAAGCAGCTGCTGGAAGCCGCTGAGAATATAATCCACCGGCACGCGAATGCCCTGGAACACCGGGCGGAAATGGGTCACCACCCAGTCGATCCCCTCCGTCACCCAGTTGTCGAGAGGGATCAGCGTTTTGTGGAACGGATCCAGAATATTGAAATGTTCAGGCGCGGCTGCCGGGGCCGAATTCAGCCAGTCAGCGCCTCCGCTGGTGGCCGCATCCGACGCCGGAGCGCCCCATGCGTCTGCAGAACCTGTTGCCTGACTGGTTGCGGCGTCTGTTGCCGCGCTGCCGGTATCCCATGGATTAGTTGCGTCACTCATTGACTTGCCCCCTCACGATCTAATGCCTGCAGCAGCACCCCTTTTGAGATGATGCCCACGTACTGCCCCTCTTCGCTGACCACCGGCACCGCGCACGGAGCCTGGCCGACATGAGAGAGCAGATCGCTCAGCGAGGTTTCGGCGGAAACCGCCTCTGGGGAAGCCAGGAACGCATGGTCCAGACCTTCGCCTGCCGCCAGTGCCGCTTTTAGCGAATCGGTGGAGACGATGCCAAGGAATTTTTGTCCGCGCTCAATGACATAGCCATATTCTCGGTCGTCATCCTGCAGCAGTTTCAGCGCCGAACGAGGGCCAAAGCCGCTGGTTTTACGCAGTAACCCAGCCGGGCTGCGGCGGGCAATATCTTTGGCGCTAAAGACCTGGCTGATGTCCACGCCGCGGAAGAAGGTGCGCACGTAATCGTTGGCCGGATTATTTAAGATTTCATCCGGCGTACCGACCTGCACCACTTCGCCGCCCTGCATAATGGCAATGCGATCGCCAATACGCATGGCTTCGTCGAGATCGTGGGAAATAAACACGATGGTGCGCTGATGTTTTGCCTGCAGCTTAATTAATTCGTCCTGCATTTCGGTCCGAATTAAGGGGTCAAGCGCGGAGAAGGCTTCATCCATAAGTAATATGTCTGGATTTATGGCCAGCGCACGGGCTAGACCTACGCGCTGGCGCATCCCGCCGGACAATTCATCGGGGTAAGCATGGGCATAATTCTCAAGTCCGACCTGACGTAGCGCATCCAACGCTTTTTCATGCCGTTCTTTGACCGGAATTCCCGCAAGCTCCATACCGAAAGCGGCATTATTTAACACCGTCATATGCGGCATTAAAGCAAAGGACTGGAAGACCATTGCGATCTTTTTTTTGCGCACCTCGCGGAGTTCTGAGTCTGATATTTTGGCAATATCAATGCCGTCAATCAGTACCTGTCCACGGGTGGGTTCAATCAGGCGATTGAGAAGGCGAACCATGGTGGATTTTCCTGAGCCGGACAACCCCATGATGACAAAAATCTCGCCTTCTTCAATGGCCAGACTGGCGTCTTTTACGCCAAGCGACAGACCCGTTTTTTCCAGTAATTCACTCTTGGAAATGCCCTTCTCAATGTATTTGAACGCGCGCTGTGGATGTTCGCCAAATACTTTATATAAATTCTTCACTTCTAATTTAATTGCCATGCAATAAACGGCTTCCTGTATTTAATTTATTTATAGATGATTCCTGATGGAAATAATGACCGGTATATACCCTAACATACTAAGAATCTGAGGCAACCCTCGATTCTGTGATGTCAAAATATCCGCGCGATGAATGTGGGAGAAATTTCCCATGAGCACTGGCCTGAGAGCGAATAAGTGCGGTGGAATATTTTTTGTCAATGAGGTGAATATTCAACCTGAATTTGGGTGATTCAGGCTGAAATGACAGGCGTATTACGGTTGAGCAATTAAATTAATGACTGCAGTTTTATTCCGGTTAAGCAGCCATTGGGCTTTGTCTTTAAATGTATTATTTTCCCGCCAGGCATGTGCGGCGGTCACCATATTTTCCAGCGCCTCATCGGGCTTGAACGGCTCGATATTGGGGTACGGCCACGGGGTTTGGCTATCGACAAACTGGGCGATGTACAGGTAGCCATTTTGCAGGCTGTGTTCACCGCTTTTGGCCTGCCAGACGTTGACCCCAACTTTTTCACCCAACAGCCCTAACGGGTTCCAGGCATCGAGAATAAAGTTGCTGTAGTGCCAGGAACGCGTGCGCTCAATTTCCGTCACCGGCACGCCTTTGGCGTCAAACTGCACCGGAATGCGCTGGGTGGCAGAAATCAAACGCTGTTTGGCCGCGACCTTATCCCCCAGCCACAGGGCAATCGCGGCGGCCTGAACGTCGTACCAGGTGCCATGATTATTTTCAGCCGCAGCCTCTTTTTGGCCGTTTTCGCTGGTGGTCAGCCACTGGTAATAATCCCGGTACCACTGCCTGAGCGAGCGCCAGGTTTTATCATCCAGCTTTCCGCCGTCGTGCAGCAGCTCAATGGCATCGATAAGCCGCACAAAGCCGCGTCCGTCGAGAATACCAGTGCCGCGCACGCCTTTTCTCCCGGGAATGGTTTGGGCGTGAGCGAGATTCGGCGTCATCCGGGTTTCCGGCGTGATAAACCAATTCACCAGCTGCTGGCGGGCTTTATCCGCGTAGGTATCTTTACCGGATAGCTGCCAGGCCAGCGCCAGATTACATACGTCATCGGTCATGCTGTTCAGGCGGGCTTTATCGCTTTGCTTGCCGACGGCGACGGGATTGATCTGGCCATCTTTTCGCACCCACGGCAGGCCGTCGGGGCTTTTAGGATCGGGCCACCAGTAGTCAGAAAAGCTGTAATAGTCGTGAGGATCGCCTGCCGGTGCGCCGGGGCTTTTTTGGGTGATGCTGTAGAGCGGATGAATTAGCGCCTGGTCGGCTTTATGCTTAAGGGCTTGCCAGGCGGGCATCAGGGCCGGGTTTTGCTGGCTAATCTCTTGCTTACTGTGCGCCAGCTGTGCCGTGTCCAGCAACAGCGGGGCGCCAAAGGCTAACGGTGCGCTGCCGCAAAGCAGCGCCAAAACAGAACAACGAAATAACGACATAGGCCACCTCGCAAAATGCTCAACGGCCAGATTACTAGAAATCCCAGTCCTCGTCCTCGGTTTCCACCGCCTTGCCCATTACGTAGGAGGAGCCTGAGCCGGAGAAAAAATCGTGGTTCTCATCGGCATTGGGGGACAACGCCGCGAGAATGGCCGGGTTAACTTCCGCCATCTCCGCCGGGAACAGCGCCTGGTAGCCCAGGTTCATTAGCGCTTTATTGGCGTTGTAGCTCAGAAACGCCTTCACTTCGTCTTCCCAGCCCAGTTCACGGTAAAGCGTTTCGCTGTACGCCAGCTCGTTATCGTAGAGATCCATCAGCAGATCGAGGGCAAAGTTTTGCAGCTCGGTCTGGCGCTCGCGGCTCTGCTGCGCCAGCGCTTTCTGGTACTTGTAGCCGATGTAATAGCCGTGCACCGCCTCGTCGCGGATGATCAGCCGAATGAGATCGGCGGTGTTGGTCAGCTTGCCGCGGCTGGAGTAATACATCGGCAGCCAGAAGCCGGAGTAAAACAGGAAGGACTCGAGAAACACGCTGGCAATTTTCTTCTTCAGCGGGTCGTTGTCCCGGTAATGGCCCAGAATAATCGAGGCTTTACGCTGCAGGGCTTCATTCTGCTCGCTCCAGTCGTAGGCGGCGTCCACATCTTTGGTCTGGCAGAGCGTGGAAAATATCGAGCTGTAGGAACGGGCATGCACCGCTTCCATAAAGCTGATATTCGACATCACCGCCTCTTCGTGTGGCGTCAGCGAATCGGCCATCAGCGCGGGGGCACCCACGGTATTCTGAATAGTGTCCAGCAGCGTCAGTCCGGTAAACACGCGGATAACGAGCTGCTGCTCCTGCTCGCTGAGCGATTGCCAGGCCGGAATATCATTAGAGAGCGGCACTTTCTCCGGCAGCCAGAAGTTACTGGTCAGGCGGTTCCAGACCTCGAGGTCTTTATCGTCCTCGATTTTGTTCCAGTTGATGGCGCTTACGCGCGTCAGTTGCGTCATTTTCTTTCCTTGTCCTTTAGCCTGGTACTTTGCGTTATAGCGCGCAGGACACGCAGCCCTGCACCTCGGTGCCTTCCAGCGCCAGCTGCCGCAGACGAATGTAGTAGAGCGTTTTAATACCTTTCTTCCAGGCATAAATCTGCGCTTTATTGATGTCGCGGGTGGTGGCGGTATCGCGGAAGAACAGCGTCAGCGAAAGCCCCTGGTCAACGTGTCGGGTGGCCTCGGCGTAGGTGTCGATGATCTTTTCCGGGCCGATATCGTAGGCGTCCTGGTAAAACTCAAGATTGTCGTTGGTCATAAACGGGGCGGGGTAGTACACACGCCCGGTTTTACCCTCTTTACGGATCTCGATCCGGGAGACAATCGGGTGGATGCTCGAAGTCGCGTGATTGATGTAAGAGATTGATCCCGTCGGCGGGATAGCCTGCAAATTCTGGTTATACAGGCCGTGCTCGCGTACGTCGTCGCATAGCTGCTGCCACTGTTCGCGCCCTGGAATCGCAATCCCTGCTTTGGCAAACAGCGCCCGGACTTTCTCCGTTTTTGGCTCCCACGTTTGTTCGAGATACTGTCGGAAATATTCGCCGCTGGCATAGCGCGACTGTTCGAAACCGGCAAAACGCTGCTGTCGCTCCCGGGCTAAAGCGTTGGAAGCGCGAAGCGCGTGCCAGGTGATGGTGTAGAAGTAGATATTGGTGAAATCCAGCCCTTCGGCTGAGCCGTAGGCAATGCCCTCGCGCGCAAGGTAGCCGTGCAGGTTCATTTGCCCGAGGCCAATAGCGTGGGAGGCGGCATTCCCGGCTTCAACCGACGGCACCGAGCGAATATGGCTCATATCAGACACCGCCGTCAGGCCGCGAATGGCGGTCTCCACGGTGCGGCCAAAATTCTCAGAGTCCATGGCATGGGCGATGTTCAGCGAACCAAGGTTGCAGGATATGTCTTTGCCCGTTTGCGCGTAATCCAGGTTTTCATCGTAGGTCGAGGCGCTGTTTACCTGCAAAATTTCCGAGCAGAGGTTACTCATGTTAATACGCCCGGCAATCGGGTTGGCCCGGTTAACCGTGTCCTCAAACATGATGTACGGATAGCCGGACTCAAACTGGATCTCCGCCAGCGTCTGGAAGAAGTCGCGAGCGTTGATCCAGCTCTTACGAATCCGATCGTCCTCCACCATTTGCTGATAAAGATCGTTGACGCTGATGTCGCCAAACGGCTTGCCGTAGATTCTTTCCACGTCGTAAGGCGAAAACAGCGCCATCTGCTGATTGGTTTTGGCTAGCTGGAAGGTGATATCCGGAATAGTCACCCCGAGCGACAGCGTTTTAATGCGAATCTTCTCATCGGCATTTTCCCGCTTGGTATCGAGAAAGCGCAGGATATCCGGGTGGTGCGCGTTGAGATAAACCGCGCCCGCGCCTTGGCGTGCGCCAAGCTGGTTGGCGTAGGAAAACGCGTCTTCCAGCATCTTCATTACCGGGATCACGCCCGATGACTGGTTTTCAATGCGTTTGATGGGCGCCCCGGATTCACGCAGGTTGGAAAGCAGGAAGGCAACGCCGCCGCCACGTTTGGACAGCTGGAGCGCCGAGTTAACCGCGCGGCCAATCGACTCCATATTGTCTTCAATCCGCAGCAGGAAGCAGGAAACCAGCTCGCCCCGCTGCTTCTTACCGCAGTTGAGGAACGTTGGCGTGGCAGGCTGGAAACGGCCGCTGAGCATCTCTTCCATCAGGCGTGTGGCAAGCGGCTCATCTCCCTGCGCCAGGGTCAGGGCCACCATGCAAACACGGTCCGGGAAATGTTCCAGATAGTGCTTTCCGTCCCAGGTTTTCAGGGTGTAGCTGGTGTAGTACTTCCACGCGCCTAAAAAGGTCTGGAACTGAAAGCCGCTGCCGTGCGCTCTGTCGAACAGTTCAAGGATAAACGGGCGCGAATAGCGGGTTAGCACGGCATCGTCGTAATAGTGCTCGGCCACCAGATAGTCCAGCTTCGCCTGCCGGCTAGGGAAGCTAACGGTGTTCGGTAAGACGTGCTGTGCAAAGAAGCTTTCCACGGCCTGTTTATCTTTATCAAACTGGATGTTTCCCTCTTTGTCATAGAGGTTGAGCATGGCGTTCAGGGCGTGGTAGTCCACGCTTTCCGTTGCTAAACGGACTGCTTCTGTCGTTGCCAAAATTCGCTTACTCCCTTACGCACGTTGTCGATGTCTTGCGGGGTGCCCAGTAGCTCAAAACGGTAGAGGTAAGGCACCTGGCATTTTTGTGAAATGACGTCCCCGGCCCGGCAAAACCCTTCGCCAAAACTGCGGTTACCGCTGGCGATCACGCCGCGGATCAGCGCGCGATTGTTCGGGTTGTTCAGGAAGCGGATCACCTGCGGCGGTACCGCCCCGGCAATGCCGCCGCCGCCATAGCTGGGCACGATTAAAATGTAGGGTTCCGTCACTTCCAGGCGCGCTTTTACCTCCAGGGGAATGCGTAAGGCGGGCAGTCCCAGGCGTTCGATAAAACGCAGGGTGTTTTCCGACTCGCTGGAGAAGTAGACGAGGGTGCTCATGCGCTGGCAGCAACGCACAGGCGATTGATCATATCCGGGCGAAAACCACTCCAGCTTTCGGCTTCGGTCACCACCACCGGCAGTTGACGAAAGCCTTTGGCCCGCAGGTCGTCAGCCGCTTCCGGATACTGATCGAGGTTGATCATGTCGAAGGCAAAACCCCGGCTCTCCATCGCCCGTTTTGTAGCATGACACTGAACACAGTCATCTTTAGTGTAAATAGTAATGCGCATGATTCGTATTTCCCTTTAGAATAATGGAACGCCGCATAAAGTGGACAGCGGGTGGTGTGTTCGTACTGAAAGGAATACTAGATGTTGATTTTAAAATTTGCAACCACGCAAGATATAGTGTTTCTGTGATTTTTTGTAGGGGGTTGAAAAGTGTAGGGGAAGGGGGATCTTTTTCAGTAGAAAGAGCTTTATCTATGAAAGAACGGTTGAGATTCCGTTCACTTGTAATCCTGTTTCCTCTGCACGTTCAAAGCACGTGAACGTGTCAGGTGGCATTACGCCATGCCCCCTGACAACCCCCGGCGCCCGGCGATCTCATCGCCGCTGAAGCGGTAAACCCACCGGTTATCACCCAAATATTCGGGGTCGTTCGCGATTCGTTCCCGACAGCTCAACCCCGTCTGAGTTGGGTCATAACCGGGGGCGCTGAGAGCCGGGAACAAGGGCGTGGCTGTAAGACTTGCAGCAACGTTAACGTCCCGTGTGGCTGCAGGTTAAAAGCGAGGCTCGGCTCCGGCTTAAATCGCCTCTGTTTTCTCTCCGACTGGCCAGGGTCCGGACGTCGGGAACGCATCTCAGGCGACCCAGGACTGGGAGATAAAACGGAGGTCTGCCGCTTCAGCGGTCGATTTATTTCGCCGGGAGTCCGGGTTCTTAGGGGAGTGACGGTGACTCCCCTAAGACGTTCACCGGTACAGTGGCTGCATATCAAACAGGCCTGGAAGTGAACGTAATATTCTCCAGGCTACATAGAACGTGTTTGTGTCTCAAAGACAAAAAAATCTCTTACTGCCGCATCCCAATCGCAACGCGGTTAAACGCATTCATCATGCTGGCCGCCAGGGTCAAATCTACAATCTCCTCGGCGCTGAAAAACTGCAGCAGCGGCTGGTACACATCATCTTCGGCATTGCTGTCGGCAATCAGGGTGAGCGCTTCTGCCCATGCCAGCGCCGCACGTTCTTTCTCCGTAAACTGGTGGCTGACTTTCCAGCCCGCCAGTGAATCCAGCTTCACCTGGTCAACGCCGGATTTACGCAGCGCTTTGGCATGCATCTCCAGGCAATAGGCGCAGCCGTTAATCTGCGACACACGCAGGAAAACCAGCTCGATCAGCTCGTTGCTCAAGGGGCCATTTTCCAGCCCCTGCAGCGCCTGCCGCATCGGTTTGATCACGTTGGGGGAGAGTTCATAGTAAGGCTGACGTAATTCGATCATGGTGTGGCTCCTCAGGTTGGTGTGAGGGCAATTTACCACTATGATGGACTATCAAAGAGAGCCATAAATTAACTAAAAAACCAGACCATGAAACAAAAATTTGCGCCGCTTACCGTGACCTCTCATCCCGCTCAGCCGCGCTACCAGCAAATTGCCCGTCAGCTAAAGCAGGCGATAAACAGCGGTGAACTGGCGGCAGGGAGTCGCCTGCCGTCCAGCCGGACGCTGGCGCTAGAACTGGGGGTTGCCAGAGCCACGGTTGAGAACGCTTATGGCGACCTGGTGGCTCAGGGCTGGCTGGAGCGACGTGGGCAGGCGGGCACTTTTGTGAGTCCATCGGTGAAGCACGATCCCGGTGGTCAAAACATTTCGGCCGCTCACCCGCAGGGCGCGCACAGGCCTTTTCAGATGGGGCTGCCCGCGCTGGATCTCTTCCCTCGGGCTATTTGGGCGAGGCTTGTGGGGCGGCGTTTGCGGCAGCAAACTCGTTTTGACCTGATGCTGCCGGAACCCAGCGGGGAAGCCTCATTGAAGCAGGCGATTGTGGATTACCTGCGCTTCTCCCGCAGCATTGACTGCCAGCCGGAGCAAATCTTTATTACCCCCGGCTTCCAGGCTGGTATTGCCCTGATCCTCGCCACGCTTGCACGGCCCGGGGATGGCATCTGGCTGGAAGATCCGGGCTACCGCTTTGTTCGGCCTGATTTTGTAAAAGCGGGGATGGCGATCCGGGCGATCCCCGTGGACGATGAGGGCATGCAGGTTGATTACGGCGTGAACCATTTTCCCAATGCCCGTTTTGCACTTTTGACGCCTGCGCACCAAAGCCCGTCAGGCGTGGCGCTCTCTCTTTCACGGCGACACGCGCTGCTGGAATGGGCCAGTCGGGAACAAAGCTGGATCATTGAAGATGATTACGACAGCGAGTTTCGCTACCACGGCAAGCCCTTGCCGCCGCTAAAAAGTCTGGACAGCCCGCAGAGGGTTATTTACGCGGGGACTTTCAGTAAGTCGATGTTTCCGGCCCTGCGTGTTGCATGGCTGGTGGTGCCTTCCCACGCGGTAGAAGATTTTCAGCGTCAGGCTCGCAGGCAACCCTGTACCGCTCCAATACTTATTCAGCAGGCTATCGCCGACTTCTTGCGGGAAGGGCATTTCTGGCGGCACTTAAAAAAAATGCGTCAGTGCTACGCCGAACGCCGGTTATGGCTCGAGGAGGCGCTACGTGAGCAAGGGTTTACGGTTGTGCCTCAGGAAGGCGGCATTCAGATGGTGATGCAAGTCGAAGGTGACGAGTTGATTATCGAGGGCAAAGCCAGAGCCGCAGGACTTGCCGTCCAGGCACTCAGCCACTGGCGAATTGAACATCATGGGCCCGGTGGTTTGCTGCTGAGTTTTACCAATATCAGTTCGTATGAAATGGCCCAGCGCTATGCGCTTCAACTGCGGTTGGCCATAAAGTAAAAACCCCGGCGAATGGGGCCGGGGTTACAACGCGCATTTAGTCTCATTTATCGACTGTTAAACGCCTGGGGTTAGCGGCGTGACACCAGCAATGCCCCAAGGACAATACCTACCGCTGCGCCAATCCCCACGCTCTGCCAGGGTTTATCGCGAACATAGGAATCTGCGCAGCCAACAGCATCTCGCGCGGCTTGCGTCACTCGGCCCTGATTACCGTTAATCCTTGCACGGGTCTCTTTCAGAAGCGCTTCGGCTTTTTTACGTGCGGCATCAACTTCATCTTTCGCATCACTACCGAAGGATTTCAATACATCTTCCAGCGTATCTGCCAGCTGACTGACATCGTTATTGATTTCGTCTACCTGATCGTCAACGTTATTTTTGTTTGCTCGGCTAGCCATTATTGTCTCCCTTTTTAAGATGTAACGCTAAGTGTAGACCATGGATTTTAGTTATGGGCCGGCTCAAAGCCTTTGCCGGCCTTTCTGGACAATTCCGAAAGCGTTGCCAATGCTGCTTATTGTATGGTTGCGATGCAGTAAATGATGACGAGGAAAATCTATGTATTTACGACCGGATGAGGTGGCCCGAGTGCTTGAGAAATCGGGTTTTACCATGGATGTGGTAACGGCAAAAACCTACGGCTACCGTCGTGGTGAGAATTACGTTTATGTTAACCGCGAAGCGCGCATGGGGCGCACCGCTCTGATTATTCACCCTACCCTGAGAGAGCGCAGCCAGTCGCTGGCCGAACCGGCTTCAGAGATGAAAACCTGCGATCACTACCAGCAGTTCCCGCTCTATCTTGCCGGCGAAACGCACGAGCACTACGGTATTCCGCATGGTTTCAGTTCCCGTATTGCGCTGGAAAGATATCTGACAGGGTTATTTGGCGAGTCTGAATAAGTGAACGACTGGCTTCAGGCCAGTCGCCTTTGCATGTCGGGACTCAGGCGCCCGCTTTCACGCCCATCTGGCCGCTGACGCGAAACAGTCGGCGGCAGAAATCCAGGAAGTAGCCGTAAGCGGCACCCATCATCATCGACACCAACAGGTTAGAGGTCACGGCAGCCACAATCTGGTGCCAGTCAGCGCCAACGCTCCATAAAATCAGCACGTAAACCGGGGACTGGAAAGTCACATAAGCCAGCACGTCAGCCAGGTTTTTCGCCCAGCTCGCCGGGGTCATGCGGCGCGCGGTACGCATAAAGGCATCGCGGTAGAAGCCATAGGGCCAGGCGATAATAATGTTGACCGGCACGGCGACCAGGCGGGAAGAGAGCGACTGCTCGAAGGTCATGCCTGAGAGGAAGATCTCAATCATCATGTTCACTACCGAGCAATACACTACCATTGCAAAAATATCTGCGGCGGCATGGCGTAAGCGTGACTCAGGGGAAAACATAATGTTGACTCCGGTTTAAAAGTAGTCGCTTGCGCTACTTTTATGGTTAATTATTGGTGTTATAAAACATGTAAATCACTGGGCGTAGAGTATGTCACTGCAATGTTTTCATCAATTAGCTATAAATTTTTATTTATAGGTTTTTTGTCGATAAAGTGCGTTGAAACACACTTTGCCGCTGGCATTTCCTGATTTTGTGGTTCCGTTTTTAATTTCTTATTGATTATCAACGAGATGATTTAATTACGTCTTAATGCACAACATCCCCCAAAAACTCCGGGTTTTAGGGATATCCATCGCGCTTAGAATCGTTATATAATTATTTATATAGCGAGTGATGAGGAGTCGCTGATGGATAACCATTTTGGTAAGGGCCTGATGGCCGGAATGAAAGCCCGACAGGCCGACAGCGCAGTTAACGTGGAGCGTTTCTGCGCGGATTACAAACGCGGCTTTGTGCTGGGCTTTACTCACCATATGGCCGAGCAGACCGGCGATCGCCAGCGTGCAGCCTGGGAAGCCGGGGTGTTAACTCGCCGCTATCAGCTGGATAAAGAGTCTGTGGCTGACTTTCTGAAAGAGGTCAACGCGGACGTTGTGGTTCGATGTTTCTTTGCGGGTTATGAGAAGGGCTATTGATTGCTGGCCTGGATTGCCGCCGTGCCCGGTTGTTTATGAATGGCGACGACAAGGATAGGGGCACTTTTATTGAGAAGAACGGCGTGATTAACCTCACGCCGTTTTTTGTTGCTTAGCAAACGCCGAAATCGCCTTCTTCCTGGTACAGCGAAACCGAATCTGCTTTCAGCGTCAGTTGATCCGCACCTAAGGTC
This sequence comes from Enterobacter sp. Ag1, assembly GCA_000277545.1. GTDB lineage: Bacteria > Pseudomonadota > Gammaproteobacteria > Enterobacterales > Enterobacteriaceae > Cedecea. The sequence goes on along the minus strand of AKXM01000031.1, from coordinate 69,206 downwards.
GCGGCCGGGACGCAAATCAAATCTTCTCCCTGAACCTCAACCACCTGTAGCTTAGGGCCGCCCTGTTTGGGCTGCACCACATCACCTGGTTTGAACATAGAAAAACCTCTGAATGCTAAGGGAATTTAATGCGGTTTTGCCGCCTGATAACCATAGATCAGAAATCGAGGCGGATAAAGTAAGATACGCTAGCGCCGGTTCCACGGCAGCCAGGCCAGTAGACGTGCCATACCGCAAAATCCGCTGATACCTGCGAACAACAAACCTGCTCCAACAAAGCCGGAAAGCAGGAAAAATCCGCTATTAACGCTGTACCCGAGCACGACCCCAAGCAGGATTAACGTCCCCGCCACAATTTGTACCTGCCGCATGATTGGCAGAGGCTGGCTTTTATCCGCCAGAATCTCCTGCCCGCCTTTTTTCCATGCTTCGAGGCCCCCGGCCAGCAGCATGACCTGGGCCGGTTCGGCAAGCGCCGCCAGCTTTTGGGCATGCTGAGAAGAACGCATTCCGGACTGACAGTGGAAAATCACCACGTCGTGAGGATCTAGCGGCCCCAGCCTGGCGCCGTTTTCAATGGCGGAAAGCGGCATCAGATGCGCCTCTGGAATGTTCTCACGGGCATGTTCATCCGGTTCGCGGATGTCGATCAGCGCGGCACCGCCGGCAATGAGCTTTTTCGCTTCTTCTGGCAAGATGGATGAAATAGTCATGATGTTCCTCAGGGGCAGTAAATGGTTTTCAGCGTCGCGATCACTTCGCGTACCGCGCTATTTTTGATGAAATAGAGCACACGCTGAGCATTACGCTGGTGCGCTATGAGCCCTTCATCCTTCATTTTCGCCAGATGCTGGGAGGTCGCTGAGGGGCTCAATCCTGCGGCGGCGGCAAGTTCTCCGGCCCCGGTGCCTGGGGAGTCGAGCAGCAGGCAGAGGATCAGCAAACGCCGGGGATTACTCATGGCTTTTAGCAATTTGGCGGCTTCGTCCGCACTGGACTGAAGCTGGGAAAGTTCAGGTGTCATGATTTTTACTTTAGATAACTCTAAATTTAGTAAATGCTAAATTAAATTTTCAACAAAGGAAAGAGCGTGCGGGCAATTCTGGTACGGCATGGCGAAAGTGAGGGGAATCAACAGGGGATTATTCAGGGAAGGCTGGAAAGCCAGCTCACGGCGCGGGGGCTCCGGCAGAGCTTTGCGCTGGCTGCCGAGTTGGCCGATTTATCCGTCCCCCATATTTATACGTCACCGGCGCTGCGTGCACAGGGCACGGCTAATGTGCTGGCCAGTGAATTGCGCAGCCAGACAACCGTGGATGAACGTCTACAGGAACGTGATTTTGGCCCACTCCAGGGGCTAAATGTTATCGAGGCGCAAAAAACACATCCCGAGCTGTTTAATACCCTGCTATCGGGCGAGCCACATCGGGTGACTCCTGAAGGGGAGTGCCTGGATAACGTTAGTCGCCGCCTGTTTTCCTGCCTGAACGATTTGAATGAACGCCACCGGAACGACACGGTGATTATTGTGACTCACGGCCATGCTTTGGAAATTGTCCTCTGGCAATTGAAAGGCGCTTTAATTACCGACGATCTCAGACAATATGGACATCAAAACTGCAGTTATAGCATCGTGGATATTGAAGGGGAATGTATCAGCCTGGCCAAATGGGGGATTGCGACTCATCTGCGTGACATCAGATAGACATTCTTGAGGCTGTTTAAGTTTGGTGATGGTTTATTTGTTGTACTGAAATACGGTTTTTAACTGCTAAATAAAAGTGGTCCACGTTAGGGCGGTTTGAACGCCGCCACTGTGCGGCGTTTTTTTATTCTCAACTTACCGTGTTGCGAGCGGCGTTACGCCAGGCTTTGGGTGACAGCCCGGTTTCGCGCTTAAAGGCGTTGCTAAAAGCGCTTTCGGAGGTGTAGCCGAGGGACTGGGCCACCATGGCAATTTGGTCTGCCTGCTCGCGCAGTGCTTTCTCCGCCAGCCGCATACGCCACTGGGTAAGATAAGCCACAGGCGTAATGCCCGATACGTTACGGAAATACTCCGCAAATGTGGTGCGCGACATCGCACAGGCTTGGGCGAGATCTTCCAGGCGCCAGCTCCGAGCCGGGTTGGCGTGGATAAGCTGCAGCGCCGGGGCTAGGCGGGCATCTCCCAATGCGCGTAGCAAACCTGCCGGAAGCGAACTGCTGGTTTGCAAATGGGCACGAAGGATCTGAATAAACAGCAACTGCGAAAGCTGCGCGGAGGCGAGCTGGGTGCCGGGCTGGGCCGTTTCTCTTTCCGCAATCAGCTGATCGAGCAGCCAGCGGAAAGACGCCGCCTGCGGGGATGCGGCCGGGATGTGAATCCACTGCGGCAACACCTGAGCAAGCATCTGCCCGCGATGCGGATCCAGCAGGACGTGGCCGCCCATATACTCAAACTCTTTCCCTTCTCCCAGAGCGGCGTAATTCCGCTCCCCGGCCTTAAAAACGCTCATCGCATCGACCGGTTTGATCTCTGGTGAACTGGCGACAATAAACGCCCGCCTGGCATTCAGCAGGCCGACATCGCCGGTGCAAAAATAAATCGGTTCCGCTTGGCCTTCGAGCATCACCCAGCAACTGCCTTTGACGATGGCGAAGAACTTAATTTTGTCCGGAGGTGGGAAGTGAAGCGCCCAGTCGCCGCCCGCGGTAAAGCCGCCGGTGACCAGCGACTCGGCGTCGGCAAATTTGAGGATTTCAGAAAAAGGATCGGTGTGCATTTCCGTACTATCGCGCAAGTAGAACGGACTATCAAGCATTCAAAATCCAGCTGACCGGCTTTATTCTGCGCAGCAAGTGAACGTATGCCGCCTGCTTGCCAGGCCACAGAGGACCAAAGCATGACAAAAGATATTGTATTAGTTACCGGTGGAACCGGATTTATTGCCCAGCACTGCATCATTACCCTGCTGGCAAAAGGCTATGAAGTTCGCACCACCGTACGTTCCGCTGACCGCAAAGCAGAAGTGCTCCAAAACCTGAAAGAGGGCGGCTGTGAGCCCGGGGAGCGCCTCTCCTTTTTCATCGCTGATTTAATGGCGGATGAAGGCTGGGCTGAAGCGATGGCCGGGTGCCGTTATGTGATGCATGGCGCATCGCCGACGCCTTCCGGCAACCACGCCACCGACGAGGACTGGATCAAACCTGCGGTGGACGGCAACCTGCGAGTGCTCCGCGCCGCAAGCTTTGCCGGGGTTAAGCGCGTCGTCCTCACCTCAGCCTTTGGGGCCGTTGGCGTCGGGCACCCGGCAACCCATCGCCGCCCGTTTGATGAAACGGACTGGAGCGATGTGTCCGGCAAAGTGTGGCCCTATCAAAAATCGAAAACGCTGGCGGAAAAAGCCGCCTGGGACTTTGTGGAGAAAGAAGGGCGTGGCCTGGAGCTGTCGGCGGTGAACCCGGTGGCGGTAATGGGGCCGGTATTGGGGCCTGATTTTTCCCATTCCACGCGGCTGGTGAAAAACATGCTGGATGGGCAAAAAGGCAATCCGAACATCAACTCTTGTTTTGTGGATGTGCGCGACGTGGCCGATTTGCATTGGCTGGCGATGACGCACCCTGCCGCCAACGGCGAGCGCTTCCTTGCCAGCTCCGGCCACAGCCTGCTGATGGTTGAGGTGGCGAAAATCCTGCGTAAACACCTCGGCGAAGCCGCCAGCAAAGTCGCTACCCTCGCGCTGCCCGACTGGATGGTGCGCCTGGCTGCGCACAAAAATCCGGGCATGAAAGGATCGCTGACTCTGCTGGGCGTGGACATGAACGTGACCAACGCGAAAGCGGTGAACCTGCTCGGCTGGGCACCGCGTTCCCCGGAAGAAGCGATTGTGGCCACCGCCGAAAGTTTTATTCGCCTGGGCTTACTGGAAAAATAAGCGCTACCGCTTCGCGCTTAGCAGCAGCGCTGACAGCGAGGCGATAAGCCCGAAGAGTGACATCAGCAGCCACGCGGTGTGGTACTGCTCGCTGGCAACGGCGCTGCCGGACACGGCCACAAACACCGCCACGCCTATGGCGGCCCCAATTTGCCGTGAGGTGTTAATGATCCCGGTGCCGGTGGCATATTGCTGCGCCGGGAGCGCCGCCGTACCGCCTGCGATAAACCCCGTCTGGCCGATACCCGCTCCGGCTCCGGTCAGCACCAGCGCAGGCAGATAGGCCAGCAGATAGTCCGGTTCGGCGCTAAGGGCGCTGTACCACCAGAGGCCGGCTATCACATACAAAATACCGGCGGCGATGGTGAGTTTTTTAGGGGAGACCCCCGTTTTGCCTGCGATCAACGCCGCGACAACGGCGGTGCCAGGGCCGAGGCCAAAAGCGGCGCCTGCCTCGATGGTCGGCCAGTGCCAGACCTGGGTCAGATACAGGCTACCGCCCAGCAGCATGATGGCAAATCCCATGTAGAAAAAGGCCATGCCCAGCGTGGCCAGGGTAAACGCAGGCACGCGGAATACCCGCAGGTTTAGCGCCGGGGCGGGCTGCGTCAGGCAGCGACGAACGAACAGCGTCAGGAAGACGAACGCCCCGCCCAACACCGTCCATAGCCTGGCGCTGGCGAAGCCCCAGTCGCTGGCCCAGGAGATCCCGGCCACCAGCAGCGCAAGCCCCGCAACCAGCATTAGCGAGCCGAGAATATCCGGGAAACGGCTCTTTACGACCTCCGTTTCCGTCAGGTGCTTGCTCAGCCACAGCGTCGGGATTGCCACCGGCAGGTTGATCAGGAAGATCAATCGCCAGTCGATATTCACCAGCGCCCCGCCGAGCATTGGGCCAAGCGCGGCGGCAACTGAGCCGGTAGCGGCCCAGATCCCTACCATTTGCTTATGGCGCTCTTTTGGGTACGCCGCCAGCAGCAGCCCCAGACTAGTGGGGATCATCAGCGCTGCGCCAATGCCTTTCAGGCCCCGAGCGCAAATCAGCGAGATAACATCCGGGGCAAAAGCACAGGCTATGCTCGCCACCGAAAACACCGCCAGACCTGCCTTGAAGATACGCTTGCGGCCGTAAATATCCGCTATTCGGCCTGCGGGCACCAGAAACGCAGCGAAGGCAATGGAATACGCGCTGATCACCCAGGACAGCGCCTGGTTAGTGGCCCCGGCAAAGCTATCGCGAATAGCCGGGAAAGCGAGGTTAACGACAAACAGGTCTAGCGACGACAGCACGCTTCCCGCGCCAATCACAATCATGACTCAGGCGGACACTCGCGCGCTGGCCTGGCTGACGGACGGTGAATCCGTGGAATGAGACATACTCTGCTCCGAAGAAAGTAAGAACCTTAAAACGCAGGAGTATGAAAAGGTCAGCGGCGGCGGTATTGGATATTTGAAAAGTGTGCGCTAACAAATTGTGCGGGCGTGATGCCGAAGCAGCCTTTGAAGCGGCGAATCAAATGGCTTTGATCGAACAGGCCAACGGCGGTGGCGACGTCCGAAGCAGGTTGGCCCGCGCGGAGCATTTGCCTGGCGGAGTCCATGCGGACTCTGTTGAGGTAGGCGTGCAGCGACAGGCCATAAGCGGCGCGAAATAGTTGGTTCAGCCGAACCCGGCTCAGGCCGGATGCCTGCGCCATATCTTCCGTGGTTAGCGGGGAGGCAAAGCTGGCATGAATCAGGTCGCGGACTTTGGCAATTCGCGGCTCGCGGCGTTCTTCCTGCGGCGTAAACCGGCGGGTGGAATAGCGGCTTAGCAGCGGCTTCAACGCGTCAATCAGCAGCACTTCCAGCGCTAAGTTATCCTGCGATTGAAACAGCGTGCGGTGTAGCGTTTGCAGCCTGGCGACGATATCAGGATCGCTCAGGATCGGGCTGGTGAAGCACAGTCCGTGGCCGGGATCCAGTTCCAGCTCGTGGGCAATGCCGTCCACAACCCAGGGCTGGACGTAGAGCATGCTGTAGGTGTAGCCCTGCTCGGAATAAACGCTGCCGTCGTGGGCATCCCCCGGATTCACGATCATCGCACTGCCGGCAGGCGCGATAATCGAGCCGCGGCCCAGCCCCACTTTAGAGGCCCCGACGTCCATAGTGCCGATCACAAAGTAATCGTGGGAGTGGCGCTCGTAGCGGTGCTTATTAAAATGGGCGTGCAGGCCCTGGAGCCCCTGCGACGGCGCCGCGACGAACTGTGTCCACTCGTTGGCGAGAAGCTCCATATGACCTCGTTATTTGAACGGCTGCTGGGCCGCCGCGCCTGGCGTGTGCTGGTGGGCGTAAACCTGGAGATGGCAGTACGCAGCCCGATAAAGGGGGACGTTCAGGCCGTGTCGAGTGGCGCGGGTAATCATATCGCCGACGATGGCATCACCTTCCAGGCGTGGCGCGTTGCTGGCAATGTCGCGCCTCATCGAGGCGGCCCAGGCGGATTGTGGATCCAGCAGGCGTTTTCGATGCTGGTGATTTCCGTCTGCGGCAGCGCATAGCCTTCCGCTGCGGCGACGCTCAGGCTCTCCGAAATCGCCTGTTTCATCAGCGCCTCTCCGTCCCGTGTCGCCATGATATCTCCCACCGTGCCACGCATCAGGCAGTTCATTAACGCGCCGGAAGCCAGCATCACCCATTTGTTCCAGAGCGCCTGCATAATGTTATCTGACAGGGCGCGTGCGCCTGCGGAAGAGGCTAAAAGCGCGTAAACCGCTTTTGCTACATCAAGCGTTGCGGGCGATCTCGCGCCGACAACAACTTGATCCGCCGCACCCATTTGTTTGATCTCGCCGTTGGCGTTAAGCGTGGTGGCAATATAAGCCGCGCCGCCGAGCACCCGGTCGCGGCCAAAGCGAGCGTCAAGCTCGTCGTAAACCGAGAGGCCATTGAGGAAAGGCAAAATGGCGGTAGAAGGGCCAACTGCGGGCGTAATGTCCTCGATAGCCGCCTGCAGATCGTACGTTTTGCAACTGAGCAAAATCAGATCGTAGTCCGGCCGGAGGCTCTCCCGGGTGACTGCGTTAACCGGGGCGTTAAAATCGCCCAAACTGCTTTCCAGCCGTAGCCCTTGCTTTGCCAGCAGCTCAGCCCGTTTTGGCCGAACGAGAAAAGTCACGTCAGCGCCGGCCTGAATCAGCCTTGCGCCGTAATAACCCCCGATTGCACCTGCCCCAACCACCAGTATTTTCATTACTTTTCTCGCTGAGTTTACGTTGATATTATCCGACTTAGCTTTCGCTGGGTTCGGGGTTTCTGATTCGACCCGCCGAACGCCAGCGGGTGAGGTCGTCGGCGCCTGGCCCCAACTCCACCATGACGTCCTGCGGCGAAACTTGCTGCCCGGTTTCGGTATCCACGAGGGCAACTTTCACTTTATGGCCGCTGCTGCCGTCCACCATAAAAAGCGACGGCCCCACAAGGCCCGGGATATTCCACTTACTGCCTATCTGCATCATGCTCAGCAGCACCAGCCCGATATCCCGCCCTTTTTCGGTGAGCAAATATTCGTAGCGTTCCGGTCTCGTCTGGTAGCGCTGCCGGGTAATTAACCCTTGCTCTTCAAGCACTTTTAGCCTGTCGGACAGCGTAGCATTGGTGATGCCGCTGGAGCGGCGAAAATCGTCGTAGCGGCGGAGGCCTAAAAACAGGTCCCGCATAATTAGCATTCCCCAGCGGTCGCCTAAGGCTCCCATCACGCAGGCGATGGAGCAGGTCATACCTTCAAAACCTTTCGAGCGCATAGCGTTCCTTATTTTTCATCAACGTGGACCCGGTAACAGTCTATAGCCGGATCTCTGCCTCCGGCCAATGGTTACGCTGCAGTTGATCTTTTTATTGTTACTCTTATTATAAGAGTTAATGGTGAAAGGGCAAGTTTTAAACAGCCCGATGCCAGAGAACCGTCGCTCATTTACCCAGGTGAATCTTGATGAAATCTACGTGTACCCTTACGAAAATCAGTCTGTTGTTAAGCCTTTTGCTGGCCGGTACCGGGCTCTCCAGCCCCGTATTTGCCGCCCCCGCAGCAGCCCCCGCGGCGCCCTGGGATACTCAGCTCAACCAGGCGGCACATCAGGCCAATGCCGTATTCAATGACTACAAGTTTCGGGATGGTGAAACGCTGGCTCAGGTGAAGTTACACTACGCCACGCTCGGGAAGGCACACCGAAATGCGCAGGGAGAGATTGATAATGCGATCCTCGTGCTGCACTGGACGGGGGCGGACAGCCGGGCACTGCTGAGTCCGGTCTGGACTAAATCCCTTTACGGACCAGGCCGCCCGCTGGACTCGAGTCGCTACTACCTGATTTTTGCCGACAGCATTGGTCACGGCCAGTCGAGCAAGCCGAGTGACGGCTTAAAGGCAAAATTCCCCAACTACGATTACGGCGATATGGTTGATTTGCAGCACAAGCTGGTGACCGAAACGTTGGGCATTAAACATCTGCATGCCGTGATAGGGATGTCGATGGGGGGCATGAATGCCTGGCAGTGGGCGGTGGCATATCCGAACATGATGGACGGCGTCATGCCGGTGGTGTCGCTGCCGATCAAAGTTTCCGGGCGTAATCTGCTGTGGCGCAGAATGATCGTGGACTCGGTACGAGCCGATCCGGCCTGGCACAACGGCAATTATACTCAGGCACCCGAGAGCTGGCTTCAGGGCTACAACATCCTGCGAATGATGATCGACAGCGCGTCGGATCTGCAAAGAACGATCCCGGACGAGGCCGCGGCGGACAAGTTCCTGGCGAACAACCGTTTCACCGCCAACCATATCGACACCAACGATGTGATTTATTCGCTCAAATCCTCCTTCAGCTATAACCCGCAGCCTGACCTGAACAAAATCACCACCAAACTGTATGCGCTGAACTTTTCGGATGACGAGTTCAATCCGGACGGCCTGCGAGTGCTGGAAACCGAAGTGCCGAAGCTAAAACAGGGCCGCTACGTGGTGCAGGCAGGCACGCCAACATCGCCGGGGCATTTCACCATGACGCGCCCGGATCTGTGGGCTAATCACGTCGGAGAGTTTATGCAATGGATTGGCGATAAACGAGTTAAGCGTCCTGCCAGTAGGGCGGAGAGCCAAACTTCGCCATAAAAAAGTCTATCGCGGTGCGGGTGTTGAGCGAAGGAAAACGCCCGCCGGGGTAGAGCATATAGAGTGAATGGTCGGTGGCGCTGTAGGACGCGGTGTAATCCGTCATCATCGGGATAAGCAGCCTGGCCCGCAGCGCATCGCTGATTTGCCAGTCCGGGAACAGCACGATCCCCGCGCCATCTTCTGCCGCTTTCACCAGCATTTCAGCGTTGCCGGAGATGATTTTAGGCTCCGGCGTGAGCTGTACTTTTTCTTCGCCCTGCGTGAAATACCAGCGCTGTAGCCCCATCAGGCCGCGGTAAGCCAGCAGTTTATGGCTGTGCAACTCTTCGGGCTTTTGCGGCGTGCCGTAGCGTGCGAGATAGGCCGGGCTGGCGACCAGATAAGCGCGCTGGCGGGTAATAAAACGCCCGTGCAGCGAGCTGTCCTGCATCGGCGAGATACGCAGCAGCAGATCGGTGCCGTCCGCCAGCGGGTCGATGTAGTTATCGGTCAGGTTTAGCTCCAGCCGCAGCGCCGGATAACGTTCGCTGAATTCAGCAATCCACGGGGCGATGTGACGCAGGCCGAAAGACACCGGCGCGTTGAAGCGAAGCACGCCGCCGGGCTGCTGGCGGCGCTCGCCAATTTGGTTTTGCGCCTGCTCAAGCTGGCTCAGCATTTGCCTGAACGCTGCGGCGTAAATATTCCCCGCCTCGGTGGCAACCACGGCTCGCGTGTTGCGGTAAAGCAGCTGTGTCTCCAGCGATTGCTCAAGCTGAATTACGGTACGGGAAACGGAAGAGGGGGAAAGGTTCTCCTGGCGGGCCACTTCTGAAAAGCTGCCTTCGCTGATAACGGCAAGGAAGAGGCGCATTGAGCGCGCATTTATCTGGCTCAGATCTTTCATTTGTGCAATTTCCGCAAAAGTCCTTAATGGATTATACGGTTTTTCGCTACGTCCGGCAGCGTTATCCTCCCCGGCAAGTAACGATGTCCGGTTTCGCCGGGCAAGCACAGAGAGGATGGTATGAGCAATACAGTTTTGGCTTTTGACGAAGCCGTACGTCAGCGTTTTTCATCCAGAGCGTTTCTGCCTACGCCGCTGACTGAGGCACAAATTCGGGATGTTTTGCAGGATGCCCAGCATTCGCCGTCCAACTGCAACACGCAGCCGTGGAACGTCCATATTGCCTCCGGCACAACCAAAGATGCGCTGCAAAAGATGATGATTGAGAACGATACGGCGGGTAACGTCACGCCAGATTTCAGCTTCAGCTATGACGATTTTCACGGAGATTATTACGAGCGTAGCCAGCGCCAGGCGAAGGTTTATTACGATGCGCTTGGCATCGCCCGTGACGATAAAGAGAAGCGCCGCGAAGCGTATCTGCGTAACTTCAACTTCTTCGGTGCACCACATGTAGCGTTCCTGTTTATGCCGTCGTTTGGCGACAACGTGCGCGTGGCGTCCGACATCGGTATGTACGGGCAGAGCTTCCTTCTGTCTTTGGCAGCGCGCGGTTTTGCCGGAATTCCGCAAACGCTGCTCGGCTTCCATGCCGATGCGACGCGTAAAATTCTTGGCGTGCCGGACGAGTATCGCCTGCTGTTCGGGATCTCCTTCGGCTATGCCGATCCGGACGCGCCTTCTGCTCAGGTTCGCATGTGGCGCCAGAGCGTGGACGACAGCGTGACGCTGCATAACTAGCGGCTGAGCGGGCGCTCCTTTTTCATGCCGATGGCCAAGGCCAGCAGGATCGCCGCCAGCGAAAGCGCGCTGGTGAGATCGGGAACCTGGCCAAGAATCAGCGCCGAGCTGAGCATAGCGAAGACCGGGATCAGCAGAGAAAGCGGTGCCACGCGGGAAGCCGGGTATGTGTGAAGCAGGGTATTCCAGCCCCAGTAGCAGAAGTGCGTGGCGGCATAAACCTGGAACAGCAGCGAAAACACGGCCTGTTTATCGATATTCTGCGCCAGCGAAGTGAAGGGCGCGGAACCGTGCCAGGCCCAGGTCAGCAGCACCAGCGGCACAGGGGGAAACAGGCTGGCCCACACCACAAAAGCAAAGATCTCTTTCACGCCGGAAAGTTTGATGATGATGTTCCCGGCGCTCCAGGCCAGCGCGCTGATCACAATCAGTATCAACCCGGTTAGCGTTGCGCTGCCGGCGCTATCCAGCACCACGCCAAGCAGCCCCGCCGTCGCCAGAACAATACCGCAGCGCTGCGGGCGCGTAAGGCGTTCGCCAAACAGCAGAACACCCCAGCCCAGGGTAAAAAAGGCGCTGAGCTGGATAAGCAAGGCGGCGCTGCCGGGCGGCACGCCAAACGCGATGCCCAGATTGATCAGCGCCCACATCGCCACGCCAAAAATCAGGCCATAGGCCGCTACCCAATGCAAGGCTACTGCCGGGCGTTGGATAAAGAAAACCCACGGCAGGGCGGCAAACGTAAACCGCAGGGCGGTTAATAGAAGGGGATCGATCTGGGCCAGCCCGAGCCGGGTAAGAGGAAAGTTAATTCCCCAGGCGGCGGTGACGGCCAGGGCGAGAAAAAGGTGTTTGCGCTGCATGTCTGTGTCCGGTGAAAAGTGTCGCCGGGACTGTAGCGCTTCCCGAATTGGCCTGCTTTTATTAACGGGTCAATTTTTGTTAAAATTGGGCCATGCAAAATAACATCACAGCAGTTTATCAGGATTCGCCTCAGGCAATCATCGTCACGGAAAAGCACTTCGCCGATGGGGATTGCTTCCCGGTGCACAGCCACGATCGCGGGCAGTTTGCCTACGCCGCAAGCGGCGTCATCTCCGTGGAGACGCCAGATGGAAACTGGGCAGTGCCGCCGCAGTGCGCCATTTGGGTGCCGGGCGGCCTGGTTCACGCCATGCAAATGCGCGGGCCGGTCATCATGCTTAACGGCTATATCAGTGATGCCGCAGCGCACAGGCTTAGTCTGCCGCAGACGAGCCAGGTTTTTGGCGTGTCAATACTGCTACGTGAGCTGCTTGCGCAGGCCGTGGCTCTGGCTGAGGCTTCCCAACCTGAAGGGCGAGACCGGAGCCTGCTTGATTTTCTGCTCTATGAAATTGCCTCGATGCCCGCGCTTTCTCTCAATGCCCCGCTGCCCGACGAACCTCGTCTGCAGGCGGCCTGTCGGGCGTTCTTACTGGCACCTTCGCTGGAAACGTCAGTCGATGATATGGCTGCGCGCGTGGGCATGAGCCGCCGAACCTTTACCCGCCAGTTCAGGCAGCAGACCGGCATCAGCTTTGTAGCATGGCGGCAACAGGCCTGCCTGCTGGCGGCGATAGGTCGGTTAGGTGAAGGGGAGGCGATCACGCGCATTGCGCTGGATTTAGGCTACAGCAGCCCTGGGGCTTTTTCTGGCGTGTTTAAAAAAGCGCTGGGGAAAACGCCGGGACGATATTTTGCTGAAAAACGGACAGATTGAGGCAATAAAAAAGCCGCTTTCGCGGCTTATTGTTTAAAGAAAGCTAATTATTCAGTGACCTTTTTCTTCAGGTCAGCAGCGCCTTCTTTGGTCTTATTCCAGCCTTTTTCAGCACCTTCTTTGGTTGCGTCCCAACCTTTCTCGGTGCCTTCTTTGGTTTTATGCCACGCCTTCTGGGAGCCTTCACTTATCTTGCTGCCCGTGCTGTCGCTCTTCCCTTCGGCGGCGTGTTTCGACTTAAGCTTCAGCTCTTCGCCTTTGTTCTCTGCCTCGTGCAGTTTCTCTTTGGCGGTGTTCGCGCCTTCGTGTGCTGCAGCGACGGTCTCATCGGTTGCATGTGTGGTGGTCGCGGCAAAAACAGGGGCAACCAGCAGAATTGCAGATAAAGCGATGATCGTTTTTTTCATAATATCCTCAACAAACGTTATCAGTCCTTATGACCGTGAGTAAGCCTGGCACAGCGAAGCGGATGTTGCCTTAGGTAATATTCCTAAATGATTCAGGATGTTCACGGCTGGTGGATATATTCTGCTGAATAATCCACCAGAAGATAGGCTTATGGGTGGCGAATAAAACGCCCTATACGCTGCCGGAGCAGGCGATTCTCCTGGCGTAGGCGTTCGTTCTCCTCCAGCAGGGTGAGCGCCACGGCGATGCCCGGCCAGTCGAGTTCTAATTCTCGTCGTAGCCGCAATGCCCGCTGCGCTATGTTGATCGCGTGGTCGTCAAACTGCCACGGCCTGACCTCAAAATCGTAAGGCTCGACGACGCCAAGACCGACGATCTCATTGAGTTCCTCCTCCTGAATGCCGGTGTGCAGACAGAACTCGGTGATGGTAAAAGTGACGGTGACGTTAGCCATTATTTTTTCCCCCAATCTTTGCGCGGATTGAACGCCGACTGGGCGTCTGCCAACTGTTGCCAAAGCGCCGCAGCGTTTTCATCCGGCTTAGGCGGCATCACGATTTTGATCACCGCGAACAGGTCGCCGGTGTGCTGTTTGCTGACCAGCCCTTTGCCCTTGATACGCAGCTTCTGCCCGGCCTGGCTGCCGGCAGGAATGGTCATCAGAATGCTGTCTTTGAGCGTAGGAACCTCGACTTTTGCCCCCAGCGCGGCTTCCCACGGGGCCAGCGGGAGCACGACTTCAAGGTTGTGGCCGACGATGTCGAACAGCGGATGCGGCGCGATATGAATCACCAGCCACAGGTCACCGTTTGGCCCACCGTTTTCACCCGGTGTGCCCTGGCCTTTGAGCCGGATGCGCTGCCCGTCTCCGACGCCTGCCGGGATTTTTACATTCAGCGTTTTCGGGATTTCCTGCTCGACGATACCAAACACGTTATAGACCGGCAGCTTGTAGCTGATGGTGCGGCTGTGTTCGGCCAGCGTCTCTTCGAGGAATACGGCAACTTCGATTTCTAAATCGTGGCCGCGCGCGGCGTGCGGCTGGCGAGAATGCCTGGCCTGCTGGCCAAACATAGACGAGAAGATATCTTCGAAGTCCTGGGCGTTGTAGCTTTGCTCGCCGCCCTGGTGGAACTGCTGATTAAACTGCGGGTCGTTGCGGTGCTGCCACATCTGGTCGTACTCGGCGCGGCGCTGCTCGTCGCTCAGCACTTCCCAGGCTTCCGCCACTTCTTTAAAGCGGGCTTCTGCGTCGGGCTCTTTGCTGACGTCGGGGTGATATTTGCGCGCCAGGCGGCGGTAGGCGGTTTTGATGGTTTTGAGTTCGTCCGTCGGTTTCACGCCCATGATGGCGTAATAATCCTTTAATTCCATAGCGTTATCTCGCATAAATCGGTGCATGCAGAACAGAATGTGCGGAAAAGTGTCGCCGATAAGTATAGGCCCGTTGCGGGAAGGTGGGGCGGTGATGGCGGGTTTTTTCGGGCCAGGGATCTGGCCAGAATTTATGACACCTTAAGCCTCGGACGCTGTTGAAAATTTATCCCGACAGGCGTATTGTTTATGTACGGTTTTTTTCCGTACACCTTAAGGTGTTCATTGATTTCATCCTCCTGCTGACACCTGCGGCAGGTCGGGGAGTAAATACAGGATGTCAGCTTTAAAAAAACAGCGTATCGACCTCAGATTGAGTGACGACGACAAAAGCATGATCGAAGAGGCGGCAGCCATGTCCAATCAGACGATCACCCAGTTTATGATTGCCTGTGCGTCGGCTCGCGCTGCGGAAGTGATCGAACAGCATCGCCGCCTGGTGCTAAATGAAGCATCGTGGAACCGAGTGATGGATGCCATTAGTAACCCGCCTGAACCGGATGACAGGCTAAAATGTGCAGCAAGGCGTCTGAAAGACATGGAGTAAGCCGTGGCCGACCTGACTATTGAATTGTTTTCAGCAGACACCGCCTATGATTTTCACGGCTTTGACTGCGGAGAAACGTCTCTGAATGCTTTTCTCGCCGAACACTTTATTCGCCAGCACAATGGCCGCTTTTTACGTGGCTATCTTCTCGTGACCAAAGACGCCAACCCCAAAGTCCTGGGCTACTACACCTTATCCGGCAGCTGTTTTGAAAAAGAGGCGCTTCCGTCGAATAGCCAGAAACGAAAAATTCCTTATGCCAATGTGCCCAGCGTGACGCTGGGGCGACTGGCTATTCATAAAGATCTGCAGGGCAAGGAATGGGGTTCAACGCTTGTGGCTCACGCGATGAGAGTGGTTTATTTAGCGTCACAGGCGGTGGGCGTTCATGGGATTTTTGTCGATGCCATTAACGACAATGCGAAGCACTTTTATCAAAAATTAGGCTTTATTGCGCTGGTGGGGAAAAACGCTAATTCGCTTTTTTATCCAACCAGGTCGATTGAAAAATTATTTGAAGATGAATAAACGATCTATTTGATCCCCCGCCAGTTTCAGACTTACTGAATTGAAATCTAGTGCACTTCCTTCTATGGTCTGAGATCGGAGAATGATCGAGTATTTTCCGGGTACCTGCCTCTGGAATATTTTAATAAAGACTAAAAGGAATCTCGTTTTGAAAACTTATCATATCGTTACCCTGGCATCTGTTTTTCTGCTGGCCGCCTGTGCTGGCCCGCAGTCGGCAAAAACATCGCAAATTAAAGACCTGACCGCCCCGCAAAGCATCGCTTTTGCCGGCAAAACCTACGGGCAATCCTTCACTCGCTCAACGCCGCAGCAGGCGGTGTGGGAATACACCACCGACGGTGAAAAAGCCGAAAACTGGCAGTGGACCCGGCTGATTACGGTTAACCAGATCAAACTCAATGCCCCGCTTGACCGCTGGATGCAGGCGACGGCGGTGGAGTTAAACCGCACGGTGCCGAAGCCACATTTCGATATAGCGAAAAATGGCGACGTGGCCGAGGTTCGGATTATCTATCTGCCGAAGCCGGGGGACGCAAAGCAAAGCGGCTACGAGTCTGACGTGTGGCTCGCCCGTGAGGCCTGCGGCGGCATCGTCAACCTGCAGTTTGCCCGCCAGTATCCCGCCGACGCGAAAGTAACCGAAAACGACATGGTGAAGCGTATTAAGGCGGATAACGACAAAGATATGGCGGCATTGCAGGCGTTAAACTGGAAAGCGGAGTGCCGCTAACCCGGGTCCCCGGTCGAATCAGGCCGGGGCATTTTATTAAACCTCAGCGGCATGACTTATTATTCAGCATGGCAAAGACTTGTATTAATTTACCGGCCTGCCAGAATTCATTTATTGAATAGTTTACTCCCGTAACTTATTGAAAATGAGCTTTCGATTATTTTGAGCTGGGTCCCAGGGAAAGCTCAGATTGCTTCAAAAAAAACCTGACATTTGTTATATTGTGCTGATTGCTTATTCACCTAAGCGGTGCCAAAAAGAACAAGATCCACCGCGACCCAGGAAAATGAAATGTTAGATTACCGCTTCCCGACAGCTTTGCAGATGGTTCTCAGCGTAGCGATGGCGGAGCAAATGGGTGAACGTTCGACCAGTGCAATCCTCGCCTACGGCCTGGAAGCCAACCCGAGCTTTATCCGTAAACTGATGGTTCCCCTCACGCGCGACGGCATTATTGTCTCGACGCTGGGGCGCAACGGTTCCATTCATCTTGGCCGCCCGGCCGAAGAGATAACCCTGCGAGATATTTACCTGTCGGTGATTGAAGACAAAAAGATTTGGGCTTCCCGCCCGGACGTGCCTGCCCGCTGCGTGGTGAGCGCCAACGCCTGCTGGTACTTTAAAACGATTGCGGAAGAAGCCGAAGAGGCGTCGCTGGCGGTGCTGGCTCGCCATACCGTGGCCAGCGCGCTGGAGAAAGTGAAAAAGAGCGATACCAGCGGCTGCCAGCCTGTGCCTGAGCTAGAGGCGCTATACAAAAAAGGCCATTAAGCGCCGCAGCCACTTTCCGCAGAAATAAAAAAACCGCCTCTTTGAAAGGCGGTTTTTTATTGGGCTCATCAGGCAGTTTTTACACCGCCTGATTTAGGGCATTCACGCCTCGACAGTTTTTGCCTGGGTTTTGCCGCGCGTAACGAGCTTACGCAGCGTGACGTAGAACACCGGCGTCAGGAACAGACCAAACAGCGTCACCCCTAACATGCCCGAGAACACCGTCACCCCGGTCACGCCGCGCACTTCTGCCCCCGCGCCATGGCCCAGAATCAGCGGGATAGTCCCGGCGATAAAGGCAATCGAGGTCATCACGATAGGGCGCAGACGCAGGCGGCAGGCTTCCAGCGCGGACTCCATAATGCCTTTGCCCTGCATCTCCAGCTCGCGAGCGAACTCGACGATCAGGATGGCATTCTTACAGGCCAGGCCCATCAGCACCACCAGCCCGACCTGCACGAACACGTTGTTATCGCCCCCGGTCAGCCAGACGCCAAACAGCGCGGACAGCATGGTCATCGGCACGATCAGGATCACCGCCAGCGGCAGCGTCCAGCTTTCGTACAGCGCGGCGAGCACCAGGAACGCCAGCAGCACCGCCACCGGGAAGACGATCATCGCCGTGTTGCCCTGGGTCGCCTGCTGGTAGCTCAGATCCGTCCATTCGATGTTCATCCCGTTCGGCAATACCTGGCCGGACATGGCGGCCAGTTTGCTCATTGCCTGAGCGGAGGAAAGCACACGTGGATCGGCATCGCCGATGAGATCCGCCGCCGGGTAGCCGTTGTAGCGGATCACCGGGTCCGGTCCGTAGGTGGTGGTGATTTTCACCATGCTGCCGATCGGCACCATTTCACCCTGGCTGTTGCGGGTACGCAGGTTGCCGATGTCTTCCACGCTGTCGCGGAACTGCCCGTCGGCCTGGGCCATCACGCGCCAGGTACGACCAAACTCATTGAAGTCGTTCACGTAGGACGAGCCCAAATAAGTCTGCAGCGTGCCGAACAGATCGGTCAGAGACACGCCCTGGGCTTTGGCTTTGTCGCGGTCTACCTGCACATCCAGCTGCGGCACGTTCGCCTGGTAGGTGGAGATCGGGAAGTGCATCCCCGGCGTTTGCATGATCGCGCCGGACATGGTGTTCACCGCGGTTTGCAGCGCCCCGTAGCCTAAGCCCGCCCGATCCTGGATATACAGCGAGTAGCCGGAACCCTGGCCCAGGCCCAGAATTGGCGGCGGCAGAATTGAGAAGCCGAAGCCTTCCTGAATTTGCGAGATTTTGGCGTTGATCTCGGCGTTAATTTCCGCCGCGGTATGTTTGCGCTCACCGAACGGCTTCAGGCCGAAGAACACCGTGCCGGTATTCGGCGTGTTGGTGAACTGCAGCGCGTTGAGGCCAGGGAATGCCACCGCGTAATCCACGCCTTCTGTGTTCATCCCGATTTCGCTCATCTTGCGGATCACCGCGTCGGTGCGCTCCAGCGAAGAGCCTTCCGGCATCTTCACGCCGCCGATCAGGTAGAGCTTATCCTGGGTCGGAATAAACCCGCCCGGCACGGTTTTGAACATCACTCCGGCAGCACACAGCAGCAGCACGTACACCGCAAACACCGCGCCACGGCGGCCAAGGGTTTTACTCACCAGGCCCTGGTAGCCGTCCGAACTGCGGTGGAAGAAGCGGTTGAACGGGCGGAACAGCCAGCCGAACAGGCGGTCGATCAGCCGGGTAGGCATGTCCTTCGGCGCGCCGTGCGGCTTCAGCAGCAGGGCCGCCAGCGCCGGGGAGAGCGTCAGGGAGTTAATCGCCGAGATCACCGTCGAAATGGCGATGGTCACCGCGAACTGCTTGTAGAACTGCCCGGTTACGCCGGAGAGGAACGCCATCGGCACGAACACCGCGCACAGCACCAGGGCGATAGCGATAATCGGCCCGGAAACCTCGCGCATGGCCTGATGCGCCGCCTGCAGCGGGGCAAGCCCTTCTTCGATGTTACGCTCGACGTTCTCCACCACCACGATGGCGTCATCCACCACGATACCGATGGCGAGCACCAGCCCGAACAGACTCAACGTGTTCAACGAGAAGCCAAGCAGATAAAGAATACTGAACGTCCCCACCACTGAAACCGGGACGGCAATCAGCGGGATAATCGACGCGCGCCAGGTTTGCAGGAACAGGATCACCACCAGCACAACCAGCACCACGGCTTCCAGCAGGGTTTGCACCACCGCCCGAATGGAGTCGCGCACGAACACGGTCGGGTCATAAGGTGCCGCCCACTTCATGTCTTCCGGGAAGCGAGTGGACAGCTCGGCCATCTTGGCGCGCACGGCGTTAGACAGATCGATGGCGTTGGCGCCGGGGGCCTGGAAGATACCGATCCCGACCGCATCTTTGTTGTTCAACTGGGAGCGCAGGGCATAACTGCCTGAACCCAGCTCGATACGCGCCACGTCACGCAGGCGAACCAGCGACCCGTCCGTGGCGGTTTTCAGGATGATGTTGCCGAACTCTTCTTCGCTGTGCAGGCGGCCCTGGGCGTTAATGGAGATCAGGAAGTCGCTCGCTTTTGGCAGCGGCTCAGCCCCGAGCTGACCGGCAGAGACCTGCACGTTCTGCTCCTGCATGGCCGTGACCACGTCAGAGGCCGTCAGGCCACGCGCCGCCACTTTGTTCGGATCCAACCACACACGCATGGCGTATTCGCCGGAGCCGAAAATCTGGATCTGCCCGACGCCCGGCAGGCGCGCGAGTTCGTCCTTCACTTTCAACGTGGCGTAGTTACGCATGTACAGCGAGTCGTACTTGCCGTTCGGCGAGAACAGATGCACCACCAGGGTCAGCGTCGGCGATTGTTTCTGGGTGGTGATGCCGAGGCGGCGAACGTCTTCCGGCAGGCGAGCTTCGGCCTGGGAAACACGGTTCTGCACCTGAACCTGCGCCTGATCCGGATCGGTACCCGGACGGAAGGTCACGGTTGTCACCAGCACGCCGTCAGAGCCAGCAACGGATTTCATGTACATCATGTTTTCGACGCCGTTAATCGCTTCTTCCAGCGGCGTCGCCACGGTTTCAGCGATCACTTTCGGGTTGGCGCCAGGGTATTCCGCCCGGACCTGCACGCTTGGCGGCACTACGTCCGGGTATTCACTGATCGGCAGCAGCGGGATCGCGATAAGCCCCGTAATAAAAATCAGAATCGACAGCACCGCGGCAAAAATCGGCCTGTCGATAAAAAAGCGGGAAAAGTCCATGCGTCGGATTCTCTGGTAAGGGATCAGTTAACGGCAGCGCTGGTAGCGGCCATGGCGACAGGTTTCGCGTTCACCGGCATGCCCGGCATAAACACTTTCTGTAGCCCGTCGACGATGACTTTATCGCCAGGGTTCAGCCCCTGCTGCACGATGCGCAGCCCGGCGGCCAGGCGGCCCGGCGTGATGTCGCGGCGCTGGGCCTTGCCGTCTTTATCCACGATGTAGACGTATTTTCTGTCCTGGTCAGTCAGCACCGCTTTGTCGTTGATCAGCAGCGCCTGGAACTCTGCACTGCCCGGCAGGCGAACGCGGGCGAACAGCCCCGGCGTGAACTGACGCTGGGCGTTATCCAGCAGGGCGCGCATGCGGATGGTGCCGGTGCTGGCGGTGAGCTGGTTGTCGAGGAAGTCCACGGTGCCCTGATGCGGGTAACCTTCTTCGCCGGAAAGGCCAATTTCAACCGGCAGTGCCTTATGGTCGCTGGACGCGCCCTGGCCGCTGCGGGCGAGGTTCTGGTAGTGCAGATAGGTGGATTCGTCCACGTCGAAGTAGGCGTAAACCGTCTTCTGAGACACCACGGTGGTGAGCACGCTGGCGCTGTCGCCCGCCGTGACCAGGTTGCCGCTGGTGATCAGCGCGCGGCTGGCGCGGCCGTCAATCGGGGCGGTGACTTTGGTGAAGTCGAGGTTAAGCTGAGCCGCGTCAACCGCCGCTTGTGCCGCACGAATATCGGCGTCGGCCTGGATGGCGGCGGAGCGGCGCTGTTCCCACTCTTCGCGGGAAATGACGTTGGTGCCGATCAGCTTGTCGGTGCGGCTGGCTTCGCTGCGGGCGAGGCTGGCCTGGGTTTTGGCTCTCATCAACGCCGCCTGCGCCTGTTCCAGCGCGGCGCGGTAGGTTCTGTCGTCGATGGTGAACAGGACTTCACCTTTCTTCACTTCCTGGCCGTCGGTGTAGTTCACTTTGTCGATATAGCCGGAGACGCGGGGGCGGAGTTGAACGCTTTCCACCGCTTCGATGCGGCCGTTAAAACTATCCCACTGGCTAACGGGTTTCACCACCACGTCGGCGACGCTCACGGCTGGTGCCTGCGGCACGGCGTTTTGTGCGACTCCCCGGTCGCATCCGGCGAGCAGCGCGGCAAGCAGTACCGGCCCCAACACGCGCAGATGAAGGCTAACCCAATGTTTTTGCAGGCTCATTATTCTTATTCCGATAGTTGAAGTCGGCCGGGCAAGACGCAGCGGAGGGTGCCGCGCCACTTCCTTTGTCCGGGCTGACCTGAGGCCATTTGTGTCGCTCATCGGCACAAAATGTGTATCAATTACGAATACAGTATCGCGGCGATTGTAGGAAGGCGTAGAACTAAGTGCAAGAATAATTGTTGCACTTTCTGTGCTATTTGTGCCATTCGAAAAAGGCCCATTTGTAACGAGGATTTAATGTAACAATAAAACTTGCAATTATTGTCAAAGCAGGTCAGATTTAAATGCAACTGATAAAGATGCTTTTAACAAACCCGCAGGGGAGAGAGACAATGAGCACCGATGCCTTCATGCATGATTTACTCGGCTGGATTGATACCCACCTCGACAGCCGCCTCGACATCAATACCGTTTCAGCGCGGGCCGGGTACTCGAAGTGGCACCTGCAGCGGATCTTCAAGCAGCACACCGGCTACAACCTGGGCGAGTACATTCGCGCGCAGAAGCTGAAAAAATCCGCTGAGCGCCTGAGCCGCACCGCAGAGCCGATCCTGAACGTGGCGATCTCCCTGGGCTTTGACTCCCAGCAGTCTTTCAACCGCAGCTTTAAGCGCCAGTACGGCATCGCGCCGGGCGTATGGCGTCGGCAGCTGGCGCACACCGGGAACCGCTATGGGGCCTGAGGTTTTCTCCGCGCGGGAAACCCGCTTTATGCTTTTGCCTTTACCCGACGACAAACCCCGGCGCTGACACCGGGGTTTGCGTCATCAGTCAGACTCCGCGCGGCTTCGGCGCGACAACATCCTCGATAAACGCTTTGACCTGCTTCTGCAAGCCAGAATCCACTTAGCGTAATGGCGGGTGAAGGCTGGAATTTTTTCGAATCCCGAATGTGGCGCACAATATAAGTAATTGTATTTATGTTGATTTTTTTCTTCGGCTTATTATGCTCATCAGTTATGAACTGCTCCCACTAGTTGGTTGTGATTAGCGGTTAGGGCGGGTTGCCGCCTGGCCAGATTTGGCTGAGAAATGGGTGGGATAAATGAAATCCGACTCGCAGAAAAGACGGTGAATTTATTATTAGTATGTTGATGTGTTTCTCACTGCAGTTCCGTCAGGCTCTGAGCGTCTTTTAACAGACGTTCAAACTTCTGATTTGGTTCGTCAATGGCGTAGCCCGTTGATTATTTCTAAGCGAAAGTCTTTCTTATCAGGGAAGAGCCCTAACACGCGTAAGTGTCTGTTACATATATACCAGATCTCATCTCGATCATTGGCCAGAATGTAAAATGCATCTGAGCTCTCAGAAGCATTGAAACAGCCCAGTACCCTGTAAGCCAATTCGCAGTTGAAACCGCTGCTTAATGGAAGTGGACGAGGACCATTTTCTAATTCTACGATTCGTACATAAAGACCCTTTTCAAGCCACAGCATAAGACCTCTCTCTTTTAACTGATTTATATTTTTTGTGACACGTTGAACTTAGTGATAATCGACTGTCAACAATTGTTATTGCTTCTCAATTGTAAAAGGGAATGAGATTTTTAATGAGTGGTTGAAATCGTCAGGCCTGATTTTCTATTGAAAAATTCAGGCTTGACTATTTTTTAGGTGCTCTCAATAATATTTTTCGCTATCTTGTCCATAATGTTAATGGACAAACAAAGCAATCAGAATAATTATTGGAATGGGAACGCCTAGAAAAAGAAGTAATAATGAGCGCATTGAAATCTCCTTAATATAGTGAGTTACAAATCACGTTGGCGACCACCAAAGGTCGCAGATAAACTGGCGATGAAAGCACCAATCAGCAATGAGATGAATGTCCACAGCATGACGTAACTTGTCGTTTTTCGTGCAGTATCTGCGGCCTGTTGTGCTTTTACTTTTGCTTCTTTTAATTTCATCTGGACTTTTTCATAACTGGCTTGCACGCGCTGTTCGGCTTCTTGTTGACTGATGCCCGTATGCTGAGCAATCAACTTTGAAACATACTGAAGGTCTTCCTGGGGTAATGAACCACTGCCAATACTATTGGCAAAGATACCCGTCACTTCCCCCAGTTGACCTGCTGAAATATCTTGTTGAGGGGCTGGTTGATTGCCATCCGTTGATGTTGCATTGCCTGTCCTGAACATCGAATGAATAAAATATTCCATTGGTGAACCTGAAAGTGCAGACGAACTACGGTCCATTCCGGATGCGCCTGCTACAGAAGCTGCTGTTGCAGCACCACCGGCAATGGAACCTACAACTTTGGCACTTCCCCCCAGAATTGAACCGATGGTAGTTGTTAGAAGCATCGCGGAGATCAGTGAGGCGACTGCCCATGTTAGAAATCCATGTGCTGTATCGCGAAAGTAAATTTCATTTGTATGAACATCTACACGTTTAGTCCGAAGTCGCCCCGCTAAGTAACCACCCATTCCTGAAGCCACTATTTGGGTGAACGTTAACCACGCTATAGCCGCTATCCCCACAGTCTCAGCGCTAACACCATGATTTCCCCAAGGAGAAATAGAGGTTAATCCTAAGCCGGCACCCAGCATCAGCATAATCAATGCCAGTGATGCCGCTGCGACCGCTCCCGCAAAGATCGCACCCCATGAAACTGCACTGTTTACGTATACAGAGGGCGGGGGGAAGTTGGTCTCTGTATTCTGATTTTTAATTTCAGGTTGATCATACATGTGGGTCATGTCTATTTTCCTTTATTTAATATTGCATTCCGGCGCAGGTTGTATTTTTACGCACGGCAAATGGATTGAAAAAGCAAGACATTATCAACCTCAATGCAGAGGTGGTAAGGATATATACTCTGAACTAGTGAGAGGAAATTTTTTAAAAATTAAATTACAGTATTCAGGGTTAAATCCTGAGGCTGTGGTTTTATAGTAGTCGATAACTCCAGGTTGGACGTGAAAATTATTACAAAATACAAATCATATTGTAATTAATTGTAATGTTTATGGGTTGATAAACCTGTTGATGTAGGCAGGTAGCTGATTAAATTAATAAAAATAACCTCTTATTTTTGTAGGTGTTTTGCTTTTACCTTATACAAGGTTCTTGAAGGTGACTTATTCTATTTTAAGTCACACTTCTTACCCAGCAAGTGCGTAGAATAAGTTGTTAATATTGTAAAGCCTTATTAGATCAATTGGACATAATATGCTTAAAGTAAGGTTTATAGAGCGAAGCGTTCGATAATATATCTTTGCGGATTCAGCTGAGCACAGCACTCCGCTATGGGTATGTCATTGAAATAAAACACAAGATAGAGGCAGTAGCCAATTTGAAAGTTAATGAATTGTCCGTGCTAAAGAATCGTCAGGGGTTTTTAATAAAAAACTATGAGATGTTGGAGTCAGGGTACTAGACACACAAAAAAGCCCACATAACTTTCGCCATGCGGGCTTTCAGGACTTTGTATCGGGCTCTGGTAACCGTCAACAAAGGATTTTGGTGGAGCTGGCGGGAGTTGAACCCGCGTCCGAAATTTCTACATCCTCGGTACTACATGCTTAGTCAGTCTTTACATTCGCCGGGCAACTGCGGACAGACACGCCATTACCAGACTATCCTGATTAGTTTTAATGCTTCAACCCCAGGCAAGGCATCCACACGATCTCTTTTGGGTTTGACCTCTCTTTGATCCCCGTCTTAAGAGCGGAAGCTAGGGAGAGAGGGCTCAGAGCAGGTTATTAAGCTGCTAAAGCGTAGTTTTCGTCGTTTGCGACTATTTTTTTGCGGCTTTTTACGAGGCCAACCGCCCCTCGGCATGCACCTTGGGTTTCGCAAATCCCGTCGAATCCAGAATCAGCCCCAATGTGTACCGGCGAGTATAACAGATTTATTACGTGCGTGACCAGCCGTCTGCAGAGAAATCCCGCAGAGTGCCATTCGTACAAAATTCCTTCAGCACCAGCGGGATAGGCGGTTAATTAACGTTCGCGTAGCGCCTCGCGGGCGCGGTTGAACGGCTTAATCAGGTACTCAACAATAGTTTTCTGCCCGGTTTTAATATCCACGGTCGCCACCATCCCCGGTGAGATGGAGAAATGGTGGCCCACTTTGTTCACCAGGTAGTCCTGGTTGGTGCGGATAAACACCCGGTAGTAGACGATTTCCGGCTTCACTTTGTCCTGAATGGTGTCCGGGGAGATGGTTTCTACCGTGCCTTCCAGCCCGCCGTAAATGGCGTAATCGTAGGCGGTGATTTTCACCAGCGCGCGCTGGCCGGGGTGAATAAAGGCGATGTCGCGAGGGGAGAGCCGCGCCTCAATCAGCAGGTGATCGTCCACCGGCACAATCTCCATCATCTCACCGTTTGGCGGAATAACGCCGCCGATGGTGGTGACCTGAATGTTCTTCACGATGCCGCGCACCGGAGAACGCACGGTCATGCGGTTCACCGAATCCTCACGGCCTTTGATGATGGCGTCCAGCATGTCCACTTCGGCATTGGCCTTCGACAGCGCCTCGCGCGCCTGCACGTAATACTGCGAGCGCAGGTCGGTGATCCTTAAGCCCAGGTCGCTTTTCTGCCGCTGCAGGCGCAGCACTTCCACGTGGCTCGCCGCGCCGCTTTTCACCAGTCGCTGGGTGATATCCAGCTCCTTGTTGACCGACGTTAGCGCGTCCCGCAGCTCGGCTTCGGAGTCGTTCAGCTGCGCCCGGCGGGTTTTATACAGCCGGGTTTCGGAGGCGAGGAGATCCGGAAACGCTTTGAGCGAGTCCGGGAACTTCAGCGGCTGGTCATTTACTTCCGCGTAAAGCCGCGCGCTGGAGGCGAGAGAGGCGCGATAGCGAGCCGTGCTTTCCCCGACGTTGGACTCGGAGCGGGTCGGGTCGAGGCGGGCGACGATTTGTCCGGCTTGCACTTTATCGCCCTCGTGCACCAGCAGCTCGGTGACTATCCCGCCGTCCAGCGACTGCAAAATCTGCTCGCGGGAACTCGGCACCACTTTCCCGGTGCCGGTGGAGACTTCGTCCAGCGTGCCGAACCACGCCCAGACGCCGAACAGAGCAAACAGCAGCGTGATGAGCAGGATAATGCGGCTCGCCCCGGAAAATTCGCTTTCGCGCTGGATGTCCGGGTCATCCATGGTGACGTCATGCTGACTGGTTTTCATTGTTCCACTCCCGCGGTGGTGTCTGGGCGGCGGCCGGGGCCTGAGCCTGTGCCGGTCTTGCGGCGCCGAGCGCCTGCGCCTTCGGTGCATCCATTACCAGCTGGCCGTCTTTCAGCACCAGCACGCGCTCGACCAGTTCGAGCACCGGCACGCGGTGGGTGGCGACGACCAGCGTGCGATGCCCGAGCCACTGGTTCAGCCGCTGAATAAATTCCCGTTCGGTATGGTCGTCCAGCGAGGCGGTGGGCTCGTCGAGCAGCACGATGTTGGGCGAGCGCAGCAGCATCCGCGCCAGCAGGATCGACTGCCGCTGCCCGCCGGAAAGCCCGCTGCCGCCTTCCATGATCGGATGATCCAGGCCTTTGGGCAGGTGCTTCACGAAGTTGCTCGCGCCGCTCACGTCCAGCGCCTCGAAGATAGCCTCGTCGCTGGCGTGCGGCGCACCCAAGGTGAGGTTTTCCCGCAGCGTGCCGTAGAACAGCCGCGCGTTCTGGCTCAGGAAGCCGATGTTGCGGCGCAGATCCGCCATGTCGATTTGCGACATCGCGAGATCGTCGAGCCGGGCTTCGCCGCTGGCGAGATCGACCCCGCCGGCAAGCGCCTGCAGCAGCGTGGATTTCCCCGCGCCGTTGCGCCCGAGCACGGCAATGCGCTCGCCGCGCTGGATCTCAAGGCGGGCAATGCGCAGCGGAATGCGCGGATCTTCGCTGTGGTATTTGAACTGCGCGCTTTCAAACAGGTAGTGGCCGTGGAGGATGTCTTTATGGATCAGGTTTTCATCGCGCTGGGTTTCCACCGGCAGCTGCATGATGCTGTCCAGCCCCTGTTTGGCGGCTTTGACCTGCTGCCAGCGGGCGAGGACGCCGCACAGGTTGGCCATCGGGGCAATCATCCTTGAGGCCAGCATCGAGGCGGCGACCATGGCCCCGGTGGTCATTTCACCTTCAATTACCAGCGGCGCGCCGAACAGCACCACTACCACAAACACCAGGCTCTGAATGGTGATCCCCCAGCTGATTAAGCCCTGGGTGAGTTCGCGGGTTTTCAGACCGGATTCGGCGGTAATGCGGATGTAGCTGTTCCACTGCTGGAGGAAGCGGTTTTCCGCCTGCATCAGCTTGATGTCCTCCAGCCCCTGCACGCTTTCCACCAGCACGGCGTTGCGCAGGGTGGATTCGTGGGCGGCCTGGTTGGCCAGCGTGGCGAGCTTTTTCTGCAGCAGCAGGCCAGGCAGCACCATCACGATGGCGGCAACCGGCGCGATCCACGCCAGCTGCGGGGCAATGATCGCCAGCACCCCAACAAACAAGATAAAGAACGGCAGATCGACGATCGTCGAGATGGTTGAGGAGGTGATCATCTCGCGGATCTGCTCCAGCTCGCGCAGCTGAGAAATAAAGCTGCCGGTGGAGCGGGGCACGGCGCTGTTGCGCAGCCGCAGGGCGTGGCTAAAGACGCGATCCGAAATGCGCATGTCGGCCCGCTTGCCCAGCACGTCCATGATGTTGCTGCGCGTGACTTTCAGAATGAAGCCGAACACCACGGCGATCAGCACCCCGGTCGCCAGCACGTAGAGCGTCGGGTATGACTGAGCCGGGATCACCCGGTCGTATACCTGCATCGAGAACAGGATCCCGGCCAGCGACAGCACGTTCACCCAAAAAGCTGCCAGCATTACCGGGCCGTAAGGGCGAATGTCCAGCATGATCAGCTCTTTCATCCAGTCCGGGCTGAAGCGTGAGATATAGGCGTCGACGCGGCTGTCTTTCAGCGCCGAGAGCGGGCGCAGGGCGGCCACAAAGCGGATCTCCGGCAGCAGCTTGCTGAGCGACTGGCGGTTGGTGTGGCGTTCGTCGTCGAAGTAGCAAATATCCACGGTGTCTTCGCCGTCAAACTGCTCGAACACCGCGATCTGGCCGTTGGCTAAGTCCACCACCACCGGCAGCCGCCATTGGGATATCGCTTTTTCGGTGTTGCCCAGCATATGGAAGGACAGCCCGGCCTGGCGCGAAAGATGGGTCAGCGCGGCGACTTTAGTTTTGTCTTTGAACCATGGGGCGTTGGCCTGAATGGTGCCGGGGGAGCAAACCACGCGGTAGTGCCCGGCGACGTGACTGATGGCGTGGGCCCATTGGGTCAGGGCCTGTTCGCTTAAAAACTCCTCATTGGGAGAGGCTGTCTGGCTCATGGCTGAATCTCCAGGGACTGGATGTTGCGGTGTTCCAGACCAAATGCGGTGCGTAATTTGCCGGTGTTATACAGGCAGTTAAGCTGCAGTTGATGGAGCTGGCTCAGCGTTTGTTGTTGGGCGAAGCGCGCCTGGAAGACTTCCTGCTCGGCGTTGAGCACGTCCAGCAGCGGGCGGGAGCCCAGGTCGAGATACTGCTGTTGGTACAGCTCGCGGGTGCGGGCGCTCAGTTGTTCCTGGCGCTGCAGCACCTGGAGCGCGGTGGCGAGGCTAATGGCCTGGCTGCGGGATTCCAGCAGCTTCTGGCGCACGTCCAGCCGAACCCGGTCGATACCGGACTGCGCCGCTTCCAGCGCATGGCTGGCGGCGTTGCGGCGTGCCGTCAGGCCACCGCCCTGGTAAATCGGCATTTCGACGCGGATATACGCCGAGTATTGCGTGCGGTTCAGTACTTCGCTGCCGGAATAGTTGTTGTTCAGGTAGTGCTGCACGGACGGCTCCAGCGAGATGGTCGGCGTCATCTGCGAGTTGGCGTAGTCGAGGTTAGCCTGCGCCACGTTGGCCTGCGCCCAGGCGGCAAGGACAGCGGGCACCAGGCGGTCGTCCGGCTTCGCCACGTTACAGCTGTTATTCAGCTTCTGCGGAAAATCAGGGCTGACTTTGTTGAGGCTGGTCCAGCCAAGCTGACTCATCAGCGTCGCCTGGGTGCTGTCGAGGTTGGATTCATACTGGATCAGCTGCGAGCGGGCGGATTCGATACGCGCGTCGGTTTGCACCACGTCGGACATCGAGGTTGCGCCCTGGTCGTTCCGCTCCTGAGTCAGGCGGCCAATGGCGGTCAGCGCGTCCAGCTGTTCTTTGGCGATGTCGACCATTTGCTGCCAGAGCTGCACCTGCACCATCGCCGAGGCGGTGTCGTGCCCGACGGTGTCAATGCTCACCAGCACGTTGGCCTGGGCCTGGGCTTCCCCTGCGGTTTCCGCGCGGACCTGGCTTGCGACTTTGCCGAAGTCATAGAGCATCTGGGACAGAGAAAGCACCAGCGACGGGCTGTAGCCGCTGTTGGTGTAAGTATTGGTGTAGCCGTTGTTCATGCCGGCGCTGATCTGCGGGTAGTACTTCGATTTGGCGACGTTAATCTGTTCAGACTGGCTGGAGAGTTTGCCAATAGCTTCGCGAATGCTGGGGTGCCAGGTGACGGAGCGGTTGACCGCGTCGTTCAGCGTTAAGGTTCCGGGCGCAGGGGCATTCAGCGGGAGGGCAGTGGAGCCATCGAGTGAGGGCAGCTCTTGTTGTTGAGCCAGACCCTGAGTCGTAATAGAAGTAGGCGCGTCGTCGGCCCAGGCCTGGAGTGAAAACAGACCGCAAGCCAGCCATAACGCAACAGGCCGTAATTTTCCCATATTTTTTCCCTAATAAATGGCACTGCGTTTTTGTCTTATTCCCCGGGCGTCTGTGCGCCCGGGGATTTATCGCAACTACTATCAGGCAACAATGTGGTTGTTCTGGATCAGCTCATCGAGTGTGGTGTGCACGTTCTCCAAAGTGACAAGAGTGGTTGAGTGGTATGTGCCGGCGGTACCGTCACGGTCGATGGAAATCACCGTGTTGTTGCCGACGCTTGCCACGCTCAGGTAATTACCCAGCGATGAGGTCTGCCCGTTCCAGCCGACCAGCAGGTCGTGGATGTTGATCTGGTCCCCGTTGGCGAGCGAGAAATTCTTCCAGACGTCCGATCCGTTGCCGCCGGTGCCATCGGCCGAGCCGCCTGCAAGGACGTGGTACACCAGCGTATCGGCGTAGGCCGAAGAACCGGTGATAATGTCCCCATATGCGGTACTGACGATTTGCGGGTTCATGTTAATGGTCAGGGTGGCGGTGTCCGTATGCCCGTTCTGATCGTTCAGAGCGTAGGTAAAGACCTCTTTGTTGGTGATTGACCCCGGCGATACCCCCGGATTCAGGGTGTAGGTGTAGTCGCCGCCGATACCAATTTTCAGCGCGCCGTACTGCCCCTGTATCGTGGCCACCGCGTCGCTGTTGCTCATCGGGTTCAGCGTGGCCGAGCTGCCGTTGGCGCCGGTAATTGTCATCAGCGTATGCACGCTGCCAAGCTGGTCAGACGCACCTGCGGAGTCAGTCCCGTCGTACAGGTTGCCGTGTACGATGGTGCTTTGCGCCGTGAAGCTATCCAGCAGGTTTGACGTCCCGGTGACCGTTGGCGTGATGGTGATCGTGCCCAGCCCCAATGGCCCCATGTTCCCGACATAGCTCAGCGTCCAGGTGCCTGAGTGCAGATCTGTGATTGGAATGGTTGCCGTGCCGCCCAGCAGGGCGCTGCCGCTAAAGGTGCCGGTATAGGTGTGACCCTGGCCGTCGCTTAGCGTCCAGCTGACGGACAGTCCACCCAATACCAGACCGGAAGCCACTTTGAACACAATGTTGGCCCCGCTAAGCACGGTGTTATCCGCAATGTTAAAGGTGCCGCTGCCGTTGCCGTGGGTAGAGGCCAGCAGCGCCGTGTTCCAGGAGGCTGACCCAACGTTGGCGCTAGCGTAAGCCGCAGTGTTTTGCGTCGACGTGATAGCCATGATGGAGCTGATATCGTTCACGGCATCCACGGTATGCGGTGTGGCGGTGATGTTCAGCGACGCGGTACCGGTATCCCCGTTTGGCGCGGTCACGGTGTACACGAAGCTGTCTGGCGTATTGATGCTGTCAGCTCCCACGCCGGATTTCAGCGTGTAGGTGTAGTTGCCGTGGGCATCAATGGTCAGCGTCCCGAACTTACCGTTGATGGTGGTGGTACCGGTCGCGGAAACTGCCACGCCGTTCACCGCCGTCAGCAAGCTGCCTGCTGGCGCGACATCGTCCTGCATCACGTTCCCGGCAGTTGAGGCCGCCAGGCTGTCCACCGCGTAGGTATGATCCTGGAGGATATTCAGCGTGTAGCTGGTCAGCAGTGAGACACCGCTCGCGTTCATCAGCAGGAACAGGTAGTCCCCGCCGCCCAGGGTGACGGTCAACTGGCCTGAGGTGCCGCCCAACAGCGGAGCCGTTAGCCAGGTTTTCTGCACCTGGAACTGCTCGTATTGCTGGGTCGCCACGTTGAACTTGTAGATGTACAGGTCGAAGGTGGAGAGCAGCGCCACCCCGCCCACGCTGGCCTGCAGCGTCATGGTGCGCGTCGATCCGTCTGCGACATCAAACAGAATCGGGTTGCTCATGTTAGCCAACAGGTTGAGGTTGACCACATTCCCCAGACCGACGCTCAGCACCGACAGACCCGTTTGCTGTGAAGCCCCGTGGTCAACGGCGACAACATCGGTGCCGAAGGTCAGCGAACCGGTGTTATCCGTGGCGGTGACCGTACTGGCCGGGGCACCGTTGCCCAGGGTGACAATCAGCTGCGCAGAGTCGCTGATGCCATTTTGGGTAATGGTGTAGGTAAAGTTCTCGGTACGGCCCAGCACCGCGGCTGAGGTGTTGGTTAAGGTGTAGGTATAGCTGCCGTCCTGGTTGATATGCAGGGTGCCGTATTTACCCTGAATATCCAGTCCGCCAGCGCCAACCGTATGGGAGACGCCCTGGCCATCGGTAATAGCCGTGACCACGGTGCCGGTAGGGGCGTTGTCCACAGCCCCACCAGGACCCGGATCGGTAATGACGTTCCCGCTTGAGGTGGTGGTTCCGCTGACCACGCCGGCGCTGGTCTGCTCGACGGTCACCGCAAGGTT
This sequence comes from Enterobacter sp. Ag1, assembly GCA_000277545.1. Taxonomy (GTDB): domain Bacteria; phylum Pseudomonadota; class Gammaproteobacteria; order Enterobacterales; family Enterobacteriaceae; genus Cedecea. The sequence continues at coordinate 36,825 of AKXM01000031.1, read as the reverse complement.
GGTCGCTGCACCTGTTGCCAGCAGGCTGGTGTTGTAGCCCAGCACGCGGTATTGCCCTTCGCCCAGTCCGTCAAGGTTCAGGGTAACGCCGGTAGCGCCCAGGGTCAGCAGGTTCAGGAACTGCGGCAGTGAAGAGTCGACAACCGTCGTCCAGGAGTTAGTGGTCGCGTCAAATTTCTGAATAGCGATTTCCAGCGTATTCAGCAATGACAGTACCACGCCGGTGGCGGCGGCATTAATGGTGATATGCCCCGTTGCTCCGCTGCCGATGGTGAAGCCGACCTGGGCGGTATTGCTGCCCAGAACCGACGCCACGTTCCCCAGCGCGCCAATCAGTAGGTTGCCATAGCCACTGTAGTGCGAGGTGGTGATGTCTGCGTTGCTGGTCAGCGCCAGATCGACCACGTTGCTGCTGGCCGAAAGTGGCAGAATCGGCGCGGTGATCGAGAGCGATGGAGAGACGTTACCCGCCGCATCCGCGGCAGATATTGACAGCGACTGCCCTTCAATCTGGCGAGTCGGCAGGGTGATGCTGAACGCGCCGGACGCATTCGCCGTGCCGGTGACGGTGATCCCGCCCGGCAGCGTGATGGTTACGGTGCTGTTAGCTTCCGCGACGCCAGTGATCGTCGACCCGTCTGCGCTGATAACCCCGGTTGGGATCAGCGGTGGAATAGTATCGACAATCACCGAGGTCGGCAGAGACGCCCCGCCCGTCCCGTTGGCGTTGGTTGCTGTGGCGGTAAAGGCGTGCACGCCATCACCCAGCGCACCGGTTGGGGTAAACGTCCAGACGCCGCTCGCGTTGGCGGTGACCGTCCCCAGCAGCGCACCGTTGTCGTAGATCTTGACGGTGGCGTTGGCTTCGGCGGTGCCGTTGATCGTCGGCTGGGTGTCATTGGTGCTCTGCCCGTTGCCCACCACGCCGGTTTTCGGCAGAACATCGTCCACGATGCTGGTGATCACCGGCAGCCCTGGCACACCGGTAAACGGTGCGGTGAAGCTGGCGGAAACGCCGATGTTCCCGGCGGCATCCTGAGCGAAGGCCAGCAGCGGCTGGGCGCTGGTTTGCGCAGGGGAGAGCGTAATGCTGAAGTTCCCGTTGCCGTCAGCCTGAGCCGTACCCAGAACGGTACCCGTCGCCGAGGTAACGGTCACTTTGCTGTTGGCTTCCGCAACGCCGGTAACAACTGTACCAGTGGCGTTGACCGTCAGACCTGTTGGCGCCAGCGGCGGGACGGTATCGACAATAATACCGGCCGGTACGGACGGAACGCTGACGTTACCCGCCGCATCCGTTGCGGTGACGGTGAACGAGTGGTTGCCCTGAAGCAGAGGCAGCGTTGGCGTGAACGTCCAGACGCCGCTGCCGTTTGCCGTTGTGGTACCCAGCAGCACGCCGTTATCAAAGATATTGACCGTGGCGTTGGCTTCGGCGGTCCCGTTCAGGGTTGGGCGTGTATCGTCCGTTGGCTGGTTGTTACCTACCGGGCCAGTGATCGGGCCGACATCATCTACCACAGAGGTTATCGCAGGCTGGTTAGGCGCCACGGTATCCACCACGATGGTGAAGCCTGCCGTTGGGCTACTGATTACGCCTGCACCGTTGGTCGCGGTGATGGTAAAGGTATGCGAGCCGTTTGCCAGCGCGGTCGGCGGGGTAAAGACCCAAACGCCCAAGGCGTTAGCCGACACGGTGCCAATCAGGTTGCCGCCATCGTAAATCTTGATGGTGCTGTTGGCATCTGCCGTTCCGTTCAGGGTTGGGCGTGCATCGTTAGTGGCCTGGCCGCTGGTTAATGGCCCGACCGTGCCACCGGCGACATCGTCCACCACAGAGGTCAGCACCGGCGTATTCGACACGCCGCTGGCGATGGTCAGGGTAAAGCCAGCCGAAGGTACGCTGGTGTTGCCTGCCGCATCGGTCGCGGTGACGGTGAATACGTGCTGGCCGAGAGGCAGCGCGGTCCCAGGCGTGAAGGTCCATGCTCCCAGGGCACTGGTCGTTACGGTGCCAATCAGGTTGCCATTATCGTAAATATTAATGGTGGAGTTAGCTTCCGCTGTCCCGCTGAGAGCTGGCTGAGTGTCGTCCGTTGTCTGTCCGCTCACCAATGGCCCCTGAACCGGACCAACGTCATCGAAGGCCTGAACCACAATCGGCTGAGTAGGCGCAATGGTATCCACCACCACGTTAAACGGTGTTGACGGCAGGCTGACGTTGCCCGCAGCGTCCGTCGCGGTCACGGTCAGCGCATGGCCGCCGTTAATCAGTGCGGTGCCAGGCCTGAAGCTCCACGCCCCGCCAGCATCTGCCTGGACGGTGCCAAGCAGAACGCCGTTGTCGTACACGCTGACGGTAGCATTGCCCTCAGCGGTACCGGTCAGCACCGGACGGGTGTCGTCGGTGACCTGGCCGTTAGACAAGTTGCCGACGATTGGGCCGACGGCATCCGCCACGGTGCTGATGACCGGCGCGTTCGGAGCAATAGTATCCACCGTCAGCGCAAAGCCACTGGACGGATTACTGACGTTGCCGGCTGCATCGGTCGCGGTGACGGTTAACGTATGGGCGCCATTGCCGAGTGCCGCCACCGGCGTCAGGCTCCATGCCCCGGAACCGTTGGCAAGGGTGGTGCCGATCAGGTTGCCATCGCTGTAAACTTTAATAATGGCGCCAGCTTCCGCCGTTCCGCTCAGGGAAGGGCGGGTTTCGTTGGTGGCCTGGCCGTTGGTGATTGGCCCCAGAACCGGCGCGGTATTGTCCAGCACGGTGACGATCACCGGTGGGTTCGGGGCGACAGAGTCAATATTCACGCCAAACGAAGCCGCGTTACTGACGTTGCCAGCGGCATCCGTCGCCGTGACGTTCAGGGTATGTGTCCCTTGGCCCAGCGGTGCGGACGGGGTGAATGTCCAGGCGCCCAGCGCATCCGCCTGGGTGGTTCCCAGCACGTTATTGCCGTCTTTCACCGTGATGGTGGCGTTGGCTTCCGCCGTGCCGCTCAGGGTTGGCTGAGTGTCCTTCGTCAACTGGCCGTTGATCAGCGGCAGGTTAGTGCCCGGCTGAGTCTGGTCGTCGATGACCGAAAGAATGACTGGCACTACAGGCGGCACGGTATCGACCACCACGTTGAACCCTGTGCTTGGGCCGCTGACGTTGCCTGCCGCATCCATGGCGGTCACGGTGATGTTATGGCTGCCATCCAGTAGCGGAACCGTTGGGGTAAAGCTCCAGTTCCCACCCACCGGTACCGTTACGGTGCCGATCACGACGTTTCCGTCCTTGAAGGTCAGCGTGGTCCCGGCCTCGGCTGTACCGCTGAAGGTTGGCGTATTGTCGTTAGTCGGCTGGCCGGAGATGACTGGCTGCGATGTGACATCGTTGATGACGGTTGATATCACCGGTGCTGTTGGGGCGACAGTATCCACATTGACCACAAAGCCGGTGGACGGCAGGCTGACGTTCCCGGCGGCGTCTGTCGCCGTGACGGTCAGGGTGTGAGAACCCTCGCCAAGGTTAGTGCCTGGCGTAAAGGTCCAGATGCCGAGGGCATTCGCGGTGACGGTACCGATGATGGTGCCGTTATCGAGAATGTTCACCGTGCTGCCAGCTTCCGCCGTGCCGCTCAGGGTTGGCGTTGGGTCGTTCGTGGCCTGGCCATTGGTCAACGGCCCGACTACGCCGCCTACTACATCGTCTACCACGGAGACAATCACCGGCTGGGCTGGTGGCGTGGTGTCGACAATGATGGTGTAGAGCGGAGACAGGCCGCTCGTCTCAAGACCGACGGTCTGGCTGACGGCAAAGGTATGCGGGCCTTGAGTCAGCGGGGTGGTGAGCTGATACGTCCATGTGCCGCCGGCGCCGACGGGCACAGAAGTGAACAGCACGCCATCAATGTAAACATGCACGACACCGCCCGCGGAGGCACCTGAACCACTCAGGGTAGGTAAAGTATCATCGGTCGATTTCCCGTTGCCGACGTTACCGGTTATGGCGCCCACGTTATCGTCTACCAGATCGATGGTTGGCGGATGCGGCAGGATGGAGCTGGTTGCGGTGAAGTTAATGCCCGCGCTTTGGTTACCCGCTGGATCCTGAGCAATAGCCGTCAGGGTTGCGCCGGTGGTTTGAGCCGGTGACATCGTAACGGTCCAGGTACCCAAAATCGGGTCAGCCACGCCGGTGCCCAGCACGTTGCCGCTGGAGTCTTTGATGATAACCGTTGCCCCCGGTTCAGCGGTACCGGCTACAAGCGTACCGGTAGGGTCGGTGATCGGCAGCACCACAGGGTTTGGTGGCGGAGTGGTATCGACGTTAATCACAATTGGCACAGAAGGCCCCACGCTGTTGCCTACGTCATCCACCGCTTTGATGGTAATGCTGTGTGCACCTTCCGGCAGCACGGAAGTGGTGATACTCCATGTGCCATTGGCGGCCACGACACCGGTACCCAGAATCGTCGTGCCATTGGTGTCGTACAGCGTGATTGTGCTGCCGACTTTGCCGGTACCGGTAAAGGTTGGCGTGGTGTCATCGGTGAAGCTGCCGTTGACCAGCGGGGTCTGGATCGGGCCCACGTTATCAATGATTTCCACGACGACCGGCGCGGTGAGCGGCACGGTATCGACGGTCAGTACATAATCGGTGGATGGCCCGCTGACGTTCCCGGCTTTATCGGTTTGTTCGGCGGTGATGGTATTCACGCCGTTGTTGAGTGCGGTATTCGGCGTAATGGTCCAGTTACCCGAGCCATCCACTACCGCAGAGCCTATCGCCGTGCTGCCGTTGTAAAGCGTGACGGTCGCGCCGATTTCACCCGTGCCGTGGAACACCGGCTTCGTGTCATCGGTAATGCCGTTGGTAATTGGCCCGGTCACCGGACCCACGCCGTCATCTACGGTACCGATAGTCGGTGCCGCCGGCGGCGTTGTGTCTACGGTGATCGCGATCGGGGCTGACGGCAGGCTGATGTTGCCCGCCGGATCGGTCACCTGGACGGTAATGTTGTAGGTCGTTTCGGTAAACGGCGTTGACGGGGTCACGCTCCAGGTCCCGTCGGAGCGCACGGTGGCGGTGCCTATCAGGTCGTTCCCGTTGTTGTAGACGTTGATGGTTGAGCCCGCGATGCCGGTCCCGCTAAAGGTTGGCGTGGTGTCATTGGTACTGCCGCCCGGAGCGACGGGACCGACCACCGGAGGCACATTATCGGTCACGACTGGTGCCGCTGGCTGAGCCGGAGGCGTCGCGTAAACCGAGAGCGTGAAGCCAGAAGAAGGCATCCCCGTGTTGCCCGCCGGATCCGTTGCCACGGTAGTAAACACGTGCGTCCCGCTGCCCAGCGGTGAGGTTGGGGTGATTGTCCAGCTCCCGGTCGCGTCTACGGTGGCCGTGCCAATTGGCGTTGTCCCCCCGTCGACGTACAGGGTAATAGTGGCCCCAATTTCACCTTTGCCTGAGAACACGGGTTCCGTACTTTGGGTACTGCCGCCGTTAATCAGCGGAGTCTGCGTGTTTGCGACGTTACCCAGCGCCCCGTCGATGGAAGGCGCTCCCGGCGGAGTCGTATCGATAATAACAATCTGGGTTGCGGCATTACTGGTATTCCCGGCGGCATCGGTCACGTACACATTGATGGTGTGCGAACCTTCGCTTAGCGGCTGGGTTGGCGTAAACGTCCATGCGCCGCTGCCGTTTGCCGTCACGGTGCCGATCAGCGTGTTGCCATCGTAAATATTCACGACTGCGTTAGCCCCGGCGGTGCCGCTGATAACCGGTTTGGTATCGTCGGTAGAGGTGCCCGGCAGGACTGGCCCGGTGACGCTCCCGACGGTATCCAGAATTTCGCCAATCACCGGCGTGGCCGGCAGCGTAGTAATCAGATTGATGTCCCACGCCGGGGAATGTGCGGTGACGTTGCCTGCGGCATCCGAAGCCGTGACCGTAAAGGAATGTGGCCCGTCCAGCAGCGGCGTGGTTGGCGTAAATGTCCAGGTGCCGTTGCCGTTAACGGTGGTGGTGCCCAGGACGTCCAGTCCGTCGTAAACCGTGATGATAGATCCCGGTTCGCCGCTGCCGCTCAGGGTTGGCGTCGGATCGTTGGTGGCGCCGTTATTGCTGACCGGCCCGGTCACGGTGCCCACATCGTCATACACCTGGGTAATCGTTGGGGCGGTAGGGGCGATGGAGTCTACGTTGATGTTAAAGGCGGCGCTCGGCTGGCTGACGTTGCCTGCGGCATCGGTGGCGGTCACCGTCAGGCTATGCAGGCCCTGGCCAATAGAGGTGGTCGGCGTAAAGGTCCAGGCTCCGCTGCCGTTGGCGCTGACCGTGCCGATCAGCGTCCCGTTGTCGTAAATCTTCACGGTTGAGTTAGCTTCAGCCGTACCGGAGATCGTCGGTTTATCGTCGTTAGTCAGATCGCCGTTGTTCAGGTTACCGGTATGCTCAGGCACATTGTCGACCACGGAACCGATGATCGGCATATTCGGTGGGGTGATATCCGGGGCGGTGACCGGGGCGTTCGGGCCGATATTCCCTGCGGCATCCGTGGCGTTCACTTCCACCAGCTGGCCGTTCGCCTGCGGGGTTGTCAGGGTGATGCTAAAGCTGCCATCCGGTCCGGCAACGGCCTGGCCCAACGGATTGCCCAGCGCGTCGGTCACTTTCACCGTGCTGCCAGCCTCGGCTTTACCGGTCAGTACCGAGCCGTCTTCATTGAAGGTGAGGTTGGTCGGCAGCGCAGGCGGCGTATGATCCTGGGCAATGACGGCGGCAGGCGTACTGACGTTGTTCGCGGCGTCCGTCGCGGTGACCATCAGCGTCTGGCCGTTTAGCTGCGGTGGCGTGAGCGGGGAAATATCAAATGTGCCCGTGCCGCTGGCGATACCAACGCCAATCACATTGCCGTTACCGTCCCAGACGGTGACGGTACTGTTCGGTTCGGCGGTACCGGTCACATGCAGGCCATCAGCGCTCACGGCCAGCCCGGTTGGGGCATTCGGTGGCGTGTGATCCGGGGCAGGAATAGCGGCACCAGGGCCAGTGTTACCCGCCGCGTCGGTCGCTTTGGCGGTTAAGATCTCCCCGTTAAGCTGAGGTGGGTTGAGCGTCACGCTGAAGTGACCGGTACCGTCCGCCGTGGCCGTACCGAGCACGGTGCCGCTGGCGTTTGTGATGGTGACCTTGCTGTTGGCTTCTGCTGTCCCGGTGAGCGTTGTCCCGTCGTTAGAGACGGCCAGTCCGGTGGGCAGTATCGGAGGCGTGGTATCCACGACGACGCCAAACGGTGAGGATATCCCGCTGGTGCCGTTAGTATTCGTGGCCGAAAGCGTAAAGTTGTGGGGGCCATCAAGCAGCGGCAGGAGAGGAGTGAAGCTCCAGTTGCCACCCGCATCAGCCAGGGTGGCACCAATGAATAAGCCATTGTCGAAAATAGTGATAGTCGATCCCGCCTCGGCGGTGCCTTTCAGGGTCGGACGGTTGTCATCCGTTGGTTGACCGTTCGTCAGCGGCCCCTGGATCGGGCCGACATCGTCAGTGACCGAAATCAGAACCGGAATGGTCGGGAAGCCGGAGTTTGACGCCGGGAAGGTGGTATCCGGCCCCATGTTACCCGCCGCATCCTGCACCTGGGCAGTCAGCGTGCCGCCATGCGTTTGGGCCGGGGTGAGGGTCAGGGTGAAGTGCCCGGTTTGGTCAATTTGTGCCGTACCCAGTAGCACGCCGTTTGGACCGACAATTTTCACGGTGTCACCGGCCTCACCTGTCCCGGTCACGGTTGTGCCGTCCTGGCTCACGGTGTCAATGGTGACCGCCACCGGTGGAAGGGTGTCCACTGTGAAGGTTGGGCCGACGGTCACGCTACTGATGTTGCCCGCGAGGTCGGTCTGCTGCAGCGTAATCGCGTGCGGGCCATCGGCCAGGGCGATAGAAGGCGTAAAGCTCCATTTGCCGTCGCTACCCACGGTAACCTGCCCAATGGGCAGGCCATTATCAAAGATAGTCAGTGTACTGCCTGCTTCCCCGGTGCCGCTGAAGGCCGGTTTATTATCATCGGTAATACCGTTGTTGCCGATAGGGCCGGTGATAGAGCCGACCGTGTCGAGGATCTGATCGAGTACCGGCGGATTCACGACGGTATCGACAATGACGGTGTAGGACGTGGAGCTTCCGCTATCGCCGCGAATATTCGAGGCCGTGGCGGTGAAGCTATGCGGGCCGTCGGGCAGATTGGCGACGGGGGTAAAGGTCCAGATCCCCCCCACGAGCACGATGGTGGTGCCGATCTCTACGCCATTATCAAAGATATGAATCGTCTCGCCGACGACGCCTGTCCCCTGCAGGGTTGGGGTCTGATCGTTGGTTGGCTGATTGTTGGGTACGGTGCCAACGATCGGCGGGACGTCATCAATGATGGTGGTAATCACAGGGATGGTCGGCAGCGGGAAGAACGGCGCGGTGGCTTCTCCCGGCGGGCTGACGTTGCCTGCTGCATCGGTAGCCGTGACCTGGAGGTGACTGCCGTCAAGCTGCGGCGTGGTCAGGGTGATGCTGAATACGCCAGTAATAGGCGCAGCGGTACCGGTACCAATCACGTTCCCGTTCGCATCTTTGATGGTGACGGTGCTGCCTGCCTCGGCAATCCCCGTCACTATGTCGCCATTAGCGCTGACAAGCAGGCCGGTCGGTTCGGAAGGCGCGGCGGTATCTACAGTCACGGTATAGCTGACTGACGTGCCGCTGTCTCCCCGAACGTTAGATGCCATAGCGGTGAAAATGTAGGCGTTATCCACCAGCGGTGTGGTTGGCGTAAAGCTCCAGGTGCCGTCCAGGCCGACCTTAGTGGTACCGATCTCACTCCCGTTGGCATAGATATGAATGGTGTCCCCGGCTTGTCCACTCCCCTGCAGGGTTGGCGTGTTGTCGTTGGTTGACTGCCCGTTCCCTACGTTACCGGTGACTGGCGCGACGTCGTCAAGAACGCCGGTAATCACCGGCAATACCGGCGGGAGTACGTCCGGCGCGGTCACGTTGGCCGGAGGACTGTTGTTGCCCGCCGGATCGGTGACGACCACGGTCAGTGTCTCACCGTCTACCTGCGGCGTGGTCAGGGTGATGCTGATGTTGCCATTGTTATCGGCAGTACCTGACCCGACGACTACGCCGTTCGGGTCTTTGATGGTTATTGTGCTGCCCGCTTCGGCATGACCGGTAACGATTTCCCCATCCGGGCTAACGGCCAGACCGGTTGCCGGCCCCGGAGGAGCGGTGTCAATGGTGACGGTATACGCCGGGGATGGGGCGGTTTCGCCCCTTTCGTTACTCGCCGTGGCAGTAAACACATGGGAGCCGTCGGCCAGCGCGCTACCCGGGGTAAAGCTCCAGGTTCCGCCGGCGCCTACCACGACCGTCCCAATCTGTACCCCGTTATCGTAGATGTGAATGGTCGTGCCAGCCTGGCCGGTGCCGTTCAGCGTGGGAGTATTGTCGTTGGTTGGGGAGTTATTGCCTACGTTGCCGCCGTTAGGCGCACCCGGGTTATCGTTAATTACGCCGGTGATAGCTGGCTCATCCGGCAGCGGGATATTCGGTGCGGTAATGGTGGCACCAGGACTGCTATTACCTGAGGGATCGGTCGCCGTGACGGTCAGTATTTCGCCGGTTATCTGCGGGGTGGTCAAAGTAATAGTGAAGCTGCCGTCGGTGCCCGCCGTGCCAGTGCCTATCACGTTGCCATTGGCATCTTTTACCGTAACTGTGGATCCTGCTTCAGCATGGCCGGTCAGGGTATCACCGTCTGGGCTAACGGCCAGATCGGTTGCAGCCGCAGGTGGCACGGTGTCAATGGTGATGGTATAGGCCGGAGAGGTTGCGCTTTCGCCCCTTTCATTTGTCGCCGTGACGGTGAAAGAGTGGGTGCCGTCAGCCAAGGCAGTGCCTGGCGTGAAGCTCCAGGTCCCATTGGCGCCGACCACAACGGTGCCAATCTGCACGCCGTTGTCGTAAATATGCACCGTGGTACCGGCCTGACCGGTGCCGTTCAGCGTTGGCGTGTTGTCATTGGTTGGTGAGTTATTGCCGATATTACCGCCGTTAGGCGCATTCGGATGATCGTTCGTGATACCTGTAATGCCAGGTTCGTCAGGCAGCGGAATAGTCGGTGTGGTAATAGTGGCGCCTGGACCAGTGTTGCCAGAAGGATCTGTTGCCGTGACGGTCAGCGTTTCGCCTGTTATCTGTGGCGAGGTGAGGGTGATGGTGAAACTGCCGTCGGTGCCAGCAGTACCGGTGCCAATAACGTTGCCACTGGCATCTTTTACCGTGACCGTGGAGCCCGCTTCGGCATTACCGGTAACGGTTCTGCCGTCTGCGGAGACGGCAAGGCCGGTAGGTGCCGGCGGTGGAGTAACGTCTGGTCTGCCAGGATTGCCTGGGTTGGTTCCGCTGTCAGAGTGCCCGCCGCCGCCGCTAGAGGCGGCAGCAATGGCACCGCCTGCGGCAACGGCCAGCCCGCCCAGCACCCACGGCCAGAGGGCGCCGCCTTCGGCATGTGCGCCGGTGGCGGTCATGATCGCGTCAATATTGGCAATTTGCTCATAGTGAGCTGCGGTTTCTGGATCCTGAACCCACCAAAGCACGCCGTCATGGCCTTCCAACACTAGCTGGTTGCCACCCTGATCGGCAAAGGCGTAGTAGTTTTTGATGGTAATGGTTTCGCCGGAATGGAGTTTGATCACCAGATCCTGGCCTGAACGCGTGTAGCTGGCGACCTCTTCACGTTCAATTTTTAGCTCGACAATTGAAGGGCCTTTTAAGGTGATTTCAGAGGCTTCGACGTTGTTTTTAACGCCGGTTAATTTAGAGATAATTAAAATTGAACGCATTGTTATCACTCCATTCGCGATGAACGTGGTGGTAGTCAGTTGCCCGGCGTAATGTGTTGATTACCGAAAGCAAAATTTTTAGGTGTAAAAGGCCCTTCGCGATGTATTGGCGAAAAAAGGCCTGTATCAAAAAATTGATGACAGTGATTGTTAATAAACAGGGCGTTTCCGGTGCGGAATCGAAATTAGTTAATTCTCAGGGTCATAGGCTCGTCGTTTATTAAATAGAGACTATTGATGATATAGACAGGAAAAAATGAAAGCGCAACTTAAGCCATATTTAACACTATGTAAGTCACTCTAAAGTACCAGTGAACGTAGCGGGATCACCCAAACGGCTGAAGCTAGTTTCCATGGTGTATGTCAGGTGCCGTTGTGCTTATTGCATTGAAAGATTTAAGATAAGTTTTAGCCGTGTTTTTGTATTATCCCGGATGAATTGAGACTTCAGGCATAAAAATCCCTGAGTCTGAAAGGGATATAGTGCCTTTTTTGGTGGGTTATTTTGTTTTGTAAAGAAGAAAGGTATGGAAGAAATTATCTATTTTGTGAAGTGTATATAGATGGTCGCTGAGGCAGGAAATATTATATATCTATGAGTTTGTGGTTTTCAGTGGGGAAGATAATTGTGAAGGAAAGTAGCATATATTATTTAGTGTCGCTTAACTCATTCAGATGCTCTAATATTTGACTGCGCAATAATAGCTGATAATTAAAATTGCGTGTGTTTTTTTATACTGGCTCTTCAGAAGAAGAGCCAGTGGAGTGCGGGGCTGAAAGAATCGCCTTAACGGCCGGCGTTTTTCATGATGCGGGCTTTATCTACAGCCCATTCGCGATCCTTCGCATCGGAACGCTTATCATGCTGCTTCTTACCTTTCGCTACGCCGATTTTCACTTTGCACCAGGCGTTCTTCCAGTAGAGGGACAGGGCGACGATGGTATAACCGTCGCGGCTGACGCTACCGAACAGGTTGTCCAGCTCGCGCTGGTTAAGCAGCAGTTTGCGGGTACGGGTAGGATCGCAGACGACGTGGCTGGAGGCGACGGTCAGCGGCGTGAAGTTGGCGCCAAACAGATAAGCTTCGCCATCTTTAAAGATAACGTAGCTGTCGCCGATGTTTGCCTTCCCGGCACGTAATGATTTTACTTCCCAGCCTTGCAGCGCGAGACCCGCTTCAATCTCATCTTCGATAAAGTATTCGTGGCGGGCACGCTTGTTTAGCGCAATGGTGGCTGAGCCTGGTTTGTGTGCTTTTTTCTTAGTCATAGTGCTGCTCAGTATATGTAATCCAGGAGTTCAAAGACACCCCGCGGCCTGCGCGAGGAGGAAGCGCTTATCTTAGCATGAGCGGCAGAGAGTTTTTGTTTGCGCGGTGATAAATGTTATTATTTGTCCGATTTATGACTCCCAGGAATTGTTATGCCGCAGATTAGCCGTACTGCTTTGGTGCCCTACAGCGCCGAGCAGATGTACCAGTTAGTGAACGACGTGAATTCGTACCCGGAATTTTTACCTGGCTGCACCGGTAGCCGGGTGATTGACGCATCGGCTAATCAGATGACGGCGGCGGTCGACGTTTCAAAAGCCGGGATCAGCAAAACCTTTACTACCCGAAATACCCTGACCGACAATCAGAGCATCCTGATGCATCTGGTGGATGGCCCCTTCAAAAAGCTGATGGGTGGCTGGAAGTTCACGCCGCTCAGTGAAGATGCCTGCCGGATTGAGTTCCAGCTTGATTTCGAATTTACCAATAAGCTTATTGAGCTGGCCTTTGGCCGTATCTTTAAAGAGCTTGCCGGCAGCATGGTTCAGGCATTCACTACCCGCGCCAAAGAGGTTTACCGTGCCGCGTGAGATTCAGGTTGAGGTGGTTTATGCCCTGCCGCAAAAACAATACCTGCGCCAGGTTAAGCTTGAGGAAGGCTGCACGGTTGAGCAGGCGATTGTCGCCTCTGGCCTCCTTGAACTTCGTGACGATATCGATCTGACGAAAAACAAAGTCGGTGTTTACAGCCGCCCGGTAAAGCTGGGGGATAAAGTGAATGACGGCGATCGGGTTGAGATTTACCGGCCGCTAATTGCCGACCCGAAAGAATTACGTCGCCAGCGTGCGGAACGTTCTGCCCAGAAATAATTCTGTGTGAAAGTGACAAAAAAAGGTGCCTGAGGCACCTTTTTTTATGCATCGATCCAGCCTTATTCCCCTTTGGTCAGGGCCGGTTTGTTGTCGATGTTGGTCAGCACGCCGCTGCTGTTAAAGGTCAGGGTCAGCGTCTGCTGAGTCACGTTCTCGTGGCCCGGCTGCTGGCGGAAGACATAGAACCAGGTATTGGTGCCGAACGGATCGGACATCATTGGCGTCCCTAGGGTGTAGGCCACCTGTTGTTGGGTCATGCCCACGCGGAGTTTGGACACATCATTAGGTGCCAGATAGTTACCCTGGTTGATGTCTGGGCGGTAAACCACTCGCTCCAGAGTGGAACAGCCTGCGGTCAACATCAGAAGAACCGCTGCGGCAGCAGTCAGCATTTTACAACGCATAGTGATTTGATTCCTTTTCGGGCCGGAGTAGTGCGTGGCTCATTCGTATTATGCCGATGATAATAGACCTTTAAGCAGTTTAAAACCTCAAGGCGCTCAACTCTGACAGTGGGAGCATAAAAAAGTTGGTTGAAAAGGTGGCAGAAAGTCGGATTAGCGAGTGGGGTGGGTGTTTTTTGCACAATGCACGGCGCAGGATACACCGTGCATTGTAAGCCTCAGGCGGCCAGCAGCTCTTTGGCATTGGCCAGCGTGTTGCGTGTCACTTCACTGCCGCCGAGAAGACGAGCAAGCTCCTGTAGGCGAGAACGTTTGTCCAGCGGCTGCATATGCGTTTCGGTCATTTCCCCGTCGGTTTCTTTGCTGACGAAGAAATGGTGGTGACCGCAGCCGGCAACCTGCGGCAGGTGAGTGACGCACATCACCTGAGTAGACTCGCCTAGCTGACGCAACAGTTTACCCACCACCGCGGCGGTCGGGCCGCTGATCCCCACGTCGACTTCATCGAAGATCAGCGCCGGTGTTTCCATTTTACGGGCGGTGATCACCTGAATCGCCAGCGCGATGCGAGAAAGCTCGCCGCCCGAGGCCACTTTTGCCAGCGGCTGCAGCGGCTGCCCTGGGTTGGTGCTGACGCGGAAATCAATGCGGTCAGCGCCTTCAGCGGTGAGGTGGTTTTCGTTAAATTCGACGTCAATGGCGAGCTTTCCGTGCGGCATGGAGAGCGAATGCATGCTTTCCGTAATCAACTGGCACAGTTCATTGGCATGTTTGGCCCGGCTTTGGTGCAGCGCCTGCGCCACGGCAAGCGCCTGCTGATGATGCTGGGCAACGGCCTGCAGCAACGCTTCCAGCGACCCGGTTTGCTCATCCAGTAACTGCTGTTCATCCAGCAACTTCTGGTGGAAATCGGGTAGCTCTTCAGGCGTGATGTGGTGCTTACGTGCCAGAGAGATCTGACGAGAAATACGCTGTTCCAGTTCATAAAGACGGTTTGGATCCAAATCCAGACGATCGCAGTAATGGCGTAGTTCGTCGCTGGCTTCGGAAATCTGAATGGCGGCTTCTTCCAGCATATCCAGTACGCCAGAGAGCTTGTTATCCATGCCCACCAGTTCACCCACGAGGTGGCGCACGGTATAAAGCTGACTTTGTAGATTGCTTTCTTCCCCGTCGGCCAGCACGTCCAGCGCCTGCTGGCTGGTGGAGAGCAGCTGGCCGCTGTTGGCGAGGCGCCTGTACTCTTCATCAATCAGTTCGAATTCACCGGCAACGGGAGAAAACTCATTCAGCTCTTTGAGCTGGTAGTGAAGCAGTTCGGCTTTGGCTGAACGCTCCTGAGCCAGTTGCTGATGCTGCGCCAGAGTACGGCAGCTTTGGTGCCATTCGCGGTAGCGTTCTGCCATTTGTTGAATCAGCGCCTGCTCGCCGGCATAGCCGTCCAGAAGTGTTTTTTGATGCTCGGGCTTGAGCAACAGCTGGTGGGCGTGCTGGCCATGAATCTGGATAAGCAACTGACCGAGATCGCGCAGTTGGGAAAGGGGCACGGCGGTACCGTTGATAAAGCCCCGGGAGCGGCCATCGCTGCTGATCACGCGGCGAAGCAGGCATTCGCTGCCGTCTTCCAGCTGGTTTTCTTCCAGCCAACGTAGCGCAGCCGGGGTGTCTTTCAGGGAAAAGCGGGCGCAGAGATCCGCGCGATTTGCACCTGAACGCACCATATCCGCTTCCGCGCGACCGCCCAGGCACAGGCCCAGCGCATCTATGGCAATAGATTTACCGGCACCGGTTTCCCCGGTAATGGCCGTCATCCCGTGATGAAAGTCTATTTCAAGTTCACGAACGATAGCGAAATTGCTGATGGTGAGTTGAGCGAGCATGACCACTCTCCTGTATGAAAAATCATAACTGTGTTTTCATACAGTATAAACTGGTTTTATATACAGTAAAGTGGCCAGGTGGTTTTTTAGAACAATTTTTTTGACCAGCCGAGTTTCGAACTTAATGTGTTGAAATAGCTGTAGTCTTTCGGGTGAATCAGATTGAGGTGGTAGTCGCAGCGGCGAATGAGTACGTCTTCACCTTCCTGAATAGGCAAAGCAATCTGGCTGTCGCAGCTGATTTCAAGGTCACTTCGCATATGGGAAAAACGCAGGCGAATGGTGCTGCTGCTGTTGATCACCAGCGGGCGCGCAGACAGCGTATGCGGGAACATCGGCACCAGCGTAATAGCATCCAGCGAAGGCGTAAGAATCGGGCCGCCAGCGGAAAGCGAGTAGGCGGTCGAGCCGGTCGGCGTGGAGATAATCAGCCCGTCAGAGCGCTGTGAAAACGCAAAGATTTCGTCGATATAGACTTCGAACTCAATCATATGCGCGACTTTACCGGGGTGAAGCACCACTTCGTTTATCGCTGTACTGAGGCGCGTAGGCGTATCATGCTGACAGACCTGGGCTTCGAGCAGGAAGCGGCGTTCGGTGATGTAATGCCCTTCAAGAACGTCCGCCAACTGCTGCTGGGCATTGTCCGGGTCAAGGTCGGTCAGGAAACCCAGGTTGCCACGGTTGATGCCAATGACTTTTATGTCATAGCGAGCAAGCACCCGAGCGGCGCCCAGCATATTGCCATCCCCGCCGACGACCACGGCCAAATCAGCCTGCTGGCCTATCTCCGCCAGCGTGCCGGTTTTCACCTGCTTGAGGTTTAGCTCCTGGGCGATTTGCTGTTCCACCATCACTTCATAGCCTTTGGCGCACAGCCAGCGATAGAGCATTTCATGCGTGGTCAGAGCGGTGGGGTGACGCGGATGCCCGACAATACCGATGCAGTTGAAATGTTTGTTCATTATCCTGGTGGTCCTTATTCGCAGACGTTCCTGCGACAATATGACAGGTTCCCTTGAAACCCTGAAACTGATCCCCATAATAAGCGAAGCAGCGAGATGAATGCTAAAAACGCGGAGAATTTCATGAGTAGTAAAGAACAGAAAACACCTAACGAGCAAGCCCCGGAAGATATCGTCATGGATCAGCACGAAGAAGTCGAGGCCGTAGAAGGTGCCGATGTCGTGGATCCGCGCGACGAAGAGATTGCAAATCTGCAGGCTCAACTGGCAGAAATGAAGCAGCGCGAGCGTGAAATTGAGCCACGCCACCAGGCTGATTTAGCTAACCTGCGTCGCCGTACCGAACAGGATATCGAGAAAGCGCACAAGTTCGCCCTGGAAAAGTTCGTGAACGAACTGCTGCCGGTTATCGACAGCCTGGATCGCGCGCTGGAAGTAGCCGACAAGTCCAACCCGGATTTAGCCCCAATGATCGAAGGCATCGAGCTGACCCAGAAGTCGATGCTGGATGTGGTTCGCAAGTTCGGCGTGGAAGTGGTGGGCGAAACTAACGTGCCTTTTAACCCGGACGTGCACCAGGCGATTGCGATGGTTGAATCTGCCGACGTTGCACCAAATAACGTGCTGATGGTGATGCAGAAAGGTTACACCCTGAACGGCCGTACTATTCGTGCCGCGATGGTTTCCGTAGCCAAAGCCTGATTTATTGCCGAAAGTAAAAAGCCAGCCCGGAGGCTGGCTTTTTTACGTCTATTGCTCAACGCTTTGCCGCAAAGGCTTTACCGGCGTGACGCGCACCTGCTTAATCATGTTGTCCTGTACGTCTAGAATATCGATGTCGTACTGACTGAGCCGGATGCGGGTTCCAGCCGCCGGGATTTCCTGAATTTCTTCCAGAATCATCCCGTTTACCGTGCGGGCGTCGTCTTCCGGCAGCGTCCAGTTAAAGGCTTTATTGAGTTCTCGCACGTTGGCGCTGCCTTCGATAATAACCGAGCCGTCGTTTTGCGGCGTCACTTCTTCCGCAAGCGTAGGGGACATGGACGTGGTGAAGTCACCGACGATCTCTTCCAGAATATCCTCTACGGTTACCAGGCCCTGGATATCGCCGTATTCATCTACCACCAGGCCAACTTTCTTTTTATTACGCTGGAATTTCACCAGCTGCACGCTGAGCGGGGTGCCTTCCGGCACAAAGTAAATCTCATCGGCGGAGCGCAGCATCACCTCTTTGGTAAACTCTTTTTTCTCAGTCATCAGGCGGTAGGCTTCGCGGACGCGCAGCATGCCGATGGCATCATCCAGATTGTCGCGGTACAGCACGATGCGGCCGTGCGGGGAGTGCGTTAACTGGCGGACGATGGACTTCCAGTCGTCATTAATATTGATGCCGACGATTTCGTTCCGCGGCACCATGATGTCGTCGACGCTGACCTTTTCCAGATCCAGGACCGACAGCAGCATATCCTGGTTGCGCCGCGAAATTTGCGAGCGGGATTCATGCACGATGGTTCGCAGCTCGTCTTTGCTGAGGGCGGTGCTAATAATGTTGTCAACCTTGATGCCAACCATGCGCATCAGCAGACGGGTAATAGTATTCAGCAGCCAGACCAGCGGCATCATCAGGAACTGCAGCGGGCCGAGCAGCCAGCTGCTTGGATAGGCGACTTTTTCGGGATACAGCGCGGCGATGGTTTTAGGCAGGACTTCGGCAAACACCAGCACGACAAAGGTTAAAACACCGGTTGCTATTGCCACGCCTGCGTTACCGTAAAGGCGGATGCCGACGATAGTCGCTAATGCAGAAGCCAGAATATTGACCAGGTTGTTCCCGATTAACACCAGGCTAATCAGGCGGTCTGGCTTGCGCAGGAGTTTTTCAACGCGCTTCGCTGCCCGGTTGCCCTGTTTGGCGCGGTGGCGCAGGCGGTAGCGGTTTAGCGTCATCATGCCGGTTTCTGACCCGGAGAAGTACGCGGACACCACCACCATGATGATCAGGGTGACGATCAGCGTGGTGGTTGAGATGTGTTCCAAAAGTGATTTCCTTTAAGAGATTAGCTAACGAACTGCTGCAGGACACGGCTGCCAAAATAAGCGAGGGTTAAAATGCCCGCGCCGGCAACGTTGAACCAGACTACGCGGCGGCCGCGCCATCCTTCATGATAGTGCCCCCACAGCAGAACGACGTAGACAAACCAGGCGAGAATCGACAGCACGGCTTTATCGACGTTTTCCATGCTGAACAGGTTCTTCATGTAAAACAGGCCGGTGCACAGCGTCAACGTCAGCAGGACAACGCCCACCTGGGTGATATGAAACATTTTACGCTCGATCACCATCAGCGGCGGCATTTCCGCGCTGAAGGCCAGCTTTTTGTTCTTTAACTGGTAGTCAATCCACGCCAGCTGCAAAGCGTACAGCGCGGCAATGATCAGCGTCGCATAGGCAAAGAGCGATAGGCCGATATGCACCATCATTCCCGGCGTGGCTTCGAGATGGGTGATAAATTCGTTGGGCATAAAGGTCGCCAGCGCCAGATTTATCAGCGCAAAGGCGTAAACAATCGGTAACAGCAACCAGCCGCGATTACGAGAGGCGACAATGGTCATGACCGTACAAATCATCAGGCTGACGAGGGAGCCTACGTTCAGCAGGCTCAGGTTTTGCCCGCCATCGACGGTAAAGAAGCGCGCTTCCAGCGCCAGCGCATGGCTGACCAGGGCAATAGCGGCGGACAAAATGGCAAAGCGGCGCCATCCGCTGTTCTTCCGCAGAAGACCGGGAATGATCAGCGCCAGGCTGACGGAGTAGGCTACAAGCGCAAGAATGGCGAAAACGGGCATAGTAAGATGTCGGTCAAATTGGCCAGAGAACAAAAAAGCCAGTATAACGTTACCTGCCGCCTGCTCCAACCGTTGGATCACACCCGAGGCGGCTTCATGATATAATCCGCCAAATTCAGTTTTGTGTCGCGAGCAGCGGCCCCAGTTACCACGTTAGGCAAAATACCATGTTTGATAATTTAACAGACCGTCTGTCGCGTACCCTACGCAATATTAGCGGCCGTGGGCGGCTAACCGAAGAAAACGTTAAAGAGACACTGCGCGAAGTGCGCATGGCGCTGCTGGAGGCGGACGTTGCGCTGCCGGTAGTGCGTGATTTTATCAGCCGCGTTAAAGAAAAAGCGGTGGGGCATGAAGTCAATAAAAGC
Source organism: Enterobacter sp. Ag1 (assembly GCA_000277545.1). Lineage (GTDB taxonomy): Bacteria > Pseudomonadota > Gammaproteobacteria > Enterobacterales > Enterobacteriaceae > Cedecea. Next base: position 17,328 of record AKXM01000031.1, on the reverse strand, counting down.
CTGACCCCGGGCCAGGAGTTCGTCAAAATCGTTCGCGCTGAACTGGTTTCCGCGATGGGCGAAGAGAACAGCAGCCTGAACCTCGCGGCTCAGCCACCGGCAGTTGTGCTGATGGCTGGCCTGCAGGGCGCCGGTAAAACCACCAGCGTCGGTAAATTAGGTAAATTCCTGCGCGAGAAGCAGAAGAAAAAAGTGTTGGTGGTTTCAGCGGACGTTTATCGCCCTGCGGCGATTAAACAGCTGGAAACTCTGGCCCAGCAGGTTGAGGTGGACTTCTTCCCGTCTGATGCGCAGCAAAAGCCTGTCGATATCGTTAACGCCGCGCTGAAAGAAGCGAAGCTGAAGTTCTACGACGTGCTGCTGGTGGATACCGCTGGTCGTCTGCACGTCGACGAAGCAATGATGGACGAAATCAAACAGGTTCATGCCGCGATTAAGCCGGTAGAAACGCTGTTTGTGGTCGATGCCATGACCGGTCAGGATGCGGCGAATACCGCGAAGGCCTTCAACGAAGCGCTGCCGCTGACCGGCGTTGTGCTGACTAAAGTGGACGGCGACGCCCGCGGCGGTGCGGCACTGTCTATTCGTCATATCACCGGCAAACCAATCAAATTCCTCGGCGTGGGGGAGAAAACCGAAGCGCTGGAGCCGTTCCACCCGGACCGTATTGCCTCCCGCATCCTCGGCATGGGCGACGTGCTGTCGCTGATTGAAGATATCGAAAGCAAGGTTGACCGTGCGCAGGCTGAGAAGCTCGCCAGCAAGCTGAAAAAAGGCGATGGCTTTGACCTGACCGACTTCCTTGAACAACTCAAGCAGATGAAGAACATGGGCGGCATGGCGAGCATGATGAGCAAGCTGCCGGGCATGGGCCAGTTGCCGGATAACGTCAAATCCCAGATGGACGACAAAGTGCTGGTGCGTATGGAGGCGATTATCAGCTCGATGACGCTGAAAGAACGCGCGCAGCCGGACATCATCAAAGGCTCCCGCAAGCGCCGTATCGCGCAGGGTTCCGGCATGCAGGTGCAGGACGTTAACCGCTTACTGAAGCAGTTTGACGACATGCAGCGCATGATGAAGAAAATGAAGAAAGGCGGCATGGCCAAAATGATGCGCGGTATGAAAGGGATGATGCCACCAGGTTTCCCTGGCCGCTGATTGACTTAGTTTACTTGCCATTTTGACGCCGGGATGTGATCAAAATGCTCACGTACCGGGTGTACGCTCAGCTTTCTGCGCGCACGCCGACGCCAAACTGACCGCGACACCGACGGTCACAAAAGGCAAAGTTTATTAAGTGCTGATTGCTTTTTAGCTAGAAATGAGTAAAATTTTCGGGCTTTTAATATGACACCGGGCTCCATCCCTCGATGGGGCCCGGCGTTTTATTCACTAAAGAGGATGTTATGGTAACTATTCGTTTAGCACGTCACGGCGCTAAAAAGCGTCCGTTCTACCAGGTTGTCGTTACTGATAGCCGTAATGCACGTAACGGTCGCTTCATTGAGCGCGTTGGTTTCTTCAACCCTATCGCTAACGAGAAAGAAGAAGGCGTTCGCCTGGATCTGGATCGTGTAGCACATTGGGTTGGCCAGGGCGCAACCGTTTCTGATCGCGTTGCTACGCTGATCAAAGAAGCTAAGAAAGCAGCTTAATCTGTCACGGTGGTCATGATGAGCAAGCAACTCGCCGCACAGGTTCCTGTTAACCCAATTGTGTTGGGCAAGATGGGCTCCTCCTACGGTATTCGTGGTTGGCTCAGAGTGTTTTCCTCCACCGAAGACGCCGAAAGCATTTTTGACTACCAGCCCTGGTTTATCCAGCGCGGCGGTCAGTGGCAGCAAGTACAGCTGGAAAGCTGGAAGCACCACAATCAGGATCTGATCATCAAGCTGCAAGGCGTTGACGATCGGGATGCCGCGAATCTTCTGACCAATTGCGAAATTGTCGTGGATTCAACGCAGCTGCCGGCTCTTGAAGCGGGTGACTACTACTGGAAAGACCTTATGGGCTGCCAGGTAGTGACCACTCAGGGCTACCAGCTCGGTAAAGTCATCGACATGATGGAAACCGGCTCGAATGACGTTCTCGTCATCAAGGCAAACCTGAAGGATGCATTTGGTATCAAGGAGCGGCTGGTTCCGTTCCTCGATGGGCAGGTTATCAAGAAAGTCGATCTCGCTACTCAAACCATTGAAGTAGACTGGGATCCTGGTTTTTAAAACTCCGAAATCATACGGTAGTCGCTAGCATAGTGGGGATTGGCTTGTGTTTATTGGTGTCGTTAGCCTGTTTCCTGAGATGTTCCGCGCAATTACCGATTACGGGGTAACTGGCCGGGCAGTAAAAAATGGCCTGCTGAGCATTCAAAGCTGGAGTCCGCGCGACTTCACCTATGACCGGCACCGTACCGTGGACGATCGTCCTTACGGTGGCGGACCGGGAATGTTGATGATGGTTAACCCTTTGCGGGAAGCTATCCACGCAGCGAAAGCAGCGGCAGGGGAAGGTGCTAAGGTTATCTATCTTTCACCTCAGGGGCGCAAGCTTGATCAAGCGGGCGTCAGTGAACTGGCAGCAAATGAGAAGTTAATTCTGGTTTGTGGCCGTTACGAAGGGATCGATGAGCGCGTGATCCAAACCGAAATTGACGAAGAATGGTCAATCGGCGATTACGTTCTCAGCGGCGGTGAGCTACCAGCGATGACGCTGATTGACTCAGTCTCCCGTTTTATTCCGGGCGTTCTGGGGCATGAAGCATCGGCAACCGAAGATTCGTTTGCTGAAGGGTTGCTGGATTGTCCTCACTACACCCGTCCTGAAGTGTTGGATGGCATGGAAGTACCGGCAGTGTTATTGTCGGGGAACCATGCGGAGATTCGCCGTTGGCGCCTGAAACAGTCGCTGGGCCGCACCTGGCTTAGAAGACCTGAACTTTTGGAAAACCTGGCTCTGACTGAAGAGCAAGCAAGGTTGCTGGCGGAGTTCAAAAAAGAACATACGCAACAGCAACATAAACATGATGGGCAGGCGTAAGCCCCCTTAACCCCAAAATAGTTGGAGTTGCAGCAAGATGGCAAGCGAGTGAATCCCGATGAGCTTACTTCAGTAAGTGATTTGGGTGAAGGAGAGCAGCCAGCGCAGATGCAGCTTCAAATATGACGGGGAAATATCAGTTTACCCAGGATAAGAGATAAATTATGAGCAATATTATTAAGCAACTTGAACAAGAACAGATGAAACAGGATGTACCTTCCTTCCGTCCGGGCGACTCCGTGGAAGTGAAAGTATGGGTCGTTGAAGGTTCTAAAAAACGTCTGCAGGCATTTGAGGGCGTGGTTATCGCTATCCGTAACCGCGGTCTGCACTCTGCATTCACTGTTCGTAAAATTTCCAACGGCGAAGGTGTTGAGCGTGTATTCCAGACTCACTCCCCAGTAATCGACAGCATTACTGTTAAACGTCGTGGTGCCGTTCGTAAAGCTAAACTGTACTACCTGCGTGAGCGTACTGGTAAGTCTGCTCGTATCAAAGAGCGTCTTAACTAAGATTCGCTTAGGCGACATCCAAATAAAAGGGCTGCCATCTGGCAGCCCTTTTTTATGGGAAAAAGAAAGCATCGTGCGCTTGTAAAGGTCATCACTCTGGCTGAAAAACATGTGAATTGTGTTTTGTTGTTTGCCCCAAACAGTCGAAAACCACGTTTTTCGGCTGTTTGTCACCGGACGGAAAGGGCTGCCATCTGGCAGCCCTTTTTTATGCTCTAAATCGGCCTTGATTATGGGGCGGTGATGACGACCGCGACGCGGCGGTTTTCCGCGCGACCTTCGCCGGTGTTGTTGCTGGCCACCGGGTATTTCTTACCCAAACCTTGGGTTGTGAGGTTGCTGCGTGGGATGTGAGCACCTTCGGCCCAGGCATCAGCCACGATATTAGCGCGCTTGAGGGAGAGCTGTTCGTTGTAGCCGTCTTCACCGTAGTTATCCGTGTGACCATCCATGCGGGCGTGTTTCAGGCCGGTCGCAGAGAGTTTAGCGGCCATACTCTGGATGGTCTGGTAGCTTTCAGGCTGCAGCTTGTACTGGTTTTTACCAAACAGGATCTTGTCTGACAGTCCAAGTGACCAGCCGTCGTTTGACTCAGAGAATCCGTACGAGCGCATCGCGGCAACCTGTTCAGGAGAGAACGTCGATGGCGGTGCCTGACAGCCAGTTAACAGAAACGAGAAGAGGATTGCCGGTGCAAATAAGCGTGAAGCTTTCATAATGTATCCCTTTGGGGCGGTTTTATTAGCAACTCACGTTGCTTGTGTTTTTCTATGTACATATTGCGATCAGCAGTTTCCATCAGGCTTTCCGCTGAGGTGATATCTTTCGCGAGCGCAACGCCGATGCTTAGGGTCATGGTGACCCAGTGCTCGCCTGGTAAAAGGATCGGCTGCTCGACCATTTCTTTTAACTGTTCCAGCACGGAAGCGGCCTGTTCTTCGCTGTTCACAGAATGAAGCAGCATGGCAAATTCGTCCCCGCCGAGACGGAAGGCGAGGTGGCGCGTATTGGCATACACCTGTAACCGTTTTGCGACTTCAATAAGCACAGCATCCCCGGCCGCATGTCCCCAGGTATCGTTAACAAATTTGAAGTTGTCGCCGTCCATAAACAGCAAGGCGCTGTTCTGGAGTATTTCGGGATCTGCAATCAGTTTATCCAGCGCGGTTCGGAAGGCTGCTCGGTTTGCCAGGCCCGTTAATGAGTCCTGCAGGGCAGTTTTCTGCAGCGAAGCATTTTTCAGCTGAAGCTGTTTTTGCCATTCTTCCATCTCATCAAGCAGGCTGTTGAAGTCCTGGGCAAAGAGGTGAAACTCCTCAATTTTTTCCGGTGATACGCGGCGAGAAAAGTTACGGTTGCTGCGAACGTCGTGGACAACGTCAGTAATATTCTGCAGCGCGGCATCAATATCGCGATGTAAATGGCGTGAAATGCCTAAGGCGATAACTGACGCGAGTAAAATACAGGCCGTCAGCACGCCTAATGAGAGCCAGACAAACAAAGTCACGGTAGCATCCGTGCCTATCAGCCGCATTTCCCCGATGATTTTCCCGTTATGCCAGATAGGCTGCCTGATCGGATGAGGATATAGCCACCGGGTCACCAGGCCACTCACCATGTCATGCTGAGACGGCTTATCTGCCTGCCAGTGCGTGAGCTCCTGACCATTAACATCTACCACCTTTGCGGCGGTGAATTGCCCTTGCTTGCCCAGCACGGCCAGGGTTTCATTGGCCGCGGTGCCATCACGGAAAACAACGGCGGCTTCCAGGCTATGACTTACAGTCACCGCCAGCAATTCGAGGTTTTTTTGCGCATACTGTTTTAGCGTCAGCATCGAAGCGACGGAAAGCAGCAGCCAGACAGCCAGCATGGCAATAACCACGCTGATTATGCTAATTCTACGTAACGTTCCTTTAAACGTTGGACGTGACGGCGTAGTCAAATCCTTATTCATGACTATTATTCCCTGGCCGAGCCAGCAGTAATACATCCGGACTAACCCTGACGCCGCTGCGGCTGAGGGCATCAAGGTTTACCGAAAAAGAAACTGCGTCATTATGAATATTCAGGCAGAAAGCACTGCCAATTATGCATTGTGGGTTCTGCTCGGCAATTAACAATAAAGGCCGGGATTGATAACGTTCTATTAATTGCAACTGCTGTTGTGGTGACTCGTTACCAAAATATATCCCGTCGCAGTTCGCTCGCAATGCCTCGTCTGATGACTGAACGAGGAGGGGTTGATATGAAATATCGCTATTTTTTGTGCTTAGCGTCGTGGCATAGGCTGCCGTTGAAAATATGCAGAGCTTTGGAAGCCCCTGTAGCTGAGGCCAGCGGGTGTAGCTGACAATCCCGGCCACTGTAGTGCGGACTTTGTCGGGCAGCACGGGGCTTGTTGCCTGTGCAGCCTGCATCCTGAATATCGTTAGCGCGAGGACGATAAACGTTAAAAATAACGTCAGCCCGCGGAGTTGAGACGTGGTTTTCACGTGCCACCAGCCCAAAAGCATCCTGGCCGGTGAAGCCAGTCTTTATTATTTATGATGTTGCCTTTGAGCATATCACTCCCACGTATTTCCGTCATTCATTCCCAGGTGTGATGATATTCCTGATTATCCAAAATAATAACGAGAATAACCCTGGAATGATGCTGTAAATCGTTATCGGTTTCCCCACGAAAAACGCACACGTAGGGGATAATATCAGCATAGAAGGTGGAATGAATTTTTACGCGCGCTTTTGTTTAGTCATGCAGGTTTGACCGTAAAATGTGCATTTTTATGTTTTGTGTAATCTTTTGTTTACGAATTTGGCGATTGTATGCGGCATTTAATTGGTTGTGTAACGATTAATTTACGTATAATGGATTGCAATCTTTACTGTCGGCGGTTACAGTAAGGCCTCCTCTACGAGGAAACGACTATCGCAAACGAGCTAAATACAGGGCAGACATCATGCAAAAAGACGCGCTTAACAACGTTCATATCTCTGACGAACAGATACTCATCACGCCGGATCAGCTTAAAGCGGAATTTCCACTCACTGCGGCTCAGGAAGCGCAAATTGAGCAGTCCCGCCAGACGATCTCCAATATTATTGCTGGCCGCGATCCGCGCCTGCTGGTTGTTTGTGGACCTTGCTCGATCCACGATCCGGAAGCTGCGATTGAATACGCTCGTCGTTTTAAAGCTCTGTCTGAACAAGTTAGCGATAGTCTGTACCTCGTGATGCGCGTCTATTTTGAAAAGCCTCGTACGACCGTGGGTTGGAAAGGGCTTATCAACGACCCGCACATGGATGGCTCGTTTGATGTGGAAGCAGGGCTGAAAATTGCGCGTCGCCTGCTGGTTGAGTTGGTAAGCCTGGGGCTGCCGCTGGCAACCGAGGCGCTGGATCCCAATAGCCCGCAATACCTGGGTGACCTGTTTAGCTGGTCTGCAATTGGTGCCCGTACCACTGAATCCCAGACTCACCGCGAAATGGCTTCCGGTCTTTCTATGCCGGTTGGTTTTAAAAATGGGACTGATGGCAGTCTGGGCACGGCGATTAACGCGATGCGCGCCGCGGCAATGCCGCACCGCTTCGTGGGCATTAACCAGGCAGGGCAGGTTTGCCTGCTGCAGACTCAGGGTAACCCGGATGGGCACGTGATTCTGCGCGGCGGTAAAGCACCTAACTACAGCCCGGCGGATGTTGCCCAGTGTGAAGTCGAAATGCAGAAAGCAGGCCTGCGTCCGTCCTTGATGATCGATTGCAGCCACGGCAACTCAAATAAAGACTTCCGTCGCCAGCCGGGCGTGGCCGAATCCGCCATTGCCCAGATTAAAGATGGTAACCGCTCTATTATTGGCCTGATGATTGAAAGTAATATCCATGAAGGGAATCAATCATCAGAGCAGCCGCGTAGCGAAATGAAATACGGCGTGTCCGTTACCGATGCATGCATCGACTGGGAAACTACGGACAGCCTGCTGCGTGAGATCCACAAAGATCTGAGCGGCGTGCTGGCGGCTCGTCAGGCATAAGAGGTTTACTATGGTGGCTGAATTGACCGCACTGCGCGATCAAATCGACGAAGTAGATAAAGCACTACTGGATTTGCTGGCTAAGCGGCTGGAACTGGTAGCGGAAGTGGGTGAAGTAAAAAGCCGCTTCGGCTTGCCGATTTATGTGCCGGAGCGAGAAACCTCCATGCTGGCGTCTCGCCGCAAAGAGGCCGAAGCTCTGGGCGTTCCGCCGGATTTAATTGAGGACGTGCTGCGCCGCGTGATGCGCGAGTCGTACTCCAGCGAGAACGACAAGGGCTTTAAAACCCTGCATCCTGCTTTGCGTCCGGTGGTGATTGTTGGCGGCGGTGGCCAGATGGGCCGTCTGTTTGAAAAAATGTTGACGCTTTCCGGCTACCAGGTTCGTATTCTTGAAAAAGAAGACTGGGACAAAGCACCGGCGCTGCTGGCCGATGCGGGCATGGTGATTGTCAGCGTACCGATTCATATCACCGAGCAGGTTATCGCTAAGCTGCCTCCGCTGCCGGCGGACTGCATCCTCGTGGATTTAGCGTCGGTGAAGAATGGCCCGCTGCAGGCGATGCTTGCCGTACATTCGGGCCCGGTTCTTGGCCTGCACCCGATGTTTGGCCCGGATAGCGGCAGCCTGGCAAAACAGGTTGTGGTCTACTGTGATGGTCGTCAGCCTGAAGCCTATCAGTGGCTGTTGGAACAGATTCAGGTATGGGGTGCGCGCTTGCACCGCTCCAGCGCGGTTGAGCATGACCAGAACATGGCGTTTATTCAGGCGTTGCGCCACTTCGCGACCTTCGCCTATGGCCTGCATCTGGCGGAAGAAAATGTGCAGCTTGAACAGCTGCTGGCGCTGTCTTCGCCGATTTACCGCCTGGAGCTGGCGATGGTGGGCCGACTGTTTGCCCAGGATCCACAGCTTTATGCCGACATCATCATGTCGTCGGAAAGTAACCTGGCGCTGATCAAGCGTTATTATAAACGGTTCGGCGAGGCGATCGGCCTGCTGGAACATGGCGACAAGCAGGCGTTTATCGACAGCTTCCGGAAAGTGGAGCACTGGTTCGGGGATTACGCGCAGCGTTTCCAGAATGAGAGCCGCGTTCTGTTACGGCAGGCAAATGATAACCGTCAGTAAGTGCCAAAAGGTCTTATAATCAAAAGCCAGTGGGAGTTTGCCCGCTGGCTTTTTTGTTTGTCAAAAGGATCCCTGAAATGGCTGAGCCGCAGTTGCTGTTCGACTATACCGGTCACTTACCCGAATGCCCTACGTGGAGTGCAGAAGAAGGCAGCCTCTACTGGACGGATATTCTGGAGAATGAAATCCACCGCTACCATCTGGCCAGCGGCAAACATGACGTTATTCAGTTTTCTGAAGAAGTAGGCTGTTTTGCCTTGCGTGAGTCCGGCGGATTTATCGTGGCGATGCGAAGCGGTATCTGGCTAACCAATAATACTGGGCTGATCGTGGGCAAAGTCTGTGATAACCCGAGCAACCCGGATTTGGCGCGTTTCAACGATGGCGGCACCGACAGGCAGGGGCGTTTTTATGCCGGCACGTTCTGGGGGCCAGGGGATTACAACGGCGCGTTACTTTGCCGGGTGGATAACGATTTGACGCCGCATGTAGTTCAGCATGATATTCATGGCGCAAACGGGCTTGCATTTAGCCCGGACGGCAAATGGATGTATACCTCTGACACGCCCAATGCCGTGATTTACCGCACGCCGCTGAATGAGCAAGGCGAGCCAGGCCGACGTGAAGTCTTCAGGCGGTTTGCCGAAGGTGAGGGCATTCCTGATGGCGCGGCGATGGATTGCGAGGGCTATTACTGGACGGCGTTGTTTGATGGCTACCGCATTGTGCGCATTTCTCCTCAGGGTGAGATTGTGGAAGAGCATCGCTTGCCCGTGCGTTGCCCGACGATGGTCTGTTTTGGCGGCGAGGATATGAAAACGCTGTTTATTACCACCACCAGAGAAAATATGGACGAAGATGAAGTGGCCCGATTACCGCTTTCCGGGGCGCTTTTCACCCTCCGCGTTGCGGTGGCCGGAATGGAAAAACTGAAGTTTCGGGAAGTGTGATTTGTGCAGCCCGGTTTTAGCCGGGCTGGCATTGTGATCAGGCCGGGTCGACCGGTACCACGTTTTCGCTTGGGTAGCTGCCGAGCACTTTCAGAGAGCGAGTAATTTCCCCCAACTCGCGCAGCGCCTTACGCATACTCTCATCTTTCAGGTTTGCCTGAATATCCAGATAGAACATCTCTTCCCACGGGTTGCCGTTGATTGGACGCGATTCCAGCTTAGTCATGATCAGACTGTGGTTGCGTAATACCAGAAGTGCTTCTACCAGGGCACCGGCCTGCTGGCCAGTCGCCATCAGCAATGTAGTTTTCGCTGGTACCTGATCGGACACTTCGACGGCCTTACGGGCCAGAACGATGAAGCGGGTGATGTTCTGGGTCTGGTTCGCGAGGTTACGTTCCAGCACCTGCAGGCCATAAAGTGCGCCGCCGGCTTCGCTGCCCAAAGCGGCAACGCGAGGAGAGTTGGCCTGAGCGACTTTTTCCATCGCGGCAGATGTACTTTCGGTGTATTCAATTTTCCAGTGTGGATAACGATTAATGAACTGGCTGCACTGCTGGAAAGGTTGAGGATGACTATAAACCGTTTGGATTTCCTCGAGATCGGTGGAACCGGAAACCAGTACGCAGTGGTCAATCGGCACGGTCATTTCGGCAACAATCGACAGGCTGGTGTGCTGCAGTAGATCGTAGACGTCATTAATGGCCCCGGAACTTGTGTTCTCGATTGGCACGACAGCGTAATCGGCCTGGCCGGTTTCCACCTGATTGAAGATGTCGTGGAATTTGGCACAGCCGCTTTCGATGAACTGCTCAAAGTGGCGTGCGGCATACTGGCGCGCAGCAAGATGAGAATAAGAACCTTTGGGGCCGAGGAAAGCGATGCGGGCAGAGTGAGGGTTCGTTTTGTTCAGGTGCTGCTGCAGCAGAGTTTGCTGGGTCAGAACAGAATCTTCAATAATGAGCTGGAACAGGCGCGTGATGTAGTGGGCATCGAGATGGTGACCTTTACCGAGAGTAATCAGGCGTTCCAGTAAATCTCTTTCACGATCGATATCGCGTACCGGGCGGTGAGAAGCGAGTTTGGCTTTGCCAACTTCAACCGCTAGCAGGCGGCGCTCTGCCAGCAGGGCTAACAGCTTTTCATCCAGCGCGCTGATTTTATCGCGCAGGGTCAGCAACGGATTAATTTCGGTCATAACGCTACCTTTTCGGTGTCCATAAAAAAAGCCTCCCGGTTGGGAGGCTTGTTTGTTCGTCTTCGCATTCTTTATCACACGACGAATTGCCTCCCAGTCAGGGGAAGGTAAAAAAGAATGCGAAGAAGAACGGGAAAAGTTTCATGTCAGGTTTCCTGAGGAATCTGAGAGGTAAAGTACCTGCTCTGTTTTCGTTCTGTCAATAAAAAACGCGCCCGGAGGCGCGTTGCGGTGAGTGGAAGGAGAGTGATGTATTACTCTTCGTCAGCTTCTGCTTCTGCGAAGGACACGTCTTTCACTGAACCTGCTGCGCGACGTGCTTCACCTTTGTGTTGCACTTTATTTAACTGCCGCTCCAGTTTGTTGATCAAATCGTTGATAGCCGTATACATATCTTCATGTCTGGCACTGGCTACGAGGTGCCCATTCGGTGTGTTAATCGTGGCATCAGCCACAAAACCTTGAGGCTCTTTGGACAAGATAATATGTGGATTAATGAGATGAGTTTGCCACTTGTCCAGTTTGCTGAGACGGTCGGCGACATGCTGGCGAATAGCTGGGGTGATTTCCATTTGCTTGCTGGTAATGTTCATTGTCATAAATTTACCTCTTGTCTTTGCCGTCTTGGTAACTCCAGCATACCGTTCTTAATGTCAAAATGTGTGATGTAAATCACGTTATTTTGTCACTTTTTGTCAAGGAGACCTTTTTGTGAGGCAGGACAGGATATGTGCTTTTAAGGCTTGTGGTTATCAGAAATCACGTCCATATTGGATGGGATGACCTGACGCTAAACCGTTTCAGTTTTCGCGTCGGCAGATAAAAAAACGGCAGCCGAGGCTGCCGTTTTTCTTGTTATATTGTCGATCAGGTGTTGCTGCTGTTGGCGGCAATGATCTTCGCGACTTTCTCTGCCTGACCCGGCATCTGCAGCTCGCGGTAGGCATTTTCCATCAGCTTCAGGCCATCGCGGGTGGCCTGAGTGTCAGGATAATCACGCAGCATACCTTCTACGCGATTAACTACTGCCACCCACGCGCCGCGTTTCGTGTAATATTGCGCCACGGAAAGCTCATACTTCGCCAGGCGATCTTTCAGGAACACGAGACGTTTAGTCGCATCGGTAACGTACTGGCTGTTCGGGTAGCCGCGCACCAGCTTCGAGAAGTCGTTAAAGGCATCGCGTGCGTGCTGTGGATCCCGGTCGGAACGGTCAACGCCGAAGAAGCCCTGCAGCGCACTGTCATCCAACGCCATGTCCGTCAGGCCACGCATGTAAAGTACGTAGTCGATGTTTGGGTGCGTTGGATTGAGGCGCATAAAGCGATCGATCGCCGCCTGAGCCAGCGGTAAGTCCGCATTTTTGTAGTAGGCGTAGATCAGGTCGAGCTGCACTTGCTGAGAGTACGGGCCGAATGGATAGCGGTTATCCAGCGCTTCCAGTTGCGTTATCGCCGCTTTAAAGTTACCGTCCTGCAGCTTTTGCTGGGCAGTCGCGTAGATCTCAGAAGGCGGATTATCAGGAACCTCATCCTTGGAACTGGAGCAACCAGCCAAAGCCAGGCTCAACGTGGCCGCTGCCACCAGATATTTCATGCGCGTCATGACGTTTGACTTTCCTAAGTAATGTTATTTCCGGGAGAGTTCGTGTTCCGGCTCCCGATAAAGACCAGCTACAATAGCACATTATATTAAACGGCATTGCCGTAAAACCCAACGTTAACGAAAGAAGCTGTCTATGGCACAACTAGTACAACTCACCGAAACGGTGTCCGATTCACAACTGGGTCAACGCTTAGATCAGGCATTGGCCGAATTGTTCCCGGATTATTCGCGTTCGCGCATAAAAGAATGGATTCTTGACCAGCGAGTTACGGTCAACGGCGTTGTCTGGGACAAGCCGAAAGAGAAAGTGTTGGGTGGCGAAAGCGTAACCATCAATGCTGAAATTGAAGAAGAGGTCCGCTGGGAGGCTCAGGATATCCCGCTGAATATCGTCTACGAAGATGAAGATATTCTGGTGATCAACAAGCCACGCGACCTCGTTGTGCACCCCGGTGCAGGCAATCCGGACGGTACTGTGCTCAATGCGCTGCTGCACTATTACCCGCCAATTGCGGATGTGCCTCGCGCGGGCATTGTTCATCGTCTGGATAAAGACACCACCGGCCTGATGGTTGTGGCAAAAACTGTCCCGGCGCAAACTCGCCTGGTTGAAGCCCTTCAACTGCGAGAAATTACCCGTGAGTACGAAGCCGTTGCAATTGGTCATATGACAGGCGGTGGTACGGTTGAAGAACCAATCAGCCGCCATCCAACTAAACGTACCCACATGTCAGTGCATCCAATGGGCAAACCGGCGGTCACTCACTATCGCATTATGGAGCACTTCCGCGTGCATACGCGCCTGCGTTTGCGTCTGGAAACCGGCCGTACTCACCAGATCCGCGTTCACATGGCGCATATCAGCCATCCGCTGGTGGGCGATCAGCTTTACGGTGGCCGTCCTCGTCCGCCGAAAGGCGCATCGGAAGAGTTCGTCAGCGTACTGCGCAAGTTTGATCGCCAGGCCTTACACGCAACCATGCTGCGCCTGTACCATCCTATCAGTGGTATTCTGATGGAGTGGAGCGCGCCAATCCCACAGGATATGGTTGAACTGATCGAAGCTTTACGCGCTGATACCGAAACCCATAAAGACCAACTGGACTGGCTATGACCAAAACGATCGTCCCGCACTGGCCTCTTCCTGAAGGCGTTGCTGCCTGTAGCTCAACCCGGGTGGGTGGCGTTAGCGTCGCACCGTATGACTCGATGAATCTGGGTGCCCATTGCGGCGACGATCTGGCTGATGTTGAAGAGAATCGTCGGCTATTTTACGCAGCCGCAGGCTTGCCTTCGAAGCCGGTCTGGCTTGAGCAGGTTCACGGGAAAACTGTGTTGAAGCTAACGGGCGAGCCATATCCCTCAAAGCGAGCGGATGCTTCTTATAGCAATACGCCGGGGACGGTTTGCGCGGTGATGACGGCGGATTGTCTGCCGGTGCTGTTTTGTAATGAGGCCGGAACTGAAGTTGCGGCAGCGCATGCTGGCTGGCGCGGTTTATGTGAAGGCGTGCTCGAAGAGACGGTAGCCTGTTTCCAGGATCGCCCACAGAATATTCGCGCCTGGCTAGGGCCGGCAATTGGCCCTCAGGCGTTCGAAGTGGGGCCGGAAGTTCGCGAAGCCTTTATGGCGAAGGACGAAAAAGCGGCAAACGCTTTTAGCGCAGCGGGCGAAAAGTACTATGCTGATATCTACCAGCTTGCAAGGCAGCGGCTGGCGAACGTGGGTGTTACGCAGGTGTACGGCGGTGACCGCTGTACCTGGACCGAAAGTTGCGATTTCTTCTCATACCGTCGCGACAGAACAACGGGTCGTATGGCAAGTTTCATCTGGCTGATATAACCTATCGAATCAAGACGATCCAGTGCGTGTCGCTCGCGCTTCATATATTTCAGGTCATTAACCTTGAATAATTGAGGGATGACCTCATTTAATCTCCAGTAGCAAATTTGACCTGTTTATGGGAGGAGTTATGCGTCTGGATCGTCTTACCAATAAATTCCAGCTTGCTCTCGCCGATGCCCAATCTCTTGCTCTTGGGCACGACAATCAATTCATCGAACCTCTGCATCTGATGAGCGCTCTGCTCAATCAGGAAGGGGGCTCTGTGCGTCCGTTACTGACCTCTGCGGGAGTCAACGCGGGCAAATTACGTACCGACATCGAGCAGGCATTAAGCCGCCTGCCACAGGTAGAAGGCACCGGCGGCGACGTTCAGCCTTCTCAGGATTTGGTGCGTGTACTGAACCTGTGCGACAAACTTGCACAAAAAAGAAACGACAACTTTATTTCGTCAGAACTGTTTGTTATGGCGGTACTTGACTCACGCGGCACTCTGACCGACCTGCTGAAAGCGGCAGGCGCAACGCCAGCCAACGTAACCGCCGCGATTGAGCAAATGCGTGGAGGGGAGAACGTGAACGATCAAGGTGCCGAAGATCAACGTCAGGCATTGAAGAAATACACCGTTGATTTAACTGAGCGAGCTGAACAAGGCAAGCTGGACCCGGTAATCGGCCGTGATGAAGAAATTCGGCGTACTATCCAGGTATTGCAGCGCCGTACCAAAAATAACCCGGTACTGATTGGTGAACCGGGCGTGGGTAAAACAGCCATCGTCGAAGGGCTTGCACAACGTATCATTAATGGCGAAGTACCTGAAGGCTTGAAAGGCCGGCGCGTGCTTGCGCTGGATATGGGCGCGCTGGTGGCCGGTGCCAAATATCGCGGTGAGTTTGAAGAGCGTCTGAAAGGTGTGCTCAACGATCTTGCTAAGCAGGAAGGCAACGTCATTCTGTTTATTGATGAGCTACATACCATGGTTGGCGCAGGTAAAGCCGACGGCGCAATGGATGCCGGGAACATGCTTAAGCCAGCCCTGGCTCGAGGTGAATTGCACTGCGTTGGCGCAACCACGCTCGACGAATACCGTCAATATATAGAGAAAGATGCCGCGCTTGAGCGTCGTTTCCAAAAAGTGTTTGTAGCAGAGCCTTCTGTAGAAGACACCATTGCGATTCTGCGTGGGCTGAAAGAACGCTATGAGCTGCATCACCATGTACAAATTACCGACCCGGCGATTGTCGCGGCAGCTACGCTGTCCCACCGCTATATTGCCGATCGTCAGCTGCCGGATAAAGCCATCGACCTCATCGACGAGGCCGCATCCAGCATTCGTATGCAGATAGACTCCAAGCCGGAAGAGCTTGATCGTCTTGACCGCCGTATTATTCAGCTCAAGCTGGAACAACAGGCGTTGAAGAAAGAATCTGATGAAGCCAGTCAGAAACGCCTCAGCATGTTGAATGAAGAGCTGGAAGATAAAGAGCGTCAGTATTCGGAGCTCGAAGAAGAGTGGAAGGCGGAGAAAGCCTCGCTGTCAGGTACGCAGACCATTAAGGCTGAGCTTGAACAGGCGAAAATAGCAATCGAGCAGGCTCGCCGCGTGGGTGACCTTGGGCGGATGTCTGAATTGCAGTACGGCAAAATTCCAGAGCTGGAAAAACAGCTGGCCGCGGCAACCCAAAGCGAAGGGAAAACCATGCGTCTGCTGCGTAATAAAGTGACGGATGCAGAAATCGCTGAAGTCCTGGCTCGCTGGACCGGGATCCCGGTAGCCAGAATGCTGGAAGGTGAGCGCGACAAGCTATTACGTATGGAAAAAGAGCTTCATCAGCGTGTGATTGGCCAGGATGAAGCCGTCGAAGCTGTCTCTAACGCGATTCGTCGTAGCCGTGCTGGATTGTCCGATCCTAATCGCCCAATAGGTTCGTTCCTGTTCCTGGGGCCAACCGGGGTAGGTAAGACTGAGTTGTGCAAAGCGTTAGCGAACTTTATGTTCGACAGTGACGATGCGATGGTGCGTATCGACATGTCCGAGTTTATGGAGAAACACTCCGTATCGCGGCTAGTGGGTGCGCCTCCGGGTTATGTCGGTTATGAAGAAGGTGGCTATTTGACGGAAGCCGTTCGTCGCCGTCCTTATTCCGTTATTCTGCTGGATGAGGTAGAGAAAGCGCATCCGGATGTGTTTAACATTCTGTTGCAGGTTCTGGACGACGGCCGTCTTACCGATGGGCAGGGCCGTACTGTTGATTTCCGTAATACGGTTGTCATTATGACCTCTAACCTTGGTTCAGACTTAATTCAGGAGCGTTTCGGTGAACTGGATTACGGCCATATGAAGGATCTGGTGCTGGGCGTTGTTAGTCAAAGCTTCCGTCCGGAGTTCATTAACCGTATTGATGAGGTTGTTGTCTTCCATCCTCTTGGGGAGCGCCACATTGCTTCTATTGCTCAGATTCAGCTGCAGCGTCTGTACAAACGGCTGGAAGAGCGTGGCTATGGCGTAAGTATCTCTGACGACGCATTGAAGCTCATCAGCGAGAACGGTTACGACCCGGTCTACGGTGCTCGTCCGTTGAAACGCGCTATTCAGCAGCAAATTGAAAACCCATTGGCTCAGCAAATCCTTTCCGGTGAGCTGATTCCTGGAAAAACAATCAAGCTGGAAGTCAAAGACGACCGCATTGTGGCTGTGCAGTAAGTCACTCAACGTAAAAAACGAGCCCATTTGGGCTCGTTTTTGTTTGTAAAACAGCCATTGCTGGCTGGGTTTTATTCTTTTTGCCTGGAAAGTGAGCGGTCAGAAAGTTTTTTCAAATTAGGGGTTGTCAGGCTCTGAGAACTCCCTATAATGCGCCTCCACTGACACGGCGAAGCGGCTTCGAAAGCGGCTTCACAACCCGGTAGTCAGTCAGACGAAAGCGAAAATAAACGCTTGACTCTGAAAGAGGAAAGCGTAATATACGCCACCTCGAGTTAGCAAGCGAAAGCGACTGACTCACTGCTCTTTAACAAT
>AKXM01000030.1 GCA_000277545.1 Enterobacter sp. Ag1 | reverse complement strand
CGATTAATGACTGGCGGCAGGATTATAACGAGTGCCGTCCCCATTCATARCTGGATTACCAGACACCAGCTGAATTCGCAACGGACTGGCGAAACAGGAAATATGAAGAAAAACCAACCGACATTACTAACTGAAGGTTGTATCTAATCCTGGGGGCAGGTCAGAACTCTGTGAAAAATGGCTATCTCTTAAGGAAATAGACATCTGCAACAACACAATTGGTCGCTATAAGTCAGCAGCCAGAAACACTCTTCCACTGATCGGGGAATCTACCCTCCTTTCATCCATTAATCAGGAGAGAATGATGTCCCTGAGGAAGTCCCTGCTTACTGGTATGCAGAACCCAAAGCGAGGTCATAAGTCCATAGTTCGGGGCCGCTCAGTTGCTACGGTAAATTTCTACATGGGAGTTATCTACGGGATGTTGGGCTTCGCTAAAGCCAATGGCTACATCAGCGAAAATCCCATGGATGGGATGTCTCCGCTTCGCCGTTCTAAGGTAGAGCCAGACCCGCTTACTCGTGAGGAATTTGTTCGACTTATTGATGCGTGCTCAAATCGGCAGGTTAAAAACTTCTGGTCACTGGCGGTGTATACCGGCTTGAGGCATGGTGAGATGTGTGGCATTGCATGGGAAGATATCGACCTGAAGGCCGGCACGTTGACAGTCAGAAGGAATCATACTCTGACCAAGGAATTCACCCCGCCAAAAACAGACGCTGGAACAGACAGGGTTATCATATTGATTGATGCTGCTCTGGAAGTTTTGCGCGATCAAGCCGAGCTGACGAGATTAGGAAAGCAGCATGAGATTGATGTGGTCTTAAGAGAGTACAAAAAGAAGGAAGTCCACAAATGCACGTTTGTGTTTAACCCATTTTTACACGCTAAGAATGGACGATCTGGTTATCACTATGCAGTCGGTTCAGTAAACCAAAGCTGGGAAGCTGCAATGCGCAGGGCTGGTCTGAGATACCGTAAGGCATATCAATCCAGGCACACATACGCATGCTGGTCACTTACTTCCGGGGCAAACCCGAACTTCATCGCATCTCAAATGGGGCACGCCAATGCCCAGATGGTTTATCAAGTTTACGGGAAGTGGATGACTGATAATGACCGTGAGCAGCCTGCCATTCTGAACCAGAAACTATCGTCATTTGCCCCATCCATGCCCCACGCAAAAGTGGTTTGATTAAATTATTCATTAAAATCAAATAGCTTAATCAACTAAACCTGCATGTTCATCACTTCCTGGTAAGCTGCAACCAGCTTGTTGCGCACCTGAATACCCATCGCCAGTGAAACAGAAGATTTCTGCAAATCCACCATGACATCGTTCAGCGCCACGCCTGGCGTGCCGAGAGCAAATTTTTCCGCCTGGGCACGCGCGGTGTTGGAGGTTTCGCTTATCCGTCCCAAAGCGGCCTGCAGCTCGCCGGCAAAACTTACCGTTGGCGCGGAGGCAGCCGAAGCTGCGGGATTGGTCGCCGACAGCGCGGTCGCCTGAAGTTGTTGCAGTACGCCTTCGATACCCTGAATAGCCATTTTTACGCCCCATGTGTATTAAGCCGAGGAAGATTACCACCTTGTCAATAGGATAAAGGCGTTAAATAGACGTAAAAAATAGAGCTAATTCAGCCATCGAAAATTCCTGAAACGAAAATAATGACACTGCCATCCATATGGAACTTTTGTCGTGTTTGTCGACCCGGGAGTCAGTCTTGTTCACTCATTACTCTAAAAATTCTGTCAACGCTAAGCCGCGAGGTGTGGAATGACCACTGCTGCTCAGGCGCAAACGCCGCAAAACAAGACTCTTGAGTGGTTGAATCGCCTTCGTGCTAATCCCAGAATCCCGCTGATAGTGGGCGGTGCCGCCGCCGTTGCCGTGCTGGTGGCCCTGGTGCTTTGGGCAAAATCTCCCGATTACCGCGTGCTGTACAGCAACCTCGCCGATCAGGACGGGGGCGCGATTGTTACCCAGCTTCAACAAATGAATATTCCCTACCGCTTCTCAGACAACGGTAGCGCCATCATGGTCCCGGCAGACAACGTCTACGATCTGCGTCTGCGCCTGGCTCAGCAGGGCCTGCCTAAGGGCGGTGCCGTCGGCTTCGAGCTTCTGGATCAGGAAAAGTTTGGTATCAGTCAGTTTAGCGAGCAGGTGAACTACCAGCGGGCGCTGGAAGGCGAACTGGCCCGCACCATTGAAACGCTTGGCCCGGTGAAGAATGCCCGCGTGCATCTCGCCATGCCAAAACCATCCCTGTTTGTTCGTGAACAAAAGTCTCCTTCTGCTTCCGTTACCCTTAGCCTCGAACCTGGCCGCGCGCTGGATGAAGGGCAAATTAATGCCGTAGTGCATATGGTTTCCAGCGCCGTGGCTGGTTTACCTCCGGGCAACGTCACGCTGGTCGATCAGGGTGGCCATTTGTTGACGCAGTCCAACAACGCAGGCCGTGACCTTAACGACGCCCAGCTCAAGTACGCGACTGATGTAGAGAGCCGCTACCAGCGCCGCATTGAATCTATCCTTGGCCCGATTGTCGGCAACGGCAACGTGCATGCTCAGGTCACCGCGCAGATCGATTTTGCCAACAAAGAACAAACCGAAGAGCAGTATCACCCTAATAGCGATCCGGCCCAGACCGCGGTCCGCTCTCGCCAGTTGAACCAGACCTCTCAGGTTAACGGTCAGTTCCCGGGCGGCGTGCCGGGCGCGCTTTCCAACCAGCCGGCGCCAGCGAACACGGCACCGATTTCGACGCCGCCGCAGAACAACCAGGCTAACCAGCAGGCCAACAACGGCCAGCAGAACCAGACCAGCACCACCGGTCAGAACGGCAGCAGCAACACTTCGCGTGACGAAACCACCAACTATGAAGTGGACCGCACCATCCGTCACACCAAGCTGAACGTAGGGGATATTCAGCGTCTTTCCGTGGCCGTGGTAGTGAACTACCGCCAGCTTGCCGACGGGAAACCTTTACCGCTCACCGCCGACCAGATGAAGCAGATCGAGAACCTGACCCGTGAAGCGATGGGCTATTCCGAATCCCGCGGCGACACCCTGAACGTGGTCAACTCTCAGTTCACCGCCACCGAAGACGACAGCGGCAGCAGCCTGCCATTCTGGAAGTCTCCGGCCTTCTTCGACATGCTGCTCTCAGCGGGTCGCTGGCTGATTGTGCTGATTGTAGGCTGGGTACTGTGGCGTAAAGCGATTCGTCCACAGCTCACCCGTCGCGCGGAAATTCTGAAAGCCGCCAGCGAAGCGAAAGAGAGCCTTAAAGCCGAAGAACAAGCCGTCGCCGTGTCGCTTAGCCGTGATGAACAGCAACAGCAGCGTAAGGCTAACCAGCGCCTGAGCGCCGAAGTCATGAGTCAGCGTATTCGTGATATGTCCGACAACGATCCTCGCGTAGTTGCGCTGGTGATCCGCCAATGGATGAGTACTGAAATATGAGTATTACCGGAACAGAAAAGAGCGCCATCCTGCTGATGACCATTGGCGAAGACCGCGCCGCTGAGGTGTTCAAGCACCTCAGCCCGCGTGAAGTACAGCATTTAAGTGCGGCGATGGCTAACACCCATCAAATTTCAAACAAACTGCTGACCGAAGTGTTGGCCGAGTTTGAACAAGAAGCCGAACAGTTCGCCGCACTGAGCATCAATGCCAACGACTATCTGCGTACCGTATTGATCAAAGCGCTGGGCGAAGAGCGTGCCTCCAGCCTGCTGGAAGATATTCTCGAAACCCGCGATACCACCAGCGGCATCGAAACGCTCAACTTTATGGAGCCGCAGAGCGCCGCCGATCTTATTCGCGACGAACACCCGCAGATCATCGCCACCATCCTGGTTCACCTCAAGCGTGGCCAGGCGGCGGACATTCTGGCGCTGTTCGACGAACGCCTGCGCAACGACGTGATGCTGCGTATCGCCACCTTTGGCGGCGTTCAGCCGGCCGCGCTGGCAGAACTGACCGAAGTGCTGAACAACCTGCTCGACGGCCAGAACCTCAAGCGCAGCAAAATGGGCGGCGTGAGAACGGCAGCGGAAATTATCAACCTGATGAAAACCCAGCAGGAAGAAGCCGTTATTACCGCCGTGCGCGACTTCGACGGCGAACTGGCGCAGAAAATCATCGACGAGATGTTCCTGTTCGAAAACCTTGTGGCCGTGGACGACCGCAGCATTCAGCGTCTTCTGCAGGAAGTGGAGTCCGAATCTCTGCTTATCGCCCTCAAAGGTGCAGAACAGGCGCTGCGCGAGAAGTTCCTGCGCAACATGTCCCAGCGTGCTGCCGACATCCTGCGCGACGACCTTGCCAACCGTGGCCCGGTACGTCTGTCGCAGGTGGAAAACGAACAGAAAGCTATCCTGCTTATCGTGCGTCGCCTGGCGGAAACCGGCGAGATGGTGATCGGCACCAGCGAGGATACCTATGTCTAATACGCTGCCATGGAAACTCTGGACGCCTGAAAACCTCGCCTTCCCTACGCCGGTGTTCGAAGAGATTGTGATGCCGGAAGCGACGGCCGAGCAGGAAGAGCCGGAAAGTGAGCCGGACCTCCAGCAAACGCTGGCGATGATGCAGGCCCAGGCCCGAGAACAGGGCCACAGCGCGGGCTTTGCCGCCGGGCACGATCAGGGCGTGGAAGAAGGCCGTAAAGCGGGCTTCCAGCAAGGCCTTGAGCAAGGCATCAATGAAGCCCGTCAGCAGCAGGCACCGGTGCACGCCCGGATGCAGCAGCTGGTGAGCGAATTCCAGTACACGCTGGATGCGCTGGACAGCGTGATTGCTTCCCGCCTGATGCAAATGGCGCTGGAAGCCGCGCGGCAGGTCATTGGCCAGACGCCGGCCGTAGATAACAACGCGCTGATCAAACAGATTCAGGGCCTGCTGATGCAGGAACCGCTGTTCAGCGGTAAGCCGCAGCTGCGCGTACACCCGGATGACTTACAGCGGGTGGAAGAGATGCTGGGTGCCACGCTAAGCCTGCACGGCTGGCGTTTGCGCGGCGACCCAAGCCTGCACCAGGGCGGCTGCAAAGTCTCCGCCGATGAAGGCGACCTTGACGCCAGCGTGGCCACTCGCTGGCAAGAGCTGTGCCGTCTGGCCGCGCCAGGAGTGCTCTGATGACCGCACGCCTGACCCGCTGGCTGAACACGCTCGACAATTTTGAAGCGCGGATGGTCGAACTGCCGTCCGTTCGCCGCTACGGCCGCCTGACCCGCGCCACCGGCCTGGTCCTGGAGGCTACTGGCCTGCAGCTGGCGCTGGGCGCGACCTGCATCATTGAACAGCACGATCGCGAAGTCGAATGTGAAGTCGTGGGCTTCAACGGTCACAAACTGTTTCTGATGCCGCTGGAAGAAGTGGAAGGCATTTTGCCTGGCGCCCGGGTTTATGCCCGTTCGGCGACGGCGGAAGGCCTGCACAGCGGTAAAAAACTGCCGCTCGGCCCCGCCCTGCTTGGCCGCGTGCTCGACGGCAGCGGCCGCCCGCTCGACGGGCTGCCTTCGCCGGATTCCGACCTGATGGGCGCGCTGGGTGCAGCCCCGTTTAACCCGCTCCAGCGTACCGCGATTGAACATGTTCTTGACGTTGGCGTTCGCCCGATTAATGCCCTGCTGACGGTAGGTCGCGGGCAGCGTATGGGCCTGTTTGCCGGTTCAGGCGTGGGGAAAAGCGTCCTGCTCGGCATGATGGCGCGTTATACCCAGGCTGACGTGATCGTCGTGGGCCTGATTGGCGAGCGTGGTCGCGAAGTAAAAGACTTTATCGAGAACATTCTCGGTGCCGAAGGCCGGGCGCGTTCCGTTGTGATTGCCGCCCCGGCGGACGTTTCTCCGCTGCTGCGTATGCAGGGTGCCGCCTATGCGACAAGAATCGCCGAAGACTTCCGCGATCGCGGCCAGCACGTCCTGCTGATCATGGATTCACTGACGCGTTACGCCATGGCCCAGCGTGAAATCGCCCTCGCCATTGGCGAACCTCCGGCGACCAAAGGCTATCCGCCTTCGGTCTTTGCCAAGCTCCCGGCGCTGGTTGAACGTGCGGGGAACGGCATACACGGCGGCGGCTCTATTACCGCGTTTTATACCGTACTCACCGAAGGCGACGATCAGCAGGACCCGATCGCCGACTCCGCGCGAGCCATTCTTGACGGCCACATTGTGCTGTCGCGCCGCCTGGCAGAAGCTGGCCACTACCCGGCCATCGACATCGAAGCTTCTATCAGCCGAGCCATGACATCGTTGATTACCGAGCAGCATTACGCCCGGGTACGTCGTTTCAAACAGTTGTTATCCAGCTTCCAGCGCAACCGTGATTTGGTGAGCGTGGGGGCTTACGCCAAAGGCAGCGATCCTATGCTCGATAAGGCCATTGAACTGTGGCCGCATCTTGAAGCCTTCCTGCAACAAGGCATTTTTGAACGCGCAAACTGGGAAGAAGCCAGCCTCGCACTGGAGACGCTTTTCCCCACGGTTTGATGAGAGGTGACCATGAACCAAAACAGCGCACTGGATACTTTGCGTGAACTCGCCGCCCAGGAAGTGGAAAAAGCGGCGATTCGTTTAGGGGAGATGCGCCGGGGTTGCCAGCAGGCGGAAGAGCAACTCAACATGCTGATTAACTATCAGTTTGAGTACAGCAACAGCCTGAATGACAACATGAGCCAGGGGATTGCCAGCACCCGCTGGCAGAACTACCAGCAGTTTATACGCACGCTGGAAAAAGCCATCGAACAGCACCGCCAGCAGCTGATGCAGTGGTCCAATAAAGTTGATCAGGCATTGGGCGCGTGGCAGGAAAAACAAAAGCGCCTGCAGGCATGGCAAACCCTGCAGGACAGAAAGGCAGCGGAGCTGTTGCTCGCAGAGAACAGACTCGATCAGAAGCAGATGGACGAATACGCCCAGCGGGCCACATTGAGGAAAGGTGAATGATCACATTGCCAAAAATTCTGTTAAACACCGGGGCCGATACCGCTGCCGCCGGGGATGCAAAAGTCGCGGACGGCAAAGGCTTCGGTGAAGACTTCCTGACTCTGCTGGGCAAAGCTTTGCCGGCAAACGTCGCTTTAGAGGACGGCAAATCGCTGCCTCTGGGCGCGGCGTTAAGCAAAGTTGCCGCGGCCAATGCCGCTAAAGGTGAGACCCAGGACGGCCAGGCAGCTCTCGCTGAACTGCTGAACTCACCGGAGCAACCTGAAGCGCTTTCCACCCTGCTCACTTCCCTCGGCAAAACAGAAACGGGTGATAAGCCAGAGGCGGAGCTGAAAGACGCCAAAACCGATAAGCCCCTGAGCGACGCGGAGCTGCAAACGCTCAGCGCGCTGTTTGCGATGCTGCCTCAGCCCGTGACCGCTGCACAGCCCGCGGCGCTAGCTAAAACAGCTACCGACACGGCATCGCTGTCCGCCCTGACCTCTGCGGCAGGGAATACCGCAGGCAAAAATACCGCGGACAGCCTGCTGCCTGCTGGCGGCAGCGGGAAGAAAACCGCTCCGGCGGGCGCAACGCTTGCAGACAGTAAATCTGTTGCAGCCAATACCCCGGCAGCTGCTCAGCCGCAGGGGGATGACAAAGCCCAACTGGTTGCCAGTAACACGCCTGACAGCCGAGATAACGCTGCTCCGCAGGCAAATAACACCGCCCCAGTTACGGCGCAGTTAACCCCGGCCATCAGCAGCGCCACCGTCGCTACCCCAACCACAACGCACATCGCTACCCCTACGGCACCGATGATCAGCGCCCAGTTAGGAAGCCATGAGTGGCAACAGCAGATTTCTCAGCACGTTACGCTGTTTACCCGCCAGGGCCAGCACAGCGCCGAGCTGAGATTGCACCCGGAAGATCTCGGTCAGGTGCAAATTAGTCTAAAACTAGAAGATAACCAGGCGCAGCTGCAGATGATGTCGCCGCACAGTCACGTGCGCGCCGCGCTTGAAGCCGCGCTGCCGTCACTGCGTACTGCGCTGGCGGAAAGCGGTATCCAGCTTGGCCAGAGCAACATCAGCAGCGAAAGCTTCGCTCAGCAGCAGTCCGGCCAGCAGCAACAGCAGCAAAGCACCCGCAGCGGGGAACGTTTTTCCCTTAATGGCAATGACGTCGAACCGCTCCCGGTGGCCGATAGCCTGCAGCGTCTGGCCAGCAGCAACGGCGCGGTGGATATCTTCGCCTGAGCCCCGTTAAAGGGTAAACGCCAGAGCTAGCGACAATAAACGTGTGTTTTCCGGGCTTTGACCGCCCGGAGACACGGGATAATTGCTATTCAGCAGTACCGATACAGGAATAAAGCGTTCAATGACTGATACCGCTATCACGAAAGGCCGTAAACGCGCCATCTGGGTGCCGATACTGGTTCTTATCACACTCGCCGCGTGCGCCACCGCAGGCTACAGCTACTGGCGCATGCAGCAAACGCCAGCCACAGCCCAGGCTAAAACGCCTGAGCCGCCGCCTGCGCCAGTGTTCTTCGCTCTGGATACGTTTACCGTCAATCTGGGTGATGCGGATCGCGTGTTGTACATCGGCGTCACGCTGCGTTTGAAAGATGAAGCGACCCGCCAGCGCCTGAGCGAATTCCTGCCGGAAGTCCGCAGCCGTCTGTTGCTGCTGTTCTCTCGCCAGGACGCCAATCAGCTTGCTACCGATGCCGGTAAGCAGAAGCTGGTGGAAGCGATTAAAACTACTCTGGCGCCGCCTCTGGTCGCCGGGCAACCTCAACAGGTAGTCAGCGACGTGCTGTATACCGCCTTTATTTTGCGGTAAGTCCATGGGCGACAGTATTCTTTCTCAGGCCGAAATCGATGCGCTGTTAAACGGCGACAGTGAGAATAACGACGAGCCGAAGGCCGGGGCGCCGGGCGAATCCGATATTCGTCCCTATGACCCGAATACCCAGCGTCGCGTGGTGCGTGAGCGCCTGCAGGCGCTGGAAATTATTAACGAGCGTTTTTCTCGTCAGTTCCGTATGGGGCTGTTTAACCTGCTGCGTCGTAGCCCGGACATCACCGTCGGGGCCATCCGTATCCAGCCGTATCATGAGTTTGCCCGCAACCTGCCGGTACCAACTAACCTGAACCTGATTCACCTGAAACCGCTGCGCGGCACCGGGCTGTTCGTCTTTTCACCCAGCCTGGTGTTTATTGCGGTAGACAACCTGTTTGGCGGGGATGGCCGCTTCCCAACGAAAGTGGAAGGCCGGGAGTTTACCCACACCGAACAGCGCGTGATCAACCGTATGCTGAAGCTGGCGCTGGAATCCTACAGCGACGCGTGGAAGGCGATTTACCCGCTGGACGTGGAATACGTTCGTTCGGAGATGCAGGTTAAATTTACCAACATCACCACGTCGCCTAACGACATCGTGGTTAACACCCCGTTCCACGTCGAAATTGGCAACCTGACCGGGGAATTCAACATCTGCCTGCCGTTCAGCATGATTGAACCGCTGCGCAGGCTGCTGGTGAACCCTCCGCTGGAGAACTCCCGTCAGGAAGATCAAAGCTGGCGCGACACCCTGGTGCGCCAGGTGCAGCATTCCGAGCTGGAATTGGTGGCGAACTTCGCCGATATCCCGCTGCGGTTATCCCAAATCCTAAAACTGAAACCTGGCGATGTGCTGCCCATCGTAAAGCCAGATCGTATTATCGCGCACGTGGATGGCGTACCGGTCCTGACCAGCCAGTACGGCACCATTAACGGCCAGTATGCCCTGCGCGTCGAACATTTGATCAACCCGATATTGAATTCGCTGAATGAGGAACAGCCCAAATGAGTGATATTAATCAACCGTCCGATGACAATGCAGGCTCAGTGGACGATCTGTGGGCTGATGCGTTAAACGAGCAGAAAAGTTCCGGGAAAAGTACCGCGGATAACGTATTCCGCGCGCTGGAAGGCAATGACATTGCCGGCAACGTACAGGATATCGACCTGATCATGGACATTCCGGTCAAGCTGACCGTCGAACTGGGCCGTACCCGCATGACCATCAAAGAGCTGCTGCGCCTGACGCAGGGTTCCGTGGTCGCGCTTGACGGACTGGCCGGCGAGCCGCTGGATATTCTGATCAACGGTTACCTGATTGCCCAGGGGGAAGTGGTTGTCGTCGCCGACAAATACGGCGTGCGAATTACCGACATCATCACCCCATCAGAACGTATGCGTCGCCTGAGCCGCTAAATGACAACCCAGGCCACCGTCACTCAGCCCAGCGTCAACGCCAGCTCGCCGCTTGTTCAGGTCAGCGGGGCGTTGGCCGGCATTGTTATTTTTATTCTGGTGGCCGCATGGCTGGCAAAGCGCTTTGGTTTTCACGGGGCGGGCGTCGGCGTAAAGAAGTCGCTGAACATTAGCGCCAGCGTGAGCGTAGGCCCGCGCGAGCGCGTTGTGGTGGTGGACGTCGAAGACGCTCGTCTGGTCCTCGGCGTCACCGCCAGCCAAATCACTCACCTGCACACGCTGCCTCCTGCGCCGGTCGCGGATATGGTTGAAAAAGCCCCCGCGCCTGCCGATTTCCAGAAACTGATGAAGAACCTGCTTAAACGTAACGGGAAAGATTGATGAAACGTTTGCTGACGCTCTCGTTACCGGGCCTATTTTTGCTTCTCCCTGCGGCCGCCTTCGCACAATTACCGGGCCTGATAAGCCAGCCCCTCGCCAACGGCGGGCAGAGCTGGTCCTTGCCGGTGCAGACGCTGGTCTTTATTACCTCCCTGACCTTCCTGCCGGCCATTTTGCTGATGATGACCAGCTTTACGCGCATCATCATCGTTTTTGGCCTGCTGCGTAACGCCCTGGGCACACCGTCCGCCCCGCCTAACCAGGTGCTGGTTGGCCTGGCGCTGTTTTTGACCTTTTTTATTATGTCGCCGGTGTTCGACAAAATTTATACCGACGCCTACCAGCCCTTCAGCGAAGACAAGATCTCGATGGAAGTGGCGATGGATAAAGGCGCTCAGCCGCTGCGCGAATTTATGCTGCGCCAGACCCGTGAAGCCGATCTGGCGCTGTTTGCACGTCTGGCGAACACTCAGCCGCTGCAGGGACCGGAAGCCGTGCCGATGCGTATTCTGCTGCCTGCCTATGTCACCAGCGAGCTGAAAACCGCGTTCCAGATTGGTTTTACCGTATTTATCCCGTTCCTGATTATCGACCTCGTGATCGCCAGCGTCCTGATGGCGCTCGGGATGATGATGGTTCCCCCCGCGACAATTGCCCTGCCCTTTAAGCTGATGCTTTTCGTGCTGGTCGACGGCTGGCAGCTGTTGGTGGGTTCCTTGGCGCAAAGTTTTTACAGCTAGCGGAGAAAGAAAATGACGCCAGAATCGGTCATGATGATGGGCACCGAAGCGATGAAGGTGGCCCTTGCCCTTGCGGCCCCGCTGCTGCTGGTTGCGCTGATAAGCGGCCTGGTTATCAGCCTGCTGCAGGCGGCCACGCAGATCAACGAAATGACGCTGTCGTTTATTCCAAAAATTCTGGCCGTGTTCGTGACCATCGTCATTGCCGGTCCGTGGATGCTTAACCTGCTGCTGGATTACATGCGTTCCCTGCTGACCAATCTGCCGAACACCATTGGATGATCCACGTTGACAGCACCCAGTGGCTAAACTGGCTAAGCCTCTATTTCTGGCCGCTGCTGCGCGTGCTGGCGCTGATCATGACCGCCCCCATCCTGAGCGAGCGATCGATCCCCAAGCGGGTTAAGCTTGGGCTCGGGCTGATGATCACCTTTATCATCGCGCCTTCCCTGCCCGCAACAGGGGTGACGATCTTTTCTGCCGCGGGTTTCTGGCTGGCAATACAACAAATTCTTATCGGTGTGGCGCTGGGTTTTACGATGCAGTTCGCTTTTGCTGCCGTGCGTACCGCCGGGGAACTTGTAGGCCTGCAAATGGGGCTCTCTTTCGCCACCTTCTTCGATCCGGGCAGTCGCCTCAATATGCCGGTTCTGGCCCGCTTTCTTGATATTCTGGCGATGCTGCTGTTCCTGACCTTTAACGGCCATTTATGGCTGATTTCGATGCTGGTCGATACTTTTCATACCCTGCCCATCGGTGGCGAACCGATCAACAGCAACGCGTTTATGGCGCTGACCCGAGCGGGCGGTCTGATCTTTCTCAATGGCCTGATGCTGGCCCTGCCGTTAATCACTTTGTTACTAACGCTTAACATCGCCCTGGGACTGTTAAACCGTATGGCTCCCCAGCTATCGGTATTTGTTATCGGTTTCCCCGTCACCTTATCTATCGGCATGCTTATTTTTATGGTAATGATGCCGCTTATTGCCCCCTTTACCGAACATTTATTCGGCGAGATTTTTGATCTGCTCGCGGATATTGTCAGTGAAATCCCCGCAAATTAATAACCCTGATTTTCATACTGCCTCTCTGAGGATATTCCTAAAAAAATATGTTAATAACATCCGCCAAGATATATCTGGCGCGGAATATAAGTTTTTACCTTGCTCACAATACACAACATTCACTTTACTTTAAGAACATTCCTGGCAAATTATAGGCAACTTTCCGGGATAGTGATTTCGCCTTTTAAATTATTAATAATGGTTACCCATAAATAATTAGAACTGCGGAAAATGCGGCGGATTGGCTTTGCCCTGGGACTGACATTGTCACTCGCGGTACAAAACCAGTACAGCTTTCAATCTGCGCTCCTGATTATTACGGGTATAACGCGCTTAGTGAGGGTTTGCTATGTCAACGATTATTATGGACTTATGCAGCTATACCCGGCTGGGGCTTGTCGGCTACTTAGCCAGCCGCGGGGTTAGAAAACGGCATATTGCAGATGTAGAAACGGTAGAACAGCTGGCACAGGCATGCCAGTCGCAGGCACCCAGCGTGGTGTTTATTAATGAAGACTGTTTTATTCATGACCCGGAAAGCAGTCAGAGAATTAAGCAGATCATAAATCAACATCCAGGGACGCTATTTTTAGTCTTTATGGCGATTGCTAATATTCACTTTGATGAATATCTTCTGGTCAGAGAAAATCTGCTGATCAGCTCGAAATCCATCAAGCCAGAATCTTTAGACGATATTTTAGCGGAATACTTAGCAAAAAATGCACAATGTATTGGACATATTAATTTGCCGACACTTTCTCTTAGTCGCACAGAGTCCAGCATGCTAAAAATGTGGATGTCAGGACAGGGAACGATTCAAATCTCTGATCAAATGAACATCAAGGCAAAAACCGTTTCGTCTCATAAAGGAAATATTAAACGCAAAATCAAGACCCATAACAAGCAGGTGATATATCATGTAGTTCGTCTCACCGACAACGTCACCAACGGTATTTTTGTTAACCTCCGGTAGCTGACTTACTCTGCATCCCTACGCCACTTTGGCCGCAGTATTTAATCTCTGACGCCCGTCAGAGATTAAATACAAGTTAAACGACACTATTTCCTGTAACAAAACCGCAACCTTTGCAAAAAAAAGCAGAAAAATCTCACTAGACTTACGCTATACAAGTATACATGGAGAGATTTGTTGCTATGGTAGCCGTTATTGTTCTTGGCATTTTTATTATCAGCGTCTTTTACGCCCACTCCCGCGGTGTCGAAAAACAGAAGTTTTCCCGCCAGCTTTTTGACCACTCGACCTTTATGGCCCCGGTCAATATGTTCATGACGCGTTTCTCGCGCCTGCCGCCTGAACAGCCGTATTTCCCGACCAGTGATTTTCCGGAACTGCAAAAGCTGACGGACAACTGGGAAATCATTCGAGAGGAAGCGCTGCGCCTGCAGGGCCACATCAAAGCGGCAGAAAGCCACAACGATGCCGGGTTTAATACGTTCTTCAAGCGGGGCTGGAAGCGTTTTTACCTGAAGTGGTACAGCGATGCACACCCGTCTGCGCATGAGCTTTGCCCGATCACCACAAAGCTGGTCAGCGAAATTCCGTCTGTTAAAGCGGCGATGTTCGCCGAACTCCCTGCAGGTTCTTACCTGGGCAAGCACCGGGATCCGTATGCCGGATCGGTGCGTTACCACCTTGGGCTTGCCACGCCCAACGACGACCGCTGCTTTATTGAAGTCGACCGGCAGCGCCACAGCTGGCGCGATGGCGAAGCGGTAATTTTTGATGAAACCTACGTACACTGGGCGGAAAATAAGAGCGAACAGACCCGTATTATTCTGTTCTGCGATATTGAGCGCCCGATGAAATGGCGCTGGGCGCAGGCCGTTAACCACTGGGTAGGCACCACACTGATGTCAGCCGCCAGCTCGCCAAATAGCGACAGCGACCGCACCGGCGGGCTGAACCGCATCTTCAAGTATGTTCACGCGCTGCGCGACAGCGGGCAAAACCTGAAGAAGAGAAACCGGAAAGTGTATTACGCGATGAAATATTCGGTGATTACGGTGATTTTTGCGGCGATTATTGTGCCTAGCGTGGTGTAAAGATTGCCGCTCCCCGAAAGCGAGGAGACTGTCCAGCGTTCACCTGATAGATTTCCCCCTCTCCCTTCCAGGGAGAGGGCCGGGGTGAGGGTCATACATCCTTTACCCTACTCTTCGCGCTCCACAAAAATGCCGTCCGGGTGGCCTGACTCATTAAAGAACCAGATCCCCAGCGGATAATCCTCCAGCGACACAAGATACATCGTTCCTTCGTTAAATGGCTCCACCGCCAGAACGATCCCCGAACGCCGCGGGCCGCCATCGGTCTTTACGGTCACCCGATCATTGATTTTCATGGTTATTTCCTCCAGAGACATTGCCTGCCATTGTAGATCAAAAACACCTTGAGCGCCCTTACTCCGGGCCACCTGGCGCATTATCTGAAACGGCTATACTTAAGGGTGGTAGTCAGCGAGGGTAAAGTGATGAAGAGCGTGAAAATCAGCGGCAGCGCGGCGCATCAGACAACGGAAGTGGATGTTGACGCACTGCTTGCCGCCATCAACGAAATTAGCGAAAGCGATATCCGGCACGCCAGCAGCGAGGAACACCCGCAGCGAGTGAGCGTGGATGGGCGAGACTGGCATAGCTATAAGGAGCTGGCGGATGCTTTTGAGCTGGATATTCGGGATTTTAGCGTGAATGAAATTAATCGCTAAGAAAAGCATCCCGGCCGGGGAGCCGGGATGAAAACTTGCTGAAGCAAGAAGCACTTGAAATTCGTTACATCAGGAAATCTGATGTGTTGACCACATTACCTTAAATTTTATTGAATACAAGGATATATTCTTTTCAGGAATGTCTATAACTGCACTCATTGACGCAATCAATTTGAGTCCAATGCCTTGTTAAATCGTTTTTTTAAACCTGATGCCCGCATCAAAGGGCCATTTGAGCGCTGAATAAATTAAGATTTATCCTAAACTGAACGTTCTGATTTCGCCTGCCGTACTGGGGCGAATAAAAAATAAACGCGCCTCAGCCTCGCCCACTACGTGACAAAAACATTACGCTTGCTTTAGCGAGCCGCCCCTTCGGTAACCGAATAAAACATCAGCAGGGCTTATATGATATAGCGGCCACGCCCGACGGGAAATCAGTCCTGGGTGCAAACCTGGTTGCGTCCGTTCTGCTTCGCCTTGTACAGCCGCCGGTCGGCAATGGACTGCAAATGCTCAAAATCATAATCGTGGCGCTCATGGGCGCAGCTCACGCCAAACGAGGCGCTGATTTTGAGGGTCTGTCCGGCCTGCAAAAGCAGCTCTTTGGTATTGATGCGGTGCCGAATCCGCTCGGCGACGGCTGCCGCCTCCGGAAGCTTCGTGCCCGGAAGCAGCACGCAGAACTCTTCCCCGCCCACGCGCCCGGCAACATCCTCTTCCCGAAGGGAGGAAGCAAGCAGCGCGGCGGCATGAGACAACACCTTGTCGCCGGCATGATGTCCGTAGCGATCGTTAATGCCTTTAAAGAAATCGAGGTCCATCTGGATCACAGAGAACGGTTTTTCCTCGCGCTGGCAGTCCAGCGCCATTCCGTGAGCAATATCGAAGAAGGCGCCGCGGTTGTAGAGCCGGGTCAGGGTATCGTAATTTGCGCGCCAGCTCAGCGTTTGCTGCAGCGTCAACATATTGCTCACCAGCCGCCGAATCACCCGCCATGAGATGAACAACATCAGCGTAAAGAGCAGCCAGAGCAGCGTTAGCACAATGCTGATTCGACCAAATTCTCCCTGCACGCCCTCGCCGAGGGTATGCACTTTAATCAGCACGCCGTCAAAGTTCATCAGCTTCGCCCACGTCACGAAACGGCTGTCCATCCGCAGCTCGCCTTCTTCTCCGCTTTCCATGGAGCGGGCAATCTCAGCCTGCTGTTTGGCGCTAAACACCGGCGCCTGCGGCGCGCTGTTCGCCGCGGTGGCAATGAGCGAGAAATGCCTGTCAAACAGCATCACGGTGCCTTCATAGCGATCGTGAGACAGTTCCTGAAGGAATGCATGCATCCCGCTGACGGGAAAATCCATCGCCAGCACGCCATACCAGCGCTGATTCAGATCCAGCGGTACAGCCGCGGTAATAATCTGCCCATTTGGACTGACTGGGTTATAGGTATGCGTCCACTGCAGGCCACGGCCTGGGTTATTTTGCGGCGACTGAGCGCCAAAATAGGGCTGAGCAATGAGCCGATAATAGAGTGACACAAGGCCCGGATCGTTTTCCGGGGGCGTACTTGAGAGGAAAAAGCCCGCCCGCGAAGCATAGAACACGCGCCTTTGCAGGTCTCGCTTGTCGTCGGCAAGCTGCATGATGTAGCTGAACTCCAGCGCCGCCTCCAGCTCAGGATAAAGCCAGCGCTCATCGCGGTCGAGCACGTGGCTGTGGCTGACAAACTCGTCGGAAACGCCGTTAATCGGCATCCCGCGATTAAGATCCAGCTTTAATTGCCAGTAAGGCTGCGTTCGCTGGACGGCAAAATCCGCCAACGCCTGACGTGAAATATCGGTGGAAATAGGAGACTGCAGCGCATAATGCATGGTGTTGCGGTAAAACAGCAGGCTATCAATGCTGTGCTGCAGCTGCCGGTCCAGCGCGGTGGCAATATTATCGAGGCTGTTACGCTGGTTAGAAATATAGGCGGACTCCAGCACCGCCACTTCACGCCAGGTCAGCAGCGTTGAGCATAGAAACACAACAATAAAACAGAGGTTTACCACCCGCTGCGGTCTTTTATAGCGGCTGATAAACCGCTCAAATGTAGTACCGATCAAGGGGGATCCTCCCTGGCGGACGACCCGGCCGCGGTTATCAGTTCCTTCCGAAAACCCCGGAAGAATGAAGTCTTTACAGATTTTGCCACCGCGACAGCGCTTTGTCGAAGCTGGCCTGCCGAAAAGCGCGTTAGTCGAGGATAAAAAAACCCGGCATAGCCGGGTTCCGTTAAAAAACCAGACACATCATGCCTGCTGATGCTCTCTGGTTTCCGCTGGCGCAAGGTCATCCTCACGAAACGCCTCGCGCTTTACGCCGTATCCGTCGTACCAACGGCACTCCACCATGCCACTGGAATAACCCGTGACAATCATGCGTGGACCGCCGTTCTTACGCCGGACTTCATCGCTGACCACATAAACCATAGCCGCCTCCGGCGTTAGGGGTGAAAACCTCTAAAGGTATAGTCAATGGTCAGCGTTTTTTCCTGACTAAAGCGTTATTTTTCATCTCGAACTTAGTGTGAAGCGCTCCCGCGAAGGTGATTTATGCCGTTCACCACCAGCAGCACAACACCGCCCGCAATAAAGCCGAGCACCAGGTTGGCAAGCGTCGGACCGGCAAGCTCAACCACGCCGCCAAACTGCCCCATCCATTGCTCAATGCCGTGATGAAGCACGGGCACCCCGTGCACCAGGATACCGCCGCCTACGAGGAACATCGCCAGCGTCCCGACAAACGTGAGGGTTTTCATTAGCCAGGGAGCAAGAATAAGCAGCCCTTTTCCCACCGCCTGTGCCAGCGCCGCACGCTTATCCGCCAGCCAGTATCCGAGATCGTCAATTTTCACAATCATCCCGACCAGGCCGTACACGCCGATAGTCACCAGAATGGCTATTCCTGCCAGGATTAATACCTGATTTAGCAGCGGCGCTTCCGCCACAATGCCAAGCGTGATGGCGACGATTTCCGCCGAAAGAATAAAGTCCGTGCGCACCGCGCCTTTCACCTTATCTTTTTCAAAGGCCAGCGGGTCCTGGGCGGCAACGGCCTCCAGCCTCGCCTGCTTTTCCTCCGCGCTTTCTTTGCGCTTTCTCGCCCGCAGGCTGTGCAGTACTTTTTCCACGCCTTCAAAACATAAAAACGCTCCGCCCACCATCAGCAGCGGCGTAATTGCCCAGGGCGCGAAGGCGCTAATAACCAGTGCCAGAGGCACCAGGATAAGCTTATTTAGAAACGATCCTTTTGCCACGCTCCAGACGACAGGCAGTTCCCGATTCGCGCGCAGGCCAGAAACCTGCTGAGCATTCAGCGAGAGGTCATCGCCCAGGACGCCTGCCGTTTTTTTTGCCGCGAGTTTGCCCATAACTGAAATGTCGTCCAGCAGCGTGGCGATGTCGTCGAGCAAAGTGAGTAAGCTACTTCCAGCCAAAATATCTGTCCTTATTGATGTCGATACCCAAGAGTATGAAGCAAAAAGCGCGCCGCGAAAAATCGCCGCGCTTGTCAATAAAAATTAACATTACATCAACAAGTATAAAGCTCGCTATCCGCCCACTTTTGGCGTTAACTGTCGGCCTGAAATTGGTGTCTGGTGAGGGATTATGCGAGCTCGTTCTGGTCAATTAGTACCGCTGATAGCGGCGCTGTTTGCGTTGTACATCATCTGGGGTTCAACCTATTTGGCGCTGGCTATCGGGGTAAAAACCTGGCCGCCGTTTATCCTCGCCGGTACGCGCTTTATGCTTGCGGGTTCGCTGCTGATGGGCATTCTCCTGCTTCGCG
The DNA here is from genome assembly GCA_000277545.1 of Enterobacter sp. Ag1. Taxonomy (GTDB): domain Bacteria; phylum Pseudomonadota; class Gammaproteobacteria; order Enterobacterales; family Enterobacteriaceae; genus Cedecea. The sequence continues at coordinate 64,751 of AKXM01000030.1, read as the reverse complement.
GCCACAAGCTGCCCAAGCTGCGCCCGACGCTTAACGCCGCCCTTATCGGCGTGCTTCTGTTGGCCATCGGCAACGGCTGCGTCACGGTGGCCGAGCACCAGCACGTCCCTTCCGGCATTGCCGCCGTCATGGTCGCCACCGTGCCGCTGTTTACCCTCTGCTTCAGCCGCCTGTTCGGCATTAAAACGCGCAAGCTGGAGTGGCTCGGCATTGCCATTGGCCTCGCGGGTATTGTGCTGCTGAACAGCGGCGGCAATCTCAGCGGTAACCCATTCGGCGCTGTTTTAATTCTTATTGGTTCCCTGAGCTGGGCGTTTGGATCGGTTTACGGGTCGCGCATCGAACTGCCCGAAGGCATGATGGCGGGCGCGGTGGAAATGCTGGCAGCCGGGATTGTGGCGCTCAGCCTTGCGGCGCTCACCGGCGAACGGCTGACAACGATGCCAGACACCTCCGGCTGGCTGGCGCTGGGCTATCTCGCGCTGTTTGGCTCGATGATCTCCATCAGCGCCTATATGTACCTGATTCGAAATGTCTCCCCGGCGGTGGCGACCAGCTATGCCTACGTCAACCCGGTTGTGGCCGTGCTGCTGGGCACCACCTTTGCGGGGGAAAGCCTGTCGGCGATTGAATGGCTGGCGCTGGGGATCATTATTTTTGCCGTGGTGCTGGTCACGCTGGGTAAATACCTGTTCCCGGCCAAACCGGTGATTGAGACGTGTGAAGTCGAAAAATAGTTAGTCAGTGGCCAGCCTCTGCTGGCCACTGTCGTGTCGCTGATGAATCCCGGTCACGTTAATTTCCGCGCTAAGCCCGCCGCTGCAAATCCACTCTTCTAACCGTTCACACAGCGCCCGATCCTGCATTTTCTCACGGCCACGCAGCGCGCATTCCCAGACAATTAAAACTCGCCAGCCCTGCGCCAGCAAAAGCGCCGTGTCTCGCTTATCCCGCACAACGTTACGGCCTATTTTTTCCAGCCAGAACTCGGTGCGCGTGGCCGGGACTTTAAACAAATAGCAGTCGTGATGATGCCAGAAACAGCCGTGGGTAAAGATAACGCAGCGGTATTCATCCACCACAAAATCAGGTTTGCCGGGCAGTGCGGCATCCTGCACGCGAAAGCTAAACCCGCACTCTGCCAGCAGCCCGGCCAGACGTTTTTCAATGGCGGTGTCACGCGTGGCAATCGCCCGCATGTTTTTACTGCGTATCGCCTTGCTGTGTACATCCGCCATTTCTTTCTCCGCTTAGCGCTTTTTCACCGCTTGCTTGATCACCGGCTCCAGCAGTTTAGCCACCGCGGCAAACGCGGGAACGACGACGGAGTTACCAAACTGGCGATAAGCCTGAGTGTCAGACACCGGGATGCGGAACGCTTTCCCTTTCGGCGCTTCAAACCCCATCAGCCTGGCGCACTCGCGCGGCGTCAGGCGACGCGGCCTGTTCACCTGGTTATCAGGATGGTTAAAATCTGCCTCGCCCAGCGCCATGTCCCAGCCGCGATCGACCAGGATCTCCGCGCCATCTTTGAAATAACGAGCCGACAGCGTTCTTGCTACGCTTGCCGGGTTTTTCGGGTCAACCAGGCCGTAACCAAAGCCGTTGCCCTTGGCCTGATGCTTCTTCGCGTAGTTATAGAGGTATTTCCACAGCGTTGGGGTCAGCACATATTTCGCGTCAACCTCATCGTCCAGCAGCTCGCCAAAGGTCGGGCGACGAGCCGGATAGAATTCGCTCAGTTTCGCCAACGTCACCGCCGTATCCAGTTTCAAATCGCGGCGCGTGCCGACCAGCACAATGCGTTCCCGGTGCTGGGGCAGGAAATTTTTACCGTCGACAATTTTCGGATCGTCACGCCCGGAAACCGCGGCATCAGCCACGTCGTAACCCAGCTCGTCCAGGGTCTGCATGATAATGCGGAACGTATTGCCTTTATCATGGCTCTTCAGGTTCTTAACGTTCTCCAGCACAAAAACCGGGGGACGTTTGGCGGCAATGATCCGCGCCACGTCGAAGAACAGCGTGCCCTGCGTTTCACAGGCAAAACCGTGCGCGCGCCCAAGGGCGTTTTTCTTCGACACGCCCGCCAGCGAAAACGGCTGGCAGGGGAAACCGGCCAGCAGCACATCATGGTCGGGCAGCATGGCCTGGATGTGGGCCGTCGCCTGCTCGTCCGTGACGTCGCCACGGTTGCTGAGCGTCACGTCTCGGATATCTTCATTGAACTGGTGCTGCGTCGGGTCGCAGTACCAGTTTGCCTTGTAGGTCCTCACCGCGTATTTATTCCATTCGCTGGTAAACACGCACTGGCCGCCGATGGCCTCAAAGCCGCTGCGGATCCCGCCTATCCCGGCAAACAGGTCGATAAAACGAAAAGCATAGCGCCCGTGATGCGCCGGCGGCGACGGCAGCATACTTTGCAGCATCTGCACTTCCACTTCGGTTAAACCACGAGGCGCAGACTTGCCGTTATACCAGCGGTTCAGGGACTCACGCGTCCAGTCGCCTCCCACCTGACGCAGGCGGAGCGCAACGGTTTTTTGATCGTAGATTTCAAGTAAACGGCTGACCAGCGCATTGTCTTCTTCTTGTTGAGTTTGTTTGTGGCGCTGTGCCTGAAGGGAGAGGTGTTCTGCTATCGCGTCAAGATCGTTCATCGTGAACCAAAAATGGGAAAAGGGAGTGAAACTGTATCACCGATTTGACCCAGAAAAAATGAAAACAGCCCGCAGAATGGACTGCGGGCCGGAAGGATTAAGCCTGTGATTTAAAACGCTGCAGGACCTGCTCGTCCACCTGCAGGTAGTCGCCTTTCAGCTCGGCGCACAGCTTTGCCATATAGCCGACGAGGAAATCCGCATTGTGCCGCGCCAGCGCGCGCCCGGCTTCGGTTTGCATTGACTCCGGCAGGCGCAGAAGCTTTTTCTGGAAATGGTCCACCGAATACTGCGTATCGTCCAGTTCACGGCGATCGGCCAGCGGATCGTCGCTGTCAAACAGCGAACGCCCCAGCGCGCCGGAAACATAAAACACCCGCGCCAGGCCTATCGCGCCCAACGATTCCAGCCTGTCCGCATCCTGCACTACTTTCGCTTCCAGCGTCTGCGGCGCAATAGCCGCGCTGAAACTATGGGCCCGCACCGCATGGGCTACATCGTCATACAGCTCGCGGGGGAAGTCCGGGAAATGCGTTTCCAGAATACGCAGCGTCTCCTGCGCCGCCTGCGTTGAGGCCAGATGCCGCTCCGGGTGGTTCTTGGGCAGGTTAACGATGTCGTGGAAGTAGCAGGCGGTCAGCACCACCAGCCTGTCCGCCTCCGTCCCTTCCATAATATGCTGGGCGGTTTTCCATACGCGCCGAAAATGCGCCACGTCATGGGCTTTGTCATCCTGCGCCCAGTTCTCAATCAAATAGTTCTCAAACTGCTGCTGCCAGCGGGCAATCGGCATACACGTACTCCCCTTCTCGTGAAAAGCGCCAGTCTGAGTATAACCAGATTTATGACAAGATTATGACTTCCTCGCGGAACACATCCACCACGGCCTGCGCCGTTGCCGCGGCCAGCAGCCTCTCTCGGAAGGATTCATGCATCAGCCGACGGGCTAAAACTGAGAATATCCGCATATGCTGCGCCTGCTCCTGCTCGCTGAGCGTCAGCATAATCACCAGCCGCACCGCCACGCCGTCTCCCCAGTCCAGCGGATCTGCCAGCCGCAGGACGGAAATACTGCTGCGGGAGATCGCGGCAGACTTACAGTGCGGAATGGCGATGGAAAAGCCCAGCGCGGTGGTAAAGACCGCTTCACGCTGCCAGATGGCCTGCTCGGCGAGCGTCGCAGAAAGCGCCCGTCCCTGAACGTCAAGGTTATCCGTCAGCCGTTTAATCACCTCATGCTTGTCATGAAGCTTTTCATCCAGAAACACCAGCGCCGGGCTGAACATGTCCGCTTCCTCGCTCACGGGTTCAGCAGCATACTTTTTGCATTCCAGCGCGTACCAGCGCTGCGCCACGTCATCGGGTGCCGCCAGCACAAACCCGTGTCCGGCGCTCAGCAAGTATGCCCCTGCTCCTGCGGCAAAGAGCGGCTTCGTCGAGGCCAGGCACAATAGCGGCGTCGCAAACGCTCGGGCGAGTATTGCGGTATGGGATGTTTCGCCGCCTGTCGGCATCACAATCCCCCGCAGAAATGGCCCTTGCAGCATGAGCAACTGGCCCGGCGTCAGCACGCCATCACCAATCACCAGCCCGTCTTCATCCAGTTGCGGCAGCCCCAGCCACGGATCGCCGGTCAGTTCGGCCGCAATCCTCAGCCCCAGGTCAAAAACATCCAACTCCCGCTGGCGGAGATATTCGCTGTCGCTTTGCCGGAAAGGCTCCCGCAGTACGTCCAGCGCTTTTGCCAACGCGGCCAGCGTATTGCGGGCGTCATGCTCGTCCAGCAGGCACTCTTCAACGGTTTCATCCTCCAGCAGCTGACTTTGCGCATCCAGAATCTGCGCCGCTTCATCCGCTTGCTGGCTGATATCGTCCCGTAAACGCATCCGCGCAGCCTGCAGGGCGACAATCAGTCGCTGTTGCTGCAGAGGAAAAGGTTCTTCATCGTGCCGCAGCGCTAGCGCGTGGAGATCGATCTGCTCAACAAAAACGGCCTTTGCCAGCGCCGCCCCCGGACTAACGCCCTTCCCTTGCCAAACAGGGGATGCACTTCGGGAAAGGAACACCGGCAGCGGTTGCTCTTCTTCAACGGCAGCGGCCAGCGGCGAATCACACTGCGCGAACTCATGCCCAATAAAATGGCCGAGCGCCTGCCGGGCCGCCTGCTCGTCCGGGCCTTCAATCAGCAACCGGCATTCATCGCCAGCGGCAACATCCGCCCCCACCAGCGCCAGGACGCTCTTGGCATCCCCCTGGCGTGACTTAGTCTGGTTCACTAGCGTCACCGAGGAAACAAAGCGTGAAGCCTGCCGCTCAAGCGCGCTTGCGGGCCTGGCGTGAAGTCCATTCACCAGCGGGCAACGAAATAACAATGTCTGCATAGGGATTGCGCCTTATTCAAATGAGCGAATGAGCCAGGAAACCGGCGTACTTGCTTCGACAGCGCCCGTTGGCGTGGCCGGAATTTCCGCTAGCGTGACCTGATCCAGCGTGCCGTTTGCTGTCGGAGGAACGTTTTTGAGCGGCGTCAGGCCTGGGTTCCAGCCCCTGAGCACTAACGCCTCTTCGTTTTGCGCTTTTTTCAGGGTGCTGAAATGCAGGGGGCTTTCCCAGCTCAAGACGCTGAAGTGCGGCGGGAAGGATTTCCCGTGGGGGTTGGTGCGAAAACGCGACCAGCCAGAATCCAGGTAGCCCGAAGCCGGGGTACGCCACTGCTCGACGGCCTGCCAGAACGCCGGGCTTTGCCCGTTATCCATCGGCATGACGGCCAGGTGAAACGAGTGATGACCGGGTATTTGCGAGTCAGGAGCAGGCAGCACCATGCCAGATGCCCGTCCAGGCCGCCATTCCAGCGAGGGCCGTCCGAGCCAGCCCACGCTGCGGAACAAGGTAATCGCCAGCGTATCAGGCTGCCCGACAGGAATTTCGTACTCCCGCAGCCCGGCGGTCACCACGCAGACGCCGCGCCGCGCGTGGTGCATCATCACCAGGCTCTGCATCGGCCACAGTGAGGCAGGCGCTTCCGTCCAGTTTTCCTGCTGCCAGATCTCGAGCTTACGAGGGATATTGTCACGTTCTATCAGGCCAAAAGGCTGATCGGCAAAATGGGTCGACTGATATAAACCGGTGGGCAGTTCAATCTGCAAACGGTGGTCACGCAGCGTGTTGTTAACGTCAACGACAACATCCAGCCAGGCGCTTTCATGCGGCAGGGAGATGGTCATTACCACGTCCAGCCGGGCATCAAACCGCCTGGCCTCGCGTCCATCGGCATCAGCCGGGGCAGGAATGTGCAGCGTTAGCTGCAGGGTGTCTTTGAGCACGCCGCGCGTCAGCTTGGCCTGCTGCAGGCAGCCTTCGCTGTTAATCTTCCAGTCAACCGTCGGCGGCGAATAGTTATAGTTGTCCCCCGCGTCTTCGCCATCGACCAGCCGAAGGATGTGCGGGTAGACTTCGCCCGTGCGTTTATCGGTCAGCGTAAGCTCTCCGGCTTTATGCTCCAGCCGCAGCCAGGCGTTTTCCAGGCAGTCAATCTCCCCGGCCGGTTTATCAAACCCGGCGGCTTCCCCTTCCTGCAGGTAAAAGGTCGTGTAGCCACAGGCCGGCAGCGCCTTCGCCTCCAGCAAAATATGGCATTTACGATACCAGGTGGTTGTGGTGCTGTTGGAAAGCTCCTGCACCACCAGCGACATGTCCTGAAGCTCTTCGTGCAGCAGTTGCCAGCGGCACGGATCGCCCTCGCTATCCACGATGCGGAAGTCCTCTTCCAGGGTATAAAGCGTGAGGCTCACCTGCGTATCGCGCCGCGCGGGTAGCGGGTTAAAGACCACGATTTTTTTACCCTGCTGGCTCGCGGTAATCCCTTCCGCAAGCATTTTCATGTTCAGCTCAAACAGCTGCCCGGCACTCTCTTTGCCGGACTGCAAACGCCCCTTCACCATCTGGTTAACGCGGTCTGAATTACAGCCGCCGATGCTGTCGTGGGCGTGAGATTGCATCGCTTCCCGCCAGATGTGCTCCACCGCCGGCTGCGGATAAGGCAGCCCGAGCCGCCAGTTGAGCGCCAGCAAGGGCTCCAGCGTCTGGCTGACAAACTGTTCCAGCGAGGCATTAAGCTGCTTGATATCCATTCGGGTAGAGAAAATACCGCGATGAATACGCATGTATTTGGGGCTGAGAAGCTCGCCGCGCAAAACAGGCAGGGTGTGCTCGTCGTCCCGCAGAGCGGCGAAGAAATCGCTGAAGCTACTGCGCCTGAACTGGTATTCGCTCTGGCTGGCATTCAGTTTTTCCAGCGCCCCAGTCACCGCATATTCGAACGGCGACTGATCGTTGCCGTTGGGGAGCAGAAGGTGATTCGCGGCGGAAAAACGCCCCTGTTTTTCCAGGATCGGCGGTAATTTTTCAGCCAGTTCCTGCGATGCCGTAGGCAGCCACTTCGCGCAGCCGTAACCCCAGGGAAGCACGGCGGTGAGCACCTGCTGCCCGCCCTGTGCCTGCCAGCAAAATTCGCTGGTCGGCACATCATGCTCGCACCACCCGCGCCAGAGCACTGCGCTGTCAATGGCGAACTCGCTTAGAAACATCGGCAACTGCGCGCTTTGCCCGAAAGAGTCTGGCACATAGCCCACCGGCATGTAGCTCCCCCAGGCTTTACAGTCCGCCAGCCCAAGCAGCAAATTGCGGGTTATCGACTCCGCGCCCACCACCAGGAAATCACTTTGGGTATACCACGGGCCAATCAGTACCCGCCCGTCGGCAATCAATTTTTGCAGACGAGCCAGGTGCTCTGGCGCCACCTGTAAAAAATCCTCCAGCATCACCGTTTGGCCATCCAGAATAAACGGCCCCAGCGCTTCGTCTTGTTCCAGCCGGGTGATTAAATCCAGCATAAAATAATAGAGCACGATTTTTGAGTCGTTCTCGGTGAAATACCACTCTCTGTCCCAGTGCGTGTGCTGAATTAAATGCACAGTCTTCATAATGTCACCTTATTAGCGGCTGATGAGGCACATTTAAGGCGGAGTTATCCCCGGCATGAAATACCGTAAAAACGCAGCCCATACGGCCTGAAATAAATGAACCGGGCGGCTAGCGCCCTACTTTAAATTTAGGCACGGCAGCCGAAGGTTTATTTTCAACGACAGTTTCAGCCCGAAACACTAATAACGATCCCACGGCAATAATCCCCGCGCCGACAGCAATAGACAGCACATAAATGGGCCATTTATCTACCGCCAGCCAGCCGTAAAAACCCGAAATCGGCGCATGGTTTACCGCACCCAGTCCGACGGCCAGCGCGGCCCCGGTGGCTGAGCCAACCACATTGATGACGATAATTTTGGGGTTTGCCAGCGCGAAAGGAATCGCCCCTTCAGATACGCCAATCAGGCCCATCAGCGTCGAAGCCTTGCCCGCCTCGCGCACCGAAGCCGGGAAGCGCTTAGCCCAGATGAGCGTTGCAACCCCGAGGCCAATCGGCGGGACGATAATCGCCACCTGCGCGGCGGTGTTGGGGTCGTAAATCCCGGAAGCCAGCAGCGCCATGGCGGTGGTTACCGCCGCCTTGTTCACCGGGCCGCCCAGGTCAAAACCCACCATCCCGCCCACGACGGCTGCCAGAATGATTTTGTTCGTCCCGGACATCGCCAGCAGCCAGGTTTCCATCCCGTGATTCAGCGCCGCCAGCGGGCCACCGATAATAAAAGCCATCACCATGCAGGTCAGCAGCGTGCCGCCTACGGGCAGGATAAAAATAGGGCCAGCCGAGGCCAGCGCAGCAGGCAGTTTGACCCAGGTTGCCAGCGCCCGCACGATGTATCCCGCAACAAAACCGGCGGCGAGCGCCCCAAGAAACCCGGTTCCGAGGCTGCTGGCCAGTAAGCCGCCCACCATCCCCGGCGCCAGCCCCGGCTTATTGGCGATGGCAAAGCTGATATACCCGGCGACCACCGGCAGCATCAGCGACAGCGCCAGGCCACCAAATCCGTCGAATTTATGCAGCATCTGCACAATGATGCTCGCCGCCTGAGCGTGGCTGGCATCCCAGATATTTTCGATGCCGTAGAGCGAAGCACCGATGCGCGCGATGCCCATGATCACCGCCCCGGCAATGACAAACGGCAGCATCCATGACACCCCGGTCATGATGGCATTTTTGACCTCTTTGCCGGTCGACATCCCCGCCTCAGCCCTGAATTTAGCCATGTGCTATCTCCGCCTCTATCGCCTCAAACACGGCCTCGCCAAACTTGATAGGATCGGCCACGCTACACTCCAGTTTCATCATGCCGTCAAAACGTTCTTTGCCGGTAATCGCCACATCCGCCGCGAGAATCACCGCGTTGGCCCGGGCAAGATCGTCGGCGGTAATTTCGTTTTCAACGCCCATGCTGCCCTGCGTTTCGACTTTCACTTCATGCCCACGCTGCTGACCCACCAGGGCCAGGGCCTCCGCAGCCATGTAGGTATGGGCGATGCCCGTAGGGCAAGCTGCAACACAAACGATATACATAACAACTCCTTATCTGGCTGAAGAAAGGCAATAAAAAAGCACAATGGCTGAAAAGCGCATTGTGCTTTGGGGGCGAACATGGGCCAGCATCGCGGCGTCTCCGGCATCACCGCCGGCGTGAAGACACATCATCAGCTGATGCAGGCTGGAAATACGGCACAGGAACGAAAGTTCATAGCGTTTGCGAACGGCCAGGCGGCGCGGACGCAGAGCGGTATGTTCCTTTTTTAAGGACGGAGAATGCGAATAGCGAAGTGAATGATATAGAACGCCGGCGCTGCACCAGAGCCGGGACCAATTTACGGCACAAACATTATCCAGCGAATCAGAATAAACGGCGTCGTCTTTTTCCAGTTCGCTCACGCTATTAAACCAGCAGCTATTATTCAACCAAACGCGCGCCCTGCTGCCGAACATCGGCAACATAGTGCGAACAAACGTTATGATTCGAACAATATAAATGTGCATAGTTTTCCCCATAAATCTTCCCGCAGTGTAGACAGTTCGAAAAATAACAAACGTGACTTTACGCACAGTTATATAAATACGATAAACCCTCTTTTTAATGAGGAATAAATAGTATTGCAGCGCAGAGAAAAATTAAATGATGCCGGGAAAGAGCATGAAATAAATAGGCTGGCTTCAGCGGAAGTTTTACAGCGGGAAGGTATACAGCCTGAGCCACGCAAAAGCAGGTGGCTCATCGGGCAATTTGGTTTCAACGCAGCCGGTTTTCTCTGGCGCGAACAGGATAAGCACGCGGCCTTGTGTACCATGCTATCCAGCCCAGCACCGCCGCGACGGAACCTAACACCAGCAACCCCATCAGCGCCCCGAGGAGTTTACCGCTAAAGGTGCCTAAATCGCCGCTGGTTACCCCACTGACGACCCAAAAATAACGCACCATCGCCCAAACGATGTACAAACAAAAAGCATAGAACAGCCACAGCGCAATTTTGCCGCCGGGGCTGCGAGTTGGTTTCGCATCCATAACGTTCGACCTAACTTTCAACTGAAACAAAAACGGGTTGTCGACCGCAGTTCCACTGCCGTCTTAATGTGATTTTTATCACACTAACGCAGCAGATGAACCGCTATAAGCGTTAAATTTTGTTTCAAATCAAAGCGCGAGGGGCAAAAACCGGCTTTGCCCGCAAGTTTTGATTTAGTTTAAGGAAAATATTAATGGTGACGATATCTCTCGTCTAAACAAGAATCGGGCACAAATCCTCCCCTCACCCCGGCCCTCTCCCCAAAGGGGCGAGGGAGAAAACTGCAGGTCAGAACAATACGTAATCTGTTCCCTCTCCCTTCCAGGGAGAGGGTTAGGGTGAGGGTCAGTAACGAGAACACCGGGTTTCGGGGGAATGACGGCGATCCCCCAGGCCGTTTACAAGTTAGAAAAAAACACAACTCAGGGAGTGAGATAAAAAATATCCTTTATTCTCTTCCCTCAATATTCCCTCACTGAAATATAAACGAACACATTTAATTTCCACTGGCGGGTTGACAATAGTACTGCCCATGGGTAGATTTCACGGGCCGAAGTTGCGGCCTTTCCTAACCTGACATAAGAGACTAATGGATACTGAATTTAGTAGCTGCCCGAACATGGCCTTAATGGCGGTTCGGGAAAGTAAACATGAAATCGATTGTGATCACTTCTTCGTTTTGGTGTGTCTCGCCGGAGCCTGATGCTCTCGTGTTGTCCCACCTCGACCAGGGTTTTCACGGTCCCGAGGTGTGTTATGAACTTCAAATCTACCCTTTTTCCTGGTGTCAAAACAGTGACATCAACGCTGCGTGTCCGGCCGCCCCGCGATCGGGTGTTGTCCGCACGCAAAAAACAGTCAAACTCAATTTTCTCTTCGAAAATCAGTGAGTTGAATCAACGCATCACTAACTGGCGTGTCAGTCCTGTCACCGGCCAGCTGGAGCGTCGTTGCAGCTTCTCTGATGGCGAAGACCCTCAAAGTCGACCCTTCGTAGCCTGATTCAGCCGTTACGCCGTAGGTTCGTCTGCGCGCTATGCCGCAGCCCGCTTCCGTGCGCCTCGCTGAGTTACGTCACTGCTGGTACCTGTTTATTCGCTGATGCCTTCTGGCATATTTCTCAGCAGGAATAAACACGTCCCGAGAAAAGAAAATATAAATTTCTTACCTGTTTATTTTTAATAAATAAATAGTGAGAAACCCTGTGCGAAATTAATTTAAAACCGATCGCTCATGCGGCATCGGGCTATTTTCGGTCGCCCTTAATCTGGCGTTTACCTTAAAGAGTCTGCTGCCGTCCGGCGACAGGAGCACCACCATGACTGTACAAACCAAGAACCGTAATAAAAAAAGCACGCTGTCTATGCGTGCCGCCCAGGAAGCCAAAAACGGCATCGCAGAAACCCTGGTCAACCTGAACACCACCCGGGAAGGGCTGCAGGAAGCCCACGCCAGCGCCCGGCTGGAGCGGGATGGCCTGAACGAAGTTGCCCATGACAAGCCGCCTCACGCGCTGGTTCAGCTGCTGATGGCATTTAATAACCCATTTATCTACGTGCTCGGCATTCTCGCCGGGATCAGCTTCTTTACCGATTACTGGCTGCCCACCAGCCACGGCGAAGACGGCGACCTGACGACGGTGACTATCATCGGCACCATGGTGGCGCTCAGCGGCCTGGTGCGTTTCTGGCAGGAGCACCGCTCGGCGAAGTCTGCCGAGGCGCTGAAAGCGATGGTTCGCACCACCGCCACGGTTGTGCGTCGTGAACACGCAGGGCAAAAAGGAACCCCGCGTGAAATCCCGATGCGCGAACTGGTCGTGGGCGACATCGTGCAGCTCTATGCGGGGGACATGATCCCGGCAGACGTGCGCCTCATTGAGTCCCGGGATCTGTTTATCAGCCAGGCCGTGCTGACCGGTGAAGCGCTGCCGATTGAGAAATACGACACCCTGGGCGACGTGGCGCAAAAGTCCGCGCACGATAAGGCGATCGACAGCGAAAACCTGCTGGATATCCCGAACATCTGCTTTATGGGCACCAACGTGGTCAGCGGTACCGCGCAGGCGGTGGTGGTAGCAACCGGGCCACGGACTTACTTTGGCTCGCTGGCTAAAGCGATTGTCGGCAGCCGCGCACAAACGGCCTTCGACCGCGGCGTGAACAGCGTCAGCTGGCTGCTGATCCGCTTTATGCTGGTGATGGTGCCTGTGGTGTTCCTGATTAACGGCCTGCTGAAAGGCGAATGGTGGGATGCCCTGCTGTTTGCCCTGGCGGTAGCCGTAGGGTTAACGCCTGAAATGCTGCCGATGATCGTCAGCGCCAACCTCGCCAAAGGCGCGGTGGCTATGGCGAAGCGTAAAGTGGTGGTTAAGCGCCTGAACGCTATCCAGAACCTGGGCGCAATGGACGTGCTGTGCACCGACAAAACCGGGACGCTGACGCAGGATAAGATCATCCTCGAGCATCACGTGGGCACCAACGGCCAGAAAAACGAGTCCGTGCTGGGGCTGGCCTGGCTGAACAGCTACCACCAAAGCGGCATCAAAAACCTGATGGATCAGGCAGTCATTTACTTCTCTGACAATGAGCCAAACTTCGTCAAACCGCAGGGCTACAGCAAAGTCGACGAGATGCCGTTTGATTTCGTCCGCCGCCGCCTGTCGATTGTGGTGAAGGACAGCCAGAGCAATCACCTGCTGGTGTGCAAAGGCGCCGTGGAAGAGATGCTGAGCATTGCCACCCACATGGAAGAGAACGGCAAGGTAGTCGCGCTGGATAATCAGCGCCGTGACGCCATGCTGGCAATGACCAATGACTACAACAAAGACGGTTTCCGCGTCCTGGTGGTGGCCACTCGCGATATTCCTAAAGCCGAGGCGAAAAAACAGTACGGCACCGACGATGAGCATGACCTGATTATCCGCGGTTTCCTCACCTTCCTCGATCCACCGAAAGAGAGTGCAGGCCCGGCAATTGCTGCTCTGATGGACATTGGCGTAGCGGTAAAAGTGCTGACCGGCGATAACGCCATCGTCACCACCCGCATCTGCCGCCAGGTCGGGCTGGAGCCGGGTGAGCCGGTACTCGGCCCGCAGATTGAGCAACTGAGCGACGCCTCCCTCCAGCAGCTGGTGGAAGAGCGCACCGTGTTTGCCAAGCTGACGCCGCTGCAGAAGTCTCGCGTGCTGAAGGCGCTGCAGGCCAACGGCCATACCGTGGGCTTCCTGGGCGACGGGATTAACGACGCCCCAGCCCTGCGCGATGCCGACGTCGGTATCTCGGTCGACAGCGGCACCGATATTGCCAAGGAATCCGCCGACATCATCCTGCTGGAAAAGAGCCTGATGGTGCTGGAAGAAGGCGTGATCAAAGGCCGCGAGACTTTTGGCAACATCATGAAGTACCTGAACATGACCGCCAGCTCCAACTTCGGCAACGTGTTCTCGGTGCTGGTCGCCAGCGCATTCATCCCGTTCCTGCCGATGCTTGCGATCCAGCTGCTGCTGCAAAACCTGATGTACGACATTTCCCAGCTCGCGCTGCCGTGGGACAAAACGGACAAAGAGTTCCTGAGCAAGCCGCGCAAGTGGGATGCCAAAAACATTGGCCGCTTCATGGTCTGGATTGGCCCGACGTCGTCCATTTTTGACATGACCACCTTCGCGCTGATGTGGTTTGTGTTCAGCGCCAACAGCGAGCACATGCAGACCCTGTTCCAGTCCGGCTGGTTCGTTGAAGGCCTGCTGTCGCAGACGCTGGTGGTGCACATGCTGCGTACCCAGAAAATTCCGTTCATTCAGAGCACTGCCGCCTGGCCGGTACTCATGATGACCGGGCTGATTATGGCGATTGGGATTTACGTACCGTTCTCTCCGCTCGGGCCGTTGGTTGGGCTGCAGGCGCTGCCGTGGCAGTACTTCCCGTGGCTGGTGGCTACCCTGCTCGCCTACTGCTGCGTGGCTCAGGGCATGAAAACGTTCTACATGCGTCGCTTCAAGCAGTGGCACTAACGCTGCGTTAAGTAAGGTAAAAAAGTGCCGCTTCGGCGGCACCTTTCAGGCAAGCAACACAAGCTGGAAAGCATTATGGAAAAGCAACATTCCATTATTTTCCTGATTAAAAATAAGACCATCGCACTGGTTGTCTTATTTTTAATGAAAATAACCCGCACCCTTCGCGTCCACGCCCTGGCCTGGTTCGCCGGAGGGAAAATCAACTATCGACACGCGAAAGCGTTACTGAACCTCGCCAGCGCCATACATCGTTTTTCGATCAGGTTACTGCGTTTTGTTACACCACCCGCCCTGAAGAGGGGGAATTGATTATGTCCGGAACTACTCTGTTAATTAACCTGGCTGGCGCCATCGCTTTGCTGCTCTGGGGCAGCCATATGATTTCAACTGCGCTGCAGCGCGGCTTCGGCACGCCGCTGCGCAACTGGATGGGACGCCACCTCACCAGCCGCTGGACGGCCCTGCTCGCCGGGATCGGCATTACCGGCGTTCTGCAAAGCAGCACCGCGGTAAGCATGATGGCGACGTCGTTCACCGCCGCAGGGACGCTGAGCCTTGCCCCAGCCCTGGCGGTGATGCTCGGCGCTAATATCGGCTCCACGCTGGTGGTGCAGCTGATGAGCTTCGACATGGAAATGGCCATCCCGCTGCTTCTGCTTGCCGGGTTTGTGGTCTTCAAGCTGCGCGACCATTCCAACTTTGAGAGCGTGGGCTGCGCCCTGATTGGCCTCGGCCTGATGCTGCTTGCCCTGCATTTACTGAGCGGCACGCTGGCGGAAATCGAAGTCACGCCGGTGTTTCACGCCGTGATGCAGGGGCTGCAGGGCGATATCTTAATCGCCCTGCTGGTGGCCGCGATCCTGACGCTGCTGTGCCACTCCAGCGTGGCGATCATTTTGCTGATCGCTTCCCTCGCGGCCACCGGCGCGATGGGGCCAGAAACAGCGCTGATTCTGGTGATGGGAGCCAATATTGGTGGGGCGTTGCCGCCGGTACTGAACGCGGGCTCCGCCGTGGCTCGTCGCCTGCCGGTTGGCAACCTGGTTGTTCGCTTGGTCGGCTGCGCGCTGGCGCTCTTAATGCTTCCGCTGCTGACGGATCTTGCGCAGAAGTCCGGGCTGAGCACGCCGCAGCTGGTGGTGTGGTTCCACACGGCCTTTAGCGCCGTGCTCGCACTGTTGTTTATCGGTCTGACCGCGCCGATGGCTCGTTTCCTGGAGCGTTTGTTCCCGGAAGAAGAGCGCGTGGGCGACCCTGGGATGCCGATGTATCTGGACGATGCCGGCCTCGAAGTGGCTTACATCGGCCTGTCTAATTCAGTCCGTGAATCGCTGCGCGCAGCCGACATGCTGACCATCATGCTGGACCGCCTGCTGGTGTTGTTTGTCACCCAGGAAAAGCAGGCTGCCGATGAGATTCGCCAACTTGATCAGTCGGTGGATCTGCTCAGCGCGGCGGTGCGTGCTTACCTGGCCGATATCAGCCATGACGGGCTGAATGACGCGGATGCCGATCGCGCCCAGGAGATCCTGATGTTCATCATCAACTTCGAGCATGCTGGGGACATTCTTTCCAGCAACCTGACCCAGTTAGCTACGCGCCGCGCTCGCCGTGGCGAACTGTTCAGCGACTTTGAATTACACAATATTCGCCTGCTGCACGCGGAGATCCTCACCAGCCTGCGCCTCGGCATCGCCGCGTTTATGCGTGAAGATTTATCCGCGGCCCATCAGCTGGTGCAGCGCAAGGAAACCATTCGTCAGCTCGAGGCTTCCGCCAGCCGCGAGCACTTCAAAAAACTGCGAGAGGACAAAAATGCCTGGGCGGAATCCGGCGACATTTTCCAGCGAGTGCTGCGGGACTACCGCCGCGTACATCACCACATCGCGGCCGTGGCCTACCCGGTAATTGACCGTCTGGGCGATAAGTCGCTGCGCTTTATCGAAACGCCGCCGGACGCTTAAAAAACAATAACCGCCGCAAGGTGGACGAAGCATCTTTTCAAGGAAAGCAACGTTAAGGTACAGAAAAGTGAGAGTTTTAATTTGCGCAGGTCGGTTTTATGCCGACACCCATACCCTCACCCGCGTGCTGGATTTATATGCCAGCACGCAGACAATGAATGTGCTGATCCACGGGGGACATCAGTCGCTCGGCGGCGCCATTGAAACCTGGGCACGCGGCACCGACGTGCACGTCATTCGCTACCCGGCCAACTGGGCGCTGCACGGCAAATACGCGGAAACCCGCCGCAATCTGTTTATGCTGGAGGACAGCCGCCCCGACGTGCTGCTGGCCTTTCCTGGGGGAGAAGATACGGCGGAGTGCGTACGAATGGCGCGCAGTTCCGGCGTGAAGGTAATAGAGATTTAATCCACCCGGGCTGCGGCAGGATAATGTTACCGCAGCCCGTTTTTTTAGGCCGTAACAGGGGCCAGATTTACGTCTTTCAGGAATTCGGTAATACGTGGGTTCTCTCCGCTGCGCAGCGCCTGAGGAGAGTCATCGCAAACGACTCGCCCTTTTTCCATAAACACAATTCTGTCCGACACGCTGAACGCGAAGTTCATCTCGTGGGTGACAATCACCATCGTGATGCCCTCCTCCGCCAGGTTCTCAATCACCTGCAGCACCTCATTCACCTTTTCAGGATCCAACGCCGAGGTAGGCTCATCGAACAGCATAATTTGCGGACGCATCATTAAAGCCCGGGCAATCGCCACCCTTTGTTGCTGCCCGCCGGAAAGCTGGTGTGGGTATTTGTGGGCGTGCTCGAGCATGCCGACTTTGCGCAGCAACACGCAGGCATCGCGCTTCAGCTCTGCATCCGTCGCCAGGCGATGGTAGTGCGGGGCCAGCATCAGGTTTTTCATCACCGTTAAGTGCGGGAACAGGTTAAAGCCCTGAAACACCATGCCGATGTTCAGCCGGTGCGCGGCGTTTTCCAAATACTGCGGCTTCTGGGCCCCGTGTTTTTCCAGGCGAATAAACGGCTGGCCGTTGATCAGGATCTCGCCGTTATCCAACTGCTCGAGGCCGTTCAGCAGACGAATCAGCGTGGTTTTGCCGGAACCTGACGGACCAATGACGGACACCACTTCACCGGGCTTGATGTCCAGGTTCACCGCGCCAAGCACCTCCACGTTGTTGTAGGCCTTGTGCAGCTTGCGGGCCTGCAGCGCGGGAACATTCACTGCCAGAGCCGGGCGAGCAACCAGCCCGCTTTCCTGTGCCGCCATCGCTTCCAGTTCGGCTTCCGGCAGGCGTGCGGTTTTGCGCTGGGTGACATCCAGCCGTTTTTCCAGCAGCTTTAGCAGGAAATCAAAAACGGTCACGATAAACACATAATAGAAAGCCACCGCCGCCATGGTCTCCATCACCAGGAAGTTTTGCGAGTAAAGCCGCTGCCCAACCATCAGGATCTCGGTCAGTGAAATCACCGAAACAAGCGAGCTAAGTTTCACAATGGAGATGTATTCGTTCGCCAGCGACGGCAGCGCCACCCGCAGCGCCTGCGGCACAATGACCAGCCACTGAATGCCGGCGTAGCGCAGCCCCAGGGCATGGGCGGCCTCACGCTGCCCGCGAGGGATAGCCAGCAGGCCACCACGGTGAATCTCGGCAATATAGGCCGTTTCACTCAGCACCAGCGCGATAAGCCCGGCCCAGAACGGGTCGCTTAACAAGGCCGAGCTGCCGGGCAGCGCCTGAGGCAGGTTATAGACAAAAATCAGCAGCACCAGCAGCGGCAGGCTGCGGAACAGCCAGATATAGGCCCGCGCCGGTAAAGAGAGCCAGGGAGACGCCGCCTGTTTGCCCAGCGCCAGAAGAAAGCCAAAGCCAATGCTGATTACCCAGCTCAGCAGGCTCAGCTTAATCACGGTCCAGGTTGCCTGCCAAAAATCGGCATTGCTAAACAGGCTGAATAAATAGTTCCAGTCAAACGACATATCTGTACTCCCCGGCGGTAATGATTACAAACTGCTGGCCTGAATTTCGGCTTCGGACGGCTCCGCCAGGTGATACTTTTTCACTAATGCCGAGTACTTGCCGCTCGCTTTAAAAGCCGCGATGCCGTCGTTCAGCGTTTTTTTCAGCTCCGGGTTGGTTTTACTCACCCCAAGCCCCACCAGCACCGGGTACAGCAGGTCGGTCGAGGTCACCGCCAGTCGCCCTTTCATTTTGTCCACCACCTGACTTGCCACGGCGGCATCGGTCATCTGCACTTCAACCGCGTGGGAAAGCAGCGCCTGGGTTGTCTGCGGGTCGGTTGAGAATTCGCTAACCGTAATCGGCTTCAGCCCCTGCTTCACGCAGTAATCCGCCGACAGCGTGTGCAGTTTTTCCAGCCAGTAAGTGCCCTGCATCGACCCGACTTTATGCCCGCAAAGCTCTTCCGGCTTGGTTGGCTTGAAGCTGGCATTGCTCAGCGTCAGCAGCGACTCGCCGGTTTTCAGGTAAGGCACCATGTCGATCACCTTCTGGCGCTCCGGGGTGATAAACAGCGCGGAAGCAATCAGCTCGAAGCGTTTCGCCTGCAGGCCGGGGATCAGGCTGGTGAAGCGGGTATCCACGTAATTGGGCTGCAGCTTCATCGCTTCGGCCACGCCGTTGATAAATTCAATATCGAAACCCGCCGGGGTTTTGCCGTCGAGGTATTCGTAAGGCGGGAAGGTAATATCGCTCCCCACCGTAAGCTGACCGGGGGTCATCACGGCCGCCTGAGCCCCGCCGCTGAGCAGTAAAGGCAGCGCCGCCGCCATGCAGGAAAATAACGCCTTGCTGTGTGAGGATGTAAACATGCGATGACTCCAGTGCAGGTGGTTAATCATTTTTATGGATGCCCCAACGGCGGCACCTGAAACAACGGATGATTTTCGCGCCGGGGAATGCCTTGCAATATATTCGCCAGGACGATAATCACTCGATGAGCGTTTGCGATGGGGTCATGCTGCAGGAGAAGCGCGTCGGGATAAAGGACGAAAAATATGCCTTACCTCTATAAAAAATTGTTTTAATGCAATGGTTATTTTTTTGCACCAGCGCAGCGCAAGATATTAATTCGCCAAAGAAAAGCCAATAAAGACATATTTCAGGCAGATAATAGCGGCTCAAAATATTCACCCGCACCAAAAAGGTGCGGATTATTTTTCCTCTGCCACTTTTTGGGGATAATTCGTGGCCAATAAAAATGAAAATATTTTTTCAGGGCATAATTTTGCCGTTTGTGTCCACCACTGTTACACCTGGCATGGGCCTTGCTGCAAACTGACTGAATAGCCTGAAACTCTCTTCAAGGCTGCATTGACAATAAAAAAGCGGGGTTAGCGCCATGACACATTTCACGCTCAAGCAGCTCAAGTACTTTGTCACCGTCGTGGAGGCGCAGAGCATCGCTGAAGCCTCAAGGCAGCTGCATATCGCCCAGCCTTCCGTTTCCATTGCCATCAAAAACCTGGAAGACACTTTTGAGCAGCAGTTTTTTATTCGCCACCACGCGCAGGGCGTTTCGCTCACGCCAGGCGGGCTGCGGTTTTATGAAAAAGCACGCGAGTTGCTGCGGCTTTCATACCAGTTTGAGCAAAATGCCAAAGCGGATAACGACCTGGTTTCCGGCACCATCGCCATCGGCTGCTTCGAGTCCGCGGCCCCGCTTTATCTGCCGAGGCTCATCGCCGGGTTTCGCAAGCTTTATCCTGACATAACCATCCGACTGTACGACGGGGAGCAAAATGAACTGACCCACGGGCTGCACCGCGGGCGCTTCGACCTCGCCTTTATGTACAACCTGGAGTTAGAGAGCACGCTGCATACCGAAAAACTGAACGCCCCGCAGAAACCTTACGCTCTGCTGCCTGCGGCTCATCCGCTGGCGAAAAAAACCACCGTCACGCTCAAAGAACTCAGTCGCGAACCGATGATCCTGCTGGACGTTATTCCCAGCAAAAGCTACTTCATGAATATTTTCACCGACAAAGGCCTGCACCCGGAGGTGGCCTACAGTTCGCCGTCGATTGAAATGGTGCGCTGCATGGTCGGCCAGGGCATGGGATTTTCGGTGCTGGTCACCCGCCCCTGCACCGACATAACCTATGACGGTCAGCGCGTTAAGCAGGTGGAAATCATTGATGATATGGCGGCCTCTACGCTGGTGATGGCTTATTTACGCAATAACGAGCCGACCCGGCCGACGCGCTTATTTATGGATTACTGCCGCACCTTTGAGCTGATGCCGAAAACCCTGGTCGAAAATTAAAAAGTGGTGTTTCACCGTCTTAAAATACAGGAAATTCATAGCCCATAGCTGGAGACCACTTTATTTATACCTTATCCCTAGATTTATAATATTTTACGGAATGTCTGCCGCTTAATAACCTTGTGCCATCGCGAAGCTGCGCTGAACCTTATTTCCCGAGCATCAAGGAAACAGACATGACCGAAATAAAAACACAGACAGATACCCTTGTGATTGGTGCCGGCCAGGCCGGGATCGCCATGAGCGAGCACCTGACGCGCCTCGGTATTCCCCATCTGGTGCTGGAGAAAAACCGCATCGCCGAAGCCTGGCGCAGCGGCCGCTGGGATTCGCTGGTTGCCAACGGCCCGGCCTGGCACGACCGCTTTCCTGGCCTTGAATTTGACGCCGCCGACCCGGACAGTTTTATCCCCAAAGACGAGGTGGCGAACTACTTCCAAAACTACGCCCGGAAATTTGAAGCGCCGGTAAAAACCGGCGTGGAAGTGAAAAGCGTGACGCGCCATCACGGCAGGTCGGGTTTCACGGTGGAAACCAGCGACGGTATTGTCGAAGCAAAGCATATCGTGGCCGCCACCGGACCTTTCCAGCGCCCGGTCATCCCGGCCATTGCTCCGGCAGATGACGGGCTGCACCAGATTCATTCCGCCGCCTACAAAAACCCGGCTCAGCTACCGGCTGGCGCGGTGCTTGTGGTGGGGGCTGGCTCTTCCGGGGTACAGATCGCCGATGAGCTACAGCGTGCGGGCAAGCAGGTTTACCTTTCCGTGGGTGCCCACGACCGCCCTCCCCGCGCCTACCGCAACCGGGACTTCTGCTGGTGGCTGGGGGTGCTTGGGCTGTGGGATGCTGCGGCCAATCAGCCTGGCAAAGAACACGTCACCATTGCGGTGAGTGGCGCTCGCGGCGGCCACACCGTTGATTTCCGGGCACTCGCACACCAGGGCATTCACCTCGTCGGCCTGACCCAGCGCTTCGCCGAGGGGAAAGTCTTTTTTGAAGATAATCTGGCACACAACATCCGCCAGGGGGATGAAAGTTACCTGGCCCTGCTGGACGCCGCCGATGCGTGGATTACCCGCAACGGGATCGATCTGCCTGAAGAGCCGCAGGCCCGAGTCTTCCCGGCCGATCCGCTTTGCGTCACCCAGCCCACGCTGGAATTGAACCTGGCCGAAGCGGGCATCACCTCGATTATCTGGGCGACCGGATACGCGCCGGACTACGGCTGGCTCAACGTGGATGCTTTTGATGCTCAGGGCAAACCACGCCACCAGCGCGGCGTGTCCAGCGAGCCGGGCGTCTATTTTCTCGGCCTGCCGTGGCTTTCCCGCCGGGGCTCAACGTTTATCTGGGGCGTGTGGCATGACGCGAAATACGTCGCCGACCACATTGAAACCCAGCGCAAATACAGCCGCTATCTCGACGCTTCCCAGCGCTAACCTTTTTGCCAACAAGGAATTAACCGATGCCCACGCATACCCGTATTCGCATGTTTAACACCAAAGAGACTTACCCTAATCAGTCGCTGAACAACGATCTCTGCCAGGCGGTACGCGCCGGGAACACCGTGTATGTGCGCGGCCAGGTCGGGACGGATTTTGAAGGGAATTTGATTGGGCTGGGCGACCCGCAGGCGCAGGCTGAGCAGGCCATGAAAAACGTTAAGCAACTGCTGGAGGAAGCCGGGAGCGATCTCTCCCACATAGTGAAAACCACAACTTACATTATCGACCCGCGCTACCGCGAGCCGGTGTATCAGGAAGTCGGCAAATGGCTGAGAGGCGTCTTCCCGATCTCCACCGGGCTGGTGGTTTCCGCCCTCGGCCAGCCGCAGTGGCTAATGGAAATCGATGTTATCGCGGTGATCCCGGGCGATACTCAGGGGGAAAAATGACCTTTTCCATCGCCGCACGCTGCCGGGACACCGGCCAGCTTGGCATCGCCATTAGCTCGTCCAGCATCGCGGTCGGCGCTCGCTGCCCGTGGCTGGTGCCGGGCGTCGGCGCGGTGTCGAGCCAGAATATTACCCTGCCCGCGCTGGGCCCGATGGTGCTGTCGAAGCTGGGCGAAGGTGCCACGCCGCAGGAGGCGCTAAAGCTGGTCGCCAGTGAACATCTGCACGGCGACTACCGGCAGGTGACGGTCATCGACAGCAACGGCAAAACCGCCTGCCACAGCGGCATTAATTCGCTGGGCATTTACCACGCCGTGGAAGGGGACAACTGCGTGGCGGCGGGCAATATGCTGGCCGATAAGTCAGTAATTAACGCCATGATCGAACGCTTCGAACAATGCCCCGGCCCGTTGGCTGACAGGCTAATGACCGCCCTTGAAGCGGCGCTGGAAAAAGGGGGTGAAGCCGGGCCGGTACACTCGGCTGCATTAAAGGTAGTGGACACCGTCGTCTGGCCGGTAGTCGACCTGCGCGTGGACTGGGCTGACGATAACCCGATTGCCGCGCTGCATTCGCTCTGGCTGGCCTATAAACCACAAATGCAGGATTACCTGATCCGTGCACTCGATCCGCGAGAAGCCCCCAGTTATGGTGTGCCAGGCGATGAATAGCCAACTGATTCCTTTATTGCAGAAGTTACTGGCGCGAGATACCACCAGCCGCGAGTCGAACCTGGCGCTGATCGAGGATATTCGCGATTACCTTGCCGAATGGGGCATCAGTGCGGAGCTGTTTCACAGTGAAGACGGGCGTAAAGCCAATCTTTATGCGGTGTTTGGCCCGGCAGGCGGCGGTGGCGTGATGCTCTCCGGCCATACCGACGTGGTGCCTGTGGACGGGCAACAGTGGAGCGTCCCTCCTTTCGACATGACTTACCGGGATGGCCGCTATTATGGGCGCGGGGCAGCGGACATGAAGGGCTTCATCGCCTGCGTGCTGGCCTCCGTCCCGGCGTTTCTTTCACAGCCGCTGAAAATACCCCTGCACCTCGCCTTCTCCTACGACGAAGAGGTCGGTTGCCTTGGCGTGCGCAGCCTGGTGGAGCACCTCCGTGCCTCCAAAGAGAAACCCGCGCTGTGTATTGTTGGAGAGCCAACCGAAATGCGCCCGGTTTACGGGCACAAAGGGAAAATTGCCATCCGCTGTGAGGTGCACGGCCTAGCCTGCCATTCTGCCTATGCGCCAGAAGGGGTGAACGCCATTGAATATGCCGCCCGGCTTATCGGCAAACTGGGAGAAGTTCGTGAGGCGCTGACCCAAAAGACGGATGCCCGCTTTGATCCCCCGTTCAGTACGCTCCAGGTTGGCACCATTCACGGCGGCAGCGCGCTGAACATTGTGCCGCAGGAATGCCAGTTTGATTTTGAGATCCGCTACCTGCCGGGCGTCGAAGTCACGGCGGCGATCGCCGACATTCAGGGCTATGCGCAGCAAAAAATGGTGCCCGCCATGCAAAACATCTCCCCGGCAAGCGCCATCCGGTTTACTCCCTTGAGCCACTACCCCGGCCTGCTGACGGATGCCCAGTCAGAATTTGCCCGATGGCTGGCGCAGTGGTGCGACAGCGCTGAGTTCAGCACCGTGGCATTTGGCACCGAAGGCGGACTTTTTGACGAAGCCGGGATTGCCACGCTGATTTGTGGCCCCGGTAGCATGGACCAGGGGCACAAGCCCGATGAGTTTGTTGCCGAAGAGCAGCTGCAAAAGTGCATGGCGATGCTGGAAAACCTGCGCCAGTGGATGAGCGCTTGATCGCTGCGTAGCGTCTGCAGGGAAAAACAGATAATTTATGCCAATCAACAGCAAACCAACAGAACATCCCACTTAAATACATCACCATTTAAATCATTAACTCCAGGAAAGTAAAGGGCAGCGGCAAATAACCAGTATAATTCTGGGTTTATTCCTTATCGTTGAGCCATTATTTACTCTTAAGGAGGATGATCGTGGAGGATTAATAGTAATAACCCTCTGCTTTCAGAGCATTTTATTCACAGTAAATTAATCTAATTTTTACATAAAGGTTTTGCTGTTTCGCTTATTAAATTCGGGTTGGATGAGGGGCATTTTCTTGTTGGAAACGACCGATTCAGCCCTGGAGTTGGTTGGGATGTCCGGGTTCAAAACACGCTTATTTTTACTTAATAAAAACAGCCAACGCCTGCTGTTATTGTGCAGTGGCTTACTGCTTAGTATGCTGGCCGCACTGATTGTCATCGGCATTTTTAAACCCACGGTAAAGCCGCTGAATGACCGAAGTGATACTGCTGCCCTGCTGGTTTATAGCTGGGAAGATCAGGCCAGCTCGCACCTGACATCCGCGAAAATTTATCATTCGACCGATGCAGGGACCCGCAAGGATATTTTATTGATGGTCTGGAACGTGAAGCCCTGTATTTTGGCAGGGAAAATGTCCGTCTCAGCGATGCCAAATCAGGCCATGAAATGGGTGCAACGCGAACTTCGGGAATCTCTGCGTACCGCTTTGATCCCCTCTCCCGCTTCCCACTGCGTATGCCCGGGAGCCGAAGAACGCCCCGATCTTTATAAGCAAAGCATCGTGGCAGAAACCGGATCGCATGGGCAGACCCACGAGCAAGATATAGAAGACAATCATCAACATGAAGGGCAAATACAACCTTCAGCGGCTAACGTCAGGGCTATTTTCTCAGCAGAGAAAGTCGATGCGCGGCATGCAGTCTGAAGTCTAGTAAATGGCCCTATTTTGTGTTTTCAGCCAAGGGTTGTTAGCCTTTACGTAAAATAACGCCCGACAGCGGAATGCTGCGCGCATTCCTGAATCAAAAATGGACGAGAAATGAAAACGTATTTCCCTTCCTGGCTGCAGCAAACCGCTATCCTGCTTTTGTGGGGGCTGGTCTATTATCTGTCCGGGCTTATCTCGCTAAAATTTGACGACCCGAACTCCGCAATAGCGATTGTCTGGTTCCCATCGGGCGTTGCCGTAGCGGCTTTATTGTCTGCCCGCTGGCGTGACTACCCTGCTCTTATCCTTATCTTCGCGGTAGCAAGCATCCTGCAGGACGAAGCCTGGCACAGCCTGCCTCTTTTTTTAACCACGCTGGGTTATTCGCTGCTGGCGATGCCTGCCAACGTGCTTATTGCGTGGCTGGTACGCCGTTTCTCTCGGCCCAATGACGACCTGCACGTCATCCTGCTGTGGATCTGCGCCACCTTTATTGTCAGCCTGTTCGATGCGCTAATCGTCGGCGGAGGCTACGCGTATTTCACCGACCAGCCGATAACAAAGACCATCTGGAATGGATTCGTTGCCGACGTGACCGGGATTTTCTTCGCAACGACCGTCGTCATGGGCTTCGTGAATAAGCGTGGCCTCCAGGCCGCTCTTACCTGGTCTTCCCGTCTGACAGGTCTGGCGCTGTTACTGCTGATTTGTGCCGCAACGGTGTTTATTTTCGACTACAGCGGGACCTGGCTCAGAACCGAAGCCGCCGCGCTCTATTTTGCCCTTTCTTGCTTACCGATTGTGCTGACGCTAATGCTTTCCCTGGTCTGGGGGAATCGTGGAGGCTCGATTGGCCTGCTGACACTGGGGGCGATTGTTATCCACTTTACCGACCAGCATCAGGGGCCCTTCTTTCTCCACGGCCTTAGCTTCACCGAATCCCTGCTGCTGGCGCTGAGCTATCTCTCTGCGACCGCCTTACTGGTCGTCTTTGTGCGAGTGTTAAGCCGCTCTACGACGCGTTTCAATCCGGACACTGGCCGACTGGCGGGTAATGGCATACTTTATCGACTGGAGCCTGAAACCGGTATTTTCAACTGGGAAAACGATCTCTCTTCACTCCTGGGTTCAACTTCGCCCCAAGCGTTCGACACCATCGAGCGAGTCCTGGCGCAGGTACATCCCTCAGATCGGGAAAAACTTCGGCAGCATTGGCTCTCCCCTGTTCCGAACAAAAGCAAACCCCTGATATTTCGTATCAAGGTGAATGAGGATGAATGGCTCACGCTGGTTGACAGCGGCGGCGTTGCTATGTCCAACGGCGGGACAAGCATTATTGTCGGAAACTGGCAGGTCAGCCATTACGATCTGGCTATCTAAACACGGACGTGAGCACTTTTTAAGGAGAGACAAACTTGTGATTCAGATTGCGTTG
Source organism: Enterobacter sp. Ag1 (assembly GCA_000277545.1). Taxonomy (GTDB): domain Bacteria; phylum Pseudomonadota; class Gammaproteobacteria; order Enterobacterales; family Enterobacteriaceae; genus Cedecea. Next base: position 38,215 of record AKXM01000030.1, on the reverse strand, counting down.
TTACTGTTCGGCGTCGACTTTATGCGCTCAAGGGTTAAATATCTGATCCTGCTGGGGAGTCTTTGGAGCCTGCTCGGACTGGCTATTTTCCTGGACGGTCTGGACGGCGTGACCTATTTCCCGTTGCGCTTTTTTGGCCTGCTTTTGCTGCTGGAAAGTCTGGTAACGCTGAGCATCGCTTCCGGCGGAGTCGGAGCGCAAAAAGCCGTGCTTTACTTTAAGGGGGGGATTTTTTGTTTCGTCTCGCTGCTTATCTTATCCAACCAGCCCTACAGCAATTTGCTGCTGGCCATCGTGTTTGGTTTTGCTTATTTCGTCATTGGCCTGTTCGTTATTTTCTCGGCGTGGATTGTACGTTTCCCCCACTGGAAGGGCACCCTGATCACCGGTTTAGCTCAAATTATGTTCGCCTTTTTTATGTTCAGCCCCTGGCCTACGCATTATAAAGCTACGGTATCGTTCTTCCTGGGAACACTGATGATTTTCAGCGGGATCCATACCGTACGTCTTGCACTTCGCGTTGCAAGGCTGCGAGAAGGTATCTCGGTCTTCGACCTTTTAGTGCCTGCAGGAATAGGTGTTGAAGTGAAAAAAGGCACGAATATCAAGCCTAACCTCGCCGAACCCGCGAACGTTGATTTTCGTGAACCGCTAACCGTACATATCTGGACCCCGGAAGGTACAGCCAGCGCGTCAACAATTCCACGGCCGGTCATCAATCGCTATATCGCCGCAGTAGACTCCGAAGGTGTTATATCAACGGGCCACGCCGCGCTTGAAGTCCCACCTGATCTTTACATCAGCCTTTATCCTGCAGAAGACATTGATAGGTCGCCAGCCGAGTTTTTGAATACGCTTAAGGCCACACGCGATAATGATGTGCCGGGAACGTATCAGCCTGACTATGCCACTGAATCCGCAGAGTGGTGCCAGTCAGATCGCAAGATCTATTTCCATCATTACAATGGCAAAGCCTTACAGCGTTTCTGGAGTGCCTACAAGCTGACAAAAACTTACAACCTCACCTACCGTAATTGCTCGAGCAGCGTAGCTTACGCTCTTGAAGCGTCGCTGGATGGCGTGCTTTCAAAACATACGCGAAGCTGGTTGTCCATACTCAGAACGCTCGCGATGCCCGAGCTCTGGATAGCCGCCCAGGTGCGTAAACGTGCCACTTCTATGGCCTGGACTCCAGGGCTGGTGATGGATTACGCCAGAGCACTACGCAGCATTGTTCACCCTGTCCCCGAGCCATGGTATCAGCGCGTCACCTTCAAGTGGCGCGACAACAGTAAGGCCGGGGAATAGCCGTTATTAACGGCGGTCAGTGGGTAACAGACTTTGAGAAAAGCTGAATAATCATGATGCCCACGGCAATAAACAACATGCCTGCGATAGCCGGAAGATCGAGTTTTTGTTTATAAAACAGAAATGACATCACCGAAACCAGGAATATTCCCATCCCCGCCCAGATCGCATAGGCGATACCAATATTCATGGTCTTCACCACTTGGGAGAGGCCATAGAATGAAATTGCGTAGCCCACAACCACCACCACGCTGGGAACCAGACGGCTGAACCCGTCAGAGGCTTTCATCATGGTGGTCGCCAGCGTTTCTGCACATATAGAGATGGCAAGGATAACGTAAGTATTAAGCATATTTTTTTCCCGTTGTACAAAATCCTCGGGAGAGTATAGAACTTAATGCGCGGCGGTATTTCAACAACAGGGAAATCGCAGCCGATGCCAGGCGTTACTGTCACACATAAGGTTACCTGTATTGCGGGAGCGAGAGATTGGTCACTGAAATGAAATGCGATAAGTGCTTGAATAATTGGCGGAGAGAGGGGGATTTGAACCCCCGGTAGAGTTACCCCTACTCCGGTTTTCGAGACCGGTCCGTTCAGCCGCTCCGGCATCTCTCCGTTCTGGTGGTTGCCATCATGCCAGGTTATGCGGCATTTTAACAGTCTGGGTTCTTTCGTTTCAGTTCAAACGATGACTTTGCGAGCAAGTAACATGATTAAGTGGCCCTGGAAAGCAACCGATTCAAGCGCCGCCCCCGCGTTACCGTGGGAGCAAGCGTTAGCCATTCCCGTGCTGGCATCACTCAGTGAAACCGAGCAGCAGAAATTAATTGGCCTTGCGGACCGTTTTTTACAGCAAAAACGGCTGGTTCCGCTGCAGGGTTTTGAGCTGGATGATTTGAAGTGCACACGTATTGCACTTCTGTTCTGCCTGCCGGTGCTGGAACTGGGCATTGAATGGCTGGACGGTTTCCACGAAATCTTGCTCTACCCTGCGCCGTTTATTGTGGATGACGAATGGCAGGACGACTTCGGCCTGGTGCATAGCCAGCGGGTGGTGCAGTCCGGGCAAAGCTGGCAGCAGGGCCCTATCGTGCTTAACTGGCTGGACGTGCAGGACTCCTTCGATGCCTCCGGCTTTAACCTGATTATTCACGAAGTTGCCCACAAGCTGGACAGCCGCAACGGCGACCGCGCCAGCGGCGTACCGTTAATTGCTTTGCGGGATGTGGCCGGTTGGGAACACGACCTCCACGCCGCGATGGACAGCATTCAGGATGAAATCGACATGGTGGGCGAAAATGCCGCCAGCATCGACGCCTATGCCGCCACCGATCCAGCTGAATGTTTTGCCGTGCTTTCCGAATATTTCTTCAGCGCGCCACAGCTGTTCACGCCGCGTTTCGCCTCGCTTTACCAGCGTTTTTGCCAGTTCTATGGGCAGGATCCGCTCCAGCGCCTGGTTGAGCGTGAAAACTCCCCCGGCACTGCCGGAAATACGGTGCATTAAATCAGCAACGAGGCGTAAATTTAACCATATGAATTAATGCGTTACTTTTACTGTTGACAGGTTTTATGGCCGACGCTAATATTCGCCCCGTTCACACGATTCCTCTGTAGTTCAGTCGGTAGAACGGCGGACTGTTAATCCGTATGTCACTGGTTCGAGTCCAGTCAGAGGAGCCATATTTAAGGGAGCAGACGTTCACTGACGTCTGCTTTCTGCATTTCTATCAGTTGGTTATCCCCTTCTTCAGGTTCACCCTCGTTCACTAAAAACCACCCGAAGCCATACCTATTAGCTGGTAAATATGTAGGTAATGGTAGTTCGATTGCGTTTTTACCAACAAGCGGGGTATGCCGTTATGCCACTTCCTGATACTAAAGTAAAAAACGCCAAACCCCTTGATAAGTAATACAAGCTGACCGATGGCTTTGGTATGTTCCTTCGCGTTAGCCCTAAAGGTTCCAAATACTGGCAAATGCTTACCGCTTCGACGGGAAGCAAAAAATCTTCTCTATAGGTGTCTACCCTGCTGTTTCACTTGCTGATGCAAGGCAGCGCCGTGATGAAGCTAAAAGACTCTTTGCTCAGGGCATTGACCTAATGCAAAGAAACAGGCAGAGGTTAAAGAGCTAAAGGCCAGGCGTGATAAAACACGCTCTTTCAGTGTAGTGACCCTGACCCCGAATATGCTCCCCTGTATGTTTACTTGGCAGGAGGTAAATCCATGATATGAAGTTCTTCTATATGAAGCTTGTTCAGGTTTATCTCACACTGATCTTTATATGATTGATAATCACGCGCCGCCTCCCCGATTGAACTTGCCACACCGAGACAAAGATTTTTCTTGTAAGTCATCCAGGCTTTCTGAGAATCTAAAAAATATTTATTATATACGGAGCCAACAGTTTCATCAGAACTATCAGGTTTCTCTGTGGGATAATCATAGTTGGATATAATTTTTTTACTGATTTCAGATATCAAAACATCTAACTGATTATCACTCTCTACCCGTTTTTGATAGAGACAATTATATGCATCAGCAATTTCCTTATGCTCTTTAAAACAGGCGTCTCTTTCATTTCCGGTTGACAACCCCGCATAGGAAGGCAAGGAAAACATCATCACCACTATTAATGAAAATATTTTTTCTTTCATTTCAAATACCTTAACCTTTTCCTGTTGCTTTCATATGACATATAAATAGATGATGCTCGGATAAGTTCAATTAGGGCGGACTTTCCTTTTATTGCCGCTCTGAATAATGCTTCAGCATTCTCCACCCCTTGGAAAAATATATCAACCAAAACATCTCTTATCCGTTGTTCAAAACTTTGCCATGCTGGAGCATCAGGTATTCGCCTTGATACCCGGCTATAGACGCCCCTTGTATATTCGAGCTTTTCTCTGTACGCAATTTCAAAGAGCCTGATTTGCTGCTGATGGGTGATTTCTCCCACTAATGGCCCGTACACCTTCACAAACTCACCTGCTAGCCTCCCCTTAAGCCCGGCAGCTCTGGAACAAAGCCTTGCCTTATACTCTTCCAATCCTGCTCCACGCAATGTTGCAAAGACTTCGCCAGTGGAACGATTTCCCATATCATAGCCGCGCCCCAGAGTAACACCGGACGAAACATCAGTCGGCCAGTGAAGTATCCTCGAAAAGTAAGGCGTTCGGTGCTGTCTGAACGGTGCCACAGCGGTAACATAATCAGCGCCCTCCGCATCAAAAGTGATCTGCCCTTCCATTACCCTTAATGGTCCATGCTGGTGTCTTGGTCGCCAGCCCGGAGCAGCATTCTCAAGCGCCACCATAAATGCACTGTCCACTGGATGAACTAATCCAGACGGATGCATGTTCAGCAAACGCTGATACCAACGAATAGCCTCTATGGTTTGCTGACCACACTGCCCATTTATACGTAGATGTCTCCCTGTAGCTTGCTGATAACCAGCATCCAGCATCATTTTCTGGATATTTTTTACATCTTCAGAAGCATTGGTACCGCAGGTCCCGACAGATGAAAATAATCGAGAGGGGTGTAGCAACATAGGCTCGTGATATTTTGACATGACAATCTCCCTAATCATCATAAATCTAACAACTAATTGTAATTACTATCCCTTTACAAGTCCCAAAAGATACATCGAATTAGAATATTGCCCAGGCTAAATTCTTGGGGGTGAGAAATAATCATATAAGGATTAAGCCTAAGCAATCGCTATATACGATTTATGATCCACATCAGCAACTCCCGTTAATTCAATTTTTTTCAATTTCATCACCTTCTAACCTTAACCTTTCTGCCGCCTGAAATTTTGATCTGTTTTCCGTTGTAGGCAGCCCGAACTGTTCCGCACTCTCTGATAAGGTTGCTACGATATATGGTATTAACAGGATACTGGCGACAATATTCCTGCTGGTCAGAGATGAGCATTCGCGTTTCATCATTCATTCCGGCCAGCAGTTCCGCCGTAAACGAGGATTGATCCATTGTTGCCAGCAGTTCCGGGGTCAGTTCATGTTACCGGAAGCTGTATCTCCAGCAACGGGTGATGTTTATGTTCTTGGCCAGGGTTTAAATAAACGGAGTAACTATCACGACACAGCCTCTGAACAGTACCAGGATGCCGACGATTTTCATCAGCATGCATCCCTTGAATTAATCCCCCTGCTTTCCCGTTGCCAGCCGCCGCAATACGCCGTATGTTGAATCCCCTGCTCTGGTCCTGATTTAGCGGCTTTACGCGTTGAGGAAAAATGGAATCACTGTTTGTTTACGGCACGCTTCGTCCCGGGCACGTTAACGTCCACATTATGGAAAACATCGGCGGCGAGTGGCTGCCGGGCTATGTGCGCGGCACTTTCTACCAACGCGGCTGGGGCGCTGCCGCCGACTTCCCCGGCATCGTGCTGGATAAAAATGGCCCGGAGGTTCACGGCTATCTGTTTTTATCCCAAAACCTGAGCGAGCACTGGCCGATGCTGGATGAATTTGAAGACGGATACGACCGGGTAGAAGTCGAGGTCACCACGCCTGATGGCCGCACCGTCACCGCGTGGATTTATGAGTTGCAGCCGAAGCGTTAGACCGGAGACCGAATGCAGGTTCGGCCTCCTTCATTTGGTCGGTTAATTTACGCCGAGCCGCAGCGCTAAATAATCCGGATAAGGATTAAAGTAATTCTGCGTCAGCAGATAGCGATCCGGGTACTCCGCCAGATAATGTTTCAGCAACGTCAGAGGCGCCAGGATCGGCAACAACCCGTCGCGATAATGCAGGATCACATCCCGCAGCTCACCGCGCTGGCGAGTATTCAGCCTGGGACGAAAATACCCCTGAATATGCATCAACACATTGGTGTGATTCTTCCGCGAGGCGGGCGTTTTAAGGATTGCCATCAGCTTCTCACGGTAGGCCACAAAGAAGCTGTCGAGCTCGTCCCACTCATGCATCGAGGCGACGAAAGGGCCAATCTCGCGGTAGCCCGCCTGATGGTGCGCCAGCAGTTGAAGTTTGTACCGACTATGGAAATCGAGTAACGCGCGGCGGCTCAGGCCGTTAGCCCGCAGCGTGTTCAGTTCATGCAGCGCGAAAACGCGCTCCACAAAGTTTTCCCTCAGCATCGGATCGTGCAGGCGACCATCTTCTTCCACCGGCAGCCAGGGGAATGTCTCCAGCAACGCCTGGGTGAACGTCCCCACGCCCTCCTTGCGGCCAGGGTTGCCCTTCACGTCGTACAGCCTGACACGTTCCATCCCGCAGCTCGGCGATTTAGCACAAACGATAAATCCAGCCAGCCCATCCAGACCCGAGACGTAGTTTGTGGCGAAATCAGCCATTTTCTCCGTGACGTCGTCATGCGGCGCCTGGCTAAAACGCATTCTGATCTCCCCTTCGCCCAGTTTCACCAGGCGCAGAGCGGGCCGGGGAACAGGCAGACCAATCGCCATTTCCGGGCAGACCGGTTTGAAGGTCACGCTCTGCGCCAGTTCCTCCATGACAAAGGCCATTCGCTTGTGCCCGCCATCAAATCGCACGGCAGAACCGGTTAAACAGCCGCTGATCCCAATCACAGGTTTGGTGCTCATCGCTTTATCCTCTCTGACTAAATTTTTCGGGTGAAGAACAGCGTGACTGTGCCTACGGTAACCCCGAATTTTTTCATCTCGGTTTTATTGAAGATATGTTTGTCGTCCTGGAGGTACATCCAGTCGTCAAAGTGCAGCAGCCAGGTGCTGCCGTTGGCTTTAACATTCATGCTGTAGCGCCAGTTAAAAGCGTTGCCTGCGGCCTGGCCCGTCGCCACGCCGTCGATATCCCCGGCCGTACCCTCGAAGCGTTCCGCGCTGACGCGGCGGATGCGCCACACCCGCTGCTGCTGTTCCCCATCGTCATAGAGGAAATGTTCATTCAGCGTCAGGGTGTCCCCCACAACATTGCCGTCGACCTCAACGTGAAAGCGGCGCAGCTGTTTCCCGCTGCGATCCTGCACCATGCCCCACGCCTCAGTTTTGCCCTGGAAATAATGGAAGATGTCTAGCGTAGGCTGCTGGTGACGATAATCAGTAATCTCGGTGCTACAGCCAGCCAACAGCATCAGCATCCCCAGAGTGAGTAACAGTATGCGTTTCATTTTTCACCTCCGGTCAGCTGCTGGCGCAGCTCAGGGTATTGCGTTCGGGGTCCCAGCCAGATGGCCAGAAAGCGCGTACTGAAATCAGCAGTCTGGCGCGGCCCTAGTGGCGTAAAGCTTTTTTGCGCCGCAGAGGCGCGATACCAGAACTGGCCCTGCCCGTCAGTCAGGACAAAAGCCAGCTGCGCATCTGTGGTGACATCCGGCCAAAGCGTTTGCAGCATCCGCAGCCAGGCCTCACTTCGCGGTTCGCTCGCCAGGATACCCTGCGCCTGCCACTGCTCGCGGGTGGCATCCACCAGCGCCTGGCGGTCGATATCGCGCTTATAGGTAATGATCAACGCCTGATCTTGCTTCAGCCCCTGATAGCGCCCATCCGGCGTGCGCAGCTGAGAGGTATAGACGGTAAACGGCCCCCAGGTCAGGGTCGCGTCTCCCACTTTACGCCAGCTAAGCCAGTCGGCAGCGTGGGCCGCTGACGAAAGCGCGCTCAGACACAGCAGCAGACAAACTTGCAGATAGCGTTTCATACCCGCTCTGCGGTCAGCTGCACCACGCTGATGGTGCGGGCGTTGAATCCGGCCTCACAGTAGCCGAAGTAATAAAGCCACATCCGGCGGAAGCGGGCGTCAAACCCCAGCGCCTCAATCTCCTGCCAGGCATGAATAAAACGCTGCCGCCAGTGCGCCAGCGTGCGGGCATAATCGGGGCCCATATCAAACAAGTTACGCACCACAAAGTCGGTGTGGCGGGTCATCAGGTCGCTCATCACCGTAACGCTGGGTAAGAAACCGCCGGGAAATATGTAGCGCTGGATAAAGTCGACGCTTTTGCTGTAGTCCCGGTAGCGCTGGTCCTGAATGGTGATGGCCTGAATCGCCATTTTTCCTCCCGGGCGCAGGCGTGCCTGGCAGGTGCGGAAGAACGCGGGCAGATAGCGCTGCCCTACTGCCTCGATCATCTCTATCGAAACCAGCTTGTCATATTGCCCGGTCAAATCCCGATAATCGCAAAGCAGCACTTCGACTCTGTCCTGCAGTCCCGCACGAGCGATGCGTGCCTTCGCCCAGTCGTATTGCTCCTGGGACAGCGTGGTGGTGGTAACCCGGCAGCCATAGTGAGACGCGGCGTACTCCGCCATCGCCCCCCAGCCGGTGCCAATCTCCAGCAGATGATCGCTTGCCTTTAACGTCAGCTGTTCACACAGGCGCGCCATTTTTGCACGCTGGGCTTGAACCAGATCCTGCTCCTCAGAGGCAAACAGCGCGCTGGAGTAGAGCAGTTCTTGATCGAGAAATAGCGAATAAAAGGTATTGCCCAAATCATAATGTGCGGCGATGTTTTCCCGCGCCTGCTCCCGGCGATTACGCCGCGTCCAGTGGCGAAAACGCTCCACGGGTTTACCCAGCAGGCGGAAACCGTTTTCCAGCCGCCCTAAAACACGCCCGTTTAGCGCCAGAATTTGCAGTAACGGGGTTAACTCTTCGCTCTCCCAGTCACCGTCCATCCAGGCTTCGGCGGCTGCCAGGCTCCCGCCGGTGAGCACTCGCCAGTAAACTCTCGGGGAGATAACCTGCACCCCGGCGCTAAGTGAGGCGGCTGCATCACCAAAATGGAAGGTCTGCGATCCTTCACGCACGGTGACAGACCCTTGCTCTATACCGCTCAACAAGCGAAACAACAGCCAGCGTGCGATGCGGACGCTGCGCGGCACATCAGGTTCAAGCGCAAAGGCGGGACTGGTCATGAACGTTCACTCCTGCTGGCCGGATGATTGTAAACAGGCACACGTTTGAGCCACAGCCGCAGCGCCTGCCAGTAAATGGCGACCGCAGTTTTTAACGTCATCGCCGGGAAACGCAGCAGCATGGACGTCAGATTTTTGCGCGTCAGGGCCTGACGGCGCAGCAACAGCGTGGCATCAAACACTTTCGAGGCCTGATGATTTTCAATATGCATGTGCAGCGTTTTGCCGGGGGGGTTAAAACGCCAGTGGTACACCATGTCCATCGGGTTAAACGGCGAAACGTGGAAGGCTTTTTCAATCGGACGTGACGTCTGTCCATCCACGGCATAGTAATGGCGCTCGTTCCAGGGAGTATTACGCACCTCGGCAAGCACCCAGCGCAGGCTGTTGTCGCCGGCATAACAGTAGTAAAAGTTGACCGGGTTAAAGTGGAAGCCGTAGTAGCGCAGCTGGGTCAGAAGTATAACTCGCCCTGCAGGCTGCTCCCCTGTCAGGTCTTTCACCCGCGCAAGGACTTTCTCTTTGAGCGGCGTACCCAGCGGGTAATCCGCATCGTGGAAAGCGGCAGCGGCGAAGCAGTTACGGCGAATGCCAATCCCCGGCAGCGCATCAAGCTCGTCTAAATCAAGCCAGGCCATGAACACACGATAGGTAAAGTGGTGCGTTTTAGGCTGAAGGCGGCGGTGGCGCAAGATCCCCTCATAAAGGCAACTGTTCATCTTATTGCCCTCCTCCGGCCGCAATGCCTTGCACCACATCCAGCGCACTGTGCACGCCATCTTCATGAAAACCGTTGTACCAGTAGGCACCACAGAACCAGCTTCGCTGGTGGCCGTTAATCTCGCCGCGACGCGCCTGCGCACGCCAGCTTTGAGGGTTAAAGAGCGGGTGCTCATAAACAAACCGCTGCCAGACGAAGCGGGAATCGATGGGCGTTTCCGGGTTAAGCGTCACGCAAAACAGCGGCGCTTCTTTCGGCAACCCTTGCAGAATGTTCATGTTGTAAGTGACGCAGGCGCTGGCCCGCTCCTGCGAACTCAAGCGATAGTTCCAGCTTGCCCAGGCGCGTTCGCGCACCGGCAGCCAGCGGCGATCGCTGTGTAACACCACCTCGTTACGCTGCCAGCCAATATCGCCCAACACTTCGTGCTCGGCCTGAGTGGGGTGCTCAATCATCGCCAGCGCCTGAGCCGAGTGGCAGGCAAAAATCACCTGATCGAACGCCTGGCTTGCGTGTTCCAGTTGGATGTTAACGCCGTCATGATGACGGACAACGCACTGCACCGGCGAGTTGAGATGCACGGTCAGCCTTTCACCCAGCTGTGCCAGCATCGCCCGGATGTATTCCCGAGAACCACCGGGTACCACGTACCACTGGGGACGCTGAGTAATATCCAGCAGGCCATGGTGCTCAAAGAAGCGCAGAAACAGCGCCAGAGGAAAACGGCGCATCTCTTCCAGCGACGAGGACCAGATAGCAGCCCCCATGGGCAAAATGTAGTGACGTGCAAAAAAGGCGCTGAACTGCTGCTGAGCAAGGAAATCCTGCAACGTCGCCAGGGCATCAATCTCTCCCGCCAGCGCGGCTTTTGCCTGCCGGTTAAAACGGACAATCTCTTTTAACAGTCCCCAAAATGACGGGTTAAAAAGGTTGCGACGCTGGGCGAACAGCGAGCTAAATGTGTGGCCGTTATATTCCAGCCCGTTTTGCGGGTTATGCACCGAAAAACTCATCTGCGTTTTTTGCCCACGGATGCCAAGCTCGCTCAGCAGGCCCATAAACCGCGGATAAGTCCTGTCGTTATAGACAATAAACCCGGTGTCTATGGCATAGGTTCCCTGCGGCGTAGCAACATCCACGGTGGCAGTGTGGCCTCCCACGCTGGAACCCGCCTCAAAGAGGGTGACCTGATGATGTCCGGCGAGCCGCCAGGCGCAGGTCAGCCCGGCGATACCGCCGCCGATAATAGCGATGTTCATGCGCGAACCATCCTGCGCAAAAAGAGGCGCTGTAGACCTACGGGTAACCCCGCCAGCAGGCGCATCACCAGGCCGAATCCCGTCGGGAAAGCAATGTCATCGCGGCCTTTAGCCAGGCCACGGCGAATCGCCCTCACCGCAGCATCAACGCTTACCCGGCCAGGCATGGAAAAATCGTTTTTTTGAGTTAACGGTGTGTCCACAAAGCCCGGTGAAACCACCGTGACGGCAATCCCTTTCGGCTCCCAGTCCAGGCGCAGGCTATTGGCAAACCAGGTCAGCGCGGCTTTCGAAGCGCCATAGGCTTCTGCCCGTGGAAATGGCAACCAGTGGGCCATCGAACTGACCAGCACGACGCGGTTGCCGGCAACAAGCCGAGGTTGAAGCGCGGCCAGGCAGTTGACCGGCCCAAGAAAATTGGTCGCCATCAACCGCTCAACCAGCGCGGCATCCACCTGGCCGTGATCCAGATACTCACAGGTTCCCGCGCAAAGGATAACCAGATCCGCCCGGCAGTCGGCCAGCGCTTCGCGGCTGGCATCCCGGTCGGTCATATCGAACTGGCGTACCGCGATGTTTGAACTGTGCTGCTGCAAGGTTGCCAGCCGCGCCGCATCTCTGCCGCAGGCAATGACGCGATGGCCCTCATCGGCCCAGGATTTTGCCAGCCCGGCGCCGATGCCGGAGCTTGCGCCCGTAATAAGGACAGTCATCATGGGCGCACCCTTCTTTTCACGCTGCGAACCGCCCAACCCAGCAGGGGCAGATGTTCGTACAGCATTTCTCCGGCATCGTAGTAGTCGCGCTGGCGAATAATCAGGTCGTTCTTGAGATCAACCACCGAACAGCCAGGCAAGGACAGCCCTTTTCCACCGGAGACCTTCGGGTGAGACCAGTGCATTGTCCAACCGACGGCAAAACGCGCCTCATCATATAGCGGGGGATCGATAGCAAAACGGCAGTACACCACGCTGGCCAGCAGGTGGGCGAAGTAGCGCTGGATCTCAGGCAACCCGCGATGCTCGCCAAACGGATCGATGAGTATGGCATCGGAGGCGTAAAGCCCGGCCAGCGCCGAGGGCGACTGCTTGTCCAGCCCGGCGTAATAATCAACAAAGCGATGAATGGCGGTTGGCGTTGTGCCCATGAGTTTCACCCTCGCGGTGAAGCACCTAACGTTATCGTATAATTAAAACTTGCACAAATACTTATATTTGTCCAAGTTTTGATTGTGATATTTTTAAAAAATTAACAATTTCAATTATTTACAAAAAGTTAAACGATGCGGTAGATTTTCATTTTTTGATAGCACAGCTCGGCCCACCGCGTTTTCAGCGGGCCGCTGGAGGAGGATATTGTGGAGGGGAAAACGAGCCTAGAGGGGAATGACCTCGAACATAGCACCCTGCTGCTGCCAGAGTTCAAGCTGCTTTTTACGTGTCGCCGTCAGCTTACCGGAGGTGACCAGCAGCCATTTTCGATCGGGAAAGATTTCCGGGGCCAGGACGGCAGGCGGAACGGGAAGCACGTCGATGCGGTGTCCCTGGCCGGTTCGCCTGAGCGCCTCCAGCCAGATTTCGCAGGGGTCACTCAGATGCCAGCCGGTAATCAGGCAGTTGTCACCGGGCGCTCTTTTATCCCCTTCAAGGCAAAACGAGGTGTAGGCGATAATGATGCCGTCGAGAATTTCGCGCAGGGTCATGATGGCCGGTACGTTAGCCGAGACTTTACTGCGCAGCGGGCGCAACACTTCCGTCACCAGTTCCGCGCGCGGATATTCCCGGCCTGCATCGTAGAGAAGCTGGCGAAGAGATTCGATTTTCCCCTCATTCAGCCGCTGCAACATACTCTCCTGCAGGCCAAGCCAGTTGTTCGCCCGGCGCATTTCAGGCCGGGCCAGCAGCGGCTTAACCTGGCTGACCGGCACCCCTTTTTTCACCCAGTCGAGAATGTTAAGCGCCTGCTGGATATCTTCGTCGCTGTACTGCCGATGACCGCCATCGGTTCGCATCGGCTTGAGCAGGCCGTAACGACGCTGCCAGGCACGGAGCGTGGTGGCGTTTATCCCGCAGAGCCGGGCAAATTCGCCGATGGAGTAAGACATGAAGAGCACCTGATAACCATCAATACTCACAATATACTACGAATTATACCGGGCTGAATGAAGCGCGAAGCGTTTGCACTTTATTTTCAATGCCCAACGGAAAAACATTTGCCCCTTTACCGGCTTTGTCCCCGCCAGGAGAAACCCTGCCTGGCAAATGTCTGGCGGGGCGCCGCCCGACTAAACGGCTGATTAACTTAAATCGTGCAGTCCTTTATCCAGCGCGGCACTCAGCATCATTTCTTCGAAGTTCACCGCCAGCCCGCCACGCTGCGGGGTGCAGCACATCACGCCTACCCTGCATGCGTCGAATCCGGGGAAATGCGCCAGTCTCAGCAGCGGCCAGCTTTTGCCGTCAACGGAATACTGCAGCCGCAGGCTGTCCCCTTTTCGGGTCAGGCGCATCCAGAACAGATTTGCTTGACCGGGAAAGACGCCGGTTGCCCAGTCGGAATGGCCCTGCGTCAGCACGCTGCCAATAGCAGGCGCGTCGTCGTTAAACTCGATGCCCGCTTTTAGCCAGTGGGATTCATCCCCCAGCAGCATGATGCCGGCCTGGTCGTAGAGTGCGCTAAATTCAGCTTTGACCTTCACCTGGAAAGTAAAATCCCCCCGCACGATGCAGCCATAAAAATGGCCGGAGAAACGCTCAAACCCGTACCATGTTTTGCGCCAGAAGTCGGTTTGTTCATCGGTGACAACCGTCAGCCCGCCGTCGCCTTCTTGCCAGACTTTTGGCTCATTAATCCAGTAAAAATCCTCGCTCATAGCATGACCTTTTCCCTGTTTTATTTAGCGCCAGCCCAACTCTGGTGCAACGTGCTTCAGAATAGATTCGATGACGTGCGCGTTATAATCCACGCCCAGCTGGTTTGGCACGGTTAACAGCAGCGTGTCGGCTTCAGCAATCGCTTCATCCTGCGCCAGTTGCTTAATGAGCAGTTCCGGTTCAGCGGCATAGCTGCGGCCGAAAATGGCCCGGGTTTGTGGCTCGATGTAGCCAACCTGATCGCCTTCTTTGCCGCTGCCGCCGAAGTAGTTGCGGTCGCGCTGGTCCATTAACGCGAAGATGCTGCGGCTGACGGAAACGCGCGGCTCACGCGTATGGCCCGCCTCTTTCCACGCGGCCCGATAAGCACGGATTTGCTTCGCCTGCTGGATATGAAACGGCTCGCCGGATTCATCGGTTTTCAGCGTGGAGCTTTGCAGGTTCATCCCTAACTTCGCGGCCCACTCCGAGGTCGCGTTGGAGCTGGCTCCCCACCAGATTCGCTCCCGCAGCCCGGCAGAAAACGGCTCCAGACGCAGCAACCCCGGCGGATTAGGAAACATCGGCTGCGGGTTAGGTTCGGCAAAACCGTCCCCTTTCAGCGCCTCGAGGAACACTTCGGTATGACGGCGCGCCATATCGGCTTCGGTCTCTCCTTCGCCCGGCACATAGCCAAAATAGCGCCAGCCGTCGATCACCTGCTCCGGCGAGCCACGGCTGATTCCAAGCTGCAGGCGGCCCCCGGCAATCAAGTCCGCGGCGCCCGCATCTTCCACCATGTAAAGCGGGTTTTCATAGCGCATATCGATCACGCCGGTGCCGATTTCAATACGTTTAGTTTTTGCCCCAATGGCCGCCAGCAGCGGGAAAGGCGAGCTTAGCTGACGAGCAAAATGGTGCACGCGGAAGTAAGCGCCGTCCGCGCCAAGCTCTTCTGCAGCAACGGCAAGATCGATGGACTGCAGCAGCGTATCCGCCGCAGAGCGCGTGCCGGACTGGGCGGCAGGCGACCAGTGGCCAAACGAGAGAAAGCCAATCTTTTTCATCGGATATCATCCTTAGACTCGTAGGTAACCGGCCTACAGTGACAAAATTCCCGCCCCGTGTGCCAGCAAAATATTGCGATACCGCACTAAACGGATCGTCGCTTTCAGCAAGATCAGACACAGCGCCCGGCGATTGTAATCAAAAAGTAAATGTCGTATAACAGGCACCTCCGAGGGGTGTCCTGTATGGGCTGAGATGGCGTAAGCCGAACCCTTTGAACCTGATCTGGGTCATGCCAGCGAAGGGACGGTCGGCAATCACAGCTCTGTTATTGTCTGTTCATACCTCTGCGCGCCCGGATCTCCACTTACCCAGGAGGTCCCATGTACACCCCACTTTTCGAAAACGGTCTTTACGGACGACTGCGCGAGCAGGCCGGCCAGCACTGGCAGGATTACGTCGATCACCCTTTTCTGCAGCAGCTTGCTGTCGGCACGCTGCCTGAAGCCGCATTCAAGCGCTATCTGACCCAGGATTATCTTTTCCTGATTCATTTTGCCCGCGCCTACGCCCTGCTGGTCAGCAAGCTTCGCACGCTGCCGGAAATGCGCACCGCAACCGCATCGCTGAATGCCATTGTCTCCGAGCTGCCGCTCCATGTGGCTTACTGTCGAAGCTGGGGCCTGGACGAAGCGCAAATAGTGGCCGAGGCGGAAGCGCCAGAAACCATGAATTACACCCGTTACGTGCTGGATATTGGCCATTCAGGCGACGCGCTCGATCTGCTGGCTGCGCTGCTGCCCTGCGTGGCCGGATATGCAGAAATCGGCCTTGGCCTGCTGCATAGCCCCGACACGGTGATGGCAGGCAATCCCTACGCGAACTGGATCCGTAACTATGGCGATGAAGGCTACCTCACCGGCGTGCGGGCCGCTGTGCAGTTGCTCGAAAACGTAGGCCACCAGCGTGGCGCGGAAAGCCGCTTCTCAGAGCTATCACAGATTTTTACCACCGCGACGCAGCTTGAATCCGCGTTCTGGCAGATGGGGCTGAATGCCTCATGACCGACAGCGCGACTTCGCCGGGCATTCAGGTGCGCGATCTCAGCCTGCGCTTTGGCCAGCAGACCATTTTTGAGCGGCTGAATTTTGATATTCCCGGCAGCAGCTTCGTTGCCCTGCTGGGCGCGAGCGGGGCCGGTAAAACCAGCCTGCTAAAGATTATCGCCGGGCTGGCGCAGGCCAGTGGCGGAAGCGTGACCTGCAGCGACGGTCTGCCGGTTGCCGGGCGTATCGCCTGGATGGGGCAGAAAGATTTGCTCTACCCGTGGCTCAGCATTGAGCAGAACGTGGCCCTCGGAGCTCGCCTGCGTGGTGAAGCGGTCGACAGACAATGGACGGAACATTTGATTGAGCAGGTCGGGCTGGCAGGCTATGCCAAAGCCCTGCCAGCTTCGCTATCGGGCGGGATGAGGCAACGTGCCGCCATCGCCAGAACGCTTTACGAAAAGCGCCCGATAGTGCTGATGGATGAGCCGTTTTCGGCGCTGGATGCCATCACCCGCACGGCCATTCAGGACCTGGCGGCCAGGCTGCTGGCAAAAAATACCGTGCTGCTGATCACTCACGATCCGATGGAAGCCTGTCGGCTCAGCCACCGCCTGCTGGTGCTCTCCCGCTGGCCTGCGGGCATCGACGATACGCATGTTATTGCCGGGCAGCCGCCCCGCGCGCCGGACGATGTAGATCTACTCCAAAGCCAGGCCGGGCTGCTGCAACAGTTGATCAGGGCCGCCGAATGAAGCTGACTTCAGACACCCCTGCTACACGCCTGCGCCGCGGGCTGACCGTCTTTGCCGGGCTGCTGCTACTTTGGTATCTGCTTACCCTCGGCAATATTCCCGCCTTTCTTTTGCCCTCTCCCGCTTCGGTGGCACTGGTGTTATGGGATGGCCGCGATTATCTCGCCTGGCACACGCTGGTCACCGCCTCAGAGATTATCAGCGGGCTAATTCTGGGCGTACTCCTCGGTGCAGGCCTGGCGCTGGGCATGATGTTTTCCCCCCGCCTCCAGCGCTGGCTGATGCCGCTGGTACTCACCAGTCAGGCAATCCCGGTGTTTGCCCTCGCACCGCTGCTGGTGCTGTGGTTCGGCTTTGGCATGAGCGCCAAGGTGGCGATGGCGGTGCTGGTGATTTTCTTCCCGGTGGTGTCGTCGTTCTTTGACGGACTGCGCCGGGTGAATAACGACTATCTGGATCTGGCCCGCACGATGGGGGCTTCACGCTGGGCGCAGCTGAGGCACGTCCGGCTGATGGCGGCGCTGCCTGCTTTTGGCTCGGGGCTGCGCATGGCCGCCGCCGTCGCCCCCATCGGGGCAATTATTGGCGAATGGGTGGGCTCTGCCGAAGGGCTGGGCTACGTCATGCTGAACGCCAACGCCCGCATGCAAACCGACGTCTGCTTTGCCGCGCTGTTTATTTTAGTCCTGATGACCGTTCTGCTTTGGCTGGCGGTCGATGCCCTGCTGCGGCAGCTGATTGTCTGGTCGCCTGAAAACAACGAATAACCGCCTTAATTAAGGAATTAAGAAGATGAAAAAAACGCTGTGTGGCCTGCTGCTCACCGCCGCCTTTGCCGCTCAGGCCTCCGCCGCTGAAAAGCTGACCCTGGTGCTGGACTGGTACATTAATCCCGATCACGCGCCCATTATGGTGGCCGAACAAATTGGCGCTTTTAAGGCCGAAGGGCTGGACGTGAAGATCATCCCGCCGTCTGACCCGGCGTTGCCGCCGCGCCTGGTTGCCGCCGGGCAGGCCGATCTGGCCATTACCTACCAACCACAGCTGCATTTCTTTGCCGATCAGGGGCTGCCGCTGGTGCGCGTCGGGACGCTGATTAACACCCCGCTGAATACGGTGATGACGCTGGATCAGACCATCAAATCACCAGCGGATCTTAAAGGCAAAAAAATCGGCTATTCCGTCAGCGGTATCGAGCAGGCGACGCTTGCCACCCTGCTTGAGCATGAGCACGTCAAACCGGAAGAGATGAAGCTCATCAACGTCAACTTCCAGCTCACCAGCGCCCTGCTGGCGGGCCAGGTGGATGCGGTGATCGGCGGCTACCGCAATATCGAAGCGATCGAGCTGAAGCTTCAGGGTAAACCCCCGGTGGTGTTTAACGTCGAGGACTACGGCGTCCCCGCCTACGATGAGCTGATTTTTGTGGCGAATCGTAAAACGGCGAATGAACCGAAGATCAAAAAATTCTTCGCCGCGCTGAAAAAAGGCAACGAGTACCTGCAGGCACATCCGCAGGAAACCTGGCAGGCCTTTGCCAAAGCCCATGCGGAGCTGAATACCGAGCTGAATAAGCAGGCCTGGCAGGCAAGCCTGCCGCTGTTTGCAACTGACCCGGCTAAACTCGACCGCGCCCGCTACCAGGCCTACGAACAGTTCCTGTTTGATAACAAGCTGATCAAGAAAATCACCCCGGTGGATAACTACGCCGTAGAGCTGCACTAGGCCAGGTTGCCCGGTTGCCTGTCAACGGGCAGCCGGGCTTCAGTCAGTCGAACCAGGCATCAATCGGATCGTAATACCGTGCCCAGGCTTTAGGCCCTTCTGCCATTTCGGCATCGGTGAGCAAGGCATACTCCAGCTTCTCGCGCAGGCTCGCCTCGTCCATATCAATGCCGATGAAAACAATCTCCTGGCGCGCATCGCCAATACCGTCTTCCCAGTGCTTTAAAATGTGCCGGAGGCTGTCGGCATCCTGCGGCCACTGTTCACGGGGAATGCTGGCCCACCACATCCCTGCCAGCCCCTGGCGCATCACGCCGCCCGCGTGGGACCAGGATCCGGCATGCTGAGGGCGACTTGCCAGCCAGAAAAAGCCTTTGGAGCGAATCACGCCTTTCAGACCGCCGTCGGTCACCATCTGGAAACGCGCCGGGTGGAAGGGGCGCCGGGCACGAAAAACAAAATTACGAATGCCGTATTCTTCGGTTTCCGGCGTATGTTCGCCGCGCAGCTCTTTTAGCCAGCCCGGCGCCTGAGCGGCGGCATCGAAGTCAAACAGCCCGGTATCCAGAACCTGATCAAGGCTAACCTGGCTAAACGCCGAAGTGATGATTTTTGCGCGTGGGTTAAGGGAATGCAGCACGGACATCAGGCGGCGTTTCTCCGCGTCGCCGATAAGATCCGTTTTGTTAAGTACAAGCACGTCGCAAAATTCTATCTGGTCAATCAGCAGGTCGACCACGGTGCGCTCGTCCCCTTCGCCCATGGACTCGCCGCGAGACTGAATGCTGTCGTAGGATTCATAATCCCGAAGGAAGTTAAAGCCGTCCACCACCGTCACCATGGTGTCGAGCCGGGCGATATCGGACAGGCTTTCCCCCTTATCGTCCACAAAGGTGAACGTTTCCGCCACGGGCAGCGGTTCGGATATACCGGTAGATTCGATGACCAGGTTATCAAAACGCCCTTCCCGGGCAAGCTGGCTGATTTCCACCAGCAGATCTTCACGCAGGGTGCAGCAAATGCAGCCGTTGCTCATCTCCACCAGCTTTTCATCGGTGCGCGTCAGGCTTGAACCGCCCTCACGCACCAGCGCAGCGTCAATATTCACCTCGGACATATCGTTGACGATCACCGCCACCCGCCGCCCTTCCCGGTTATTTAAAATATGATTCAGCAAAGTGGTTTTACCGGCACCCAAAAAACCGGACAGCACGGTAACGGGCAGTTTCTTTGGCCGATTGTGGGCCTGTGTTAACGATGACATTGCAACTCCTTACTGACTGCGCAGCTATTATTGATATGTTATAACATAACAATAATAAGCAGCATTGTCATGCCGGAGATAAAAACCGTGCGTAGAAATGAAAAAAGCCAGCTAACGCTGGCTTTGAGAAGGAAAGCTGAATTACTGCAGGCGGAACACCCGCACCAGGTCACGCAGCTGCTTCGCCTGGTCATTCAGAGATGCCGCGGCGGCAACCGATTCTTCCACCAGCGCGGAGTTTTGCTGGGTGGTGGAATCAATCATACCAATGGCGCTGTTGATCTGGGAAATGCCGTCGGTTTGCTCCTGACTGGCCTGTTTGATCTCCCCGAGGATGGTGTTCATTTCCTGCACGTTTTCGATCATACCGGCAATCTGGGCATTCGCTTTTTCCACCAGCCCCATGCCCTCGCGAGTCTGGGTGGTTGAGTTCTCAATCAGGCTTCTGATCTCGCTCGCAGATGAAGCACTTTTTTGCGCCAGCTGGCGAACTTCCCCGGCAACCACGGCAAAACCACGGCCATGCTCCCCGGCACGAGCCGCTTCTACCGCCGCATTCAGCGCCAGAATGTTAGTCTGGAACGCGATGGAGTCGATGAGGTTAATGATGTCTGACATACGGTTGGAGGTTTCATTAATCACGCGCATTTTGCTGGTGACCTGAGACATCATCTGGCCGTTGTTTTTCACCACCGTTGCGGCTTCGGAAGAGAGCTTGGTTGCCTCGTTGGTGTGGTCAAAGGTGTTTTTCACCGTGGAGGTGATCTGCTCCATGGAAGCCGCCGTTTCCTCTACGGAGCTGGCCTGCTCTTCGGTGCGAGCCGCAAGATCCTGGTTCCCGGCGACAATTTGCGCGGCGGCAGAAGAGATAGTTTCCGATCCCTGCTGAACCTGATGGACAATCTCTTGCAGGCGGACTTTCATGCTCATCAGCGCCTGCAGCAGTTCGCCTGTTTCATCTTTATGGGTAACCGTGATGCTGCCCGTAAGGTCGCCTTCAGCAATCGCCCCGGCAAATTCAACGGCGCGAACCAGCGGGCGAGTAATAGAGCGCACCACAAACATACCGATGAGGCTACCCAGGGCGATACTCAGCAAAGTCAGAAGCACAGTGACCAGCCGGTTAGAGTGGTAATCTTTATCAACCTGCTGGCCAGCAGCGGACATTTTTTGATTCTGGATAACGATAAGCTCTTGCACCTTATCTTTATATTTTTCCTGAATCTGGATGGTGGTGGCCATCATTTCCTGCAGCGCGGCGGCGCGATCGTTTTGTTGCACCGCCTGTAAAATACGGAAACGCGAGTCCAGATACTGTTTACGAATATCGGCCAGCTCCCGCAGCGCTTTTTGTGACGCAGCGTCGGTACTGGATTTGTTCAGGTCCGCCAGCAGCGCTGTAATATGCGCACTGATCTCCGCAAGGTGTTTTTCCGACTTCTGACGAAATACACCGGCTTCATCCAGCAGCATCAGCTGCTGCGTATTCACGAACTCCTGGAAACTATCAATCAGATCGTTGGCTTTAACGGTCGTCGGGTAATCATCGTTAACAATGGTTTGAATGCCGGTATTTGCTCTGCTCAGGCTAAGTAAAGAAAGCCCTGAGCTGAAGACCATCAGCACAATAAAAATAGCAATAGTCAGCGTTAACTTGCTGCGAATTTTTACATCATGTAGTGACATTTTTTCTCCCTTGAGAAGCGTATTTTTATGAATGCGCAAAATCCTCTGCCGCCTAAACAACAGAGAATAAATAGCACAAAGGGATGGAAGCACCTCGTACAGGCTTATCGGATATATTCAGATTAACTTTATGAATTTGATCGGTTTTTTCTTATGGTCAGGCCAGATGGATAGCTGAAAGCTATTAATTGATTTGCGATTGATCGATGATTTGCGATAAGGAACGTTTTTTTATTCTATTTTTAGGGGAACCATACTTTGCCAAACACTATTTTTTTAAATACAGCAAGCGCGAGGTAAATATAAATTCACCCCGCACCGGTTTATTTAATTATTTAATATTTCATTAACAATACTGAATTACCCTTTTCAGGGCAGGGAAATATCAGATTTGATAATCGATGGCGGGTTCTTCTGGCTCCAGTGCCAGGCGCTTAATTTCCTCGACCGACAGCTCAGGGTTACACAGCTCAATAAAGCGCCAGACATAGTTCCGCTGCAGTTGCCCACGGCGGATCCCGAGCCAGACGGTGTTCGCGTCAAACAGGTGGCGAGTGTCCAGCCGCACCAGGCTCCCTTCTTCCCCACTGGCCTGGTCGGCCACCAGCCCAATACCCAGGCCGAGTTCAACGTAGGTTTTAACCACGTCGGAATCCTGCGCGCTAAGCACAACATCAGCCGTTAAACCACGCCGGGCAAACGCTTCGTCTATACGAGAACGCCCGGTGATACCCTGCCGGTAAGTGATCAGCGGCCAGCGACTGATATCGTCCAGCGTGAGCGGGCTGGTATGAATTAACGGATGTCCCTGCGGAACCAGCAGGCTGTGATACCAGCGGAACCACGGGTAGGCCACCACCAGAGGATCGGTGCTCAGACGTTCGCTGGCGATGCCAATATCCGCCGCGCCGCTGTGCAGCAGCGATTCGATTTCCTGAGGCGTGCCCTGAATCAGCTCGAGGCGAACTTCAGGGAATAAGGCGCGGAAGGCTTTGATCACCACCGGTAGGCTATAGCGAGCCTGTGTGTGGGTGGTGGCGATAGTCAGGACACCGCTGGTGTCGTTGGTAAAAAGATCCGCCAGGCGACGCACGTTGCTGGCTTCGTTGAGAATACGTTCGGCAATCACCAACAGGGCTTTACCCGGTTCGGTCATACCTAATAACCGTTTGCCGCGGCGGATGAATATTTCAATCCCCAGCTCTTCTTCCAGCTCGCGAATATGGCGGCTGACGCCAGACTGAGAGGTGAAAAGCATATTGGCGACTTCGGTGAGATTGTAGTCCCGTCGCGCCGCCTCGCGGATTATTTTTAGTTGCTGAAAATTCACATCGCCCCCGGGATCGTGACTGTTCTTTACACCATTGTTAAAGTCACAGCCCCGGCGGGACAAATAATAAAAACCAGCAACCTATTCCATTTAGTAATAAGCGGAGTTAGCCCACCAGCATCAGTTCGCGATTTTCCAGCGCCGGGCGGGTGACCAGAGACATAAGAATTTCTTTTACCGCCTGGGCCTGAGGTGAAAGCGGTAAACGTGCGGACAGGTTCAGCGACAGCGGTAAATTTAACGACGGGCTGGTAATGCGTGCCATCCAGCCACCGGCTGAGTCGGCAAGTGAACGCGCGGCGGATTCCGGCAGCACGGTCACGCCCATACCGCTGGCAATAGCCGCAGTTAAGGTCGAAATAGATTCGATCTCGCCGATAATTTTTGCCGTCAGGCGGCGCAGGGAGAAAGCCTCATCCACGCGCTTGCGAACCGCGCTGTAGTCGCGGGGCAGGAAAAGATTCATGGCGGCAACGTCCGACAAATCAACGCTGTTACCCGGACAGTCACGGGTGCCCACGAGGAACAAATCCTCTTTGAGCAGCGGCTGGCTGGTCAGCCCCGCCGTTGGCGTGCGGTCATACAGCACGGCCATATCAAGCTGTCCGCTGAGCAGTTTGTCATTCAGCTGTGAACCGCTATTCTCATGCAAATACACCTGCACATCCGGCAGTTCGGCACGCACGGCCTGCAGCAGCGGCATGGTAATAGAGGACGCCGCCATCCCCGGCGCAAGACCAATCGAGACGAGGCCTTGCATAGTCTGGCCCACGTTATTCACCGCCAGCTGAGCCTGCTCACACTGGCGCAGAATCGTCCGCGCGTGGGCATACAAAATCTTCCCGGCTTCCGTCGGCGTGACGCCGCGTTTGGTGCGGATCAATAGCTGCTGATCCAGCTCCCCTTCCAGAGTGGCAACCTGCTGGCTGAGCGCCGGCTGTGCGATGTGCAGTACTTCTGCGGCCTGGGTCAGGCTGCCAATATCAACAATTTTTACGAAGTACTTCAGTCGTCTTAAATTCATTTTGCCCCCTATTACGGAATGCCAGTGCCAGTCATGGCTGTGATGTCGTAAAAGGTTTTGCAATATGCTTGCCACATTTTTCGTTTACGGCGCAAACGAGATAACAGGCTGGATAATAAGAGAAACTGATAAAGCCCCCACGAGGATTAACGAAACAGGAGGCTTGCTTATGCCCCATAAGAGGTACAAATGCACCGCGATGGTGCATTTCAGGAAAAAACTGCGTGCCGGTGATAAGCCGGCACGATGAATCACACGCCGGCCCACCACAGGCGAATTTTCATTCCCCAGTAGCTCGTCCAGCCGCTGGTAGTGGACACGACCTGGCCTTTATCGACGATGACGAATGTCGGCGTGACGCCAATTTGCCAGCTGCGGGAAATGGCGCCATCGGCATCATTGACCACCGGGAACTGGACGCCTTTACGCGCCAGCCAGCGGGAAACCTCGCGTTCATTACCTGAGCGAAGCGCAATGGTTATCACGTTCTGCCCTTCAGCCTGCAGCTTCGCCACGTCCGGCGTGGTAAAACGGCAAACTGCGCACCAGCTGGCCCAGAAATAGACCAGCAGCGGGCGTTCCGCACTCAGCGCGCCGAGCGTGACATCCTGCCCGTCCAGCGTGTGCAGCGGCGTGGCATCAAAAGCCACTGGGGACTGGGGCGCGCGCCACCAGTCCATCACCAGCATCACCCCCGCCAGCAAAATCAGCAGAATTAAGCCTTCCCGCAGCCAGCGCCGCAGCTTACTTGCCATGGGCAGCCGCCAGTTTTTCTTTTACTACCTCTTCCAGCGTTTCCCACGGAACCGCCCCAGGGATCATTTCATCACCAATAATGGTGGCTGGTGTGCCCTGCACGCCCACGATACGCGCTAACTGAAGGTTGGTGCTTAAGGTTTCCATGCTTTTTTCATCCGGGGTGACCGGCGTTGCCCCGCTCTTTTCAACCGCAGCCGCAATGCTCGCCGCATCGTGATAGCCCTTCTTCTGCATCAGTTTTTCATGCAGCGCCAGGAACTGATCTGGATGCTGGCGCCAGGTCGTCAGGACAGTACGCGCCGACAGCACGGAGCTTTCCCCTTTAAACGGCAGCGGCTTCACGATCACCGCCACATCCGGGTATTTCTCCACAATTTTTTCCAGCATCGGATCGAGCTGTTTGCAGTACGGGCAGTTGTAATCGGTGAAATTCACGAGGGTTAACACGGGCTTTTTAGCACCAAATCGCGGACTGGCCGGATCGTTAAACAGCGCCTGTTCAATCAGCACTTCCAGCTGCTTTTGTTGATCGGCGGAAAACGGCGCGGGGACTTCTTTTGCCGCCAGCGCCAGGCCGGAGAACAGCGAGAGGATTAGAATAAAAGCGTATTTCATGGTTTCGCTCCTTTGGCATCATCCAGGGTTGTCAGCACCGAATCGCGAGAGAGCAGCGTCGGCAGCACTTTGCCTTCCGGCAGGCCTGGGCCATAAATTTGGTTGAACGGCACGGCAACCTGGCCGCGGCTTCTCAAAAAGTCAGTGATTTGCTGGGACGGCAGCGTCCAGTCGCCGCGCAGGGCAACCACATCCGGTGCCTGCAGTGCCGCCTGCACGTCCTCTTTGCTGAGCACGTTGTATTTGTTGGCTTTACAGGTAATGCACCAGTCAGCGGTGACATCAATAAAAACGCGCTTATGCTGCGCCAGCGCGTCCTGAATCGCCTGCTCGCTGAGCGGCTGCCAGGCGATATTTTCCTGCGCTGGTTTGCTAATCGAAACACCGAAATGCACCAGCAGCAGGCTTGCCAGCCAAATCGCCGAACCTAACATCAGCAGGCCAAGCACGCGGCGCAGCCAGGTCATCCACTTGCCCGGGCGGGGCAAACGCATCGCCAGACCGGGACGGAGCGCTATCAGCAGCCACGGCAGACTCATCCCCAGCCCTAAGGCCAGGAACAGCCCCCACAGCACCGGGTAAGAAGCCGTGAGCGCCACCGCCACCGCCGTGCCGAGGAAAGGCGCGCTACACGGCGTCGCCAGCAGCGTGGCGAAAGCGCCCTGCCAGAAATGCCCGGCCATGCCATTGCCGCCCTGCGTTGCCAGCCGGGTGTTCATATTGGAAGAGAGCCTGAATTCAAACAGGCCGAACAGGTTCGCGCTGAACACCAGCATCACCAGCGTCATAAAACCGATGAACCACGGGTTCTGGAACTGAATGCCCCAGCCCAGCGCCTGGTTGGTCAGCCGCAGGACGGTCATCAGCAGCGCCAGCGCCATAAATGAAGCGATGATCCCCGCCACCGAGGCTAAAAACTGGCGGCGCACCAGGCCCCGATCTTTTTGCTGCACCAGCAGAATAGAGCCCAGCTTCATGCCCAGAACCGGAAGTACGCACGGCATCAGGTTAAGGATTAGGCCGCCCACCAGCGCCATCAGCACGGCCTGCCAAAGCGGGAAGGCATCATTTCCCCCTGCCGCGGCGGGTGCTGAACCAATGGTGAGCGTGTTTTGCTGAGCAATGCCGTTGTCGGCCAGCACCAGGGTGACTGATTTCCCTCGCAAATCTGGCGCACCTTCTCCCCAACTGTCGCTGACCGGTACGGTGGCCTGCAGCGAGTCGCCGTCGATGCGGAACGCAGGCTTACCAAGATCGGCCTCTTCCGGCGGGTCAAGATAAAGGCCCGGACTTGTCCAGCCTCCGGCACGCACGGCATTAATTACCAGGCTTCCCGGGCGATAATCGGCTTTGAGCGAGTCGGTCAATCCGCTTTCAACCGGCACCTGCCCCATCGCCTGAGCGAAATCATGGGCAAACTGAGCATCTGCCGCGGAAGGCGTGACGCTAAAGGAATAATCGGTCAGCAGGCAGACATTGCTGCAGGTAGAAAGCGTCAGCACGCCGCGCATAGTCACCGGCACCGGGCCGTGAAAC
Organism: Enterobacter sp. Ag1; assembly: GCA_000277545.1. GTDB lineage: Bacteria > Pseudomonadota > Gammaproteobacteria > Enterobacterales > Enterobacteriaceae > Cedecea. The sequence continues at coordinate 11,436 of AKXM01000030.1, read as the reverse complement.
ACCATCGGAATGGTGACCCGATCGTGGTAGCCCTGGGTCGTGATCCCAGCGACGTCAAAACGCGCAGGCGTCGGCCAGAACCACTCTACTTTGGGCATCTCACCCTGCCAGGCAATAGCTGGCGCAACGCCGCCTTCCCCTGGGGATCGCCAGTAGGTTTTCCATCCTTTTTCGAGCTTCACGTCCAGTAAAAGACGCGTTTCGTTACTGCCCGAGGTATCTGCGCGCAGCCTGACGCTGGCGTGATCGTTATCCGGCGATTGCAGCCAGCCTGACTCTGCTGCCCAGGACACGGGCAACCAAAGCATGAGCAGGCACAGCAGCGCCTGCCTGAAGCGAATAAACATGTTTTTTCTCCATAAATGATTAACTAACTGTCGGAAACAGCCGGTCTGTCATTCACGGAAGACGCAGAAACGAAGATGTACCCTGAGGGTGGGAGGTGAAGTCGCTCTTGGAGCTGAAAACGGCATTCGCGTGGAACGCACGGGCGCCAGTAAGGAAAGCAGCAGGCAAAGTGCGAACAACGCCCCATCAAACAAGACTGGCGGCACGCTCAATAATGATTTAGCGCTAAGTTCGCACGGCGTGACCGGCGAGTCAGCGTCAGCCTGCGGGTTATCCGCCTGGGCAGCAACGGCGCTGGCCGCGGTTTCCATCTGCAACGCGTGCAGGCCCGCCATGCGCTGCGCGGTACAAACCAGTACCACAACACATGCCAGGCAAAGAAACCAAATCCCTATACGCCGCTGTTTTACCATCAGGTCCTCACTGTTTAACCCGGCTTATCTTAGCGGCTGGCGAAAGATTGGCAATCTTTGTGCTGTAAAGTTATGTCTGAGCCTGTTTTCTGGCAATTTTTGCTTGTTTTATCGGCAAACGATACAAAAGACGCTTTGGAGGCTTTGACAAGGCCGTGTGGCCTCGCTAATATGCGGCCCGTTCACACGATTCCTCTGTAGTTCAGTCGGTAGAACGGCGGACTGTTAATCCGTATGTCACTGGTTCGAGTCCAGTCAGAGGAGCCATATTTAAGAAGCCCGCTTAAGGAAACTTAAGCGGGCTTTTTGCTTTTGATTTTTCACAAAGTTTTCTTTCCTTCACAAAATTCATTTTTCCTCTGCATCAGCCGTTCACTTTTTAAATTAGTCGGCTACTATTCAGTTATACCGTACGCTTTTCACGCAACCCAGCCCCGCCGCGTTATAAAATATTTACCCCACATGCAGGCCGTTATGTTAGTAAATTTTCGCGGAGAATTGCAGCATATTGCAGGGAACTGCATTGAACGAGCAGGCTTCTTAATCGATATAAAAGAAAAGCCCCCGCAAATGCAGGGGCTTAATTTTCTTTATTTTTATTTTTTGTAATGTAAAATTACAAGTGCTTACAATCTTGTGCATCGGGAAATCGGTGTACTAGATAATAATCTGTGAACATTTCCCTTGGTGTTGCTCAGGTCTTTGACCGCCTGACCCGCTTGCGTGTTGGCGCGGCCGGTCAGGATTTTTTTAAGTTTAGAGAAGGCCTTAGGCAAAAAAAAGCTGTCTTTAAGTACAGGGGACCTCCACATACAGGGATACGCGATGTGTTCTGCAATTGAATTTTTTATAAGTAATCATAATGATTTACACCCCGGTCTCGCCCGGGAATTGTATGCGTTACGCAAAAAAACATTTCACGAACGGCTCGAATGGAAAGTGGAATGTGAAGATAATCAGGAAAGAGATCAATTCGATAACGCAAATACAACTTATTTAATGGGCATGTTGGAAGGTAAATTATTTTGCGGCGCACGCTTTATTGATGCCAAACATCCGACAATGACAGATGAAATATTTTATCAATATTTTAATAACATTAGTTTACCAAAAGATATTCCATGCTGTGAAATTACCCGATTATTCCTCGACAAAGATCGTCGTGACGAAGGTAATTTACGCACCCTACCCGCCAGTAAAGCATTATTTCTGGCGATGATTATGTATTGCATGAAAAATGGCTATCCCGGTATGCACGCGGTGACAAGTCGGGGAATGTACGCCATTTTCCGTCAGGCCAACTGGAAAGTTGATGTGCTGCAGAAGGGGCTCTCAGAAAAGGGCGAAGCGGTTTATTATATTTACATGCCTGCTAATCAACAGGTTATAGAAGATATTATTAATAAAGATAAAAACAGCGCATGGTTGCGTGAGACGCTCACCCAGCTCAATAACCTGTAACCTCGTCGGTCAGGCACCCAGATCCAACAGCCTGAGTTCGATACTTAGTTTAACCGCGTGACGCGCATTGTTAACGCCAAGCTTTTTCATGGCATTGCCCATGTGGAATTTCACCGTGCGCTCGGTAATGGACAAGATAGTCGCAATCTCGCCATAGGTTTTTCCGGTATAGACCCATTGCAAAATTTGCTGCTCACGCGGTGACAAGAAAACATTCTTTTTCTGCCGAATATCGCTGTATAAATTCAGCATTTTTTGGTGCAGCTTGATAAAGAAAGCGATCGCCGCCTCACGGTTTTCAGTGAGGTTAACATCTGAAGGCTGATGGCTAATCAGCGAAAGCACCGCAAGATTGTTCACATAGTCGTGGAGCGGATAAGTATGCCCTTGCACAATATTGTGCTGTGAACCTTCGTCAAAAATACGCTTTAGCGTATACCCGGAAGAGACCATCATCCCGCTGTCCCATGAAAAATCCTCCAGGGTGCTGAGAGACCGGACAATCACTGGGTCAATAAATTGATATTTATTCTCGAGATAAATGTTAAACCATTGCGGATTGTTATTAATAATACGCATTTGGGAAGGGTCTTTCTTATTCATCACAGCATACGCGTAGGTCGTATGTTTGTAATCCAGAATAAATTCATCAAGTTCGCGCTGAATTAATGAATTTACTTTGCTGTCATTATAATACGTGTCCTTCACAACCATCGCCGTCCGTAGAATTAAGAGAACAAAGTATAGATCATTTCCCTTCGCTTGCCACACCTCAATGCCACCGATTTGATGAATAAACGCAGGAATGGCCTAATATCCATTCCTGCGTCAGCCAGGAAAAGTTAAATCAAGTTATTATCACGCCTTAGATTTCGGTCAGGATCTGACTGAAATCGAGGCGCGACTTTGGCAGTCCAGCGTTAAAGTCCTCCACGCTGCGATAGCCCAGCGCCACCATCACCACGCTGGTCAGGCCCTTCTCGCGCAGGCCAAACTCTGCGTCCAGCGCGGCGGCATCAAAACCTTCAATCGGCACGGCATCAATGTTCAGGGTGGAAACGCCCAGCAGCAGCGTACCGAGGTTGAGGTAAACCTGCTTCTCCATCCAGTGCTGCGCATCTTTCAGGTCAAACCGGTGTTTATTGGCATAGAAAGAGCGGCCTTTGTGCTGCCCTTCTTTGGCCTGTTCCGTGGCAAAGCGCCCATCATCCTGCTCTTTTTGCAGCAATGTTTGCAGGTGCGCATCGTCATAAGCTGTTTTGGCGCAGAACACCACGACATGTGAAGCATTCAGCACTTTAGGCTCGTTTGCCGCGTAAGGCCCGGTAGTCGCTTTGGCAATACGCGCCTTGCCTTCATCACTGCTTACCAGCAAGAAATGCCACGGCTGCGAGTTGGTGCTCGACGGGCTCAGGCGCAGCAGATTTTTGATTTTATCCACGTCTTCAGCGGCAATTTTTTTAGACGCATCAAAAGCTTTCGTGGCATAGCGCCGGGAGGCAGCATCAACAATGTTCATTATTTTTCCTGAATAAGTCGTTGTGTTTTGCAGCGGCCAGCCTGGCCGCCGCGAGTAAAGTGTTAAACGGCAACTTCGTCCAGCGGTACCAGCTTCAGCGGTTCCGCCAGCAGGGCGTCCATTTGTTTCACAAAGGCCTGGAAGTGAGGCAGCGCATTGTGCAGGTCGAGCGCCTGCTGCCCGCGCCATGACTCGCGAACGTAAAACGTATCCGGCTCTTGCTGAAGCTGAAACAGGGTGTAGTCGAGGCAGCCTGGCTCAAGGCGGCTCGGCGCGACCAGCGCTTTCAACGCGGCTTTCAGGTTTTCCTGCTGGCCAGCTTTCGCCTTCAGCATGGCAATAATCGTCAGGGTTTCTGTCGCTGCCATATCAGAATCCCTCCAGCACAATTTTACCCACCGCACGCCCGGTTTCCAGCAGCGCATGGGCGCGGCGAAGGTTGCCCGCGTTGATTGTGCCATAGTGTTCGCCGAGCGTAGTTCTTAACACGCCCTGGTCGATAAGCGTGGCCACGCGCGTCAGCAGATTATGCTGCTCAATAATATCGCTGGTGACGAACATCGAACGGGTGAACATAAACTCCCAGTGCAGCGAAATACTTTTGGCCTTCAAGGCGCGAACGTCCAGCGCGGTCGGATCATCAATTAGCGCAAATTTCCCCTGCGGGATGAGCGCCTCAATCAGCTGGGCATAATGTTGTTCGGTATTGGTCAGGCTGGCAACGTGCGTAACGTGCTTCACGCCAATACGCTGTAATTCTTCCGTCAGAGGCTGGCTGTGGTCGATAACGTGGTGGGCGCCGAGTTCGTTCACCCACTTTTGGCTTTCCGGGCGAGAGGCGGTGCCAATCACGGTGGCTTTTGTCAGCCTGCGTGCAAGCTGGGTCAGAATTGAGCCCACGCCGCCGGCCGCGCCCACAATCAACAGCACGGCATCTTCACTGCCGTTTTCCTGAATACCCAGGCGGTCGAAAAGCATTTCCCACGCGGTAATTGCCGTCAGCGGTAATGCGGCAGCAGCGGCATTTTCCACGGACTGAGGCTTAAGTGCCGCAATGCGTTCGTCCACCAGCTGAAACTCACTGTTGCTGCCCGGGCGAGTCAGCGACCCGGCGTACCACACGGCATCGCCAGGCTTGAACAGCGTGACGGCTTCCCCCACTTCCACAACGGTACCCACGGCGTCCCAGCCCAGTACGCGAGGGGTTTCGCTACTAAAGCCACTGCGAACTTTGGTATCAACGGGGTTCACGGAAATAGCGTTCACCGCCACCAGAATGTCGTGCCCCTGAGCAACGGGCTTCGGCAGCGTGATGTCCTGCAGCGCATCAATATTGCTGCCGTCTTTTGCGGCGCGTGTAATAGCAATAGCTTTCATAGCAGCTCCAATAAGGTAATGGGTTCATCAATTGAGTAAAATCATGGTACAAGGAGCGCGTCAGGTGAAAAACCGGCGTCAGGAAACAACACTTATACTCGGAGAGTGAAAATGCTCAGGCTGGAAGACCTTGCGCTGTTTGTCAGGGCGGCGGCGTTAAACAGTTTTAGCGATACCGCCAGGGAAGCCGGGCTGCAGCCAGCCCAGGTCAGCACCGCCATTAAGCGCCTGGAGCAGAACCTCAATATTCGCCTGTTCGCCCGCTCAACGCGCAGCCTGCGCCTGACGCCCGAAGGTGAAGCCTGGCTGCCTTACGCCCAGCAGGTGCTGCAGACGCTGGATGCCGGGTATGAACAGATCCAGCCCCCCAGCGACGAAGTACGCGGCACGCTGCAAATCGCCGTCCCTTCGGATCTTGGGCGAAATCTCCTGTTGGATGTTTTTCAGCAATTTCGCAGCACTTACCCGGCGCTAAGCCTGAAACTTCTGTTTTCCGATCGAATCACCGACGTGTTTAAAGATCCGGTGGATGTGGCTTTTCGCTACGGTAATAACGATGATGCGTCTTACATAGCCCTGCCGGTCGCGCCAGAAAACCGCCGCGTGCTGGTTGCATCTCCCGCCTATCTGGCACGCTATGGCGAACCCCAAACCCTTGCCGACCTGGCCCAACACAATGCGCTGACGTTTGTGCTTCGCGGGCGGGTGCACAATAGCTGGTCGTTCAGCCAACGCGGCAAAATGCAGCAGGTGGCGGTGAAAGGTTCAATGATGAGCGATGATGCGGAAGTCATTCACCGGCTGGCGGTAAAAGGGGAAGGTATTACCTACAAATCCTGGCTGGATGTCAGCGACGATGTGCAGGCAGGCCGTTTAAAGCTGCTGCTGCCGCAGTATGAAGGGGACAGCATTCCACTGAATCTGATTTGCCCGCACCGTAAGCAACTGTCGTCCACGGTGCGGCTGCTGCACGAAGCGGTCAAGGCGCGCTGCGAAAACGCGATGCGCACCCTGCCCGCTATCGAAACTTAAAACGTGACCCAGTCATCTCCTGCCGTGGTGGCTGCTGCGGCTTTTGCCTGAGGTTTGACTTTCGTTTCCACCACGGCGTGTTCTTCGCGCCCGGACAGACGGAAACGCGCCACCGCTTTTTGCAGCATTTCAGTCTGGCCTTCGAGCGCCGCCGCCGCCGCCGAGATCTGCTCCACCAGCGCGGCGTTTTGCTGCGTCACGCTGTCCATTTCGCTGACCGCCACGCTCACCTGAGAAATACCTTTGCTTTGCTCGTCCGTTGCCGAGGCAATCTGCTTCATAATTTGCGTGGTGTCAGACACCGCCTTCAGCACCTCTTTCATGGTGTTGCCTGCCTCGTTGACCAGCGCCGCGCCGCTGTTCACCCGGTTTACCGAGTCGGCAATCAGCGTTTCAATCTCTTTCGCCGCGCCCGCACTGCGGCTGGCCAGGTTGCGCACTTCCCCCGCCACCACGGCAAAACCTCTGCCCTGTTCACCTGCGCGGGCGGCCTCAACGGCAGCGTTTAGAGCCAGAATGTTGGTCTGGAAGGCAATGCTGTTGATGACGCTGGTGATCTCACTGATTTTGCGGGAGCTGTCGGAGATCCCTTCCATCGTGACCACCACATCGCCCACCAGCTTGCCGCTGCGGCTGGCGGTTTGTGAAGCTTTTTCCGCAATGCTGCTGGCCTGGCGCGCATTCTCGGCGTTGAATTTAACCGTGGCCGTGAGCTGCTCCATGCTGGCGGCGGTTTCTTCCAGCGCGGCGGCCTGTTCTTCGGTGCGTGAAGAGAGATCGTTATTGCCGGAAGAGATCTCCGCCGAGCCACGATAAATGTTCTCCGTGCCGCTGCGAATCGCGCTCACCGCATCACGCAGGCTGCCCTGCATCTCGGCCAGCAGCGGGAACAGTTTGCCGACGCAGTTCCGCCCAAAGTCCTCCACCGGATGGCTGAGGTCGCCTTTCGCAATGACCGAGAAATGATCCCGAATGCGGTCCAGCGGTTTCACCAGCAGGTTCACCAGATAACGATCGGTAAACAGCAGGATCAGCAGCCCAATCACAATCGCCACCAGCACGGTGATTTTCATCAGGCGAGTCAGAGAGTCCACGGCAACCCGCGTCCGGTCCAGTCGTTCTTCGGCCACGGCGGTAAACTTGCTGCTGCTGGCTCCGAAGGCACGGCTGAGCGGCGGCGTGACCTGGGTGGCCTGCTGGCGATAATCCGACGCGCTTCCCTGCCGGGCAAGCTGCATCTGCACCGCCACGCCGTTATCTAAAAGCTGCTGCCATTTTTCGATCACGTCGGCGGAAACGGCCGGATCCATTGGCCCAGGCGAAACGCTCTTCAGACGCTCAAGCTCGCTTTTCATGTTATCCAGCGCTTCCTGCACGGGCTTAAAATCGGCAGCTTCCCCCGCCGCCTTCGCCTCCATCACCCGCGAAAGACGCGTAATAAAGCGAAAATACTGGTCGTTGCCTTTGCTGAGTATCGTCATCTGCGACACCAGCTGATGGTCAACGGCGTTGCCGTCCCCCAGCTTCGCCAGCGAATAAACGGTAAACACGCCCACGGCTGACCACAGCAGGCAGAACAGCCCCAGCACGGTGAGCAGCACCCGGCGTACGGTAAAATTCTTTAACATTCCCATGTCGTTCCCCTCATCGTTATTGTCGTTATCCCATCAAGCTCGGGTATCAATGGGGTTATCGGCAGCCTCTGCGCGGGTATTCATTTTTTTGTGATGAATTTTTTATGAGGCTCGCAACTCTTCCCGTCTTCCGCTTCCGTTCTTCGCCCGGCGTGACATACTGAGACACTAACCCGGCGAGAACCGGTAAAGGAGAATCAATGAATAATAACGTTGTATGCCAGGGGCTGACGCCTGCTGAAGCCCTGGACAAGCTGGAAGCATTGTACGAAAGTTCGGTAACCGCCCTTCGCGATGCGATTGCCCTCTACACCCAACATGGCACGCTGCCGGACGTAGACGCGCGTTCCGACGGGCTGTTTGTCTACCCCGAACTGCGGGTGAGCTGGGACGGCGTTCCCCGTGGCCCGAAAAATACCCGCTCCTATGCCCGCTTTACCCACTCCGGCAGCTACACCACCACGGTGACCCGTCCCGCGCTGTTTAAGAGCTACCTGCACGAACAGTTGAACCTGCTGAGTGAAGACTACGGCGTGCACATTGAGGTTGGCCCTTCTCAGCATGAGATCCCTTACCCATACGTGATTGACGGCCTGAACCTCGACCGCACGATGAGCGCCGGACTGACGCGCCATTTCCCAACCACCGAGCTGTCGCAGATTGGCGATGAAACTGCCGACGGCCTGTTCCACCCGACGGAAGCCTGGCCGCTGTCGCACTTTGACGCCCGCCGCGTGGATTTCTCGCTGGCTCGCCTGCGCCACTACACCGGCACGCCGGTGGAGCACTTCCAGCCCTTCGTGCTGTTCACCAACTACACCCGCTATGTGGACGAGTTTGTCCGCTGGGGCTGCCAGCAAATCCTCGACCCGGACAGCCCGTATATCGCCCTGTCCTGCGCCGGAGGCACCTGGCTGACCGCCGAAACCGAAGCCCCGGAAGAGGCGATTTCCGACCTGGCGTGGAAGAAACACCAGATGCCAGCCTGGCACCTGATCGATAAAAACGGCAGCGGCATTACGCTGATTAACATCGGCGTAGGCCCGTCCAATGCCAAAACCATCTGCGACCACCTCGCGGTGCTGCGCCCGGATGCCTGGCTGATGATTGGCCACTGCGGCGGCCTACGTGAAAGCCAGCAAATTGGCGACTACGTGCTGGCTCACGCCTACCTGCGTGACGATCACGTACTGGATGCGGTGCTGCCGCCGGATATTCCTATTCCAAGCATCGCGGAGGTGCAGCGCGCCCTTTATGACGCCACCAAGCAGGTCAGCGGTATGCCGGGCGAAGAAGTGAAACAGCGCCTGCGCACCGGCACGGTGGTCACCACCGATGACCGCAACTGGGAGCTGCGCTATTCAGCTTCTGCGCTGCGCTTCAACCTCAGCCGCGCGGTGGCTATCGATATGGAAAGTGCGACGATTGCCGCGCAGGGTTATCGCTTCCGGGTGCCTTACGGCACGCTGCTGTGCGTTTCAGACAAACCACTGCACGGCGAAATCAAGCTGCCAGGCCAGGCCAACCGTTTCTATGAAGGGGCGATTTCCGAGCACCTGCAGATTGGCATTCGCGCCATTGATTTGCTGCGTGCCGAAGGTGAAAAGCTGCACTCGCGCAAGCTGCGTACCTTCAACGAACCTCCGTTCCGTTAATAAAAAGAATAAGGAAGCTGGATGCCACACACTTCATCACTCGGCGCACTGCGGGCGCTGCTCCGGGAGCGCAAGCTGGATGGGATCATCGTGCCGCGCGCCGACGCCCATCAGAGCGAATACTGTGCACCTTATGACAATAAACTCGAGTTTATCAGCGGCTTTACCGGTTCCGCCGGGCTGGCGCTAGTGCTTGCTGACCGCGCCCTGCTGTTTGTGGACGGGCGCTACCAGGTTCAGGCTCGCCATCAGGTGAATCTGGCAGAGTTCGAGATTCATCATCTGCACGACGAGCCGCTGCACCTTTGGCTCCGCGATAATCTTCCGGCAGGTAAACGCATCGCCTTCGAACCGCTGCTGATGGTCAACAGCCAGTACGAAAGCCTGCGTACCAGCGGCTGCGATCTGGTGGCGTTAGATGACGATCCGCTTGATGCAATCTGGCCCGATCGCCCGGCAGCACCCTGCGGGGAAATCATCGCCATGCCGGATGAAATCAGTGGCGAAAGCGCTGCGTCAAAGCGTGAGCGGATCGCCCAGGTGCTGAGCACAGCCGGGGCGGATTATCTGGCGCTGACGCAGCCGGACAATATCGCCTGGCTGCTGAACGTACGTGGCTCGGATATTCCAATGAGCCCGGTGCCGCACTCCTTCGCACTGTTGAGCGCCAGGGGTGACATTGAATGGTTTGTAGCGGAAGAAAAACTGCGGAAGCTGGATAAAGCCTGGCTCAACGGCATCACGCTCCGCCCGATGAGTGAATTCCTTGCCCGCTGCCAGCAGTTGGCAACCGGGAAACATACCCTCATCGACGCGGACTCTGCGCCGGTCGCCGTGCGCTTTGCCGTGGAGCAAGGCGGAGGCAGCGTGCTGTGGGCGCCGGATCCTGTCACGCTAATCAAAGCCAATAAGAACGAAACCGAACTGGCAGGCTACCGCGACAGCCACATCGAAGACGGCGTGGCCTGGGTGAATTTCCTTGCCTGGCTGACCCGAGAAGTGCCGCGCCGCGAAGCCGCAGGTAACCCGGTCACCGAGCTGGAGGCGCAGGAAAAACAGCTGAGCTTCCGCCAGCAGGGTTCCACCTTTACCGAGCAAAGCTTTAGCACCATTTCTGCCGCGGGCAGCAACGCCGCGATGTGCCACTACCACTCTTCGCCGGAAACGAACTTCGCCCTAACCGCCGCGCAGTTCTACCTCAATGATTCCGGCGGGCAGTATATCAACGGCACGACGGACGCCACCCGTACGCTCAGTTTTGGCGAGCTGGATGCGACCCGCCGCCTGCACTACACCGCCGTGCTGAAAGGCTTCCTGGCGCTGATCTCGCTGCAGTTCCCGCAGGGGACTCAGGGCCACCAGCTCGATGCCTTTGCCCGCGCTCCGCTCTGGGAGCTGGGACTGGACTACGACCACGGCACCGGGCACGGCGTCGGCCACCGGCTGATGATCCACGAAAACCCGCACCGCATGGCGAAGAAGGTAAACCCGTGGCCGATGCTGCCGGGCAACATCCTCACCATTGAGCCGGGTTATTACCTGGCGGACAGCCACGGGATCCGCATCGAAAACCAGGTCGAGGTCATTGCCTCCCGGCCTGGCTTCTGCAAGTTCTCGTCGCTGACGCTGATCCCTATCGATCTGTCCGCCGTTGACGTTGATTTGCTCAGCCCGCAGGACATTGCCTGGCTTGACGACTACCACCAGCAGGTGCGGGAAATGCTCTCCCCGCGGGTGAACGAAGAGGTGCGTCATTGGCTTGAAGCCGCCACGCAGCCCGTTAGCCCGCTGTGCAAGCAGTAACCATTAAAGGCCGCGTTTGCGGCCTTTTTCATTGATTTGCTGGATTAATCGGCAGTTAAACGCATTTCACCAAAACAGCCTTTGACAACCCGGACTCACGCCGTTAGTATTCGCCCCGTTCACACGATTCCTCTGTAGTTCAGTCGGTAGAACGGCGGACTGTTAATCCGTATGTCACTGGTTCGAGTCCAGTC
>AKXM01000029.1 GCA_000277545.1 Enterobacter sp. Ag1 | reverse complement strand
TGCCTGGCGGCCGTAGCGCGGTGGTCCGACCTGACCCCATGCCGAACTCAGAAGTGAAACGCCGTAGCGCCGATGGTAGTGTGGGGTCTCCCCATGCGAGAGTAGGGAACTGCCAGGCATCAAATTAAGCGTGCTGATATGGCTCAGTTGGTAGAGCGCACCCTTGGTAAGGGTGAGGTCCCCAGTTCGACTCTGGGTATCAGCACCACTTTTTAGGTTAAAGTTCGGCACGTAGAAAAGAATTTGCCTGACGGCAGTAGCGCGGTGGTCCCACCTGACCCCATGCCGAACTCAGAAGTGAAACGCCGTAGCGCCGATGGTAGTGTGGGGTCTCCCCATGCGAGA
>AKXM01000028.1 GCA_000277545.1 Enterobacter sp. Ag1 | reverse complement strand
GAAACAGTGCTCTACCCCCGAAGATGAGTTCACGAGGCGCTACCTAAATAGCTTTCGGGGAGAACCAGCTATCTCCCGGTTTGATTGGCCTTTCCCCCCCAGCCACAAGTCATCCGCTAATTTTTCAACATTAGTCGGTTCGGTCCTCCAGTTAGTGTTACCCAACCTTCAACCTGCCCATGGCTAGATCACCGGGTTTC